>NZ_CP064356.1:1625000-2825000 GCF_018141545.1 Miltoncostaea oceani | reverse complement strand
TCAGGCCGCCGGAGCGGGTGCGGAACCGGCACTGCGTCCCGACGCGGCGGGCGAGGGCCACCTGCACCGACGCGACGTCGGAGCGGTCCGGGCCGGCGACGCCGCGGATGCCGCGGACGGACCGGGCGACCGACCCGATGCGCGGGTGGGTGATGCGGCTGCCCGGGGCGACCGTGTCGGCCGCCGCCGAGGTGCCGGCGCCGGGGGTGGCCGGGGCGGGGGCCGCCGGCAGGTTGCAGACCGTGGGGTCGGCGCCGAAGGAGCAGACCGGGCGCGCCGCGCTGCGGATGTCGCCGGCGCGCGTCGCCTGGACCGTCTGCAGGCCCGTGCCCTGGGCGACGAGCGTCACCTGCCCGGCGGCGTCCGCCGTCGCGGCGGTCGCGCCGTACCGCACCTGGGCGCCCGCGGCCGGCGCCGCGGAGCCGTCCGCGGCGTAGCTCGTCACCGACACCGTGAAGCTCCCGCCGGTGCCGATGCGGTCGCCCGACGGCGTCACCTCGAGCTCCCGGGCCCCGTCGGCGGCGCCGTAGTACCAGAGGACCCGGTCGCCCGCGGCGAGGGTCGTGTCGCTCGCGCCGACCGGCGGCGAGACCCGGTTGACGCGGTACTGCCAGCCGACCGCGCCGGCGTTCGCGTCGGGGCCGATCCTCTGCACGAGGATGGCGGAGAAGGCGGGGAAGTACTCGAACCCGAACCCGAGGCCGGTGCTGGACGTGGCCCGGTAGAGCTGCCAGAAGGCCGACCCGCGGCTCACGTCGACGGGGGCGGAGTTGGTGTCGTAGACGGTCGACGTGCCGGTCCCCTCGATGGGGATGGCGCTCTCCGGGACGAGCGTGGTCGTGGATCCCTCGACCCGGACGACGGTGTCGACGGCGGAGGCGACGGGGGCCGCCAGGAGCGTGGCAGCGCAGGCGGAGGCCAGGGTGGCCCGCAGGGTGAAGCGCACGATGTGATCCTCGATTCGCGGAGGTATGGGTGCGGGGCCGGAGCAGGTCTCCTGGCTCGTCCGGTGTGAACGCGAGGCCCGCGGCCTTCCCAGGTCCCCCCAGTGGCTGACGCGATGTCGTGCGGGCTCGCTCCCGGATCACAGTGGCGCGACCGCGCCGGATTCCCACCGGCTTCCCTCGCACCGACCCCGTGAAGCGAGGCCAACCTACCCGCTAGGCTGAGTGGGTGTCCACCGCCCGATCGCTCGCCCTCGCGGACGGTCGGAGGGTCGGGTGGGTGGAGAGGATCAACCGCGAGCCCGGGTACTTCTGCCTGGCGACGCTGACGATCACCGCCACCGGGCTCGCCCTCGACCGCAACGCCGGCCTCGGCTTCCAGCTCCTGCTCGCCCTCTGCACGTGGGGCTTCCTGGCGGTGGCGTTCGTCTACCTCACCCCGATGGAGCGGGCGCAGACGTCGGTGGTCGTCGTGGTCGCGACGTGCGCGGAGATCATCGGCTCGGTGATCTGGGGCGTCTACAGCTACCGGCTCGGGAACCTGCCGCTGTTCGTGCCACCCGGCCACGGGCTCGTCTACCTCACCGGCCTGCGCCTGAGCCAGACCCAGTTCTTCCGCCTGCGGCCCGCGCTGCTGGTGCGCATCGCCATCACCGGCGTCACCGTCTGGGCCGTCCTCGGCCTGACGGTGCTCAGCCGCACCGACGTCGCCGGGGCGATCGGCGCGACCGTCCTCATCGTCTTCCTGCTGCGGGGCCGCGCCCCGACGGTCTACGCCGGCGTCTTCCTGGTCGTCGCCGCCCTCGAGATCTACGGCACGTGGATCGGCACGTGGACCTGGGCCGCGGAGATCCCCGGCACCGGCATCGCCGACGGCAACCCGCCGAGCGGGGCCGCCAGCGGATACGTGTTCTTCGACATCGCGGCCCTCGCCCTGGCCCCCTACGTGCTGGTGGCCTGGGAGCGCATGCGCGGACCGCGCGGCCCCGGCGACGGGCCGCCGGTGGCGGCCCCCGGCACCTGACCTAGGCCTGGGCGGAGAGGTGCTCGGCGCAGGCGGCCGCGTGCCCGCCGTGCCGGACGCCCATGAGGGTCACCTCGGTCGGCCAGCCCGGCGCGGGCGCCGCGGCGTCGGCGGGCGCCGCCGTCACGACGGCGCGCCACCCGGCGACCGCGACCTCCCACCCCACGTCGAGGAAGTCGAGGGTCATGTCGTGCAGCAGGTCGGGGGGCCCGACGAGGAGGTAGCTGGGAGGGGGCGGAGGCACGTCGCGTCCGCACACTAGACTCGGCGGCCGTGGCGGCGCAGTCCATCACCGGTGAGATCAGCCTTATCTGGCAGGACGTCGACCCCTACGCGGGCGACGTCCTCCTCATGACGCTGGACACCGACGAGCCGATGCGCATGAACACCTTCGAGATCAGCGGCGACCTGGCCGCGCGCCTGAAGGACGGCGTGCTCGAGGAGGGGATGCGCGTGCGGGTCGACTGCCGCTCCGAGACGATCGAGATGGTCAACCTCGAGAACGGCGAGACGACCGACGAGGACCGCGCCGTGGTGCTCGACGTGGTGGTCCTCGGCGCGTGACGCGCTCCGGCGACCCCGGCGGGTCCGTCTATACTCGCCCCGCCATGGAGGGCTCTTCCTTGGGGCGTAGCCAAGGGGTAAGGCAGCGGGTTTTGGTCCCGCGACCGGAGGTTCGAATCCTCCCGCCCCAGCCAGTCAGAACCTCCTCTCTCCAGCCCGGGACGGACTCGACAACCGCATGAGCATCGGCGCCGTCGTCCTCGCCGCCGGTCAGGGAACACGGATGCGCTCCGCCCTGCCCAAGGTGGTCCACCCCCTCGCCGGCCGGCCCATGGTCGGCTGGGTGCTCGACGCCCTCACCGGCGCGGGCGCCGCCCGCACCGTCGTGGTGATCGGGCACGCGGCCGACGTCGTCCGCGACGCACTGCCGGCCGGCGTCGACGTCGCCGTGCAGGAGGAGCAGCTCGGCACGGGCCACGCGACCCGGGTCGGCCTCGGGGCCCTCGCCGCCGACTGCGACGTCGTGATCGTCGCGTGCGGCGACACCCCCCTCCTGCCCGCCGCCCTCGTCGCGCGCATGGTCGAGGAGCACCGCGCCGCCGGCGACCGCGCGGCGACCATGCTCACCGCCGTCGTGCCGGACGCCGCCGCCTACGGCCGCGTGGTGCGCGGACCCGGCGACACCGTCGCCCGCGTCGTCGAGGCCCGCGACGCCTCACCCGCCGAGCTGGCGATCCGCGAGTTCAACGCCGCTCTCTACGTCTTCGACCGGGCCCGCCTGGAGACGGCGCTCGCCGGCCTCGGCAGCCACAACGCCCAGGGCGAGATCTACCTCACCGACGCGCTCGAGGCCCTCGACGGACCCGTCGTCGCCGTGACGATCGACGACCCCGAGCCCGCGACCGGCGTCAACGACCGCATCGACCTGGCGGCGTGCGAGGCGGCCCTGCAGCGCCGCCTGCGCGACGAGATGATGATCGCCGGGGTGACGATGCCCGACCCCCAGGCCGTGTACCTGTCGGCGGGGGCGACCGCCGGGCCCGACACCGTGCTGTGGCCGGGCACGCACCTGCGCGGCGACACCGTCATCGGGGAGGGCTGCAGCATCGGCCCCGACGTCGTCATGACCGACACGGTCGTCGGCGACCGCTGCACCGTCGTCAGCGCCCACCTCGTGTCGTCGACGCTCGCCGACGACGTCAGCGTCGGCCCGTTCGCGTACCTGCGCCCCGGGGCCGACCTGCGGCCCGGCGCGAAGGCCGGCACCTACGTCGAGATCAAGAAGAGCGTCATCGGCGCGGGGGCGAAGGTGCCGCACCTCTCCTACATCGGGGACGCCGACATCGGCGAGGGCACCAACATCGGCGCCGGCAACATCACCGCCAACTACGACGGCTTCCGCAAGCACCGCACGCGGATCGGCGCGCGCGTGAAGACCGGCTCCGACTGCGTCTTCGTCGCGCCCGTGACGGTCGGCGACGACGCCATGACCGGTGCCGGTTCGATCGTCACCGACGACGTCCCCGACGGGGCGCTCGGCATCGCCCGCGCCCGCCAGTCGGTGATCGAGGGGTTCACGGCAAAGGCGACCGCCCGCGCGCGGGAGGCCGCCAGCGAAGGTGGGGGGGACAGCCGGTGAGCACCAGCATCGACCGGGACGACTCGAAGCGCCTCATGGTGTTCGCGGGGCGCTCCAGCCAGGACCTCGGCCAGCGGATCGCGGGGCGCCTCGGCATCGACCTCGGCGCCGTCACCCTCAAGACGTTCGCCAACGGCGAGATCTACGTGCGCTTCGAGGAGAGCGTCCGCGGCGCCGACGTCTTCCTCGTCCAGTCGACGTGCCGCCCGGTCAACGACAGCCTCATGGAGCTGCTCGTCATGATCAACGCGGCGAAGCTCGCCTCCGCCCACCGCATCACCGCCGTCATCCCCTGGTACGGGTACTCGCGCCAGGACAAGAAGTCGGCGCCGCGCGAGCCGATCACCGCGAAGCTGATCGCCGACCTGCTGTCGGCCGCCGGCGTGGACCGCGTCCTCACCATGGACCTGCACGCCGGGCAGGTGCAGGGGTTCTTCGGGGTCCCCGTCGACCACATGACGGCCCTCCCGATGTTCGTCGACGACTTCCGCGAGCGGGTCTACCAGGGCGCGATCGCCGAGAAGCTCGTCGTCGTCTCGCCCGACGCCGGCCGCGCGAAGCTCGCGAACCACTTCGCCGAGCGCCTCGGCGCGACGCTCGCCGTGCTCACCAAGCAGCGGCCCGACCACAACGAGGCCGAGATCACGCTGCTGATCGGCGACGTCGAGGGGCGCGCCGCCATCCTCATCGACGACATGATCGACACCGCCGGCACGCTGTGCGCCGGCGCCAAGGTCGTGAAGGACGCGGGGGCCACCCGGATCTTCGCCGCGGCGACCCACGGGCTCCTGTCCGGCAGCGCCGTGCAGCGGCTCGAGGAGTCGGTGATCGAGGAGGTCGTGATCAGCGACACCGTCCCCCTGCCGCCCGAGGCCGCCGACTCCGACCTCTTCCGCGTCCTCTCCGTGGACCGGATCCTCGCCGACTCCGTCCACAACGTCTTCTGCGACGAGTCGGTCAGCGCCATCTTCGCCGGGGAGAACCAGCTCTTCTGACGTGACGTCCCCCGCACGGGGGATGGCCGCAGGAACCGCTCCGCCACGGTGATCCCGGGCTTTTCCGGCGCGGACCGCCGGTGTTAGGTTCGCCCCCAGTCACTCGGCACAGGCGCGTTCTTGGCACGGGTCCTCCACCGGATCGGGCACGGGATCGCCGGTCACCCCCTGCCCGTGCTGCTCGGGTGGGTCGCGGCCGTCGTGGCGGTCCTCGTGCTCGTCTCCGCCGTCGGGGCCGACACCAGCAACGACCAGAGCCTGCCGGGCACCGACAGCGAGGCGGCGAAGGACGTCCTCGCGGAGCGGTTCCCGCCGCAGCAGAACGGCCGCAGCCCCCTCGTCTTCCACGTCGGCGACGGGACGCTGGAGGACGGCGGGACGCGCCAGAAGGCCATCAACGGCGCGGCGACGCAGATCCGCAAGCTCGACGACGTCGACAGCGCGATCAACCCGTTCAGCACGCAGGGCCAGGCCCAGCTCTCGGAGGACGGCAGGACGGCGTTCATCGGCGTCCTCCTGACCGTCGGCTCCGACACGTTGACGACCGCGCAGGCGCAGGAGGTCCTCGACGCGGCGCAGCCGTTCGCCGACCGGGCGGGGCTCGAGCTGGCCGCGGGCGGGCCGATCGGCGCCGAGCTGTCGAAACCCGAGACCGAGAGCAGCGAGGTGGTGGGCATCGTCGTGGCGATGGTCATCCTGACGCTGGCCTTCGGCTCGGTGGTCGCGATGGGCATGCCGATCGTCACCGCCGTCCTCGGCCTCGCCGCGGCGCTCGGCCTGATCGGCCTGATGGGGCACGTGATCGGCGTGCCGGTGATCGCGCCGACGCTCGCCACGATGATCGGGCTCGGCGTCGGCATCGACTACGCGCTGTTCCTCGTCACCCGCCACCGCGACGGCCTGAGGGCGGGGATGGGGGTCCGGGAGTCGATCGCCGTGGCGGTGGCGACGTCGGGCAGCGCGATCGTCTTCGCCGGCACGACCGTCGTCATCGCCCTGCTCGCCCTGGCGGTCGCCGGCATCCCGCTCGTGACGTCGCTCGGCTACGCCTCGGCGGTCGCGGTCGTGACGGCGGTGCTGGCGGCCGTCACGCTGCTCCCCGCCCTGCTCGCCCTGGCCGGCACCCGCGTCGGGGCGTTGCGCGTGCCGCGTTTCCTGCGGCCCGCCGAGCGGGTGCCCGGCACCGGCATGTGGGCGTCGTGGGGGCGGACGGTCACGCGGCGGCCGCTCGTCGCGATCGGCGCGTTCGTCGCGGTGCTCGCCGTCCTGATCGTGCCCCTGCGGTCCCTCGAGCTGGGGCAGGAGGACATCGGCGCGACACCTCCCGGCAGCCAGGAGCGCGACGCCTACGACCTGATCGCCGCGGGGTTCGGCGTCGGCTTCAACGGCCCCCTCCTGATCGGCATCAGCCTCGGCACGCCCGCCACCGCCGATCCCGCGGTGACGGCGCAGGAGGACGAGCTGCGGTCGTTGCAGGCCGAGCTCGAGCAGGAGCAGGCGGAGGGGCAGGCGCAGCAGGCGGCGCTGCAGGCGCAGGCCGCGGCGCTGGAGGAGCAGCAGGCCGGCCTGGAGGCGCAGCAGGCCGACCTGGTCGCGGAGCGGTCGGCCCTCGAGGCGCAGGCGGCGGCCCTGGCGCGCGAACGCGACGGGCTCCGGGCGCAGCGGGCGGTGATCGAGCGCGAGGTGGCGGCGGCGGGGGCGGCGGGGCGCGCCCTCGTGACGCGGGCGGAGGCCGCCGCGGCGCGGGCGCGGGCGGGGGCGGCGCGACGCCGGGCGGCGGAGCGGCAGCTCGTGGCCGTCGCCGCCCGCGTCGCCGCCGTCCGGGAGGAGATCGCCGCCGCCGGGGAGGACGCGCGCCCGCCGCTGGAGGCCCTGCTCACCCGCCTGGAGGCCGAGGCCCAGCGGCTGCGCTCCCGGATCTCCGCCGCGCGGGCGGACGAGCGGGCGCAGCGCGCGGAGGCGGCGGCGTTGCGCCGGCAGGCGGCGTCGCTGCCCGAGGCCCCCGGCACCCTGCGCCGCCAGCTGCGGACCCTCGTGGCCGGCACCGAGGCGCTGGCACGCCAGGCGGCGGCGCTCGACCGGGAGAGGGCACGGCTCGTCGCGGAGGCCGCCGCCCTGGAGCGGCAGGCGTCGGCGCTCAAGACCGAGGCGGCGGACCTCCAGGCGCAGAAGGCCGACCTGGAGGCGCTCCAGGCACGGGCGGAGGACCAGCAGGCGCGGGCGCTCTCGCTGAAGGACGAGCTGACCGCGACGTTGACGAAGGCGGGGGGCGACGACCGCGGCACGGACCCGCGTCTCGTGCGGATCCAGGACGCCCTGACGGGGACGGCGGGGATCGCGAGGACGTCGCCGCCGCAGATCAACGGCGACGGCGACGCGGCGGTGTTCACCGCGATCCCGACGACCCCCCCGGCGGCGACGGAGACGGCGGACCTGGTCGTGACCCTGCGGACGTCGGTCCTGCCGGCGGCGACGGCGGGGGCCGACCTGGAGGCCCACGTGGGGGGGAGCACGGCGGCGAACGTGGACCTGGCGGACGAGATCACGGAGCGGCTGCCGGTGGTGATCCTGGTGGTGCTCGCCCTGAGCGTGCTGGTGCTGCTCGTCGCGTTCCGGTCGTTCCTCGTGCCGGTGCAGGCCGCCCTGGTGAACCTGTTGTGCGTGGCCGCGGCGTTCGGGGTGCTGACGGCGGTGTTCCAGTTCGGCTGGGGGATCGATCCGCTCGGGATCGACACCGCCCGCGACACGGTCCCGATCGCAAGCTACGTCCCGTTGATGATGTTCGCGGTGCTGTTCGGCCTGTCGATGGACTACCAGGTGTTCCTGCTGTCCTCGGTCGCGACGCACCGCGCGGGGGGCGAGGGCGACCGGCAGGCGGTGGCGTCGGGTGTCGCGTCGAGCGCCCGGGTGATCACGGCGGCGGCGTTGATCATGATCGGCGTGTTCGGGAGCTTCGTCCTGAACGGCGACCCGACGGTGAAGCAGTTCGGCGTCGGCCTCGCCCTCGCGGTCGCCCTCGCGGCCTCCGCGGCCCTGATCCTGACCCCGGCCCTGCTGGCGCTGATGGGACGGAGGACGTGGTGGCTGCCCCGGGCGGTCGAGCGAGTCGTGCCGCACATCGACATCGAAGGCGAATCCATCCTCGCCGCCCACGCCCACCCGGAACCCGAACCCGAGCCGGAGCCCGAGGCGGTGGCGGAGCCGGAGCCCGAGCCCGCGGCCCCCGCCCCGGCCCCGTCGCCGCCGGCCGCCATCGACCCCGGCCCACCCGACGAGGGCGCCCCACAGCCCGCCTGACCCCGCAGCTCCTCCGGTTCATGGTCCATTGGACCTCGCGTCGTGGTCCACTTGGGCCTTTCAGATGGTCCACTTGGACCCGGCGCCGTGGCTCACTTGGGCTTTCGGGATGGTCCACTTGGACCTCGAGCCGAGGCTCACGTGCGCCATGGACGGCCCCACGGAGCCCCCGCGAGGGGGGCCGCCACGTTCACGGCGACGTCGGGTACACTCCCTCGTCGGCCCCGACCAGGATCGCGATCACGCATGGCACACGTCAGCCTCACCGCCCAGACCCGCACCGAGTTCGGCAACGGACCCACACGGCGCCTCCGCCGTCAGGGCCTCGTTCCGGGCATCGTCTACCAGAGCGGCGGCGACTCGCTGCCCCTGGCGCTGCCGGGACACGACCTCAAGCGGACCCTCGTGGAGGGGCGCACGGCCGTCATCGACCTCGTCGTCGGCGACGCCCGCCCGCAGCCGGTCCTCGTGAAGGACTGGCAGCTGCACCCGGTGCGTGGCGACGTGCTGCACGTCGACTTCCAGCAGGTCGACCTCAAGGTCGAGATCGAGGCCCCCATCCCGATCTCGCTCGTCGGCAACTCCGTCGGCGTCCGCGACGGCGGCGTGCTCGACCAGCCGCTCCGCGAGGTCGTCGTGAGCGCCCTCCCGGACAGCCTCCCCGACCACATCGAGGTCGACGTCTCCGAGCTCCAGGTCGGCGACTCGCTGACCGTGGCCGACATCCAGGTGCCGCAGGGCGTGACGATCACGTCCGAGCCCGAGACGGTGGTCGCCTCCGTCCTGGCGCCGACGGTGGAGGCCGAGGCCGAGGGCGACGAGGGCGGCGCGGCCGTCGAGGGCGAGTCGGAGTCCGGGGCCGGAGAGACCTCCGACGAGTAGCGGCGCGCGGGGCGTGCCGGACGAACCGTTCCGACTCGTCGCGGGTCTCGGCAACCCCGGGCCGAAGTACGCGGGCACCCGGCACAACGCCGGTCAGATGGTGGTCGACCTCCTGGCGGAGCGCCTGGGGGCCGGCCGTCCCGTGTCGAGGTACGGCGCCCGCATCGTGGCTGTCCGCGGACCCGCCGGCCCCCTCACACTGATGGTGCCGCTGACCTACATGAACGACTCGGGCGACGCGGTCGGACCCGCGGCAGGTGCACTGCGGGCCGTCCCCGGGCAGGTGCTCGTGGTGCACGACGAACTCGACCTGCCGTTCGGCACGGTCCGCGGCAAGGTCGGCGGCGGCCACGGCGGCCACAACGGGCTGCGCTCGATCGTCCGCGGCCTCGGCTCCGGTGACTTCGCGCGCGTCCGCATCGGCATCGGGCGCCCCCCCGCCGAGTTCCGCGGTGACGGCGCCGACTGGGTGCTGACCCGGTTCGCGGAGCCGCGGGAGGAGGTCGCCGCGATGGTGGCCCGCGCCGCCGACATGGCCGAGGTCGCCCTCGCGGAGGGCATGCCCGCCGCGATCGAGCGGTTCCACGCCTCCGAGCCGGGCGCCCGGGCGAAGTCGCGCCACGAACGCCGGGAGGCCGCGCGCCTCGCCGCCGACGCCGAGGCCGAGGCCGAGCCGACGGGGGACACCGCCACGGCGAGGGCGCCGGGCGCCGCGGGGGAGGGGGACGCGTGAGCGAGACCCGCGCCACCTCCATCGACCGCGTCATCGCCGCCAACCCGCCGCTCGCGGCCGCCGCGGCACGCCTCGACGCCGACGGCCGCGCCGGCGGGCTCGCCGTCGCCCGGCCCGCGTGGCCCTACGTCCTCTCCGCCCTCGCGCGCACCGGCGACCGCTCGCTGCTCGCCGTCACGCCCGGCGACGACGAGGCCCGGGACCTCTCCACGGAGCTCGTCGCGTTGATGGGCCGCGGGGCCGTCGCCCTGTGGCCGACGCGGGGGGTCCCCGCCAACGCGGCCGTCGGCCCCTCGCCGCACCTCGTCGGCCAGCGGGCGCGTGCCCTGTCGACCCTCGGCCGTCCCGGCACCGTCGTCGTCGCCGGGGCCCCCGCCGTCGCCGAGCGCGTCGCCGGCACGCCGGGGGACGCCTTCGAGGTGGCGGTCGGCCAGCAGACCTCCCTGGACGAGCTCATCGACCGCCTCGTCGCCCTCGGGTACGAACGCGTCGACCAGGTCGAGGAGCGCGGTGACCTGTCGGTGCGCGGCGGCATCCTCGACGTCTACCCGTCGACCGCCGACCTGCCCGCCCGGATCGAGCTCTTCGGCGACGAGATCGAGAGCATGCGGGCGTTCTCGCCCTTCACCCAGCGCACCATCCGCCCCATCGGGCGCCTGCTCGCGTGGCCCGCCGCGGAACCCGACGGTGACAGCGTCGACCCCCTCGGGCTGCCCGGCATCGCCGCCGCCCGCCTGATCCGCCTCGCCCCGTCGGAGCACCCCGCCGCCCTCCGGGAGGCCCACGAGCGCCTCGAGGACGAGGCCGCCGCCGGCGCGATCGCCCCGCCCGAGGAGACCGAGCGCGAGCTCGCCGCCCTCGCCGCGCTCGACCTGTCACCGCCCGCCGGGTCCGCGACCCCCGCCTTCGACGCCGTCGAGGCGCGCTTCACCAGCCGCACCCCCTCCGAGGCCGAGGGGGAGCTCGCCCGCCTCGCCCGCAGCGGCACCCGCGTCGTGCTGGCCTTCGCCCGCCGCGGCGACATGTCCCGCGCCGTCGTCCGCATGGAGCGCCTCCGTCCCAGCGAGCTCGAGCCGGGCGCGCTGCCGCCGCCCGGCGAGGTCGGCGGCACGGTGCTCGGCGTCCGCGCCGGCCTCGTGTCGCGGGCGCTGAACCTGGCGATCGTCCCCGAGGAGCGCGTCCTCCGCCGCCGGGCGCCGTCCTCGCAGCGCGGCCCCGTCGTCGGCAAGCGCCTCGCGAGCTTCCTCGACCTGAAGGTCGGCGACCACGTCGTCCACGAGGACCACGGCATCGGTCGTCTCACCGGGTTCGAGACGCGCACCGTCGCGGGCCTCACGCGCGACTACCTGGCGCTGGCGTTCGCGCAGGGCGACCGCCTCTACGTCCCCCACGACCAGCTCCACCGCGTCACCCGCTACGTCGGCGCCGACGGCTCCCCGCCGGCCCTCTCGAAGCTGGGCGGCAAGGCGTGGGACCGCATGAAGTCGCGTGCCCGCGCGGCCGTGCGCGAGATGGCCGGCGAGCTGATCTCCCTCTACGAGGCCCGCGCCGCGGCGAAGGGGTACGCGTTCCCGCCCGACGACGACATGACCCGCGAGCTGGAGCGGACGTTCCGCCACCGCGAGACACCCGACCAGCAGCGCGCCATCGACGCCGTCGCCGACGACATGGAGCGCCCCCGGCCCATGGACCGCCTCATCTGCGGCGACGTCGGGTTCGGCAAGACCGAGATCGCCATGCGGGCGGCGTTCAAGGCGGCGGCTGCCGGCAAGCAGGTGCTGATGCTGGTGCCGACGACGATCCTCGCCCAGCAGCACCTCGCCACGTTCCGCGAGCGGTTCGGCGAGCTGCCGGTGACCGTCGACCTCGTCAACCGCTTCCGCTCCCCCGCGGAGACGAAGGACGTGCTGTCGCGCTACCGCGACGGGCGCCTCGACATCCTCATCGGCACCCACCGCCTGCTGTCGATGGACGTGCAGCCGAAGGACCTCGGCCTCGTGATCGTCGACGAGGAGCAGCGGTTCGGGGTCGCGCAGAAGGAGTCGCTGCGCCAGCTGCGGCTCAGCGTCGACGTGCTCGCGATGAGCGCCACGCCGATCCCCCGCACGCTGCAGATCTCCCTCTCCGGGCTCCGCGACATCAGCGTCATCGAGACGCCCCCGCCCGGTCGCCGGCCCATCGCCACGCACGTCGGCGAGTACGACGAGGCCCTCATCGTGGAGGCCCTCCGCCGCGAGCACGCCCGCGGCGGGCAGAGCTTCTACCTCCACAACCGGGTCGAGACGATCGAGGACGCCGGGGAGGCGCTCCGCGGGCTCGTGCCGGAGATGAACATCGTCACCGCCCACGGGCAGATGGCGGAGCACGAGCTGGAGGAGGTCATGCTCGCGTTCGTGCGGGGCGAGGCCGACGTGCTCGTCGCGACGAGCATCATCGAGTCGGGCCTCGACATCCCCCAGGCGAACACCCTGATCGTCGAGCGCGCCGACGCCCTGGGCCTGTCCCAGCTCTACCAGATCCGCGGGCGGGTCGGTCGCTCCGAGGTGACCGCCCACGCGTACCTCCTCTATCCCGACGACGCGTCCCTGACCCGCGAGGCGTCGTCGCGGCTGCGGGCCCTCGCCGACTACACGGAGCTCGGGAGCGGACTGCGGATCGCGATGCGCGACCTCGAGATCCGCGGCGCCGGCAACCTGCTCGGCGACGAGCAGAGCGGGCACGTCGCGGCGATCGGCTTCGAGCTATATCTCGAGATGCTGAACGAGGCCGTCCTGCGGGGGCAGGGCGAGGAGCCGCCCGAGCGCGAGGTGCGGGTCGACATCGCCGTGTCGGCGTACATCCCCGGCGACTACGTCACGCTCGAGGCGGCCAAGATCGACCTGCACAGGCGCATCGCGCTCTCCGCGTCGCTCGAGGACGTCGCGACCCTCCGCGAGGAGATCGCCGACCGCTTCGGGCCGATCCCGCCCCCCGTCGAGTCGCTCCTCTCGGTGCAGCGGGTGCGCGTGAAGCTGCGCGCCGCGGGCGCGAGCCAGATCGCCGTGCGGTCGGGACGTGTCACGGTGGGTCCCGTGAGCCTCACCAGCCAGCAGCTCCGCACCCTCCGCGAGGCCCAGCCGGCGGCCGTCTACGCCGGCAGCGAGCGCCTCGTCTCCCTCCCGGCGGGCGCCGCCGGGAGCGAGCGGCTCGCCGCCGCGGAGGCCGCGCTGGACGCCCTCGCGAGCGCCGGGGCACTCGCCGCATGAGACCCCGCGGTCGCGTCGCGACCGCGCGCCGGAGCCTTAAGACGCCCCTAACGGGGCCCCGAAATGGAGGTGCTACGATCGCCCCCGTCGTGACGAAGACCAACCGCAGATCTCCGCTCGTGGCGGGGGTCCTCGTCGGCCTCGCCGCCCTGGGTGCGGTGGGTGTCCTGCTCGTCGCCGGGTGTGGCGACGACGGGTCGAACCTCCCCGACGGCGTCGTCGCCCGGGTGGGCGACGCCCCCATCACGGAGGCCGAGCTGACCACGACGATCGACCAGAGCCGGGCCGAGGCCGAGGCGCAGGGCGCGACGCTGCCGGAGGAGGGCGCCGACGGCTACGACGACGTCCGCCGCCAGGCGCTGCAGTCGCTCGTGCAGCAGAAGGTCGTCGAGTTCGAGGCCCGCGAGTGCGGGAAGCCGTGCAAGGTGACGGCGGAGGAGATCGACGCCGAGCTCGCGCGGATCACCACGACGAACTTCGAGGGCTCGAAGAAGAAGTTCGACGACTTCCTCAAGGAGCGCGGCATCACCACCGCCGACGCCCGGGAGATCGTCCGCAACCAGCTCGAGCAGCAGGCACTGTTCAACCGGTACACGCGCGGCGTGCGCTTCACCGCCGCCGACGCCCGGACGTACTACAACGAGAACCCCGACCAGTTCACCGTCGCCGCCGGTCGCACCGCCAGCCACATCCTCGTCGAGACCGAGGCCGAGGCCGACGCGATCCGCGCGGAGCTGACGCCGGAGAACTTCGCGGAGATCGCCCGCGAGAAGTCGACCGACACGGGCTCCGCGCCCCAGGGCGGCGACCTCGGGCAGATCCAGAAGGGCCAGCTCGTCCCCGAGTTCGAGAAGGTCGCCTTCTCCCTCGAGGACGGTGAGATCTCCCAGCCGGTGAAGACCCAGTTCGGCTGGCACATCATCACCGTGGATATCACCCCCGCGAAGACGACGTCCTTCGCCGAGGCGCGCTCCCAGATCATCCAGAGCCAGCTCGCGGCGAAGCGCCAGACGACCTTCCAGACCTGGAGCGAGAAGGTGCTCGCGAAGTGGGAGGACCGGACGGTGTACGCGGACGACGGGCTGAAGCCGCAGACGACGACCACGGCCGCCCCGGCGGCGACCCCGACCGCCCCGGCGCCCACCCCGTAGTCTCCGCGGCATGATCACGGTCGTCGGACTCGGGGCGGGGGATCCCGAGTCCGTGCCGGCCCGCGCGCTCGCCGTCATCGCCGGCGCCGCCCACGTGGTCGCCCCCGAGCTGCCCGCCGCCCTCCGGGAGCTCCTCCCGGTGGACCCCGCGCCCCTCGGCGACCCGGCGGCGCTGCCCGACGGCACCGTCGTCGCGGCGCCCGACGCCGAGGCCCACCGCCTCGCCCGCGCCCTGCCGGACGCCGCCACCGTCCCGGACCGCGCCACGTTGCGGGACCGGGCGATCGGCGCGGAGGTCGCGGCCCTCACCCGCGTCGGCCTGCGACTGCGCCGCGACTGCCCGTGGGACCGGGTGCAGACGGCCGCGACGATCGTGCCGCACACGATCGAGGAGGCCTTCGAGGTGGCCGACGCCGTCGCCACCGGCCACGGCCTCGTCGACGAGCTCGGCGACCTGCTGTTCCAGGCGGTGTTCCTCGCCCAGCTGCTCGAGGAGGAGGGGGGCGCCGACCTCGGCGCCGTCGCCCGCGGGCAGGCCGACAAGCTGATCTCCCGCCACCCCCACGTCTACGGCGACGCGGTCGCGGCGACCGCCGCCGGCGTCGTCGACGTGTGGGAGCGCCGCAAGCGGGAGGAGCGGGCCGACCAGGGGATCTTCCACGACCTCCCGTCCGGCCTGCCGGCGCTCGCGTACGCGACGAAGGCGCAGAAGCGGGCGGCGTCGGTGGGGTTCGACTTCCCCGACGTCCCGGCGGCACTCGACAAGCTCGACGAGGAGACCGCCGAGCTGCGCGCCGAGCCGGGGGCGCGTGAGCTGGGGGACGTGCTGTTCGCGGCGGTCGGCGCCGCCCGGGCGGTGGGGGCCGACCCCGAGCTCGCGTTGCGGGCGTCGGCGCAGCGGTTCCGCGAGAGGGTCGAGGCCGCGGCGCGGCTCGCCGCCGAGGCCGGCCACGACTTCGAGAGCCTGCCGCCGGAGCGTCAGGTCCACTGGTACGAGGAGGCGCGACGGTGATCTCACGGACCGACGAGTGGCGGGCCCTCGAGGCCCACGCCGCGGGGGGCGCCCGCGAGGCCCACCTGCGCGACCTGTTCGCCGCCGACCCCGCCCGGGGCGATGAGCTGACGTTGCAGGCGGGGGACCTGTTCCTCGACTACTCGAAGAACCGCGTCGACCGCGGCACCCTCGACCTGCTGGCCGCCCTCGCGCGCGCCGCGGGCGTCGCGGAGCGGGCCGCGGAGATGGCCTCCGGCGCTCGTATCAACGTCACCGAGGGCCGGGCGGTGCTGCACACGGCGCTGCGGGCGCCGCGGACGGAGTCGATCGTCGTCGACGGCCACGACGTCGTCCCCGACGTGCACGAGGTGCTCGACCGCATGTACGACCTCGCGGACCGGGTGCGCTCCGGGGCGTGGACCGGCGCGACGGGGCAGCGCATCCGCACCGTCGTGAACATCGGGATCGGCGGTTCCGACCTCGGCCCCGCGATGGCGGTGCGCGCGTTGCGCGACGCGGCCGACGCCGCGATCGACATCCGCTTCGTCTCGAACATCGACGGCAGCGACATCGCGGACGCCGTGGCCGGCGCCGACCCGGCGAGCACCCTCTTCGTGGTCTGCTCGAAGACGTTCACCACCCTCGAGACGCTCACGAACGCGCGGACGGCGCGGGCGTGGCTGGTCGACGCGCTCGGCGAGGACGCCGTCGGCCGGCACTTCGTGGCGGTGTCGACGAACGCCGAGGAGGTCGCCGCGTTCGGCATCGACACCACCGACATGCTCGGCTTCTGGGACTGGGTCGGCGGCCGGTATTCGATGGACTCCGCGATCGGCCTGACGATCGCGATCGCCGTCGGACCGGAGGGCTTCCGGGAGATGCTCGACGGGTTCCGGATCATGGACGAGCACTTCCTCACCGCCCCGCCGGAGGCGAACATGCCGGTGCTGCTCGGGATGCTGGGCGTCTGGAACGCCAACTTCCTCGGCGCCGACACCCACGCCGTGCTGCCGTACAGCGAGCGCCTCGGCCGGTTCCCCGCGTACCTGCAGCAGCTCGACATGGAGAGCAACGGCAAGTCCGTCGACATCGACGGCCGCCCCGTCGACGTCGCCACCGGGCCGGTGGTGTGGGGCGAGCCGGGGACGAACGGCCAGCACGCCTTCTACCAGCTGATCCACCAGGGCACGCGCCTCGTGCCGAGCGACCTGATCGGCGTGTGCCGCCCCGCGCACGAACTCGGGGACCACCACGACCTGCTGATGGCGAACCTCCTCGCGCAGGCCGAGGCGCTCGCGTTCGGCAAGTCGGCGGACGAGGTCGCGGCGGAGGGCGTCGCGCCGGCGCTCGTGCCGCACCGGACGTTCCCCGGCAACCGCCCCACCAACGTCATCCTCGCCCCGTCGCTGACGCCGTCGGTGCTGGGGCAGCTCGTCGCGCTCTACGAGCACAAGGTGTTCACGCAGGGGGTCGTGTGGGGGATCAACTCCTTCGACCAGTGGGGGGTCGAGCTCGGCAAGGCGCTCGCCACCCGCATCGCCCCCGAGCTCACCGCTCCCGACCCGCCGGACCTGCACCACGACGGCTCGACCAACGCACTCATCCGCCGCTACCGCGCCGAACGAGGGAGAAGCAACTGATGCAGCTCGGGATGATCGGACTGGGACGGATGGGCGCGAACATCGTGCGCCGGCTGATGCGCGCCGGGCACGAGTGCGTGGTGTTCGACGTCAGTCCCGAGGCCGTCGCGGCGCTGGAGGCGGAGGGCGCGACGGGGGCGACGTCGCTCGCCGACCTCGCCTCGAAGCTCGACGTGCCCCGGGCGGCGTGGGTGATGGTGCCCGCCGCCTACGCCGGGCAGACGGTGATGGACCTCGCGGAGCACCTCGAGAGCGGCGACATCGTGATCGACGGCGGCAACAGCTACTACCGCGACGACGTCGACCGGGCGGCGGAGCTGTCGCCCCGGGGCATCCACCACGTCGACATCGGGACGAGCGGCGGCGTGTTCGGCCTGGAACGTGGCTACTGCATGATGATCGGCGGGGAGACGGAGGCGGTGGCGCGGCTCGACCCGATCCTCCGGGCCCTCGCCCCCGGCGTCGACGCGGCCCCCCGCACCCCCGGCCGGGAGGGTGAGCCCGCCCAGCCGGAGATGGGGTACCTCCACTGCGGCCCCGCCGGCGCCGGCCACTTCGTGAAGATGGTCCACAACGGCATCGAGTACGGGGTGATGGCCGCGTACGCCGAGGGGATGGCGATCCTCCAGAAGGCGGGGATCGGCCGCGAGGAGCAGGAGCACGACGCGGAGACGACGCCCCTCCGGGACCCCCGGTACTACCGGTACGAGATCGACACCGCCGCCGTCGCCGAGGTGTGGCGCCGGGGGAGCGTCATCTCGTCGTGGCTGCTCGACCTCACGGCGATCGCGTTGAACGAGGACCCCGCCCTCGGCGAGTTCAGCGGGCGCGTCTCCGACTCCGGGGAGGGACGGTGGACCGTCATGGCCGCGGTCGACGAGGGCGTCCCCGCCCACGTCCTCACCGCCGCCCTCTACGAGCGGTTCAGCTCGAGGGGGGAGGCGGACTACGCCGACAAGCTCCTCTCCGCCATGCGCAAGCAGTTCGGCGGCCACCACGAGAAGAAGGACTGACCGCCGTGTCCGTCGTGCGCATCAACGCCATCACCGTCCCCGCCGAACGCGCCGAGGAGTTCGAGGCCCGCTTCGCCGCGCGCGCCGGCGAGGTCGCGACGTCCCCCGGCTTCGAGGCCTTCGAGCTCCTCCGCCCGAGCGACGACCGCGGCGTCTACCTCGTCTACACCCGCTGGGAGAGCACCGAGGCCTTCGACGCCTGGGTCCAGAGCTCCGCCTTCACGCGTGGCCACAAGGCCCACAACACCCAGGGACCCGTGAGCAGCCAGAGCGAGCTCTGGTCCTTCGAGGTCATCCAGCACGAGGTCGGCGCCCCCGGCTGAGGTTCCGCCTCCGCCCCGCCCCGAGGTCACCCATGGCGCACGTGGACCTCGATGCGACGCCCAAGTGCGCCACGCCCATCCCGGAGGGGTGCTGAGGGGGTCTGACCGGGCGGGCGACGGACACCCTCCCGCCGCCGCTGGCGGCCCCGGTGCTCCATGGCGCACTTGGGCCGTCGAGCCGGCCCCAAGTGCGATCAGAGACGGCACGGCGCTGGGCGGGAGTCGGCACGGGTCGGCGGCGACGTGTCGGTCCGCCGGTGGTTCGATGGCCCCGTGGCGCGGAGCTTCTACAAGGGGGAGAACCTCGGGTCCGTCCCGGCGTGTGCGATCTGCGTCGGGAAGGGGCGGGGGCGGCGGGCGGAGCTGCACCTCCCCTGCGGGGTGAGCGTCTGGCTGTGCGAGGAGCACCGGTCCGACGCGTTCCTCACGTCCCGGGCGGGGCGGGACCTCGCAGTGTCGCTCCTCCACGTCTGGCGGGCGTCGGGGTGCATGACGACACGCCGGTCGCGGGCGCTCGACGTCCACCGGGCGCGGCTCACCGGCCCGCCACCGGAACGTGAGCGCCCCGGGTCGTACTCGTGGCCGGCGTTGCGCGCCGCCGCCGAGGCCGCGTTCGCGCGGGGGGAACGCCCGGCAGCGGTGATCCGCGACCTCCGCCGCCGGTCCCGGCCGGGGGACGGCGTGCTCCCATCCGTCAAGACGATGCAGCGGTGGTTCCGCGACGGCCGGTGGCTCCAGGGATCCGGCCCGCCGCCCCCGCCGCCCGCGCCGCCGTCGAGCCCGGACGGATCGCCGATCCCGCCCCCGCCGGCTACGGTCGAGCCTCCGCTACCTCACCACCCGGTACCTCACGTGGGTGACGCCCGGCGCGTCGACCGCGCCGACGACCTCGAACGTCGCGTCGCCGACGTCCTCGAACAGACGGGACCCGCCGCCCAGGGTCAGCGGCGTCACGTGGACGACGATCTCGTCGAGGAGTCCGGCCCGGATCGTCTGCTGGACCGTGTCCGCGCCGCCGTGGACGGCGACGTCCCGGTCGCCCGCGGCGTCCCGCGCCCGCGCGACCGCCACGTCGACGCCGTCGGTCACGAAGTGGAACGTCGTCCCGCCCTCCATCTCGAGGGGCGCCCGCTCATGGTGCGTCAGGACGAACACCGGCGTGTGGAACGGCGGGTCGTCACCCCACCAGCCCCTCCACGGTGGGTCCCCGCGCCACGGGCCGGGTCCGCCGCCGAACATGCTCCGGCCCATCACGCCCGCGCCGACGTTCGCGGTCACCTCCTCCACCACCGCCGACGACGCGTTGGTGACGCCGCCGTCCCGGCCGTGCTCCCTTCGCCAGGCGTCGAGTTCGAACGCCCACCGGTGCAGCCCCTCGCCGCCCTCGCCGAGTGGGTTCTCGAGGCTCTGACGCGGCCCGGCGGCGTAGCCGTCGAGGGACACCGAGATGTGGCACCTGACGATCCCCATGGCTCCTCCCGTGGTCGTTTCCCGTGTCGACCGGGCGGGACGCGGCGACTCATCGACCCGCCGGGCCGCCGTCCCCGTGGCCGCGTCGTGCGGCCACGGGGACGGGACGGCTACGGCAGCGGCGTCGCCCGGTTCGGGACGGGCGCCGTGACGGGCGCGTTCGCCGTCAGGTACGCGATGAACGCGTCCAGGTCGCTCCCGCCGCCGAGGCGGTCGGTGCCGTCCCTCAGGACGGTGAACCCGTCGCCGCCGTCGGCGAGGAACGAGTTGACCGTGACCCGGTACGACGCCGCCGGGTCGATCGGCGTCCCGCCGAGCGTGATCGACGCCGGGTCGACCTTCTGGCCGACGGGCGCCGACCGCGACCACGAGTACGCGAAGCCCTCGGAGACCCCGAGGTGCAGGAACCGCACGCTCCCGTCGGTCTGGGTGGTCCACTGCTGCTCGAGCATCGCCTCGATCTGCGCCCCGGTCAGCGTCATCGAGACGAGCAGGTTGCCGAACGGCTGGACCGTGAAGGCCTCGCCGTAGGTCACCGCGCCCGGCACCTCACCCACGGGGGAGGGCGCGAACGTCAGGTCGGCGCGGACGCCACCCGGGTTCATGAACGCCATCACCGCGCCACCGTCGCCCGCGGCGGACGTCGCGGCGAGCTGGGCGTCGGCGATGAGGTCGGCCAGCGCCGACTCCGTGTCACGGGAGAGGCTGCGGGCGATGTCGGTCGTGACCGAGCCGACGACCCGGTTTGCGATCGGGGCCGACAGGGCCGTCCACTTGGCGATCGTCGCCGTCTGGACCGGGTCGGCCGCGACGTCGCGGGTCACCGCGTGGTTGACGCTCGTCACCGACGACCGCACGACGTCCTTCGTGCGGCGGTCGAGCTTCAGCTCCGTCTCGGTGATCACGCGCCCGAAGGAGGCGGCGCTCGTCACCCAGCGGGACGTGCCCTTGGGGTCGGGGATGTCGCACGTGTACGGCTGGTGCGTGTGGCCGGTGACGACCAGGTCGATCGCGGGCGACAGCTTCTGCGCGATCTCGACGATCGGACCGGAGAGTCCCGCCGCGTCACCCTGCGTGCAGGTGTAGTCGAACGTCGCGCCGGCGGGCGGCAGCCCACCCTCGTGCAGGAGCACGACGATCGCCTTCACGCCCTTGCGGCGCAGGTCGTTCGCCGCCTTGTTGGCGGTGACGACCTCGTCCCCGAACGAGACGTCCCGGATCCCGGACTGGGCGACCAGGGTCGGGGTGTCCTCCAGCGTCATCCCGATGAAGCCGACCTTCACGCCGTTCACCACCTTGACGCTGGTGGGGGGCAGCACGGTGCGGCCGGTCGAGGCGCGGAACCAGGAGCCGTAGCCCTTGGAGCCGGCGGGGCGGGTGATGGTCGCGCCCGCGTTGTAGGTGACGTTCGCGGCGAGCCAGTCGAACCCGGCGCCGGAGTAGCCGTCCGGGTCGAAGCAGCCCTCGACGGGGTGGCATCCACCGAACTGCATCCGCAGCAGCTCCGGGACGCCCTCGTCGAACTCGTGGTTGCCGACCCCCGAGACGTCGAGTCCGAGGGTGTCGAGCGTCTCGACGCTCGGCTCGTCCTTGAAGAGGCCCGACAGGAAGGGGGAGCCGCCGATGAGGTCCCCGGCGGCGACGGTCAACGTGTTCCGGTGACCGGCGCGGAGCGCCTTCAGGTGGGTGGTGAGGTACTCGACGCCACCCGCGGCCACGGGGCCCGTCGCGGTCGTGACGTTGCCGTCACCACCGGTCGGCGGCGCGAGGTGCCCGTGGTAGTCGTTGAACGACAGGATCTGGAGATCGACGGTGCGCGGCGCCTTCTGCGTCGCCGTCGCACCGGAGGCACCGAGCGCCAGGCCCGCCGCGGCGGCGGCGAGGACGGCGGCGCAGGCCCGCCTCGTTCGTGGACCGCGTGCGCTTCTCATCCGGCCTCCCCGGTGGGATGTGGGTTCGCGCCGACCCTACCCCGGCGGCCCGGACCGCACACGGGTGCCCGGCGTCGTCGTGACACCGGTGCAACCGGGGGAGATGCGCTCCCACACGCGGACCATCGTCTCCAGCTCGTCGGGGGTGCAGAGGTCGAGGAACAGGCGGCGGACACCGGCGACGTGGGTGCGGCGGGCGCGGACGAAGACCCGGTGACCCTCGGCCGTGAGCCACGCGATGAACCCCCGGCCGTCGTCGGGGCAGGGGTAGCGCTCGACCAGGCCGGCGGCCTCCAGCCGGCCGACGAGACGGGTGAGGCCGCTCGGCGTGTAGTCCACGGCGCGGGCGAGCTCGGTCATGCGCATCCGGCGCTTCGGCTGCTCGGCGAGCGTGCGCAGCACGGTGTAGTCCCAGAGCGACAGGCCGTGGGCGGATTCGAGCGCGGCGCCGAGCCCACGGCGGACGTCCCCCTGGACCCGGGCGAGCCCGCGCCATGCGGCGATGTCGGTGCTCGGCGGCGTCGGCGGCACGGGTTCCTCCTCGACGGGTGATCCGGATGACGGGTGGGACCGTAATTTGTTTCGCACAACAAATAAATGCTCCACCCGACCATGGAGAGCCTCGCATGTTCCTCACCTACATCCGCAACTCGAACGGCACCACGACCAACGGCCAGATGACGCCGGAGCTGCGGACGAGCCTCGCCCGCTAGCCGGTGGCCGCGCCATGGCCCCGCGTCCCCTTGAACGGGGGCCGGGGCCGTCGGCCCGCCACCCCCGCCGGCCCTCGCGTGGGCCGTCATGGCCCAAGTGGACCACGACGACGGGTCCAAGTGGACCACTCCCCGCCCCGAGCGGGTGGCGTGAGAGCCCAAGTGGACCATGGCGCGAGGCCCAAGTGGACCATCCGGGACGCCGCCCGGGCCGCGGGGCTCACCCCGTGGGGTGGCCCTCCAGGTCGAGGAGGAAGCGCTTGCGTTCGACGCCCCCGGTGTAGCCGCCGATGGCGCCTCCGCTGCGGAGGACGCGGTGGCAGGGGATGACGATGGGGATGGGGTTGCTCCCGAGGGCGTTGCCGGTCGCGCGGGATCCGCGGGGGCTGCCGGCCTCGGCGGCGATCGCGCCGTAGGTGCTGTGGCCGCCGAAGGGGATCGCCGCCGTCCGCTCGAGGACGGCCCGGGTGAAGCCGCGGATGAGGCGCCAGTCGATCGGCACGTCGAACCGCCGGCGGCGTCCCGCGAAGTACTCGTCGAGCTCGCGGCGTTCCCGGTCGAGGCGGGACGGGAGCTCCAGCACCCGCGGCGACACCTCGCGGGCGAGCCTCTCCAGCCGTGGCTCGAGCCCCTCCGCGACGTACGACAACATCACGAGGCCCTCGCCGGTGGCGGCGACCATCACCGGGCCGAGGGGGGTGTCGTGCACCGCGTACGCCACGTCGACGAGCCCCTCGCGGTCGGCCCGCCGCGCGAGCTCGTCGAGCAGGGACGGCGGGGGCCCCGGCGCCACCTCGCCGAGGGCCCGCTCCAGCTCCGTGTCGCGCTCCCGCTCCCGCTCCCGCTCCCGCTCATCCGCCATCCCACACCTCCCTCAGCCGCCGCAGTCCCTCGAACACGCTCCGCCGGGCCGCCTCCTCCGAGCAGCCCATCGCCGCCCCCACCTCCCGGTAGCCGAGGTCGCCGACGTACCGCAACGCCACCGCCTCGCGCTGGCGCGGCGGCAGGTCGCGGACCGCCCTCCACAACCCCGGGTCGCCGACGGCGGGGGTGCCGTCGACCGGCGCCGGCTCGGGGTCGGCCACCGGCACCGCCCGCCGGGCGCGCGCGCGGGCGGTGTCGATCGCGGTGCGCCGCGCGATCGTCATCACCCACGCCCGCAGCCCCCCGTCGTCGACGACGTCGGGGTAGGCGCGCAGCGCCTTCATGAACGTCTCCTGGAAGCAGTCGTCGGCGTCGTCCGGGCCGACGCACGCGACGAGGAAGCGGTGGACCGCGTCGCGGTGGGCGTCGAGGAAGACGGCGAAGGGTGGGGGTGCCATGCCGTCGTGGAACGTACCCCGCCCCGGTTCCGTGAGGTGCGGCGGGATAGACTCCGCCGCCCGCCTCCGTCCCCCGAACCCGGAGCCCACATGTCGCAGATCTCCCGCGTCGCCGCCCGTCAGATCCTCGACTCGCGCGGCCAGCCGACGGTCGAGGTCGAGATCACCCTCGCGTCGGGCGCGGTCGGGCGCGCGGCGGTCCCGTCCGGCGCCAGCACCGGCGCCTTCGAGGCGCTCGAGCTGCGCGACGGCGACGCCTCGGTCTACGGCGGCAAGGGCGTCATGAAGGCCGTCGCCAACGTCGAGGACGAGCTGGCCGGCGTGCTCGTCGGCCGCGAGGCCTCCGACCAGGCGGTGCTCGACCGGACCATGATCGAGTTCGACGGCACCCCGAACAAGGCGCGCCTCGGCGCGAACGCGATCCTCGGCTGCTCCCTCGCCGTCGCCGCGGCCGCCGCCGTCGACGCGGGCCTCCCGCTCTACCGCTACCTCGGCGGCGCACGCGCCAACCGGCTCCCGGTGCCGATGATGAACATCCTCAACGGGGGCGCCCACGCCGACAACTCCGTCGACCTGCAGGAGTTCATGGTCGCCCCGATCGGCGCCCGCACCTTCGCCGACGCCGTGCGGATGGGCGCCGAGGTCTACGGCGAGCTGAAGAAGGTCCTCCGGTCCCGCGGTCTCGGCACCGGCGTCGGCGACGAGGGCGGCTTCGCCCCCGACCTCGACAGCAACCAGGACGCCCTCGAGGTGATCATGGAGGCCATCGCCGCCGCCGGGTACACCCCCGGCGAGGACATCGCCCTCGCGCTCGACCCCGCCACGACCGAGCTGTACCGCGACGGCGCCTACCACCTGGAGGGCGAGGGCCGCACCCTCGACAGCGCCGGGATGGTCGACTACTGGGTGGACCTCTGCGACCGCTACCCGATCGTCTCGATCGAGGACGGCATGTCGGAGGAGGACTGGGACGGCTGGGTGGCCCTCACGAAGCGCCTCGGGGACCGCGTCCAGCTCGTCGGCGACGACCTGTTCGTCACCAACAGCCAGCGCCTCCAGCGGGGCATCGACCTCGGCGCCGGCAACGCCCTGCTCGTCAAGGTGAACCAGATCGGGACGCTCTCCGAGACGCTCGCGGCGATGGACCTCGCGAGCCGCTCCGGGTACGCGTCGATGGTCAGCCACCGCTCCGGCGAGACGGAGGACACGTTCATCGCCGACCTCGCCGTCGCGACCGGCGCCGGCCAGATCAAGACCGGCGCGCCGTCCCGCAGCGAGCGCGTCGCCAAGTACAACCAGCTCATCCGCATCGAGGAGCAGCTCGGCCCCGCCGCCTCGTATCCGGGGCGGTCGGCCTTCCGCGCGTGAGACGCCGGACGGCAGGAACGGGGGCCCTCGTCGCGTACCCGTGGGGGACGGGGGCCCCACGGCCCGACGCCACCTCCCGGGACGTGATCCATCCGCGCCAGGCGCATCTTCATCGCCGGTCTCCTCACGGCGATCCTGCTCGGCTACATCGGCCCGGTCTCCGGCTACCTCGACCAGCGGGCGGAGCTCCGCGAGGAACAGGCGAAGCTCGCCGACCTCGAGGCGCGGCGGGACGGCTTCCGTCAGCAGATCGCCCAGCTCGGGCAGCGGCCCGTGCTGGAGGCGCGTGCGCGGGAGCTCGGCCTGGTGCTCCCCGGCGAGCGGGCGTTCCTCGTGCGTGGCGACCTCGACCCCGTGCCACCGCCGGCGGAGGACGACGGCGATGACGGCGGCCCCCTCGGCTGGCTCACCGCCGTCTTCTGACCGGGTCGCCGTCGCCGCGCTCCTCGGGCGCGAGCCGTTCACGCACTTCAGCGTCGCGGTGCGCTGCCCCCACGGCGGCCCCGCCGTCGTCCGCAACGAACCGCTCGACCGCCGCGGCCGGCCCTTCCCGACCCGCGACTGGCTCGCCTGCCGCGCCCTCGGCGAGGCCGTCAGCCGGCTCGAGGCCGCCGGTGGCGTCCGCGCCCTCGAGGACGACCCCGACATGGCCGGGCCCCTCGCCGACGCCCACGCCCGCCACCAGGAGCTGCACGCCGGGCACCGCGTCGCGGGCGGCGGCGACCCCGCCCACGTCAAGTGCCTCCACGCCCACCTCGCGTTCGGCCTGGCGGAGGGCGGCTCCCCCGTCGCCGACTGGATCCTCGAGCGCGCCGGCGCCCGGTGGCCGGACCGGTGCTGCCTCGAGCGCCTGTCGCCCGGCGGCGGGGGGTGAGCGCCGGTGACGACCCCGCCGTCGACACCGCCCGCTTCGCGTGGGAGGACGGCGCCGCCCGCATGGCAGAGCCCGCGCCCCTCGCGGTCGTCCGCGCGCGCCGCCGGATCGTCACGGCCGTCCACGACGAGCTGCGCCGCCGCGTCGGCGTGACCTTCACCCTCCGCCAGCTCGTCGCCGCCTACGACGAGGCGTCGTCGTGGTACCTCGACCTCGCGGCACGCACCGCGCCCCGCGAGCCCGACTCATGGGACCCCGCCGTCACGCTCGACGGCGCCTTCTCGTCGTACGCCCGCACCGCCACGGACGCCCGCGGATGACGACGGACCCGCAGGACGCCCCGCGGCCGCGGCCGCCGCGCCCCCGCAAGCCGCCGGCGCGCAAGATCCGGCTCTCGCTGGCGGGCCTACTCGCCGTCGTCGCCCTGCTCGCCGGGATCGTGGTCGGCTACTCCGCGCGGGGGGACGACCCGCCGGGCGGCCTCATCACCGAGACCCGCCCGGTCCCCGTCGTCACGGTGACGGTGCCGGAGGCGCCGTAGCCGCGTCGCCGGGTGCGGGTGCGGTCCACAGCGCCGCGAGGTGCGGGTCACGTGTCTCGCCCCGGTCGATCAGTGCGTGGATGTCGGGGAGGGCGCGGACGTTGAGGTAGATGTGGCGCTGCCCGACGCTCGGCTTCTCGCCGAGCAGCCCGGCGCGCAGGAGGGCCTCGGCGACCTCGTGGGCCTGGTGCCGCTCGTGCACCGCCGCCCCGCGGGAGAAGTGCGAGATCTCCGTGTGGTAGCCCGGCCCCACCTTCCCCATGCGCAGCAACCGCTGCAGCACCGTGCGGGCGTGCCGCCGCCGCGGGTCGGGGTCGTCGGCGATCTCGAGGCTCGGCGGCGGGGGTGGGGGCGGCCCCCGGCGGTCGCCGACGACGCCCCAGCCGCGGAGCTGACCGAGGTACGACGACGGGTCGTCGGCGAACGTCGCGAGGCGGACCTTGCTGACGAGCAGGGCGAGCGCGACCTGGACGGGGTGGGCGCCGAGCTCGGCGGCGACCTCCGCGACGGGCCCGCCGCGCCAGCCCTCGCCGTCGGGCAGGGGGATCGGCGGGCCGCCGACGACGACGTCGGCCGGCAGGGTCGCGAGCGCGGCGCGGTCCGGCGGCGGGTGGTCCTCCGCGACGACCTCGGCCGCGAGGGGGCCCTCGATCATGCCGGGGGCGACGAGGCAGACGTGGCCGCGCCAGTCCTCCAGGCGCATCAGGGCCGGGTCGGCGCCGAGCTCGACGGCGGTGTCGAGGCACTGGAGCAGCACCGTCGCGGGGCCGCGGGGCACGAACGCCGACGCCCCCGCCGCCGTCGTCGGCAGCACCCAGGCCGGCTCCGACGCGGCGGTGCGGCCCGCCCAGATCCAGAGGGTGTACCGCCGGTTCGTCAGCTCCCGCCCCGAGAAGGCGAGGGTCTGGACGACCGCCTCCGCGGGGTCGCCGCGGACCCACGCGACCAGCCCGCGCGCGACGTCGCCGGGGTCGCGCCCCAGGTCGCCGAAGGTGACGGTGGACGTCATCGGCCTAACGTAGCGCGGCGCGGGGTGGTGTCCCGGCCGCGCACGCGGGGTGCGGCCCGGCCGTGCCGGGGTGTGGTGGATCGCGGATGGGGTCGCCCGCCCGTCGTGGGAGCATCCGGTGATGCACGGGAACGAGGGCGACCCACGGGGCGTGGAACCGGGCGACGGCGCGCCGCTGCTCGCCCGACTGGCGCGGGCCCTCGACGCCGGCGAGGTCACGCGCGACGACGTCCTGCGGGTGCTCGCCCGCGACCGCGGGCCCGTGAGCGGCGGACCGGGAGCGGCGGGCGTGCTGTACGCGCTCGGCGCGGTGGTCGTGCTGGTGGGCCTGGCGATCGCGTACGGCACGGTCCACGACGACCTGCCCCGGGCCGTCCGGGTGGTCGCTCCCTTCGCGTTCCCGCTCGCGGCGTTCGTCGCGTGCCTGGGGCTCGCCCGCCGCCGCGCGCCGTGGTGGCAGGTGGACCTCGCCGGTCTCGTCGGCTACGTGGCGTTCGCCGTCGCGTCCGGGGTGTCGGGGGCGGCCTGGGGCTGGACCGACACGGCGCGCGGCGCCGCCGCGGGGGTCGCCGTCACCGCCCTCGTCGGCGTGGCCATCGCCGTCCTCCTGCACCGAGTGACCGGGAGCACGCGGCTGCTCTGGGTGGGGGTCCCCGCCGCGCTCGCCGCCCTCGGGGTGGCGCTCGCGTTCCTCGCCGGCCTCTGGGACGCCCCGGCGGCGGGGCCGGAGCGCCTCGGCTGGGTGCTGCTCGGCGAGGCCGTCGCCGCCGCGGTCGTCGCGTGGGTCCTGAGCTCGCGCGACCCCGCCGGCTGCCGGTACGCCGCCGTGTGGGCGACCGTGGGCGGCTACGCGGCGGTGGTCTTCGCCGGCGACGACCTCGCGTCGTTCTCGGTGTGGCACGTCGTGCTCGCCGGCGTGGTCGTCGCCGCGTTCCTCGCGGCGGCGGCGCTCGACTCCGACGTCCTCGTCTGGCTCGCCGCGGCGGGGGGCGCGTTCTGGGTGGTCCTCATCGCCGTGGCGTGGGGTCCGCCACGGGCGCGGCGCTCGCGGTGGTGCTCGCCGGCCTCGGTCTCGTGGGGCTGGGGGTGCTGGTGGCGCGGCGGCTGCGGGCGACGGGGGCCCGCTGACCGGATCCCGGTCCGTCACGGCCCGGCGAGGCCCCGGGTCGTCGACGCGTACGCGGTGTTGGCGCGGTAGGCCCAGGCCAGCACCTCCGCGATGACGTCGTAGAGCTCCGCGGGGATCATCGCGCCGAGGTCGAGGGCGGCGAGCGCCGCGACGAGGTCGGGGTCCTCCCGGAGGGGGATGCCCTCGGCGCGGGCGAGCTCGAGGATCCGCTCGGCGACCGGGCCGGACCCCGCGGCCGTCACCCGTGGGGCGGGGGCCTCGTCACGCGAGTACCGCAACGCGACCGCCATCGGCCGGCGTTCCCGGGGTGGGCGGCCGGGGCCGCTCACGCCGACAGGTCCAGGCCGGAGGGGGGCGGTGGGGCGAGGAGGCGCTCGGGGGCCGGGCCCGGGAGGCGCTCCACGCTCACCGACGCGGCGGGCGCCGCCCGGCGCAGCGACGCGGCGAGGTCGCCGGCGAGGGGGGCGAGGAAGCGGCGGGCCTCGTCGGTGCCGACGCGGACGGTGGCGTCGACCGCCCCGCCACCGGCGGTGGCCTCGATCATCACGGGTCCGAGCGCCGACAGGTGCAGCAGGAAGGCGAGGCGCCGGGGGCGTTCACGGCCGTCGCCGGCGTCGTGGCCGCCGTCGGGCGCGACCCGCACCTCGGCGGTGCCGCCGCCGGGGAGGGGGACCTGGAGGTAGGCGCCCTGCTGGGCGGGGTCGGGTGCGGCGGCGCCGGGAGGGGGGATCGTCGCGCCCGCCAGCCCCTGCGCGGCGAGCCCGTCGGCGATGCCGGTCGCCGAGCGGGCGAGGGCGGCGTCGGTTCCCGGGTGGGTGGCGAGGGCGTGCAGCAGGGCCCGCAGCGGGGGGGCGTCGGGTGGGTCGCCGGCGGCGAGGCGCGCCTCGAGGTTCCCCCCGAGGTCGGAGATCGCACGGCGCAGCAGCTCGGCGCTCCCCGACGTCGCCCCCGTCCCGATGCCCTCCGTCAGGTCGGCGAGCGCCCCGAGGATCGCGGCGGTGATGGGGGTCGCCGGGCCCCCCGGGCCGGGTGTCGCGGGGTGGGGTCCAAATGGACCACCGGGGTCGACCCGATTGGACATCGGCCCGGGAACGCCCATGGGAACGGGGTTCTGGGGGGATGGTCCAATTGGACCCGCGCCGTTGGTCCAATTGGACCATCCCCCGGCGGCGGGGGACGCGAGGCCACCGGGACCGGGGGCGGGACCCGTCGGAGGGCCTCCCGCCGCCGCTGCCGCGGCGGCGCCGTCGAGGAGGGTGGCGATGGCGCGGCCGAGGGGGGCGCCGTCGAGGAGTCGGGCGAGGCCGGCGACGGAGGCGGGGGTGGTGGGGAGGCCGGCGGCGTCGAGGCGGGCGAAGGCCGCCGCCGTCGCCGGGGTCCCCACGCCCGCCGCGGCGGCGCGGGTGGCGAGGGCGGTGGCGGCCGCGCCGTCGCCGGGTGCGGCGCCCGCCTCGGCGAGGGCGGCGAGCAGGGCGGAGGCCGCGGCGGCGGGGATGCCCGCGGCGGCGAGGGCCCCCGCGGGGGTCGCCCGGGCGGCGGCGGCCGCCGCGGCGGCGCCCGGGGAGCCGCCGGGACCGGGCGCGTCGGGCTGCAGGCGCAACGTCACCCGGTCGGCGCCGGCCTCCCCGACCACGAGGCGCAGCGTCTGGCCCGGCTCGAGCGGCAGGTCGCTCGCGGCGGTCACGGTGCCGCCGGCGAGGGACAGCTCGACCATCCCCGCCTGCACCGCGAGCACGCGTGCCGCCAGCGCCTGGCCGGGGGAGACCGGGAGGGGGCGGTCGGTGACGACCGCGCCGGGGGCGCCCGCCGCGGCGACGGGGGCCGCGGGCGCGGGTCCCGCGGGCGCGGGCGCGCCGGGGGTGACGGAGGTCGACATGCCCCCACTGTGTCGTCCGTGGCGCCCCCGTCCTGAAGCGCCCGGGGGTCAAGTGGCGCACGGGCCGTGCCGATAGGCCCTGCGAACGGATTCTCCACGGAAGGCCCGGTGTGATCAGAGGGATCTACATCGCGGCGAGCGGACTGCTCGCCGAGAGCGCACGCCAGGACGTGATCGCCAACAACCTGGCGAACGCCACGACCACCGGCTTCAAGCGCAGCGAGTCGGTCGCCTCGCCCTTCCAGGAGATGCTCCTCAAGAGCCAGGGGATGCCCGGCACGGCCGACGTCGGTCCGCTGACGATGGGCGCCCAGGTGGAGGGGATCTCGATGATCGACTCCCAGGGCGCGCTGAGGTTCACCGGCAACACGCTCGACATGGCGCTCGTCGGCGACGGCCACTTCACCGTCGACACCCCCGCCGGCCGCCGCTACACGCGCGACGGCTCGTTCGGCCTCGACACCGCGGGCCGGCTCGTGACGAAGGACGGCAACGCCGTCCTCGGCGACAACGGCCGGCCGATCACGCTGGACCGTGGCGAGCTGAAGGTCGGGATCGACGGCTCGATCACGCAGGGGGGTGTGGTCCGCGGGCGCCTGATGCTCACGGCACTCGACCCCGCGTCGATCCAGCAGATGAGCCAGAACCTGCTGACCGGCACGCCGAAGGGCGCGCCGACGGCGGAGGTCCGACAGAACCACCTCGAGTCGAGCACGGTCAACGTGGTCACCGAGATGGTCGATCTGATCCGCGTGATGCGGTCGTTCGAGTCGAACCAGAAGGCGGTCCAGTCACACGACGAGGCCCTCCAGGCCTCGATCTCGAAGGTGGGTGCGGTCGGATAACGAGAGCCACAGCGCGAGCAGATGACCCGAGCCGGACCGTCCCGACGTGACGGAAGCTCCGGGGGCCCGACGGATCGACGGCCCCCACCCCGCACCGCCCCGCTCGCAACGGACTCTCCGCCGGCCCCGCCGTCACGCATGACGACACGGAGGCTGATGGGCAGATGATGGACGCTCTGTACTCGGCTGCATCGGGCATGACCGCCCAGCAGACCAGCATGGACGTGGTCGCCAACAACCTGGCGAACGCCACCACCTCCGGCTACAAGCGCGACCGCCTCGACCTGGTGGACCTCGCCTACCAGCCCTTCCAGCTGCCCGGCGGCGGCACCGGCCAGGTCGGCCTCGGCGCCGCCCCCGGCCGCGTCAACAAGGAACACGAGCAGGGCGGCCTCCAGAACACCGGGCGCGACATGGACGTCGCGATCCAGGGCGAGGGCTTCTTCCAGGTGACGCGCCCCGACGGGACGCTCGCCTACACCCGCGCCGGGAACCTCCAGGTCGACGCGAACGGACGCATCGGCACCCCGACCGGCGAGCTGCTGCAGCCCCGCATCCAGGTGCCCGCCGGCGCCGGCGACCTGACGATCTCGCCCGACGGCTCCGTCACCGCCACCGTCGCCGGGAAGATCACGACGCTCGGCACCATCCAGACCGCCTCCTTCACCAACCCCTCCGGGTTGCTGGCGGCCGGCGGCAACCTCTTCACCGCATCCGCCAACTCCGGGGCCGCGAGCCTCGGCGCCCCCGGCACCGCCGGACGCGGACCCCTCACCCAGGGGACCCTCGAGGCGTCGAACGTCAACGTCGGCACCGAGATGATCTCGCTGATCACCACGCAGCGCGCCTTCGAGGCGTCGAGCAAGGTGGTCATGGCGAGCGACGAGATGATGGGCATGGCGAACGGGCTGCGCCGATGAGCACCGCCGTCGCCGGCCTGACCGCCGCCGCGCCCCCCGCCGCCGCGCCCGCCGCCGCCGCGACCACCTCCGACCCGAAGATCCGCGAGGCCGCCGAGGCCTTCGAGGGCGTCTTCATGTCGATGCTCGTCGAGGAGATGATGAAGAGCACCGAGGTCGCCAAGGGCAACCCGCTCTACACCGGCCTCATGACCGAGAAGCTCGGCGACCAGATCTCCCGCTCCGGCGGCATCGGCCTCGCCGACGTCATCGAGCGCCAGATGGGCGGGGGTGCCGCATGAGCCCCGTCGAATCGTGCAAGGGCTGCGGCGGGCTGTTCGCGTTCCTGCCCCGCGGCTACTGCGCCGACTGCATCGACCTCCGCGAGCGCCGCTACCAGGACGTCCGGGAGTGGCTGCTCGACAACCGCGGCGCGTCCGTCGCCGACGCCGCCCAGTCCACCGGTGTCGAGGAGTCGCTCATCATGGCCTTCGTCCGCGAGGGCCGGCTCGAGTTCGTCGGCGCCGCCACCGCATCGATGGAGGACGAGGAGCTCAAGGAGCGCATCCGCCGCGACCTCGCGGCCCGCGAGGCCGCCGGCCCCGCCCCCGTGGACGCCGCTCGCCCGTCGGCGCCGCGCCCGCTCGGCATGAGGACGCGGACGTCGTGATCCGGCCCGCCGCACAGGAACTCGCCGACCGGCTCGCCGACCTCGTCCGCGCCCAGGAGCTGCTGCTCGACCTGGTGCTCCGCCAGCGCCCCGCGATCATCGAGGGCCGCCACGCCGACGTCGACGCCGTCGCCGCCGAGATCGAGCTCGAGATCCGCCGCATGGCGGGCATCGAGAAGGCCCGGGCCGCCGCCGCCGAGGCGCTCGCCGACGAGGTCGGGCTGGCCGCCACCCGCTGGTCGGCGCTGCGCGAGGTCCTCGCCCACGACGAGCGCTCGCTGATCGCCCCCCGCGTCGAGCGCGTCGAGACGCTGGTGCGCGACCTCGAGCTCGCCAACACCATCAACGGGCAGCTCGTGCGGCAGGAGCTCGACCTGCTCGACCTCTCGATCCGCAGCCTCGCCCGGCCCGACCCGCGCACCGCCCACCGCGCCTACAGCGCGACCGGCGGCCGGGCGGCCGACGCGCCCGCCGTCCCGATGCTCCTCAACACGGCCGCGTAGGGGACGACGGCGATGGCATCCACCTTCTTCGGCCTGAACGTCGCGCTCAGCGGCGTCGTCACCCAGCAGCGGGCCCTCAACACGGTCTCGCACAACCTGACGAACGCGACCACGCCCGGCTACTCGCGCCAGCGCGTCGACATGGCCGCGAACACGCCGACGCCCTACCCGGCGCTCAACATGCCGGTCGGCCCCGGGCAGCTCGGCACCGGCGTCGTCGCGACCCAGCACGCCCGGCTCCGCGACCAGTTCGTCGACCTCAACTACCGGGCGACCAGCGCCGACGTCGGCAACTACTCGGCGAAGGCCGACGCCCTCTCGACGATCGACACCATCATCGACGAGCCCGGCGACACCGGCCTCACGCACCTCCTCAGCCAGTACTGGGGCTCGTGGCAGGCGCTGTCGCTGCAGCCCGACTCCGCCGCGGCCCGCGAGACCGTCCGGCACGCCGGCCAGGCGCTCGCCCAGGGCTTCAACGACGTCAGCGCGCAGCTCACCGCGTCGCGGAGCGAGGCGGACACCCGCATCGGCCTCGGCGTCCAGCGCGTCAACGAGCTCGCCGGCCAGGTCAACGAGCTGAACAAGCAGATCGCGATGGTCGTCGCCGTCGGCCAGGAGCCGAACGACCTCCGCGACCAGCGCGACGTGCTGATCGACCAGATCGCCGGGTTCGCGAACGTGACGGTCACCGAGCCGGGCGCCAACGGCAAGGTCTCCATCGCCGTCGGCTCCCAGCTCCTCGTGGACGGCACCACCGACACCGTCGGGGCCCTCGCCATCGACGCCGCCGGCGCCGCCACCGTCAACGGCGTGGCGACCACCGTCACCAGCGGCAGCCTCCGCGGCCTCGTGGACATCCGCGACACCGTCATCGGCGGCGCGACCGGCTACATCGCGCAGCTCGACACGCTCGCCGCCGCCGTCGCGACGTCCGTCAACACCCGCCACGCCGCGGGCTTCGGCCTCGACGGCACCACCGGCACGGCCTTCTTCACCGGCACCACCGCCGCGACGCTCGGGGTGTCCGCCGCGATCACCGCGTCGGTCGACGCGATCGCCGCGAGCGACACCGCCGGCAACCTGCCCGCCGGCGCCGACAACGCCGTCGACCTCGCGCAGCTGCAGTTCGTGGTGCAGACCATCGGCACCTCGACGACGACGCTCGACGGCTTCTACCAGCAGATGGTCGCCCGCATCGGCGTCGACACCGACCAGGCCGGCCGGATGGCGCAGGTCCAGCAGGGGGTCCTCGAGGCCGCCCAGGCACGCCGCGACGGCGTGAGCGGCGTGAACCTGGACGAGGAGATGTCGGACATGGTCCGGTTCCAGAAGTCCTACAACGCCGCCGCGCGGATGGTGACGACTCTCGACGAGATGCTCGACACCATCATCAGCCGCATGGGCGTCGTCGGACGCTAGGGGGAGCGCGATGGTCACCCGCATGAGCACCGGCCAGATGACCAGGAACTTCCTGGCCGATCTGGAGGGCAACTACCGATCGCTCGCCGACTCGCAGCGACAGGTGTCGACGGGCAAGCGCATCCTCACCCCGTCGGACGACCCCGTCGGCATCGCGATCGCCCTCGGTCTGCGCCGCGACCAGAAGGCCGGCGAGGCGTGGGGCCGCAACATCGACGACTCGCTCACCTGGATGAACACCACCGACCGTGCGCTCGGCCAGGCCCTCGAGGTCGCCCAGCGCGCCCGGGAGCTGGCGGTGCAGGGTGGCAACGGGACCCTGTCGGCCGAGTCGCGTGCGCTGATCGCGGCGGAGGTCGACAGCCTCAAGAGCCAGTTCGTCGAGATCGGGAACAGCAGCATCGGCGGGCGGTACATCTTCGGTGGCACCGCCACCGACCGGCCGCCCTTCGACCCGGCCACCGAGACGGCCGCCGCGCCCGTCAACACGAGCCTCATCAACCGCGAGGTCGCGCAGGGCTCGGTCATCAGCGTCAACATCACGGCCGACCGCCTGCAGGACCCGCCGGGGGCGACCGCCGACATCTTCACGGTGCTCGACGACCTCTCGAACTCCCTGCGGACGAGCGACTTCGACGGGATCACCCGGTCGCTCGGCGCCCTCGACGCCCACCAGGACAACATCAGCGCGCTGCGCGGGGAGCAGGCCGCGAAGGTCAACCGGCTCGAGCTCACGGCCAGCCGCTTCGAGGCGCAGAAGATCGCGACGGGCGACCAGCTCTCGCGGATCGAGGACGTGGACATGGCCCAGGCGATCACGGACCTGACCATGAAGGAGACCGTCTACCGCTCGGCCCTCGCGGCCGGCGCGCGCGTGATCCAGCCCTCCCTCGTCGATTTCCTGCGGTGAGGGGACTCGGAACTCAAGTCCGCGGTGCGCGGTCCGATGAGCGGGGGGCGGACCCCGAACCTGAGGTCCGCAGACGGACACCGACCCGGATGGTCGGTGGGCACGACATGGTGACGAAGGACACGGAAGTCCCGTCGCAGGTCATCTCCGGGCATCCGCCCGCTGCCGCCACCGCGGCGGATCGACAGGCGAGAAAGGACTTCTGAAATGGGTCTGCGGATCTACAACAACGTCGAGGCGCAGAACGCCCATCGGCAGCTCTCCGCCACCAACAACAAGCTGAGTGGCACGATGGAGCGGCTCTCCTCGGGTCTGCGCATCAACCGCGCCGCCGACGACGCCGCCGGCCTCGCGGTCAGCGAGGAGATGCGGACCCAGATCCGCGGCATGAACGTCGCCTCCCGCAACGCGCTCGACGGCGTCAGCCTCGTGCAGGTCGCCGACGGCGCCCTCGGTGGCGTGAGCGACATGCTGCAGCGCGTCCGCGACCTGGCGGTGCAGGCGGCCAACGGCACGCTCACCGACCTCCAGCGGAACAATCTCGACCGCGAGGTCCAGTCGATCACGTCCGAGATCGGCCGGGTCGCCTCCGACACCGAGTTCAACGGGATCAAGATCCTGTCGGGCTCCGTCGCGACCGCGGCGAGCGCCGTCACCCTGCAGGTCGGCGCGAACGGCGCCCAGGTGATCGCGTTCACCATCGGCACGATGAGCGCCTCCGACCTCGGCGTCTCCGGCATCGCCGTCTCGACGGCCGCGTCGGCGACCGCCGCCATCGCCTCGATCGACGCCGCCATCCGCTCGGTCAACAGCCAGCGGGCCTCGATGGGCGCCATCCAGAACCGGCTCGAGCAGACCATCGGCCGGCTGGAGCTGACCTCCGAGAACCTCCAGGCCGCCGAGTCGCGGATCCGCGACGCGGACATGGCGATGGAGATGATCGACTTCACCCGCAACCAGATCCTGCAGCAGTCGGGCACCGCGATGCTCGCGCAGGCCAACCAGGCGCCGCAGAGCATCCTGCAGCTCCTCGGCTAGAGGGTGGAGCCGACGATGAGCACCGACACCGCGGCGACCACGATCGCCGTGCCGTCCCAGGCCCTCGGCGCGGTCGAGATCGCGACCGACAGCGTCATCACCGTCTGCGAGCCGCTGGCCGGCTTCCCCGACTGCGCGGGCTACGCCCTCGTGGAGCACGTGAAGCGCGACGGCCGGCCGAGCGCGAGCGTGTTCTGGCTCCAGGCCGTCGAGCGCCCGTTCCACGCGTTCGTCGTGACCGACCCGTGGGGCGTGTTCCCCGAGTACTCCCCGGAGATCGCCGACGCCGACGCCACGGACCTCGGCCTCGAGAACTTCGAGGACGCCCGCGTCTTCGCGATCCTCACCGTGCCGGGCAACCCCAGCGAGATCACGGTGAACCTGCGCGCGCCGATCGTCGTGAACATGGCGCTGCGGCGGGCGAAGCAGGTCGTGCTGCTGAACGACGAGTACCACACGCGCCACCGCATGAACGGCCCCGTGGCCTGAGTCCGCGGCCGGTCCCGGACCGTCAGTCCGGGACCGGCGGCCGGCCCTCGGCCACCCGCCGCGCGAGCCACGCCAGCAGGCGTCCGCGCCGGTCGTCGTCGAGCCAGTTCTCGGCGGCGTGCTCCAGCCTCTCGATGGCCGGCCCCGCGCCGGCCATCGCCTGGTTGCGCCCCGTCCGCCAGGCGATCCAGCCCACGAGGCGCTCGGCGTCGTCCTCGCCGATGTTGAGGCGGCAGAACGTCACGAGGTCGTCGACGGAGGCGTGCACGGGCCGGGCACGATAGCGAACATGTGTTCGATGATCGAGGCCCGTTCGTCACGGCCGCCGCGGTGGGCGATACTCGCCCCATGACCCCCTCCCCGCGACGCGCCGCGGCCGGCATGCACCGCACCATCCCGGCCCTGCCCGTCCGCGACGTCGGGACCGCCGTCGACTTCTACCGCGACCGCCTCGGCTTCGACGCGCCCCACATCGACACGGGCTTCGCGGTGCTGACGCGCGACGACGCGGTCCTGCACCTGTGGGGTGCGACCGACGAGCGCTGGCGCGGCCGTCCCGACGCCGGCGAGCAGCCCGTGATCTCGGGGGCCGAGTCGTTCCTCGCCGGCACCGCGAGCTGCCGCATCGAGGTCGCCGACGTCGACGCGCTCTTCGAGGAGATGCGCCGCGCCGACGTGCTGCACCCGGCCTCCGACGACGTCGCCGCCACCGACTTCGGCACCCGCGAGTTCGCCGTGCTCGACCTCGACGGCAACCTCATCGGGTTCTTCCGCTGGCAGCACCCGCCCGTCTGACCGCGGGCCCCGGCAGCGTCACCGCGCCGCCTCCGCGTGCCGCTTCACCGCCTTCGGCGACAGCCCGATGATGTACGCGGCGAACGGCCCCACCAGCCGCCAGTAGCGCAGGAACCCGCGACGGGCCGCCGCGTCGGTGGCGTGGGTGCGGCACTCCGTGGTGAGAAGCGTGCGGCCCTCGCCGTAGGGCCGCAGCGTGAAGCCCCAGGCGATCGCCGCCCACCCCGGTTCGTCGAAGGCGGCGAAGCCGTCCGCCCCGACGTCCTCCCGCCACCGGATCGACGGCGTCCAGAAGTGCCCGACCGCGCCGACCACCAGCTCCCGGCCGGGCCGCTGCCCGAGCATGATCCAGCCGATCCGCTCCGGCTCGACCAGCGGCAGCCGCTCCGGCGGCGGTGGGGCCGGCCGGCCGCGCAGCCGCCGCACGACGGCCTCCGGGAGGCCCCGCACCGCCATCAGCAGCCGGGCCACCGGCGCCCCGGCCCCGACCTCCGCGAGGTCGAGGTCGCGCAGCGCGTCCCAGACGACCGCGGGTGGCGCGTCGACGACCTCGTGGCGCACCACCGTCGCGTCGTAGTGGCGCATGAGCCCGTCGATGAGGAGCTCCTCGCCCCTGGTCGCGACGGCGACGTCCTCGTGGTCCATGGGTGCCTCCCCCGGTCGTGTGCGCCGGGGATGCTCCCGCCCCCCCGGGGGCGCCGCCATCGGGGATCCGTCGGATGCCGCTGCGGGCTTGCCGAACCCGGCGGTCAGGCCCCGGGCGCCCGCGCCACGCCGAAGACCTTGACGAACGAGTAGCGGTAGAGGCCGTCCGGCCCGGCGGCGCCGTCGAGCAGCGCGTGCAGGCGCGCGGCCACCGCCGCCCGGTCGCCGGGGGCGAGGTCCGACCAGAGGTGGCTGGCGACCGCGTCGAGGCGGGCGCCGTACGCCGCGGCCGTCGTGACGCGCCACCGCGTCTCGGTCCACAGGTCGAGGACCTCGAGGCCCGCGCCGGACAGGTAGCGGGTCAGCGCCTCGGGCGTCACCTCGTTCGCCTCGATCGCGTCGGCGAGGCGGATCAGGTGGTGGTCGCCGGTGGCGCGCACCCGCTCCACCGTCTCGCGGTCGTGCTCCGGGCCGGGCGCGAGCACCGCCAGCACGCCCCCGGGCGCCAGCGTCCGCCCCATCAGGGCGACCGCCGCGGCGCGCTCCTCGAACCAGTGGAGCGCCATCGCGCACAGCGCCAGGTCGACCGTCCCGTCGGGGACCTCGGTGCGCATCACGTCGCACACCCGCAGGTCGGCGGTGACGCCGGGGTGCGCGGCGAGGCGCTCGCGGAAGACCCCGACCATCGCGGCGGACGCGTCCACCCCGATGACGTGCTCCACCCCGAGCCGCGGGATCGCCGCGAGGGCGGCGAAGCCCGTGCCGCACGCGACGTCGAGCAGCCGCGGGTACGTCCCCTCCGGGACCGAGGCGACCAGGCGCCGCGCGCCCTCGCGGTTGAACGCGACGTGGTCGTCGTAGACCGTGGCGCTGCGGTCGAAGCTCTCGCGGGCGTCGGGGGAGGAGGGGCGTTCCACGCAGGCGACGCTACCGGAGCGCCGATCCGCACGGGCATCCGTGCCCGGGGGCCTGGACGCGGAGCCCTCCCACGGGTGATCATGCGCGCCGCCGTGACCGTCCGCCGCCCCGCCGTCCTGCTCGCCGTCGCCCTCGCCGCGGGCGCCGCCGTCCTCGCCGGGCCGGCCGCGGGCGCCCGCCCACCGCTCGACGAGGCGCGCCTCGGCCCCGACGGCCTCGGCCCGGTGAAGATCGGGATGACGACCGCCCAGGCGCGCGCCGCCACGTCGTCGCGTCTGCGCATCACCCAGACGAACGGGTCGTGCGCCGTCCTCGAGCAGGTGGGGGAGTACGACGGCGTCTACTTCATCCTCACCGACGGCGTCGTGCGGCGGGCGACGGTCGGGTCGACGACGTCGATCAACTTCTACAACCTCACCACGAGGGGCGTGCGGCTCGCGTCGTCGGAGGAGGAGGTGCGCAGCCGGTACGGCCGGCCGTTCGCCGCGATCCGCAACGTCGACGCCGGCGGCGTGGACCTCGTCTACCGCCCCCGCCCGAAGGCCCAGCCGACCCGCCGGTACGTCTTCACCGTCGGCCGCCTGGCGCGCATCCCCGGCCGCTACGTCAGCGAGATGAGCGTCGGCGAGCTCCCCGAGGTGCGGTACCCCGAGGCCTGCTCCTGATAAGGACGGTGCCCCGCCGGGTGCGGCGGGGGGTGGGGTGCGCCGCCGTCGTCGCGATCGCCGCCCTCGCGACGGGGTGCGTCGGCTTCCGCTCCGCCGGGGCGGCGCAGCCGACCCAGATCGGCGACGTGCGCGTCTCGGTGGTCGTGTGCGCCGCCCAGACCTCCGGCTGCAACGGCCGCGGCAACTCCGACACCGCGCCGGGGGAGGGCGCCTCCGGCCAGCTGCTGCTCGGGTACCGCATCCCCGCCGGCTCCGCCGCCCCCGCGACCCTCGCGTCGGCCCGGGTGGCGTTCGCCGCGAGCGAGGGCTACGCCGCGGAGCTGCAGCGCCTCGCGCCCGCCCCCCCGGGGATGCGCTGGGTCGGCTACCTGTCGGAGCCGTTCACACACACCGCCGCGGCGTCGGCGGCGGGCCTGGCGGTGAGCGCCGACTTCGGGCTGCCGGCGACCCCCGGCGCGGCCTTCGCGGGTCCCTTTCCGTACCGTCCCGTCGTCGGCGCCCGCTCCGTGACCGCCGCGACCCCCGCGAGCCGCCCCGTGGCGTGCGGCGACGACCTGACCGCCCTGCGGGGCGACGGCGCCGACGGCGTCGTCGTCTGCGCCGACGCCCCCGGGCGCGGCCAGATCGCGACCGACCTGAGCGTCGCGACCCAGGACCTCGCGGTGGTCGCCGGCGCCACCGGCATCCCCGCCCCCGCGGGGTCGGTCGTCGCGGTGCCCTTCACCCTCCGCCACGGGGGGCGCGGCCCCGCCCTCGCGGTGACGTTGAGCGCCACCACCAGTGTTCCCGGCGCGTCGGCGGCCCCGAGCCCGGGGACGATCGTTCCGGTCGCGGGCGCCGACCACCAGGCGCTCGTCGTCGTCGGGATCCCGCCGGGCGCGCGCCCCGCCGTCCACGGGGTGACGCTGCGGGCGACGGTGCCCGGCGGGACGACGCGCGAGATGACGACCCGCATCGTGGTGCGCCGCCCCGCGGGCGCGGCGCCCGCGGGCAGCGCCGCACCCCGCGCCGTGCGGTTCGGGTGGCGCCACGACCGGCGGGCCCGCTTCTACAACCTCCAGGTCTTCAGCCGGGCGAGGAAGGTCGCGTCCCTGTTCCCCGACCGCCCCGCCCGCCAGGTGCGCCTGCGTCCCGGGCGGTACCGGGTCGTCGTCTGGACCGGCCTCGACCGTGCGTCACGCGAGCGCTACGCGTCCCGCCCGTGGGTGAACCGCACCATCACGCTGCGCCCGGCGGCGACCGCCGCGGCCCGGAAGCGCCCCCTGGTCGTCCGGCTGCGCTGAACCCCCCGCGCAGGAGTCCGGCCGTCGCCGTGCAAGTCGTGGGGACGTGCACGAGACGACGAGGGGGCTCGACGTGAGCAGCCGCGAACCATCCGACTGGGACGAGGACGACTGGGACGAGCCGCCCCGGCCGCGCCGCCGTGGCGGGCCGCCAACACGGGCGCGCACCTTCGGGCTGCCGATCGTGGCCGCCGCCCTGGTGGGCGGGCTCTTCGTGGGCTACGTCGTGAGCAGCGGCGGCGGTGGCACCACCACCATCACCGAGACGAGGACCGTGACGGCCCCGGCGGCCGAGGTGTCGGCGGGGGTCGAGCCGAGCGCGGAGGGGACGCGCGCGACGATCTCGCTCGCCGTCCTCAACGGATCCGGTGAGAGCGGCCTGGCCGCCAGCACCGCCGAGGACGCCCGCCAGATCGGCTACGTCGAGGTGACGGAGGGCAACGCGCCCCTCCCGGTCACGTCCGACCTCGTCCTCTACCGCCAGGGCGCCGCGCCGCGTGCCGCCCGCGTCGCGGAGGACCTCGGCCTGTCCGACCCGGAGCTGGCGTCCGCCGACGAGCCCGCGCTCGCCCAGGCGCCCGACGCCGACGTGATCGTGCTGCTCGGCCCGACCGGCACCGCCGCGGCCGACGATGGCACCACCGCGGAGGACGGCGTCCCCGACGTCGTGCCGGACACGACCGACGTCCCGGACACGTCGACCGCTCCGACGGGCTGACCGGAGGGCACCACCCGGACCCCGCCGCCGCCGGCGGCGGGGCCGGTGATCCCGTGGCGCTGAACCGCGCCATGTGGGACGAGCTCGCCCCGATCCACGTCGCGAGCAGCTACTACGACGTCGACGGGTTCCGCGCCGGCGCGGCGGCGCTGCCCACCTTCGTGGTCGAGGAGATGGGGTCCGTCGACGGCCGCGACCTGCTGCACCTCCAGTGCCACTTCGGCCTCGAGACGCTGGACTGGGCCCGGCGTGGGGCCCGCGTCACCGGGCTCGACTTCTCGGAGGCGGCGATCGCCGCGGCGCGTGGCCTCGCGGCCGAGCTCGGCATCGACGCGCGGTTCGTGGTGGCCGACGTCCACGACGCCCCCGAGGCGCTCGGGTGCACCTACGACGTCATCCACACCGGCCTCGGCGCGCTCTGCTGGCTGCCCGACATCACCCGCTGGGCCGACGTCGTCGCCCGCCTGCTGCGTCCCGGGGGCGTGCTGCACCTCACCGAGTTCCACCCCGTCGAGCAGGTGATGGCCGACGACGAGGTACGCCCGATGCTGCGGTACCGCGAGGGCGAGGCGCTCGCGTGGGAGATGTCCGGCAGCTACGCCGACCCCGACGCCGTCACGGTGCACAACCGCTCGGTCGAGTGGGTCCACCCGCTCGGCGCGGTCGTCGGCGCCCTCCTGGCGGAGGGCCTGGTGATCGAGGCCCTCCACGAGCGGGTGGAGACCCTCCACCTGCGCTGGCCGTTCCTGCGGCGCGACGACGACGCCCGCGTCTACCGCTTTCCCGAGGGCGCGCCGGAGATCCCGCTGATCTACACCGTCCGCGCCCGGAGGCCGCCCGTCGGGGCCGGGGGGCGGGAGCGCTAAACCCGGGACCCCTCCTGCCGATGGGGGGGCATGGGACTGCGACTCCTGGGAGGGGCGACCGAGGCCGCGGTCGACGGACCCCCCGTCGGCGACGGACCGCACGGGCCGGCGCGCGTCGTCCCGCTGCCCCGGATCACCGATCCGCGGGGCAACCTCACGTTCATCGAGTCGAACCGGCACATCCCGTTCGAGTGCCGGCGGGTGTTCTACCTCTACGACGTCCCCGGCGGCGAGGACCGCGGCGGCCACGCCCACCGCGAGCTGCAGCAGCTCGTGATCGCGGCGTCCGGCAGCTTCGACGTCACCGCCGACGACGGCGTCGCGACCCGCACCTGGTCGCTGAACCGGTCGTACGCCGGGGTGTACCTCCCGCCGATGGTGTGGGGGCAGCTCACCAACTTCTCGTCGGGGTCGGTGGCCCTGGTGCTCGCCTCCGAGCACTTCTCGGAGGCCGACTACTACCGCGACTACGACGAGTTCCTGCGGGTCGTCCGGACCCCGAGGTGACGACGGGCGCACCCGCCCGGGTGCCGTTCCTCGACCTGCTGCCCTCCTACGAGGAGCTGGCGGCGGAGCTCGACGCCGCCGCCCGGCGGGTGCTCGGCAGCGGCTGGTACGTCCTCGGCCCCGAGGTCGAGGCCTTCGAGCGGGCGTTCGCGGACCACGCCGGCACCCGCCACTGCGTCGGCGTCGGCTCGGGGCTCGACGCCCTGCACCTCGCCCTGCTCGCCCTCGGCGTCGGCCCCGGCGACGAGGTGCTGGTGCCGTCGAACACATACATCGCGACGTGGCTCGCCGTGTCGCGGGCGGGCGCCGTGCCCGTCCCCGTCGAGCCCGACCCCGTGACCGGCAACATCGACCCCGCCCGGCTCGAGGCGGCCCGCACGCCGCGCACGCGCGCGGTGCTCCCGGTGCACCTCTACGGCCTGCCCGCCGACATGGCCGCCATCGGCGCGTTCGCTGCCCGCCACGGGCTGCCGGTGCTCGAGGACGCCGCCCAGGCCCACGGCGCCGCCCTGCACGACCGCCGCGCCGGCGCGCTCGGCACCGCCGCGGCCTGGAGCTTCTACCCGACGAAGAACCTCGGGGCGATCGGCGACGGCGGCGCCGTCACCACCGACGACGACGACCTCGCCGAGCGCCTGCGCTCGCTGCGCAACTACGGGTCGCGGCGCAAGTACGTCAACGACGAACGCGGGTTCAACAGCCGCCTCGACGAGCTGCAGGCCGCCCTCCTGGCGGTGAAGCTCGCGCACCTCGACGCGTGGAACGCCCGCCGCGCCACGATCGCCGGCCGCTACCTCGCGGGCCTCACCGGGGTCCGGCTCCCCGTCGTCCCCGCCGGCGCGGTCCACGCCTGGCACGTCTTCGCGGTGCACACCCCGGCCCGCGACGACCTCGCCGGCCACCTCGCCCGCCGGGGCGTCGGCACGCTGATGCACTACCCGACCCCGCCGCACCTGTCCGGCGCGTACCGCGACATGGGCCTCCGGCCCGGGGACCTTCCGGTCGCGGAGCGGCTCGCCCGCGAGACGCTCAGCCTGCCGATGGGACCCCAGCTCGGCGACGCCGACGTCGACCGGGTGCTCGAGGCCGTCGCCGCGTGGGACGGCGCCGATGGCTGAGGCCACCGCCGCGCCACCCGTGGGCGCCGACCACCTCGGCCTCTTCTCGACCGAGGCGTTCCACGCCCTCAACCTGCGCCCCGGCCAGACCCTGCGCCGCCTCGACCACGTGGCCGACGGGCGCCTCGTCGGCTCGCTCGTCGGCGTCGTCGAGGGGGACCGCTTCCACTCGGGCCACAGCGCGCCGTTCGGCGGCCCCGACTTCGTGCGCGACGCGGAGACCGCCGCCAACGTCACCGCCACCCTGGCGTCCGCCGTCGCGCGCCTCGACGACGAGGGCGTCCGGACCATCCGGGTCACCGCCCGGCCCGCGCACTACTCGGGCTCCGAGACCGCCGTCCAGTTCGCGCTGCTGAACCTCGGCTTCGCCGTCGCCGGGTGCGAGCTGAGCTTCCACATCGACCTCGCGCCCTTCGCCGGCGCCGACGACTACGTCGCGGCGCTGCGCTCACCGGCCCGCCGCGCCGTGCGCCACGCCCTCGGCGAGCCGTACGCCCTGGAGGCCGCGGCCGACGACGCCGCCTGGGCGACCGGCCACGCACTGCTCGCCGCGAACCGCGCCGCGAAGGGCCGGACGCTCGCCCTGCCGCTCGGCTACGTCCTCCGGGCCCGGGACGCGCTCCCCGGGCGGATCCGCATGTTCACGCTCACCCACGCCGGCGCCCCCTGCGCGGCGGCGCTCGTCTACCGCGTCGCGCCCCGCCGCGAGCTGGTCGTCTACTGGGGCGACGCCGGCCACGACCTGCCGCGCTCCCCCATGAACGCCCTCGCGCACCTCCTCGTCGCGCAGGTCCTCGGCGAGGGCGCCCTGGTCCTCGACCTCGGCCCGTCGAGCATCGCGGGCGTGCCCGACCAGGGGCTCATCCAGTTCAAGCGGAGCGTGCTCGCCCGAGAGAGCCTCCGCCTCGACCTCGTGAGGACCCGGTGAGCACCGCGACCCCCGGCTACGCCGCGATCTACGACCCCGACCGCGACTTCGACAGCCGCTACACCCGCGCGACCGGCGCCCGCGTCGCGGAGCGCGTCGCCCCCGGCGACCGGGTGCTCGAGCTCGGCTGCGCGACCGGCCTGATGAGCGTCCCCGTCGCCGCCGCCGGCGGCCGGGTGACGGGCATCGACCACGCCGGGTCGTACCTGGAGCGCGCACGCGCCCGCGACCTCCCGGGGGCGCGCTTCGTGCGCGCCGCGCTCGAGGAGCCGGGGTGGGAGGACCTGGCGGGCGACGGGTTCGCGCACGTGCTCGCCTGCAACCTGCTCCACGAGATGACCGACCCGGTCGGGCTGCTGCGCCGCGCCCGCGACGTCCTCGCCCCCGGCGGGCTCGTGCACGTCTCCCTGCAGAACCCCCTCTCGATCCACCGTCTCGTCGCCGTCGAGATGGGCCTCATCGCCGACGTGGCCGAGGTCTCCGAGAACGGCCACCGCTACGCGACCCGCGGCGTCCACCACGCCCGGGAGCTGATGGACATGGCGTGGCGCGCCGGGCTCGCGACCGTCGCCCGCGAGGGCGTGATGCTGAAGCCGCTGCCCAACGCGATGATGGAGGGCCTGCCCGACGAGGTGCTCGACGGCTTCGAGCGCGCCGCGCGGCACCTGCCCGACCACTGCGCCATGACCTACCTGGTGCTCCGTGCCCGCTGACCGCCTCCTCGTCGTCGGCGGCTCCGTCGCGGCCCTCGTGGCGGCCGACGCCGCCCTGCGCCGCGGCCGGCCCGTCGAGCTGCTGCTGCCGCGGCGCGGCGTCGGCGGCGGCTTCCGCCCGATCGAGCTCGGCGGACGCCGCCTGCCCATCGGGGTGCGGCTGCTGGAGATCGACCGCGAGGACGCCGGCCCGCCGCCGCCCCTCGCCGACTACCGCCCCGGCCCGACCGCCCACGCCGCGTTCGTGCGCCGGGTCCGCGACTGGGTCGTCGACCTCGTCGGCGACCGCCTGCGCGAGGTCGACCGGCCGGCGATGGCCCTCGACGGCCGGTTGCACGACGACATCTACTTCACCGTCGACCTCGCGGGGTTGCGCGCCGCGCTCGGCGAGGACGCCGCCCGGCGCACCGCCGCGGAGGCCGGCGCGGCCCGCCGCAGCGGCGGCGACGCCGGCGTGCTCGGCGACGGCCGCGACCTGCTCGGCTGCTCGCTGGAGGAGGCGTCCCGCCTCAACCACGGCGAGGGCTTCCACGCGCGGTTCATCGCCCCGATGTGCGCCAAGATCCACCCCGGCGGCGCCGGCATCGTGCCCGCGGCGCTGCGCCGCAAGGTCTGGATGCCGCTCTTCCACCCCGCCACGCTGGAGCGCGCCGCGGAGGGCCGCGACACGGGGTACCGGCCGCACCGCCCCTTCCACACCGTCGAGCCCGGCGGCATGGGCGACGTCGTCGACGCGCTCCTGGCGCGCATCCGCGCCTCGGCGCTCGCGACCGTCACGCCCGTCGCCACGCTCACCTCGGCCACCCGCGTCGGTGACGCGGTCACCGAGCTGCGCTTCGCCGACGAGGTCGTCCGCCGCGCCGTCCACCCCGTCATCGGCGTCGGCGCCGGGGAGCTGTTCGCCGCCGTCGGCGCGCCCTTCGCCCCCGGCCGCGTCCCGATGGCGATGGCCTGGGCCGAGGTCGACGAGGCCGACGTGCTCGCCCTGCCGAGCGTGGTGCACGCCCCCGACCCCGCGATCCCGGCGTTCCGGATCAGCCCCGGCGGGCCCGGAGCGCCCGGCCGCGTGCTGCTGGTCGTCGAGCTGCGCCACGACATCGACCCCGACGACGTCCCCGCCGCCGTCCGCGCGAGCCTCACCGGGTGCGGCGTGGTGCGCGAGGGTGCGGCCGTCGAGGTCGTCCACCGGTTGACGGGGCCGGGGGCGCCCGACCCCTCCCGCAACGCGATGGAGGCGTTCGCGGCGTCGGCCGCGGCGCTCGACCGCGCGGCCCTCCCCGCCGAGATCGTCGGGGGCGCCGGAGCGTTCGGCGCGGATTCGTTCAACGAGCAGGTGATCCAGGGCCTGCGAGCCGAGGAGGTGACCCGGTGACGCTCACGCCCGCCGCGCTCGACCGCTACGCCCGCACGTACTACCTCAGCGACGCGGTCGACGACATCGACATCGAGGAGCGCGCCCAGCGCCTCTCGGCCCCCCGCATCGCGGCCGCCGCCGGCGACGCCCGCCGGGTGCTCGACATGGGGTACGGCACCGGCGAGATGGCGGCCGAGCTGCTCGGCCGCGGCATGCAGGCCGAGGTGGTCGAGGGATCGCCCCTGCTCGCCGCCCGCGCCCGCGACGCCCACCCGGGCCTCGTGGTGCACGAGGCGATGTTCGAGGACTTCGACCCCGGCCCCGTCTACGACGCGGTGCTCGCGCTGCACGTGATGGAGCACGTCGACTCGCCGAGCTCCCTGATGGAGCGCGTGCGCGGGTGGCTCGCCCCCGGCGGCGCCCTCGTCGTGGTCGTGCCGAACCGCGAGTCGCTGCACCGCCGCCTCGCCGTCCGCATGGGCCTGCAGGACCGCCTCGACACGCTCTCGGCCCGCGACGGCCTCGTCGGCCACCTGCGCGTCTACGGCTTCGACACCCTCGCCGACGACCTCGCCGCCGCGGGCTTCGACGTCGAGGACCGGTTCGGGTTCACGCTCAAGTGCGTCCCGAACGCGATGATGCTCGACTGGCCGCCGGCGCTGATGGAGGCCCTGACGGGCATCAGCCCCGAGCTGCCGCCCGCGCTGCTCGCCAACATCGGCGTCCGGGCCGTGCCCCGCGCATGAGCGCGGACGCGCGCGTCGCCGCGCACCGGGCGGCCCTCGCCGCCCTCGAGGAGCGCGTCGTGCGCCTCGCGGACGGCGGTGACGACGCCCTCGCCGCAGCCTGGGCGCAGATCGCCGGCGACCACGCGTGGCACAGCCCCACGGGCGTCGTCGCGAGCCCCGCCATCGACGGCGCGCTCCGCTCCATCGGCCTGCGCACCTGTCCGCGCACCCCGCGCGGCGCGCGTCCCGACGGCCCGCCGCGGGTGCTGCACGTCGCCACCGAGGTGGCGGGCGTCGGCGGCCACTCGCGCATGGCGTGGCGGTGGATCGAGCGCGACACCGGACGCGTGCCGGTGGTGGCGCTCACCCGCCAGCGCGGACCGGTGCCCGAGGGCCTGCGCGACGCGGTCCGCGACCGCGGCGGCGCCCTCCACCACGTCGAGGGCCACGACGCCCTCGCCCGCGCACGCGCCCTCGCCGCGCTCGTCGACGACTGCGACCTGGTCGTCCTGCACGTCCACCCGTTCGAGGTCGCCGCCGCCATCGCCCTCGCCGACCGCGCGGGACGCCCCCCGGTGCTGCACGTGAACCACGCCGACCACTGCTTCTGGCTCGGGGCCGACGTCCCCGACCTCGTCGTCTCGCCGCGTGCCGCCGCGTCGCGGATGGCCGTCGCCCGCCGCGGCGTGCCGGCGGAGCGGACGGCGGTGCTGCCCGTCCCCGTCGACCCGCCGGTCGTCGCCGCCGACCGCGACGCCGCCCGCGCGGCCCTCGGCGTCCCCCCCGGGGCCTGCGCGCTGCTGGTCGTCGCGTCCGCCTACAAGCTGGAGCGCATCGACGACGTCGGGCTCCTCGACCTGGTGGAGCCCATCGTCGCGGCCCTGCCGGAGACGGTGCTGCTGGCCGTCGGCCCCGACGACGCGGGCGACTGGGCCGCCGCCCGGGAGCGGTCGGGCGGTCGGGTGCGGGCCCTCGGCACCGTGCACGACCTGTCCGGGGTCCTCGCCGCCGGCGACGTCTTCCTCGACGGCTACCCCTGCTCCTCGCTGACCGCCGCCCTCGAGGCCGCCGCCGCCGGGATGTGCGTCGTCAGCCACCAGCCGCCACGCCCCCAGGCCGCCACCTACGACATCGACGAGCCGGCCCTCGGCGCCGCCCACGTGCGCGCCCCGACCCCCGAGTCGTACGCCGCGGCGATCGCTCGCCTCGTCGCCGACCCCGCCGGCCGTGCGCGGGCGGGCGCCGCGGCCGCCGCGGCGGTGGCCGCGATGGCCGACCGGGGGGCCTGGACCGCCGCCCGCGACGCCGCGTACGCCCGCGCCGCGGACGTCGCCGCCGCCCCGCCGGTGGCGGCCCCGCCGATCACCGCGACCGCTGACACGGCCCACGAGGACGCGTTCCTGCTGCGCCTGCACGAGGCCTCCGGCATGGCGATCCCCGTGGAGGCCGCCGTCGCCCGCGGGGCCGACGCCTTCCCGCGCGACCCGGCCGCGGGTCTCGCGATCGTCATCCACGCCCACGACGACCGGGCGGGGCTGGAGCGCCTCATCGCGTCGGCCGTGGCGACCTGCTCCGAGGTCGAGGACGTCACCGCCGTCGTCGTCGACGACGGGTCGCGCGACGGCACCGCCGACCTGCTGGCGTCCCTCGCCGGCGACATCGCCGTCGTCACGAACCCCGTGCCCCGCGGGGCGGCCGCCGCGTGGCCGGAGGGCGTGGCGCGCGCCGACGGGGAGGCCGTGCTGCTCGTCACCTCCGACGTCGTGCTGGCCCCCGGCTGGCTCGCGCCCCTCCGCGCCGCGCTCGCCCGCGCCGGGGTCAGCGCCGTCGCCCCCCGCATCGCGGGCGCCACCGGTCGCGAGACGTGCGTCCTGACCTCCCTCGCCGCGGTGCGCGCCGGCGCCGCCGTGACGCCCGTCGAGGTCCCCGAATCCGTCGTGCTCGGCGGCCACGCCGCCATCCCCCCGCTGGAGGCCGTCGCGTGATCAACGCCTGCACCATCGTCGCCCGCAACTACCTGGCCCAGGCGTCGGCGCTCGCCGACTCCTTCGTGGAGGCGTGCCCCGAGGGGGATTTCACGATCCTCGTGATCGACATGGGCGACGACCGCGTCGAGTCGGACGACCCCCGCGTGCACGTGGTCGGGCCGACGGGCGCGGGCTTCACCCAGGACGAGTTCGACCGCATGGCGACGATCTACGGCGTGGTGGAGCTGGCGACGGCGGTGAAGCCGACGCTGATGCGCCACCTGCTCGACGCGACCGGTGAGCCCGTCGCCTACCTCGACCCCGACATCCTCGTGTTCCGCCCCCTCGACGAGATCGAGCGGATGGCGCGCGCCGAGGACATCGTGCTGACGCCCCACAACACCGTGCCGCTGCCCGACGACGGCAAGCACCCGTACGAGGCGGCGTTCCTCGCGTGCGGGGTCTTCAACCTCGGCTTCGTGGCGGTCGGCCCCGGCGGAGGGCCGTTCCTGGACTGGTGGGCCGGCCGGCTCGCCCGCCACTGCATCGACGCGACGCCGCAGGGCCTGTTCGTCGACCAGAAGTGGATCGACCTGGTCCCCTGCTACTTCCGGCACCACGTGATGCGGCTGCCGGAGGTGAACGTCGCCTACTGGAACCTGCCGGTGCGCACCCTCGGCCGCGACGACGACGGCTGGACGGTCGACGGCCGTCCCCTCGTCTTCTTCCACTTCAGCGGCTATGACCCGGCGCGCCCGCACCTGCTCAGCAAGTACCAGGGCCCCGACCCCCGGGTGCGCCTCGACGAGCACCCGCTGCTGCGGGAGATCTGCGACGACTACGCCGCACGCCTCGAGGAGCGCGGGCACGCGACCCTGCGCCGCAGCCCGTACGGGCTCGACGAGCTGCCCGGCGGCCTGCGGCTGGAGCCGCGGATGCGCCGCCTCTACCGGCGGGCGCTGATGGCGGCGGAGGCGGCGGGCGCGCCCCTCCCGCCGAACCCGTTCGCCCCCGCCGGGGAGTCGCGGTTCCTGGAGTGGCTCGCCGCGCCGGCGGGCGACCCGTCGGAGCTCGGCGCGCTGTCGGTCTACGGCGCGAGCGCGTGGGCGGAGGAGCCGGGCCTGCGGTCCGCGTTCCCGGCGGTCCCCGGCCCGGACGCGCCGCGGCTGCTCGACTGGCTGGAGAGCGGCGGCGCCGCCTCGCTCGGCATGCCGTCGTGGCTGTGCCGGACGATGTCGGCGGTCCCCGCCTGATCCCCCTCGGCGCCGGTGCCGCGGGGCCCGGCGCGATGAGTTCCCGCGGTCCCCGTCGTCATAGTCGTGCAAGCCGCGGGACGGACCCGCGGCGCGGACGGGGAGGCGCGCGATGAGCACGTCGCGGACGGTGGACGACGGGACGGTGGCGGCCGCGGTCGGTGGGGACGAGGCGGCGTTCGGCCGCCTGGTGGAGCGCCACCGCGGCGAGCTGCAGGTGCACTGCTACCGCATGCTCGGCTCGCTGGAGGACGCCGAGGACGCGGTCCAGGAGACGTTCCTGCGCGCGTGGCGCCGCCGCGAGACCTACGCGGGGCGGGCGACGTTCCGGGCGTGGCTCTACGGCATCGCCACGAACGCCTCGCTCGACGCGGTCGCGTCTCGGAAGCGGCGGATGCCGGAGGGGGAGGGCGCCGCCTCACCGGCCGAGGTGCCGTGGCTGCAGCCGTGCCCCGACCGGCTGCTCGCGGCCGCCGCGCCACCGGAGGACGAGCCCGAGGCCGTCGTGGTCACGAAGGAGACGATCGAGCTCGCCTTCCTCATCGCGATCCAGTACCTGCCGCCCGCCCAGCGGGCCGTGCTGATCCTGCGCGACGTGCTCGGCTGGTCGGCGAAGGAGGCGGCGGAGCCGCTGGAGGCGAGCGTCGCCGCCGTCAACAGCTCGCTCCAGCGGGCGCGGGCGACGTTGCAGGAGCGCCTGCCGGAGTACGCGCCGGACCGTCCCCCGACGGTCGAGCCGAGCGCCGAGGAGAGGGAGATGCTGCGGCGCTTCATGGAGGCGACCGAGCGGAACGACATCGGCACCCTGGCGACGATGATGACCGACGACGCCCGCTTCTCGATGCCCGAGGTGGTCGACGGGCGCGAGGCGATCGTGGAGTGCTGGCGGGAGGGCGGGTTCGGCACGGAGCAGATCGGCGAGCTGCGGTGCATGGCGGTGTGGGCGAACATGCAGCCCGCCGTCGCGTGCTACTCGCGGCGTCACGGCGACACGCGGTTCCGGCCGATGGCCCTCGACGTGCTCCGCGTGGAGGGCGGCATGGTCGCCGAGATCAACACCTTCGCCCCGGACGTCTTCCCGGCGTTCGGCCTGCCGGCGGAGCTGTGACCCGCCGGCGGGGTCGCGCCCGCGCGGGGGGAGGTGTCAGACTCGGCGCGTGACCGACACCGTCGTGGTGATCCCGGCCTGGAACGAGGAGGCCAACCTGCCCGCCGTCCTCGACGAGCTGCGGGCGGAGCTGCCGGACGTCGATGTGCTCGTGATCGACGACGGCTCGACGGACGGGACCGCGGAGGTGGCGGCCGCGGCGGGTGCGATCGTCGTGTCGTTCGGCGAGAACCGGGGGCTGCGGGAGGGGATCGCCGCCGGTTACCGGGAGGCCCACGAGCGGGGGTACCGGTTCTGCGGGCGGGTCGACGCGGACGGTCAGCACCCCGCCGCGGAGCTCGCCCGTCTGTTGCGGCTGGTGCGCGACGACGCGTGCGACGTGGCGATCGGGTCGCGGTTCGCGGTCGCGGACGGGTACGAGGCGGGCCGGTACGTGCCGAGCAGGGCCCGGCGGTTCGGGATCGGGATCCTGCAGCGGGCGATGCACGTGCGCCTCGGCCGGCCGTTCCGCGACCCCGGCAGCGGCATGGCGGCCGTGAACGACCGGGCGATGCCGGTGCTCGGGGTGCCGTACCGCAGCGGCGCCCCCGAGGTCGAGGCGCTCCTGCGGCTGCACCGCGCGGGGCTGCGGGTGGAGGAGGTGCCCGTGGAGATGCGCGAGCGGGCGAGCGGCCTGTCGCGCCTGCGTGGCGGGAAGGCCGTGAAGCTCGTCGTCACCGTCACGGGGACCCTGTTGTTCTTCCGCTGGATGAGCCGCCGGTCGTGAGCGACGGCCCCCGGGTCGTGGCGGTGCTCGGGTACTCGGCGGGGGGTGGGGGGGACCTCCACCCGGTGTGCGAGGCCCGCGTCGTGCACGCGGCGTCGCTGTCCCGCGGCGACGACGTGGTGGTGCTGTCGGGGTGGGCGCCGCGGGCGGGCGCCCCGAGCGAGGCCGAGCTGATGCGCCGGGCCTGGCAGGGGGCGGCGGCGCGGCTCCTCCTCGACGATGGGGCGACCCACACGGCGCACAACGCCGCCCACGTCGCGCTGCTCGCCCGCCGCGAGGACGCCTGCGAGGTGGTGATCGTGACGTCCGGCTGGCACGCCCCCCGGGCCCGGGCGATGGTGCGGTGGGCGCTGCGGGGGACCGGCATCCCCGCCTCCGTCGCCCCCGCCCCCGGGCCCCGCCCCCGCGGCGCCCTCGTCCGCGAGGCCCTCATCTGGCCCCTCGCCCCCGCCCAGGCCGCCCTCGGGAGCCGTCCCCGACGGGTCCGCTGACCGCTCCGGGGCCGGTGCCGTCGGGGCGTCGCCCGGTCGGGGTCCATTCGGACGAGGCGCGTGGGTCCATCTGGACCTCGCCCCGGATCCCGCTCGGCACCGGTGATCCCGGGGATCCGTCCGGAGCGCACGCGGGGGATGATCGTCCCAAGTGGACCATGGCGTCGGGTCCAAGTGGACCATGGCGTCGGGTCCAAGTGGACCATGGCGTCGGGTCCAAGTGGACCATGGCGTCGGGTCCAAGTGGACCATGGCGTCGGGTCCAAGTGGACCATGGCGTCGGGTCCAAGTGGACCGTGGGGTCGCGTCCAAGTGGACCGTGGCGTCGGGTCCAAGTGGACCGTGGGGTCGGGTCCAAGTGGACCGTGTGGCGTCGGGTCCAAGTGGACCGTCGGGAGGCGGTCGGGTGGGGTGCCCTGGCCGGGGCGGGACGAGCGGGGGACGTGACGATTCGGCGACGGGTGTGCCGATGTGGCGTCACCGTCGATCCGGCCGGCGTGACGTCGGTCGCTCGAACGCGGCTCCCATCCGCGTCGCGCCGACCGAGCGGTGGACGCGCCGACCGCCCCGCCGCCGCGTCGACCACGAGGGACCCCGCGACGAGTGGCGCCGCGGGGTCCCGCCGATCCGGCCGCCGGGGTCAGACGGTGAAGCGCGCGACCATCGCCGTGAGCGACTCGGCGGCCCGGGCGATCTCCTCGGCGGTGGCGGCGACCTCCTCCGTGGCCGCCGACGTCTCCTCGGTCGAGGCCGAGACCTGCTCCGCCGCCGCGGCGTTCTCCTCCGCGACCGACGCGACGGCCGAGACGTCCTGCTGGACCGCGGCCATCGCCTCGACGGCGCGGGCGGTCTGCGCCTGGATGTCCTCGATGATCTCGCTGATCGAGCTCGCGGACTCCTGCGAACCCTCCGCCAGCTTGCGGACCTCCTCCGCGACGACCGCGAAGCCGCGGCCCTGCTCGCCGGCCCGCGCCGCCTCGATCGCGGCGTTCAGCGCAAGCAGGTTCGTCTGCGACGCGATCCCGCCGATCGTCGCGACGATGTCGCCCACCGCCTGGCTCTTGCGGCCGAGCGCCTCGACCACCTCGGCCGCGACCTCGGCGGCGCTGCTCACCGCCTGCGCCGAGCCCGCCTGGTCCGACGAGCCCCGGGCGACGCTCTCGATGGTGCCGGCGATCTCGCCGACGGCCCGGCCGCTCTCCTCCGCCGCCGTCGCCATCTGGCCGGCGGAGGCCGACAGCGTCGCCGACGTCTCCGACATCTCGCCGATCATCTCCGCCGTGGTGACGCGCATCATCTCGTAGCCCTCGATGGAGGCCTGCGCCTTCTCCAGCATGCCGTTGAAGATCTCGCCGAGGGCGCCGTGGTAGCCCCCGCCGGATGCCGCGAGCGGCGTGGTCACGGGGGTCACGGCGTGGGTGAGGTCGCCCCCGGCGACGGCGCCGAGGCCGGCGCGGAGGTTGGTCAGGCAGTTCCCGTCGAGGCTCTGGAGCCGCTCCGTCAGGGGCGAGGCACGAGCGGTCACCGACCCCGTCGCGCATCTGCCGCCGCGTCGCGTCGTACCCCTCGATGGAGGCCTGGGCCTTGTCGAGCATCCCGTTGAACCGCGTCGCGAGGGACCCGATGGGGAGGCCGTCGGCGCTCGTGATCGGCGTCGTCACGGGGACCACCTCGGTCGTCAGCTCACCCGCGGCGAGGTCCGACAGGCCGGCTCGGAGCCGGGTGAGGCAGTTCTCGTCGAGGCTCCGGAGACGGTCGGTGAGGGCGCCGAGGCTCGACTGGTCGCCGAGGGCGTCGCGCAGGTCGCGGCGGATCGCGTCGTACCCCTCGATCGCCCGCTGCGCCCGCCCCAGCATCGTGTTGAAGACCTCGACGAGGGCGGCGACGCGCGGGTCGTGGGCCTCCGCTTCGATCGGCGTGGTGTGCGGCTCCACCGCCACCGTGTAGTCGCCGGCGGCCATCGCCGTCAGGCCCGACTCGAGATCCGTCAGGCAGACCCGGTCGAGACTCGTCAGCTTCTCCGCCAGGGCGTCGAGCCCGCGTCGTCACGTGAGCCGAATGGGAGCCTCATGTCGCACCTCCGTGTGCGTGGCCGGCGCCCGTGGCGACGGCGGGAAACCCGTTCCTCTGGTGGCTCCCATTCTGGGACGGAGCGGGGGCGGGGGCGACCCCGGGGCGATGAGATGCCCGGGTCGCCGGTGGCCGGACGCGGCGCCCGCCGGTGGCGTCGCCGGGCGGGTCCGAAACGGTCGCGATGACCCGCGGCGACTCGGCGACGCCCATCCGCCGCGTTGCATGGATGCCCGGCTGGCCCGGCTGCTGTGACGACGGTAGCGTTCGCGACCGGCCGGTGATCGAAGGAGGAGGGGACGGGGATGTCGGAGGTCGTGGTGTTGGTGGTGGCCCAGGCCAAGCCGGGGCAGGGCGACGCGGCGCTCGCCGCCTTCGGCGAGGTGGCGGTGCCGACGCACGCGGAGGCGGGCTGCATCAGCTACGCGTTGCACCGCTCCGCCGCCGACGCCGACCAGATCGTGCTGGTCGAGCGGTGGGCGTCGCGGGAGGCCCTCGACGAGCACCTCGCCACCGAGCACCTCCGGGCGTTCCGCGAGTCGAGCCACGACCTGTGGGCGGCGCCGATGACGATCCTCGTCACCAGCCCGCACCCCGCGGGGGACCCGGCGAAGGGGACCCTGGCGGGGGCCTAGCGCCCCCGCCGGGCCCCTCCGGCGTCAGGCCGCCTGCAGCTCCCTCTCGGCGATCGCCTCGAGCGGCTCGGGGCGTCCCGTGACGTTCCACAGGACGGCGCAGAGGGTGTCGAAGCGGACCCGGTCGTCGTTGCGCTGCGCCTTCGTCTTCTTGCGTGTCCTGCCGTCGTCCGTGACGTAGGTCGCGGACGTCAGCTCGGCGCGGGCCTCCTCGAGCATCCAGCGGACGGTGTCGAGGGGGTCGTACGCGGGCGGATGGGTCATCGACGTCTCCCGGTGGGCGGGTGCGGGTGAACGGCGTCCGGGAGCGCCGCCGACGGTGGCCGGCGCCCCCAACGCTATCCCGCCGGCCGCCCCCGCGCGAGGGACGGCCACACCCACGACCGGCCGGCTTTAGAGGTCGGTCTCGGCCTCGTCATCGTCGTCGTCGGGCTCCTCGACGTCCTCCAGCGAGATCTCCTCGACCTCGTCGGGGGCGTCGACGCCCGAGACGGTGCGGATGGTCTCCACGGCCTCGACCGGGTCGGCGTCGTCCTCGGTGTCGTCCGCCTCGACGGCGTCGCCCTCGAGCACCTGCGCGAGCGCCGGCGTCAGCGCGACGCCGTCGTCCTCGCCGTCGATCCCGACCTCGTCGTCGTCGCCGAGGCCCTCGATCAGCAGCGGGTCCGTCTCGATCTCGTCGAGCTCGAGCAGCGCGGCCTCGTCGAGCCCGTCCGGGTCCCAGCGGACCTTGACCTCGCCGTCGAGGATCTCGGCCTCGGCCAGCGCGACCGGGTCACGGGACGTGAGCTCGCCCGGCGCGGGCGGCGGCGCCGCCTCGGCGCGCAGCTCCGCCGGGTCGGCGGTCAGCCAGAGCGTGATCTGGCGTGCCCGCTTCGCCACCGCGTGCACGAGCGCGTAACGCGACCCGTCCACGTGCTGGAGCGACTGATCCAGGCGCCTTCCGTACAGCATCCAAACTCCCCGGCCGTTTGTGGCACGTTCCGAACCGACCGGACATACTAGCGCCCACGCGGGGCGTGCCCCCGATCGGAACCGCATTCATCGCGCAAGGAGGCCTCCCCCAATGCTGGTGCTCACCCGCAAGGCGAACCAGAGCATCATGATCGGCGACGAGATCGAGGTGTCCGTCCTCTCCGTGCTGGGGGAGAAGGTGCGGCTCGGCATCCAGGCGCCGCGTGACGTCCCGGTGTTCCGCAAAGAGGTGTTCCTGGAGATCCAGGCGCAGAACCTCGAGGCCGCCGAATCGAGCAAGGACGCCCTCGATCAGGCGCTCGGGATGATGGGCGAGGGCGACGAGACCCGCTGAACGACCGGCCTCCCGGGCCGGTGTGGGTGAATCGTCCATCCGGGGCTCAAGCTCCGCCGGGCCCCGCCGATAACCCCTCTGAACGCGTTGACCCGGATGGTCCTCGCGGCGTCGCGCCGAACACCCCGCACGGATGCGGGTCGGACGACGGCAGTGTCCTGATCGACCTGGATTCAAGGAGGAATCATGGGTCTGAGCGTCTACAACAACGTCGAGGCGCAGAACGCGCACCGCGTCCTCAGCAACACCGGCACGCAGCTCTCGAAGTCCATGGAGCGGCTGTCGAGCGGTCTCCGCATCAACCGCGCGGCCGATGACGCCGCCGGCCTCGCCGTCTCTGAGGGCATGCGCTCCCAGATCCGCGGCATGAACGTCGCCTCCCGCAACGCGCAGGACGGCGTCTCGATGGTGCAGGTCGCGGACGGTGCCCTGGGCAACGTCGGTGACATGCTGCAGCGCGTCCGTGACCTGGCGGTCCAGGCCTCCAACGGCACGCTGACCGACGCCCAGCGCAAGAACCTCGACACCGAGGTCCAGCAGGTCCTGACCGAGATCGGCAAGACCGGCACGGACACGGAGTTCAACGGCCTGAAGATCCTGGCCGGGTCCGTCGCGACCGCCGCGTCGGCCGTCACCCTGCAGGTCGGCGCCAACGCGTCGCAGAGCATCGCCTTCACCATCGGCACCGTCTCGGCCTCCGACCTCGGCATCTCCGGCATCGCCGTCTCCTCGGCGGCGTCGGCCAGCGCGGCCATCGCCTCGCTGGACGCCGCGATCAGCACCGTCACCACCAGCCGGGCGAACCTGGGCGCCATCCAGAACCGCCTGGAGCACACCATCAACCGCCTCGGCATGACCTCGGAGAACCTCCAGGCCGCCGAGTCCCGCATCCGTGACGCCGACATGGCGCAGGAGATGATCAAGTTCACCAAGAACCAGATCCTCCAGCAGTCGGGCACGGCGATGCTCGCGCAGGCCAACCAGGCCCCGCAGAGCGTCCTCTCGCTCCTCCGCTAGTCCAGGGCTGAGCACGCGTTCGACCGGGGCCCGCCATCACGGCGGGCCCCGCGTCGTTCTCACAGCGTTCTCAGGGAACGACCGGTTTCCTCACGGATCCCTGACGGAACGAATCCCCTGTCGGTCGTAGCGTGCGCGCATGGGGACGATCCTCGCCGCCGTGGTCACCGCGCTGCTCGCCGCATCCGTCGCGGCCGCCGCCGCCCCACCGTCGCCGCCAACGGCGGCCGGCTGGCCGAAGACGGTCCCCGCCGGCACCGTCCACCAGGGGCCGGGTGGCGGTGTGGTGGTCGTCTCGGGCGGGCTGTTCGGCCGCGGCGAGCACTATCCGAACGCCGCCACCGCCTTCCGCCGGGACGGTCGGCGGCTCTGGGCCCACCGGCACCCGGACCCTGCGTGCGGGAACTGCGACTACGGGCTGCAGGCGGTGGTGCTGAACCCGGACGGCACCTACGGGCCGCTCGGGGTCACGGGCGACACGAGCTGGGCCGTCGACCCCCGCGGCCGCGAGGTCCGTTCCTGCACCGGTGTGGTCATCGACGCCGACGGCACCTGCATCTCGGTGACCGGAAGGGCCTCCCTGGTCCTGCCGCCCGGGCCGCACCTGACGCCGGTCTTCATGGCACGCGACGCGGCGGGGACGGTCCTCTGGAGCGTCCGCGATCCGGCGCTCGAGGTCTACTTCGGCTCGGACGCCCCGCCCGTCGTGGTCCGCGACGGGGCGGGGATCGTCTACTCGGCGTCCTCCGTCGCCGAGCCGGTGGATGCCAGGTCGGCCGGGCGGCTGTTCGCTCTGGACCCCGCGTCCCGCACGCTCCTCTGGCAGCGGACCGGGTGGTATCAGCCTCTCGCGGGCCTCCGCAGCGGCCTGGTGGCGTACCGGGACGGCGGCGTCGCGGGGGTGGGGCCGGACGGCACGGAGTCGTGGTGGCGGGCGTTGCCGGCGAACGAGGGGACGGAGCCGTCGGCGGTGGCGGTCGACCTCCTTCGGGACCGCCTCTACGTCGGGTCGGCCGGTCCGACGTCGGCCTCGGTGGCGGCGTTCGTGGGCAGCACCGGTGTCCAGCTCTGGCGGACCGCTCCCGAGGACCGGTCGCGCCTGCTGTCGGTGGGGCGCAGCGGACGGGTGTACGTCTCGATCGGCGCGGCCGGCCGGCGCGGCATGCGCGCCGCCCGCCTGTCCGACGGCACGACCGTCTGGGAGAAGCGCACCCGGCTCGCCGTCCGCGGCGCCGTCGAGCTGCGGAACGGCATGGTGGCGGTGTCCGCCGGGGGCGGTTGGCGCGGGCCGCTCCGTGATCGCCTGACGTTGTTGGATCCGCGGACACCGCAGACCGCACCGACCACACCCTGATGCGAGGCCGCGCCACGGGATCCCCGGGGATCGTCACAGACTCCTCACCGACTCTTCCGCTCCCATCACGTTCGTGATCCTCCGGCGGTCATAGGCTCGCCCCATGACACGCACTCGGATCTCCGCACTCGCCACGCTGGCGGTCCTGGCCACCGCGGCCCCGGGCCTCGCCTCCACGACTCCCCCGACGGTGGCCGGCTGGCCGAAGACGGTCCCCGCCGGCACCGTCCACCAGGGGCCGGGTGGCGGTGTGGTGGTCGTCTCGGGCGGGCTGTTCGGCCGCGGCGAGCACTATCCGAACGCCGCCACCGCCTTCCGCCGGGACGGTCGGCGGCTCTGGGCCCACCGGCACCCGGACCCTGCGTGCGGGAACTGCGACTACGGGCTGCAGGCGGTGGTGCTGAACCCGGACGGCACCTACGGGCCGCTCGGGGTCACGGGCGACACGAGCTGGGCCGTCGACCCCCGCGGCCGCGAGGTCCGTTCCTGCACCGGTGTGGTCATCGACGCCGACGGCACCTGCATCTCGGTGACCGGAAGGGCCTCCCCGGTCCTGCCGCCCGGGCCGCTCCCGGCGCCGGTCTTCGTGGCACGCGACGCGGCGGGGAGGGGCCTCTGGGAGGTCAGCGATCCGGCGCTCGAGGTCTCCTTCAGTGCGGAGGCACCGCCCATCGTCGTCCGCGACGGCGCGGGAATCGCCTACACCGCGTTCTTCGCCTACGAGCCGGTCGGCACCCTGGAGACCGGGCGGCTGTTCGCTCTGGATCCCGCGTCCCGCAGGCTCCTCTGGCAGCGGACGGGGTGGTATCAGCCTCTCGCGGGCCTCCGCAGCGGGTTGGTGGCGTACCGGGACGGCGGCGTGGCGGGGGTGGGGCCGGACGGCACGGAGTCGTGGTGGCGGGCGTTGCCGGCGAACGAGGGGACGGAGCCGTCGGCGGTGGCGGTCGACCTCCTCCGGGACCGCCTCTACGTCGGCTCGGCCGGTCCGACGTCGGCCTCGGTGGCGGCGTTCGTGGGCAGCACCGGCGTCCAGCTCTGGCGGACCGCGCCCGAGGACCGGTCGCGTCTGCTGTCGGTGGGGCGCAGCGGACGGGTGTACGTCTCGATCGGCGCGGCGGCCCGGCGCGGGATGCGCGCCGCCCGCCTGTCCGACGGCACGACCGTCTGGGAGAAGCGCACCCGGCTCGCGGTCCGCGGCGCCGCCGAGCTGCGGAACGGCATGGTGGCGGTGTCCGCCGGGGGTGGTTGGCGCGGCCCGCTCCGTGATCGCCTGACGTTGCTGGATCCGCGGACACCGCCGACCGCACCGACCACACCCTGATGCGAGGTCCCCTCATGGGGATCCCGGTCGCCGCCTCCTCCGTCGCGCTCCTCGCACTGCTCGCGGCGGCGCCGGCGCAGGGGGCGGTCACCACGGCCCGCCTCGACGCGGAGCCACGCGCCGGCGTCGTCGCGGACGGCGACCTCTGGGTGCTCGCCGACCGCGGCGCCACCCGCGTCCTCATCGAGACGGACCGCGTGACGGGACGCCCGACCGGCCGCGAGGTCGTGGTCGCGACCGGGGTCCCGCGGGACCTCCCCGTCCTCGTCCCGATGGTCGTGCGTCCCTCGATCGCGGCCGCGGGAGGCGCCCTCTGGACGCCGGACCCCGTGACCGGCGACCTCGTCCGCGTCGACCCCCGCACCGCGACCGTCACGGCCCGCGCCCCCCTCGGCGCCGCGTACGTCGCCGCCGGGCCGGCGGGGCTCTGGATCACGGGCGCGCCGCGTCCGATGGCACTCCCCGGCCAGGAGGTGCTGCCCGGGACCGTGAGCCGGGTCGACCCTGCCGATGCACGAGTGATCGGCAGGTTGCCGACCTCGACGGACTCGACCGTGGAGATCGCCGTCGGGCGCCGGGGCCTGTGGGCCGCCCGCACCTCGCCGACCAGGGACCTCGAGCGCGTCGACGGCCCCGTCCCGGCCCTGATCCCCGGTGGGGCGTGGCAGCTGTCCGCCCGGTCGGGGACCCTCCACGCCACCCGCCGCTACTCGTGCACCGTCACGATCCTCCCGTCCGAGGGCCCCGGTCGGTCCCTGGAGATGTGCACCCGCCCGCGGGCGCTGTACCCGAGGGACGTCGCCCGCAGCGGCGGACGCGTCTGGTGGGCGGCCGTCGCCCGGCAAGGCCGCCCTCGCGGCGTGGTCGTGAGCCGGCGCGCCTCGGGCGCCGGCGGGACGTCACGGGTGGCGGTGGGGGACGACCCCGTCGACGTCGTCCCCTCCGGCCGTGGCGTCTGGGTGCTGAGCCGGTCCGACCGCACCATGACGCGCGTGACGCCCTGACCGGGTAGCGCAGGGCCTCAAGACCGCCGTCCCCGCGCCGATGGGGGGCCATGGCGACGACCCCCGGCGTGCTGTGGCGCGGGCCCCTCACCGACCCCTCCGGGTACGCGGCCGGCGGGCGCGCGTTCGTGCGCGGGCTCAGCGAGCTCGGCGCGACGGTGCGGATCGAGCCGCAGGCGTGGAGCAACCGCGTGGCGCTGTCACCCGAGGACCGGCAGGTGCTCGGCGGCCTCATCGGCGCACCCCTCCCGCGCATCGACGCCCGGGTCGAGCACACGTTCCCGCCGTTCGCGGACCTCGCGACCCCTGCGCCGCTGCGGGTGCTGCGCACGATGTTCGAGACCGATCGCATCCCCGCCGCGTGGGTGGAGCCGTGCAACCGGGCCGACGAGGTCTGGGTGCCCACGGAGCACAACCGGGAGGCCTTCGCCGCCGCCGGCGTCGACCCCGGGCTGCTCCACGTCGTCCCCGAGCCGTTCGAGCTCGACCGCCTCCACCGCGACGCCCCGCCGATCGCGCTCCCCGGCGCGCACGGCACCGTCTTCCTCGCCGCCTTCGACTTCTCGCTGCGCAAGGGCTGGGACGTCCTCCTCGCCGCCTGGTGCGACGCGTTCCGCGCCGACGACGACGTCACCCTGGTGCTGAAGGTCTGGTCGACCACCGCCGGGATGGACGCCGCCGCGATCCACGGGGCGATCGGCGCGCGCATCGTCGCCCTCGGGTTCGACCCGGCGCGCATCCCCGACGTCGTGATCGTCGACGACCTCCTCGCGCCGGAGGCGATGGCCGGCCTCTACCGCGCGTGCGACGTCTACGTCGCGCCGACCCGTGGTGAGGGGTGGGGGAGGCCGATCATGGAGGCGATGGCGATGGGGCGCCCCGCGATCGCGACCGCCTGGTCCGGCCCGGCGGAGTTCGTCGACGCCACCGTCGGCTGGCCCGTCGCCCACCGCCTCGTCGACGTCCCCGCCGCCGCCGTCCACGAGGTGCCCGTCTACGCGGGGCACCGCTGGGCCGAACCCGACCGCGACTCCCTCGCCGCCGCCCTCATCGACGCCCACCGCGACCCCGCCGGGCGCGCCGCGCGCGGCGACGCCGCGGCGACACGCGCCGCGGACCACGGACACCTGCGTGTCGCCGCCACCGCCCTCGCCCGCCTCACCGCCGCCGCGGCGGTGCCGGCGTGAGGATCGCCTGGCGCGGCCCCGTGCTCGACCGCTCCCCCTGGGCGGCCGGCACACGCGGCCACCTCGCCGGGCTCCGCGCGATCGGGGCGACCGTCGCCCTGGAGCCCTTGCTCTGGCAGCGGGGGTCGGTGCTCGCCCCGGTCGACGAGGCGGTGCTCGCCGAGATGGCCCGCCGTCCCCTCGACGACGTCGATGTGACGGTGCAGCACGTGCCGGGACGCATCCTCGACCCCTACGTCCGCGGCCGGCTGCGGGTCGCCCTCACCGCCCTCCCCGGCGCGACCCCCCGCGAGGACTGGCTGATGCGCCTCGACCAGATGGACGACGTGTGGGTGCCGACCGCCGCCCAGCGCGACGCCCTCGTGTCCGCGGGCCTCCCCGGCGACCGCGTCGCCGTGATCCCCGAGCCCGTCGAGGTCCCCGCCGCCGTCCCGGCTCCGCTCGCCCACCCCGACATGCACGGCACGGTGGTGCTCGCGATCGTCGACTGGACGTCGCGCTCCGGCTGGGACCTGCTGCTCGACGCCTGGTGCCGCGCCTTCGGACCCGGCGACGACGTCACCCTCGTGCTCCACGCGTACGCGAGCGACGGGGTCGAGGCCGACTTCGGGGCGCGGGCGCTCGAGGCCGTCACCGCCGCCGGGCACGACCCCGCGGCGATGCCCGACGTCGTCATCCTCGACGAACCCGTCCCCGTCGCCCGCATGGGGGCCCTCTACTCCGCCGCCCACGTCGTCTGCGCACCCGGCGCCGGCCTCGGCCGCGGCCGCGACCTGCTGGAGGGGATGGCCCACGGGCGCCCCGTCATCGGCCGCGCCGGCGCGTGCGGCACCCGGATCGACGCCGCGATCGGCTGGGAGCTCCCCCAGGACGCGGCCGGCCGCCCCGACCGCGACGCCCTCGTGGCCGCCCTCCGCGACGCCCATGCGCGACGCGATGCGACGGCCGCGATGGGCGCCGCGGCGCGCGCCCGCGTCGCCGCCGTCCACGACGCCCCCGTGGTCGCGCGGCACGTCCGGGAGCGCCTCGCGACGGTGACCCCCCGCCCCCGCCGGAGCGGCGACCGGTCCGGTCCGCGGGTGGCGCTCTACGGCGCCGTCACCCGGGCCCACTCCCTGGCGCTCGCGAACCGCAGCCTCGCGGCGGCGCTCGTGCGCGCCGGCGACGTCGACCTCAGCCTCGTCGAGGTCGAACCGGCAGACCCCGGCCGGGAGGGGGCGATGCCGACGGGGGAGGCCCGCCGCGCCGCGCGACGCCTGTTCGCCGACATGCCCGAGGTCACGATCCGCCACGGCTACCCCCCGAGCTTCGCCCGCCCGCCCGCGGGGCGCCTGGTGGTGGCGCTCCCCTGGGAGTTCGGCCCGATCCCCCGCGACTGGCGGCGCGCGATCGAGGACGGAGGCGTCGACGAGGTGTGGGCCTGCTCGCGGCACGTGCGGGACGGCTACCTCGCGTCGGGGCTCGACCCGGAGATCGTCCACGTCGTCCCCCACGGCATCGACCCCCTGCGGTACCGGCCGGGTCTCGCCCCGCTGCCGCTGCCCGGCGCGGGTGACGGCTACCGGTTCCTCTTCGTCGGCGGGCTGCTGTGGCGCAAGGGCGCCGACCTCCTGCTCGACGCGTACCGCGCCGCGTTCACGCGCGACGACGACGTGACGCTCATCGTCAAGGACTTCGGCCGCGGCGGTCCGTACCAGCCGCAGGAGGCCGAGGAGCGGGTCCGGGCGATGGCGGCCGACCCCACGGGCCCGCGCGTCCACTTCATGCGCGAGCGCCTCACCGACGACGAGCTCCCCCGCCTCTACGCCTCGGCCGACTGCCTCGTGCACCCCTACCGCGGCGAGGGGTACGGCCTCACCGTGGCCGAGGGGATGGCCTGCGGGCTCCCCGTCATCGTGCCCGAGGGGGGCTCCACCGCCGACTTCTGCGACGCGGACACCGCGCTGCTCGTCGCGTCCCACCCACTCGTGCTCGACCGCGACGTCGTCGGCGACCTCACGTTGACGGGACCCGTCAGCGTGATCGAGGTGCTGGTGCTCGACCTCGCCCGGCGCATGCGCGACGCCTACGAACAGCGCGAGGCGGCGCGGGAGACGGGACGCCGCGCGAGCGCGCACATCCGCGCCGGCCACACCTGGGACGCCGCCGCCGCGATCGCCGCCCGGCGCCTGCGCGCGCTCGCCGGCCGCCGCGACCCGCGCGTGGCGGTGTCCGCGTGACCGCGCTCGCGAGCATCGTCATCCCCTGCCACGGCAACCTGCTCTACACCGCCCTCTGCCTCGACAGCATCGCCCGCCACACGCCCGAGCCGCACGAGGTGGTGGTCGTCGACAACGGCGGGACCGACGGCACCGCGCAGTGGTGCGAGGAGCGCGGCGTCCGCATCGTCCACTCGCCCGTCAACCTCGGCTTCGCCGGCGGCGTGAACCTCGGCCTCGGCCGGATGCGCGGCGACGTCGCGGTGGTGCTGAACAACGACGCCCTCGCGACACCCGGTTGGCTCCGCGGCCTCACCGGCGCGCTCGCGCGCGGACGCCACGTCGGCATCGCCGGGCCCCGGTCGAACTGGGTCTCCGACGACCAGATCATCCCGCACCCGCCGTACACCGAGGCGCCGTCCGGCGACCTCGATCGCTTCGCCGCGGAACGCGCCCGCGCCCACCGCGGCCGCGGCCGCGAGGCGACCCGCCTCAGCGGCCTCTGCATGGCGATCACCGCCGACGTCCTCGACCGGATCGGCGGCTTCGACCCGTGCTTCGAGGTCGGCAACCTGGAGGACGACGACTACTCGATGCGCGCCCGCCTCGCCGGCTTCCGCCTCTGGATCGCGGACGACAGCTACGTCCACCACTTCGGGCACAAGACCTTCGACCTGCTCGACGAGGACTACGAGGAGCTGCTGCGCACCAACGGCATGCGGTACGCCCTCAAGTGGGACCTCCCCCTCGACCGCGACCCCCGCGGGATCCTCCCCGCCCGGGCGTTCGACCCCGCGCGCGACCGGGTGGCCCTCCCCGCCTGAGCCGTCTGGGGGGAGGGCGCGACCGACCGGGGGGCCGGCGCACCGGGCTTGACTTCAACCAAGATTGAAGTCCTACCCTGCCCGCCATGACCACTCCACACGGAACGACACGGATCCCGCAGGGGGCCGGAGCCCCCGTCGCGCTCGTCACCGGGGCCTCCCGCGGCCTCGGGCGCGCGCTCGCCGCCCGCCTCGCCGCCCGGGGCTGGCACGTCGTCATCGACGCCCGCGACCCCTCGGCCCTCGCCGGGGCCGCCGCGTTCATGGCGGCCGACCGGGTCGTCGCCATCCCCGGCGACGTCGCCGACCCCGCCCACCGCGAGCGGCTGATGGGGGTGGTCTGGGACCTCGGCCGCCTCGACCTGCTCGTCAACAACGCCGGCATGCTCGGCGCGAGCGCCCACACCCCGCTCGCCGACCACCCCGCCGCCGACCTGGAGGCGATGTTCGCCGTCAACGTCGTCGCGCCCGTCGCCCTCGCGCAGATCGCGCTGCCCCACCTGGCCCGGCGACGGGGGGCGATCGTCAACATCTCCTCCGACGCCGCGGTCGAGGCCTACGAGGGGTGGGGCGGGTACGGCGCCACGAAGGCCGCCCTCGACCACGTCAGCGCGACGCTCGCCGCCGAGAACCCGGCCGTCCGCGTGTACGCCGTGGACCCGGGGGAGATGGCGACCGCGATGCTGAGGGCCGCCTACCCCGGCGAGGACATGAGCGGATGGCCGGGGCCCGAGGGCGTCGTGCCCGCCCTGCTGCGCCTCATCGACGGTGACCTGCCGAGCGGCCGGTACCGGGCGGCCGACCTGCGCACGGCGGTCGCCACGTGAGCGCGCCGACGGCCGCGCCGGCGCCGGCGACCCGGTTCGCGCTGCCGCCCGGGGGCGAGGCCCACGAGCCCCCCGAGCGCCGCGGCCTCACCCGCGACGGGGTGCGTCTGCTCGTCGCGCGCCCCGGCGTGGTCCGGCACCTGCGCTTCCACGACCTCCCGGACATGCTCGACCCCGGCGACATCGTCGTCGTCAACACCTCGGCGACCCTCCCCGCGGCGCTCGACGCCCGCCGCCGCGACGGGTCCCGGCTGCCGCTGCACGTCTCCACCGGCCTCGACGACGGCCGCTGGGTGGTGGAGCCGCGGCGGGTCGACGGCCACGGGCCGGACACGACCCTCGGTCCCGGCGAGGTGCTCGACCTCCCCGGCGGCCGGACCCTCACCCTGCGCGACCCCTACCCCGACCCCGCCGCCGGCCCGGGGCGCCTGTGGACGGCGGACGTCGCGCCGGCGACGCCCCCCGCCCGGTACCTCGCCCGCCACGGCCGGCCCATCGGCTACGCCCACCTCACGGGGGCGACCGCCCTCTCCGACCACCAGACCGTCTACGCCACCGAGGCGGGCAGCGCCGAGATGCCGAGCGCCGGCCGCCCGTTCACCGACCGCCTGCTGGTGCGCCTCATGGCCGCCGGTGTCGTGGTGGCGCCCGTCGTCCTCCACGCCGGCGTGTCGAGCCCCGAGCTGCACGAGCCGCCGATCCCCGAGCGCTTCCGGGTGCCGCCCGCGACCGCCCGCCTCGTCGGCGCGACCCGGGACGCCGGCGGGCGCGTCGTCGCCGTCGGCACGACCGCCGTGCGGGCGATCGAGAGCGCCGCCGACCCCTCCGGGCGGGTGACGGCGACCGGCGGGTGGACCGGCCTCGTCCTCGGACCCGACCGGCCCGCCCGCGTCGTCGACGGCCTCGTCACCGGCCTCCACGAGCCCGAGGCGAGCCACCTGCTGCTGCTCGAGGCCGTCGCGGGGACGGCGCTGGTGGGGGAGGCCTACGCCGCCGCCGTCGCCGGCGGATACCTCTGGCACGAGTTCGGCGACTCGATGCTGCTGCTGCCCTGAGCGCCGCTCCACCGGTCCTCAAGAACGCCGGGACGCTGCCGATAGCGGGGGCGACGACCCCGAGGAAGGACCGGCATGGGCCTCAAGATCGCCAGCCTGCAGACGCCGATCGAGCGTGCGCCGCAGCGGCTGTCCCTCTGCATGATCATGCGCGACGAGGAGGAGCACCTCGCGCGGTGCCTCACCAGCGTCCGCGGGGTCGTGGACGAGATCGTCATCGTCGACACCGGTTCCGTCGACCGCTCCGTCGAGATCGCGGAGTCGTTCGGCGCCCGGGTGCTGCACGAGGAGTGGGCCGGCGACTTCGCCGCCCCCCGCAACACGTCCATCGACGCCGCCACCGGCGACTGGATCCTGGTGCTCGACGCCGACGAGGAGCTCGTCGACGGTGCGCGTCTGCGGGAGCTCCTGCACGACGAGGCCATCGAGGGCTACTGCCTGCGCGAGGTGAACTTCATCGGCGAGGAGCGGGGCATCGAGAGCGTGGTGAACTCCGCGTTCCGCCTGTTCCGCAACCGCCCCGCCTACCGGTACTCCGGCGCGCTGCACGAGCAGATCATGGGGACCGTCGACCCCGCGGGCGGCGCCTGCAGCCGCTTCGTCGGCATCGAGATCCACCACTACGGCTACCTCGAGCCGACGAGCCGCGCGAAGGAGAAGACCGACCGCAACATGGCGATCGTGATGGACGAGGTGGCGCGCAAGCCCACCGACTCGTTCACGCTCTTCAACGCCGGCGTCGAGTACCAGCGGATCGGCGACTTCGAGACCGCGCTCACCTACTTCCGGCGCTCGTTCACGGAGCTGGCGTCGCTGAAGGCGTACTACGCCTCGCTGCTGCTGCGGAACATCGTCGCGTCGCTGAACTCCCTGGAGCGCTGGGACGAGGCCCTCGACGTGCTCGGCGACGCGCTGCAGGCCTACCCCGACTTCACGGACCTGCACTACCTGCAGGGCCAGATCCACTCGAACCGCCGCGAGTACCGCGCCGCCGTCAAGAGCTTCCGCCGGGCGATCGACCTCGGCGACCACGGCGGCGACCGGTACCTCGCCCAGGCCGGGATGGGGTCGTTCTACTCGTGGCACTCCCTCGGCGTGCTGCACGAGATGATGGGCGACTCCCACGAGGCCGTCCGCTGCCAGCGCAACGCCATCCGCACCGCGAACGGCCACTACGCCGCCCCCGTGATGCGCCTCACGACGCTGCTCCTCCGCGCCGACGACCCGCTGGAGGTGCGCGAGTTCATGGCCCGGATCATCGGGACCACCAACCGCGCCGACTCGCTCACCGCGGTCGCCCAGGTGCTGCTGAGGGACGGGCACCCGGAGCACGCCCTCGCCGTCCTCGCGGAGGCCCGTGAGCTCGAGCCGGCGGACGCCCCGATCCGCCTCGCGATGGCCGACGCCCTCATCCGCCTCGGCGACCTGCCGGGCGCCCGCGCGCAGCTCGCGGACATCGCGCCGAGCAGCGCCAGCCGCCACCTCGCCCTCGCGAAGACGGTCCTGATCGGCCTGGTCGCGGGCGACGCCGACGAGGCCGGCGCCGCCATCGACGAGCTGCGGCCCGTGGCCGGCGGCCTCTACGCCGCCGCCTACGCGGCGGCGCTCGCCGCCGTCCGCACCGGCGTGCCCGACCCCGCCCTCCCCGAGGGCATCGACCGCCCCGGCGCCCTCGGCGCCGTGCTCGAGATGGCCGGCACCCTGCTGGAGCTCGGTGAGCTGGAGGCCTTCAACGCCCTCGTCCCGCTCGCCTACGCCATCGCCGACGGCCCCGTCGAGGTGGACCGCCGGCTCGGGTACATGCTCTACGTCAACGACTTCCCCGACCCCGCCGCCGACCGGCTGCTCGCCGCGGTCCGCGGGGGCGACGGCACCCCCGAGGCCTACTCGGCGCTCGGGCGGATCTGCGAGTCGAAGGGCCTCGACGAGGACGCCGAGGCGTTCATGCGCGCCGCCCTCGAGGCCGACCCGCAGAACATGTCGCGCCACATCGACCTGGCGGGCCTGCTCGCCGGCGCGGGACGCTACGACGACGCCGACGCGGTCATCCGCGAGGGGCTGATCGTGTACCCCCACTCGAGCGTGCTGCGCGAGCTGCGCCAGTCGATGACGCTCCTGGCGGGCGCCACCCGCTAGGCGTGGCGCCGCCCGCGTCCCGCCCGGTGGGGCGGGGCGCCCTCCCGGGGCACCTCAAGGTCTGCTCCGGACGCGCCGATGCCATGGTCAGGCCCCCGAACCCGGGCCCGGCACGCACAACGAGCGCGGAGTTGACATGGACGTCAGCGCACTGCGGCTCGCCGACGCGGCCGATGCGACCACCCCTCGCCGCATCGATGCGCCCCCGCCGGCCGAGGCCGCCACAGACAGGCCACCCGAGCGCGCCCCCGTCGACGTACCGGCGGACTGGGTGCCGCCCAGCACGCTCAAGTTCACCGTGACGGCCGCCGATGTGGACGCCAGATTCGAGATCCACGAGGCGACGAGCGTTGTGACCGTGACCATGTACGAGAGGGCGACGGGTGAGGTGCTCCGCGAGTTCCCCTCGCGGGAGATCCTCGACGTCCTCGCGTCGTTGACCGGCCCCGGACTGCGGGTGGACCTGACCTCATGAGCACGAACGCGGCATCGATCAGCTTCAGCGGCCTCGGCAGCGGCATCGACACGGCGTCGATCGTCCAGGCGCTGATGAAGCTCGAGCGCATGCCGATCGACCGCATCGAGAGCGACAAGACCCGGCTGAAGCAGAAGCAGGGCGTCGTCCAGGAGATCAACGGCCTGCTCGGCAAGCTCCGCGACGCCTCCGCGGCGATGTACGCCCCCGGCGCGCTGCAGGGCAAGACGGCCTCGTCGGGCGACGCCACCGTCGCCACCGCGAGCGTCGGGTCGCAGGCCGCCTCCGGCACCTACAACGTCGTCGTCACCGCCCTCGCGCAGGCCCACACGACGGCCTCGACCGCCGCGCCGGCGCTCACCGCCGGCCAGGCGCTCGACATCACGGTGGGCGGGGAGACGGCGAGCGTCGCCATCGAGGCGGGCGACACGCTCCAGAAGTTCGCGGACCGCATCAACGGCACCACCGACATCGGGGTGTCGGCGAGCGTCATCAACGACAAGCTCGTGCTGATCTCGAAGGAGAGCGGCGCGGGCGGCACGATCGGCCTCGGCGGCGCCGCGGCGGCGGGCTTCGGCTTCGCCACCACCCAGACCGGCCAGGACGCCGCCGCCACCGTCAACGGCCTCGCCGTCACGAGCGCCGGCAACAACATCGAGGGCGCCATCAACGGCGTCTCGCTCAGCCTCGGCAAGGTCGGTTCGACGACCGTCACCGTCGGCGCCGACCAGGCGGGGTCGGTGAAGACCGCCCAGGCGTTCGTCGACGCGTACAACGCGCTGACGTCGAACATCAAGCGGGCGACGATGTACGACGCCGCCACGAAGACGGCGGGCACCCTGCAGGGCGACCAGACGATGTCGTCCCTCGCCGGGCAGCTGCGCGGCATCTCGGGCTCGTCCGTCACGGGCCTCGGCGGCGCCTACGACTCGCTCTCCCAGATCGGGTTCAGCGTGGCGCGCGACGGCACGATGACGCTCGACCAGAACGCGTTCACCGCGGCCCTCGCGGCCGACCCGACCGCCGTCGGCAAGCTCTTCGGCGGCGACGACGGCAACGGGACGATCGGCGCGAGCGACGGCGTCGCCCGCCAGATCCAGAACTTCGCCGCCAGCTTCTCCACCGACATCCTCGCGTCGCGGCTGACCGGCTACACCGCGTCGCTCGGCCGCCTCGACGAGAAGATCTCCAGCCTCGAGGTCCTGATGGAGCTCAAGGAGACCCGCCTGCGGGCCCAGTTCCAGGCGATGGACCAGGCGGTCTCGCGGTTCCAGAGCCAGGGCGCCGACCTCGCGTCGCGGCTCTCGTCGCTGTGATGACCCCGCGCCCGTGACGCGTCCGGCCCCCGCCGGACGCACCGACCGTTCCATGACGAGCACCCAGGGAGGGCCTCCGCCTTGCTGACCGAGCTGCGGCAGTACACGAACCACACCGCCCAGACGGCGACCCCGGGTCAGCTCGTCGTGATGCTCTACGACGGGTTCCTGCGGTTCTCGGCGCAGTCGAAGGCCGCGTTCGCTCGCGGCGACGTCGGCGAGGCCGGCATGCGGCTGACCCGCGCCCAGGCGATCGTGACGGAGCTGCGCGTGACGCTCGACATGACCCAGGGCCCCATCGCCCAGAACCTGGCGAGCATCTACGAGTACGTCGGTGAGCGCCTCACCGCCGCCCGCCTGTCGCAGGACACCGCCCAGATCGACGAGGCCGTCCGCCACATGTCGGAGCTGCGCTCGGCGTGGGTCCAGATCGCCGCGACCGCCCGGCCCGCCTCGGAGCGCCGCGGCCCGGTGCTCGGCGTCAACCTTGCTGGCTGACCTCCGCCGCCTGCGCGAGCTGCAGCTCGCGCAGGCCCGGGCCCTCGCGGGGGCCGACCTCGAGCGCCTCGCGGTGCTCGACGCGGAGCGCCGTGTGCTGCAGGCGCGCATCGTCCCCGGCGACGCGCCGCCCCTCGGCTCCGCCGACCTCGCCGAGGTGCGCGCCCTCGTCGACGTGCTCCGCCGCGACCAGGAGGAGCTGGCCCAGCGGGCCGCGGCGGCGCGCGACGCGCTGCGCGGCGAGCTCGGCTCCCTGCGCGCCGGGCGCTCCGCACTGGCGGGGTACCGGCCCCCGGCGACGGGCCACTCGCTCTACCTCGACCGCTCCCGCTAGGCCCCGGCGGACCGCCCCGCGTGGGCGGGCGGCCTCCCCCGTGGGGGGATGGACGCCATGGGACGCTGGCCTATGCTTCGGCCGTCCCGGGAATCGCCGGCGGGCCGGGGGGCCGCCGCGCGCCCTGTTGCCACGCCCCAGGAGATCCCAGATGAAGGTCCACGAGGTCGACGTCCACCCGGCGCTACCGGAGCGCATCGCCTGGCTCGGTGAGATCGCCCGCAACGTCTGGTCATCGTGGAGCCCGGAGGCGGGCGACCTGTTCCAGCGGCTCGACCCGGAGGCGTGGGAGCGGCTCGGGCACAACCCCGTGGCGTTGCTGCGCGGCCTGCCGCAGGAGGCGCTCGACGCCGCGGCCGCCGACGAGAGCTTCGTGGCGATGGTGGCGCGCGTCGCGCGGCGCCTCGACGCCTACACCTCCGACCCCGGCTGGCTCGTCCCGGCGAACCCCGACGCCGAGGGCATGCTCGTCGCGTACTTCTCGCTCGAGTTCGGCCTCGACGCCGGCATCCCGCTCTACTCCGGCGGCCTCGGCATCCTCGCCGGCGACCACCTGAAGTCGGCGTCGGACCTCGGCGTCCCCCTCGTCGGCGTCGGTCTGCTGTACCGCGGCGGCTACTTCCGCCAGGCCCTCGGGCCCGACGGCGGCCAGCGCGAGCGCTACCCGGCGACCGACTGGTCCGACCTGCCGCTCGCCGACGTCGTCGGCGCCGACGGCCGTCCGGTGGTGCTGGAGGTCGCGATCGGCGACGAGACGGTCCGCGCGGCGGTGCGCCGCATCCAGGTGGGCCGGGTGCCGCTGCTGCTGCTCGACGCCGACATCGACGGCAACTCGCCGGAGGCCCGGCTGATCACGAGCACCCTTTACGGCGGGGACCGCGACCTGCGGATCCGCCAGGAGGTCCTCCTCGGCGTCGGCGGCGTGCGCGCCCTGGCGGCGGCGGGGATGGAGCCGACGGTCTTCCACATGAACGAGGGCCACTCGGCGCTGCTCGCGCTCGAGCGGATGCGGGCCCTGATCGCCGCGACGGCGATGACGTCCGTCGAGGCGCGGGAGCAGGTCATCGGGTCGACGGTCTTCACGACCCACACTCCCGTGCCCGCCGGGAACGAGACGTTCGACCCGGCCCTGGCGCGGACGTACCTGGAGCCCCTCGCGGTGGCGGCCGGCCTGTCGTGGGACGAGCTGTCGGCGCTCGCGGCGCACCCCGACGAGGGGGAGTCGGCGTTCGGCATGACGCCCCTCGCCCTCCGGACGTCGGGGTACGCGAACGGGGTGGCGGCGCTCCACGGCGACACGTCGCGGCGCATGTGGCGGGGGCTGTGGCCCCAGCTGCCGATCGACGAGGTCCCGATCTCGAGCATCACGAACGGCATCCACACCCCGAGCTGGCTGAGCCGTGAGATGCACGAGCTGCTCGACCGCTACATCGGCCCCGGCCTGCGGGAGCGGCCGGAGGACCCGGCGGTGTGGGACAAGGCCGACACGATCCCGGCGGGGGAGCTGTGGCGGGTGCACGAGCTGCGCCGCGAGCGCCTCGTGCTGTTCGCGCGGGAGCGCCTGCGCACCCAGCTCGCCCGTCAGGGGTCGCGCCGCGTCGCGAGCCGCGCCGCCGGTGACGCGCTGCGTCCCGACGCCCTCACCATCTGCTTCGCCCGCCGGTTCGCCACCTACAAGCGGGCGGACCTGCTGTTCCGCGACCCGGAGCGCCTCGCCCGCCTGCTCGACGACGAGCGCCGCCCCGTCCAGTTCATCGTCGCCGGCAAGGCCCACCCGATGGACGGCCCCGGCAAGGACCTCCTGCGGACGGTGGTGCAGGAGAGCCAGCGCCCGCGGCTGCGCGACCGCATCGTGTTCCTCGAGGACTACGACATGCACGTCGCCCGGTACCTCGTGCAGGGCGCCGACGTGTGGCTGAACGTGCCGCGTCGTCCGCTGGAGGCGTCCGGCACCAGCGGGATGAAGGCCGCGGTGAACGGGTGCCTGAACCTGTCGGTGCTCGACGGCTGGTGGGCGGAGGGCTACTCGCCGGAGTGCGGGTGGGCGATCGGCAGCGGCGAGCAGTACGACGACCCGGAGGAGAACGACGCCGTCGAGGCGGAGGCGCTCTACACGCTCCTGGAGCGCGAGGTGGTGCCGGCGTTCTACGCACGCGACGCCTCCGGCCGGCCGCGTGAGTGGACGACGATGATGACCGCGTCGATCCGCCGCCTCGGCGGGGCGTTCAGCACGGGGCGGATGGTGCGCGACTACGCCGAGCGGGCGTACATCCCCGCGCACCGGGCGGCGGTGTCGCTCGGCGCCGACGGGGGGAAGGGCGCCCGCGCCCTCGCCGCCTGGCGGGAGCGGATGAGGGCCGCGTGGCCGACGGTGGGGGTGAGGAGCTCCCTGCGCGGCGCCGACGGGACCGTCCCCGTCGGCACCGACGTCGCCGTCGAGGTGCTCGCGACCCTCGGCGACCTGTCGATCGACGACGTCCGCGTCGAGGTCGTCGCCGGCCTCGCCGACGGGCAGGGGGGGCTGATCCCCCGCCGCGTCGTCGCCGGCGTGCACGAGGGCGCCCAGGGTGACGAGCAGCGCTTCCTCGCCGTCGTCCCGGCCGCGGAGAGCGGCCGCCTCGCCGTCGCCGCCCGCGTCGTCCCCCTCCGCCCCGACGGCGCCGGCCCCGAGCCGGACTTCCTCATCACCTGGGAGCCGAACGACTGAACCCCCTCCCCCCGGGATCGTGGGATCCCGGGGGCTGGGGGGCCGGGGTGCCGTCGGAGGCCCCGTGTCGTCATGGTCCGATTGGACCTCGGCGTGAGGTCCAATTGGCCGTCGAGCCCGGTCGGCCGATGGCGCCGACCCCGAGGTCCATTCGGCCGGCGACTCATTGGCCAATTGACGTTGCGCCGAAGTCCATTTGGCCGGCGACTCATTGGCCAATTGACGTTGCGCCGAAGTCCATTTGGCCGGCGACTCATCGGCCAATTGGCGTCGACGCCGAGGTCCATTCGGCCGTCGACCCCGTCGGCCAATTGACTTTGCGCCGAGGTCCATTTGGCCGGCGACTCATCGGCCAATTGGCGTCGACGCCGGGGCCCATTCGGCCGTCGACCCCGGTTGGTCAATTGGCGTCGACCCCGAGGTCCACACTTGGACCCGACCCCGAGGTCCACTTGGACCCGACCCCGAGGGCCCCTTGGACCCGGCCGCGGGGTGCACTCGGCCGACGGCGCCCGGGGGGCGCCGGCATGGGTGGTTTCTCGCCCGTCGGTGACCCGACCGTTAAGGATCGCGCGGCAGGAGTCGAGAGAGAGAGGGCCGGCAGGGAACGACGCCGGCTCATAGGGGACGGAACCCCGCTCGAACATCCAATCCCGACCGCGAGGTCCCTTCAGGATGCACAGCATTCCGTCTCTCGAGCAGGTCCAGTCCGCCTCCCCGGAGGACCTCGTCCTCATGCTCTTCGAGGGCGCCGTCTCCTTCGGCCGCCAGGCCCAGCACGCCCTCGACCAGGGGGACCGTGGGAAGGGCGCCGCCCTCGTCGGCCGCGTCCGCGCGATCGTCGAGGAGCTCGACCGGGGCCTGAACCCGGCCGCCGGCTCCATCACGCGCCACCTCGGCGCCATCTACGAGTACGTGCTCCGCCGTCTCGACCCCGACACCGTCGAGGCCGTGACCGTGGGCGAGGTCGTCGCCGACCTCCTCGTGCTCTGCGAGGCGTGGAGCGCGCTGGTCGCCGAACGCCAGGCCGAGGCCGAGTCGCACACCTCCGCGCCCGCCCTGGCCTGATCCACCGCCGCCGGACACGGAGGGCCCCATGAACACCATCACACGACTCACCGCCCAGGAGGTCGCGGCCGCGGTCGCCGAGCTCCCGGCGATGCCGTCGAGCATCACCCAGGTGATCTCCGCGTGCGACGACCACGACATGACGGTCGGCCAGCTCTCGCAGGTCATCCTCGGCGACCAGAGCCTGACGGCGAACATCCTGAAGCTCGCCAACTCGGCGTTCTACGGCCACGCCCGTCGCGTCACCACGGTCACGGAGGCCGTCGTGCTGCTCGGGTTCTCCGCCATCAAGAGCCTCGCCATCTCGAGCCACACGTCGCGGCTCCTCAGCGGGGCCCTGCCCGGCTACGGGTTGCAGGCCGGTGAGCTGTGGCGCCACTCGATCTCCGTCGCCTTCACCGCGCGGCGCCTCGCCGTCGAGGTGCAGCTCGCGCCGGTGGAGGAGGCCTTCGTCGCCGGCCTGCTGCACGACATCGGGAAGTCGATCCTGTCGGCGCACCTCGAGCACGCCTTCGACGAGGTCACCCGCGTCGCCCAGGAGCGGCGCCTGCCGTTCCACGAGGTCGAGCGGGAGCTGCTCGGCTTCGACCACGCCGAGCTCGGCGCGCACGTCGCCGCGGCATGGAGCTTCCCGGCGGAGCTGGAGGAGGCGATCCGCCACCACCACTCACCCGGCGAGGCCACCCTCAAGCCGCGGCTCGCGCACTGCATCCACCTCGCCGACGCCGCCTGCATGATGCTCGGCGTCGGCCTCGGCACCGACGGGATGATGTACGGCATCGACCCCGCGTCGATGGCCGCCCTCGGCGTCGGCCCGGACCGCCTCGTCCAGCTGATGGAGGACGTCGCCCCGCTCATCGCCGACGACCCCTACGGGTTCGCCTGATGTTCCCCGACGACCTCACCACCGAGGTGCTGACCGCGTCGCTGCGTGGCCACGACGCCCGCAACGCCGCCCTCGTCAACAACATCGCCAACGCCGAGACCCCCGGCTACAAGCGGATCGACGTCCAGTTCGAGTCCGCCCTCGCCGAGGCCGTCCAGAGCGACCGCGAGCGCATCCGCCGCGGGTCGATGGGGGAGTCGTCGTTCCTCGGCGCCGCCGGCGAGGTCGAGGGCTCCGCGCCGTCGGTCCGCTCCGTCGGCACCACCACCATGCGCGTCGACGGCAGCAACGTCGACGCCGACGACGAGATGGCGCAGCTCAGCGCCAACCAGCTCGCGCACCAGACCGTCGTCTCGCTGCTCGACAAGCGCTTCTCGCAGTTCCGCACGGCCATCACCGGCCGTTGATCCCCGCACACCACCACCCGGCGAGGAGCTCATAGATGGGCATGTACGCCGCACTCGGCATCAGCGCCACCGGCCTGGCCGCCGAACGCCTCCGCATGGACGTGATCGCCAACAACCTGGCCAACGCCGACAGCACCAACGGCGTCGGCGACGCCTACCGCCGCAAGGTCGTCCAGATGTCGACGGCCCCGGGGGGCGCGGCGTTCGCGCTGCCCCGCCCCGCCGGCATCGAGAGCACCGCCGGCGCCGCCGACCTGCACGGCGTGTCCGTGACGGGGATCGCCGAGGACCCGACGCCGCTGCGTCGCGTCTACGAGCCCGGCCACCCCGACGCCGACACCGACGGGTACGTCACCCGGCCGAACGTCAACGCCGTCACCGAGATGGTGGACATGGTCGCCGCGACCCGCGCCTTCCAGGCGAACGTCACAGCGTTCGAGGCCACCAAGTCGATGGCCCGCGACTCCCTCCGGATCATCACGTGACCCCGCTCCCCCCGATCTCCGCGCTCGCCCCGATGCCGTTCGGCCCGATGGCGGCCGGCGCGGTCCAGGGCGCGGGCGAGACGTCCCCCGCCCCGGCCGCGGCCGGCGGCTTCGGCGACATGCTCGCCGGCGCCATCTCCGGCCTCAACGGCCAGATGGTCGGTTCGGAGCGCCTGTCGGAGCAGGCCGCCACCGGCGGGCTCGCCGACCCGACGGTCGCGCTCGTCGCGGTCGAGAAGGCCGACCTGGCCTTCAACACCGCGGTGCAGGTCCGCAACAAGCTCGTCGAGGGCTGGCAGGAACTCAGCCGGATGTCGGTCTAGGAAGGGCTGGTCGTCGTGGGCGCACTGGGCAAGGTCACGGGATTCTGGGAGGGGCTCACCGGCCCGAGCCGCCGGCTGCTCATCGCCGCCGTGGTGATCTTCATCGTCGGCATCTTCGCCCTGATGAGGTTCTCCGGGCAGGAGTCCTACGCGACCCTCGCGACCGCCTCCAGCGCGAGCGACGCCGCCGCCATCACGACGCAGCTCGACGAGCTCGGCATCCGCTACAAGCTCGCCGACGGTGGGAACGTCGTGCAGGTGCCGTCGGCCGAGCTCGACCAGGCCCGCATCGACCTCGCCGCGTCGAACGTCCTCGACGGCGGCAGCACCGTCGGCTTCGAGATCTTCGACAAGTCGAACCTCGGCGCCACCGACTTCACGAACCGCGTCAACCTCCTGCGGGCCCGCGAGGGGGACCTCTCGCGGATCATCGGCCGCCTCGACCCCGTCCAGTCGGCGACGGTCAAGATCGGCATGCCCGAGGAGCAGCTCTTCACCGAGGAGCAGGAGCCCACCACCGCCGCCGTCGTCCTGACGATGCGCGCCGGGCAGACGCTCGAGCCCGGCCAGGTGAAGGGCATCGCCAAGCTCGTCGCGATGGCCGTCCCCGGCATGAAGATCGCCGACGTCACGATCACCGACTCCCAGGGCAACATCCTGGAGGGCGCCGACGCCGAGGTGTCCGGCGCGAGCGCCGCCTCCCAGCGCATCGAGCTGGAGGGCCGCTACGAGCGCAGCGTCCAGGCCCGCCTCGACGCGATGCTCGCCGCCGTCCTCGGCCCGGGCAAGGCCGTCACCCAGGTCCGCGCCCAGCTCGACCTCGACAAGGTCACGACCGACAGCGAGGAGTTCGAGGGGGAGACGATCCCGCTCGAGACCGAGACCAGCGAGGAGACCCTCACCTCGGAGGGCGGCGGGTCGGGCGCGACGGCGGGCACGTCGGCGAACACCCCGGCCGGCACGACCTACCCGGCGGGTGCCATCGGCGGCGGGACCACCGACTACAGCAAGACCTCCGAGGCGACGCGCAACGGGATCGACCGGATCCGCTCCCAGGTGGAGAAGACCCCCGGAGCCGTCACCAAGCAGACCGTCTCGGTGCAGGTCAGCGACCAGGTGCCCGCCGCGACCATCGCGAGTCTCGAGGACACGATCGCCGCGGCCGTCGGGTTCGACCAGGCGCGCGGCGACACGATCAGCGTCAACGCCGTCGCCTTCGCGGAGGACGGCACCGCCGTCACCAGCGCGGCCGCGGCGGCGGAGGCCGCGAAGGACGGCGGCGCGACGGCGTCGGGCGGCGGCCTCGACATCATGGGCCTCGCCAAGACCGCGGCCGCCGGCATCGGCCTGCTCCTCCTCGCGCTGTTCGCCCGCAAGTCCCTGAAGCGCCGCCAGACCGACCTCGAGAAGGCCCTCCCCGAGCTGCTGAAGCGCGGCCCCGTCTCCGTGGCCGAGCTGTCGGCGGCGAGCGGCGGCGCCCCCGTCCGCCAGCTGGAGGGGCAGCGCAAGACCGCGATCGAGGCCCAGATGGAGGACCTCGCGAAGCGCAAGCCCGACGACGTGGCGCAGCTCCTCCGGGGCTGGCTCCTCGAGAACCGCTAGGCGGACCGGATGAGCCCATCGACCATGACCGGCCGCCAGAAGGCCGCGATCCTCCTCGTCAGCCTCGGCGCCGACGCGTCGGCGGCGGTCTTCCAGCACCTCCGCCAGGACGAGATCGACGAGCTGACGCTGGAGATCGCCGGCATCGGCCACATCGCGCCGGACCGCAAGACCGCCATCGTGGAGGAGTTCTACGAGACGGCCGTCGCGCAGGAGTACATCAGCGAGGGCGGCCTCGAGTACGCCCGCCAGGTCCTCGACAAGGCCCTCGGCACCGAGCGCGCGAACGAGGTGATGAACCGGCTGTCCAGCTCGATCCAGGTCAGCCCGTTCGAGTTCCTGCGGCGCACCGACCCCTCGCAGATCATCAACGTGATCGCGAACGAGCACCCGCAGACGGTGGCGCTGATCCTCGCGTACCTGCCCTCCGATACGGCCGCGCAGGTCGTGAGCGCCCTGCCGGACGAGCTGCAGGCCGAGGTGGCGATGCGCATCGCCCTGATGGACCGCACCGCCCCCGAGGTGATCCGCGAGATCGAGCGGGTGCTGGAGCGCAAGCTCAGCAGCGTCATCAACCAGGACTTCACGTCGGCGGGCGGCCTGCGGTCCCTGGTGGACCTGCTCAACCAGGTCGACCGGACGACGGAGCGGACGATCATCGAGACGCTCGAGGAGCAGAACCCCGAGCTCGCCGACGAGGTGCGCCGCATGATGTTCCTCTTCGAGGACATCGTGATGCTGGACGACCGCAACATCCAGCAGGTGCTCCGCGAGGTCGACACCAAGGAGCTCGCGATGGCCCTGAAGGGGACCCCCGCCGAGGTCCAGGACGCCATCTTCCGCAACATGAGCGAGCGCGCCGCGCTGAACATCAAGGAGGACCTCGAGTTCATGGGACCGGTCCGGGTGAAGGACGTCGAGGACGCCCAGCAGAAGGTGGTCGCGGTGATCCGCCGCCTCGAGGAGGACGGCACCATCGTGATCGTCCGCGGCGGCGAGGACCAGCTCGTTGCCTAGCCTCCTGCGCGGCACGGTGGTGTCGGACAGCCCCGTCGCGGTCCCGCTGCGCAGCCGTCCGCTGCGCCCCGCCGTGCCGGACAGCCCCGAGGGCCTGCTCGCCGACGCCCGCCGCGACGCGGAGCGGATGCTGACCGCCGCGCGCTCCGACGCGGACACGCTGCTCGCCGCCGCCCGCCAGGAGGGGTACGCCGCCGGCCACGCCGACGCCCGCGACGAGGTCGCCGGGGCCCTGTCGGCCCTCGCCGACGCCGCCCGCGCCCTCGACGACCACCGCGAGGTGCTCGCCCGCGACGCCGAGCGCGAGGCGACGGCGCTCGCGGTGGAGATCGCGGCCCGCCTCGTCCGCGCCGAGGTGTCCGTCAACCCGGAGCGGGTCGCCGACGTCATCCGCGGCGCCATCCGCCGCGCCGCGGACCGCAGCGCCCTCACCGCCTACGTCAACCCGGCGGACCTCGCCGCGTGCCGCGCCGCGGCGCCCCGGATCCTGGAGGAGATGGGCGGCATCGGCCGGCTCGAGGTGGTGGACGACCCCCGCGTCGGCGCCGGCTCCTGCGTGCTGCAGACCGCCGCCGGCGACGTCGACGCCACCTTCGAGAGCCAGCTCGGCCGCGTGCTCGAGGCGCTGTCGGCGCCGCCCGACGAGTCGCTCGTCGCGCACCCCGCGTGAGCATCGACCTCGCCCCCGCGCGCGAGCGCCTGCGCACCCTCGACCCGTACCGCCTGAACGGGCGCGTCAGCCAGCTGATCGGCCTGGTGGTGGAGAGCCGCGGGCCGGAGGCGAGCGTGGGGGAGCGCTGCGAGATCATGGTCCCCGGCCACCGCGCCGGGCGCCCCCCGCTCCAGGCCGAGGTCGTCGGGTTCCGCGAGGGCAAGACGCTGCTGATGCCGCTCGGCGACTCGGCGGGCATCGGCCCCGGCCAGACCGTCGTCGCCACCGGCGGGTCGCTGCGCGTCGACCTGGGCGAGGGGCTCCTCGGCCGCGTCCTCGACGGCCTCGGCCGCCCGATCGACGGCGGCCCCCCGATCCACGTCGAGGCGCGCCGCCCCATCGACGCGGCGCCACCCGACCTGCTCGGCCGCCCCACGATCCGCACGCCCCTGCCCCTCGGCGTGCGGGCGATCGACAGCCTCATGCCCTGCGGACGCGGCCAGCGCATCGGCATCTTCGCGGGCTCCGGCGTCGGCAAGAGCACGACCCTCGGCATGATGGCGCGGGCGTCCGGCGCGGACGTGAACGTGATTGCCCTCGTCGGCGAGCGTGGCCGGGAGGTGCGCGAGTTCATCGAGCACGACCTCGGGCCGGAGGGCCTCGCCCGCAGCGTCGTCGTCGTCGCGACCTCCGACCAGCCCGCCCTCGTCCGCATCAAGGCGGCGTTCGTGGCGACGACCATCGCGGAGTACTTCCGCGACCAGGGCGCCGACGCGCTCCTGATGATGGACTCGGTGACCCGGCTGGCGACCGCCCAGCGGGAGGTCGGCCTCGCCATCGGCGAGCCGCCCGCGACGCGCGGGTACACGCCGTCGGTGTTCGCGATGCTCCCGCGCCTGCTGGAGCGGGCCGGCACCGCGCCCGTCGGGAGCATCACCGCGCTCTACACCGTCCTCGTGGACGGCGACGACATGAACGAACCCGTCGCCGACGCGGTCCGGTCGATCCTCGACGGCCACATCGTGCTGTCGCGGGAGCTGGCGCACCGCAACCACTACCCCGCGATCGACGTGCTCCAGTCGGTGTCGCGGCTCGCGCCGCAGCTCCTGTCCCGCGAGCACCTCGACGCGGGCGGCCGCCTGCGCACCCTGCTCGCCGCGCACCGGCGGGCGGAGGACCTGATCGCGATCGGCGCCTACATCCCCGGCTCCGACGCCACGGTCGACGAGGCCCGCGCGAAGCTCGGCGACATCGACGCGTTCCTCACCCAGGGCACCCACGACCCCTACTCGCGGGACGAGGCCCTCGGCCGCCTGCTCGCGCTGACCGGCACCCCCGCCGGCGTCGTCGACGACCTCGGCCTCGGCATCCCCGTCCCCGCCGGGGGGCTCACCGGGGCGTTCGACCCGCTGCCCCCGGGCGTGCAGGTGGTCCCCGCCTAGCCCGGCGGGGTCCGTCCGTCACGTACGCCGTCAGGGCCGGCGGGGGACGTCACCACCTGGCCGATCGTCGGTTGAAACGACCTGTGCGCCGTGCCAACCTACCCTCCTCGCAACAATCCGCACGAGGGAGAGGCCCGATGCGCGTCAAGGATGCGATGAGCCCGATCAGCGCGATCGTCGGACCCGAGCACACGCTCCAGCAGGCCGCGAAGCGGATGGTGCAGCACAAGACGGGGGCGGCCGTCGTGCTCGACGTGAGCCTCCCCGGGCCGGCCGTCGTCACCGAGCGCGACCTGCTCCGCGCCGTCGCCGCCGGCCGCGACCCCGGGGAGGCGTACGTCGAGGACCACATGACCGGCGAGGTCGTCACCGCCGCCCCCGACTGGCCCATCGGCGAGGCCGCCGCGACCATGGTGAAGCACGGCGTGCGGCACGTCCTGGTCTTCGAGGGCAGCGAGCTCGTGGGCATCCTGTCCATGCGCGACGTCGTGCGCGTCGGCGGCCTGGCCGAGGCGTCGGCGGCGGCCGCGGCCGCGAGCGCCTAGCCCACGCGGTTCCCGGGACCCGGGGGCGACGCCCCCGGGTCCCGCGTCGCGTACCCGCCGCCCCCGCCCGCGGTCAAGATCCACGGCGGGAGGCCGATGAAGGAGGCGTGAGCACCCGCTTCCGCTTCCGTCTCGAGCAGGTGCTCGAGCACCGCGTGCGCCGGGAGGACCTGGCCCGCCAGGAGCTCGCCCAGTCGATGGCGGCCGTCGCCGACCAGCAGATGCGCGCCGTCCGCGCCGACGACGCCGTCCTCGCCGCCCTCGCGGCCCTGCGCGGCCGGATGCGCGGCCCGACCGACCTCGACGCCCTCCGCGCCGGCCACGAAGAGCTCGCCTTCGCGCGGCAGCGCGCCGCCCACGAGCGCCTCGTGGTCCAGCAGCTCGAGGTCGTCGCCGACGAACGCCGCGCGGCGCTCGTGTCGGCCAGCCAGGACCGCGAGGCGATCGCCCAGCTGCGCGTCCGCGCGCAGGAGCGCCACCGGGTGGAGGAGCTGCGCCTCGAGGGCGTCGCCATGGACGAGCTCGCCATGCGGCGCGCCCGGCGCCCCCGCGTCGGCGCCGCCGCGTGAGCGGGCACCCGCCCGTCCGGCACCGCACCGCTGCCGCCCCGCTCGGGGACGGCGGCCTGCGTGCCGATACCGATGTCGTACCCCGCACGACCCGGGAGACCGGGCGCGCCGGGGTCACACGCACGGGGCGCGGGACGCGCCCCGGGAGGACCACCGACAGGGAAGGACCGGTGTTGATGAGATGACGACCGCACAGCTCGGGCCGCCGCCGGTGGCCGCGAGCCGAGGGGGATCCGCCCCATCCGGGAGCCGTGGCGCTGGTGACAGCGCGCAGGGCCACCTGGTGGAGTCGGACGAGGGGGGCTTCACCGCGGTGCTCGACCGCCGCAGCGCACCCCCCGCCTCGGACGCCGCCCCGAAGGCCCAGAACCCAGACGCAGCCGGACCCTCCGGGGAGCTGCCCAGCGAGGACGTCGCCGATGCCGACGCCTCACCCGTCACGACCGTCCTCGCGGCGGACGTCGCGGCCGTGATCGCGGCCGCCGTCGTCGTCGCGGCGCCGGCCGCCGTCGAGGCGATCCCCGTCGCCGCGACCCCCTCGGGGACCGCGGCCGCCGCCGGGACCGTGACGGCCACCGCCACGACCGGCACGATGCCGGCGACCCCCGCCCCGCTCCCGTCCGGCGTCGTGCCGGCAATAGTGGACGGCGACGGGTCCGTGGCACCCGCCCCGGCACCCGCCGCCGTCGCCGCCCCCGTGGCGGACGCGGCCGGCGACGCGGCGCCCGCGACCGGCACGACGCCGGCCGCGGCGACGCCGACCGGGCCGGCCCCGGCGGCGCAGCTCACGCTGACGCTCAGCCGGATCGACCCCGCCCTCGCCGACGGCGCGACCGCCACCCCCGTCGCGACCCCCGTCGCGGACGGCGACGCCCCGGCCGCCCCGGTCGCGGCCCCCCGCCCGGTCGCACAGGACGTCGCGACCGCGGCACCGAAGGCGGCGGAGGCCACGGCCGGCACGACGCCGACGCCGCTGGCCGTGAACGGCCCCCCGACGCCCCCGCACGCCAACCCGCTCGACGGGCTGACGCGCGCCGGCGGCATGACCACCGCCCACGAGCTCGCCCGCGAGCTCGGCCACCGGGTCCAGATGGCCGTCCGGGAGGGCGGGCGGGAGCTCCTCATCAACCTGCGCCCGCCGGACCTCGGCCACCTGACGATCCGGGTCACGATGACCGAGGGCGTCATGCAGGCCCAGATCATCGCGGACCGCCCCGAGGCGGCCCGCCTGCTGCAGCAGTCGCTCGCCCACCTCGACTCCTCGCTGGGGGACCTCGGCTACTCGCTCGACTCCCTCGACGTGGCGTACAGCGGCCAGGACCCGCGGGACGCGCAGTCGTCGTCGCGTGGGACCGGCGCCGGGCGCGACGACTCCACCGGGTCCGACGGCGACGTCGCCGCCGCACCGTCCACCACCGCAGCCGTCGCCGGCGACCCCGGCCGGCTCGACCTGCTCGCATAGGAGGGCACGGATGCCGCCCATCACCACGCCCGCCGTCACCGGCCCGTACGTGCCGGCCCCGACCACCCCGGCCCCGAAGGAGCAGACCGACATCTTCTCGTCGGACGGCTTCCTGAAGATCCTCGCCGGTCAGATCAAGGGCCAGAACCCGCTCGAGCCGATGAAGGACACCGAGTTCATCGCCCAGATGGCGCAGTTCTCGCAGCTCGAGCAGATCACGAACCTGGCGAAGGACATGAAGGCCATGTCCATGAGCAGCCAGCTCTCCCAGGGCGCGTCGCTGATCGGCAAGAACGTCACCTACACGCCCGAGGGCTCCACGACCCCCGTCAGCGGGACGGTCGAGAGCCTGCGGGTCGGTGGTGACGGCCGCTCGCTCAGCCTCATCGTCGGCGGCGTGTCCGTGGACGTCTCGCGCGTCACCACGGTGGGGCCGTGAGCGTCGAGGCCCACCGCATCGCGCCGGCCGGCCCCCTCGGGGGCGCGGCCGCCACCACCCCGGCGCGCCGGGCCGACACGGCCGCCGCACCGGGTTTCGACCGGCTGCTCAGCACGAAGCTGCAGCCCGCCGGTCAGGCCGGGGCACTCAAGTGGAGCGCCCACGCGGTCCAGCGGCTGTCGCAGCGCGAGATCAGCATCACCCCCGAGATGCAGCAGCGCCTCGAGGGTGCGGTCGACAAGCTTGCGGCGAAGGGCGGACGCGAGAGCGTCGTGCTCATGGACCGCATGGCGTTCGTCGTCTCGGTCGCGAACCGCACCGTCATCACCGCGGTCGACCAGGCCGGCATGCGCGACCAGGTCTTCACCAACATCGACAGCGCGGTCCTCAGCTAGCCCCGAGGCACCTCGCGACACCCCGTCCCGGGCTGGACCTCATGGAGGGGGTCCGGGGCAGACACACCCAGGGAAAGGAAACCCACCCCCATGATGCGCTCCATGTTCGCCGCGGTGTCGGGCCTGCGTAACCACCAGACGATGATGGACACGCTCGCCTCGAACATCTCGAACGTCAACACGTTCGGCTTCAAGGCGCAGCGCACGTCCTTCAAGGACTCGCTCTACCAGAACCTCTCCGGCGCGGGCGCGCCGGTGCCCCCGAGCATCGGCGGCACCAACCCGCGCCAGGTGGGCCTCGGGATGTCGCTCAACTCGATCGACACGCTGATGACGCAGGGCAACGCCCAGTCCACCGGCGTCGTCACCGACATGATGATCCAGGGCGACGGGTTCTTCCGCGTCGCGGCCGCCGGCTCCACTTTCGGCGGCGCGGGCGGCAACGACCAGACCGCCGGCGGCGAGCAGTACACCCGCGCCGGGAACTTCTCGTTCGACAGCGCCGGCCACCTCGTCACCACGAAGGGCCAGTACGTCCTCGGCATCGTGGACGCCACGGGCAACGTCGGCCGCCTGCAGGTCGACCCCGCCACCACCGCCGCCATCAACGTGGACGCGGCCGGCGGCGTCACCGCCGTCTCGACGGCGGGCGTCGCCACCCTCATCGGGACGCTGAGCCTCGCGAAGTTCGCGAACGCCCCGGGCCTGGAGCGCGCCGGCGACAACATGTGGCGCGTCTCGAACAACTCCGGCCCCGCCGTCGTCGGCGCGCCGGGCGGCGTCGCCGGTCACGGCGCCGTCGTGCCGGGCGCCCTCGAGATGAGCAACGTCGACCTGGCGCTCGAGTTCACCAACATGATCATCGCGCAGCGCGGCTTCCAGGCGAACGGACGGGCGATCACGACGTCCGACGAGATGCTCAGCGAGCTGGTCAACCTGAAGCGCTAGGCCCCGGACGGCCCAACCGCTCAACCGGCGGGCCGGGAGACCGATAGACGGGGGGCGCGACCGCCCCCGCCGGCCCCGGCCCGCCCTCGCACCGGAGGACACCGTGATCACCCTTCACCGCCTCAACGGCGACGAGATGACGCTCAACGCGGATCTCATCCTCACCATCGAGGCCACGCCGGACACCCACATCATCATGATGGACCGCCGCCAGATCCTGGTGATGGAGTCCGTCGGCGAGGTCGTCGACGCCGCCATCGAGTACCGGCGCCTCGTCGCGAGCGGCAACCACCTCTCGCGCATCCCGCAGCTGACGGCCTAGGTCCGGGGGAGCACCACACATGTCCCCCCTGATCGGACTGGTCGGCGCCTGGGTCTTCATCATCGTCGGGATGATCATGAAGGGCGGCACGATCGCGGGCATCATCAGCCCGCCGGCCTTCCTCATGGTCGTCGGCGGCACCGCCTGCATCCTGATCGCCTCCTTCGGGATGAAGGAGACGATCTCGATGATCAAGCTGACGATGGCGTCGTTGAAGGAGCTGCCGGACAACCGGCCGGAGCTGATCCGGACGCTCGTCGGCTTCAGCGAGAAGGCCCGCCGCGAGGGGCTGCTGGTGCTCGAGGAGGACGCCCGCAACTCGGAGGACAAGTTCCTCGGCAAGGGCATCCGCCTGGTGGTGGACGGCACCGACCCCGAGCTGGTCAAGGACATCCTCGAGACCGAGCTCGACGCGATGGACGAGCGCCACCACAAGAACCAGGACATGTTCAAGCAGGGCGGCGCGTTCGCGCCGACGATCGGCATCCTCGCCACCGTCCTCTCGCTCGTCGGCGTGCTCCAGCACCTCGACAAGCCCGACACCCTCGGCCCGTCGATCTCCGCGGCGTTCCTCGCGACGTTCTACGGCGTCGCCGCCGCGAACGTGGTGTTCCTGCCGATCGCGAACGCCCTGAAGAAGAAGACGGCCCAGGAGGCCAGCGAGCGACTGCTCGTCATCGAGGGCGTCCTCTCGATCCAGAGCGGCGACAACCCGCGCATCCTCGCGGAGAAGCTGTGGAGCTTCCTCCCGCCCGCCGCCCGCGACACCGAGGGCGACGAGGCCGGCGCCGACGCCCCGTCCGGGGCGCGCGAGCCCGTCGCCGAGGCGGCCTGACCCGTGGCGAAGCGCAAGCAGCGCCACGAGGAGCACCCCGACGAGCGCTGGCTGATCACGTACGCCGACGTCCTCACGCTGATGTACGTGCTCTTCATGGTGCTGTTCTCGATCTCCGTCGTGAACACCGCGAAGTTCGAGGTCCTCAAGGAGAGCCTCACCGACGCCTTCAACAGCGGCCTCGCGAGCGGCGGGGCGAGCGTCCTCACCACCTCCCCGGGGTCGCCGTCGCCGGTGGTGGACACGCCGACGAGCCAGATCGCCCCCGAGGTCCCGTCGGTCGGCGGCGTCAACCTCACCGACGCCTCGCCCGGCCAGATCCTCGAGTCCGCGCAGCTGAAGGCCGCCGGCGAGGCGATCGAGAAGCGCCTGAAGGAGGCGGGGCTCGCCGACAACGTGAAGCTGGAGGTCAACGAGCGGGGCCTCGGCGTGCGGCTTGAGACCGACGGCGTCCTATTCGACCCGGGCCAGGCGGTCCTGCGCGCCGAGGGCGCCCGCGTCCTCGCCCCGATCGCCGCGTCGCTGCGGGGCCTGCCGAACCCGATCCGGGTCGAGGGCCACACCGACGACACCCCCATCGCGACGGCGCAGTTCCCCTCGAACTGGGACCTCTCCGCGATCCGCGCGAGCGCCGTGGTGCGGACCCTGATCGCCGCCGGCGTCCCCGATTCGCGCCTCCAGGGCGCCGCGTACGGCGACACCCGCCCGATCGCCGACAACGACTCGGCAGACGGCCGCTCACGGAACCGCCGCGTCGAGATCTACGTCCTGCGGCTGCAGGGCGCCCCCGACCAGTCCCCCGCCGCCTCCCTCGGCGGCTAGCCCCGACCCCGCAGGAGCCCCGTCGTGAAGAAGAAGCTGTTGATCATCGGCCCGGTGCTGCTGCTGGTCCTGGCCGTGGTCGCGAAGATGTTCCTGCTCGCCCCCGCGCCGCCGGACGAGAAGGCGCTCGCGAAGGAGCCGGGGCCGATCTACACCATGAGCGAGCCGTTCGTGGTGAACCTCGCCGACGGCGGCGACGCCCCCCACTTCGCGAAGGTCGGCATCGCGCTGCGGGTGTCGATGCTGTCGGCGGCGGAGGTCCCGGCCTCCGAGGGCGCCGACCCCGTCGTGATCGAGGCCGACCCGGAGCTGCGCGACATCGTCATCGCGACCCTCCAGAAGCACACCAGCGCGGAGCTGTCCCACCCGAGGGGGCGCGCGTCGGTGAAGAAGCAGATCGTCGCCGAGGTCAACAAGCACACGGACCTGAAGATCCTCGACGTGTACTACACGGAGTTCGCCGTCCAGTAGCCGCCGCGGACCCGGGCGCCGCCGGTCACCGGTAGGCGGCCGGGTCCGTCGCGCGGGGGTCGCGGCCGCCGTCGAGCACCTCGGCGTGCCAGCGGCCCCAGTCGGGTCGCGAGCCGTCGACGTCGTCGATGCCGTACTCGGCGGCGAGGCCCCACGACGAGAGGGCGCCCCCGGCGTGGCGGGCGACGTCGGGGTCGGTCGCGAGGGCGGCGACGGCGCGGCCGACATAGGCGGGGCTCTCGGAGACCGCGAAGTGGGGGTCGGCGGCGACGGCGTCCCGCCACGTCTCCTCGGTGACGCCGAAGTGCTCGAGCATCGCCTCGGAGCGCAGGAAGCCGGGGGTGAGCGCGACGGCGGTGACGCCGCGCGGGCCGAGCTCGTGGGCCTGCGCCCGGGCGAGGCGGATGACCGCCGCCTTCACGAGGTCGTAGTAGAGGGACCCGCGGTAGTCGTCGCGGACGCCGTCGGTCACCTCCACCACCAGGCCGGAGCCCGCGCCGACCATCAGGGGGGCGAGGGCGTGGGAGGTGACGAGGTGGCTCTCGATGCCGTTGCGGACCGCCTTCAGGGAGCGCTCGAGGTCGTGCTCCCAGAAGGGGCCGTCCCACTGGACGAGGTGGTCGCCGCCCCAGACGTCGTTGACGAGCACGTCGAGCCGCCCGCCCTCGTCGCGGAGGATGCGGTCGCGGAGCGCGGCGACGGCGGCGGGTGCGGTGTGGTCGCAGCGCACCGCGACGCCGCGCCCGCCGGCGGCGTCCACGCGGTCCGCGGTGCCCTCGATCGTCTCGGGCCGGTCCATCTCGGAGCGGCCCTCGCGGGTGCTCCGGCCGGTGCAGTAGACGGTGGCGCCGAGGGCCCCGAGGGCGATGGCGATCGCGCGGCCGGCGCCCCGGGTCGCCCCGGCGACGACGGCCACCCGTGGTGCGTCGGTCATGCGCGTGCCTCCGTGGTGTCGGCCCAGGCGGCCATGAGGTGGCCGAGCGCCGCGTCGAGGCGGTCGCCGAGTGCGCCCGCCGGGTCGAGGGACCAGGCGAGGAGGGTCCCGTTCCACATCGCGACGAGGGCGTCGGCGGCGTCGGCGGGGGAGGGGGCGCGGCCGAGGCCTGGGGCGTCGGCGACGAGGCGGGCGACCTCGTCGCGGACGGCCCGCTGGTCGTCGCGGACGGAGGCGCGGAGGACGGGGTCGGCGAGGTCGGCGCCGAGCTGCGCGAGGTGGTTCGGGGCGGTCGCGGGGTCGTCGAGGCCGGCGGCGGCGGCGCGGAGGGCGGCGGCGACGGCGGGGGCGCCCGGGGGCGAGGAGGAGGCGGCGTCGCGCATCGCCGCGAGCCCCTGTGCCGACCCGGCCTCGGCGAGCGCGGCGAGCATCGCCACCTTCGACCCGAACCGCTGCACGAGCGTCGCCGCCGCCACCCCCGCCTCGCGCCCGACGTCGGCGAGCGTGAACGACGGCCCGTGCCGCCCGATCGCCGCCGACGCGGCGCTCAGGAGGTGCTCGTCGGAGACGGTGCGGGGCCGGGACACCCCGTTAGTGAATCACAGTTCACGAATGGGAGGGGAGGGGGCCGGGGCGCGGTCCTCCGCGTCGATCCGCGGTATCGCCGGAGCGGGGACCGGTGTTACGTTCGTGTGAACATGAGCCGCGCGACGCCCGACGTGATCCCCCTCTCGCAGGTGGGCGGGACCCCTCCCGACCTCATCGGCGGTAAGGCGCGCGGGTTCGCCACGATCGCCCGGGCGGGGTTGACGGCGCCCGAGGGGTTCGTGGTCACGACCACCGTGCACCGCGCCGCGGCCGCGGGCCGGCTCCCCGGCGCGGCGGCGCGCGTCGTCGCCGACCTCGTCGGCGCGATGGGGGACGCGCCGCTCGCGGTCCGCTCGTCGGCGACGGCCGAGGACGGCGTCGAGCACTCCCACGCCGGCCAGTACCTCACCCGACTCGGCGTCCGCGGCGTCGATGGGACGCTCGCCGCGATCGAGGAGTGCTGGGCGTCGGCGTCCGACCCGCGCGCGGTGGCGTACCGCGCCCATCGCGGCCACGCCGGCGACGTCGCGATGGCCGTGATCGTGCAGCGCCTCGCCTGCGGCGAGGCGTCCGGCGTCGGCATGAGCCGCGACCCCGTCACGGGCGACCCGGGGACCATGGTGGTGAACGCGGCGTGGGGGCTCGGCGAGCTGCTCGTGAGCGGCCTCGTGACGCCCGACGACTACCGGCTCACCCGCGACGGCCGGCTCGCCGGGTTCACGCCGGGTGACATGGACACCATGCTCGTGATGGGGGGCGACGGCGTCGCCGAGGTGGCGGTGCCGGACGTGCGCCGCGGCGCACGCGTCCTCGGGGAGGCGCAGCTCGCCGCCGTGCACGACGGGCTGGTGCGCTGCGAGGAGGCGCTCGGCCTCCCCGCCGACTGCGAGTTCAGCATCGTCGACGGCCGTGTCGTGTGGCTGCAGTGCCGCCCGATGACGGCCCTCGGCGGACCGGATCCCGCCCGCATCGACGCGATGCCCGCGGGACACCCATGACCGAGGGGGACACCGCACCATGACGTCGCAGGCCACCACCTCATTCCCCGTCGCCTGGCGCGACCCGGCCGACGCGGGCCTCACCTGGTTCCGCGACCCGATGCACTTCCCCGCGCCGGTGACGCCCCTCACGTCGGCGTTCCTGCGCGAGTGCCTCGAGCCCGGCGTGGCCGCCGCCTGCGAGGCGATGGTCTCGCCGCTCGCCACCCTGCGGCACACGGCGTTCAACGGCTGGGTCTACAACAGCCCGGTGCTCGCCGTGCCGCCCGGGGAGCTGGGCGCGCGCATGGAGCAGCACATGCCCGTGATGGGCGACCACATGGACAACCTGGGGCGACGGTGGGAGACCGAGTACCTGCCCGCCGTCCGGCGCCTGACCGACGAGATCGAGTCGCTCGACTTCTCGGGCGACGCCGACTCCGCGCGCGCGGCGCTCGACCGCCTCGTCGAGATCGAGATCGAGATCTGGCGCATCCACTTCCTCGTCGTGTTCCCCAAGCTGGCCGCCGGGGAGCGCTTCTCGGGCATCTACACGCAGGTGACCGGCACCACCGAGGAGATGGAGCCGTACCGCTGCCTCCAGGGCATCCCGAACAAGAGCCTCGAGGCCGACCGCGCCCTGTGGGACCTCGCCCAGGAGGCGCGGCGCACACCGGCCGTGGCGCAGGCGCTCGCCGGCGGCACGCCCGGTGCCGCGCTCGACGCCCTCGACCACAGCCCCGAGGGGCGCGCATGGCGGGAGCGCTTCGAGGCGTTCCTCGCCGAGTACGGCCACCGCGCCCAGGCGCTCGAGCTCGCGGCGCCCACCTGGATCGAGGAGCCGTCGTTCGCCGTGGAGAACCTGCGCCGCTACCTCGCGGCCGAGGCCGCCGACCCCGAGGGGCAGCGTGCCGCCCACCTGGCGGAGGCGGAGGCGCTGGTCGACGCGGCACGCGCGCGGATCGGGGACGACGCCGGGCTGCGCGCCGCGTTCGACCACGCGCTCGACACGGCGCGGGCGGCCTGGCCGCTGGAGGAGGACCACGCCTTCCACATCGACCAGCGCTCCCTGGCGGGGGCGACCCGCCGGGCGTTCCAGCGCCTCGCGGTCGACCTCGTGGGCCGCGGCCGCCTGGGGGCGACCGACGACGTCTGGTACCTGGACCTCGACGCGCTCCGCGACGGCGTCGCCGGCGCGGACCTGACGGCCCGCGCCCAGGCGGGACGGCGCGCCCACGCCGAGGACAGCCTGCTCGAGGCGCCGCCCCTCCTCGGCGTGCCGCCCGACCCGGACGCCCCGGTCGACCCGGGCCTCACGAAGTTCTTCGGGACACCGGGGCCGCCCGTGGTCGAGGGCGCCGTCCTCCGCGGGTCGGCGGGGTCGCGCGGCCGGGTGGAGGGCGTGGCACGCGTCGTGCGCTCCGTCGACGAGCTGCACCTCGTCCAGCCCGGCGAGATCCTCGTGTGCCGCTCGACGACCCCGCCGTGGACGCCGGTCTTCGCCTCGATCGCCGGGCTCGTCACCGACACCGGTGGCGTCCTCGCGCACGGCGCGATCGTGGCCCGGGAGTACGCCATCCCGGCGGTCATGGGGACGAAGATCGCGACACAGGTGATCGCCGACGGCCAGCGGATCACGGTCGACGGCGACGCCGGCGAGGTGCTCATCGCCTGAGGCCCCGCACCCTGCGGGGGCGCCGGCCGTGAGCCGGGGCCGGGCGGCGGCGGGCCTCTGCACCGCCGCCGCCCTCATGCCGCTCAACTCGACGATGATCGCGGTCGCCCTGCTGGACATCGAGGACGACCTCGACGTCTCGGTGGGGGCCGCGACGTGGCTCGTCAGCGGCTACCTCGTGGTGATGGCGATCGCGCAGCCGCTCGGGGGCCGCATCGGCGACGCGCTGGGGCACCGCCGCGCGTTCCTCCTCGGCCTCGGCGCGTTCCTGACGGCGTCCGCGCTCGCCGCCGCCGCGCCGTGGTTCGCGGCGCTCGTCGCCCTCCGGATGGCGCAGGCGCTCTTCGGCGGGCTGATGTCTCCCAGCGCGGTCGCGCTGCTGCGCGACATCGTCCCGTCGGGGAGCCGCGGGCGCATGTTCGGGTGGTTCGGGACCGTCATGGGACTCGCCGCGGCCATCGGGCCCGTCCTCGGCGGCGGGCTCGTCGCCCTGTCGGGCTGGCGCGCGATCTTCCTGGTCAACATCGTCGTCGGCGGGGTCGCGGTCCTCCTGTCCCTGCGGGCCCTGCCCCGCGACGCGGCCGGACCGTCCGTGCGGGGGCTGAGGATCGACCTGCCGGGTGCGGCGGCGTTCACGGGCTTCGTGGGCGCGGTGGTCGCGACCCTCACCCTCGTCACGGAGGGTCCGGAGCGGTGGCTGCCGGCCGCGGCCTGCGCGGTGGGCTTCCTCGTGCTGTTCGTCGCCGTCGAGCGGCGCGCCCGGGACCCGTTCGTCGCCTTGTCGCTGTTCGCGCGCCGCCCCTACGTGGGCGCCACGGCCACCATCCTCCTGCACAACCTCGTGATGTACTCGCTCCTGCTGATCGTCCCGATACTCGCTGAGCGCGAGCTGGGGCTGGGACCCTCGGGCGCGGGGCTGCTGATCGGCGCGATGACCGTCGGGATGATGGTCGTCTCGCCCGTCGGGGGGGCCCTCAGCGACCGCCTCGGACGGCGGGCGCCCGTGCTGGCGGGCGGGGCGATGACCGTCGCGGCGACGGCGGGGCTCGTGATCGCGGCGGCGTCGCCGTCCACGGCCTCGACGGCCGCGCTCGTCGCGCTCGCCGGGCTCGGCGTCGGCCTGGCCGGGGCGTCCCTGCAGACGACGGCGGCGGAGGCCGCCCCCGCCGGGATGGTGGGCGTCGCGAGCGGCGTCTTCATGACCTCGCGGTACACGGGCGGCATCGCCGCGGCGGGCGTGGCGGCCGCGGTCGCCGCGTCGGGGGACTTCCGGGCGGGCTTCGTCGTGCTGCTCGCGGCCGCCCTGCTGTCCCTGGTCACCGCGGCGGCGCTCTCCACGTCGCGGGCGGGGCGGGGGCGCGACGACGCTCCCACGTTGCGGCGAACGCCCGCGTGACGGCCCCGGCCCGGGTCGCACTCGTCACGGGCGCCTCCTCGGGCATCGGCCTCGCGACCGCCGAGGGCCTGGCGACGGCCGGCTACCGCGTGCTGATGACGAGCCGCGACGTGGAGCGCGGCCGGCACGCCGCCGCGCGGGTGCGCGCCGCCGCCCCCGCCGCCCCGCCACCGGTCGCCCTGGCCCTCGACCTGGGCGACCCCGCCTCCGTGCACGCCCTCGTCGCGGCATGGGGTGACGGCCCGCTCGACCTCCTCGTCGCCAACGCGGGCGTCGTCGGCGGCGCCCGGGGGGCGACGGCGTGGGGGGCCGACGTCGCGATGGGAGTGAACCACCTCGGCCACTTCGCCCTCACGCTCCTGCTCGCCCCGGCGCTGCTCCGCCGCCCCGGCGGCCGCGTCGTGACGGTCACGAGCGTCGTCCACCGCCGCGGCCGCGTCGACCCGGAACGCCTCGCCGGCCCACGGCGCGGCCGGGCGTGGCCCGCCTACCGCGCGTCGAAGCTCGCCAACCTCCTCTTCGCCGTCGAGCTCGAACGCCGCTGCGCCGCCGCGGGCCTCGGCATCGTCAGCGTCGCCGCCCACCCCGGCCTCGCGTCGACCGGCCTCGGCGGCCACGGCGCCGGCCCCGCCGGGTGGGGGCTCGCGCTCCTGCTGCGCCTCCGCGGCCAGACCCCCGCGGGCGGGGCGCGCCCCCTCCTCCACGCCGCCACCGACCCCGACGTCCTCCCCGGCGGGCTCTACGGCCCCGACGGTCCCGGTGCGCGCGCGGGCGCCCCCCGCCTCGAGGTGCCCGCGTCACGCGCCCTCGACCCCGACGTGGCCCGGCGCCTCTGGGAGGCGTCCGAGGCGATGACCGGCGTGGCGCTGCCCCTCCCCGGCGACTGACGCGCCGCCGGGGAGGCGCCGCTCACTTCGCGGCGAGCACGTCGGCGGGGAGGATCTCGGGGGGGGCGGCGAGCAGGCGATCGGCGTTCGCCATCAGCGCCTCCGCGATCGGGCCCGACAGGTGCGTCTGCCGCTCCGCGTCCCCCGGGAAGGCGTCGACGATCCAGAACGTCACGTCATCGGTCCTCAACGCGTACCACACGGTCGTGCCCGGCTCGTCCTGGGCGAGCGGCAACGCGCCGGCGAGGAAGCGACCGACCTCCTCCGCGGTCTCCGGCTTCGCGGTGAGCTTGACGACGAGTGCGACGGTGATCATTTGGATCTCCTCGGTTGCGGGGGCGGGTGCCCCCGGCGAGCAGCGTCGCGCACCGGGGCGGGGCGGTCGAGTGGCGTATACGACTGCTCCGCTATCGTTTGCGCCATGCGCATCGGCCTCGCGGCGGTGGACGGCTGCATCGGCATCGGTGTGATGTCGGTCCTCGACGTCCTCCAGACGGCCGACGCGCTCCGCGCCCGGCTCGACCCGGCGATCCCGGCGATCGACGTCCGCGTGGTCGGGGTGACCTCGCGGGTCGCGACCAGCTCCGGGATGGTGCTCGTCGCCGACGCGGGACTCGGCGACCTCCCCTCGTTCGACGTGGTCGTCGTCTGCGCCCTCGGGACGTTCACCACCGACGACACCGTCGCGGCCCTGGCGCGCCCCGACGTCCGGAGCCTCGTGGGCGCGGTCACGGACGCGGGCGCGCGCGGGGTGCGGCTCGCGGCGGCGTGCACCGGGGCGTTCGTCCTCGCGGAGACCGGCCTGCTCGACGGCGGCCGGGCCACCACCAGCTGGTGGCTCGGCGCAGGCTTCCGCACGCGCTACCCCCGGGTCGACCTCGACCTCGACGCCATGGTCGTCACGGACCGCCGGGCGATGACGGCCGGGGCGGCCTTCGGTCACATCGACCTCGCCCTCGCGCTCCTGCGCCGCCACAGCCCGGCGCTCGCCGACCTGACGAGCCGGATGATGCTGGCCGACCAGCGACCCGCCCAGAGCGCGTACATCGCCATCGGCCACCTGGAACACGACGACCCGATCGTGCGTGCCTTCGAGGACCACGTCCGGGCGCACCTCGGCGCGCCCATGGACATCGCCGCCGCGGCACGGGCGATCGGCACCAGCCGGCGGACGCTGGAGCGCCGCGTGCAGCGCATGCTCGGCTTGTCACCGCTGGGCCTCGTGCAGCGCCTCCGCGTCGAGCGGGCGGCGCACCTGCAGGCGACGACGGGCGACGGGGTCGACCAGATCGCACCCCGGGTGGGGTTCGCGAACGGCTCGACGCTGCGGGCCCTGCTGCGCCGCTACCGCTAGACCCCGCCCGTCAGGCCCCGATGTGGGGGTCGGGGGACAGCTCGAGGCGGACCCGGGTGCCGCCGCCGTCGGACAGGATCGACACGAGGTCGGTGAGCTGACGGGTGATCCACAACCCGCGGCCGCGGGGGCCGTACGGCTCGGGGGGGTGCGTGCCCCACACCCGGGCGCGGTCGAAGCCGCCGCCGACGTCCGTCACCTCGACGACGACGCGCCCGTCGATCCAGCAGCTCACCTCGATCGGCGGGCGCCCGTGCTCCTGGGCGTTCGCGAGCACCTCGTCGAGGGCGAGCACCAGATCGGCGGCGCGATCGGAGAAGCCGCCGCGCTCCGCGATCCCGCGCACGGCCGATCGCACCTCGGCGATCTCGGCGGGATCGGCCCCGAGTGCTGTGAAGTACCGCTCTGCTCCGTCCACACCGGCCCGCTGCGTCGACATGCCGCCCTCGAACTCGCCGCTGCGTATCGGACGGAAGGGTAACGCCCCGCGACCGTGTCGGAGGACCCCCGTCCGCGGGGGCCGGGGGCTCAACTATCCGGGGGTCCGGCCGATGGTGAGATCGTGTCGGAGGTCCTCTCACAGAGCGAGATCGATGCCCTGCTGTCGGCGATGTCGAGCGGGGACCTCGACACGACCCAGATGCACGAGGTGGCCGACGAGCCACAGGTGCGCCCCTTCGACTTCCTGCGCCCGAGCAAGTTCTCGAAGGACCAGCTCCGCACCATCGAGCTGCTCCACGACACCTTCTGCCGGTCCGCGCAGACCCAGCTCTCCGGCGCCCTCCGGGCGATGGTGGAGATCGAGGTGGTCACCGCCGACCAGGTGACCTACGGCGAGTTCGTCAACTCGATGCCCGCCCCCAGCCTCATCACGATCGTGACGATGGAGCCCCTCGAGGGCAACGCCGTCGTCGAGGTCAACCTCCCCATCGTCTTCTCGATCATCGACCGCCTCGTCGGCGGGCCCGGCACCCACCGGCCCAAGCCGCGGGAGCTCACCGAGATCGAGCACGCCCTCGTCGGGGGCGTCATCGAGACCCTCCTCCGCGGGTTCAGCGAGGCCTGGTCGACGGTCGTGCCCGCCCGGTTCCGCAAGGTCGGCACCGAGATGAACCCCCAGTTCGCCCAGATCGTCGCGCCGTCGGACATGGTCGTGCTGATCACCTTCGAGCTGCGCATCGGCGCCCAGACCGGGTCGATCTCGCTCTGCGTGCCGTACCTCGTGCTCGAACCGGTGATGGACCGGTTCACCGCCCAGAGCTACTTCTCGGCGCTGACCGCCGGCCCGTCGCCCGAGATGCGCGAGGGCATCGCCACCGAGCTCGGCTCGGTCAGCATCCCCGTCAGCGTCGAGCTCGGCGCCGCCGAGCTGAACGTCGGCGACCTGCTCGCCCTCGCCCCCGGGGACGTCATCCCCCTCTCCGTGGCCCCCGGCTCCGACGCGGTCGTCCGCATCGGTCGCCGCGAGGCCTTCCACGCCCAGCCCGGGGTACGCGGCCGCCACGCCGCCGTGCAGATCACCGGTCGCATCGAGGACCTCGAAAGGACGCTGACATGAGCGAGGGAAGCCTCTCCCAGGAGGAGATCGACGCCCTCATGGCCGGGGCCGCCGCCGGCGCCGACCCGGACGCGTCCGACACCCCGGAGGCCGCCGACGCCCCCGACGCCGACTGGCTCACCCCGAGCGAGATCGACACCATCGGCGAGGTCGGCAACATCTGCATGTCGAGCGCCGCCACCGCGCTCAGCACGCTCCTCGGGCACCAGGTCCAGATCACCACGCCCACCGTGGCGAAGGTCGACGAGGACGAGCTGCGCACCCACTTCGACACCCCCGCGGTCGTCGTCGTCATCGAGTACACCGAGGGCCTCGCGGGCCGCAACGTGTTCGTGCTCACCCAGCGCGACGCGTCGGTCGTCGCCGACCTCATGATGGGCGGCGCCGGCGTCGCGTCGGACGAGCTGTCCGAGCTCCACACCTCCGCCATCGGCGAGGCGATGAACCAGATGATGGGGAGCGCCTCGACCGCCATGGCCGAGATGGCCGGGCACCGCGTCGACATCTCCGCGCCGTCGGTGGCGATCATCGACCTCGCCTCCGAGGCCGGCGGCCTCGACCTCGGCCTCGAGGGCGACATCGTCCGCTGCTCCTTCCAGCTCCGCGTCGAGGACCTCCTCGACACGACGCTGATGCAGCTCATGCCGGTGCCGTTCGCCCGGTCCCTCGTGGACGGCCTGCTGCAGCCCGCCGCCGCCCCCGCCGCCGCCACGGCGCCCGACGCCGCGCCGGCCGGGGAGCCCGGCGACGACGACCGCCACCTGCACGCCGTGCCGGTCCCCGTCGCCCAGCCCGTCACGTTCCCGTCGCTCGACGAGATGCCCTCGTCGCCGGGAGGGAGCGACATCAGCCTCCTGCTCGACGTCCCCCTCCAGGTCACGGTCGAGCTGGGACGCGCCCAGATGCGCATCCGCAACGTCCTCGAGCTGGTGCCCGGCTCCATCGTCGAGCTCGACAAGCTCGCCGGCGAGCCGGTGGACGTCCTCGTCAACGGCAAGCAGATCGCCCGCGGCGAGGTCGTCGTGATCGACGAGGAGTTCGGCGTCCGCATCACCGACGTCGCCAGCCAGGCCAAGCGCCTCCGGGGCCTCGCCGCCGGCGACGAGTGAACGTGCGCGCCCCGGGGTCAAGTCCGGCCCGCGCCGACCGATACCGCAGTCAGCCCCGCCCCGAACACGACCGAGGTCACGTCGAATGCCCAGTGTCCTGATCGCCGATGACGCCGCCTTCATGCGGATGATGATCAAGAACATCCTCACCGAGGCCGGCTACGACATCGTCGGCGAGGCCGAGAACGGCCAGGTCGCCGTCGCCAAGTACCGGGAGCTGTCGCCGGACCTGACGACGATGGACATCACGATGCCGGAGATGGACGGCCTCGCGGCCCTCAAGGAGATCCGCGGCGCCGACCCCTCGGCGCGGGTGGTGATGTGCTCGGCGATGGGTCAGCAGTCGATGGTGATCGAGTCGATCCAGGCGGGGGCGCGTGACTTCATCGTGAAGCCGTTCCAGCCGGACCGCGTCCTCGAGGCCGTCACGAAGGCGCTCGCCTAGCGCCCCAGCCCCGCCCGCGCCGGCTCGCCGGCGCCCACCGCCATGGTCACCCCCACCCCGACCAGGCACGGATCGCCTTCACCCCTGCGGCGCCGGATGCGCCCCTCACCCCCGCGGACCGCGGCCGGGTGGGCCCTCGCGATCGCCGCGTTCCTCATGGCGATGGCGCTCTCGGCCCTCCCCGCGGCGGCGCAGGGGGGGACCGGCACGACCCCCGTCGACCCCGAGACCCTCCCGATCCCCGAGGGCTCGGCCGCCCCCACCGCCCTGTCGGGCGAGGGCGGCGGCACCATGCTGCGCCTCGGCATCGGCCTCGTCGTCGTCATGGGGCTCATCGCCGTCGTCTGGTTCGTGCTGAAGCGCATCCAGCGCTCGCGGTACCCCGCCCTGGAGGAGAAGGGCCCGTCGCTGATCGACGTGGTCACCACCACCCCCCTCGGGCCGAACCGCTCCCTCCACCTCGTGCGCGTCGGTGAGGAGCTCGTCCTGATCGGCTCGACCGACCAGAGCGTCACCTCCCTCGCGCGGCTCGGCATCGAGGAGTCGGCCGCGCTGGTCGACATGGCGACGCCACCGGAGCGCCCCGGCGCCGGCCCCTCCGCCCCCTGGGGGGGAGGCACCGACACCCGCGCCCGCGCGGCGGCCGCCGCCACCGACGCCACCCTCGTCGAGCGCCTCCGCGCGCTCACCACGCGACGCTGAGCACCGGCGGCGCCATCCCCCCGGCGGCCCGGCTGCGGCACCCGCTGCCGACGCTGCGCGAGCGGATCGTCGCGGCGATGCCCCCGCCGCCGAAGACCCGTCGCCGCCGCTGGCTGCGCCGCGGCTTCTACCTGTCGCCGGTCCTGATGGCGCTGGCCTGCATCGTCTGGCCCGCCGTCGCGGCCGCGGCCCCCGGCATCAACCTGAACCTCGACAGCCGGGACGGGGAGGTCTCGACCTCCCTCCAGCTCCTCGCGCTGCTCACGGTCCTCAGCCTCGCGCCGTCGATCCTGATCATGATGACCAGCTTCACGCGGATCATCATCGTGCTCGGCTTCGTCCGGAACGCCCTCGGCACGCCGTCGATGCCCCCGAACCAGGTGCTCGTCGGCATCGCGTTGTTCCTCAGCCTGTTCGTGATGGGCCCGACGTTCACGGCCATCAACGACACGGCCCTCCAGCCCCTGCTCGAGAAGAAGATCGACGAGGGCGAGGCGTTGAAGCGGGCGGAGGCGCCGATCCGCGACTTCATGTTCAAGCAGGTCGACCAGCGCGACCTGGCGTTGTTCACCGAGCTCTCGAAGGAGGAGCGCCCGAAGACCCGGGCCGACGTCCCGACCACCGTCCTGATCCCGGCGTTCGTGCTCTCCGAGCTGAAGACGGCCTTCGAGATCGGCTTCCTGATCCTGATCCCGTTCCTCATCATCGACATGGTCATCGCGTCGACCGTGATGAGCATGGGCATGGTGATGCTGCCCCCGGTGATCATCTCCCTGCCGTTCAAGATCCTGCTGTTCGTCCTGGTCGACGGATGGCATCTGGTCTCCGAATCCCTCGTCCGCGGATTCGTGACCTGATGGACCAGGGCCAGATCATGGAGATCGGCGCGCGGGCGATGTGGGTGACCCTGCAGATCTCGATGCCGGTGCTCGGCGTCAGCCTCGTCGTCGGCCTGCTGGTGTCGATCTTCCAGGCGGTCACGCAGCTCCAGGAGCCGACCCTCACCTTCATCCCGAAGATCCTCGCGGTGGTGGTCGTGATCGTGGTGGCGGGGCCGTGGATGATGAACACGCTCCTCAGTTTCACGATCGACCTGTGGGCGGGCATCCCGTCCATCGGCCCGAAGAACTGACGGGTCCGTGGAGCGGCTGCTCGCCGACCTCGCCCCCCAGGCGGCGCTGTTCGTCCTGATCGCCACCCGCCTCTCCGCGATGATGGTCGTCGCCCCCGTCTTCAGCTCCCGCTCCATCCCCGTCCGGGTGAAGGCGGGCCTGATCATCCTGATCAGCTGGATCAGCCTGCCCCTCGTCGCCGAGCAGGGCGGCACCGTGCCCGACGGCCTCGTCGCCCTCGCGGTGCTGACGATGAAGGAGGCGATCATCGGCTTCGCGTTCGGCCTGGTCGCCCAGTTCCTGTTCGCGGCGATCCAGACCGCCGGCGCGTTCATCGACGTCACCGCGGGCTTCGCGATCTCCCAGACGCTCGACCCCACCTCGAACGCGAACATCTCGATCCTCGGCCGCTGGTACAACCTGATCGCGGTGTCGTCGTTCCTCGCCCTCGGCGGCCACCAGCTGCTGGTCGCGGGCGTCGTGCGCAGCTTCACGCTCGCCCCGCCGCTCTCCGACCCGGACCTCGGAGCGGTCGTCGCCGGGGTGCTGGAGCAGGCCGACGACATCCTCCTCGTCGTCGTCCAGATCGGGGCGCCGATCATCGGTGCCCTGCTGGTCACCGACGTCACGCTCGGCGTGATCTCGCGCTCGGTGCCGCAGATGAACATCTTCATCGTCGGCCTGCCGCTGAAGATCATCGTCGCGCTCGCCGGCAGCGCCATCCTGCTGCCGGCGTTCATCACCCTCACCAACTCGCTCGCCGGTCAGATGTTCTCCGACATGAGCGACATCATGCGGGCCGCGGGAGCGGGGTAGGCGACCGGCCCGCCCTCCTCCGGGCGTGGCACCGGCGCACGCCCTGCCGAAAGCGCGCGCCGGTGCGGTGGGTGGGCCGTCGCCCACCTGGGACACGCACCCGGCTCACCGGGCCACCGCGTCGAGCAGCTCGTCGTGGGGGCGGTGCCACCGGTGGGCCGCGATCGAGGCGTCCCGAACACATTGGTGGCGGAGCGCCTTCGGCCCGGCAGGCGACGGGTAGCAAGTCCCACCGACGCTCCGATGTTCGGATAGCCTAACCCGGCTCGTTCCGTCTCCCGCTCCACCCGGAGGTCACCTTGCGCCGCGTGCTCATCGCCGCCATCGCCGTCACGGTCCCCCTCGCGCTGCTCGCGGCGGCATGCGGCTCCGACGACGGGGCCGACGTCCGCGCCGTCGGCACGGACGCCTCGGCGTCCGGCTCGGCCTCGGGGTCCGGTTCGGGCTCCGGCTCGGGGACCGGCCTGTCGCTCGACGACACGCTGACGGTCCAGACCGACGACGCCGCCGTCACGGCCGCCGTCGCCGGGTACAAGGCCTACGTGACGGCGCAGGCGGCGGACATCGTCGCGAAGACGACGGTCCTGACCGATGCGGTGCGCGCCGGGGACGTGGACGCCGCGAAGGCGGCTTTCGCGCCGAGCCGCGAGCCGTGGGAGCGCATCGAGCCGATCGCCGGCCTGATCGAGGCGACCGACGGCGCGGTCGACTCCCGCGTCGACGACTTCTCCGGCCCCACCGACCCGGAGTTCACCGGGTGGCACCGCCTCGAGTACATCCTCTGGACGACCGACGGCACGCGCGGCGCCGCACGGTTCGCGAACCGGCTCGACCGGGACCTCGCGACCCTGCAGGCGGGCCTCGACGACCTGGAGATCCCGCCCGCCGCCATGGCGCTCGGCGCCTCCGAGCTGATCCAGGAGGTCTCGGAGGGCAAGATCACCGGCGAGGAGGACCGCTACTCGAAGACCGACCTCTGGGACTTCGCCGCGAACGTCGAGGGCGCGGAGAAGATCATCGAGCTGCTGACGCCGGCGCTCGAGGCGGCCGACCCGGAGCTGCTGGCCCGCATCGACGAGGGCTTCACCGAGCTGGACGCGAGCCTCGACGAGCTGCGCGACGGCGACGGGTTCGTCCTGTTCTGCCAGGAGGACGACCCCTACCCGGCGCCCGACCTGTGCCCCGCGACGACCGTCACGCGGGCGCAGATCGACACGCTGAAGGGCCAGCTCGCAGGCCTCTCCGAGGACCTGGCGCTCGTGCCGGGCACCCTCGGCCTGCAGTAGGGGCGTCGGGGCGTGGGGCACCGCATCTCGCGCCGGGCGTTCATCGCCGGCGCGGGCGGCATCGCCGTCGGCGCCGGCTCCTTCGGGGCCGGGTGGGCCGCGGGGGCGTCGGGCGACGACGTCCCCGCCGGCGCCCTCCTGCCGTTCCACGGGCCGCACCAGGTCGGCATCACGACCCACCCGGCGCCCGCCCGGGGCCTGATGGCCTCGTTCACGGTGCTCGCCCGGGACCGGCCCCACCTGGAGGAGATGTTCCGCGAGCTCTCCGACGAGGTGGAGGGACTGATGTCGGGACGCCCGATCACGCCGCGGGACCCGGCGTTCCCCCCCGCCGACTCGGGGATCCTCGGTCCCGACCCGGCACCCGACGACCTGTCGATCGTGGTCAGCGTCGGCGCCTCCCTCTTCGACGGCCGGTTCGGGCTGGAGGACCGCCGCCCGGTCGAGCTGGTCGAGATGCCGTTCCTCGCCAACGACCGCCTCGACCCCGACCGGAGCCACGGCGACCTGCTGCTCACCGTGCAGGCGCAGCACCCCGACACGGTGCTGTTCGCCCTGCGCCAGCTGATGCGGCGCACCCGGCGCACCCTGACGCTGAAGTGGGTGGTGGAGGGCTTCAACCGGCGCTCGAACGCGGGGGAGAGGACCACGGGCTCACCCCGCAACCTGCTCGGCTTCGTCGACGGGACGGCGAACCTCGGCACCGGGGCGGAGGCGCTCGGCCGGTACGTCTGGACGGCCGGCCGGGCCGACCGCGAACCGGCGTGGACCGCCGGGGGGTCGTACCACGTCGTCCGCGTCATCCGGATGCTCGTCGAGTTCTGGGACCGCACCCCGCTCGCGGAGCAGGAGGCCCTGATCGGCCGCCGCAAGTCCGACGGCGCCCCCCTCGACGGGGTCCATGAGACCGACGTCCCCGACTTCGCCGCCGACCCCGACGGCGAGCGGACGCCCCTCGACGCCCACATCCGCCTCGCCAACCCGCGCACGCCCGGGACCGAGGGCAACCTGATCCTGCGTCGTGGGTTCTCGTACACCCGCGGCTACGACGGCGCCGGCCAGCTCGACCAGGGCCTCGCGTTCGTCAGCTACCAGCGCAGCCTCGGCCGGGGGTTCCTCGCGGTCCAGTCGCGGCTGACCGGCGAGCGGCTGGAGGAGTACATCCGCCCCGAGGGCGGCGGGTTCTTCTTCGCCCTGCCCGGCCCCGCCCGCGGCGGGTACCTCGGGGAGTCGCTGCTCGCCTAGGGCGTGCCGGCCAGGCGCGTCCGGAGCCCCGCGACGATCAGCTCCAGGCCCGGCTGCTCCAAGGTGCCGGGCGGCCGCTCCGTCAGCGTCCGCACGAGCCGCCCCGTCAGGGGCCGGTCCCGCTCGAGGTCGCCGATCTCGCCCGGCCCGAGGGGGTTGCGCATCGTGGTGACCGCGGCGGTCAGCAGCTCGGACGACAGGACGTACCGGATGACGATGCGCACCGCCTCGGCGGCGTCGCCCTCGTCGAAGCCGGCCCGGACGAGGCTGTCGAGCACCGGCTCGTAGAACGACGACGACGCGGCGTAGGCCCGGTCGACGTCGGTGGCGAACAGGGCGAGGGCGTGGGGGTGGCGGCGGCAGATGCCGCGGAACGCCTGCGCCATCGCCAGGAGTCCCGCGTCCCACGGCTCGTCCGGCGGGGTCGTGGGACGGAGCCGGGCGAGCTCCTCGAAGATGAGGTCGCGCACGCCCTCCACCACCGCCTGCTTGTTGGGCAGGTGGCGGTAGAGGGACATCGCCTGGACGCCGAGCTCGGCCCCGAGCCGGCGCATCGACAGCTCGGCGACGCCGTGCTCGTCGATGAGCCGCAGGGCCGCCTCGAGGATCCGCCGCCGGTCGAGCGGCTCGCGGCGCGGTGCGACGACGGCCGGCTGCGCCGGCTGGCCCACGGCCTAGAGCGCCCCCGGCGGGCTGGGCGCGCCGCCGTTGCCGCCGTTGCCGCCGTTCGCGGACGGGGGCGTGCCCTCGGCGCGGGGCGGCTTGCCGTCAGGGCCGACGAGCTCCGGGTGCCAGCGGTCGAAGTGCGCGTGGTGCTGCGGGGTGACCGCGCCCGGCGGGTAGTACTGCGCGTAGAAGTCAGGGTCGACGTGCTGGGCCTGGCAGGTGAGGCGCTGGTACATCGGGTCGAGGTACGCCGGGAACCGCCCGTAGGTCTCGTGCACGTACGTGCAGTAGTCCTTGACGATCTGGATGGTGTCCTCGGAGGGACGCTCGATCTGCGACGTCACCTTGTCGGGCTCGAGGTACGCCTTCGGCATGTCGGGCTCGTACTGCGACCACTTGCGCTCGAGGAACGCGTCGACCGCGGCCGACATGTCCTGGTGGTACGGGGGCGTGAACGCCTCGAAGACGCCGTCGCGGCCGACGGGGACGGACGGGCCGCGCTTCGCGTCGGCGAAGCGGAAGCCGAGGCCGGGGACGTCCATGCCGCCGAGCGCGTAACGGGCGATGTACCCGGTGTACGTCCAGCCGCCGAGGCCCATCGCCTGGAGCGCGAGGTTGATGTTCTGGCAGATGAACGCCTGCTCGACGACCTGCATCGACAGCACGCGCTGCTCGATCTCGACGATCCCCATCTGGCGGTTGGCGTCGAGGCGGCCCGAGTCGATCCACTTCTGCAGCCCGCACGGCGCGTAGCCGTTCGTCTCGTCCACGAGCGTGAAGCGGTACTCGGGGGAGAAGTAGATGAACAGCAGGTTGATGTACTCGAGCGTCATGTTCGAGACGGGCAGGAACAGCGTGGTGCCGGGCTTGTTCGCGTTCCAGTGGTTGAAGACGAACAGGCCGGGGAGGCCGGTCGGCATCTGGGCCCGCTGCGGGTCGAGCTGGCGCTTGGCCCGGCCGACGAGCTGCAGGATCCAGTCGACCTGCGCCTCGACGGACTTGCCCTGGAGCGTGGACAGCTCACCGGGCTCCGGCATGAGGTTCCACATGTCCAGGAAGTACGTGCCGGTGTCGTTCGTGAAGAAGAGCTCGGTGCCGTGGTTCGAGCACGACGACGGCCACGTGCGGGCCGTCCACTGGACCATCGCGTCGGCGCCCATCGACGGGTCGATGTCGCCGAGGTTGAGGCCCGTGAGGCCGGTGCCCGCCACGAGCAGGAGGGCCTCCTCGAGCTCCGTCAGCGCGACCGGCTCGTAGGGGCTCTGGTACTCGAGCGTCCCGGGCATGTGCATCCCGAGGCCCATCCGCCGGCTCTTGCGGTCGAAGACCGACTGGAAGTACGGGTAGGCGAGCGCGTCGTGCAGGCCGGCGGGGTGTCCCTGGGCGAGTGCGCCCGGGTCGGGTCCGGCGGGGGGTGGCGTCGCGGAGGTCGTCATGGGTCCCTCGGTCTCCGGGTCGGGTTACGGCACAAGCCTACGCTTGTAAGTCCGGTCTACAGCTGTAAGCTACGCCGCGTCCGGCGGTCCGTCAACGGGCGGATCGTCATCTCTGTCACAAGGAGGGCGCGGTGCCCGATTTCGAGGACATCCTCTACGAGGTCGCAGGTGGCCGGGCGACGATCACCATCAACCGGCCCGACCGCCTGAACGCGTTCCGCTCCCAGACGATCCGGGAACTCGCCGAGGCCTTCGAGGCCGCCGCCGACGACGAGGCGGTCGGGGTGATCGTCTTCACCGGGGCGGGGGACCGGGCGTTCTGCGTCGGCGGCGACGTCCGCGACCCGACCCGCACCCTCGCCCAGAAGCGGGCCCTGCACCACCTCCACGACCGCCTGGGCCTGGCGATCCGCAACAACGGCAAGCCGATCGTGGTGAAGGTCCGCGGCTACTGCATCGGCGGCGGCAACGAACTCAATGTGTTGTGCGACCTCACGATCACGGGGGAGTCCGGCCGCTTCGGCCAGGCGGGCCCGAAGATCGGGTCGGCCCCCCTGTGGTGGGGGTGCCAGCTCCTGCCCGCGACGGTCGGGGAGAAGAAGGCCCGGGAGATCCTCTACCTCACCCGCCAGTACACCGCCGAGGAGGCCCTCCAGATGGGCCTGGTGAACAAGGTCGTCCCCGACGGGGACCTCGACGCCGAGGTCGATGCGTGGTGCGACCAGATCCTCCGCCGCAGCCCCCAGGGCCTGCGGTTGGCGAAGATCGCGTTGAACGCCCAGACCGACCAGCTCTATGGCGCCGTCCAGCATGGGTTGGAGTTGGTGGCCCTCAACCACGTCCACGGCGTCGAGCCGGCGGAGGGGATCGCCTCCTTCCAGGAGAAGCGCCCCGCCGACTGGCGCAAGTTCCGTGGCGGGGAAGGCCCCGAACCCGGGTGACCCCCGTCCCCGACCCCGCCGCGGACGTCGCGGCGGGGGAGGGGTAGCCCACCCGTCGTCGGGATCCGAACGGACCACGACCGCCGCCCGACTGAAGGTCCTCCCCGAGAACCGCACGGCGACGGGATCCGGGGTCGGGTCCAATTGGACCTCGACGTCGCGTCCAAGTGGACCTCGGCGACGCGACCGGCGAAGTGGACCGCGGGGCCACGGCCAAGTGGACCTCGGCATCGCGTCCAAATGGACCTCGGCATCGCGTTCAAATGAACGTCGGGGGCGCGGCCAATTGGACCTTCGGGACCAAGTGGACCTCGGCGTCGCGTCCAACCGGACCTCGGCGTCGCATCCAAATGGACCTCGGAGCCACGGCCAAGTGGACCTCGGGGCCACGGCCAAGTGGACCTCGGGGCCACGGCCAAATGGACCTTCGGGACGCGGCCAAGTGGACCTCGGCGTCGCGTCCAATCGGACCTCGGCGTCGCGTCCAGATGGACCTCGGCGCAACGGCCAAGTGGACGATGGAACGGGATTGGGGGAGGCGGCTCCCGGGGCCACGGTCCGACCCGTGGGCTCAGGGGTCGTCGGCCTCGGCGGCGGTGAGGGCCTCCCGGGCGTCGGTGGCGAGTCGGGCGGCGGCGTCGGCCGCGTCCTTCGCTCGCGCCTCGTCGGCGTCGGCGGCCTCGGCGCGGCGGCGGGCGTCGGCATCCTCCGCCTCCGCCGCCTCCAGGGCGGCGCGCGCGTCCTCCAGGGCCGCGGCGCACGCGTCGCGCGCCTTGCGCGCCCGCGCCGCCTCCTCGGCGGCCGACGCGTGCGCGTCCGCCGCCTCCCGCTCGGCCTCCTCCGCCCGCTCCACCAGCCCCCGTGCCTCCTCGAGGGCGGCCCGCCGCGCCCGCCGCGCCCGCGCCGTCGCGAGCTCGTCCCCGTCCCCGTCCCCGCCGTCCTCCCGGGCCTCCGCCGGCTCGGGGGCGTCGGCCTTCTTCCCCGCACCCCCCTTCGCCGCCCCGGCCTTCGCACCGCCACGCGTCGTGCGCGGACCCGACGGCGGGGGCCCGAACGCGAAGAGGCCGTCCCCGCCGCCGGCCTCGGGATCCGCCGAGAGGCGCCCTGCCCGGAGGTCGTCCCGCAGCCCCTCGTCGCGCGCCGCCGTCCGCAACGCGGCGCGCACGGCGGGATCGTCGGACAACGCCGCGACCGCCGCGTTCTCCGCGGCGCCCGCGGCACCGAGGGCCCCCGCGTCCCCGGTGCCGTCCAGCACCGCCGCCTGCGCGGTGGCCAGGTCCCCCTCCGCCGCGAACACCGCGGCGAGCCCGTCCGGGGCGTCCCGTGCGATGCGGTTCAGCTCGGCCGCCAGCCGCGTCGGCCGGCGCAACGCACGCACACGGTCCGCGCCCTCCCGGTCGCCCGCGGCACGCAACTCCTTCGCCAACGCGTCCCGGCCCGCCGTGAAGTCCCCGGGGGCACCGCCGAAGAGGGCGTCGATCCGCTGATCGAGGTCGTCCATCCCGCTCATGATCCCCCACGCCGTCCCGCGCCGTCCCGCGCCGTCGCCGACGCGCCGGGCCGCCGTCAGCCGGGGGCCCCACCCTCCAGGTGGCTCCACAGCTCCCGCTCGACCCGGTCGCACTCGCGCCGCACCTCGTCGGCCGTGGCGTCGTCGAGCAGGCGCCCGCCCCGCGCGGCGCGCTCGATCGCCGCGCACCGGGCCCCCAGGCCGACGGCCCCGACGAGCTCGCTCGGCGAGCGCAGGCCGTGCGCCGCGCGCAGCAGCGCCGCCGCGCCCCGGGCGCCCACGAGGGCGTCACGGCGGTCATGGAGGCGGCTGAGGTAGATCGCGACGATCTCGCGCGCCACCCTGACATCCGCCGTGTCCTCCGCCAGGGCGGCCAGCACCGCCCGGTCCACGGCGTCGCCGCTCACCCGCCGTCGCCGATCCGGTACCCCACCCCGCGGACCGTCCGCACCCAGCCCGCCCCGATCTTCCGCCGGAGGTTCGAGACGTGGACCTCGAGGACGTGGTCGTCGCCGTACCAGTTCGCCCCCCACACGGCGTCCACCATCGCCTCGCGGGTGATGACGATGCGGGGCGACGCGATCAACGCCGCGAGGATGTCGAACTCGATGCGCGTCAGGTCGACCGGCCGGCCCGCCACGTGCACCTCGCGCGCCGGGCCGTCGACCGTCAGGTCACCGTGGCGCCACGCCCCCGACACCTCCCCCGGCCCCTGCGGGTCCGCACGCCGCGGGCGGCGCAGCATCGCCCGGGCGCGGGCGACCACCAGCCGCCCCGAGGCCGGCTTCACGACGTAGTCGTCCGCGCCGGCGGCCAACCCCATCCCCTCGGCGACACGCACCAGGAAGATGCTGTCGGCGACGCAGGCGATGACGATGCCGACGGCGAGCGCCGTCCAGCCGGGGCTCGGCCGCCAGCCCGTCAGGGCGACCGCCCACAGGACGATCGCGAGGAGGGTGAGGTCGCCGACGGGGTACGCGAGGTTGGTGAGGGTCGCCGCCGTTGTCGTGGTCGTGGACTCCAGGATGGGCCGCAGCACGAACGCGGCGCTGAGCGTCGCGACGCCGAGCGCCCCGATCACCCCGTCGAACCACAGGGACCGCGGGAAGCGGCTGACCCGGCTGCGGACCAGCAGGACGAGGCCCGTGTAGCAGAGGGGGAAGAAGGCGAGCCAGCAGGCGTCCGCGAGGCTGGGGTAGGGGGCGGGGTCCTGCGGCAGCAGCACCTCGTACCAGTAGACCTCGCCGACGGCCCAGATGCCGAGGGCCGAGGCGAGGAAGGACCAGGCGAGGCGCTCGTGGCGGACGAGCACCGCCCGGGACCCCGCGGCGAGGGCGGCGGCGATGAGGAGGGCGTTCATCCCCCACCCGGCCGCGAGGCCGTCGAGGCCGGGGCCGCCGATCGACAGGCCGGTCTGGGCCAGGTGCAGCAGGTAGGCGACGGCCACCACGACGCCGGCGCCAACGATCACCGCGCGCAGCGGGCGGGGCACCTCGTCGAGCGGGCGCAGCATCCCCTCGCGTCGCCGGGGCACGTCCCCCGGCCGGGGCACCCGCCGTCCCGCTCCGTGCTCGTCTGCGCTCGTGGTCATGGCTGCCGTCTCTGGTCCGCGCGTTGACGTCGCCGTCCTGGCGACCGGGTCATCATCGTCCGGGACCGTCACGACACGCTCAACGGAACCTCAGGGAACGCTCAAGGCCGACATCTTGAGACGTGCTTGACGCCGCCTTCAGGTCGCCGGCCGATGACCGCTGCATGCCCGGCGGTCCGATCGAGACGACGCTCGACGCGCGTGCCCTGCGCTCGCGGACGTCTCTCGGACACGCCGGGCCCCCCGTCCCGGGATGCCCGCGCACCGCCGCCCCGGCACGTGGCGATCGCGTCAAGTCGTGATCGCGCCGACCGATATCGAACCTGTCCCGAACGAAACCCACGGAGCCATGCGATGCCCAGTGTCCTGATCGCCGATGACGCCGCCTTCATGCGGATGATGATCAAGAACATCCTCACCGAGGCCGGCTACGACATCGTCGGCGAGGCCGAGAACGGCCAGGTCGCCGTCGCCAAGTACCGGGAGCTGTCGCCGGACCTGACGACGATGGACATCACGATGCCGGAGATGGACGGCCTCGCGGCCCTCAAGGAGATCCGCGGCGCCGACCCGTCGGCGCGGGTGGTGATGTGCTCGGCGATGGGCCAGCAGTCGATGGTGATCGAGTCGATCCAGGCGGGGGCGCGTGACTTCATCGTGAAGCCGTTCCAGCCGGACCGCGTCCTCGAGGCCGTCACGAAGGCCCTGGCCTAGCCGCCGGCGGGGCGGGGGGACGACGATGGCGGCCACCGGTCCGCGCGTCCTGGTGTGCGACGACTCGCCGCTGCTGCGGCGGGTGCTGATCGACCTGCTGACCGACGGCGGCCTCACCGTCGTCGGGGAGGCCCGCGACGGCATCGAGCTGATCGACCGCGTCCGCGAGCTCTCGCCCGACGTCGTCACGCTCGACGTGGAGATGCCGCGGCGCAACGGCCTCGACGGCCTGCGGGAGCTGATGCGGGTCCGCCCGACGCCCGTGGTGATGGTCTCCACGCTCACCGGCGCCGGCAGCGCGGCGAGCGTCGAGGCCCTCGCCGCCGGCGCGGTCGACGTCGTCCAGAAGCCCGCCCTCCGGCTCGACCCCGCCCGCTGGGGCGCCGCGCGCGACGAGCTCGTCGCGAAGGTCCGCTCGGCGGGCGGCGCCCGCCTGTCCGCGCTCGCGCGCGCGCCGCGGCCGGCCCGGCCGAGCGCGGGCCTCGCGGCGCGCGCCGGTGGCGCGAACGGACGGCTCGTGGTCATCGCGACGTCCACCGGGGGCCCCCGGGCGCTCCAGGCGCTCGTGCCCCGCCTCCCGTCGCCGCTCGGCGCCGGCGTCCTGATCGTGCAGCACATGCCCCCCGGGTTCATCGCGCCCCTCGCACAGCGGCTCGACGCGGTGTCGGCGCTCGAGGTCCGCGAGGCGCGCGACGGTGACGCCATCCGCCCCGACACGGCGCTGATCGCGCCGGGCGGCCTGCACCTCGAGGTCTCCGGCGTCGGCCGCGTCGCGCTGTCGGACGCACCCCCCGTCGGGGCCCTCCGGCCCCGGGCGGACATCATGTTCACGACGGCCGCCCGCCACTACGGCGAGCGCGTGCTGGCCGTGGTCCTCACCGGGATGGGCGACGACGGCACCGCCGGCGGTCGCGACGTGCGCGCCGCCGGCGGCACCCTGATCGCCGAGGACGAGAGCAGCTGCGTGGTGTGGGGGATGCCCCGCGCCGCCGTCGCCGCCGGCCTCACCGAGGCCGTCGTGCCGCTCGACGCCATGCCCCTGGCGATCGCCGAGGCGGTCGCCGCCCCGCGCGCGCTGCGCCGCGCCGGGTGAACCCACGGATTAACGATCCGGTGGTGACGCGGAACTCATGACGACCCCCCCGGGGGCCGAGACCAGGACCAGGCGACCCGACCGGCCGCCACGGACAGCGAGGGAGGATCTGATGGCGGGTGAGGCGAGCGGTACCGCGTGGTTCACCGAGGACGACCGGAAGCGGTTGCTCGGGATCGACGCGGCCATGCTCCGGGTGCTGCAGACCGGCGGTCGTGAGCTGCTGGAGTCGACCGTCGACGAGATGGTCGCCCGCTTCTACCAGCGGGTCGGCGAGAGCCGCGGGCTCAGCGACCTGGTGAACCGGCACAGCACCACGGACCGGCTGTCGCGGACGCTGCGGGTCTACCTCCTCGACTTCCTCACCACGCGCCTCGACGCCGACCACGTCGCGTCCCGCACGCGGATCGCGGACGTCCACGATCGCATCGACCTGCCGATCGACGCCTACCTGGCGCAGATCGCCACGATCCGGGAGGTCTGGGTCCACGCGTGCGTCACCTCCGCGAAGAGGGCGAAGCGCGGGCCCGAGGAGACGGCCGCCCTGATCACGGCGCTGGACAAGGTGCTCGCCTTCGACGAGTGCCTCGTCACGCAGTCGTTCACGAACACCCGGCAGTCGCGCGCCGAGGACGCCCTCGCCGAGGTCGAGCGCCAGCAGGCCGCGCAGGCCGTCGTGCAGGCCGAGCTGAACGAGCTCGCCGGCCAGGTCGCCGCCGCCGCGCAGCAGTCGTCCGCCAGCGTCGAGCAGATGGGCTCGACGTCGGAGCAGGTCGCGTCCGACGTCACCGCCGCCGCCCAGCAGTCGCAGGAGGCCGCGCGCCGCACCGACGAGGGCCTCGGCGCGATCCGGGCGGCCGAGCAGTCGCTCGCCGCCGTCCGCGACACGACGGTCACCCTCGCCGGCTCGGCGGAGGAGCTCGAGGAGAGCTCCGGTCGCATCGGCGACATCGCGGCGGGGCTCGCCCAGACCGCGGAGCAGATCAACCTGCTCGCCCTCAACGCGGCGATCGAGGCCGCCCGCGCCGGCGAGGCCGGCCGTGGGTTCGCCGTCGTCGCCGACGAGGTGCGCAAGCTGGCGGAGGCCACCCAGCAGCGCCTCGGCGAGGCGAACACCGCCGTCGCCGAGATGCAGCGCAGCATCGGCCGCGTCCGCGAGGCCGAGCGCGCCGCCTCCGACCAGGTCGGCGAGCTCGACCGGGCCAACGCGTCCGTCGCCACCGAGTTCACCGGCATCGCCGAGGCGGTCTCCGCCACGAGCGGCTCGCTGCAGAGCATCGCCGCCGCCTCCCAGGAGGTCGCCGCCGCCGCCGGCGAGACCGGACGCGCGGCCACCGAGGTCGCCCGGCTCGCGGAGGACGTCCGCCGCGTCGCCGACGACATGAGCGCCTCGTGAGCACCTCCACCGACGCGCGCACGCCGGAGGGTCCCGCGGCGGCGGACTACGCCCGCTTCTGCGGGGGCGTCCGGTCGCTGCTCAGGATCGACCTCGACGACTACCGCCGCGGTCAGATGGAGCGGCGCCTCCGGTCGTTCGCGCGGCGCTCCGGCGACGGCGACCTCGACGCGTACCTGGAGCGGCTCCGCCGCGACGTCGCGGCCCGCGAGGCGTTCCTCGACCACATGACGATCAACGTCTCCGAGCTCTTCCGGAACCCGGAGCGCTTCGCCGAGCTCGAGCGGGACATCCTGCCGGGCCTCGTGGCGACCGCGGGACGGCGGGGCCTGAAGGTGTGGAGCGCCGGCTGCTCGTACGGCGCCGAGCCCTACTCGCTCGGCGTCCTGCTCGCCGAGGCCGACCCCGGCGCCCGGCACGAGATCACGGCCACCGACCTGGACGAGCGCGTGCTCGCCCGGGCGCGTGAGGGCCGGTTCACCGAGGCCGACATGCGCGCCGTGACCCGGGCCCGCCGGGAGCGCTGGTTCCGGACCGAGGCGGACGGGGGCGTGCGGGCCGACGACGCGCTGCGGCGGTCGATCCGGTTCTCGCGCCTCGACCTGCTCGCCGACCGCTTCCCGGCCGGACAGGACCTGATCCTGTGCCGCAACGTCGTCATCTACTTCACGGAGGACGCGAAGGAACGCCTCTACTCGCGCTTCCTCCAGGCGCTGCGACCCGGCGGCGTCCTCTTCGTCGGCGCGACCGAGCGCATCGCGCGCTCGGACGAGCTCGGCTGGGAGAAGCAGGGGATGTTCTTCTACCGCCGGCCCGATGGCCCGGCCGTCACCCAGGAGGGTCCGAACCGATGAGCACGACCGCAGAGACCGTCGCCGCAACCCGCCAGCTCGTCATCTTCCGGCTCGGCGACGAGATGTACGGCGTGCCGATCACGAGCGTGCAGGAGATCATCCGTCACACGCCGCCGCGCCCGATGCCGGAGAGCCCCCGCGGCGTCGAGGGGGTCATCAACCTCCGCGGCCGCCTGATCCCGGTGCTCAGCCTCGGCGAGCGCCTCGGCGTCGCCACCGGCGACCCCGCCGACGCGAAGGTCGTGATCATCGAGCTGCGCGACGCGACCGTCGGGATCGTCGTCGACGAGGTCCGCGAGGTCGCCACCATCGACCTGGCGATCACCGAGCCGCCGCCCGCGAACGTGGTCGGCGGGGCCGGCGGGGCGATCGAGTCGGTCGCCAAGCTCGACGACGGCCTCCTCGTGATCCTCGACCCGGAGCGCCTGCTCGGCCGCGGCTGACGCCGCGGGGACCCGGCCGGCCCGCGCGGACCGGCCGGGTCAGACCGCCAGGGCCTGCGCCGGGGCGACCGCGGCGCGCCGCACGTTGCGGTGGGCCCACCAGCAGGCGACGCCGATGAGCTCGGCGAGCTCCTGCACCAGGTAGAGGCGCGTCGACTGCAGGATCTGCACGTCGAGGGCGCCGGCCTGCACGTTGACGGTGGCCGTGACCGACAGCTCGCCGACGGCCGGCAGCGCCTTCCCCACCCCCTGGCCGGGCAGCAGGCCGCCGCGACGGAGGTTCACCGAGCCGACGCCCGCCGTCGACCCCAGGGCCGCGTCGACCGCCACCACCAGGGGCCGCGACGGGTGCGCCCGCAGCGGCTGCACGCGCTCCTCCAGGTTGAGGGCGTGGAGCGGCTCCTCGAGGGTCCCGATGACCCCCTCGGGGTCGAAGCCGAGCTTCAGGAGGCGCTGACCCACGAGGGGTCCGAGGGCGTCGCCGGTGGAGCGGTCGGTGCCGATGCAGGCGAACGCGACCGGCCGGTCGGCGGCCCCCAGCGCGATCAGCTCCCGCTCCAGCGCCAGCGACAACGTCGCGAGCGCCGCCGGGTCCTCGCGCCGCACCTCGCAGAGTGCTCTCACCTCAATTCCTCCCGTCGTGGGCCGATATCCGAATACGAGATGGAGCGTACGGCCGGGCCTCGCGCCGGGTGCCACCCGAACGGGTAGCGGCCGGGAGCCGGGCGACCAAGCGCTCCCGTCCTTTTGACCGGCGCGACGACGGATCGGGAGAAGCGTGGACACCTCCGAGTACCTCGGGCTCTTCCTGGATGAGAGCGGTGAGAGCCTCCAGACGCTGAACGCGTCACTGCTCGACCTCGAGCGCGCCCCCGCCGATCCGGAGCCGCTGACGGTCATCTTCCGGGTCGCGCACTCCCTCAAGGGGATGAGCGCGACGATGGGCTTCGAGTCGATGGCGGGCCTCACCCACCGCATGGAGGAGGTCCTCGCCGCGATGCGCGACGACGGCGCCCCCGTCACCCCCGCGGTGAGCGACGCCCTCTTCGCCTGCCTCGACACGCTGCAGGAGATGGTCGACCGCGTCGCCGCCGGCGACACCGAGCAGGTCGACGCCTCCGCGGTGCTCGCCCGCCTCGACGCGATCTCCTCCGGCGCCGCCGCCGCGGTCGCGCAGACGGCCGCGACCGTCGCCCCCCCGGCGCCCGCCGCCGCCCCGGCCGGCGAGGTCCTCAGCGACTACGAGCGCATGGTGGTCGCCGAGGCGCACGAGCGCGGCCTGTCCGTGCTGCGCGTCGACGTCGGCTTCGACGAGGGCTGCCAGCTCGTCGCCGCCCGCGCCTTCATGGTGGTGCAGGAGCTCGAGGGCCTCGGCGACCTGATCCGCAGCGACCCCACGACCGAGGCCATCGAGAGCGGTGAGGCCGGCGAGGACGGCGTCGTCTTCTGGATCGTCACGGACGCCGCCCCCGACGTCGCCGCCGCGGCGGCGCTCGGCGTGAGCGAGGTCGCCCGGTGCGACGTCTCCGTCGTCGAGCCCGCCGCCCCGGCGGAGGAGGCGCCGGTGGAGGACGCCCCGGCCGCCCCCACGCCCGACGCCCCGGTCGCCGGCGCCCCCGCACCGCCCGCCGCCGAGCGCTCGCCGTCGCGGGCCGCCGCCACGGTCCGGGTGGGCGTCGACCGCCTCGACGCCCTCATGAACCTGATGGGGGAGATGGTCATCCAGCGCACCCGCCTGGAGCAGCTCGCCCACCGCCACGCCCTCGGCGACCTCCGCGGCGCGGTCGAGGAGATGAGCCGCGTCACGAACGACCTGCAGACGCTGATCATGCAGGTGCGGATGATGCCGGTGGAGGCCGTGTTCCTGCGGTTCCCGCGCATGGTCCGCGACCTCGCGAACACCCTCGGCAAGCGCCTCGAGCTGGTCATCACCGGCGAGGACACCGAGCTCGACCGCACGATCATCGACGGCCTCGGCGACCCGCTGGTGCACATGCTGCGCAACGCGGTCGACCACGGGCTCGAGTCGCCGGAGGAGCGGGAGGCGGCGGGCAAGGACCCCGTCGGCCACGTCCACCTCTCGGCGCGGCACGCCGGCAACCACGTGGTCATCGAGGTCCGCGACGACGGCAAGGGGATGGACCCCGAGGCCCTGCGGGCGTCGGTGGTGCGCAAGGGCCTGATGGACGCCGAGGCCGCCGCCGCGCTCAGCGACGAGCAGGCGCTGGAGCTGGTGTTCCTCCCCGGGTTCTCGACCGCCGCCCAGACGACCGACGTCTCCGGTCGCGGCGTGGGCATGGACGCCGTCCGCAACGCCATCGCCGACCTCAACGGCGAGGTCGCCATCGCGAGCACCGTCGGATCCGGCAGCGTCTTCACGATCCGCATCCCCCTGACGCTCGCGATCATCCAGGCGCTGCTGGTGTCCTCCGGCGCGGCCGGCGGGCCCGAGCACGTGTTCGCGGTCCCGCTCGAGGCGATCGAGGAGACCGTCATGGTCGACCGCGACGAGGCACGCCCGGTCAACGGCCGCCCGTGCCTGGTGCTGCGCGACGCGATCGTGCCCCTCGTCTGGCTCGGCGAGTGCCTCGGGATGGCGCCCCCCGACGACGCGGACCGCCTCGACGTCGTCGTCGTCACGATCGGCGCGACGCGCCTCGGCCTGGTGGTCGAGGGGCTCGTCGGCAAGCAGGACGTCGTCATCAAGCACCTCCCCGACTACCTCGGGGACGTCCCCGGCGTGGCGGGGGCGACCATCCTCGGCGACGGCTCCGTCGCGCTGATCGTGGACGTCGCCGCCGTCGCCGCGTTCGCCGGGCTCCTGCCGTGACCACGGTCCCGGAGGCCCTGGGCGAGCGGCAGCTCGACGTCCTGCGGGAGGTCGGCAACATCGGCGCCGGCACCGCCGCCACGGCCCTCAGCGCGATGGTCGGGGGCCCCGTCGACATGGGGATCCCGCGCGTGTCGCTCGTGCCGGTGGAGCAGGTGCCGGAGGAGGTCGGCGGGGGCGAGGACGTCGTCGCCGCCGTCTTCCTCGGGGTCGTCGGCGACGCGCCCGGGCACATGCTGGTGCTGATGCGCGAGGCCTCCGCCCGCGCCCTCGTGGACACCCTGATGGGCCGGGCCGGCGGCGCCGTCGCCACCGGCGACGCGCCGTTCACGGAGATGGAGCTGTCGGCGCTGCAGGAGGTGGGCAACGTGCTCGCCAGCGCGTACCTCGGCGCCCTCTCCGCCCTCACCGGCCTGCACGTCGAGCCGACCCCGCCGGCCGTCGGCGTCGACATGGCCGGCGCCCTGCTCGGCGCCGCGCTCGCCGAGGTGGCGATGCTCGCCCCCCGGGCGCTGCTGATCGACTCCGGCTTCGGCGCCCCCGGCATCGGGTCGCTCGGCGAGGTGCTCTACATGCCGACGCCCGACGCGCTCGACACGGTGCTCCGCTCCCTCGGCCTGCCCGCGTGAACGCGGTGCGGACCCCGGCCGGCGGGTGAGCGGCCTGCCCGTCGGGATCGGCCAGCTCGTCGCGAGCGCCGACCCCGGTGACGTCATCTCGGCGCTCGGCCTCGGGTCGTGCATCGGCCTGGTGCTGACGGACCCCCGGCGGAAGGTCGCCGGCATGGCCCACGTGATGCTCCCCGACTCGACGACGGCCCGCGCCGCCGGCCCTCCCGGCAAGTTCGCGGACACCGCCGTCCCGGCGCTCGTGGCGGAGGTCTGCCGGCTCGGCGCGGAGCGCACCGCCCTCGTCGCCGCCATCGCCGGCGGCGCCCAGATGTTCAGCTCGGGCTCGGGCGGCGGGGTGCTCCGCATCGGCGAGCGCAACGAGGAGGCCGTCCGCGCCGCCCTGCGCACCGCCGGCCTGCGCCTGCGCGCGCACGACACCGGCGGCTCCCTCGGGCGCAGCCTGCGCGTGCAGGTCGCCACCGGCGCCGTCTCGGTGCGCGCCGTGGGCCGCGACGAGACCTCGCTCTGACCGACCCATCGCGGCCTCCCGCTCATTTCTGACGCGGAGGGTCCGATAAGCGGGTGACGCCGGTCGCGGCCGCGCCCGGGACGCGTGGGAGGTGCCCACCCGCCGTCCCGTCCGGAACGCTCGCCGTCCCGCAGCGACGTCCACCGTCGCGGACGCGACCGGCGCCGACCGACCCGCCGCGCACGGATGTGGCGACGGGGCTCAACCTTCGGCCCCTCCGTGACGAAGGAAGGGGCGTGGCGGCCCCGGAGGGTGCCGCACCAGGTTCGCCGCGCGCCGGATGCTCGCGGGTCACGGAGTCACGGATGGCCCGCATCAAGGTGGGCGGCGCCTCATGGCCGGCTCGGGCGACAAGACGGAGAGGGCCACACCGCGCAAGCGCGACGAGTCGCGCAAGCGCGGCCAGGTCGCGCGCAGCCGCGAGATCAACACCGGTCTCGGGCTGCTCGCGGTCTTCGCCATGCTCTCCTTCTCGGGCGGCTGGATGCTCGCCGGCATGACCCGGGTCATGGGCACCTCCCTCGGCGCGGCCGGCGACTCCGACCCGATCACCGCCTCCTCCGGCTGGCGCGTCCTCACCGACGCCGGCTGGGACTCGATGCGCCTCACGGCCCCGTTCGCGATCGCGGGCCTCATCGTCGGCGTCGTCGCCTCCGCGATCCAGGTGAAGCCGGGGATCACCCCCGAGGTCCTGAAGCCCCGGTTCTCGGTGCTCAACCCGATCTCGGGCGTGAAGCGGCTCTTCTCGGTCCGCTCCGCCGTCGGCCTCGTGAAGGACCTCCTGAAGGTCTCGGTGACCGGCGTCGTCGCGTTCGTCGTGCTGCGCTCCGGCATCCCCGACCTGACCGGCCTGATGGGCGCGAGCCCCGGCATGGCGATCGTGGTGGTCGGCGGCCTGATCATGAAGATCGGCTGGGCGATCGTCGCGGTCTACGTCGTCCTCGCCGCCGCCGACCTCGTCTACGAGCGGTGGCAGCACGAGAAGGACCTCCGGATGACGAAGGACGAGGTCCGGCGCGAGGCGAAGGAGCAGGACGTCAACCCCGAGGTCAAGGGGCAGCTGAAGCGCCGCCAGCGGGAGATGGCCGTCCGCCGCATGATGTCCGCCGTCCCCGACGCCGACGTCGTCATCACCAACCCGACCCACTTCGCGGTGGCGCTGCGGTACGCGCGGGCCCTGCCCGCCCCCCAGGTCGTCGCGAAGGGCGCCGACAACGTCGCCTTCCGGATCATCTCCCTGGCGCGCGAGAGCGGCGTCACCGTCGTCCAGGACCCGCCGCTCGCCCGGAGCCTGTTCGCCAACGCCGAGGTCGGCCAGTACATCCCGGCCGACGCGTTCGGCGCCGTCGCGGAGATCCTCGCCCACGTCTACCGGGCGACCGGGAAGGCGCCGGCCGCCGCATGAGCACCGCCGTCGCCACCACCGCCCCGCGCCGCGCGGGTGTCCTCGACACCATGCTGAAGAACAGCGACGTCGCGATCGCGGTCGTCGTCGTCGGCATCGTCGTGATGATGATCATCCCGCTGCCGACCTGGCTGCTGGACATCCTCCTCACGGCGAACATCTCGGCGGCCCTGGCGATCGTGCTCGCCACGCTCTACACCACCGAGCCGCTCCAGTTCTCCGTCTTCCCGTCGCTCCTGCTGGTCGCGACGCTGTTCCGGCTCGGCCTCAACATCTCCGGCACGCGTCTGATCCTGCTGCACGGCGAGGCGGGCGAGGTCATCTCGGCCTTCGGCTCGTTCGTCGTCGGCGGCAACGTCGTCGTCGGCCTGATCGTCTTCACGATCCTCGTCGTGATCCAGTTCGTGGTCATCACGAACGGCGCGGGGCGCGTCGCCGAGGTGGCCGCCCGCTTCACCCTCGACGCGATGCCGGGCAAGCAGATGGCGATCGACGCCGACCTGAACGCCGGCGTCATCACCGACGAGGAGGCCAAGGAGCGCCGCGAGACGATCGCGAAGGAGGCCGACTTCTACGGCGCGATGGACGGCGCCTCGAAGTTCGTGAAGGGCGACGCCATCGCCGCCGTCCTGATCGTGATGATCAACCTGGTCGGCGGCCTCTCCGTCGGCGTCTTCCAGCAGGGGATGGGCTTCTCCGAGGCGATCCAGCACTTCTCGCTGCTCACCGTCGGCGAGGGCCTCGTCTCCCAGATCCCGGCCCTGCTGATCTCCGTCGCGACGGGCATCATCGTCACGCGGTCCGTCGGCGACGGCAACCTCGGCCACGACCTCACCCAGCAGCTCGTGCGCCAGCCCCGCGCGCTGATGCTCGCCGGCGGCGTCGCGATGGGCATGGGCCTCGTGCCCGGCCTGCCGAAGCTGCCGTTCTTCATCATCGGCGGCCTCGTCATCGGCCTGGCCCTGATGCTGCGCCGGGGGCTCGCCGAGGAGGAGGCCGTGAAGGCCGCCGACGAGGCGACCGCCGTCGCGACCCGCCCGTCGGAGCCCGAGAACGTCGCGGCGCTCCTCCCGCTCGACCCCCTCGAGCTGGAGATCGGCTACGGCCTGGTGCCGCTCGTCGATGCCGACGAGGGCGGTGACCTGCTCGGCCGCGTCGCGATGGTCCGCCGCCAGATGGCGACCGAGCTCGGCCTGTCGCTCGCCCCGATCCGGATCCGCGACAACATCCAGCTCGGCTCGCACGACTACGCCGTGAAGATCCGCGGCGTCGAGGTGGCGCGCTGGTCGCTCATGCCCGGCCAGCTCCTCGCCATGAACCCCGGCACCGCCGACCTGCCGCTCGACGGCATCCCGACGGTCGAGCCGTCGTTCGGCCTGCCGGCCGTCTGGATCGGCGAGGCCCAGCGCGAGCAGGCCGAGATCTCCGGCTACACCGTCGTGGACCCGACCTCGCTCGTCGTCACCCACCTGTCCGAGGTCATCCGCCGCAACGCCGCGGAGCTGCTCGGCCGCCAGGACGTCCGCGCCCTGCTCGACGCCCTCAAGGAGCGCATGCCGGCCCCCGTCGAGGAGCTCGTCCCCGACCTGATGACCGTCGGCGAGGTGCAGCGGGTGCTGCAGACGCTCCTCGCGGAGTCGGTCCCGGTGCGCGACATGGTCACCATCCTCGAGACGCTCGGCGACAAGGCGAAGCTGACGAAGGACGTCCCGATCCTCGCCGAGTACTGCCGCCAGGCCCTCTCGCGCGCCATCTGCGGCCGCTTCGTGGACGAGACGGGGACGCTCCGCGCGATCACCCTCGACCCCGAGGCCGACCGCGAGATCGCGGAGTCGGTCGCACGCACCGACGACGGCACCGCCGTGACCATGGACCCCGCCCGTGCCGCGGCCCTCATCGACACCCTCAAGGAGCAGGTCGACCACGCGCAGGCCGTCGGGGCCGCGCCGGTCGTCCTCTGCTCCGGCGCGACGCGCCGCCACCTGAAGGCGCTGACCGTCCACGCCATCCCCACGCTCACCGTCCTGTCGTACCACGAGATCCTCCCGTCCGTGCGCATCGAGCCCGTCGGGCTCGCCGCCCTCGTCTGAGCCAGAGGCTCGGGCGCACCCCACCCCCCAGGAGACACCGGCCGTGCAGATCAAGCAGTTCTCCGGAGCGACCATCGACGAGGTGCTGACCAAGGTCCGCGAGGAGCTCGGCGACGAGGCCGTGATCCTGCAGACCAAGCGCGTCGTGACCGGCGGCATCGGCGGCTTCTTCGGCCGCGAGGGCGTCGAGGTCACCGCCGCCGAGGGGATGCCCGCCGGCGAGGGCGAGCGCGCCAACCTCGAGGCCGCGGCCTCGGTGGCGGTCGCGCCGCCGACGATCGACACGACCGACGCGTCCGCCGGCGACGACGAGGCCGAGGCCTTCGTCCCGACGCCGTTCGGCCGCCACCTCGACACCCGCCTCGAGGCGGCGATCGAGGCCGAGGCGACGCTGCCGCCCGCCCCCGGCGGGGCGCCCGCCGCCTCGCCCGCCGCCGCCTACGCCCGCGCCGGCGCCCCCTTCGCGCCGGGCGACCGCGAGCGCACCGAGGCGATCATCGAGGCCGCCCGCGCCGCGGTGCGCGACGCCCACGACGCCGCGGTCGAGCCGGCGCCGGCGGCGGTCCTGCCGCCCGCCGAGATGGACGCCCTGGAGATGCCCCCGGCCGCGCCGGTCGCGGACCCGCGCCCGGCGGCCCGCCGCGCCGGCCGCACCGGTGGCGGGACGCTCGACGGCGTCCGCGGCGAGCTGGTCCGCGCCGGCGTGGACCCCCGCTACCTCGACCCCTTCCTCGACGGCTTCGTCCGCTCGGTCCTGCCGTTCGTCGGCCCCGGGGACGGCATCCGCGACGCGATGCGCGACCACCTGTCGGCCCGCCTGCCGGTGGTCCGCGACTGGAAGGCCCGTCCCGCCGGCCACACCGTCGCCCTCGTCGGCCAGAGCGGCGTCGGCAAGACGAGCGCCGCCGCCAACCTCGCGGGCGGGTACCGCGCCGCGGGCCTCACCGTCGCGCTGATCGCCGCCGGCGACGGCCCCCACGACGCGCTCGAGGCCCACGCCCGCCGCCTCGACGTCCAGCTCTTCCGGGCGCCCGACGCCGCCACCCTCGCGCGGCTCCGCGCGACCCTGGTCGACCGCGACCTCGTGGTGGTCGATACCGCGGGCCGCTCGCACCAGCAGCTCGCCGGCATCGAGGGCCTCGCCGCCCTCCTCGGCCCCGCGAAGATCGAGGAGATCCACCTGGTGCTGCCGCTCGCCACGCCGCTCGCCGACCTCGGCGACGTCCAGCGCCGGTTCCGCCTCGTCGGCGTCAACCGGCTGGCGATCACCAAGATCGACGAGACCCGCCACCTCGGCAACCTCGTCAACGTGCCGCTGCGGATGGGCAAGCCGCTCGCCTACCTCTCGGACGGCACCTCGGTCCCCGGCTCGCTCGCCCCGGCCGACGCGCGCCGCGTCGCGGAGATGATCCTGCCGTGACCCCCGTCCCCGCCGAATCCGGCGCGCCGCTCCCCGAGCGCGGGGACCGCGTGATGCTGGACGGCCTCCCCGGCGGCCCCTGGCCGACGGTGGTGGACGCCCACCGCGAGGACGTGCTGTCGCTCGCCGCGCCCCGCCTCGGCGGCCGCGTCGTGCGGCTGCCCCTGCGCCGGCCGTTCCTCGTCGCGTACGCCCACCGCGAGGTGCCGTGCGAGGTCGACGCGGTCCTGGTGGACGGGCCGGCCGACGACGGCCCCGCCGTCTACCTGGCCCAGGTCACGGGCGCGACCCGGCGGCTCCAGCGCCGCACCGCGGTGCGCGTGCCGGTGCACCTGATGGCGCACGCCAGCATCGGCGACGACTTCGACAACGCCCCCGTCGGCGCGGTCACCGAGAACCTGTCGGCGGGCGGGGCGCTCCTGCGCTCCGGGCGGCCGATCGAGCAGGGCGAGGCGGTGCGCGTGAGCGTGCGCTGCGGCGGCGAGGCCGGGACGTTCGACGTCGAGGGCCGGGTCGTGCGGTGCGACCGCACCCCCGGCGACCAACGCCCCTGGCGCGTGGCGATCGCCTTCCTCGACATGGAGCCCGCCGACACGGACCGCCTCGTGCGCTTCGTGTTCGAGCGCCAGCGCGAGCTGCGCGCGCGCGACAGCGGGATCGCCTGATGGCGAAGGGGGAGAAGGCCGCGAAGGGTGCGAAGGGCGGCGCGGCGGAGGAGAGCCCGATGGCGCTCTGGGTCGGCCGTGCCCGCGCGGTCGGCGCGCTCGTCGGCTTCGCCGTCGCCTTCCACGTCTGCCGCGGCCAGGGCTTCCCGCTCGCCGACGCGGTCATCCGCGCGCTCGTCGCGGCCGTCGGGATGTCGCTGGTCGCCTGGTGGTCGGCGCTCCTGGTGCTGCAGGCGCTGATGCGCTCCGCCGCGGCGCAGGCCAACCGCGAGGCCCTCGAGGCCGCCGCGGCCCAGGCCGCCGCCGCCCAGGCCGCCGACCCCGCCGCGTCAGGGCGCGGCTTCGCGATGGATGAGCCCTCGTGACGCCGATCGCCGACCGCGTCGCGACCCCTCCGGCCGCCCACGCGGCGATGGCCGCCCAGGCCGCCGCGGCCGCGGCGGCCCGTCGTCCCGCCGCCGACGCCGCGTCGGGCGGGGCGACGCCGGACGGGGCCCCTCACGGGCAGGGCGCGCCGGCCCTGACGCGGGGCGCCACCGGCGCTCCCGACCCGAGCGGCGTGAGCGGCAGGCTCGTCGATGTCTTCGCGTAGCCCCCTCGCCGACCGGCGCGCCGCGGGTCGCGAGGCCGAGCACCGCCCCGGCTTCCTCGTGGTGCGGGTCGAGGACGACGGCACCTACGTCGGCGGCCTGATGGTGACCGACGCGTCGGGGCTGCCGGTGGACTTCCGGTACACCGACCCGATCACCCCGACCCGCCTGCAGCGCGCCCTCTACGGGGGCGTCCTCGATCGTTACCTCCGCACCGAGGTGGTGCTGCGGACCCTGATCGAGGCGCTCGACGCCCCGCCGTCGCTGCTGGTCGTCGACGACCCCGACCTGCTCGACGAGCCGATCGCGCTCTGCCCGGTGGCGCTCGTCGCCCGGTCGGGGGTCGACCCGCTCGGCGCCGCCGGGGCCCGCAGCGCCCAGGGGTCCGGGTCGTTCCTGCTGCAGGCCGCCGAGGGCGGTCACCCCCTCCGCGTCACGCTCCCCGAGGGCTCCCCCGACGAGGCGGCGGTCGCCGAGGCGCTGGTCGCCCTCGGCCGGCGCATGGACCCCCTCGAACCCGCCGAGCGGGTGCGGGACGCCCTCGCGGTGATCGTGGCGGGGGAGGACCCCACCTGAGCCCCGCGGGGCGCTCCTCCCTGGAGGAGCTGCGGCGCGCCGTCGCCCGCATCGGCGCCCGCACCACCGCGCGCGCCGTCGACCCGCCGGCCGCGCACGCCAACGCGCCGCGCCACCCGGTCGTCGCCGCCCGCGCCGCCGGCCCGCCGGCCGCGGCCGCCCGCGGCGGCGGCACGGTCGCGCCGTCGCCGGCCCGCTCCGCGGCCCTCGACGCCCTCGCGGCGCGTCACCGCCGGGCCGTCGTCGCGGTGGCCGCGACCGCGGGGCGCGCGCCGGCGCTCGCGACGGCCTCCGCCGCCCGCCACGTCGCGCCCCTCGCGGTGGTCGCGCGTGCCGCCCCGGCGGCCGTCGCCATGCCCGCCGCCCGCCGCGCGCGCCTCGGGGCGCTCCGCACCCAGCGCCGTGCGCGGGTGCCGTGGACGCTGCTGCCGCGGCCGCGCCTCGCCGCCGCCTGGAGCGCGGTGCAGGACGCGAACCCGGGGGCGGGGGACCTCCGCCTCGTCGGCGTCTACGGGCCCCTCCCGCTCGACGCGGTCGAGGCCGCGGGACTCGACGGGGACGGCCGCCTCGCGGTCACGCTCGGGCGTCTGCGCCGCCCGTCCGTGACCGGCGACATCGCCCTGGCGCGCGTCGGCCCCGGGGACCGCCTGGTGCGGTGCGACCTGCCGTACCCGGCCGGGGGGCTCACCCGCCGCCCTTCGCGCTAGCATCGCGCGCTGAGACAGCCGATGGCGACAGGGGTCCAGAGATGACGAAGTGGCGTGCGGGGATCGGTCTGGCGGCCTTGGCCGCGGTTGGGTCTCTGATCCCGGCGGTTGCGGGCGCGCAGGCGCCCGCCCCCGTCGCACCGGCCCCCCTCCCGGCGGGCGTGATCGCCCCGGGCGTGACGATCGCCGGGATCCCCGTCGGCGGCGCCACCGTGGCCGCCGCCCGCGCCGCCGTCATCCAGCAGCACGTCGTGCCGCGCCGCGCGCCCCTGCTCGTCACCTTCCGCGGGCGCAACCTGAAGGTCGAGCCGGTGAAGGTCGGGTACGCCGCGAAGGTGGACTACGCGATCAAGGTCGCGCTGCTCTACGGCCGGTCGAAGCCGCTCCCGCCGGAGGGCGTCGTGGACGTGCCGCTCGCGGCGACCGTCAACAAGAAGAAGCTGCGCGCGGTCCTGGCGCTGCGCGCCGCGAAGAACGACCTGTCCGCCGTGGACGCCGCCGTCTCCCTGAAGGGCGTCCGCCCGGTCATCCGCAAGCCGCGGGTGGGCATCGCCATCGACGTGCCGAAGGCGACCACGCAGATCGCCGCGGCGATCGTGACCCGCGACCGCCCCGCCTACGCGCTGGCGTCGCGCCGCGTCGCCCCCGCCCGCACCTCGGTCGGCGCGTTCGTGGTGATCGACCGGGGCAACTTCCGGCTCACCTGGTACAAGGGCACGCGCAAGCTGAGCTTCCCGATCGCGGTCGGCCAGCCCGCCTACCCGACGCCCTCGGGCGACTTCCAGGTGATCCAGAAGCAGGTGAACCCGACGTGGTTCCCGCCGAGCTCCCCGTGGGCCGAGGGCCTCGGCCCCGTCCCGCCCGGCGTGAGCAACCCGCTCGGCACCCGGTGGATCGGGACGTCCGCCCCGGCGATCGGCATGCACGGCACGCCGTCACCCGGGTCGATCGGCACCCGCGCCTCCCACGGCTGCATCCGGATGTACATCTCGGACGTCGAGAAGCTCTACCCGCTCGTGGAGATCGGGACGCCGGTCTTCATCCGCTGACGCCCCCGCGGTACCCGGCGGTCACCGCCGGGTACCGCGCGGGGGGATGGCGTGATGCATCCCCCCTGGTCCGACGCCCCGACTCCGGCCTGGGGTCGCGCGCGGCACCTCCGTCGCGGGAGACTGCGCGCGATGGCGGAACACGACGGGGCGACGCCGTGGCCGATCACCGGCCGGCAGGACGAACTCGGGATCATCGCGGCGGCCCTGACGCGGGCGTCCGGCGGCGTCATCGTCAGCGGCCCGGCGGGGGTGGGGAAGACCCGGCTGGCGGCCGAGGCCGCGCGGATCGCCCGGTCGCGGGGGCTGGTCGTCGGATGGGTGCGCGCGACGGCGTCCAGTCGCGCGATCCCGCTCGGGGCGGTCGCCGCCCTGCTCGACGCCAGCGAGACGGCGGGCGAGGGCGTCGATCTCCTGGGTCGCGTGCGCCGGTCCCTCGCGGCCCGCGCCGCCGGGCGCCGCATGCTGCTGTGCGTCGATGACGGCCATCTCCTGGACGAGGCCTCCGCCGCCCTCGTCCACCTGCTGGTCGTCACCGGCGACGCGCTCGTCGTCATGACGGTACGGGCGGGTCACGCCATGCCGGACGCCCTGCAGGCACTCGGGAAGGACGAGCACTGCGTCGTCGTCGATCTCGAGGAGCTGACGCCGGTCGCGATGGCGCGTCTGCTGGAGGATGTGCTCGCCGCGCCGGTGGACGGTCGCAGCAGGGAGGCGCTCTGGGCCCTCACCCGCGGGAACCCCCTGTTCCTGCGCGAGGTCGTCCGGCTCGGCCGCACCGACGGCACCCTCGCCCGCGACGACGGGGTGTGGCGGTGGAGGGGACGGCTGAGCCCGGGCGCACGCCTCGCCGACGTCGTGGGCGTACGGGTCGACGGCCTGACGCCCGTGGAGCGGACCGTGCTGGAACTGGTCGCGGTCGCGGGGCAGCTCGGCGTGGATGCGCTCGCGCCCGCGGAGGCGGACGCGCTGTCGCGCCTGGAGGACGCCGGCCTGGTCTCGCGCCGGCGCGACGAACGACGGAGTCTCGTCGAGGTCGCGCACCCCCTCCATGCGGAGGCCGTCGTCGCGCAGATGGCGGGTGGCCGCCGGGACGCCCTCCACGCCCGGCTCGCGGAGGACGTCGAGTCCCGCGGGGCCCGGCGCGGCGGCGACCAGCTCCGGGTGGCGGTCTGGAGGCTCGAGGCGGGCGGCGGGGGGAGCACGCTGTTCCAGCAGGCCGCCGCGCAGGCCCTGGCCGCCCTGGACCCCGCCCTCGCGGAGCGCCTGGCGCGTGCCGCGATCCGCCGCGACGGGGGTTTCGGCGCGCACCTGCTGCTCGGGCGCGCGCTCGCCGCGCAGGGGATGGCCGACGAGTCGGCGGACCTCCTCGCGCGCCTCATCGACGATGCGCCCGGCGACGATGGCCGGGTGGCGGCCGCGATCGGCGCGGCCGGCAACCTGTTCTGGGCCCGGGGCGGACCCGACGAGGCGGGGGCGCTGCTGGAGGCCGTCGGCCGCCGCGTGGCCTCCCGGTCGGCACGGGACCGCATCGAGGCGGAGCAGGTGCGCCTGCTGGCCGCGTCAGGTCGTCCGGCCGAGGCCCTCGCCACCGCCGGGCCGCTGTTGGCGCGCCGGGGCGTTGCGGACGTCGTGCGTGTGCGGGCGGCGACGGGGGCCGCCGAGGCACTGCTGACCTGCGGGCGGATCTCGCGCGCGCTGGAGGTGGTGGACGAAAACCTGCCGGCCGCCCGGGGGGAACGGCACGAGCTGCCGCAGGCCGAGGTGGTGCTCCTCGGCCTGCGGGGCCTCGCCCTCCGGCACGCCGGCCGCCTGGTGGAGGCGACGCGATCCTCGGAGGCCCTCTACCGGTCGATGCTCGGGCGCGGTTCGGCCCTGCCGTCGGCGGTCGAGGGCATCTCCCTCGCGTCCATCTGGCTCGCGCGCGGCCGCGTCGGGACGGCGTCACGGCTCTTCCGGGAGAGCGCCGTGCTGCTCCGGGACGCGGATGCGGTGGGGATGCGCGCGGTCGCGTTGGCCGGCGTCGCCCAGGCGGCCGCCCAGGGGGGCGACACGCTCGCATCACGCGACGCCGTCGCCGAACTGGACGACACCCTCCTCGGGCACCGGGCGTTCTCCGTCGAACTCGACCTCGCGCGCGCCTGGAGCGCCGCCTCGGACGGCGAGCGCACGCGGGCCGGCGCCATCCTCACGGCGGCCGCGGCCGAGGCGCGGGCGGGCGGCCGGAGCGTCCACGCCGTCCAGGCCCTCCACGCGCTCGCGCGCCTGGGCGGCGCCGCCTCGGCGGCACCGGACCTCGCCGTCCTCGCCGAGGGCGTCGAGGGCCCGTTCGCCGCGACGGCGGCGGCGCACGCGGCGGCGCTCGCCCGCGGGGACGCCGACGGCCTCGAGGCGGTCGCGGAGAGTCTCGCCGGGATCGGTTCGGTGCTGGTCTCCGCCGAGACCTGGCTCGCCGCCGCCGCGGCGCACTCCCGTGACGGACGCGAGGCGCGGGCACGGGCCGCGGCCACCCGCGGCGCCCACCTGCTGCGACGCTGCGAGGGCGCCGCCCCCCCGACGCTTCCGGACGCGCCGGCCGAGGACCTGACCCGCCGCGAGCACGAGATCGCCGTGCTCGCCGCCGCCGGTCTCAGCAGTCGCGAGATCGCCGGGCGCCTGGTGATCTCGGTGCGCACCGTGGACAACCACCTGCTGCGGGTCTATCGCAAGCTCGGAGTGTCGGGACGCCGGGCGCTGGCGGACCTGCTCCGCGAGCGCGACTGAGTAGGCCCGTGCCGGGAATCGAGTAATGCACCGCTCATGACCGCGCGACGGGGTGCGTGCATCCTGCGCCCATGAGCAGTCACGACCCCAGCGACGACGCCGTCCCGGCGGACTGGTACACGGAGTTCTTCACCGAGCTGCCGAACGAGTTCTGGCGGCGCGCCGTCCCGGCGGACGCGACCGCCTCCGAGCTGGACTTCATCGAGGACCGCCTCGCCCTGCGGCCGGGGTCGCGGGTGCTGGACGTGCCCTGCGGTAGTGGCCGGCACACTCTCGCGCTATCCGCCCGCGGCCACGACGTCGTCGGCGTGGACATCTCCGAGGAGGCCGTCCACCACGCACGGGCGGCGGCGCGCACGGCGGGCCTGCGGCCCGAGGTGGTCGTCGCCGAGATGCGCGAGATCCCACGCGACGGCTCGTTCGACGCCGCCGTCTGCATGGGCAACAGCCTCGGCTACCTGGCGCTCGACGGCCTCGTGGAGTTCCTGTCGGCGCTCGGCGCGGCCATCCGGCCGGGGGGCGGTCTCGTCATCGACTACTCCGCCGCCGCCGAGTCGGTGCTCCCCGGCTTCATCGACGGGCGCCCCCGCGACATCGCCGCCGGGGACATCGTGGTCTCGGGATCCAACGCCTACGACGTCGCGGGGAGCCGCCTGCTCAGCCGGTACGTGTTCGTCCGCGGCGCGCAGCGGCTCGAGGCCACGGCCCTCCATCACGTCTACACCATCGCGCACCTGCGCCGACTGCTCGCGGACAGCGGGTTCACGCGCATCGAGCACCACGCCGGGCCGGACGGTTCGCCGTTCGCCGTCGGCGACGGCCGCCTTCTCCTCACCGCCCACCGCACCGCCGCCTAGCTGTAGTTGGTCACCACGTTGTTGACAGGCGGCTGATCGGCGGGCGGCCGTTGAGGCTGCTGTGGCGGCGTTGGGTGTTGTAGTGCTCGAGGAAGTCTGGCAGGCACCCGGCCCGCTGGGTGTTGCTGGTGAACACCTGCGAGTAGGCCCATTGTGAGTCTGGGTGGGCGGTCCTCGGGCCGTTTGTCAGGCTGGCGTCGGTGTCGGAGGTGACCCATAGCGCCCATTGGCCGCCTGGTGCGTGCCTGTCGCTGAGATATGTCGCTCCGATGCCGGCGCCGGCCTGGCCAACCGCCTGCTGGCCTGATCAGAAGCCTGTCCGGCTGCAGCCGTGACCCATCACAGTCCTGCCGCACGGTGTCTTCATCCAGGCCGGCGCCGCAGACGGCGCTCGATCCAGGAAGGAGCACCGCATGGCCATCGTGGCAGAGGACTTCGCCCACGTCGTAGGTGTCGACACCCATTCCCAGACTCATGCGGCCGCCCTCGTCGACCGCACGGGCAGCTTGCGCGCCGAGTTCGCGGCGACGACCGACCCGCCAGGGCTCGAGCGGCTGATCGACGCTGTCAGGGCCGCCGCCCCTGGGCCGCGCCTATGGGCGATCGAGCAAACAGGCAGCTACGGAGCGGGCCTCACGGCGCTGTTGGTGGCCCTCGGTGAGGCGGTCGTCGAGATCGACCGCCCCTCGCGTCCGGCGCGCCGACGCGGCAAGGATGACGGCCTTGACGCCCTTCGCGCGGCGCGCGAGGCGCTCAGCCGAGCCCATCTGGCAAGCCCGCGGGCGCGTGGCGTTCGCGAGGCGCTGCGTGTCCTGCTGGCCACCCGCAGGGCGAGCATCGCCGCACGCACGGCCGCCATCAATCAGCTGAGGGCGCTCGTCGTCACCTCGCCGAGCGTCTTGCGCGAATCGCTGCGCGGTCTCACACGAGCCGAGCTCATCCGCACCTGCTCTCGCCTGCACCTGATGCAGCGCCACGACGAGGAACGACGAGCCGCGGTTCTTGCGCTGCGGGCGACCGCGCAGCGCATCGATCACCTCACCGGTGAATCCGCTGTGCTTGAGGCCGAACTCGCGCGGCTTGTCCGCGCGATCTGCCCCGCCCTGCTCGAACTGCCCGGGCTCGGCGTCATCACCGCGAGCCAGCTGCTTGTGAGCTGGTCGCACCCTGGACGAATCCGCAGCGAGGCGGCGTTCGCCGCGCTGGCTGGTGTGGCGCCCATCCCGGCGTCCTCCGGCCAGGTCAGCCGGCACCGGCTCTCACGCCAGGGCGATCGCCAGCTCAATCGAGCCCTGCACAACATCGTGCTGGTGCGTATGCGCCACGACGAGGCGACCCGTGCCTACGTCTCCCGCCGCAGCGCCGAGGGGCGCAGCCTGCGCGAGATCCAACGCTGCCTCAAACGCACCGTCGCTCGCCAGCTCTTCCGCTTCCTCGAGAGGAGCGCCCGATTAGCTTCTTGACGCCGATAGAAGCATCTCGGTGAGCAGGGTGCGGTTGAACCGCTCGACCTTCCCGTTCTGCCAGGGGCAGTGGGGGCGGATGTGGGGTCGCCCCGCTTCTGCGGACACCATCGGAGAGGCGATGATGCTTCTCCAAGGAGGTCCACATGGAGCAGCGGGAGCGACGGGCACGGCGGGAGTTCAGTGAGGAGTTCAAGGCCCGCACGGTCGAGTTGATCGAGTCCTCGGGGAAGTCCATTGGGGCGGTCTGTCGAGAGCTCGACCTCAGCGAGACGGCGGTACGCCGGTGGGTCAAGCAGGCGCAGATCGACCAGGGCACGGCGCCGGGGCTCACCAGCGACGAACGCGCCGAGCTCGCCCGGCTTCGGCGTGAGAACAAGGTGTTGCGTGAGGAGCGGGAGATCCTGAAAAAAGCCGCGGCCTTCTTCGCCACGGAGACGACGCGGTGAGCCTCTACCGGTTCATCGCCGCCGAGAAGGCCGCACACGGGGTCTCCACCCTCTGCAGGACGCTCGGCGTCTCACGCTCGGGCTTCTACTCGTGGGCCGCCCGACCACCGTCGAGCCGCCGGCGCGAGGATGAACAGCTCCTCGAGCGGCTCCGCGCGGTGCATCGGATGAGCCGCGGCACCTACGGCGCCGCCCGCATCCACGCCGAACTGCGTGCTGACGGCCACCGCCACGGCCGTAAGCGGATCGCCCGGTTGATGCGCGAGGCGGGGATCGAGGGCACCCACCGGCGCCGCTTCCAGCGCACCACCGAGCGCGACCCGCTGCGGGCCCCGGCCGCGGATCTGGTGGAGCGACGCTTCCTCGCCGAGTGCCCGAACGCGTTGTGGGTGGCTGACATCACCTACGTGCGGACCTGGGCGGGGTGGCTCTATGTCGCGGTGGTCGTCGATGCCTACAGCCGCCGCGTCGTCGGCTGGTCGATGCGCGAGGACCTGCGGGCCGAACTGGTCGTCGATGCGATCCAGATGGCGCTGTGGCGGCGCCAGGTGGAGCCCGGCCAGCTGGTGCACCACAGCGACCGGGGATCCCAGTACACGAGCTTCGCCTGCGGACGCGCCCTGCGCGAGGCGGGGATCGCCCAGTCGATGGGCTCACGTGGCGATGCCTATGACAACGCCCTCGCCGAGTCGTTCATGTCGACCCTCAAGACCGAGCTGATCGACCGACGCTCCTGGCCGACCCGCCAGCAGGCGCGGACCGCGATCTACGACTACATCGAGAGTTGGTACAACCCACGCCGCCGGCACTCGGGCCTCGGTTACCTCAGCCCCGCCGAGTTCGAGGCACAGCACCACCGCCGGCAGGAGTCGGCGGCCTAGGAAAACTGTCCGCCAAAGCGGGGCGACTCCAGATGAGGATGTGGCGGGCGCCGAGGCCGGCGAGGGCGGCCTGGAAGTCCCGTGAGAGCCTGTACGAGAAGGCGTTGTCGCTCATCACCGCCTCGATCCGGGTGATGCCGTGGGAGTTGAAGAAGGCGGCGGCGCGGGTGAGGAACCCCGCGCAGGTGACTCCGCGCTCGTCGGGGTGGATCTCTGAGTAGGCGAGCCGTGAGTGGTCATCGACGGCGGAGTGGACGTAGTCGTAACCCAGGGTCCCCCGCGCCGAGGGTGCCGCCGCCCGGCCAACGGCCCGCCAGCCTCCGCCTTCCCGGATCCGCCCGAGCTTCTTGACGTCGATGTGGATCAGCTCACCGGGCCGTTCGCGTTCGTAGCGCACCCGGCTGACCGGCCCCTGGCGCACGGGCTCCCCGGTGAGGGCGTCCAGGTCGCGCAGGAGGGGCATGCGGTGGCGGGCGATCACCCGGCCCACCGTCGAGGCCGCCACCCCGAGCTCAGCGCCGATCCAGTCGGCGCCACGGCGGTGGGTGGCCCGGGCCCACAGGATGCGCCTCACGGTGGCTTGGGGGGTGCGGTGCGGGCAGCGATGCGGCCGGCTCGGTCGGTCGGCCAGGCCCGAGGGGCCCTCCTCACGGAAGCGGCGCAGCCACTTGTAGGCGGTGGCGCGTGAGCATCCGAGTTGGTGGGCGGCATCGGCTGGCCGGTGGCCGGCCACCACCCGCTGAACCAGCAGCATCCTTCCGTGGACGGTGAGGCGGGCGTTAGCGTGAGCCATGAGGACCCCCTTGGGGCTGGGAAGGCTTAGTCACCTCCACAACTCCCTCGGGGGTCCTCGCTACGTCAACCCGGAACCGTCAACAACGCTGCGGGTGACTACACCTAGCGGCGCCCCGCGGAGCCGCCGGCCGGGGGCCGGCGCCACCACCACGAAAGGACCACCGCATGCCCCGCCCTCGCACGGCGCTCGTCGCCGTGTTGCTCGCCCTGCCCATGGCGCTCACCGCCTGCGGCGGCTCCGCCCATCGGGAGGTCCCGACGGCACGGTCCACGAACCTGGCCGTCGCCGGCACGACCCTGCACGTCGAGGAACGGGGGGACGGTCCGCCCCTGCTCCTGATCCACGGGGCCGGGGAGGACGCGGGCATGCTGTCCGCGCAGGCGGACGCCCTCGCCGCCGCCGGCTATCGGGTGATCAGCTACGACCGCCGCGGCACCGGCGGTTCCGGACGCGACGGCTGGCCCGGCAACGGCGCCGACCAGCACGCCGATGACGCCGCTGCCCTGCTCGAGGCCCTCGACGCGAGGCCCGCGACGGTCCTGGGGCTCAGCTCCGGCGGGGTGGTCGCCCTCGCGCTCGCCGCGCGCCACCCCGGTGCGGTCCATCGGGTGCTCGCCTGGGAGCCGCCCGCCTCCGGCGTGCTCCCCGGCGCCGCCGCCGCCAACGCCGCGATCCTCGAGCCGGTCGAGGCGCACCTGCGGCGCCACCCAGGCGACTACCCGGGTGCCCAGGCGATCCTGCTGACGTACATCCTCGGGTTCCCCGTGACCGTGGACGACCCCGCGTTCGCCGCCGCCCGCGCCAACGCCGAGGCCATGGTCAGGGACGATCCGTCGATCACCCTGCGACCGTTCACCGCGGCCGAGCTGCGGGCGGCACCCGTCACTGTCGCCGTCGGCGACGCGCCGAACGAACTGGTCGGCGCGGCGGTCGCCCGCCTCGCCGAGCTCGGCGCCGGCGCCCCGACCGTGGTCGAGGGCGCCCCCCACGAGGTCCATCTCTCGGACCCCTCGGTGCTCGCCGCCCTGGTGGGCCCGCCCCCGGGCCGATGACGGAGACGCCGTGGCGAGCCGGGGGCGGCCGAGCGACGATCCCGCGGGAGGTCCCGGTACTCGTCGTGGGGGCCGGCCCCGCGGGGGCGGTCGCCGCGCTGACCCTTGCGCGCCACGGCGTCGGCTGCCTGCTGGTGGACCGACGCCGCGTGCTGTCGCCGCTGCCACGCGCCACGGGCCTCAGCCTGAGGTCGATGGAGCTCGCCCGGTCCTGGGGACTCGAGGAGCATCTCCTCGCCGGCGCGCCGGAGATCGACTGGACGGCGTGGATGGGGCGGGTGCTCTCGGAACCGTCCTCAGGGGTGGAGTTCCCGGCCGGACAACCGACGCGCGCCCAGAGCGCGCTGCTCAGCCCGTGCGCGCCGGCGTGCGTGGCGCAGGCCGACCTCGAGCGGCTCCTGGTGGAGCGGCTCGGGGACCACGACGCGGTCACGTTCGCGACCGGCGTCGCGGTGACGGACGTGGTGGCCGACGACGCCGGTGTGCGGGCCGAGCTGCGCGACCGTCGTGCCGGTCGCGCGGTCGTCGTCAGGGCACGCCACCTCGTGGCGGCCGACGGGGTGCGCGGTGGGTTGCGCCGGTCCCTGGGGATCCCGGTGCAACGATGGGACGGCCTGGGCGAGCGTATCGGCGTCCAGTTCCGGGCGCCGCTCTGGAGCCGCCTCGGCGAGCGTCGTCACGTCGTCTACATCGTCACCCACCAGGACGGTCACGGCAGCTTCATCCCGGCCGGGCGCGGGGACCGCTGGGTGTACGCCCGGGAGTGGGACCCCGCCGTCGAGGACATCGGCGACTACCGCCCGAGCCGCGTGACGGCGCTCATCCGCGCCGGTGCCGGGGCGCCGGACCTCCCGGTGGAGATCGAGCGCGTCGTCTCCCTGACGTACGGCGCCCACCTCGCCGCACACTTCCGCGCAGGGCCGGCGTTCCTCGCCGGCGACGCCGCCCATCGCATGACTCCGCGCGGGGGGATGGGCCTCAACGCGGCCGTCCAGGACGGTCACGACCTCGGCTGGAAGCTGGCCTGGGTCCACCATGGATGGGCGGGGGACGCGCTGCTGGACAGCTACGAGGCCGAGCGCCGGCCCGTCGCATCCCACCTCGTGGCCAGATCGGCGGCGCCCGAGCTGGCGCGGGACCCCGCGGACGAGCTCCACATCGACCTGGGCGGGCGGATCGCCCACGTCTGGGTGCCGACGGGCGGCGGTCGCCGTTCGACGCTCGACCTGCTGACGGACGGCCTCACGCTCTTCTGCGGTCCGGGAGGTCCGCCCCGGGGATCCTGTCCCACGGAACCCAGGCCCGTGCCGCCGGTCGTGGAACGGCGACTGCCCTTGGCGGCCGCCCGTGCCCTGGGCATCCGCCCGGGGGGAGCCCTCCTGGCGCGCCCCGACGGACGACCTGTCGCGATCCTCCCCCCGCCGGCCCATCCCTGACCCTCTACTGGAGGGTCAGGCGTGGCCGTTCTGGAGGGCGGAGCGGATGCGCGCGGCGGCCGCGGCCGGCATGAGGGCCCGGACGTGGGTCCCGTCGGGCGTGGACTCCTGCTCGACCTCGCTGCCGTCGGCGTAGACGACCGAGATCAGGTTGCCGAGGTCGTACGGGATCGTCACGTCGAGGCGCGTCAGCCGGTCGCGGGCGGCCTCGGCGAGGCGGTGCGACAGGACGTCGAGGCCCTCGCCGCTCGTGGCCGACACCTGGACGGCGTCGGGTGCGCGCCAGCCGAGCGCCTCGCGACCCGCGGCGTCGAGCAGGTCGACCTTGTTGAGCACGTCGAGCCGCGGGATGTCGCCCGCGCCGATCTCCTCCAGCACCTCGTCGACCGCCCGGGCGCGGTCGGCCCGGCGGGCCTCCGGCTCGGAGGCGTCGGCGACGTGGAGGATCAGGTCGGCGTCGCGGACCTCCTCGAGGGTCGCCGAGAACGCCTTCACCAGCTGGTGCGGCAGGTGGCGGATGAAGCCCACCGTGTCGGACAGCAGGATCTCGTGCCCCTCCGCCTCCACCCGCCGGGTGGTGGGGTCGAGGGTCTCGAACAGCGCGTCGTCGGTGCTGACGCCGGCGCCGGTGAGGGCGTTCATGAGGCTCGACTTGCCGGCGTTGGTGTAGCCGGCGAGGGCGATCCGGGGGATCGGCGAGCCCGTCCGCCGCTCGCGCTGGGTCTCGCGGGACCGCGCGACGTCGCGCAGGCGCCGCCGCAGCGTCGCCATGCGGTTCCGCACGAGGCGCCGGTCGGACTCGAGCTGGCTCTCGCCCGGTCCGCGGGTGCCGACGCCGCCGCCGAGCCGCTCGAGGTGCTGCCAGAGCCCCTCCTGGCGTGCGTAGGAGTACTCGAGCTGGGCGAGCTCGACCTGGAGCTTGCCCTCGGCCGACCGCGCGTGCTGGGCGAAGATGTCGAGGATCACGGCGGTGCGGTCCACCACCCGCACGCCGAGGCGGTCCTCGAGGGCCCGCTGCTGCCCGGGCGTCAGGCCGCCCTCGGCGGCCACGAGGTCCGGCTTCAGGCGGATGACGAGCTCCTTCAGCTCCGTCAGCTTGCCCGTGCCCACGTACGTCCGCGGCTCCGGCCGCTCGCGGTGCTGGACGAGCGTCTCGACGACCTCGGCGCCGGCGGTGCGCAGCAGCTCGGTCAGCTCGTCGAGGCGGTCTCGCTCCTCGTCGCCGTCGCAGTCGAGGGACGCGATGACGAGCGCGCGCTCCGGCCCGACCCGGTGGAGCTCCTCCTCCGGCCGCTGCGCGGACCCGCGGTATGTGCGCTGCAGCTCACCCATGTCCACCCATGATGCCCTCTCGGGGGCCGGGCGTCAGTCCTCCCGGGGCGCGCGCAGCCCGAACGGCGAGACGCACCGGCGCAGCAGCAGCGCACGGAGGGCGTCGGCGCGGGCGGTGCCGGGGTCGTCGATGCGCCGCAGCTGGCGCGTCCACGCGCGGCACGAGGGGGCGTCGGCGAGCCGCGCGAGGAGCCGGCCCGAGCTGACGCCGCGCCCGGCGGCGTCGACCGCGAACACCACGACGACGCCGGCGGTGCCGCTCATGCGGAACGCGACGGTGTCGTCGTCGACGAGGCGGGCGCGCACCCGGGTGCGCGTCACGACCAGCTCCGTCGTGCCGGGCAGCACGGCGCGGGGCCGCAGCACCGTGACCGTCACGGCGGAGGCGGCGAACGGGAGCCGCACGAGGGCGGGCCGCCCGACCCGCAGGCGGGCCCGCGGCAGCCGCGACGCCAGGTCGCGGAGCTCCAGCGCACCCGCGGCCGCCGGCGCGTCGCGCCAGACGCCGGGTCCCGGGGCGAGCACCTGCCGGGGGAGGGGGGCGTCGAGGACCATGAAGCCCGGTCCGGAGGCCGCCGCCGCGCCCGGGGCGAGCAGCAGCGACACGAGGGCGGCGGACGCGGCGCGGCGGGCTGTCGGGCGGCTCATGTCGGGATCCCGCGTGGTGGGGGTGCGGCGGGGACATGCTCTCACCCCGGGCGGTCGTCGCGCGCCACGGTCCGTGCGTGAGCCCGGGCGGTCGTGGGGTAACACCCCTCCCGTGCCGTGCCCGCCCCGCCCGACAACCGCGCGCAGCGCTCGACTAGCATGCGCGCCGTGAGCCCCCGAGAGCACACCCCGCCGGGGGACGACTCGCCCGACTGGTACCGCGACGCGGTCATCTACGAGCTGCACGTCCGCTCGTTCATGGACAGCGACGAGGACGGCATCGGCGACTTCCGCGGGCTGATCTCGAAGCTCGACTACCTGCACGACCTCGGCGTCACGGCGATCTGGCTGCTGCCGTTCTACCCCTCGCCGCTGCGGGACGACGGCTACGACATCGCCGACTACCGGTCGGTGAACCCGTCGTACGGGTCGATGCGCGACGTCGCCCGGCTCATCCGCGCCGCCCACGAGCGCGGCCTGCGGGTCATCACCGAGCTGGTGCTGAACCACACCTCCGACCAGCACCCGTGGTTCCAGCGGGCGCGGCGTGCGCCGGCGGGGAGCCGCTGGCGCAACTTCTACGTGTGGAGCGACACGCCCGACCTGTACCGGGACGCGCGCATCATCTTCAAGGACTTCGAGACATCGAACTGGGCGTGGGACCCGGTGGCGGGCCAGTACTACTGGCACCGCTTCTACTCCCACCAGCCGGACCTGAACTTCGAGAACGCCGAGGTGCGGCGCGCCCTGATGTCCCAGGTGGACCACTGGTTCCGCATAGGCATCGACGGCCTGCGCCTCGACGCGGTGCCGTACCTCTACGAGCGGGAGCGCACCAGCTGCGAGAACCTGCCGGAGACCCACGGGTTCCTGAAGGAGCTCCGCGCCCACGTGGACGAGGCGTTCCCGAACCGGATGCTGCTCGCCGAGGCGAACCAGTGGCCGGAGGACGCCATCGAGTACTTCGGCGACGGCGACGAATGCCACATGGCGTTCCACTTCCCGCTGATGCCGCGGCTGTTCATGTCGATCCAGATGGAGGACCGGTTCCCCATCATCGACATCCTCCAGCAGACGCCGGAGCTGCCGGAGGGGTGCCAGTGGGCGCTGTTCCTGCGCAACCACGACGAGCTGACGCTCGAGATGGTCACCGACGAGGAGCGCGACTACATGTACCGGGTCTACGCGCACGAGCGCGAGGCCCGCATCAACCTCGGCATCCGCCGCCGCCTCGCCCCGCTGCTCGGCAACGACCGGGCGAAGATCGAGCTGATGAACGGGCTGCTGCTGTCGCTGCCGGGCACCCCCGTCATCTACTACGGCGACGAGATCGGGATGGGCGACAACGTCTACCTCGGTGACCGCGACGGGGTGCGGACGCCGATGCAGTGGACGGGCGACCGCAACGCCGGGTTCTCCCGCGCGAACCCCCAGCGGCTGTTCCTCCCGCCGATCATCGACCCCGAGTTCCACTACGAGACGGTCAACGTCGAGACGCAGGCGAAGAACGGCGGGTCGCTGCTGTGGTGGATGCGGCGGATGCTGGCGTTGCGCAAGCGCTACGACGTCTTCGGCCGCGGCGACCTCGAGTTCCTCCACCCCGAGAACCGCCGGGTGCTGGCGTACCTGCGCAGCGACGAGGAGCGCAGCGTCCTGATCGTCGCGAACCTGTCGCGGTTCGCGCAGTACGTGGAGCTCGACCTGTCGCGGTTCCGCGGGTCCGCCCCCGTCGAGCTGTTCGGCCAGACCCACTTCCCGCCGATCGGCGACCTGCCGTACCTGTTGACGCTCGGCCCCCACGCCGTCTACTGGCTGGCGATCGAGTCGCCGCGGAGCGAGCTGCCGGAGGACGAGGTCGACGTGGGTCCGCCCGTGATCGAGGGGACCGGGTCGATCGACGCGCTCGTCGGCGGGCGCCAGCGCGAGGAGTTCGAGCGCGCGATCGCCCGCTTCCTGCCGGGGCGCCGCTGGTTCGCGGGGAAGGCCCGCACGATCCGGAACGTCGCGATCCTCGACTCGCTGCCCCTCGCGGGCGCGCGGTCCCAGATGGGGGCCCGCATCCTCATCGTGCGGGTGGAGTTCACGGAGGGCGAGGCCGAGACGTACCAGGTGCCCCTGGTCCTGGTGGAGGGCGAGCGGGCGGAGTACATGCTCGGGGAGGGGTCGCGGAGCGTCGTCGCGCGGATCCGCCGGCGCGGCGGTGACCTCGCGGTGCTCGGGGACGCCCTGAGCGACCCCGAGGTCTGCCGGGCGCTGCTCGACGTCGTCCGCACCCGCCGGGCATTGAAGGGCAGCGCCGGCGGGCGCCTGACGGGCCGTCCCACCCCGGCGCTGCGCGCCGCCCTGGAGGGCGACGAGTCGCCGGAGCCGTCGACGTTCCGCGCGGAGCAGAGCAACACGTCGGTGATCTTCGGCCAGAGCCTGATCCTGAAGCTGTTCCGCCGGGTGGAGCCGGGCGTCAACCCCGACCTGGAGCTGGGGCGGTACCTGAGCGAGCGGTCCGGCTTCGGGAGCACCCCGCGGGTGGCGGGCTCCATCGACTACCAGGCGGAGGGCGCGGAGGCCGCGACGCTCGGGATCATGCACGAGTTCGTGCCGAATGAGGGCGACTCGTGGCAGTACACGCTGGACGCGCTCGGCCGGTTCTACGAGCGGATCGTGACGGAGCGCATCGAGGCAGGCGGCGGTGGTCCCCCGGACACGTCGGCGCCGCTCCTCGACCGCGCCGCCGCCGTCGTCCCGCCCGAGATCGACGAGATGGTCGGGTCGTACATCCAGTCGGCGCAGCTGATGGGGCGCCGGGTGGCGGAGATGCACACGGCGTTCGCCCAGGAGGGCATCGACCCGGGGCTCACCCCGGAGCCGTTCACCCCCCACTTCCAGCGGGGCGTGTACCAGTCGCTGCGGAACATGACGGGCCGTGCCCTGGAGATGCTGCGCCACGCCGCGCCCGACCTGGACGACGGCCCGCGGGGGGACGCGGAGATGCTGCTGTCGTCGGAGGCCTCGCTCCTCGACCGGTTCCAGGCGCTGACGGGGCGGCCGCTGTCGGTGATGCGCATCCGCTGCCACGGCGACCTGCACCTCGGCCAGGTGCTGTTCACGGGGCGCGACTTCATGATCATCGACTTCGAGGGCGAGCCCGCCCGGTCCCTCGGTGACCGCCGGGTGAAGCGCAGCCCCCTGCGCGACGTGGCGGGGATGCTGCGGTCGTTCCACTACGCGACGGTGACGGCCCTCCTCGACCAGTCGGCCCGTGGTCTCGTGGAACCGGACTCGGAGGCCGCCCACGAGCTGGAGGCGTGGGGGCGCGCCTGGAACGACGGCGTCTCCGCGGCGTTCCTCGGGTCGTACCTCGAGGCGGCCGCCGGCGGCTCGTGGCTCCCGGACGACCCCGCCGACCTCAGCCTCCTGCTCGACACCTCCCTCCTCGAGAAGGCCGTCTACGAGCTCACCTACGAGCTCAACAACCGGCCGACGTGGGTCCCCGTCGCCCTCACGGGCCTCCGCGACCTCCTCCTCAACCCCCCCGCCGCCCCCACCGACGCCTGACTCCGGCGGTCCGGCCCCCCGGACGTCCGTCCCCGGCCGCGGGTGATCGGCCAATTGACCGCCGCCCGAGGTCCAATCGGACCTCCGAGACGGGTCCATCGCCGCCGCGTTCCGTCCCGGGATGCCGTTCGCCAGGGGCGTCCGATCGATGTGGCCACTTGGCCGTGACGCCGAGGTCCATTTGGACCATGAGCGCAAGAGCCGCGGCGGGCCGTCGCTGGTTCGTTCCCCAGATGCGGTTCGCCAGGGGCGTTCTGATCGGCGTGACCATTCGGCCGTGACGCCGAGGTCCATTTGGACCGTGAGCGCGGATCACCCGGCCGCCGCCGGGTTCGTCCCCGGAAGCCCGGTCGCCACGCACGTTCCGATCCATGTGGCCATTCGGCCGCGACGCCGAGGTCCAATTGGACCAACGAACCCAGGCGGGGGTGCCGCCTCGTCCCCTGACCCCTCCGCCGCGCCGGGGGCGGCGGCTCAGGCTCCGGGGGGGAGGAGGCGCCGGAGGGAGGCGTCGAGGGCGCGTTCCTGGGTCCTCGCGGGGAGGCGGCGGGGGGCGGCGAGGGCCTGGACGGTGAGGCCGTCCACCAGCGCCAGCAGCTCGAGGGCGCCGTCGTGGGCGGCGGCGGCGTCGAGGCCGGCGGCGGCGAGCGCCGCCTCGAGGCGCTCCGACCAGAGGCGGTAGTGGCGGCGCACCACCTCCGCCATCGCGTCGTCCGTGCGGGCCCGCTCCAGGTACGCGAACCACAGCCGCGCCTCCCGCCGCCGCACCACGTCCAGGGGGAGGGCCTCCGCCAGCAGCGCCCGCACCGCCGCCGCCGGGGATGCCGCCGCCGCCACGCGCCGCTCCGCCCGCTCCGCCCCGTTCCGGTGCACCCGCTCGAACGCGAACGTCAGCAGCTCGTCCTTGTCCCCGAAGTAGTGGGCGAGCACCCCCGTCGACCACCCCGCCTCCGCCGCCACCGCCCGCAGGCTCACCCGCTCCACCCCGTCCCGCTCCACCAGGCGCAACAGGGCCTCGGCGATGTCCTCCCGCCGCCCCTCGTGGTCCACCACCTTCGGCACCGCCTCACCCCCTCCCAGGTTTGTATTTATAGCGTGTGATATAAAAAGACGGGCAACGACGACGCAGGTGAGGGCGCCCGCCGGCGCCCCGTGACGGGGGAGGGCACGACATGCCGTGGCTGCTGCTCGGACTGGCCGGGGCGCTGGAGGTCGTGTGGGCGATCGCCCTCAAGGCGAGTGGCGGCCTCGACCTGCGCACGCCGGCGACGTACCTGTTCCTCGGCGCCGCGGCGCTCAGCTTCTGGCTGCTCGCCGCGGCGCTCCGCGACCTGCCCGTGGGGACGGCCTACGCCGTCTGGACGGGCATCGGCGCGGTGGGGGCCGCGATCGCCGGCCTCGTGCTCTACGGCGACCCCGCCACGGCGCCGCGCTTCATGGCGATCGGCCTGATCGTTGCGGGTGTGGTGTGGCTGGCGGCCGTCAGCCACGCGTGATCGCGCCGGGTGCGGCCAGGGCGGCCGCGACGGCGTCCTGCACCGGACGCGCGCGGTACGGCGACACCCGGTTGACCAGCATCACCATCACGAACGCCCGGTCGGGGCTGAGGCCCGACCCCGCCGGCCAGACGTAGCCCGCCAGCGCGGAGGCGGGGGTGTCGAACAGGGACCCCGTCTTCGCGCGCACCCGCCCGGCGGCGGCGGTGCCGCCCATCCGGTCCTGGAGGGTGCCCGAGCGCGCGGCCACCGGCATGCCCCGGAACAGGGTGCGGAACCGTGGCGCCTCGCGGACGCCGAGCAGCATGTCGGCCACCTCGCCGGCGCTCGCGCGGTTCGACGGCGACAGGCCGGAGCCGTCCACCAGCCGCCACCCGGCGCCGAACGTGGCGAGCACATCGACGGCGCGCCGGGCGCCGAGCGCGCGGCTCCCGTCGCCCACCACCGTCGTCGAGAGCGCCTGCGCCCGGACGTTGTCGGAGGGGCCGAGGATCGACGCGACCCGCCCGAGCGGCACGGCGCGCCGCTCCAGGGCCGCCGCCACCGTCGCGAGCTTCGTGACGGAGGCGATGCTGAGAGGCGCCGTCGTTCCCGCCGCGAAGAGCGTGCGGCCGAGCGGGTCGCGCACCACCAGCGCCGCCGCCGGTCCCATGGACGCGACCCGCCGCGTCAGCACCCGGCGCGTGGCGGGGGACAGCTCGGCGGGCGCCGCCGCGGCCACCAGCGCCTCCCCCGGCACCCAGCCGGCGACGGCGTCGGGGAACGCCACGCGCAGCCAGACGGCGCCCGCGTCGTCGAACGCGGCCCCGCCGACGCGCCCGGCGATCCTCACCGACGCCACGGTGCCCGTCGCGGCGGCGGTCACGGCGGGTGTCGCGCGCACCGTCTCCCCGGCGACGAGCGCCGTCGCCCACCCGGTCGCGAGCGCCGGGTGCCGCGGCACGGGCGGCGGCGTCGGCGCGGGGGCGACCGGCGGGACCGGCGCGGGCGGCGCCGGGGCGGGCGTGACCTGCGCCACCGCGACGGGCACGGGCACGGCCAGGGCGAGCGCCGCCACCAGGGCGCGGAGGGGGCGGGGCATCGGGCCGGAGGCTAGCGGTCGCCCCCGACGGCGCGGTCAGCCCCGGGTGCGCTCCAGCAGCGCCACCGCCAGCGGGCCCCGCAGGTCGTCGACCGCCGCCTCGGCGCCGAGCTCGTGGTCGTCACCCGTCAGCACGTTCGTCCACGTGCCGCGCAGGTCCGGGGGCACCGTGATCGTCCCGCCGCCCGCCGCACGGAGGGGGGTCGCCGCGATGACCTCGCCGCCGCGCGCGTACGCGAACGCGTCGGGACCGGCCTCGAGGGGCGTGTAGTCCCCCTCGAAGGCGGCGGGACGACGCGCCCGGAGCGCCAGGGCGTGGTGGATCAGGTGCATCTTCGCGGTCTCGCGCCGGGGCGCCGCCCCGCTCCCGACCTCGTCGAGCAGCGTCGCGCACCGATCCCAGTCGACCGGGCGGCGGTTGTCGGGGTCCACGAGGGCCAGGTCCCAGAGCTCGTCGCCCTGGTAGATGTCGGGCACGCCGGGGCTCGTCAGCTTCAGCAGCGTCTGGCCGAGGGCGGCGGCCTCGCCCGCCGGCGTCGCCACCGTCAGGAACTCCTCGAGCCCGGCGACGAACCCCGGTGACGCGTAGAGCCCGTCGATGAACGCGCCGACCGCGGCCTCGTGGGCCTCGTCCGGCTCGACCCAGCCCGTCGCGACCTTCGCCTCGCGCATCGCCTTGACCATGTACTCCTGCAGGCGCTCGCGCTCCAGCGGCCAGGCGCCGACGAGGGTCTGGTAGATCAGGTACTCCTCGTCGGCCGTCGGCGCGCCGTCGGTGCGCAGGCCGGCGTTCTCGTCCCACCAGGCCAGCACCCGCGCGCTCCACTCCGCCGCCATCCCGGAGAGGGCCCCGATGCGGGCGCGGACGTCGCCGGACCGCTTCGTGTCGTGGGTCTGGGTGGCCAGCAGGCCGCGGGGGAAGCGCCGGGCGCGGGCGGCGTTCGCCGCGTGGACCTCGTCGGGCGTGCGTCCCCACGCACCCGGGTCGGAGCCGACCTCGTTCAGCGCCGCGAGGCGGCTGTAGCGGTAGAGGGCGGTGTCCTCGACGCCCTTCGCCATCACCGCGCCGGTCGTCTGCTGGAACCGGACCGCGAAGGCCTCCTCGTCGGGGTCGGACGGGTCGACGAGGGCGTCGCGGACGCGCTCCGGCAGCCCGGCCTCCTCCACCACGCGGCGGTCCTGGTCGTCGGCGCCCTCGCCCTCGGGGTCGACGTAGGTGCGGTACACCGGCAGCGCGGCGACGGCGTCGGCCATCCCGGGGTCGTCCACGAGCTCGCGCAGGCGCTCGACCTCGGGCTGGAACGTGGTGCGCGCCTCCTCCCGCTTCGCCTCGTCGGCCAGATCGGAGAACGCGCGGCGCTCGCCGGTGAGGTGGGCGTAGAGGGCGGTGAACTGCGCCTCGCCGGCGGGGTCGATGAACAACCCGGTCGCGTCGCCCATGAACTCGTAGCCGGTGGTGCCCTCCACGGGCCAGTCGGGCAGCTCCTCGCCGGGCTCGACGATCTTCTCGACCCACACGTGGGCGACGCCGCGCTCGGCGAGGCGGCGCAGGTAGCCGCCGGGGTCGGCGAGCCCGTCGGGGTGGTCGATGCGCAGGCCGTCGACCAGGCCCTCCGCGACGAGGCCGAGCACGAGCGCGTGGGTGGTCTCGAAGACCTCGGGGTCCTCGACCCGCACGCCGGCGAGCTCGTCGATGGAGAAGAAGCGGCGGTGCCGTCCCGTGCGCGGGTCGATGTCGAAGTACTTCTCCCGCAGCGCCTCGTCGCTCCAGAACGGGTTGGCGTCGTCGGTCGCCATGTGGTTCGGGACGATGTCGAGCAGCACCTGGAGGCCGGCGCCGGCGAGCGCCCGGAACGCGGCCTCCCCGCCGAGGTCCTCCGAGATGCGGCGCGGGTCGATGACGTCGTACCCGTGCGTCGACCCGGGGCGCGCCTGCAGGGACGGCGACAGGTAGAGGTGGCTGACCCCGAGCCGCGCGAGGTACGGCACCCGGGCGCGGGCGTCGTCGAACGACAGCCCCGGGCCCAGCTGGAGGCGGTAGGTCCCCCTCACCAGGCCCTCTTCAGCAGCAGCAGCGACCGGCCGGGAAGGCCGACCTCGGACCGGGCGGGCCACGTCCGCCACCCCTCGGGGGCATCCGGCTCGACGGTCGAGATCACGAGCCTCCAGCGGTTGCCGAAGCGGCGGGCGGGAAGGCGGAACATGGTCTCCTCGTGTCCGGCGTTGACGAGCAGGACGAACGAGTCGTCGATGACCGGCTCGCCGTTCGGGCCGGGGCCGGGGATCTCCTCGCCGTTCAGGAAGACGCCGAGGGCGCGCAGGTCGGAGCGGCGCCAGTCGCGGCGCGCCATCTCGCGGCCGTCGGCGCGGAACCACCGGATGTCCGGCAGGCCGGAGCCGTCGGCCTCGCGGCCGCCGAAGAAGTCGCGGCGGTGGAACACGGGGTGCGCCCGCCGCAGCTCGATGAGGCGCCGCGTGAAGGCGAGCATCCGCTCGCGCTCCTCGTCGAGGTCCCAGTCGAACCAGCTGATCTCGTTGTCCTGGCAGTAGCCGTTGTTGTTGCCCTGCTGGGTGCGCCCCATCTCGTCGCCGCCGAGCAGCATCGGGACGCCCTGCGACAGCAGCAGGGTGGCGAGGAAGTTGCGCTGCTGGCGACGCCGCAGCGCGCGGATCTCGGGGTCGTCGGTCGGCCCCTCGGCACCGTGGTTCCAGCTCCGGTTGTCGTCGGTGCCGTCCCGGTTCCCCTCGAGGTTCGCCTCGTTGTGCTTCTCGTTGTAGGAGACGAGGTCGGCGAGCGTGAAGCCGTCGTGCGCGGTGATGAAGTTGATCGACGCGAACGGCCGGCGGCCGTCGTTCTGGTAGAGGTCGCTCGACCCCGTGATGCGCGACGCGAACTCGGCGACGCCGTCGCTCTGCCCCCGCCAGAAGTCGCGCATCTCGTCGCGGTAGAGGCCGTTCCACTCCGTCCAGAGGACGGGGAAGTTGCCGACCTGGTACCCGCCGGGGCCGACGTCCCAGGGCTCGGCGATCAGCTTCACCTGCGACAGGACCGGGTCCTGGTGGATGATGTCGAAGAAGGCGGAGAGCCGGTTGACGTCCCAGAACTCGCGCGCCAGCGCCGACGCGAGGTCGAAGCGGAAGCCGTCGACGTGCATCTCGAGCACCCAGTAGCGCAGGCTGTCCATGATGAGCCGCAGCACGCTCGGGTGGACGGGGTTGAGGCTGTTGCCGGTGCCCGTGAAGTCCACGTAGTAGCGCGGGTCCTCCGGGGAGCAGCGGTAGTACGAGAGGTTGTCGATGCCCTTGAACGAGAGCATCGGGCCCTGGTGGTTGCCCTCGGCGGTGTGGTTGTAGACGACGTCGAGGATGACCTCCATCCCCGCCCGGTGGAGGGCCTTCACCATCCCCTTGAACTCGCGCACCTGCTCGCCGGACCGCCCGGTGGCGGCGTACATCGCGTGGGGCGAGAGGAAGCCGATCGAGCTGTAGCCCCAGTAGTTCGAGAGGCCCTTCGCGACGAGGTGGTCCTCGTCGGCGTTGTGGTGCACCGGCAGCAGCTCCACGGCGGAGACGCCGAGCGACTTCAGGTGGGCGATCGCCTCGTCCGACGCGAGCCCCGCGTAGGTGCCGCGCAGGTCCTCGCGGACACCGGGGTGCCGCTTCGTGAAGCCCTTGACGTGGACCTCGTAGATCAGGGTCTCGTTCCAGGGGATCGCGGGCGGCCGGTCGTCCTCCCAGTCGAACCCGGGGTCGATGACGATCGCCTTCGGGATGGCGTCGGCGTCGTCGGTCTCGTCGCGCACCAGGTCGGCGTCGGGGTTCGACCCGTCGGGCTCGTAGGGGAGGACGTTGCCGGCCTCCCACATCACGGGCCCCTCGATCGCCTTCGCGTAGGGGTCGATCAGGAGCTTGTTGGGGTTGAAGCGGTGGCCGTGCTCCGGCGCCCACGGACCGTCGACGCGGAACCCGTAGCGCTGGCCGGGCCCGACCCCCGCGAGGTAGCCGTGCCAGTTGAAGGCGGTGACCTCGGTGAGGTCGTGGCGGGTCTCGCGGTCCTGGTCGTCGAACAGGCAGAGCTCGACGCGGTCGGCGTTCTCGGAGAAGAGCGAGAAGTTCGTCCCGCGTCCGTCCCACGTCGCGCCGAGCGGGAACGGCGACCCCGGCCACATCTTCATCGGGTCACCGCGCCCGTCCGGGGCGGCAGGTGCAGCACCCCGCCGGCGAGGGTCACGCCGTCGTCCGTCGCCAGGACCAGCTCGCTCGCTCCCACCGGCACCTCCGCCCGCTCGTCGCCGAAGTTCCCCGCCACCGTCACCGCGCCCCGCCGCGACGCCACCCAGCCCGACGCGTCGTACCGCACGACGGGCCGTTCGCGGGGCAGCCACGCCCGGACCGCGAGGAGCCGCCGGTACAGCTCGCGCACCGCCGGGTCGCCGGCGCCGGGGTCGAGCACCGACCGCGCGAAGGTCGCCGGATCCTGGGGGTCGGGGACCTCCTCGCCGGAGAAGCCCTCGAACGATGCGAACTCGCGGCGCCGCCCGTCGCGGGTGGCGTCGGCGATGAACGGGTCGATGTGGTCCGTGAAGAACTGGAAGGGGCGCGTCTCGCCGTATTCCTCGCCCATGAAGATCATCGGGGTGAACGGGGAGAGGAGGGTCCAGAGGGCGGCGAGACGGCGGGTCTCCGGCGGGGGGCGGTCGCCGACCGCGCGGTTGCCGACCTGGTCGTGGTTCTGGGCGCAGACCACGAACCGCTCCGGCGGCAGGCCGTCGGCGGGGCCGCCGTGGCGGCGGCGGCGGAACGGCGACCAGCGCCCGTCGTAGACGAAGGGCGTGCGCGCCGTCGCCGCGAGCTCGGCGACGCCGGCGTAGTCGCCGTAGTAGCCGTCGCGCTCGCCGGTGAGGTGCGCGTGGACGGCGTGGTGGTGGTCGTCGGCCCACTGGGCGTCGAAGCCCCAGCCCCCGAGGGCCACGGGGGTCACGGTGCGGGGGTCGTTCAGGTCGCTCTCGGCGATCAGCACGGGCGGGACGTGGGCGGCGGCGCGGACCCGGTCGCAGAGTTCCGCCAGGACGTGCCGGGCGCCCTCGTCGTGGATGGCGTGGACGGCGTCGACCCGCAGGCCGTCCATGTGCAGGTCGCGCACCCACATGCAGGCGTTCTGGATCGCCCACTCCCGAACGCCGCCGCAGTCGGCGTCGTCGAAGTTGACGGCGTCGCCCCACGGCGTGCCGTGCTTGGCCGACAGGTACGGCCCGAACGCCTCGAGGGTCTCCGACCCGGGGCCGAGGTGGTTGTAGACGACGTCCATGATCACGCCGAGCCCCTCGCGGTGGGCCGCGTCGACCAGCGCCGCGAGCCCGTCGGGGCCGCCGTACGCCGGGTGCGGCGCCCACGTGTGGAGGCCGTCGTAGCCCCAGTTCCGCTCACCCGGGAACGTCGCGACGGGCAGCAGCTCGATCGCGGTGACGCCCAGCTCGCGCAGCTCCGGCAGCCGTGCGGCGACCGCGGCGAACGTGCCCTCCGGCGTGAAGGTGCCGACGTGCAGCTCGTAGACGACGAGCGCGGCGGGGTCGAGCCCCGGCCAGCCGGCGTCGGTCCACTCCCAGGCGGCCGGGTCGACGATCCGCGACGGGCCGCGGACCCCCTCCGGCTGGAAGCGCGAGCAGGGGTCGGGCAACGGGTCGCCGTCGTCGACGCGGAGGCGGTAGTCGTCGCCGGGCGACGCGGTGGCCTCGCCCGCGAAGACGCCGCCGCCGACGTCCCGCAGCGGGGTCTCGCCGCCGTCCCGCACCACCGTGACCGCCGACGCCCGTGGCGCCCACACCCGGAACGCGGTGCGTCCGTCGCCGAGCGGCCGTGCCCCGAGGGGCTCCTCCCAGGGCAGGGGCGCCTCAGGCATCCGGCGTCAGCCAGACCACCCCCAGCGGGGGCACCGTGACGTCGGCCGACCAGGACTCCCCGCCCCATGCGCGCTCCTCGGCGTGGACGCCGCCGAGGTTGCCGAGGTTCGCCCCGCCGTACAGCTCCGAATCCGTGTTCAGCACCTCGCGCCAGTACCCGCCCCGCGGCAGCGGCAACCGGTACGCGAGCCGCGGCACGGGCGACATGTTCGCGACGGCCACCACCGGGTGGCCCGTCGCCGAGAACCGCGCGAACGCGACGACGTTCATGTCGCGGTCGTCCACCACGAGCCAGCGGAACCCGGCGCCCTCGGCGTCGAGCTCCCACAGGGCGGGGGTGTCGCGGTAGACGTGGTTGAGGTCGCGCACCAGCCGCTGCATCCCCGCGTTGCGGGGCGCGTCGAGGAGGTGCCAGTCGAGGCTGCGCTCGTGGCTCCACTCCTGCTCCTGGGCGATCTCGGCGCCCATGAAGATCAGCTTCTTGCCGGGGTGCGCCCACATGTAGCCGTAGAGGGCGCGCAGGTTGGCGTGCTTCTGCCACTCGTCGCCCGGCATCCGGGAGATCAGCGAGCCCTTGCCGTGCACCACCTCGTCGTGGGAGAGCGGCAGCACGAACTGCTCGGTGAAGGCGTAGACGAGGCTGAAGGTGAGCTCGTCGTGGTGGTAGCGGCGGTGGATCGGGTCGAGCGCGAAGTACTCGAGCGTGTCGTGCATCCACCCCATGTTCCACTTGAGGTCGAACCCGAGGCCGCCGAGGTCGGTGGGGCGCGAGACGGCCGGCCAGGCGGTGGACTCCTCGGCCGCCATCATCACGCCGGGCTCGGCGCCGTGGGTGATGACGTTCAGCTCGCGCAGGAACCCGATCGCCTCGAGGTCCTCCCGCCCGCCGTACTCGTTGGGCAGCCACTCGCCCGCCGCACGGGAGTAGTCGCGGTAGAGCATCGACGCGACGGCGTCCACGCGCAGGCCGTCGGCGTGGTACTCGCGCATCCAGTGGAGGGCGCTCGCCACGAGGAAGTTGCGGACCTCGTTGCGGCCGTAGTTGAAGATCAGCGTGCCCCAGTCGGGGTGGGCGCCGCGCCGCGGGTCGTCGTGCTCGTACAGTGCCGTCCCGTCGAAGCGCGAGAGGGCGAACTCGTCGCGGGGGAAGTGGGCGGGGACCCAGTCCATGATCACGCCGATGCCCCGCTCGTGGAGCAGGTCGATCATCTCCCGCAGGTCGTCGGGGGACCCGAGGGTCGGGGTCGGCGCGAAGTACGAGGTGACCTGGTACCCCCAGGACCCCGAGAAGGGGTGCGCCATCACCGGCAGCAGCTCGACGTGGGTGAACCCCATGTCGCGGGCGTAGTCGCCGAGCTCGACGCCGAGCTCCCGGTAGGTGAGGGGGCGGTTCCCCTCCAGCGGGTTCAGGCGCCACGACGGCAGGTGCACCTCGTAGACCGACACCGGCTCGGCGTGCGGCCGGCGCGCCGCGCGGGCCTCCATCCAGGCGCCGTCGCGCCACTCGTGGGCGCTGCGGCTGACGACGGAGGCCGTCCGCGGCGGCACCTCGGCCTCGGCGGCGAGGGGGTCGGCCTTCAGGCGCAGGGAGCCGTCGGCGCCCCGGACCTCGAACTTGTAGTGCTCGCCGACGCCGATGCCGGGGACGAACAGCTCCCAGACGCCGGAGGAGCCGAGCGAGCGCATCGGGTGCACGCGGCCGTCCCACCCGTTCCAGTCTCCGACGGCGCTGATCGACCGCGCCGACGGCGCCCACACCGCGAACGCGACACCGGTGGTGCCGTCGATCTCGCGCGGGTGCGCGCCGAGGACGTCCCAGAGCGCCTGGTGGCGGCCCTCTCCGACGAGGTGCAGGTCGAGCTCCCCGAGCGTCGGCAGGAACGCGTAGGGGTCGCGGGCGCGGTGGACGTGCCCGCCGTGGGAGGTTTCGACCTCGTAGGCGAGGGGGCCGTCGCCAGGCAGCGGCGCCTCCCACAGTCCCGAGGACCGGTGGGGCAGGTCGATCGCCGCGCCGCCGTCGGGGATCACCCGGACGGCGTCGGCCCCGGGGCGCCAGACGCGCACGACGCGCGCGGCCCCGGTCCCGTGGACCCCCAGCACACGGTGTGGCTCGTGGTGGTCCCGCGCCGCGAGAAGTGCGATGTCCTGCTCGATGCCGGTCATCGTGGTCAAGCCTCCACCCTCAGTACGTGTGCCGGCGTCACCGCCGGATCCAGTCGGACGTAGTTCCTGCCGACGTGCCAGCGGTAGACGTCGCCCGTGACGAGGTCCCGCACGGCGAACCCGCCCGGCAGGCCGAGGTCGGCCGGCAGGTCGGCGATCCCCTCCTGGGCGGCGTGCGGGTCGACGTTGACGACGACGATGATCGCGCCCGCGCCGTGGCCCTTGACGTAGGCGAGCAGCGCCGGGTTCTCGGTCGGGACGAAGCGCACGTCGATGCGCCGCAGCGGCGGCGACGCGCGCCGGATCTCGTTCAGGCGCCGCACGAGGGGCAGCAGCGGACCGTCCAGCGTCCGCTCCTTCGCCTCGTACTTCTCGGAGTCCAGGTACTCCTCGCTGCCGGGCGCGACCGGCGTCCCCTCCAGGTTCTCGAACCCGGAGTAGATGCCGTAGGCCGGCGACAGGGTCGCGGCGAGCACGAGCCGCGCCTCGAACGCCGGGCGTCCCCCCTGCTGGAGGTACTCGTGGAGGATGTCCGGCGTGTTCGCGAAGAAGTTGGGCCGGAAGAACTCGGAGGGGGCGCCCGCGAGCTCGGTGACGTACCCGGCGAGCTCCTCGGCGGAGTTCTTCCACGTGAAGTAGGTGTACGACTGGCTGAAGCCCGCCTTCGCGAGCGCGTACATGCGCGCCGGGCTGGTGAACGCCTCGGCCAGGAACACGACGTCGGGGTGCGCCTCGCGCACGGTCCGGATCAGCCACTCCCAGAACGGGATCGGCTTCGTGTGGGGGTTGTCCACCCGGAACACGCGGACGCCCCGGTCGACCCAGAACACGACGGCGTCGTGCAGCGCGCCCCACAGCGCCCGCCAGTCGTCGCTGCCGAAGTTGACGTTGTAGATGTCCTGGTAGCGCTTGGGCGGGTTCTCGGCGTACTTGAGCGTGCCGTCGGGGCGGCGGTGGAACCAGTCGGGGTGCTCCTGCAGCCACGGGTGGTCGGGGGAGCACTGGATCGCGAAGTCGAGGGCGATCTCGACGCCGTGGCGGCCCGCCGTGCGGACGAGGCTCTCGAGGTCGGCGAGCGTCCCGATCTCGGGGTTGACGGCGGTGTGCCCGCCCTCGGCGGCGCCGATCGCCCACGGGCTGCCGGGCTCGCCGGGCTCCGCGGTCGGCGAGTTGTTGCGGCCTTTGCGGTGGGTCGTGCCGATCGGGTGGATCGGCGGCAGGTAGAGCACGTCGAACCCGAGGTCGGCGATCTCTGGGATGCGCTCCTCCACGCCCGCGAGGCCGCCCCACGACCGGGGGAACAGCTCGTACCAGGCGCCCACCCGGGCCCGTTCGCGGTCGACGTCCACCTCGAGGGTCGCGGACCGCACGCGCTCGGGGCGCTCGCGCACCCGGCCCATCGCGGCGGCGACCTCGGACCCGAGGACCGGGGCGGTCCGCTCGGTCGGCGCCCCGGGGGAGCGCAACGCGTCGACCGCGGCGGCCACGACCTTCCGGTCGGCGGCCCGCAGGCCGCCGGCGGCGGCCTCCAGCAGGGCGGCGCCCTCGGTGATCTCGCTCTCGAGGTCCTCCTGGCCGGCGGCGAGCTTGCGCTCGATCTCCGACCGCCACGACGCGAACGGGTCGACCCACGCCTCCACCTGGAAGCGGTGGCGGCCCAGCCCGGACGTCACGAACCCGCCGCGCCAGAGGTCGGCGTCGACCTGGCCGAGGGGCTCCTCGACGAACCCGGACGAGCCCGGGGGCCGGTGGCGCACGACGGCGCGGAGCTGCTCGTGGCCGTCGCGCACGATGTCGCACTCCACGACGACGGCGTCGCCGAGGGTGCGCTTGACCGGCCAGCGCCCGCCCTCGATCGACGGTCGCAGGTCGAGGATCAGGATGCGCGGCGGTGGCGTGCGGGGCGGTGTGGACTCCACAGGCGTCACGGAGCGTAGCCTTTCCCGATCACCGCCCGCGCGACACAACACGATCCGGCCGGCGAGCGCCGCTCGGGGGTCCTCCTGCACGTCACCTCCCTCCCCGGGGGCCGTCTCGGCCCCGAGGCCCACGCCGTCATCGACTGGCTGGCCGACGCGGGGCAGGCGTGGTGGCAGGTGCTGCCCCTGACGCCCCCCGACGCGCTCGGGTCGCCGTACGCGAGCCCCTCGGCCTTCGCGGGACGCGCCGACCTGCTCGCCGCCCCCGACGCGCCCGTCGGCGACGACGAGATCGCCGCGTTCCGGGACCGCAACGCCTACTGGATCGACGACTGGGAGCGCGTCGCCGGTCCCGGGGCGGTCGCCGACCAGGTGCGGTTCGACCGGGAGTGGGGGGCGCTGCGGGCCCATGCCGCCGCGCGCGGCGTCCGCATCCTCGGCGACCTGCCGTTCTACGTGGCCCCCGGCAGCGCCGACGCGATCGCCCACCCCTCCCTGTTCCGCGACGACCCCGTCGCGGGCGTCCCGCCGGACGCCTTCAGCGACGACGGCCAGCTCTGGGGCAACCCGACGTACGACTGGGACGCGATGCGGGCCGACGGGTTCCGCTGGTGGATCGAGCGGCTGGCGCGCAGCGCCGAGCTGCACGACGGGTCCCGCATCGACCACTTCCGCGCGTTCGACTCGTGGTGGGCGGTGCCGCGCGACGCCCCGACGGCGCGCGAGGGCGAGTGGCGCCCCGGGCCCGGCGCCGACGTCATCGAGGCCGCCCGGGCGCAGCTCGGGCCGCTGTCGCTCGTGGCCGAGGACCTCGGGATCATCACCGACGGCGTCCGGGACCTCCTGGAGCGGCTCGACCTGCCCGGCATGCGGGTGCTGCAGTTCGCGTTCCCCGGCGGCGACGACAACACCCACCGCCCCGAGCACCACCCCGAGCGCTGCGTCGTCTACGTCGGCACCCACGACAACGACACCGCCCGGGGGTGGTGGGACACGGCCGGCGACGACGCCCGCCGGGACGCGACCGCCGCGGCCCTCCACGCCGGGATCGACGAGGAGCGGCCGGAGCGGATGCTGATGCGCCTCGCCCTGTCGTCCCGGGCCCGGCTCGCGGTGCTGACGGCGCAGGACCTGCTCGGCCTCGGGTCCCACGCCCGCCTCAACACCCCCGGCACCTCGGACGGCAACTGGTCGTGGCGGCTGCGCCCGGGCGAGCTGACGCCGGAGCTGGCGGCGTGGCTGCGCACCGAGACCGCCCGGGCGGGCCGCCTGCCCTGAGGCTCAGGCGGCGGCGGTGGCCGGCGGGCGCCCCCGGTGGCGGGCGAGCCGGAGCGCGACGCGCGGGATGTCCCGGCGGCTGCGGTCGAGCACGTCGCGGATCGCCTCCGCCACGTGGGCCCCGGCGACCGGCGCGCCGTGGCCGGGCAGCAGGCGGGCGGCGTCGAACGCGGCGAGCCCCCGCGGAGGCGTCATCCGCATCATGGGGTGGACGCCGAGGAGGTCGTCGCCGGTGAGGTAGTAGGGGGCCGTCCCGAGGGACTCGGGCACGATCAGCGACCGGGTGCGCGGCGCCCACAGGGCGACCTCGCGCCACCAGGGGCGGTCGACGACGGTGATCGCCTGGAGCGACAGCCCGGGCACGCCGTCCGTCGGCGTGACGTGGTGCGGCACGCCGAGGCGCGCGGCGAGGGCGGCGCAGTCGCGGGGGTGGCGGCCGAGCAGCTGCAGCACCCCGCGGACCTCCCCGAGGGGCGCGAGGATGTCGTCGAGGCCCTCCCCGTCGACCGGGTCGACGAGCCACACGCCCCCGTCGGCGACGACCGCGTGGGAGGCGCGCTGCATGTAGGGCGGCTCGGCCGCGAGCCATCCGGCTCCGTCGTCGTCCGCGTACGTCAGGCTCAGCTTCATGGCGCTGGGCTACCCTTCCTCGGCGTGGACCACGCCATCGAGGCCGCGGAGCTGACAAGGATGTACGGCCCGTCGGCCGGCGTCGACCACATCGACCTCGTCGTCGGGGCCGGCGAGTGCTTCGGCTTCCTCGGGCCGAACGGCGCGGGCAAGACGACGTTCATCCGCCTCGCCCTCGGCCTCGTCCGCCCGACGGGGGGCCGCGTGTCCGTCATGGGGCACGACGTCGCGTCCGACCGGATGGGCGCGCTCGCCGCCGTGGGCTACCTGCCGGGCGAGCTCGGCCTGTGGGCGTCGTTGACCGGGGCGCGCACCCTCGACGCCCTCGCGCGTCTCCACCCGCGCCCGCCGGTGCTGCGCGAGGAGCTGTGCGCGACCCTCGAGCTCGACCCGTCGGCGTTGCGGCGCCGGGTGCGCGAGTACTCGCGGGGCATGAAGCAGAAGCTCGGCCTCGTCGCCGCCCTGCAGCACGACCCCCCGCTCGCGATCCTCGACGAGCCCACCGGCGGCCTCGACCCCGTCATCCAGTCGCGCCTGCTCGACTGGCTCGCCGCCCGCTCCCGCGCGGGCCGCACGATCTTCTTCTCGAGCCACGTCCTGGCGGAGGTCGAGGAGCTCTGCGACCGGGTCGCGATGGTCCGCGGGGGGCGCCTGCTGTTCGCCGGTCCGTTGTCCGACCTGCGGCGCGCCCGCACCCGCAGCGTCGAGGTCCAGTTCTCGGAGCCCGTCGACCCGGCGCGGTACGCGGGACCGGGGGTGGGCGACGCCGAGGTGCGGGGGGCCGTCCACCGGTTCGCGCTCGCCGGGGACCCGGCGGGCGTGCTCGGCGCGCTGTCGCGCCTGCCCGTCGACGACGTGACCATCGCCCCGGCGAGCCTGGAGGACGCGTTCCGCGACCTCTACCGCGACGCCGACGGGCGGCCCGCGTGAGGACGATCTACGGGCTGGCCCTCGAACGCGCCCGGGCCCGCATCGTTCTGCTCGCCGTCGGGTTCGGGCTCTTCGAGCTGGTCGTCGGGCTGTCGTACGCGAGCGTCGACCAGAACGCGATCCGCCAGCTCGTCGACGCCCTGCCGCCCGCGCTGCGGGCCCTGGCCGGCAGCGCCGACATCGCCAGCCCGACGGGGTACGCGGGCTCCGGCTACCTCCATCCCGTCGCCCTCGCGATCCAGGGCGCCCTGGCGATCTCGATGGCGGCGGCGCCGGCCCGGGAGGCGGAGGACGGCACGGCGGAGCTCGTGCTGGCGCGCCCGCTGCCGCCCGCCCGCTGGCTGGGGGCGCACTTCCTGGCCATGGCGACCGGGCTCGCGGTGGTGGTCGCCGGCGGCTACGCGGGCGGCCTCGTCGCCGCCCTGACGGTGGACGACCTGTCGCCGGTCGACGCCGGGCCGCTCGCCCTGGCGGCGCTCGCGGGCTACCTCTGCTTCCTCGCCGTCGGCGGGGTCACGCTCCTCGTGACCTCCCTGGTGCGGACGGGGGGCCGGGCCGTCGGCTGGGCCGCCGGGTTCCTCCTCGTCTCGTACGCCCTCGACTACCTCTCGCAGGTCTGGTCGATCGCCGAGCCGCTCGGGCCGCTGTCGATCTTCCACTACCTCGACCCGCCGGCCGTCATCGGCGGCGCCGGCCTGCGCCCCGTCGACGCGCTGGCCCTCGCGGGTCTCGCCCTCGTCACCGCCGCCGTCGCCCTGACCCGGGTGGAGCGCCGCGACCTGACGCCCTAGACCGGGGCGCCCGCGGGGTCAGCCGGTCTGGCCCTCGAGCACGAGGATCAGGCGCCGCATGGCGCGCTCCGCGACGTCGTCGCCGACGTCGCCGGTGGCCCGCACGTAGAGGGCGTTCGGCCCGACGGAGAACCCGAGGCGCGCCTCCGCGGGATCGTCGCGGCGCGCGCCGCGGGCCCCCGGCACGTCGGGGGGCGTCCAGGCGGCGCCGTCGTCCGCCACCAGGCGCGCGGCCAGGTCGGAGCCGACCCCGGTGGCGATCAGGTGGGAGGGCCAGACGCTCGCCGCGACCGTCAGCGTGCCGCCGCCCGGCGACGTCCAGGTGCGCACCGCGGCGTCCGCGGGCGCGCGGTCGTCGATGACGGCGGCGAGCTCGGCGTCGGGGCGGCCCGTGAACGCCTCCGCGAGGTCGGCCGCGTCGGCGGTCGCCGGGTCCGGGCCGCGCAGCTCGCCGGGGCTGGGCAGCGCGGTGACGACCGCGAGGGGGTCGCCCGCGTCGCCCCCCTGCTCGGTGGGGCCGAGCGGCCCGCAGCCGGCCGCGACGAGCGCGAGGGCGAGGGCGAGGACGACGGCGACGAGGCTGGCCGGGGCGCGCACCGCCACAGGGTAGCCGCGGCCCCCCGTCACCGGCGTACACAGGTGCGCCATTCGTATAGTGTCGCGCCGACCTGAGATAAAGAGTTCGGCGGACCTAATACTAATCGCCGACGACCGGGAGACCCGAACCATGCGCACACCCCGTCCGCTCGGCGTGATCGCCGCCGCCCTCGTCGCGATCGCCCTCGCCTCCGGTTGCGGCGGGGACGACGGGGACGGGGCCGGGGCCACCGCGCCGGCCGCCGGCTGGAGCTGGACGGACGGCTCCGGGAAGACCGTCGAGCTCGAGACGCGCCCCACCCGCATCATCGCCCACGCCTACTCGGCGGCCGCGCTGATGGAGTTCGGGATCCGGCCGATCGCGATCTACGCGGACGCCCCGCTCGACGAGGACGTCGGCCTGCGCGGCGTCGACTTCTCCGGCATCGAGGTCCTCGGCCAGGAGTGGGGGAGGATCGACGTCGAGAAGGCCGCGACCCTCGACCCGGACCTCATCGTCGGCGACTACTGGCCCGTCGAGGAGGGCTACAGCGGCATGGAGGACGGCGTCGAGGCGAAGAGCAGGAAGCTCGCCGAGCTGGCGCCGGTCGTCGGTCCCGCGCAGGGCGGGTCGATCGTGACGCTCATCGAGGGGTACGAGGACCTGGCGGAATCCCTCGGCGCGGACGTCGGATCGGGTCCCGCCGCCGAGGCGCGCGCCGCCTTCGAGGAGGCCCGCGACGCATTCAGGGCGGCGGCCGAGGCGAAGCCGGGCCTCACGGCCCTCGCGATCAGCCCCTACGGCGACTCCTACGCCGTCGCGGTGCCGGAGCACGCGCCCGAGCTCCTCGACCTGCGCCGGTGGGGGCTCGACGTGATCGTCCCGTCGGCGCCCGACCCCGAGTTCCCCTACTGGCAGACCTTCTCGTTCGAGAACGCCGACACCCACCAGCCCGACCTGCTGCTCTTCGACGACCGCAACTACCCCGCCAACCGCGAGGTCCTCGAGAAGCAGCCGATCGCGCGGAGCATCCGCGCCTTCGCCGCCGGCTCGTACACCACGTGGCCCGCGTACTGGCTCCACACCTACGGCCACTACGCCGAGCAGCTCGAGGACCTCACCGAGGCGATCACGTCGACCGACCCGACCATCGGGAGCTGACCGGCCGGCCGCCCGCACCGCACCGGCGATGACCACCGCCGCACCCCCGGCGCGCCGCCCGGCGGCCGCCGCCCCCCGCGCGCGCCATGGGCGGCTCGCCCTCGGCCTCGTCGCGCTCGTCGGCCTGCTGCTGGTCGTGTGCTTCTTCAGCATCACGATGGGCTCCCGGGCCATCACGCTCCCCGTCATCTGGGACGCGCTCACGGACGTCGACCCGTCGTCGGCGTCCCAGACCGTGGTCCGGGAGATGCGGGTGCCCCGCACGATCCTCGGCGTGACGGTCGGGGCGGCCCTCGGCCTGGGCGGCGCGATCCTGCAGGGGGTGACCCGCAACCCGCTCGCGGACCCGGGGATCATGGGCGTCAACGCCGGCGCCGCCTCGTTCATGGTCCTCGCGATCCTCGTCCTGGGCGTCGGCTCGCTGACGTCGTACATCTGGTTCGCGTTCCTCGGCGCGGCCGTCGCGATCGTCGTCGTCCACGGAGTCGCCTCCATCGGCCGGGAGGGCGCGACCCCGGTGAAGCTCGCCCTCGCGGGCGCGGCGGTCACGGCCGGGCTCACCTCCGTCACCACCGCCGTCGTCATGACGAACCTCGAGGCCCTCAACGAGCTGCGCTTCTGGCAGGTCGGCACGCTCGCCGGGCGGTACGCGCCGGTCGCCTGGCAGACGACGCCGTTCATCCTCGTGGGGCTGGTCGTGGCGCTCGGGATGGGGCGCGTCCTGAACGGCCTCGCCCTCGGCGACGAGATGGCCGTCGCCCTCGGCCAGCGCGTCCGCCGCACCCGGGTGATCGCGTTCGCGACGGTCGCCCTGCTCTGCGGCGCGGCCACCGCGGCCTGCGGCCCCGTCGTGTTCATCGGGCTCGTGATGCCGCACGTCGCCCGCATGATCACCGGCCCCGACCACCGCTGGATCCTCCCGTACGTGGCGGTGCTGACCCCGATCGTGCTGCTGCTCGCCGACATCGTCGCCCGCGTCGCGACGGCGCCCGGCGAGCTGCAGGTCGGCGTCGTGCTGGGGGTGCTCGGCGCCCCGTTCTTCGTGTTCCTCGTCCGCTACCGCAGCATCTCCGAGCTGTGAGCGGCGGCGTCCTCGCCGGTCCCGCCGCGCCGCCCGCGCGCGCCGGCCTTCGCCGGCACCGCGCCGCCCGCCGCCGGCGCGGGCTGCTCGTGACCGGCGCACTCGCCGCCGTCGTCGCCGCGCTGCTGGTGGTGACGATGACGGTCGGGTCGTCGGGGCTCTCCGCCGGGCAGGTCGTCCTGTCCCTCCTCCACCTGGGCGACGACCCGGCGGCGGACTTCATCGTGCGCGACCTGCGCCTCCCGACCGCGCTCACCGGCCTCCTGGCGGGCGCCGCCCTCGGCCTCTCCGGAGTCGTCTTCCAGCGCCTGCTCGCGAACCCGCTGGCGTCACCGGACTTCGTCGGCGTCACCGCCGGCGCGAACCTCTTCGGGGTCGCCGCGATCGTCCTGTTCGACGTCGGGACGACGGGCATCTCGCTCGCCGCGCTCGCCGGCGCCGTGGTGAGCGCCGCCCTCGTCTACGTGCTCGCCTGGCGCGACGGCGTGTCGGGGTACCGCTTCATCCTGATCGGCATCGGGATCTCCGAGTTCATGCTCGCCCTCGTCGGCTACCTCGTGGTGAAGGCCGACCTCAGCGACGCCCGCGCCGCGATGACGTGGCTCGTCGGATCCGTGGGCCAGGCGGGCGACGGGCAGATCCGCGCGCTCGGGGTCACGGTCGCCGTCCTGCTGCCGGTGGCGCTGCTGGCGGGCCGACGCATGCGCGCCCTGGAGCTCGGCGACGACGCGGCCGCCGCCCTCGGCGCGCCGGTGGAGCGGTCGCGCCTGGCCCTGCTCGCCGTCTCGATCGTCCTGATCGCGATGGCGACCGCCGCCGTCGGCCCGGTCATGTTCGTCGCCCTCATGGCCGGCCCGATCGCCGTGCGCCTCCTCGGCCCCGCCGCCGGGCTGCTCGCCGCGTCCGCCCTCGTCGGCGCGGCCATCGTGCTCGCGGCCGACATCGTCGCCCTGCACGCCTTCCCGTTCATGCTCCCCACGGGGGTGGTCACGGGGGCGATCGGCGCGCCCTACCTCGTCTGGCTGCTGGCGACGGCGAACCGCGCGGGGAGGGGCGGGTGAGCACGCGGCCGCCGCACGAGCTGCGGGCCCGCGACCTGACCCTCGGGTACGGCGACCGCGACGTCGTGCGCGGCCTCGACGTGGTGGTCCCCGACGGCCGCGTGACGATGGTCGTGGGGGCCAACGCCTGCGGCAAGTCGACGCTGCTGCGCGGCCTCGCGCGACTGCTGCGGCCCCGGGGGGGCGAGGTGGTCCTCGACGGGACGGCGATGGCGGACATGCGCACGGTCGACGTCGCACGGGTGCTCGGGCTGCTGCCGCAGACCCCCGTCGCGCCCGACGGCATCACCGTCGGCGACCTCGTCGGCCGTGGCCGCCACCCCCACCAGGGGTGGTTCCGCCGCTGGAGCGAGGACGACGAGGCGGCGGTCGCCCGCGCGCTGGAGGCCACCGGGACCGCCGACCTGGTGGGCCGGCCGGTGGGCGAGCTGTCCGGCGGTCAGCGCCAGCGCGTGTGGGTGGCGATGGCCCTCGCCCAGGACACCGACCTGCTGCTGCTCGACGAGCCGACGACGTTCCTCGACGTCAGCCACCAGGTGGAGCTGCTCGACCTCCTCACCGACCTCAACCGCGACGGCGGCGTGACGGTGGTGGTCGTCATGCACGACCTGAACCTCGCGTGCCGCTACGCCGACCACGTGATCGCGATGCGCGACGGCCGGATCGTGGCGCAGGGCGCGCCGGGGCGGATCGTGGGCCGCGCCCTCATCCGGGAGGTCTACGGCCTCGAGTGCGAGGTGGTCCCGGACCCGGTCAGCGGCACCCCCATGGTCGTGCCCCGCGGCCGCCACCACGCGGGTCCCGCGGCGGGCGCCGCCGGCGCCCCGCGGGCCGCCGCGACCTGACAGCGACCTTAACCGACCGTCAATCGGGCGGCGTGCGCCGGGCGGACGGGCGCTCCTATACTCGATCTCACCGAGCCGACTGTCGGAGAGGTCACGGCCGGGTATTCCCAAGGAGGGACGATGAACCTCGCCTCATACAAGGCGGGCAACAACTTCAAGACGTTCCTGCTGGTCGCGGCCCTGACGGGTCTGCTGCTGGCGATCGGGTTCGTCATCGGCGGCGCCGGCGGCATCGTGGTCTTCGCGGCCATCGCCATCGTCTTCAACTTCGTCATGTACTGGTTCAGCGGCAAGATGGCGCTGAAGATGAGCCGGGCCGTCGAGGTCAGCGAGGCCGAGGAGCCGGAGCTGCACCGCATGATCGCCCAGCTCGCCGAGCGCGCCGGCGTGCCGAAGCCCGGCGTCTACGTGACGCCCGCCGAGCAGCCCAACGCGTTCGCGACCGGGCGCAACCCGTCGCACGCGTCGATCGCGGTGACGGCCGGCATCCAGCGGGCCCTGAGCCAGCGCGAGCTCGAGGGCGTCCTCGCCCACGAGATGGCCCACATCAAGAACCGGGACATCCTCATCGCGAGCATCGCGGCGATGGTGGCGGGCGCGATCTCCGCGATCGCGAACTTCCTGCAGTTCTCGCTGTTCTTCGGTGGCGATGACGACAACCCGCTCGGCCTGATCGGCACGCTCGCGACGATCATCCTCGCGCCGATCGCCGCGGTGATCATCCAGCTCGCGGTCTCCCGTCAGCGCGAGTTCGTCGCGGACGCGACCGGCGCCGAGCTGATCGGCGACCCCAACCCGCTCGCCGACGCCCTCGAGACGCTGCACCGTGGCGCCGCGGCGATCCCGATGCGGGTCAACCCGTCGGCGGCCCCGCTGTTCATCGTCAACCCGCTCGCGGCGAACGCCCGTGGCGGTCGCGGCGGCGGCATCGGCAAGCTCTTCTCGACCCACCCCCCGATGGAGGAGCGCGTCGCGCGGCTCCGCCGGATGGCCGGGGCGAGCAGCCTCCAGATCCACAACTTCTAGGGGCGCGACCCGGGACGTCCCCGGCCCGGCGTACCACGCGCCGGGCCGGGTGACGCCTCCGGGCGGTTGAGAGGGCGCCCCCGGGAGGGGGCGCTACACTCGATGGGACCAGGGACGACCGTTCCGACGGACGCCGACGGGGGACCGGGAACACCGCGTCCACCGCGAGCGTGTCGGACCCAGACTGCGGGTGCGCCGCGTGCGCGAGTTCTTCGTTCAGAACGAGACGATCATCCTGTTCGCCCAGGGTCTCGTCTTCTTCTCGCTCGGCTTCGCCGTGTGGTTGCAGCGGCGACGCGCGACGCGCCTGACCCTGTCGTCGTCGCTGATCTGGCTCGCGGCCTTCGCGTTCGTCGAGGCGCTCGCGGTGTGGGGGCACGTGTTCGTGCCGATCCAGGAGGACTACCTCGGGCCCCGCGCCATCGAGGGCCTCCTGGTGCTCCGGGCGATGATCCAGGTCGCGGCGTTCGTCTTCCTCGTGCAGTTCGGCCTGCGGCTCATCGGCCTCACGCCCCTCGTGCGCCGCTGCCTCACGGCCGTGTCGGTGCTCGTCGGCCTCGGGATCCTCGGCGGCACCGCGCTGGCGTCGGGGTCGACGGGCTGGGGCGCGGCGGAGTGGGAGTCCGCGGTCGTCGCCCTCTCGCGGTACACGCTGCTCGTGCCGGGCGCGGTGCTGTCGGCGATCGGGTTGTGGCGCCAGCGCGCCGAGCTCGCCGACGCCGGCATGACGGTCATCAAGCCGTACGCCGCGGCCGCCGCCGCGGTGCTCGGGGCGTACGCCGTGGCGGGCCTGATCGTGCCCGCCGGGCCGATCACGCCGGGCGGGATCGGGGACTCCGAGGGGTGGTTCGACCTGACGGGCCTGCCGCTCGAGGTCGTCAGCGGCACCGCCGGCCTCGTCCTGTGCGTCCTCGCGGTGAAGCTCCTCGAGATCTTCGACGTCGAGGCGAAGCAGCAGCTCGAGGCGCTCGACCGCGCCCGCGCCATCGCCGAGGAGCGCGCGCGGTTCCGCCGCGACCTCCACGACGGCACGATCCAGTCGATCTACGCGGCGGGGCTGCACCTCGAGTCGATCGCGATCCGCACCGACGACTCGTCCGTCCGGGCGGAGGTCCGCGAGGTCGTCGCGGACCTGAACGCCGCGACGGACGGCATCCGCGACTACATCCGCGCCCTCGCCGAGCCGCCCGCGACGCCCGAGGGCATCGCCGCCGGCCTCGGCGACCTGGCGCGCCGGTTCTCGGACGAGACGGGACGCGACGTGCGGTTCACCGTCGAGGGCGCCGCCGCCGCCGGGCCGATGCCCGCCGAGGCCGGGCAGCACCTCTCCCAGATCCTCCGCGAGGCCCTGTCGAACACGGCGCGCCACGCCGGCGCCTGCCGCGTGCGCGTGTCGCTGGTGTTCGCGCCGGACGAGCTCGACCTGATGGTCGACGACGACGGCTGCGGCCCCGGTCCGCCCACCGAGGGCGGCGACACCGGTCGCCACGAGGGCCTCCGCAACATGCGCGAGCGCGCCCGCCGCCTCGGCGGCCGGCTCGACGTGCGGGAGGCGCCCGGCGGCGGCACACGCGTCACGCTCGCCGTGCCGCTCGACAGCGACGTCCCCGAGGACGACTCCATACCCTCCGATCCCGAGCGCGAGGTGAGCCACCGATGACGACCGCTCCCGCCGACCCCATCAGGGTCCTGATCGTGGACGACCACACCGTCGTCCGCATCGGGTTGCGCACGCTCCTGACCCACACCGCGGGCTTCCGCGTCGTCGGGGAGGCGCAGACGGCGAGCGAGGCCGTCCAGCTCAACGAGCAGACCCATCCCGACGTCGTGCTGATGGACGTCCGCCTGCCCGACGGCAGCGGCGTCGAGGCGTGCCGCAAGATCAAGGCGGACCACCCCGACGCCCGGGTCCTGATGCTGACCTCCTACTCCGACGAGGAGGCCATCGTCGGCGCCGTCATGGCGGGCGCGAGCGGCTACCTGCTCAAGCAGGCCGACGCGGAGCGGCTCACCCAGGCGATCCGCGAGGCCGCCGCCGGCGAGTCGACCCTCGACCCCCGCGCCGCGGGCGCGCTGCTCCACCAGTTCCGCGAGCTGTCCGCCAAGCAGGCGGAGGCGGAGCTGGCGGGCCTCACCGACCGCGAGCGCCGAATGCTCGCCCTCATCGCCGAGGGGTACACGAACCGCGCGATCGGAGAGGTGCTGCACCTGTCGGAGAAGACGGTCCGCAACCACGTCAGCCAGCTCCTGCGAAAGCTCGGGTTCCAGCGCCGCTCCCAGGCCGCCGCCTGGGCCGGCCAGCGCCGCCTGGAGCTGCCGCCCGACTGACCGGCACGCGCCGGCCGGCCCCGCCACGCGGGCCGGCCGGTCGCCGGGAGGGCGTCCGCGGCCCCCACGACGGCGCCGATCTGCGCGACGCGCGGCGGCCCGCGCAAGGAGAACCGCGGCGGCCGTAGAAACGAGCGGGGGTCAACCGCCGCCACGAAGGTGCGCACGATGCCCCGATCCGCCCGCGTCATCGCCCTCGCCAACCAGAAGGGCGGCGTCGCCAAGACCACCACCACGCTGAACCTCGGCGTCGCCCTGAAGGACATGGGCGCCCGGGTGCTCGCGGTCGACCTCGACCCGCAGAGCAACCTGTCGATGAGCCAGGGGATCGACGTGGAGGGCCTCGAGGTCGGGATGTACCACGTGCTCACGGGCCAGGCGACCGTCGCGGACATCGTCCACGCGCGTGAGATCGACGTCGCGCCGGCGGGCATCGAGCTGGCGGGCGCCGAGATCGCCCTCGCCCAGATGATCGGCCGCGAGCGCGCCCTGGAGCGCGCGCTCCGCCCCGTCAGCGAGCTCTACGACTACATCCTGCTCGACACGCCCCCGTCCCTCGGGATGCTCACCATCAACGCGATGGTCGCCGCCGACGGGGTCATCGTGCCGGTCCAGTGCGAGTACCTCTCGCTCCGCGGGCTCGCCCAGCTGCGGACCACGCTCACCCAGGTGCGGGAGAACCTCAATCCCGACGTGGACATCGTGGGTATCCTCCCCACCATGTACGACGGCCGCACCATCCACGGCCGCGAGGCGGTGGACATGCTCGTGGAGAACTTCGGCGACCGGGTGTACCGCACCCGGATCGGGAAGACGATCCGCTTCGCGGAGGCACCCGTCGAGGGTAAGAGCGTGATCCGGTACGACCCGTCGGGCCAGGCCGCCCGCTGGTACCGCCAGCTCGCCCGCGAGGTCGCCGCCAGCCCCATCGGCGTCGCGCTGCCGGGCGCGTCTCGGGTGGCCGCCGCATGAGCACCCGCGGCTCACGGCCGAGCATGAGGGAGGGCCCGCTCTCCGAGCTCTTCCGCAGCACCGAACCGGGCACCGAGCCCCCCGGCCGCGGCTACGAGCCCGAGGACGAGCCCGGGCGCGCGGGCGAGGGCGCCAACTACGTCGCGATGATCCGCGTCGTCGGCGTCGGCGGCGCGGGCTGCAACGCCATCAACCGCATGATCGAGGCGGGCCTCCGCGGCGTCGAGTTCATCGCCGTGAACACCGACCGCCAGGCGCTCGAGGAGAGCGAGGCGGACGTCCGCATCCCCGTCGGGATGGAGATCACCCGCGGCCTCGGCACCGGCGGCGACCCGCACCTCGGCGAGACCGCCGTGCGCGAGAGCGAGGACCACGTCCGCCGCGCGCTGCGCGGCAGCGACCTCGTGTTCATCGCCGCCGGCGAGGGTGGCGGCACCGGCACCGGCGGGGCGCCGTTCGTCGCGAAGATCGCCCGCGAGATGGGCGCCCTCACCGTCGCCGTCGTCACACGCCCGTTCGGGTTCGAGGGCGCACGCCGCACCCGGACCGCCGACGAGGGCCTCGACCGCCTCCAGGACGCCGCGGACACCGTCATCGTCATCCCCAACGACCGCCTGATGGCCGTGCTGGAGCGCGGCACGAGCATGGTCGAGGCGTTCAAGGTCTGCGACGACCTCCTGCGCCAGGGCGTGCAGGGCATCTGCGACATGATCACCCTCCCGGGGCTGATCAACCTCGACTTCGCCGACGTCCGCACGATCATCAAGGACGCCGGCACCGCCCTCCTCGGCATCGGCTACGCCGGGGGCGGCAACCGCGCCGCCGACGCCGCCCTCGCGGCGATCGCGTCGCCGCTGCTGGAGACGCCGATCGACGGCGCCAAGGGCATCCTGCTCGGCGTGACCGGTGGCCCCGACCTCTCCCTCGTCGAGGTGAGCGAGGCCGCCCGGGTCGTCGCCGACGCCGCCGACCCCGACGCGAACATCATCTTCGGCGCCACCATCGACCCCGACCTCGCGGGCCAGGTGTGGGTCACCGTCGTGGCGGCGAACTTCAGCGGCGTCCGCGCCGGCCCGGCCTACGAGCCGGAGCCCCCGCCCGCCCCCGCCGCGGCCCCACGGTCCGAGCGCGTCCCCGGGCCGTCGCTCGTCCGCGCCCCGCGGCGCGTCGAGCTGCCGTACCCGGCGGCCCGCCGCACCGCGCCCCCGGCCGAGCCGGCCGGCGAGCCCCGCGTGTTCGACCTCGAGGACATCCCGTCCGAGGCGGCGCCCGACCCCGACGCGACGCGCACCATGAGCCGCGACGAGATCGCCCGCGCCCGGGACCCGGAGGACGCGGCGTAACGACCTCCCGCGGTGACGCACCCGTCGGGGTGGTCGCCGCCGGCCACCCGCTGAGCGCGCGCGCCGGGGCGCTCGTGCTCGCCCGCGGCGGGGGGGCCGTCGACGCCGTCTGCGCCGCCGCCCTCGCGGCGGCCGTCGCCGAGAGCCCCCTGACGGGGCCCGGGGCCGGCGGCTTCCTGCTGGCCCGCGCCCCCGACGGCGCCACCACGATGCTCGACTTCTTCGTGGCGGTCCCGGGCCTCGGCCCGCGGGGGCGACGGCTCGACCCGACCGACCTCGACTCGTTCACGGTGCCGTTCGGCGGCGCCGACCAGGTGTTCCACATCGGGCCCGCGTCGGTCGCCGTCCCCGGGATGGTCGCCGGCCTCGGCGAGGCGGTCCGTCGCCTCGGCCGCCTCGCGCTCGCGGACATCGTGGCCCCGGCGGTGGACCTTGCGCGCGAGGGCGTCACCCTCACGCGCGAGACCGCCTACCTCCACGTGATCCTGGGGGACATGCTGACCGCGGACCCCGAGTGCGCCGCGGTCTACGCCCCGGGCGGCCGCCTGCTGGGCGCGGGGGAGCGGGTCCGCTTCCCGCAGCTCGCGGAGACCCTCCGGCACCTCGGCGAGGCGGGGCCGGCGACGATGCGCGACGGCCCGCTCGCGGCGGCGCTCGTCGCGCACATGGAGCGCGCCGGCGGCCTCGTCACCGCCGACGACCTCCGTCGGTACCGGGTGATCGAGCGGGAGCCGCTGCGCATCGACTACCGCGACACGACGCTGCTGACGAACCCGCCGCCCTCCTCGGGCGGCGCCCTGATCGCCGCCGCGCTGCGGGCGATGGAGGAGACGGCGCCCGCCGGCGACGACGTCGCCCACTACCGGGCGGTCGTGCGGGCGGGGCTGCGCGCGAACGCCCTCCGCGACGACGCCTTCCCCGGCGACCTGCACGAGGAGGACTGCATGGAGCGCCTGTGGGCGCGCATGCCGGGGCGGGACGGCGGGGGAGGGGAGAGCCGCGCGCCCGCGGGGTCCACGACCAGCGTCAGCGCCATCGACGCCGACGGCGGGATGGCGAGCCTGTCGAGCAGCAACGGGTCCGGCTCGGGGGTGATGATCCCCGGCGCCGGGGTCCTGCTGAACAACATGCTGGGGGAGGAGGACCTCAACCCCGGCGGGTTCGGTCGCATCGCGCCGGGGACGCGGATGACGTCGATGATGGCGCCGGGCCTGCTGCTGCGCGGCGGGGAGCCGGTGCTGGCGCTCGGCTCCGCCGGCTCGAACCGGCTGCGCTCCGCCATCCTGCAGACGCTGGTCGGTATCGTGGATGGCCGCATGACCTCGTCCGACGCCGTCCGCCGTCCCCGGGTGCACCCCGAGGGCGACGGCGTGGACGTGGAGGGCGGCGTGCCCGACGCGGCCGTCGCCGCGCTCCACGCCGACGGGCACGACCTGCGGCGGTGGGGCGAGATGAACCTGTTCTTCGGCGGGGTGAGCGTCGTGGCGCGCGGGACGGCCGGCCTGGAGGGCGCGGGCGACCCGCGCCGCGGCGGCGCCGCGGCCGCCGTGACCCGATCCGGAGAGGTGTTCGCCATATGACTCAGCGTCGAGTCGAGGTTGAGGGTAGGCCCTACGTCCTCGATCCGCAGGGGATCCGCACCTCGCTGACCGACGGGCCGAGCATGCTCTGGGGGTTCCAGGTGCGGGTGCTCGACGACACCGGCGCCGAACTGGGTATCAAGACCTGCTTCGTCGGCCGGGTATCCGTCCAGTTCAAGGACGCCAGCGCGCTGGAGGGGCCGATCGAGAACCTCCTCCCCGTGCTGCACGAGCTGGCGTACGCGAAGATCCTGCCCCGCCTCGAGGCGGGCGAGGCGGGGGACGAGATCCTCTTCGCCTAGCGGTTCACGCCGCCTCGTGGTGGCCGCCGATGACCTCGGCCACCCCGGCGGGCCCCGCCCGCAGCAGCTGGGCCGCCCGGCGCGCGCCACGGGCGCGGTCATGGGCGGCGCGGGCGCCGGGCATGTCGCCGGCGCGCCAGGCCTCCGAGACCTCCCGCTCGGCCTCGGCGGCCATGCGGTCGAGCTGGGCGGCCTTGCGCTCCGCGGGGCCCGCGCGACGCGGCCGGGCGGTCGGCGTGGCCGGGGTGGGCGCCCCCGGGAAGAGGATCAACTGCCCCTGGGATGAGGTGGTCGAACGCATGTTCGTATAGTGCCACCGGCGCCGGACGGCAAACCCCGGCGACGGTTCAGGGACGGTTCAGGGGCGGCGCATGTCCCCGGGGGCGAGGGGATCGGGGCCCGGCCCGGCCTCGCGGACCGTCACGGTCCCGCCGTCGTGCGGCACGTGCACGACGATGTGGTGGCCGACTCCGGGGAGTTCGAACCGGAACGCCCAGTCGGCGGCGGTCCACCCCGCCACCCGCAGGGCGGCCGAGCCGGCGTCCGTGGTCCGGGCGAGGGCGCGCGTCGCCTCCCCGAGCGCGGCGGCGCCCACCGGCCCCAGCAGGTCGCCGAGCGCGTTCGGCGATCCCTCGGTGCTCACCGCGGCGGGAAGGGGAGCGCCACCACCCGCGCGGAGGCGTCGCCGACGTTCACGACCGCACCCTCCTCGACCTCGCGGCGGACGATGGCCAGACCGATCGGACCGAGGTCCGGTGTGACGGCGACGCTGGTCAGGCGGCCGACCTCGCGTCCGTCGTGCGTGACGAGCGCGCCCGGCTCCGGCGGGGCGCCCTCCAGGGCCAGGCCCCGCAGCCGCCGGTTCGCCCTGCCGCGGAACTGGAGGCGGGCGACCGTCTCCTGCCCCAGGTAGCAGCCCTTGTCGAAGGAGACGGCGGCGCCCTCCAGGGCCGCCTCCTGCACGAGCGTCGTCTCGCCGGTGTCCACCCCGACCCTCGGGACGCCCGCGGCGACGCGGGCGAGCTCGAGGGCGTCCGCGGTCACCTCCTCGGCGCCGGCGGCCGCGATCGCCGCGACGGGGTCGTCGGCGACCACGTCAACCGTCCCGGGCAGCGGCCCCGGCACCGTGAGGGCCCCCGGGGTGCGGGCCCCGCCCGCCAGCGTCACGATCTCGACCGGCTCGGGCCCCAGCAGCTCCAGGTCCTCGGAGAAGTGGTACCGCTCGAGGAGGCCCATCAGGACGTCCGCCCGGTCGCCCGGCACGACGATCGTGAAGGCGTCGCCGGCGTCGCGGTGGACGCGCATCTCGACCTGCACGTGGCCCTTGGCGTCGAGGAAGAGCGCCGCGCACGCGCCACCCGGCGCGAGGGCCGCGACGTCGTTGCTGACGAGGCCCTGCAGGAAGCCCGCGGCGTCCGGCCCCTCCACCCAGATCAACGCGGCCGTGCCGCGCACCGCGACCGGGGCGCCCGCGCGGATGCGGGCGTAGCCCTCGGCGGCCACCGGCCGCGCGGCGGCCGGGGCGCTCACGGCGTGGAGACCTTCCCGTTGGTGCTCGCCCGCTCCGCGGCCATGCGGGCGTGGCCGACCTCGCGGCCGACGTCGTCGAGCAGCTCGCTCAGCAGCGCCAGGCGGTGCGCCTCGTCGCGGCTCTCCAGGAGCTGCTGCTTGGGGTCCGCCGCCAGGTCCAGGCTCGCGGCGATCGCGTACGACAGCGGTGTGCCCTCCGGGGCCTCCGGCTCCACGCCCTCGCCGAGGCCCGCCAGCTCGCGGTACCGGCGCAGGACGCCCGCGCGCAGCTCGGCCGGCACGTCGCCCGGCGTGTCCGCCAGGGGCTCCACGAGCGCGGAGAAGTAGAGGCGGCCCTCGGTCTCCTCGACCAGCCGGACCGGTGCGATGCCCTGCACGATCACGTGGATGCGCCCGTCCTCGAAGCGGCGCACCAGGGTCTCGAAGCGCGCGGTGCAGCCGATGTCGGCCGTCCCCGTCGCCCCCGCCCGGACCACCACGAACGGCTGCTCCTCGAGCACGCAGTCGGCGTAGAGCTGCCGGTACCGCGGCTCGAACAGGTGCAGCGGGACCTTCTCCCCCGGCAGCAGCACCAGGTCGAGGGGGAAGAGCCCGAGGTCGCGCGCGTCGTCGGTCACGCACCCACTCTAGCCGGGGGCGCCTCCCGTCCGTCCCCGGAGCGGGGGAGCGGGAGGCGCCGGGGCGTCAGGCGGGCACCACCGCGCCGGCCGTCGCCCGGTAGAGATCGACGAGGGCGTCGATGTGGCCCTCGACGGTGAAGCGGTGCCGGCGCTCCGCGACGCGCTCCCGCAGGGCCGGCAGGCCGGCGCGCTCCAGGGCGCCCGCGAGCTCCGCCGGGTCGTCCACCACGACGCCGACGCCGTGGTCGGCCACCAAGCGCTCCAGCGCGCGGTGGCGGCCCGCGGCGATCGGCAGGCCCGACGCGAGGTACTCGAACGCCTTGTTCGGGAGGGCGGTGTCGAGGTGGGCGGCGTTCAGGCCGGTGTTGAAGGCGGCCCAGCCCACGTCGTAGGCGGGCAGCTCGCGCAGCAGGTCGGCGGGTCGCAGCGTCTCCATGATCCGGAGGCCGGGCGTCCGCGCCGCCAGCTCGCGGTACGCCGGGGCGTAGCGGTTGGGGAACACGTCGATCGGCAGGCCCGAGGCGGCGATAGCCGCGAACTGCGCCCGCAGGTCGTAGTGGCTGCCGTTGTCGGAGAGGCTGCCCTGGTAGACGACGCGCGGCGGCGTCCGCGGGGCCCGCGGCTCGCCCGCGTGGGGCGCGAGGTCGCGGGCGAGGGCGTAGTTGGCGAACAGCAGCGTCCGCGCCGGCGGGGTGTGGCGCGCCTCGATCGCGTCGAGCATCTCCTGCGAGACCGCGACGAGGGCCGCGCACCCCGCGACCGCGGCGGACTCGGCCGCGGCGGGGTCGTCGGGGTCGTCGAAGCCGTCCTCGTACGGGGTCCGGCGCAGGCTCTGCAGGTCGTGGGCGTCGTGCACGACCGGCACCCGGCCGTCGGCCACCTCGAGCGCCAGGACGGTGAGGACGTCCGGGAGGTTGTGGCTGTGGATCAGGTCGGGCCGGAACTCGTCGATCGCGGACGCGAGCGCGGCCGCGGCGTCGTCGGCCGGCAGGTGCCACCACCCCTCGAACAGCTCGTCGCCGGCGCCGTACCACCCGGTGAGGGTGCGTCCCTGGTAGGCGAAGCCGAGGGCGACCTCGGGGTGCGAGCCGCGGAGCGCCAGGGCGTACTTCATCGCCCGGATGCACGGCTGGCGCTGGAGGAACAGGACCCTCACGAGGTCCGCCGGTCGCGGAGCGCCCTCGCCGGGTTGCCGACGGCGATGCTGTACTCCGGCACGTCCTTCGCGACGACCGCGCCCGCGCCGATCACGCAGCCGTCGCCGATCGTCACGCCCGGGAGGATGCTGACGCCCATCCCGATCCAGCAGTCACTGCCCACCGTCACCCTGCCGAGCGTCCACCCCTGGTCGGGGATCGGCGATCCGAGGTCCATCTCGTGGTTCGCCGTGTGGATCATCGTGTAGGGGCCGAAGATGGACCGGTCGCCGATGTCGAGCCCGCCGAAGCCGTTGACGTAGCAGCCGTAGTTGAAGCCGACGCGGTCACCCATCTCCACGCGGTCGCCGTTCAACCAGACGATCATGTCCAGGTAGAAGCACCCGTCACCCACGCGCGCGGCGTCGGCCGGCCGGAACGGGATCACGCTCTTGCTGCGCTCGGTGATCATCATCGGCACGGACCTCCGGGAAGTGGTGGCGGAGCGGGCACACCCTATGCCCCGGGCTCCAGGTACCCGCCCGGCCCCGTCGACTAGCATCGCCGGCCGTGACCCCCGAGCCCGAGACCGCCCCCGCCGCCCCGGTCCCCGCCCTCCCGGCGGGCCTCCTGCGACCCGCGCTCGCCGGCGTCGACGCCTACGAGCCGGGCCGCCCCGCGGACGAGGTCCGGCGCGAGACCGGCGTCGCGTCCGTCGTGAAGCTCGCCTCCAACGAGGGCCCGTTCCCGCCGATGCCGGGCGCCCTCGCCGCGCTCGCCGAGACCGCCTCGGGGGTGCGCGTCTACCCCGACCCGGGGGCGTGGGCGCTGCGCGACGCGATCGCCGCCCGCACGGGCCTGCGGCCCGACCAGGTGCTGCCGGGGGCCGGCGTCGACGGCCTCATCAAGCTCATGTGCCTCGCGCTCCTCGACCCCGGCGACGAGATCGCGATGGGCTGGCCGTCGTTCCTGTCGTGGCGGGTGGGCGCCCAGATCCAGGGCGCGGAGGTGCGGACCGCCCCGCTGCGCGCCGACGGCTCCTACGACCTCGGGGAGCTCGCGGCCCGGGTCACGCCCCGCACGAAGATCGTGGTGGTCGTCAGCCCCAACAACCCGACGGGGGCCGCGGTCGGCGCCGGCGAGCTCCGGGGGTTCCTCGACGCCCTGCCGCCACACGTGCTGCCCGTCGTGGACGAGGCCTACTTCGAGTACCTGCCGGCGGGCGGCCACGACGCCGCGGCCCTGGTGGCGGAGGGGCGGCCGATGGCCGCGATGCGGACCTTCAGCAAGGCGTACGGCCTGGCGGGCCTGCGCGTCGGCTACATGATGGGCCCCGCCGAGCTGGTGCGGGCCCTCGGCGTGGTGCGCAACGTCTTCGACGTCGCCGCGCCCGCCCAGGCCGCCGCCCTCGCGAGCCTCCACGACGCCGACGAGCACCTGCCGCCCCGCATCGCGCTCAACGCGGCCGAACGGGAGATGACCGCGTCCGGCCTCCGCGCGCTCGGGCTCGCGCCCCTGCCGAGCACCGCCAACTTCCTCCTCGTCGACCTGGGGTCGCCGGAGCGCGCCCTCGCGCTCAACGCCGCGCTGCTGCGGCGCGGGGTGATCGTGCGCCCGACCCGGGCGTTCGGCGCCCCGTCCTCGCTGCGCATCACGATCGGCCGCCCCGAGGAGAACGCCCGGATGCTCGGTGCGATGGCGGAGGCGCTGGCCGAGACCGCCTGACGCCCCGGGCGGGTCAGACCCGGAGCGCCGACAGCATCGTCGCCGCGAGCGCGCGCACCCGCCGCAGCGCGGCGGGCGCCACGCGCCGTGTCCCGTGCCCCCCGGCCGGCGCACGCCGGCGGGAGGCGTCCCGCGCCACCCGTGCCCGGTGGTGGCGCGCGGCGTCGCGGCGCATCCGCGCCGCCCGGTCCGCCGCCAGTTCCGCTCCCACCCGTGGTGGTGCCATCACCGCCTCCGATCCCTCGTCGTCCCGTCGATGAGATCAGGGTATCCCGTTGAAGCGATATCGTGATATAGGTATGAAACTATGCCAATAGACGCGGACTACCCCAGCGCCCCGCCCCCGTCGATCCCGGTCACCGCCTCCGCGGTGGTCGAGCTCAGCTCCCTGATGTGCTGCTGCTCGAGCACGCGTCCGCCCAAGATCGCGGTCCCCGCCGGGCTCGCGGCCCGCAGCAACGACTTCTGGGGGGACGGCCACCCGGGTCTCGCCGAGGTCGTCGTCCTCGCCCACGCGACCGGGACGCTGGACGACCCGGAGATCGACCGCTTCGTCGCCCGGATCCGCGAGCCCGTGGTCATCGACCACCACCTCCCGCTCGAGACGGAGCCCGAGGACGAGCAGCACGTCATCCGCGCGCGCCTCGGCCGCCTCGCCTCCGACGGGCGCCTGCGCGCCCGCTACGCACGCCTCGTCACCGACCTGTGGGGCGTCTACGCGAGTCGCTGGGAGACCCGCGACGCCGACCGGGCGCGGGCCGTCGCCGCGGCGTGGTCGGCGCGCCTCGCCGCCGGGGTCGACGTCTTCGACCTGCTGCCCGAGGGGCACATCGTCCGCCGCGACGATGCCTTCGCGGCCCTCGTCCGCGCCGCGCAGCACGACGGCACGCTGCGTCTCGCACCGAGCCTCGCCGGCCGCGGGCACATCGTCGCGCTCCCCGGCGTGCTCTCGGTGTCCGCCGACGCCGCGGTCGAGGACCCCGTCGTCACGCGGCGCCGGGGGGCGGGGGAGATCGCCGAGCGCCTGCGGGTGCTCTCGGACCCGACCCGGCTCACCATCCTGTCCCAGCTCTCCGCCGGCCCCGCCGGGGTGAGCGAGCTGGCCCGCACCCTCCACATCGCCCAGCCGACGGCGTCCGTCCACCTGCGCCGCCTGAAGGAGGCCGGGCTCGTGGGCATGGAGCGGCGGGGCGCACGCAGCGTCTACTCGGCGCGTCCCGCCGCCGTCGAGGACCTCCTCGGTCAGGTCACCGATCGTCTGGCCCGCGCCATGGAGGGCTGAGCGGCACTGGACCGCCGGGGGGCGGGAGCCGCGTGGCCGCCCCCCGCCCGCCGGGTTCCGCCCGCGGGGACCGGTCGGGATACTCCCGCGGACACCCCCCGCGCACGCGCCCGGACCGGTCCGCGCGCGCCGTCCCCCGGGAGAACCCGTGAGCCACCGCCGCCCACCCCTCCGGTCGTGCACCGTCATCGCGGCCGCCGCCGTCCTCGCCGCGTCCGCGACCGCCGCCCAGGGCGCGGTCACCCAGTCGGTCTACACCGTGACCGGGATCACCCAGACCTCGAAGGTGCAGGCCGGCTTCGGCGCCTACTCGTGGGACAACGGGACCACGCTGACGTACCGCGCGGCGCCCGGCCGCAACCTGGTGCGCTTCGACTTCCCGACGCGGTCGAACTTCGACCCGTTCTTCCGGGGCGGCTCGAACCCGGCGTACGGGCTCCTGCAGGTGAAGGCGACGTCCATCACCCAGAGCGGGGGCGTCGTCGAGAACGGCGTCCGCTGCGCGTTCACGCCGGCCGCCCCGGCCGACGAGCGGGACATCCGCGTCCAGTTCTACCGCGAGTCGCGCACCGCGAGGACCGTGCGCGTGCAGGTGATGGACCAGGACGCGGCCCTCCGCGTCGACGCGGAGCAGCGCAGCGGCCGCCTGCGCGCGGCGGGCTGCGCGCGCATGCCGAGCCTCGGGTCCGACCCCCTCGGCCGCTCCTTCGGCGACGACTACCGGACCTCCTTCGCGGTCCCCCGCGGGGTCTTCCGCAAGGCGAAGGGGGCGCGCCCCGTCGACCTCGTGCTGCGCGGCACGGCGCGGAGCCAGGCGACCTCCAACCCCGGGCCCGTCGGCACGATCACGACCACCACGACCGTGAGGATGCGCCTGATCAGCTCCCGCGGCTGACGCGGCGCCCCGGACCGCTCACCGCACGAGCAGCCAGACGGCGACGCCGAGCCCCAGCACGATCACCGCGACCCGCAGCACCCGGTCGGAGAGGCGGCGCGCCATCCGGGCGCCGACCGCCCCCCCGACGAGGGTGGCGGGGGCGAGGACGGCCACGGACGGCCAGTCCACCGGCGCGACGAGCAGCAGCGCCGGCACCGCGACGGCGTTCGCGATGAGCACCAGGAAGCGGTTCAGCGCGTTCAGCCGCTGCAGGCGGTCCGAGATCCCCACCGCCAGGATCGCGAGCAGCAGCACCCCGGCGGCCGCGCCGAAGTACGAGGCGTACGCGGCCCCGCCGGCGACCCCGAGGAGGAGGGGCGTCGAGAGGCCGTTGGCCTCCTCGTCGCGTTCCTGCAGCGCGGCCTTCAGGCGCGGCTGGATCGCCAGGAGGGCGCACGCCCCGATGATGAGCCAGGGGACGACGGCCTCGAACGTGTCGTCCCCGCCGAGCGCGAGGAGCCCGACGCCCGCCAGCGCGCCGGCGACCGCCGGCAGCAGCAGCGCGCGGATGCGCGGCGCCTGCCCCGACAGGTCGGGGCGGTAGCCCTCCACGATCGAGAGGTACCCCGGCATCTGGGCGACCGTGTTCGTCACGTTCGCCGTCAGTGGCGGCAGGCCGGTCGCGACGAGCACCGGGAAGCTGATCAGGGAGCCGCCGCCGGCGACGGCGTTCACCGCCCCCGCCACGACCCCCACCACGAACAGGAGGACGAGGTCGAGGTCGATCAGGAGTCGCCGAGCACGAGGGGCCAGACGACCAGGGCCAGCACCAGGGCCGCCGCGATCACGACGGTCCACGCGGCCCGGCGGGCGGCCGCCCTCGACAGGCGGCCGCCGTGGGCCTCGCGATCCTCGCGGAGGTCGCGGGCCACATCGACGGCCACCTTGGCCAGCACCCCGACGATCGCGACGGCGAGGCCGATCAGGATGACCCAGGCGGTCACAGGGGCGCGGGTTCCGCCAGTCGCTCGGCGACCGCCAGGATGAGCCGCACGCCGAACCCGGTGCCCTTGCCGGACACCATCGCGGTGCCCGCCACGTCGACGTGGCACCACGGGACGCCCTCCGTGAACTCGCGCAGGAACTGCGCGGCGTACACGGCGCCCGCCTGCCGCTTGTTCGAGGAGTTCGACAGGTCGGCGACCTGGCTCGCGATCAGCGGGGCGTAGCGGGCGTGGAGGGGCATCGGCCACGCCAGGTCGCCGGAGGAGTCGGCGGCCTCGCGCACGAGCCTGGTCCACTCGTCGTCGGAGCCGAAGAGCCCGGCGTAGACCTCGCCGAGCGCCACGACGATCGCGCCGGTCAGGGTCGCGAAGTCGATCAACCGGGTCGCGCCCTCGCGCGCGGCGTGGGTCAGCGCGTCGGCGAGGATCAGGCGGCCCTCGGCGTCGGTGTTGATGACCTCGATGGTCTTGCCGTTGAGCGCCGTGAGGACGTCGCCCGGCTTGACGGCGCGGCCGCTCGGCATGTTCTCGGTGGCGGGGACGACGGAGATGATCTCCACGGGCAGGCCGAGCGCGGCGATCAGCGCCGTCGCCTCGATGACGGCGGCGCCCCCGCCCATGTCCATCTTCATCTCCTCCATCCCGTTGGAGGGCTTGATGGAGATGCCGCCCGTGTCGAACGTGACGGCCTTGCCCACCAGCCCGAGCACCTCGCCCGGACGTGCGGGCGAGGACGGCCGGTAGCGCATGACGATCATGCGGGCGGGCTCGTCCGAGCCGCGGGCGACGCCGAGCAGGCCGCCCGCGCCGAGCTTCTCGAGCTTCGACGGGCCGAGGACGGTGACGCTGAGGCCGGCGATCCCGTCCGCCAGGGCCTTCGCGTGGTCCGCGAGGTCCGTCGGCGTGAGGTGGTTCGCCGGGGTGTTCGACAGGTCGCGCGCCCCGTTGACGGCGTCGACGACGCGGTCGGCGCGCTTCAGGTCGGCGGTGCGGACGGCGGCCGAGTGGACGTACAGGCGCTCCGGCGGCGCCGGGGCGTCGGAGGAGGTGGTGAAGCGGTCGAAGCGGTACACGCCGGTGCCGAGGCCCTCGACGAAGGCGCCGACCTCGGCCGTCCCCGCGTCGGCGGGCGGGACGATCGCGACGACCTTCGTCGCGACCCGGCTCGTGAGGGACGCGACCCCGCCGCCCGCGGAGCGCCAGTCCTCGGCCGAGCCCTCGCCCACGCCGACCACCGCGACGCGGGGCGCGGCGAGCGCGGAGCCCGAGTGGAAGCGCGTCGCCGCCCCGGCCTTCCCGTCGATCTCGCCGTCGGCGACGGCGGCGCGCACACGGCCGCCGAGCGCGGCGTCGACGTCGGCGACGGCTCCCGTCAGGTCGCCGGGCGGGCCCGGCAGGCAGACGACCAGCAGGTCGGCCTTCACGGACGCCACGTCCGCGGACTTCCTCACCGAGCTGCGCATCGCGCCTCCACCTTCCGTCGGGGTCGGGCCAAGACTACGTGGGGCGGCGCGGCCCGCCCCCGCGCGGGCGCGCGGGGGCGGGGCCGGGGATCCGCGGCCGGTCCGACCCGTTAGGGTTCGTGGGAGACGGAATCATGTCGGCGAGTGCCAAGGGGGCTCCATGAAGATCGCGGTCTGCGTGAAAGAGGTGCCGGATGCCGGCCCCTCGAGGCGGATCGACCCGACGACCCTGCGGATGGACCGCTCCGGTGACCGGTCGCTGAACGTCTACGACCTGAACGCCGTCGAGGAGGGCATCCGCCTCCGCGACGCCGCGGGCGAGGGCGAGGTCGTCCTCGTGTCGCTGGGCGCCTCCCGGGCGCTCGAGTCGCTGCGCAAGGGCCTGGCGATGGGCGCCGACCGGGCCGTGCTGGTGTCGGACGAGGCCGCCGTCGGATCCGACCTGGTCGCGACCAGCCACGTGCTGGCCGAGGCGCTGAAGGCCGAGTCCCCCGACGTCGTGCTGTTCGGCCAGCAGGCCTCGGACGGCGACGGCGCCGTGCTGTGGGCCGCCGTGGCCGACCGCCTGCGCATGCCGGTGATCTCCCAGATCTCCGAGCTCACGGTCGAGGGCGGCACCGCGACGGCGAAGCGCCAGACCGAGTTCGGCTACGACACGATCGCGGCGCCGCTGCCGGTCGTGCTCGCGGTCGCCGACTCGCTGAACGAGCCGCGCTACCCGTCGCTCAAGGGCATCATGGGCGCGAAGAAGAAGCCGCAGGAGACCAAGTCCCTCGCGGACATCGGCGTCGACCCCGGCGCCGCCGGCGAGGCCGGGTCCCGCACCACCGTCGTCGCGTTGAGCGACCCGCCGTCGCGAGGCGACACCATCAAGGTCGAGGACGACGGCTCCGGCGCCCAGAAGATCTTCGACTTCCTCGTGGAAAGGAAGCTCATTTGAGCACGCTCGTCTTCCTCGAGCACCACGGCGACAGCATCCAGAAGGGGTCGCTCGGCGTGCTGTCCAAGGCCGCCCAGCTCGACGCGGACACGTCCGCGGTGCTGATCGGCTCGGGCGTCGGCGAGGCCGCCGCCAAGGCCGGCGCCTACGGCGCCGCGACCGTCTACGTCGCCGACAACGAGGCGTTCGCCGCCCCGCTGCCGCAGCCGCGCGTCGACGTCATCGCCAGGCTCGTCGCCGACAAGGGCTTCGACACCGTGCTGTTCGCGGCGTCGGTGCTCGCGTCGGACATCGCGGGCGGCCTCTCGGCCCGCCTCGACGCCGGCCTCAACTGGGACCTCAGCGACCTGGAGGGCTCCGGCGACGCGCTCGTCGGCAAGCGCTCCGCGCTCGGTGACACCGTCCGCGCCGACGTCGGCTGGTCGTCGACGCCGCGCCTCGGCCTGGTCCGCGCCGGCTCGTTCGACGCCGTCGAGAACGCCGCGGCCGGCACCGTGGAGCAGATCCCCGCCGACACCGAGGACTTCTCCACGAAGGCCGCGATGGTCGAGCAGGCCCACGCGGAGTCGTCGGGCCCCTCGATCGAGGACGCCGACATCCTCGTCACCGGTGGCCGCGGCCTCGGCGCCCCGGAGGGCTTCGGGATCCTGGAGGAGCTCGCCTCCGCCATGGGCGGCGCCGTGGCGTCGACCCGCGCGGTCGTGGACTCCGGCTGGTACCCGTACGCCACCCAGGTCGGCCAGACCGGCAAGGTCGTCTCGCCGAAGCTCTACATCGGCGCGGGCGTCTCCGGCGCGATCCAGCACAAGGTCGGCATGCAGACGTCGCAGGTGATCGTCTCGATCAACAAGGACGGCAACGCCCCGATCTTCGAGTTCAGCGACCTGGGCGTCGTCGGCGACCTGAACGACATCGTCCCGAAGCTGACGGAGCTCGTGAAGGAGCGCCGGGGCTAGACCCGGGGCGAGAGGTCCCACGGCGGGCGGGGCGCCACGCCCCGCCCGCCCCGCCCGAGGGCGGCGCTTGCGCGGTCGTCTATGCTCGGAAGACCGGTTCGCAACGGCGGGCCGAACGCACACCACCTCATTCGCGAGGACGCACACATGAAGACCGACATCCACCCCGAGTACGTCGTCGCGCACGTCCGCTGCACCTGCGGCAACGAGTTCGAGACCCGCTCCACCAAGTCCGAGATCAAGGTCGAGATCTGCAGCAACTGCCACCCGTTCTACACGGGCAAGCAGAAGCTGGTGGACTCCGGCGGCCGGGTCGAGCGGTTCCAGCGCAAGCTGGCTCGCAGCCAGCGCGCCGGCGCCTGAGCGTCCTGATGCATGAGTTCGGTGGCCGTTCCCGGCTGCATCGCGGCGCGATGCTGCGTCCTCGGCAGGCCCGGTATTCCCGATACCGGGCCTGACCTGCGTCCTTGCCTCGCTTGCGATTCGCTCGGGAACTGCATACGAACTCCTGAATCAGGACACTAGCGTCCCCCCGGCAGGGGGTCCGTCCGCGGGGCTGAGGGGGTCGGGGTGAGCACGGACACGCGCTCGCTCGTCGAGCAGATCATGAGGACGCGCCAGGAGCTCTCCGAGGCCCTGGGCGACCCCGACCTGTCCTCGGACCGCGGGCGGTACGCCGCCGTCAACAAGCAGTGGTCCGACCTGTCGGAGGCCTTCGACCTGGCCGACGCCTGGCGGGACGCGACGGCGCGCGCCGCCGAGGCCGAGGAGATGCTGGCCGAGGACGACGACGCCGACGTGCGCACGATGCGCGACGAGGCCGCGGCGGAGGCCGAGGCCCTCGGCCCGCGCATCCGCGAGGCGATGATCGAGCCCGACCCCGACGACGACCGGGACACGCTGGTCGAGATCCGCGCCGCCGCCGGCGGGGAGGAGGCCGCGCTCTTCGCGCGCGACCTCGTCGACGTCTACACGCGGTACGCCGAGTCGCACGGCCTGCGCGTCGAGCTCATGTCCGCCGCCGAGGCCGACGCCGGCGGCGTCCGCGAGGCGACGATCGCCGTGAAGGGCCGCGGCGCGTTCGCGCGCTTCAAGCACGAGGCCGGCGTGCACCGCGTGCAGCGGGTCCCCGCCACCGAGAGCCAGGGCCGCATCCACACCTCCACGGCGACGGTGGCGGTCCTCCCGGAGGTCGAGGACGTCGACGTCACGATCGACCGCAACGACGTGAAGCGCGACGTCTACCGCTCGAGCGGCCCCGGCGGCCAGAGCGTCAACACGACCGACTCGGCCGTCCGCCTCACCCACCTGCCGACGGGCATCGTGGTGTCGATGCAGGACGAGAAGAGCCAGCTCCAGAACTTCGAGCGCGCGATGCGCGTGCTCCGCGCACGCCTCTACGAGCGGGCCCGGGCGGAGCGCGAGGCGGAGATGTCGGTCGCGCGGAAGTCGAGCATCGGGTCGGGCGACCGCTCCGAGAAGGTCCGCACGTACAACTACCCCCAGAACCGCGTGACCGACCACCGCGTCGGCGTGACGGTGCCGCTGCGCGAGCAGGTGCTGGTGGGCAACCTGACGAGCCTCACGGAGGCGCTGTCGGCCGATGAGCGCCGCCGCCGCCTGGAGGAGCAGACCGACGGAGGAGGAGCGGCGTGACCCCGAACCCGGATCTCCTGCGCATCGAGTTCCTCGGACTGACGGTGCGCCACGACGAGGTCGCGCTCCCCCGCGAGGACCTCGCGATCTTCTTCGCCTCGGTGAGCGACCGGTACGGCCTGTCGCGCCTCGAGTACCATTCGGACCCGGGGGCGACGTTCTCGGGCTCCGACGGCGCGGAGTTCGTCCTCCGCCCGAGCCAGATGGCCTCGTGCGGCGTGACGGGCCTCGGGTACCGCGAGGGGCTGGAGCGCGTCGTCGGCCTGGTGGGGGAGGCCGTCGAGCGGTACGGGATCGGCGAGATGTGGGTGGAGGACATCACCCTCGTCGCCGTGTGGGACGTCGAGGACCCCGACGCGGCCCGCAGTCTGCTCGTCGAGGACGTCCTGCAGATCGACGAGGACCGCCTGGAGCTGCTGGAGGGCGAGGAGGTCACCCTCGGCCTGCGCATCTGGCGCCGCGCGGGCGAGTCGTCGCTGGAGTGCGCGATCGAGCCGATGCACGCCGAGCCGTCGAAGGTCTACATCCGGCTCGTCCAGACCCTCGGCGACGTGACGCCCGACGCGACCGCCCTGCGCGAGGCCGCCGACGCGGTCCACGATTTCCTGGTGGGTCCGCTGCGGGCGTTCATGATGGCCCGCAGCCGCCGCTGACCGGGGGCGGGTGAGCGACCAGATCACCATCGGCGAGGTGCTGCGCCGCAGCACCGCCTACCTCACCGAGCGCGGGTCGCCGTCCGCGCGCCTCGACGCCGACCTGCTGCTGGCGCACGCCCTCGGCGTCGACCGTCTGCGGCTCTACACCGACTCGGAGCGTCCGCTGACGCCGCCCGAGCTGGCGCTCGCCCGCGAGCTGCTCGCCCGCCGCGGACGCCGTGAGCCGATGGCCTACGTGACCGGGGAGCGGGCGTTCCGGCGTCTGCTCCTCGGCGTCGGCCCCGAGGTGCTCGTGCCGCGCCCCGAGACCGAGATCCTCGTCGAGTGGGCGCTCGACGTCGTGCCCGCCGGGGGCACGGTGCTCGACTGGGGCACCGGCAGCGGCGCGGTGGCGCTGGCGCTCGCCGACGAGGGCGAGAACCTGCGGGTGACGGCGCTCGACCGGTCCCCCGAGGCGCTGGCGCGGGCCCGCGACAACGGCGGGCGGGTGCCGGCGGCGGACGGCCTGGAGTGGCTCCTCTCCGACGGCTTCTCGGCGGTGGCGGCGCGGCGCTTCGACGTGATCGCCGCGAACCCGCCGTACCTCTCCGACGCCGACCTCGCCGCCGCCCCGCCGGAGCTCGCGTGGGAGCCGGCGGGCGCGCTCGTGTCGGGGCCGACGGGCCTGGAGGCCGTGGAGGCGATCGCGGCGGCGGCCCCCGCCCACCTCGAGCCGGGCGGCTGGCTGCTGGTGGAGATCGGCGCGGGGCAGGCGGAGGCGGCGGCCGCGGCGCTGACCGCCGCGGGCCTGCGCGACGTCGGCTCCCGCGAGGACCTGGCGGGCGTGGCGCGGGTCGTCGGGGGGCGCGCGCCGTGAGCGCCGGGCGGCTGCGCGACGCCCTCCGCGCCGGCGGTGTGGCCGTGGTCCCGACGGACACGGTGTACGGGCTGGCGGCGGCGCTCGACGTGCCGGCGGGGATCGATGCGCTCTACGCCCTGAAGGGCAGGCCGCGGTCGCAGCCGTGCCAGGTGCTCCTCTACGCGCCCGCCCTGCTCGACGCCGCCCTCGCGGGGCTCGCCGGGCCGGTGGAGGCAGCGGCGCGGGCGCTCCTCCCGGGGCCGGCGACGTGCCTCGTGCCCGACCCGGCGGGGCGCTTCGCGGCCGCCGCGGGCGACGCCCCCGGCGCCGTCGGGCTGCGGGCCCCCGTCGTCGGCGCCGACCTCGCCGCCCTCGACCTCCCCCTGGTCGCGACGAGCGCGAACCACCCCGGCGGGCGGGACCCCGCGCGGGTGGAGGACGTGCCCGCCGACCTCCGTGCGGGCGCGGCGGTGGAGGTGGACGCGGGGACGTTGCCGGGCACCGCGTCGGCGGTGGTCGACCTGCGTCCGCTGCCGGGCGGCGGGGACGCCGTCCTGATCCGGCCGGGGCCCGATCCGGACGGCGTCGTCCGGGCGCTCGCGGCGGTCGGCGTGGGGGTCGTCCGTCCGCGGTGACGGTGTACCCTCGGGGTCGATCCGACACGAGCCTGGGGGCCCGCCGAGTGAGCTTCATCGACGAGGACAGCTACCTCTCGCAGGACGTCGCCGACGTCGACCCGGCGATCGCGCGCCTGCTGCGTGCGGAGGCCGACCGGCAGGGCGAGACCCTGGAGATGATCGCGAGCGAGAACTTCACGAGCCACGCCGTGCTGCAGGCGGTGGGGTCGGTGCTCACGAACAAGTACGCGGAGGGCCTCCCCGGGCACCGGTACTACGGCGGCTGCGAGGTGGTGGACGAGGTCGAGACCCTCGCCATCGAGCGGGCGCTGGAGCTGTTCGGCGCCGACCACGTGAACGTGCAGCCCCACTCGGGGGCGACGGCGAACGAGGCGGCCTACTTCGCGGTGCTGAAGCCCGGTGACCGCGTGCTGGGGATGTCGCTGTCGCACGGCGGTCACCTGTCGCACGGCCTGAAGGTCAACTTCTCGGGCCGGCTCTACGAGTTCCACCACTACGGGGTCCGCCGCTCGGACTGCCGGATCGACATGGACCAGGTGCGCGACATGGCGCGCGACCTGCGGCCCGCCCTGATCGTCGCGGGTGCGTCGGCGTACCCGCGGATCATCGACTTCCCCGCGTTCCGCGAGATTGCGGACGAGGTCGGCGCGTTGCTGATGGTGGACATGGCGCACATCGCCGGGCTGGTCGCCGCCGGCGTGCACCCGACGCCGGTCGGCATCGCGGACATCGTGACGACGACGATCCACAAGACGCTCGGCGGCCCGCGCGGCGGGATGGTCATGTGCACCGCCGAGCTGGCGTCGAAGATCGACAAGGCCGTGTTCCCGGGCCTGCAGGGCGGTCCCCTGATGCACGTGATCGCGGGTAAGGCCGTCGCCCTCGGCCACGCCCTCACCCCGGAGTTCCGGGCGCGCCAGCAGGCGGTGGTCGACAACTGCCGCACCCTCGCGGACGGCCTCCTCGCCGGTGGCGTGAACCTGGTCAGCGGCGGCACCGACAACCACCTGGTCCTCGTCGACCTGTCCGACACGGAGCTGACGGGCAAGGACGCGGAGGTCCGCCTCGACCACGCGGGGATCACGGTCAACAAGAACGGCGTCCCGTTCGACGAGCGGCCGCCGACGGTGACGTCGGGGCTGCGGATCGGCACCGCCGCCCTCACGACCCGGGGTCTGCGGGAGCCGGAGATGACGGAGATCGCGTCGATCATCTCTGCCGCCCTGCAGCCGTCGGCGTCGGAGGCCGACCTCGAGGTGCTCCGCGGCCGTTCCCGCGCGATCGGCGACCGGTTCCCGCTGTATCCCCGCCTGCACGCGGGCACGCCCGTCTGAGCGGAGCCGCCTTCCGGGAGCTCCCGGCCCCGCCGTCCCTCGCCCCGTGGGTGGCGTGCGCCTGGGAGCTCACCGCGGGTGACGAGCGGGTCCACCGGGTGCTGCCGGACGGCTGCATCGACGTGGTGTGGCGTGACCGGGAGGGGCTGCAGGTCGCGGGGCCGAGCACGGCGGCGTTCACCGCGCGGGTGACGCCGGGGGACGTGGTGTGCGGTGTGCGCCTCCGGACGGGTGCGGCTCCCGCGCTCCTCGGCGTCCCCGCCCCCGCCCTCGTCGACGCGCACGTCCCCGCGGCCCTCGTCTGGGGTGACGACGCCCGGCGGCTGGAGGAGTCCCTCGCGGCGTGGACGCCGGGCGGCGGCGGGGGGAGGGGGGAGGGTGACGGGCGGGTGCGGCCGATGCTGGACTGGCTCGCGGGGCGGGTGCGTCCCGTCGGCCCCCCGGATCCCCTCGCCGTCGCCGTCGCGGACGCCCTGCGCGGCGACCCGGGTCTCGCGGTCCCCGTCCTCGCGCGGCGGACGGCGATCGGGGAACGGCAGCTGAGGAGGAGGGTGACGGCCGCGGTCGGCTTCGGCCCGAAGCGCCTCGGCCGCGTCCTGCGGCTGCAACGCGTCCTCGCCCTCCGGGCGGAACGCCCCGTCCCCGCCTGGGCCGACGTCGCCCACCGCGCCGGCTAAGCCGACCAGGCCCACCTCGCGGAGGACGTCCGCTCCCTCACCGGGGTCAGCCCCACCGCCCTCCCGAGGGGCTGACCCCCACACTCCGGGGGCCGTTCGCGTCGGGGGCGGCCCCGGGGTCCACGTGGCGGTGCCGTCGAGGTCCATTTGGCCGCGACGCCGAGGTCCATTTGGACTCGACCCCGAGGTCCACTTGGACGCGACCCCGAGGTCCACTTGGCCGTCTTGCCGAGGCCCAACTCCACAGCGTGGCCAGGCGGTCAGTGTTGCCGCGACGCCGTGGTCCATTTGGCCGCGACGCCGTGGTCCACTTGGCCGCGACGCCGAGGTCCATTTGGCCGCGGCGGTGGTCCACTTGGCCGTGACTTCGAGGTCCACTTGGCCGCGACCCCGAGGTCCATTTCGCCCAGGCGGCCACTCGGGCCGCACGGGAGCGGTGCCGGCGCGGTTCCCTGAGGGGTTCGATGGGTCGAGCCCCCTCGGCCACTCCGAGGTCCACTTGGCCGTGACCCCGAGGTCCACTTGGCCATTACCCGAGGTCCACTTGGCCGCGCACCCGAGGCCCATTCGGCCACGACCCCGGGGTCCACTTGGCGCAACCCCACGGCCCGCCTGCGCCGTACGTGGTCGCTCAGCCCGGGGGGTCGTCGCGGATGCGGCGGTAGCGCTCGAGGACCACCCGCCCGTCGAACGTCCGCGTCTCGACCAGGTCGAGGGGGATGCCGCGGGGGAGCGGGGGGAGGTGCGGCGTGCCGCCTCCGACGACGACGGGGTGGCGGAACACCCGCAGCTCGTCGACGAGGCCCTGCTCGACCGCCTGTGCCGCCAGTCCCGCGCCGCCGATCGCGACGTCGCGGTCGGTCGCGGCGAGCGCCGCGGCGACCTCCTCCGCCACCGACCCCTCCGCGAGACGCGCGTTCCCCTCGACCCCGTCGAGGGTGCGGCTGAACACGACCTTCGGGAGCGCGCACCACACGTCGGCGAACGCGGCCTCCGCCTCCGTGCCGCGCAGGGACGGGTCGGTCTCCCACACGCGCATCGTCTCGTGGAGCCGCCGGCCGAGGAGGTACGCGCCGAGGGCGCCCACCTGCGCCAGGTGGAAGCGGAACAGCTCGTCGATCGGGTCCGTCCACGCGAAGCCGCCGTCGCGGTCGGCGATGAAGCCGTCCACCGACACGCCGATCGGGTAGATCAGCACGGCTTCACACCGCCGTCCCGACCAGCGCCCCGATCAGGGACGTGAGGCCCATCGCCACCGCACCCCACATCGCCACGCGCGCCGCCGCGCGGACCAGAGGGGCGCCGCCCAGCCGGGCGCCGACCGCGCCGAGGGCCGCCAGCGAGCCGAGCGTCACCACCACCGTCCCCGGGATCCGCGCCGCGCCCGGCAGGACGAGGATCGCGACGAGGGGGATCGCGGCGCCGAGAGTGAACGACACCGCCGACGACCACGCGGCCTGGAACGGCCGCGCCATGCGGTCCTCCTCGATGCCGAGCTCGTCGCGGGCGTGCACCTTCAGCGCATCGCCCGCGGTCAGCTCCACCGCCACCCTCCGCGCCAGCTCCGGCCCGAGGCCCCGGGCCCGGTAGATCGCCGCGAGCTCCTCCAGCTCACCCTCCGGATCCGTCGCCAGCTCGCGCCGCTCCAGGGCGAGGTCGGCCGCCTCCGTGTCGCGCTGGGAGCTGACGGAGACGTACTCGCCCGCCGCCATGGACAGGGCCCCCGCCACCAGGCCCGCGACGCCCGCCGTCGCGATCGCGCCCACCGACGCGTCGGCCGCCGCGACACCCAGCACCAGGCCGGCGGTCGACAGGATCCCGTCGTTCGCCCCGAGGACCGCCGCGCGCAGCCATCCCCCGCGGTGGCTGAGGTGGCGTTCGCCGAGGAGCACGTCGCCAGCGTACCGCCGGGGTCGCCCGGCGCGCTCGGATACGCTGCCGGTGTGCCCGCCCGTCCCGTCGCCGTCGTCGAGGGTGCCCTCGCCGGCCACCACCTCGCCCGCCTGCGCGACGTGTCGACCACCCCCGACGGCTTCCGCCGCGCCGCGCACGCCCTCTCCACCCTCGTCCTCGCCACGGCCCTCGCCGACCTCGAGACGCGGCAGGGGACGGTGACCACGCCGATCGCCCCCGCGGCCACCACCGTGCCGGCCCGCCGCGTCACCGTCGTCCCCATCCTCCGCGCCGGCCTCGTGATGCTGCAGCCCGCCCTCGAGCTGCTGCCGGAGGACACCAGGGTCGGCTTCATCGGCATGGCCCGCGACGAGCGGACCGCCCAGGCGCGCGCCTACCTCGACAGCCTCCCGCACGACCTCGAGGACGACGAGGTCGTGATGCTCGACGTGATGATCGCGACCGGAGGGTCGAGCGCCGCCGCCCTCGCGAGCCTCCGCGCCGCCGGTGCCCGGAACCTGCGGATGGCCGGCCTGATCGCCGCCCCCGAGGGGCTCGCCGTCGTCGCCGCCGCCGACCCCGACGTCGCCGTCACCGTCGCCGTCATCGACGAGCGCCTCGACGAGCGCGCGTTCATCGTCCCCGGCCTCGGCGACGCCGGCGACCGCCTCTACGCCGAACCCGGGGGTCGGTGAGCCGCGGCCTCGCGGTCGTGACCGGGGCCTCCTCGGGCCTCGGGCACGCCTACGCGCGGAGCCTCGCATCCCGCGGACACCCGCTCCTCGTCGTGGCGCGGCGCGCCGACCGCCTGCGGGAGCTCGCCGACGAGGTCGCCGCGCTCCACGGCACCCCGACCACGACGGTGGTCGCCGACCTCGCCACCCCCGAGGGCCTCGCCGCGACACGCGACGCCATCGACGCGTGGGGGGCGGCCCCCGAGGTCGTCGTCCTCAACGCCGGGTACGGCTCCCGGGGACGGACGTGGGAGCTCGACCGCGACCGCGAGTCCGGCATGGTGCGCCTCAACTGCGTCGCGGTCGTCGACCTCGGCGTCCACGTCCTCCCCGCGATGGTCGCCGCCCGGCGTGGGGCGCTCGTCGTCGTCAGCTCCGCCGCGGCATGGCAGCCGGTGCCGTTCATGGCGACGTACGCCGCGACCAAGGCGTTCGAGCTGCACTGGACGGAGGCCGTCGCGGAGGAGCTGCGCGGCACCGGGGTCCGGGCCCTCGCCGTGTGCCCCGGCCCGACCCGCACCGAGTTCACGCTGTCGGGGGGCGGGTCGTCGACCTACCCCGGCATCCCGTTCGACGACGTCGACCTCGTCGTGCGGGCCACGTGGCGCGCCCTCGCCGCCGGCCGCCGGCGGGCGCCGACCGGGGTCGTGGCGCGCGGGTCGATGCTCGCCTCCCGCCTGCTCCCGCGGGGGCTCGTGCTGCGCGCCGCGGCCCTCACGCACCGCGAGCGCGACCATGCCTGACGCCCCCCCGGGCCGCCGGGTCCGGCCGGCCCGTTGAAGGGCTCGGGCCACCCGACCTAGAATCCCCCAGGGCCCTCACCGGCCCGACCCCCCCGTGACGACGACCCTCATCCCCATCCTCAGCGCCATCGTCGCGGCCCTCGTCGTCCTCGCCGTCACGCCCTTGGCGATGCGGCTGGCACGCGCCGTCGGGGCCCTCGACCACCCCTCGGACCGCCGGATCCACCGCGAACCGACCCCCCGCCTCGGCGGGCTCGCCATCCTCGCGGGCTTCCTGGTCCCGGTGCTCTTCTTCCTGCCGGACGACCCCGCCGCACGCGCCCTCGTCGTCGGCGCCGTGCTCATCACCATGCTCGGCGCGATCGACGACGTCTGGGGGCTGTCGCCGGCGGTGAAGTTCGCCGGGCAGGCGGCGTGCGCCGCGATCCCCGTCGCCGCGGGCCTGACGATCGACCACATCACCCTCCCGGTCATCGGGGTGGGCGACCTCGGCGTCGCCCAGTACCCGCTGACGATCCTCTGGTTCGTGGCGCTCGTGAACATGATCAACTTCACCGACGGCATGGACGGCCTCGCGTCCGGCATCACCGGCCTCGGGGCGACGACGTTCGCGATCCTCGCCGCGTCGCTCGGCCGCGCCGACCCGGCCATCATGGCCGCCGCCCTCGCCGGCGCCTGCGCGGCCTTCCTCGTCTACAACTTCCACCCCGCCAAGGTGTTCATGGGCGACGCCGGCTCGATGCTCCTCGGCTTCGTCATCGCCGGGGTCGCCGTCAGCGGGGTCATGAAGAGCGCCGCCGCGATCGCCGTGGTCGCGCCGCTGATCATCCTGGCGATCCCGATCCTCGACACGTCGTTCGTGATCCTGAAGCGGCTCAAGTACGGCCTGCCGGTCTACAACGCCGACCGCAGCCACTTCCACCACCGGTTCTTCACGATCGGGTGGAGCCAGCGCAAGACCGTGCTCGCCCTCTACGCGTGGTGCGCACTGATGGGCGCCGCCGCGATCACCCTGCGGTTCGTGTCGTACCGCGACCCCGACGGCAGCCTCGACCTGGGGGGCACCCTCGTGCTGGGCGCGACCGCCCTCGTCGCGATCGCCGCCTCGGTCTACCTCGTCTACGTCCTCGAGATCCTCAAGTGGCGCAGCACTCCGGTCGTCACGCTCGTCCGCCAGAGCCGCTTCACGCGCGCCGGGCGGCGGGAGATGGTCGGCCGCTGACGCCGCGCGCCGGGTCCGCGGACCCGGCGGGTGCTCAGGAGGGCGGGGCGATCACCTGGGCGAGGGGGTCGCCGGGAGCACCGCCGGCCGGCGCGATCGGGACCGTGACCGACCACGCGCCGGGCGCCGCGACCGCGCGGGGCGGCAGCACCGTCGCCCCCACGCGCCGGAGCGGCCCGAGCAGGTCGGCGGAGACGCCCGTGCGGGCCCGCGCCATGCGGTCGGCGATCGGGGCCGTCAGCACGAGCACGGCGGTCACGGGACCGGGCGCCGACGGCACGAACGAGAACCGCGCGGCCCCGTCGCCGTCGACGGAGGCGGCCGTCACCGTGCCGGGCGCGGTCAGGCGGACGTAGGCGGCCTTCGAGCCCCAGACGTCCTCGGGGGCCAGCCCGGAGGCCGCGGCCAGGCCGAACGGGTCGGAGCCGACCTGCACCGTCAGCTGCGCCGGCTCGCCCGCGACGAGCGGGGGGATCCCGAGGGGCGCGATCTCGAGGCCGGGGCGCGTCGCGGCCGCCTCGAGCGCCGCCGCGCCGGCGTCGGGGACGACGGGGCCGGTCAGGCAGGCGGCGGGGCCGTCCGCGCCGGGGGCGGGCATCGCCCGCCGGAACTCGGCGACGAAGGCCGTCATCGCGGCGCCGAGGCGCTGGGCCCCGGGGCCGTTGCCGAGGACGGGGCACGCCGCGCCGGTGCGGGCCGCCCGCCACGCGGCGGCCTGGTCCCCGGCGAGCACCACGTGGACGCGCGAGCCCGACGAGCCCGTCGCGGCGAGCAGGCGGGCCATCTCGGCCGGCCAGGTCTGCCACTGGGCGCCCGTCCACGCGCCGGAGGAGGGGGACGTCCGCAGCCAGACGCCGCCGGCGCGGGCCATCGCCAGGCGGGCGCCCGCCCAGTCGGCGCCGGTGAGCAGGTCGCCGGCCGCGGGGACGTACACGTGGACGCGGCGCGCGCGGGACTCCTCGATCGCGTCGGACGTCGCCTCGTCGGCGAGGATCGCGAGGGCGGCCGCCAGGTTGTCGCCGTTGCGGCCGCGGAAGGCCGGGCCGAGCTCGTCGATGATCGTGCGCTGCGACCCCGCGCCCTTGATCGCCGCGCGGATGTAGGCCGCCATCCGCGACGGCGTGCGGCCGACGAGGTCGTCCGCCGGCAGGCGCACGACGCGCTGGCGGGCGCCCAGGACGGGCGGCTTCGTGTTGACCTGGAGGATCCCGTCGGCGGCGCCGAGGCCCGGCGACCCGTCGGGCTGCGGCTGGACGGCCCGGGCGATCGCCTCGGGGTCGTCGTCGAGGATGCTGACGCGCGCGGTGGCGGTCGACGCGGTCGCGAGGCCGACGGCCCCCGCGAGCGCGCACAGGCCGAGAGCACGGAGAGGCCGCATGGCGGCGATCCTTGCGTCGATCCCGGGGCGGGGCAACTGGACGAAAGGGTGGGGCGCGCGGGGGAGGGGGCTCCGGGGCATCGTCCCGCTGATTTCGTCGATCACGCCGGTTGTCCTTGGAATGGGCCGTTCCCGGCCTGACAAGCGTCCCGGGGCCGCCCCACCACCTCCCCGGCGGGTGCGCGCCGGGTATAGTGGTCCGGCTCGTCGGCCGACGCTGTGCGCCGTCGACGTGCTGTGTCCCGGATCCGCTCGGAGGACCCTGAATCACACCGCAGCACCCCTCTCTGCCCGACGCACCGCAGGTCGCCTCCGACGAGGACAGCGTGTACCCGCCCCCCATGGCGAAGGCCCTCCTCTCGGGGATCGGCATCATCGTCGGGGTGCTCACGCTGCCGATCGTCCTGGTGGCCGGGGGTGACTGGTCCGGCTGGTTCATCGGGTTCCTGCTCTGGTGCGTCAACTGGGGCATCTCCATCACGACCGCCAAGTGGTCGTTCGGCCTCTCGGCCACGGCCGCCGTCGGCATGTCCGGCGTGTCCTTCATCGCACGGGCCTGGTTGACGGCGCTCGTGCTGTTCGTCATCGCGCTTCGTTACTCGGAGGAGGCCGGACTGATCGCCGCGGGTGTGTTCATCACGTGCTTCACGTTCGATCTCCTCGGCCGCACCGCGCTCTACGCGCAGCGTTCCCGCGTGCCCAAGGGCGCGCCGCAGTGACCGCCGCATCGAGGGTCCGCATCGCGGCCGTCGCCGCGCTCACGACGCTGCTCGCGCTCCCCGCCGCCGGCATGGCGGCCGGGGCGGAGTTCGATCCGTCCGAGGAGTTCAAGCTCGACCCCTGGGTGTCGATCGAGCTCGGCCCGCTCGACCTGTCGATCAACAAGGCCGTCTTCTACCTGTTCCTCGCGAGCGTCATCTGCATCGCGATGGGCCTGGTGATCCGCGGCGGCCTCAAGATGAAGCCGACCAAGTCCCAGAACATCGTCGAGATGGCCTACGAGTTCGCCGAGAAGCAGATCGCCCGGCCGACGCTCACGACCTCGGTGTACAACCGCTACTTCCCGTACATCGCCACGCTGTTCCTGTTCATCCTGGTCAGCAACCTGGTGAGCTTCATCCCGCTACCGGTCAGCCACGCCAGCTGGATCGGGCCGATCCCCGACTTCGCCCTCTACGCGGCCACCGCGAACATCAACGTCACGCTGGCGCTGACCGTGGTGACCTTCCTCGTCTACAACTACGAGGGGGTCCGGGCGCACGGGGTGCTCGGGTACCTGAAGACGCTCGTCCCGGACGCCCCCAAGGCGATCCAGCCGATCATCTTCGGCATCGAGGTGCTCTCGCAGATCCTCCGTCTCGTGAGCCTCTCCGTGCGACTGTTCGCCAACCTGCTCGCCGGCCACCTGCTCATCATCATGGCCGCCGGCTTCATGGTCCTGCTGGGGAACTTCTTCGGGCTCATCGCCCTCCCCGTCGGGGTGTTCTTCTGGGTCTTCGAGTGGCTGCTGGTCGCCGGCCTCCAGGCCTTCATCTTCGCGATGCTCAGCGGCATCTACATCGGCTTCGCCGTCGAGTCATCGCACTGACAATCCAAAGGAGAGACATCTGATGGAAGGCAACATCGAGGATGCGGCAAAGGTCCTGGCGCTCGGCCTGGCCACCGCGTTCGGCGCCATCGGCCCGGGCATCGGCGTGGGCTACCTCATGGGCAAGACCGTCGAGGCCGTCGGCCGCCAGCCGGAGCTGCGCGGCGAGCTGACCTCGCTCATGTTCCTCGGCCTCGCCCTCACGGAGGCCATCGTGTTCTACGCGCTGCTGATGGGCTTCGTCGCCTTCTTCATCGGCTAGATCGGGGAACCGATGGGCAATCTCCTCACCTACCTGAACGCGTTGCCACTCCAGGCCGAACCGGTCAGCGAGGAGAGCGACAACCCGCTCCTCCAGATCAGCCCGGGGCTGATGGTGTGGACCCTCGTGATGTTCGGGATCACGCTGTTCATCATGAAGAAGTACGTCTTCGGCCCGGTCGGCGAACTGATCGAGAAGCGGCGCCGCGACATCGCCGAGAGCATCGAGGAGGCGGAGCGCGGCCGGAACGAGGCCACCGCCCTCCTGGAGGAGTACAAGTCGAAGCTGATCGAGGCCCGCAAGGAGGCGGACTCGCTGCGCGACCAGGGTCGCAAGGAGGGTGAGTCGCAGCGTGCCGAGCTCGTCGCCCAGGGTCAGATCCAGCGGGAGCGCGTCCTCGCGGACGCGGGCTCGCAGATCGACGCCCAGGCGCGTCAGGCCGCTAGCGGCCTGCGCGACGAGGTGGTCGACATCGCCCTGCTCGCCGCCGAGAAGGTGTCGCGCAAGAGCCTCGACGACGCCGACCACCGGCGCCTCATCGAGGAGGCGATCGCCGAGGCCGACCTGAGCGGCGTCGCGACCGCCAACGGGGGCTCGAGCACCTCGTGAGCGTCGAGGCCACATACGCCGAGGCGCTCTACGAGGCGGCCCTCGACTCGTCGGCCGTCACCCCGGTCGCCGAGGACATCGCGTCCTTCGCGGCCGCCCTCGAGGGATCGGCGGAGCTCCGCGCGGCGCTCACCGACCCCGAGGTCAACGCGGCCCACCGCAAGGCCGTGGTCGAGGGGGTGGCCGAGGGCGCGCACCCGCTCGTCCTGAACTTCCTCCGCGTGCTCGCCGACCGGGGTCGCCTCCACGACCTCCCGGCGATCGCCGGCGCGTTCTCCGACCGGGTCTCCCGGGCGGAGAACCGGATCGACGTCGAGGCCGTCACGGCCGTGCCGCTGCCGGCCGACCTGCGCGAGCGGATCGTCGAGCAGATCCGCGCGAAGACCGGCGCCGAGGTCCGCATGACCGAGACGGTCGACCCCGACATCGTCGGCGGCCTCGTGCTGCGGGTCGGCGACTCGGTGGTGGACGGCTCGGTGCGGCACCGCCTCGACGAGCTGCGGCACTCGATGCGGCGCGCCCACGTGGACGCCGTCGACTCCTCCGCCGCCACCGCCTGACGCCCGACCCCACGACTTCCCGACCTGAGCAGAGAAAGGTGACGCCTTCCAGATGAAGCTGCGACCCGATGAGATCACCAAGGTCCTGCGGGACCAGATCGAGCAGTACTCGGGGACCGTGGAGGTCGAGGAGGTCGGCACCGTCCTCCAGGTCGGCGACGGCATCGCCCGCGTCCACGGACTCCAGTCCTGCGTCTCGCTCGAGATGCTCGAGCTGCCGCACGGCGTCACCGGCCTCGCGCTGAACCTCGAGGAGGACAACGTCGGCGTCGTGCTCCTCGGCGACGACACCCTCATCAAGGAGGGCGACCAGGTCCGCCGGACGGGCAAGGTCATCCAGGTCCCCGTCGGCGAGGCCCTGCTCGGCCGCGTCGTGGACCCCCTCGGCAACCCGCTCGACGACCGCGGCCCGATCGAGACCGAGCACTACCGCCCGGTCGAGTTCAAGGCGCCGGGCGTCGTTCAGCGCCAGCCCGTCACCGAGCCGCTCCAGACCGGCATCAAGGCCATCGACGCCCTGATCCCGATCGGCCGCGGACAGCGCGAGCTGATCATCGGCGACCGTGGCACCGGCAAGACCACCATCGCGGTCGACACGATCATCAACCAGACCGGCCAGGGCGTCCGCTGCTTCTACGTCGCCATCGGCCAGAAGGCGTCCACGGTCGCCACCGTCGTCGCGCGGCTCCGCGCCGCCGGCGCGATGGAGTACACGACGGTCGTCGCCGCCACCGCCTCGCAGTCGGCGTCGCTGAAGTACCTGGCGCCGTACTCGGCCGCGGCCATGGGCGAGTACTTCCTGTACGGCGGCGAGCACGCCCTCTGCATCTACGACGACCTCTCCAAGCAGGCCGACGCCTACCGCCAGATGTCGCTGCTGCTCCGGCGCCCGCCGGGCCGCGAGGCGTTCCCCGGCGACGTGTTCTACCTCCACTCCCGCCTCCTGGAGCGCGCCTGCAAGCTCAACGACGAGCTCGGCGGCGGCTCCCTCACGGCGCTCCCGATCATCGAGACGCAGGCCGGCGACGTGTCGGCCTACATCCCGACGAACGTGATCTCGATCACGGACGGGCAGATCTTCCTGGAGAGCAAGCTCTTCTTCTCCGGTGTCCGCCCCGCCCTGAACGTCGGCATCTCGGTCTCCCGCGTCGGTGGCTCCGCCCAGATCCGGGCGATGCGCAAGGTGGCCGGCAAGCTGAAGCTCGAGCTCGCCCAGTACCGCGACCTCGAGGCGTTCGCCCAGTTCGGCTCGGAGCTCGACGCCTCCACCCAGCGCACGCTGGCCCGCGGCGCCCGCTTCGTGGCCACCCTCAACCAGCCGGCGTACGCGCCGTGGCCGGTCGAGGAGCAGGTCGCGGTGCTCTACGCCGCGAACTCGGGCCACCTCGACAAGGTCGAGGTCTCCGACGTCCCCGCCGTGAACGACGCGATCCGCCGCGAGGTGCGCGAGACCGCCCCCGAGGTGCTCGCCGAGATCCGCGACACCCGGGACTTCTCCGACGAGTCGGCGAAGAAGATCGACGCGATCGCCGACCGGATCGTCAACCAGTTCGCCCCGGACATCGACGAGCCCGCGGCGCCCGCCGAGGAGCCCGCCGAGGCCGAGGCCGAGACGGCCCCGACCGCCGCCTAGGCAGGGGATGGCCACCACACGGGACATCAAGCGGCGGATCGAATCGGTCCGCAACACGCGCAAGATCACGCGCGCCATGGAGCTCGTGGCGTCGGCGAAGCTGCGCCGTGCGCAGGACGCCATCGAGTCGCTGCGGCCGTACGCCCAGGCGATGCGCCGGCTCATGTCGCAGGCCGCGCGCCAGAGCGGCGGCATGAAGGGCGAGCCGCTGCTCGACGAGCGTCCCGCCGAGGGCCTCGCGATCGTCGTGGCGATCACCGGTGACCGCGGCCTGGCCGGCGCGTTCAACGTCAACATCGTCCGCACCGCGATGAACGCCGCGGAGGACCTGCTGGCGGAGGGCTTCTCGGAGGTCGAGTTCACCACCGTCGGCAAGAAGGGCGCCGGCACCCTCGCCTTCCGCGGGCTCACGATCGACCGCTCCTTCCAGGGCTTCTCGGTCGAGCCGACGTTCGCCGACTCGGAGGGCGTCACCGCCCACCTCGTCCGCCGCTTCACCGAGGGCGAGGCCAACCGCGTCGTGATCGTCTACAACGCCTTCGCCTCGGTCCTGGAGCAGAAGGTCACCACCGAGCAGCTCCTGCCGATCGAGCGGATGGTCGTGCTCGACGCGGACGACGACGGCGAGGAGGACGAGCACCCCACCGGGGGCGGCGTCGCGATCTTCGAGCCCGAGCCCGAGGCCTTCCTGCGCTCGCTGCTGCCCACCTACCTGGACACCACGATCTACCGCGCGCTGCTCGAGAGCGCGGCCGCGGAGCTCGCGGCCCGCCGGACCGCGATGCGCAACGCCACGGACAACGCGGGCTCGTTGATCGACGACCTCACGCTCGCGATGAACCGTGCCCGCCAGGCCGCGATCACCCAGGAGATCCTGGAAGTCGTGGCCGGCGCCGACGCCCTCCAGTAAAAGGCCCCGAGGAGAGACCCCCCCGCATGTCTGACGACGCACGCTTCACCGGCACGATCCTGGAGATCAAGGGCGTCGTGCTCGACGCACGGTTCCCCGACGGGCTCCCGTCCATCTACAACGCGATCGAGATCGACCGTGGCGCGGACGCGCCGCCGCTCGTCGCCGAGGTGCAGCAGCACCTGGGTGACGACAAGATCCGCGCGGTCGCCTTCGACACGACCGACGGCCTGGCCCGCGGCACGAAGGTGACCGACACGGGCGGCCCGATCTCGGTGCCGGTCGGCGAGCGGACCCTGGGCCGCATCTTCAACGTGCTCGGCGAGACGATCGACGAGGGCGCGGACGTCAGCGAGGGCGAGCGGTGGCCGATCCACCGGGACGCCCCGGCGTTCGACCAGCTCAACCCCACCGAGGAGATCTTCGAGACCGGCATCAAGGTCGTCGACCTCCTCGCCCCGTACGTGAAGGGCGGCAAGACCGGCCTCTTCGGCGGCGCCGGCGTGGGCAAGACCGTGCTGATCCAGGAGCTGATCAACAACATCGCCCAGGAGCACGGCGGTCTCTCGGTGTTCGCCGGCGTGGGCGAGCGCACCCGTGAGGGCAACGACCTCTGGCTGGAGATGAAGGAGAGCGGGGTCATCGACAAGACCGCGCTCGTGTACGGCCAGATGAACGAGCCGCCCGGCGCCCGTCTGCGCGTCGCGCTGTCCGGCCTGACGATGGCCGAGTACTTCCGCGACCAGGGCGGCCAGGACGTGCTGCTGTTCGTGGACAACATCTTCCGCTTCGTGCAGGCGGGCTCCGAGGTGTCGGCCCTCCTCGGCCGCATGCCGTCGGCCGTGGGGTACCAGCCGACGCTGCAGGGCGAGATGGGCGACCTGCAGGAGCGCATCACCTCGACGCGCAACGGCTCGGTCACGTCGGTGCAGGCCATCTACGTCCCCGCCGACGACCTCACCGACCCGGCCCCGGCCGCGTCGTTCGCCCACCTCGACGCCACGACGGTGCTCTCGCGCTCCATCTCGGAGAAGGGCATTTACCCGGCCGTGGACCCGCTCGACTCGACGAGCCGGATCCTCTCGGTCGACGGCGTCGGCGCCGAGCACTACGAGGTCGCGACCCGCGTCCAGGAGATTCTCCAGCAGTACAAGGACCTCCAGGACATCATCGCCATCCTCGGTGTGGACGAGCTGACCGACGAGCAGAAGCTCGCCGTGTCCCGCGCCCGCCGCATCGAGCGCTTCCTCTCCCAGCCGTTCAACGTGGCGGAGGCCTTCACCGGCCGGCCCGGCAAGTACGTCCCCCTCGCGGAGACGGTGCGCGGCTTCAAGGAGATCGTGGAGGGCCGTCACGACGACCTCCCCGAGGAGGCCTTCTACATGGTCGGCGGCATCGACGAGGCCATCGAGAAGGCCGCGGAGCTGAAGGCCGCGCGGTGAGCACGGCGACCGGCACCGAGCGTCACCACATCGCGGTCCAGCTCCTCACACCCGAGGGGCCGGTCTTCGCGGAGGACGCGTACATGATCGTGGCGCCGAGCGTGGAGGGCGAGGTCGGCATCCTGCCGCGGCACACGCCGTTCATCGCGTTCCTGCGCACCGGCGAGACGCGTCTGACGCTGCTCGACGAGACGGTCATCGTCTACGCGACGACCACCGGCTACCTCGCGGTCGAGGAGAACCGGGTCCTCGTGCTCGTGGAGCAGGCGGAGCGGGCGGAGGACATCGACGTCCCCCGTGCGCAGGCCGCGCTGGAGCGGGCCGACGCCGCCCTCGCAGAGGCCGGTGATGACGAGGTCGCCCGGATCTCGGCGGAGAGCGCGCGCCGTCGCGCCGAGAACCGCCTCGCGGTGGCGGGGCGCCACTCCTCCTGATCGTCGCGGGGCGGGGCCGTGCGGCCCCGCCCCGCGTGCGTCACCCCTCGACCGGCTCGCCCACGACGCGGGGGGCGCGGTCGCGCCGTCGCGCGACGGTGGCGACGACGCCGAGGACGGCGGCGGCGAGCGACACCACGATCGCCGCGCGGTACCCCTGCATGACGTCGGCGGGTGATCCCCCCGGTCCGGCGGCGGCGGCATCGACGGCGGTGACGACGGCGAGCACGAGCGCCCCGCCGAACTGGAACGACGTGTTCACGAGGCCGCCGGCGAGCCCCTGCTCGTGGGCGGCGATGCCGTTCGTCGCCGCCATGTTCAGCGGCCCGAAGGCGAGGGCGAAGCCGAGGCCGCTGAGCAGCATGGTCGGCAGCACCGCGACGGCGTAGCCGGAGTCGAGGCCGATCGGCAGGAACAGCGCGTACCCGACCGCGACGGACGTCAGGCCCGCGACGATCGGCCGCACGACCCCGTACCGGGCGACGACGGTCCCCATGCGCGGAGCGATCAGGACGACGACGAGGCCGGCGGGGAAGAGGGCGAGCCCCGTCTCGAGCGGCGACCACCCCCGCAGGTTCTGCAGGTACAGCGTCACGATGAACTGGAAGCCGACCCACGACCCGAAGAGGGCCATCGCGCCGAGGTTGGCGCGGACGAGGGCGCCGGAGCGGAGGATCCCGAGCCGCACGAGCGGGGCCCGGGAGCGGAGCTCGGTGGCGACGAACGCGGCGATCAGCGCCGCCGCGCCGGCGAGGGACAGGAGGGTGCGGGTCGATCCCCACCCGACGTCGGGGGCCTCGACCACGGAGTAGACGAGCAGCAGCATCCCGGCGGTGATGGTGGTCGCCCCGGCGACGTCGAAGGAGCGGCGCGGTCCCTCGGGGCGGCCGCTGTCGGGGACGAACCGGAACGCGGCGGCGAGGATGACGAGGGCGACGGGGACGGGGAGCAGGAACACCCAGCGCCAGCCCGCCTCGGTCAGCAGGCCGCCGACGACGAGGCCGAGCGAGAACCCGATGGCGCCGGTGGCGGTGTAGATCGACAGCGCCTTGTTGCGGACGGGGCCCTCGGGGAAGCTCGTCGTGATGATGGAGAGGCCGGCGGGGGCGGTGAACGCGGCGCTGACGCCCTTCACGAAGCGGGTCGCGATGAGGAGGGAGCCGTCGTCGACGAGGCCCCCGAGGGCGGACGCGACGACGAAGACGCCGAGCGAGATGAGGAACATGCGTCGCCGGCCGAGGAGGTCGGCGGCGCGGCCGCCGAGCAGCAGGAAGCCGCCGTAGCCGAGGACGTAGGCGCTGACGACCCACTGGAGCGAGCTGGTCGACATCCCCAGGTCGCTGCGGATCGACGGGAGGGCGACGCCCACCATGGAGACGTCGAGGGCGTCGAGGAAGAGGGCGCCGCAGAGCGTGAGGAGGGCGGCCCAGGCGCGACGGTCGAGGCGGACCGGGCCGCGTGCCGCCGCGGTCGGCGGTGGGCTGGAGGGGGTGGCCGCGGGTGTGGCCGGGGTGGTCGATGACACGATGCGTCCTCCGACGGGGACCGGGGAGGGGGCCGCCCCGCTGGCGCGCGGCACGGCGACCCCGTAAAGTTCGACCGGGACCGTACCTCTTATTTCGATAACGGTCAAACAACACGTGGGGGACGTGGCGATGGAGGGCGTGCAGGAGATCGACCAGGTCGACCTGGCGGGCGTGGACATGGTGTCCGTGCTCCAGGCGCTCTCGGACCCGGTGCGCCTCGAGATCGTGCGTCAGCTCTCGTGCTCCGGGCCCGTCCCGTGCGGCCACGTCGTCCTCGAGGTGACGAAGTCGACGGCGAGCCACCACTTCAAGACCCTCCGCCTCGCCGGCGTCATCGCCCAGCAGGACGAGGGCACCCGCCGCAACACGTGGCTCCGCCGCGAGGAGCTCGACGCCCGCTTCCCTGGCCTCCTCGACGCCGTCCTCCGCGAGGCCTGACCCCCGGCGCGTGGCGCGGGGGTGACCGCCCCGGGCCTGCGTGGTGGCACGGATGGCGTCGGGGCGCGGTGGTGGGATGATCGCCGCGTGCGCGCGCCCCTCGTCGTGGCATGGTCGTCAGCGGTCCTCGCGGTGGCAGCCGTCGCGGTCGTGCTCGTCGCGCGCGCCGCCGACGCGGACCCGGCGAGCGCGTGGGGCCCGGCGACGACGCTCCTGGTGGCGCTGCCTGCGGTCGGGGCCGGTGTCGCGATCGCACGCACACCGGGCTCCGGTGCGATCGGTCCCCTCGTCGCCCTGCTGGGACTGACCGGGGCCGCGGACGCGGCGTTCGCCTCCTGGGCGGACGCCGCCGGAGACCTGCCGGGCGCCCCGGTGGCCGCCCTCGCGTTCAGCCTCGACTGGCTGCCCGTCTTCTCCCTCGCCGCCCTCCTGCTGCTCCTCTTCCCCGACGGGCGGCCCCCGTCGCCGCGGTGGCGCCCGGTCGCGGTCCTCGCGGTCGCCGGGCCGGTCGCCGTCGCCGTCTCGGGCGTCCTGCGCGAGGACCCGCTCGAGGGGCCGTACGCCGACCTGCCACGACCGGGTCCGGCGGGTCTGGACGGCCCGGCGACGGTCCTCGCCGTCGTGGGGTTGCCGGTGACGGGGGCGGCGCTCGTCCTCGCCGCGGCCGCGATGGTGGTGCGGTTCCGACGCGCCGAGGGGGTCCCGCGCGTCCAGCTCAAGTGGCTCGCCGTCGCCGCGGGGTTGATCCCGGCGGCGTTCGCGATCTGCCTGACCGGCGTCCTCCTCGGAGGCGACGTGGAGGACGTGGCGCCCATCCCGTTCGTCGTCATGTACGTCGCGCTCGTGACGGCGGTCGCGGTCGCGATGCTGCGGCACGGCCTGTTCGACGTCGACCGCGCCATCAGCCGCACGCTCGCGTGGGCGACGCTCACGCTGCTGCTCGTGGTGGTCTTCGCGGGCGTGGCCCTTCTCGTCGCGGTCCCGCTCGGCGGTGGGTCGGCGGTCGCCACCGCGGTCGCGGCGCTCACCGCGGCCGCGGTCGCCGAGCCGTCGCGCCGTCGCCTCCAGTCCCTCGTCGACCGCCGCTTCGATCGTGACCGCGCCGCCGCCGTCGCCCGGGTCGAGGCGTTCGCGGCGCGCCTCCGTGAGGGCCGGGCCGAGCCGGAGGACGTCGAGGGGGTGCTGCGCGTCGCGCTCGCCGATCCGGGTCTGCGCGTCCTCGTCTGGGCCCCGGACGCCGGCGAGCACCGCGACCTCGCCGGCGCCCCCGTGACCTCTCCCGCCCCGGCCCCCGGTCAGGTCGTGACGGTGCTGGGCCGCGGGGAGGCGCCCCTCGGCCTCCTCGTGCACGACGCGCGTCTCCGGCGACGAGCCGGGCTCCTCGTGGACATCGCGCGCGCGGCGGCGCTCCCCGTGGAGATGGCCCGCCTGCGGGGCGAGCTGCGGCACCGGCTGGACGAGGTCGAGGAGAGTCGCATCCGGCTCGTCCGCGCCGGCTACGAGGAGCGTCGCCGCCTCACGCGCGACCTGCACGACGGCGTGCAGCAGCGCCTCGTGGCGGTCGGCATGGGACTCCGTCGCCTGCAGCGCGGCACGGCCGGCCGGCCGGAGATCGACGCCGGCCTCGACCATGCGGTGGACGAGATCTCGGCGGCGGTCCGCGACCTCCGCGAGATGGCACGGGGCCTCCGGCCCGGCGCGCTCGACGGGGGCCTCGCGCCGGCGCTCGCGGACCTCGCCCGCCGCACGCCGCTGCCGGTCGACGTCGAGGGGCCGCGCGAGCGGGTCAGCGGCGAGGTGGAGGCCGCGGCGTACTACGTCGCGTGCGAGGCGATCGCGAACGCCGTCAAGCACGCCGGGGCCTCCCGTGTGGTGGTCCGCGCCCTCCGCGACGACGGGGGCCTGCGCCTCAGCGTCAGCGACGACGGACGCGGTGGGGCGGAGCCCTCCGCGGGCGGTGGGCTCGCCGGGGTCGCCGACCGCGTCGCGGCGCACGGGGGCGCGCTCGTGCTCGACAGCCGGCCCGGGCACGGGACCCGTCTGGAGGTGACGTTGCCGTGCGTGTCGTGATCGGCGAGGACTCGGCCCTCTTCCGGCACGGGCTGGAGCTGCTGCTCCGCGACGCGGGCCACGACGTGGTCGCCGCGGTCGCCGACGCGCCCGCCCTGGTCGAGGCCGTCGCCCGCGAGACCCCCGACATCGCCGTCGTCGACATCCGGATGCCGCCGGGAGGCGACGACGACGGCGCACTCGCGGCCGCCCGGATCCGGCGCGAGCACCCCGGCGTCGCGATCATGCTGCTCTCCCAGCACGTCGAGACCCGGCACACCCTGGACCTCGTCGCGGCCGGCGGCTTCGGCTACCTGCTCAAGGACCGGGTGCTCGACGTCGACGACTTCCTGGACTCGCTCCGCCGCGTGACGGCGGGCGGGTCGGCGCTCGACCCCGAGGTGGTCGCCGCCCTCGTGGCGGGGCGGCGCGCCGACCCGCTCGGCGGTCTGACCGCCCGGGAGCGCGAGGTGCTCGGCCTGATGGCGGAGGGCCGGACGAACGCCGCGATCGCCCGGCGGTTGTGGCTGACGGACCGGACGGTCGAGACCCACGTGCGGAGCATCCTCGGCAAGCTCGGCCTGCCGGCCTCGGACGAGGACCACCGCCGGGTGCTGGCGGTGCTCGCGTACCTGCGCGTCCACGCGGGGCCCTGACCGGTGCTGGCACGGAGGGCCTGCCCGGTGCGGGCCGGGATGTCCGCCGGGCCGGCCGGACGGAGGATCGGGGCGTCCCAGACCACGCACCGGAGGAGTCCCCCGTGTCCACCCGCCCGTCCCACATCGACGTCGCCCCCCGCGCCCGCGTCGGCGCACCGCTCGTCGCCCTGCTGCTCGGCATCCTGTCCCTCCCCGGGAGCTGGTTCACCTGGGACTGGTTCGCGGGGGGCGGCTTCGTCATCGGCCTGCCGCTCGCGATCGCCGCGATCGCCGTGGGCCTGCACGCCCGCGCCCGGACGTCGGGGCGCGAGCGCGCGATCGCCACCGCCGGCGTCGCGCTCGGCGCCTGCGCCGTCCTCATCCCCGTGGTGTGGATGATCGCCGACGCCCTCGGGTGACGGGCTAGGCTGGGCGGGTCCCCCTCCCGACCGACGGAGCGTCCCATGGCCCTCGAACGACCCGAGATCGACCCCCCCGAGGGGGACCCGCCCGCCGAGCTCGAGGTCACCGACCTCGTCGTCGGCGAGGGGGACGAGGCGACGCCGGGACGCAACGTCTCGGTGCACTACGCCGGCGTCGCGTTCTCCACCGGCGAGGAGTTCGACGCCTCGTGGAACCGCAGCCAGGAGTTCCGGTTCGGCCTCGGTCAGGGCCAGGTGATCTCCGGCTGGGACCAGGGCGTCACCGGGATGAGGGTCGGCGGCCGCCGCCGGCTGGTCATCCCGCCGCACCTCGCCTACGGCGACCGCGGGGCGGGTGGCGTCATCGCCCCCGGCGAGACCCTGATCTTCGTCGTCGACCTCCTCGCCGTGAGCTGACCCGGCGATGAGGATCACCCGCGTCCGCCCCGACACGAAGACCCCGTCCGCCGACTGGTTCACCGGCGACGTCTGGGTCGACGACATCGCGACCCCGCCCCCTCCGGCGGCGGTGCGGGTCGTCAGCGTCCACTTCGCGCCGGGCGCCCGGACGGCGTGGCACACCCACCCCCTCGGCCAGGTCCTCCACGTCACGGAGGGGCAGGGCCTCGTGCAGCGACGCGGCGCCCCGCCGGAGGTCGTCCGCGCCGGCGACACCGTCGAGTTCGCGCCGGGTGAGGACCACTGGCACGGCGCGGGTCCGTCGTCGTTCATGACCCACCTCGCCGTGCACGAGGCCGACGCCGGCGGGTCGCACGTCACGTGGGGCGCCCACGTCACCGACGCCGAGTACGCCGAGGCGCCCGCCCCCGCCTAACCGGCCGCGGCCCCGTCCTCCTCCGTCGCGTCCCGCCCCCCGCCGTCGAGGGGGCGGGCGTAGCGGACCTCCGGGACCCGGGCGCCGAGGACCTCCTCCGAGCGCCCCGCCCCGTCCGCCGTCCAGCCGGCCGCGGCGTACACCCGCCGTGCGCGGGCGTTGTCGGCGACGACCCACAGCGTCGCGCGTGTGAACCCGTCGGCGCGTGCGAGGGCCGTCCCGCGGGCGAGCAGCACCCGCCCGAGGCCGGAACCCCACGCGCCGGGGTGCACGTAGAGGGAGTACAGCTCCGCCGTCGTCGCGGGGTCGCCGTCGGCGTCGCGCGTCGGACCCCACACCGCGAACCCACGGGGGGCACCGCCGGGCGGGCCCGCGACCAGCACCCGCCGCCGGGGCGCCGCGCCCCCGATGGTGCGCCGCCACGCGCCCTCGCGCTCGGCGGCGGACACGTCCCGCAGGGCGTCGCCGGGGAAGACGTGGCCGTACGCCGCCCGCCACGCCGCCAGGTGCACCGCGGCGATCGCGGCGGCGTCCCCCGGCTCCGCGGGCCGCACCTCGGGGGTCGGGACGCTCGTCGGGATCGGGGCGCGCACGGCGAGCGCATCCTCCCACGGCGCCCGGGCCGGTCGCCCCCGGCGCGGTGATACTGGAGCCGATGAGCGCCGTCCCGGAGATCCTCCGCATCCGCGACTTCCGGGCCGTGTGGCTCGCCAGCCTCGCCTCCAACGCGGGGTCGTGGCTCCAGATCGTCGCGAGCGGCTGGCTCATCCTGCAGGCCACCGACAGCCCCGCCGCCGTCGGCGCGCTGGCCCTCGTCACCCGCGCCCCCGCCATCGCCTTCTCCGCCTACGCCGGAGGCCTCGCCGACCGCTTCGACCGCCGCATCGTCGGCGCCTGGACGTTCGGGATGCAGGCCGTCGCGGCGGGGGTGCTCGCCGTGATCACGCTCACCGACGGCACCCACGTCGCCGCGATCTACGTCCTCACCTTCGTCGTCGGCCTCGGCTTCGCGCTCGGCCTCCCCGCGATGCTCGCCCTGATCCCCGCCCTCGTCCCGCCGCCGAAGCTCTCCCAGGCCGTCAGCCTCAACGCCGCCGGCATCAACGTCGCCCGTCTCGCGGGGCCCGCGATCGGTGGCGGGGTGCTGGCGGTGTTCGGCGCCACCGCCTGCTTCGCGCTGAACGCCGTCTCGTTCCTCGCGCTCGTCTGGGTCCTCCTGCGCCTCCACCCGCGTCCGGCGGTCGTCCACGCCGGCGCCCCCGTCCGCATGAGCGACGCCCTCCGCCACGCCGTCCACGACCGCGCGATCCGCCGCCTCCTCGTCGGGATGGCGATCTTCACGACCCTCGCGTCACCCATCCAGGAGCTCGCCCCCGTCGTCGCCGACCGCCTCGACGCGGGCGCCACCGGCCTCGGCCTGCTGCTCGGGGCGATGGGCGGCGGGGCGCTCGTCGGTGCGTGGCTGCTGGAGCGCCTCCACGCCCGCGACTACCCGCGCCACCTGGCGCTGCCGACCGCCACGACCCTCTTCTCGGTGGGGATGCTGGTCGTCGCACTGACGCCGTGGTTCCTGGTGGGACTCGCCGGCATGGCGTTCGCCGGGGCGTTCTGGATCTGGATGTTCGCCGCCACCAACACCGCCACGCAGCTGCGCGCCCCGCCGCGCCTGCTGGGGCGCATGCTCGGCCTCTACCAGCTGTCGGTCATCGGCCCGATCGCCCTCGGCTCGACCGTCGCGGGCCTCGTCGCCGAGCAGGCGGGGATCTCCGCGACGCTCGCGGGGTGCGCCGTGCTGCTCGGCGCCTGGGGGCTGTGGAGCCTGCGCAACCCGGTCCGCGAGATCGACGCCCCCCGCGACGAGGCCGCGACGCGCTCAGGAGACGAAGGCCGCGATCTGCCGGACCGTCGCGGCGGGGACGCGGCCCTCGACCTGTAGGAAGTGGTTCGCGCCCCGCACCCGGATGGTGCGCACGGGGAGACCGGCGGCGCGGCGGGCCGCGGCCAGCGTCGCCATGTCGGCGACGGGGACGGTGCCGTCGCGGGTGCCGTGCACCAGCAGCACGGGCTGACGGGCGCCGGCGGCCGCCCGGCGGGGGTCGGCGGAGAGGGTCGCCGCGGCCACGCCGGGTCCGGCGAGGCGGTCGAGCAGACGCCGCGCGCCCCCCGAGACCCGCGGCAGCAGCCCGAGCGGGCGGCCCGGCGCCGACAGCGCGACCACCCGGGTGGCGGGGGATCCCGTCGCGGCCGCGAGCGCCAGGTCGCCGCCCTGGCTGTGGCCGACGAGGGCGACCCGCGCCGGGTCGATGCCGGGCAGCGCCGCCAGCAGGCGGACCGCCGCCCCCGCGTCGCGCTGCAGGGGGCGGGCGTCGAGCCAGCTGAGCGCGGGACCCCCCGAGTCGCCGAGGCCGCGCTTGTCGTACCGCAGCACCGCCACCCCCTCGCGGGTGAGGCGCCGCGCGAGGTCGGCGTAGGGGCCGCCGCGCCGCCCGAACGAGCCGTCGCGCGCCGCCGGGCCGAAGCCCCCCACGAGCACGGCGGCGGGGTGCGGGCCGGGTCCCGCGGGGACGCTGAGGGTGGCGGCGAGCGTCACGCCGCCGGACGCCGGGATCGCGACGGGACGCTCCACGGGCGTCGCCTGCGGCGTCGCGAGCAGGAGGGCGCTGAGGAGGGCGGCGAGCACTCCACCGAGGGTAGATCGGCCCCGCGGCGGCGGCCCCCGCCGACGGTTAAGGGCCGGTCAGGACCGGGATCCGCGGGGCGGAGCCCGGCCGTGGAGCACTCCGGGCCGGGGCTCGGCTATCCTCCTCCGCGTGGACGAGGTCCTGCTCGCCGAGCGGCTGATCGCCTACGACACGTCCCGCCGCTCCGGGATCGGGCAGGCCACCGACTTCGTGGCCGGGTGGCTCGAGGCCCGCGGCGCGACCGTCTCCCACGTCGAAACGGGGGGTCGTCGCAGCCTGGTGGCCCGTGTCGGCGACGGCCCCACCCGGTTGGTCTACCACGGGCACATCGACGTCGTCCCGGGGTACCCCGAGCAGTTCACGCCCCGCATCGACGGCGGCCGGCTGGTGGGCCGCGGCGCGTACGACATGAAGGCGGCGCTCGGCGCGATGATGCTCGCCGTCGCCGACCTCGCGCAGAGCGGCCTGCGCGGCGCGGTCGTCGATCTGATCGTGGTGCCCGACGAGGAGCGGTCGGAGCCGGGCGAGAACTGCACCCAGATGATGGTGCACGACGGACTGCGGGCCGACTTCGTCGTCTGCGGCGAGCCCACCGACATGCGCGTCGGGGTGCAGGCGAAGGGCGTCCTGATGCTGCGGGTCGACGTCGCCGGGACCGCCGCCCACGGGGCGACGCCCTGGTTGGGGGACAATGCCGTCCTGCGCGGAATCGACATGTACCGGCGCATCGCGACGCTCCCCTTCGCCACGGAGTCCGCACCGCTGTTCGAGCACCCCTCCATCAACCTCGGCCGCATCCAGGGCGGCGACGCGGTCAACAAGGTCCCCGACCACTGCCGCATGGACGTGGACGTGCGGTACCTGCCGGGCCAGTCGCCCGACGAGGTGCTCGCCCAGATCCTCTCGCTCGAGCCGCGCGCCCGCATCGAGGTGCTGCTGGAGCGCCCGCCCGCCGACGTCTCGCCCGACCACGTCTACGTGCAGACGCTGCTCGACGCCGCCGGGCGCCACGAGCCGTCCGCGACGTCCGTCGGCCGCGACGGCGCCTCCGACGCGGTCGCGTTCATCGAGGTGGGCGTCCCCGCCGTCGAGTTCGGCCCGCGCGGCGCCGGCCACCACGGACCCGAGGAGTACGTCGAGATCGACAGCCTGCCGCGGTACCGCCGGGCCCTGACCGAGTTCGCGCGGATGGTGGCCGAGCTGCCGGCGACGGCGGCCGGCACGGGGACCGGGGTGCCCGCACCGTGACGCCCCCCGGCCGCGAGGAGCCGCCGCACCGCGGCGCCCGCTACTGGCGCGTCCCGCGCCGCCGCCGCGTGTGGGTCGCGGTCGTCGGGTGGTCGCTGTGGGCGATCGTCGCGCTCGTCGTCGCGGCCGGCGGCGGCGCCTACATCTACCTCGACGACACCCTCGAGGCCGCCGCGCCGAACACCGCCGAGGCGAAGGCCGCCCGCGCCGCCACCAAGCCGGTGCTGCCGGGCAAGCCCGTCAACGTGCTCCTGATCGGGTCGGACACACGGCCGTCGGAGGGCGACCCGGGGCGCAGCGACTCGCTGATCCTCGTCCGGATGGACCCCCAGCGCGACCTGATCTCGATGCTGTCCTTCCCCCGCGACCTCTACGTCCAGATCCCGGGCTACGGGCAGGACAAGATCAACGCCGCCTACTCGCAGGGGCCGGCGACGACGATCAAGACCGTCGAGGAGCTGACGGGGGAGCCGATCAACGAGTACGTGATCGTCGACTTCACCGGCTTCGCGCGCCTCGTGGACGAGGTGGGCGGCGTCTACCTCGACATCGACCGGCGCTACTACAACAAGAACATCGGCACCGCGGCGACGAACTACGCCGACATCGACCTGCAGGCCGGCTACCAGAAGCTCGACGGCACCCGCGCCCTCTCGTACGTGCGGTACCGCCACACCGACTCCGACTACTCGCGCATCGCCCGCCAGCAGCAGTTCCTGTCGGAGCTGAAGCGCCAGACGAAGCAGCTCGGCAACCTCACCAACGTCACGAGCTTCCGCAAGATCTTCGGCGACAACATCGAGACGAGCATCGACAACGTGCCGCGGTTCATCTCGCTGCTGACGCTCGCGCTGGAGGCGCCGAAGGACCGCATCGCCCGCGTCTCGATCGAGGGGGCGAGCGGGATGATCAACGGGGCGTCGGTCGAGCTGGCCGACCCGTCCGAGATCGCCGCGAAGGTCGCGCTCTGGAAGGAGCCGGAGTTCGAGCAGGACACGTCGGCGGCCAAGCCGATCGACCCGCGCACGGTGGACGTGACCGTGCTGAACGGGTCCGGTGAGCTGCTCGCCGCCGAGGACGTGGCGCAGGCCCTCGCGGAGAAGAGGTACATGGCCCGCGTCGGCGGCAACGCCGACTCGTTCGACTTCGCCAACAGCGCCGTCTACTACGCCGACGGCTTCCGCGACCCGGCGCGCAAGATCGCGGCGCTGATGGGCCCGGGCGCCACGATCGGGGCCCTGGAGAACGGCGGCGGCAGCGGCAACGAGGTCGTCGTCGTCGCCGGCGCCGACTTCACCGGCGAGCTCGCGACGCCGCCGAAGGCCGAGGCGCGGCCCGCGGCCTCGACGGTCGACACGACCGGCATGGTCGAGACGCTGCGCGGCCTCCGGTCGGAGGTCCCCGGCATGCGGATCATGGCCCCGCTCAAGGTGGCGACGGGGTCGGAGGCCCGCATCGTGCGCGCCTACCGCATCTCGACGGGGGGCGGCGACAACGGCCCGCCGGCGGTCAAGGTGGTGTTCCAGGTGTACGTCGGGGGGGCCCCGAAGTACTGGAGCATCATGATGACGTCGATGAAGAACCCCCCGATCGTCGACGGTCCGACGGGGAGGTACACCAGCGGCGGGCGTGAGTACCTTACGTTCTACGACGGGCGCAACCTGCAGCGCCTGGCGTTCCGCACGGGCAACACGTGGTACTGGGTGTCCAACACCCTGATGAACGAGCTCAGCGCCAAGACGATCGAGGAGATCGCCAAGTCGATGCGGCCACTCAACCGCGCCACGCTGCCTGCCGACAGGACCGACACCCCGATCACCGTCTCGACGGAGGCCAGCACCCCATGACCGACAACGCGAGCAGCGCAGCGCCCGAACCCGGCGCGGATGCCGTCAACGGCGGCGGCCCGGCCCCCCGGGAGCGCGTCGGCGTGATCGGCGCCGGCTACGTCGGCCTGGTGACCGGCGTGTGCCTGGCCTCCATGGGCTACGAGGTGACGCTCCGCGACATCGACGCCAACAAGGTGGCGGCGCTCAACGACGGCCAGGTGCCGATCTACGAGCCCGGCCTCGTCGAGATGATGTCCGAGCACCGCGACCGGCTGACGTACACGCTGTCGCTGGAGCGGATGCTGGAGCGGTCGGAGGTCGTGTTCATCGCGGTCGACACCCCGCCGACGTACTCGGGCGACGCCGACCTGTCGCGCGTCATGAGCGTGGTGGAGGAGCTGGAGAAGGTCGGCGCCGACGCCCGCCACGTGCTTGTCATGAAGAGCACCGTCCCGGTCGGGACCGGCGAGCGGGTGCGCGCCGAGCTCGACGCGCGCGGCCTGGAGCAGGTCGGCTACTGCTCGAACCCGGAGTTCCTGAAGGAGGGCGCGGCGATCGCCGACTTCCTGCGCCCCGACCGCGTCGTGATCGGGTCCTTCGACGACGCGCAGGGCGACCGCGTCGCGGCGCTCTACGCGCCCCTCGGCGCGCCGATCATCCGCACCTCCGTCCCCTCGGCGGAGATGGTGAAGTACGCGTCGAACGCGTTCCTCGCCACGAAGATCAGCTTCATCAACGAGATCGCGAACGTCTGCGAGGAGGTCGGCGCCGACGTCGAGGTGGTCGCGCACGGCATGGGCCTCGACTCGCGGATCGGGTCGTCGTTCCTGCGGGCCGGCATCGGCTTCGGCGGGAGCTGCTTCCCGAAGGACGTGTCGGCGCTGAAGCAGCTCGCCGGCAACTCGGGGTACCACTTCCAGCTGCTCACCTCCGTCATCGAGGTGAACGAGCTCCAGAAGCGCCGCGTGATCGGGAAGCTCAAGAAGCACCTCGGCACGCTCGAGGGCAAGCGGGTCGCGCTGCTCGGCCTGGCGTTCAAGCCCGAGACGGACGACATGCGCGAGGCGTCGAGCCTGGTGCTCGCCGCCCGGCTGCTCGCCGAGGGCGCCGAGGTCGTGGCCTACGACCCCGTCGTCGAGGTCTACGACCGGCTGCACGGCGTGTCGATGACCGCCACCGCCGAGGAGGCGATGGCCGGCGCCGACGCCGCCGTGCTGGTGACGGAGTGGGCCGCGATCGTCGGCCTCGACTGGGCCGCCGCCCAGGGCACGATGCGCTCCGCCATCGTCATCGACGGCCGCAACGCCCTCGACCCGCGGGAGATGACCCGCCTCGGCTACGCGTTCGAGGGCATCGGCCGGATCCCCGCGCACGTGGGCGCGCCGCTCTGACGCAGGCCGTCGTGCTCGTGGGTGGTCAGGGGCGCCGTCTGCGACCCCTGACCGACACCCGCCCGAAGCCGATGATGCAGCTGGTGGACCGGCCGTTCGTCGCCCACCAGATCGACCTGCTGCGCCGCCACGGCGTCGACGACGTCATCTTCTCGTGCGGGTACCGGCCCGACGCGCTGCGCGACCACTTCGGCGACGGCGCCGCCGCCGGGGTGCGGCTGCGGTACGTCGTCGACCCGGAGCCCCTCGGCACGGCCGGCGCGGTCCGCAACGCCGAGGACCTCCTCGACGACGCCCCGTTCCTGGTGCTGAACGGCGACATCCTCACCGACCTCGACCTGACGGCGTTCGCCGCGGAGCACCGGGCGACGGGGGCGCAGGGCACGATCGCCCTGACGCCGGTGGACGACCCGAGCGCCTTCGGCCTGGTGCGCCTCCACGACGACGGGACCGTCGAGGCGTTCGTGGAGAAGCCCACCCCCGCCGACCTGCGGCCCGGGGAGCCGTACCGCATCAACGCCGGCACCTACCTGCTCGACCCCGCCGTGCTGGACCTGATCCCGCGTGGCGTGTCGTGCTCGATCGAGCGCGAGGTGTTCCCGGTGCTCGCGGAGCGGGGGACCCTGCACGGCCACCCGAGCGACGCCTACTGGCGCGACATCGGCACCCCCGCGTCGTACCTCGCCGCGAACCACGACGTCCTGGCGGGGGCCCTGCGCACCGAGTCCCCGACGGGCGGGGCGTACCTCGGCGCCGGCGCCCACGTCGACCCGTCCGCGACGGTCGACGACCGGTCGTGCCTGGGCGACGGGGCCGTGCTCGCGGCGGGGGCGTCGGTGCGCGGCAGCGTCGTCGGGGCGGGCGCGCGGATCGGGGTCGACGTGACGCTCGACGGCGCGATCGTCGGCGCCGGCGCGACCGTCGGCCGAGGGGCGCGACTCGGTCCCGGCGTGATCGTCGGGGACGACGCCCGCATCGCCCCCGGCACGGTGGTGGACCCCTCCACACCGGTGCCGACCGGCGCGGGGGCGTGACCGCCGCCCCACTCCGGTAGCCTCCGCGGCATGTTCGGACTGGACGGACCCGAGGCCCTGGAGGCCGACTCCCTCGGACTGATCCGCGGGATCGGCGACTCGCTGGCCGCCTTCGACGAGGCCCGCGCCTCCGCCGAGGCCGTGGAGATCCCGTGGCCGGCGGACGCGATCACCGACGTCGCGATCTGCGGCATGGGCGGCTCCGCCATCGCGGCCGACCTGGTCACCGGCGCGTACCGCGAGCGCCTGCGGGTGCCCGTGACGGTGGTGCGCGACTACTACCTGCCGGGCTGGATCGGCGAGGGCACCCTCGTGGTGCTGTCGTCGTACTCGGGCGGCACCGAGGAGACGCTGACGGCGGCCTCCCAGGCCCTCGAGCGCAACAGCCTGTGCGTCGCGGTGACGAGCGGCGGCAAGCTCGGGTCGTTCTACGCGGCGGAGGGCGTCCCCGTCGTGCCCGTCGTGCCGGGGCTCCAGCCCCGCGCGGCGCTGCTGCGGATGATGGTCCCCCTGGTGGTGCTGCTGCACCGGCTCGAGCTGGTCCCGTCCCTGACGTCGGACCTCGAGGAGGCGCGCGCCACGATCTCCGGCGCCATCGCGGCGTACGGCCCCGACGTCCCCGAGACCGGCAACCCGGCGAAGCAGCTCGCGCGGTCGCTGCAGAACGCCGTCCCGCTGATCTGGGGCGCGGAGGCGACCGCCCCGATCGCGGTGCGCTGGAAGGGCCAGTTCAACGAGAACGCCAAGATCCCGGCGTTCGCGTCGTCGATCCCCGAGCTCGACCACAACGAGATCGTCGGGTTCGCGGGCATGCCGGCGCCGCTCAGCCAGCTCGCGCACCTGATCATGCTGCGCGACCCCCGCCACCACCGGCAGGTGCAGCGCCGCTTCGACCTCACCCGCGAGCTCGTGGAGCCGCACGTCGCGCACACGCTGTCGATCGAGGCGGAGGGGCAGGGCGGCCTGGCGCGGATGCTCGACCTCGTCCTCCTCGGTGACTACGCATCCCTCTACCTCGCGTTGCTGCGCGCGGTCGACCCGGGGCCCGTCGAGATGATCGAGCGCCTCAAGGAGCGGCTCGCGCAGACCGGGTACGGGAGGTCCGCGGACCCGCAGGCGTGACGGCGGCGTCCCCGCCCCCGCACGACGTCGCCGACCTGGGGCTCGCCCCCCTCGGCCGCCAGAGGATCGAGTGGGCCGACCGGGACATGCCGGTCCTGCGGAGCATCCGGGAGCGGTTCGCCCGGGAGACCCCCCTCGCGGGGCTCCGGATCTCGGCGTGCCTGCACGTGACGACGGAGACGGCGGCGCTGGCACGGACGTTGCGCGCCGGGGGCGCCGACCTCGTCCTCGTCGCGTCGAACCCGCTGTCCACCCAGGACGACGTCGCCGCCGCCCTCGTCGCCGACTTCGGCGTCGCGACGTACGCGCGGCGGGGGGAGGACGAGGCGACGTACTACCGCCACGTCACCGCCGCGATCGACCACGCGCCGCGGATCACGATGGACGACGGCGCCGACGTCATCGGCGTGCTGCACGGTGAGCGGCGCGAGATGCTCGACGGGGTCATCGGCGGCACGGAGGACACGACCACCGGCGTGATCCGCCTCCGGGCGCTGGAGCGCGAGGGCGGGCTGGCGTTCCCCGTGATCTCGGTGAACGACGCCGACACGTCGCACATGTTCGACAACACCGGCCAGTCGACGATCGACGGGCTGCTGCGGGCGACGAACCTCCTCGTCGCGGGACGCCAGGCGGTGGTCGCGGGTTTCGGCCCCTTCGGCCGCGGCGTCGCGGGGCGCCTGCGCGGCATGGGCGCCCACGTGATCGTGCTGGAGGTCGACCCGCGGCGGGCGCTGGAGGCGGTGCTCGACGGGTTCCCCGTGATGACGGTCGCGGAGGCCGCCCGCCTCGCGGACGTGTTCATCACCGCCACCGGCGACGTGGACGTGCTGCGGCCGGAGCACATGCGGGAGATGAAGGACGGGGCGATCCTCGCGAACACGGGCCACTTCAACGTGGAGATCGACGTCGCCGGGCTCGCGGCGATGGCCCGCGCCGAGCGGGAGGTGCGCCCCGGGGTCCGGGAGTTCCTGCTGCCCGACGGACGGAGGCTGAACCTGCTGGCGGAGGGGCGCCTCGTGAACCTCGCGTGCGCGGAGGGGCACCCGGCGTCGGTGATGGACATGAGCTTCGCGAACCAGGCCCTCTGCGCGGAGTTCCTGGCGCGGGAGGGCGCGGACCTGGAGGCGCGGGTGTACCCGGTGCCGCCGCGGATCGACGAGGAGATCGCGAAGCTGAAGCTCGCCGCCCTCGGCGTGCGGATCGACGTCCTCACCGACGACCAGGCGCGGTACCTGGCGTCGTGGGAGCAGGGCACGTGACCGCCCCGGCGGGGGTCGCGCCGCACGACGTCATCCGCCTCACCGGCGACGCCGTCGAGATGCTCGACCAGACGCGCCTCCCTTCGGAGGAGGTGGTGCTGCGCTGCACGGCGTGGCCGGAGGTCGTCGACGCGATCCGCCGCCTCGCGATCCGCGGCGCTCCCGCGATCGGGGTCGCGGGGGCGATGGGCGTCGCCCTCGCCGCCGCCCACGCCCCCCACGACGACGGCGACGCGTTCGCCGCAGAGGTGGCGCGTGCCGCCGCGGCGCTGCGCGCGGCGCGGCCGACGGCGGTGAACCTGATGTGGGCGGTCGACGCCCAGTCGGCCCTGGTGGCGGCCCACCCCGGTCGCCCGGAGGCCACCGCCGCCGCCCTCGCCGACGCGGCGCGGCGGATCCACGACGACGAGGTGGCGCGGTGCCGGGCGATCGGCGCCCACGCCCTCGCCCTCCTCGGCCGGGGCGCGCGGATCATGACCCACTGCAACGCCGGCGCCCTCGCGACGGGGGGGTACGGGACGGCCCTCGGCGTGGTGCGCGCCGCCCACGCCGCGGACCCGACGGTGCGGGTGGTGGTGCCGGAGACGCGGCCGCTGCTGCAGGGCTCCCGGCTGACGGCGTGGGAGCTGGGGCGGGAGGGGATCGCCCATACCCTCATCACCGATTCGATGGCGGCGGCGATGATGGCGGGCGGCGCCGTCTCCCACGTCGTCGTGGGGGCGGACCGCATCGCCGCGAACGGGGACGTGGCGAACAAGATCGGCACGTACGGCCTCGCCGTCCTCGCCCGGGAGCACGGCATCCCGATGATCGTCGCGGCCCCCAGCACGACCGTGGACCCGGCGACGCCGACGGGGGCCGGGATCCCCATCGAGGAGCGCTCCGGCGACGAGGTCCGCGGCCTCACCCTCGACGGCCGCCCCGCCGCCGACCCGGGGACGATGGCCGCCAACCCCGCCTTCGACGTGACCCCCGCCCGCCTCGTCGCGGCGATCGTCACGGAGCACGGCGTCCACCGGCCCCCCTACGAACGGTCGCTCCCCCGCCCCGAGGGTGCCCCCGCCTGACTCCTCCCGGGTGGGCTGCGCCTCCCCCCGGTTCCCTGATGGTCCAATTGGACCTCGCGGCGAGGTCCACTTGGGCGAGACGACTTCGGGGGATCCCGGCCGGGCTCGCCGGCCCGCTCCGATGGTCCAATTGGACCCGGGTGCAAGGTCCATTCGGACCACCAGCGGATCGGACCACTGGACGGGAGATCGTCACCCTGCCGGCCGTTGTAAGTCCAAATGGACCTCGCGGCGTCGGCCGAATGACCGTCGGGCGCCCGCCGGCGCGATCGGGAGGGCCGATGCTCGCGTCAGGTCCATTTGGACCTCGCGGCGAGGTCCGAATGGACCACCGCGACGCCCCGGAGCGGGACGGGGACCACGCACCCCCGGCGGCACACCCTCCGCACACCCCCGGCACGCATGGGCGTCGCGCCGTGACGGGGGAGGGGGCCAGGGTGGAGACGTGCCGATCGCCTCCCTCCTGGACGTGCTCCTCCCTCCCGCCTGCGCGGCGTGCGGCCTGCCCGGGGCCGCGGTCTGCGCGTCATGCCTCGACGCGGTGGTCCCCCTCCCGCCGCCGTGGTGCGGGGGGTGCGGGGCGCCCGTGCCCATCGCGGTGGAGCGCTGCGGGGAGTGCCGTGGCCGCGTCATCGCCGGCGCCCGCCAGGCGCTCGCCTACGCGGGCCCGGTCCCGGCGCTCGTGACGGCGCTGAAGGACGGCCGCCGCCGCGGCCTCGCCCCGGTGCTCGCCGACCTCGTCGCCGCGACGGTGGACCCGCCGCCCCCCGGCACGGTCCTGGTGCCGGTGCCCCTCGGGGCACGCCGCGCCCGCGAGCGTGGGTTCAACCAGAGCCTCCTGATCGCCCGGTCGCTCGCCGACCGATGGGGCCTCGCGGTCGCCCAGCCGCTACGGCGTGTCCGGGAGGGCCCGTCGCAACGCGGCGCCCCCCTGCGGGAGCGGTCGCGCCAGGCCTCGGGTGCCTTCGCGGCCGGCGGGCGGGATGCCGTGCCGGAGCGGGCCTGGCTCGTCGACGACGTCCGCACGACGGGGGCGACCCTCGCCGACTGCGCACGCGCCCTGCGGGCCGGCGGAACCCGCGACGTGGGGGCGGTCTGCGTCTCCCGCGCGGAGCGGGCGCGGGGAACCACTGACGCGGCCGCCCCCGTGCGGCGCTAGCATCGTGGGACCCGGCGACGGCGATGGAGGAGGCCGCGATGCAGCTCCAGGTCAAGGGCAAGGGACTGTCGGTCACCGACGCTCTCTTCGATCACGCCGAGGCGAAGTTGGAGAGGTTGGCGCGCATCCTCCCGCCCTGGGACGACGCGACGGAGGTGGAGCTCGAGCTCTCGGTCGAGCGGAACCCCAAGATCGCGCAGGCGCAGATCGCGGAGGTCACCGTCCGCACCAAGGGGCCGGTGCTGCGGGTCCGCGAGAGCGCCGAGGACATGTACGCGGCGATCGACCAGGCCGCCCGCAAGCTGGAGCGCCAGGCGCGCCGCTACCGCGACCGCCGCAAGGACCACCACGGCCCCCCGATGGACGAGGTCCCCGAGATCCTGGGGGCCCAGCTCGACGGCCTCCGCGCCGAGGCCACGGGCCCCGACGCCGTCGAGGAACCGGTCGAGCCCACGCCGCGCCTCGTCAAGAGCAAGAGCTTCGTGATGCTCGCCATGACGCAGGAGGACGCCGCGCTGCAGATGGACATGCTGCACCACGACTTCTACGTGTTCCGGAACTCGGACGACGGGCAGGTCAACGTCGTCTACCGGCGCCGCGACGGCGACTACGGCCTCATCGCGCCGGAGGGGTAGCCCGGCCGCTCAGGCCCGTGCAGGGGGTCGCCGATGACCCCTGCGCTACCATGACCGAGCCGTGCCCACGATGGAGCGAGCCGCTGTATGAGCACTGATCTCATCAACAAGGTCCTCCGTGTCGGCGAGGGACGCGCCATGAAGGCCATGCAGTCGCACGTGGCCAGGATCGGCGCACTCGAGCCGGAGATGGAGAAGCTGACCGACGCCGAGCTGCGCGCCAAGACGGACGAGTTCCGCGCGCGCATCGCCGACGGCGCCTCGGTCGACGACCTCGTGACCGAGGCGTTCGCGGTCGTCCGCGAGGCGGGCCGCCGGGTGCTCGGCATGCGCCTCTTCGACGTGCAGATGATCGGCGCGATGGTGCTCAACAGCGGCAAGGTCGCCGAGATGAAGACCGGTGAGGGCAAGACCTTCGCCGGCGTCCCGGCCGTCTACCTCAACGCCCTCACGGGCCGCGGCGTCCACGTCGTCACGGTCAACGACTACCTCGCCAAGCGCGACGCCGACTGGATGGGCCCCCTCTACGACTTCCTCGGGGTCAGCGTCGGCGTGATCTCGTCGATGATGCCGGAGGACGCCCGCCGCGCCGCCTACGCCTCCGACGCCACCTACGGCACGAACGCCGAGTTCGGCTTCGACTACCTGCGCGACAACATGGCGGTCCGCCTGTCGGACTGCGTCCAGCGCGGCCACTACTTCTGCATCGTGGACGAGGTCGACTCGATCCTCATCGACGAGGCCCGCACGCCGCTGATCATCTCCGGCGTCCCCGAGGCGGCGACCGACACCTACTACCGCTTCGCGCGCATCGTCCCGACGCTGAAGGACGGCGAGGACTACGACGTCGACGAGAAGCACCGTGCCGCCTCGCCGACCGAGAGCGGCGTCGACAAGGTCGAGAAGGCGCTCGGCATCGACAACCTGTACCTCGACGTCAACGGCAACCTGGTCAACCACCTGATCCAGGCGCTCAAGGCGCACGCGCTCTACCGCAAGGACAAGGAGTACATCGTCCGCGACGGCGAGCTGCTGATCGTCGACGAGTTCACCGGCCGCGTGCTCGAGGGGCGGCGCTACTCCGAGGGCCTGCACCAGGCGCTCGAGGCGAAGGAGGGGCTGCGGATCCGCGAGGAGAACCAGACGCTCGCGACGATCACCCTCCAGAACTACTTCCGCATGTACGAGAAGCTCTCCGGCATGACCGGCACGGCCGCGACCGAGGCGAACGAGTTCGCGAAGATCTACAAGACCGACGTGGTCTCGATCCCGACGCACCGGCCGATGATCCGGGCCGACGAGAACGACTACATCTTCAAGACCAAGGACGCGAAGTTCCGCGCCGTGGCCGACGACATCGCCGCGGCCCACGAGCGCGGCCAGCCGGTCCTCGTCGGCACGATCTCCGTCGAGATCTCCGAGATGCTCGCCGGCATGCTCACGCGGCGCGGCATCCCCCACAACGTGCTGAACGCCAAGAACCACGCGCGTGAGGCCGAGATCATCCTCGACGCCGGCCAGCGCGGCGGCGTCACGATCGCGACCAACATGGCCGGCCGTGGCGTCGACATCAAGCTGGGCGAGGGGGTCGCCGAGCTCGGCGGCCTCTACATCATCGGCACCGAGCGCCACGAGAGCCGGCGCATCGACAACCAGCTCCGCGGTCGCGCCGGCCGTCAGGGCGACCCCGGCGCGTCGCGGTTCTACCTGTCCGCCGAGGACGACCTGATCCGGATCTTCGCGGGCGACCGGATCTTCAAGATCCTCGACCGCCTCGGCCCCGGCGACGACCTGCCGATCGAGGCGAAGATGCTCTCCAAGACCGTGGAGGGCGCGCAGAAGAAGGTCGAGGAGCAGAACTTCAACATCCGCAAGCGCGTCCTCGACTACGACGACGTGCTCAACAAGCAGCGCGAGGTCATCTACTCCGAGCGCCGCCGCGTGCTCGAGGGGGAGGACCTCGGGGAGCAGGCGCGCGACTGGATCGCCGAGGCGCTCGTCGACATCGTCGACCAGTTCGGCGACGAGGAGTCGCTGCCCGCCGACTGGGACCTCGACGCCCTCTTCACCCAGCTCGGCAGCTACTACCCCATGTCGTTCACCGTCGCCGACATCCGCGACGAGCTCGACGACGAGAGCGACCCGCTGACGCGCGAGGAGCTGCTCGACCGGCTCGAGGACGACATCATGGCCGCCTACGAGGCCCGCGAGGCCGACCTCGGCGTGACCCTGGTGCGCGACCTGGAGCGGTGGGTGCTGCTGCAGCTCATCGACCAGCACTGGCGCGAGCACCTCTACAACATGGACTACCTGCGGGAGGGCATCCACCTCCGCGCGCTCGGCCAGAAGGACCCGCTCTCCGAGTACCGCCTCGAGGGCCACACCATGTTCGACGAGATGATGGACCTCGTGAAGATGGAGTTCGTCCGGTACATGTTCCACATCGAGGTGGACCGCGCTCCCGAGGCCGAGGAGCAGAAGGTCGCCGACGTGGACTACTCGTACCAGTCCGACCCGATCCAGGGCTTCGACGGCTCCGGCGGCGAGGGCGGCGAGGAGTTCGCCGAGGAGCGGCAGCAGACCGGCCGCGGGGCCGTCGCCGTCGTCGAGCAGCGCGTGCTCACCGACGAGGACAAGGTCGGCCGCAACGACCCCTGCCCCTGCGGCTCCGGCAAGAAGTACAAGAGGTGTCACGGCGCGTAGCCGCGCCGCCGCATGAGCACCGACTCCACGTTCTCCCTCGAGGACCTCGTCCAGCGCGCCGCCCGCCTCCGGGAGCGGGCCGCGGCCCTGGGCGAGTTCATCGACCCGCCCGCCCTCGAGCGCCGCATGGCGGAGCTGGAGGAGCTGATAGGCGCCCCCGGCTTCTGGGACGACCAGGCCAGCGCCGCGTCGATCTCGGCCGCCCACGCGTCGGCGAGCACCCGCGTCGCCCAGTACCGGGAGCTCGACGAGGAGATCGGCTCGCTCGCCGAGATGGCCGACCTCCTGCGCGAGGAGGAGCGGGCCGGCGACCTCGACCCCGACATGCTCACCGAGCTGTCCGAGGGCCTCGCCCGCGCCGACCGCACGATGGCGGGCCTCGAGGAGGCGCGCCTCTTCTCCGGTGAGCACGACGCCGGCGACGCCGTCGTCACGATCAACTCGGGGGAGGGGGGCACCGACGCCCAGGACTGGACCGAGATGCTCCTGCGCATGTACCTGCGCTGGATCGAGCAGCGGGGCCTGAAGGCCGACCTCAAGGAGGTCCAGGCCGGGACCGAGGCCGGCATCAAGTCCGTCACGTTCACCGTCCACGGCACGAACGCCTACGGGTTGATGTCCGCGGAGCGCGGCGTGCACCGCCTCGTGCGCCTCTCGCCGTTCGACTCGGCGAACCGCCGCCAGACCTCGTTCGCCGCCGTCGACGTCGCCCCCCTCGTCAGCGACGCCGTCGAGATCGAGATCCTCGACAAGGACCTCAAGATCGACACGTACCGTGCGAGCGGCGCCGGCGGCCAGCACGTCAACAAGACCGACTCGGCGGTGCGGATCACCCACCTGCCGACGAAGATCGTCGTGCAGTGCCAGAACGAGCGCTCCCAGACCCAGAACCGCGCGACGGCGATGGCGATGCTGCGGGCCAAGATGGTCCAGACCGAGCTGGAGCGCCGCGAGGCGGAGGCGGCGAAGAGCCGCGGCGAGAGCCAGAGCATCGGCTTCGGCAGCCAGATCCGCTCCTACGTCGTCCACCCCTACACGATGGTCAAGGACCTTCGTACCGGGCACGAGACCGGCAACGCCCAGGGCGTCCTCGACGGCGACCTCGACGGCTTCGTGCGCGCCGAGCTGGAGCGCCGTGCCCGTGGGGGATCCGGGTCCGGCGCGCCGGTGGACGACGTGGGCGGGGAGGAATGAGCACCGTCCCCGTCGAAAGCCCCGGCGCCGGAGATGGCCCTGTTTTCCGGCGACTTCCCCGAATTGACCCACCGCGGAGCACGGGGTACCCTCCCCGGGCCTCACGGGGGGCCCCACATCGCCGAAGGTATTCCTGACGGCGCACGTTCCATCCGCAGCCCTCCGAAAGTGACGCGCTGGTCTTCACCATGAGCACCGACGCCCCCCCCACACCTCCCCCCGCCGATTCGGCTGCCGACCGCGCACGTGCCCGTGCGCGGCGCCGCGAGTCGACCGGCAAGTCCGACCGCCGCACCATGCTGCGGCCGGGCGACGGCCCGATGGTCATCCTCGACGGCGTCACGAAGGCCTACACCGACAAGGTGCACGGCCTCGACGACGTCTCGCTGTCCATCGAGAGCGGCGAGTTCGTGTTCCTGGTGGGGCCGTCCGGCTCCGGCAAGTCCACGTTCATCCGGCTGCTGATCAAGGAGTTCGAGCCCACGGCGGGCACCATCACCGTCGGCGGCCGCAACCTTCAGCAGCTCCGGCGCTCCAAGGTGCCGTACCTGCGGCGCTCCATCGGCTGCGTCTTCCAGGACTTCAAGCTCCTGGCCGGCCGCACCGTCTACGAGAACGTCGCGTACGCGCTGCAGGTCATCGGGGACAACCCCCGCAACATCAAGCGCAAGGTCCCGGAGATCCTCGCCCTCGTCGGCCTGTCCGAGAAGGCCGAGCGCTTCGCCCACGAGCTCTCCGGCGGCGAGCAGCAGCGCGTGTCGATCGCCCGCGCGTTCGTCAACCACCCGCGGCTGCTGATCGCGGACGAGCCGACCGGCAACCTGGATCCCGAGACCTCGATCGGGATCATGCAGCTGCTCTACCGCATCAACCGCACCGGCACGACCGTGATCATGGCGACCCACGACCGCGAGATGGTCGACAAGATGCAGATGCGGGTGATCGCGCTGGAGAACGGCAAGGTCGTCCGCGACCAGCGCCAGGCCTCCTACGCCCGCGCCGACTCCTAGGACGACCGCGTGAGCCCCCGATTCTTCCTCGCCGAGGCCCTGCGCTCGATCCGCGCGAACGCCGCTGTCTCGATCGCCGCCACCGTCACCGTGCTGATCGCCGTATTCATCCTCGGCGCGTTCATCCCGTCCTTCCTGTACGTGCAGTCGACCGTGGACTCCCAGAAGGAGCGCGTCGACATCAACGTGTTCATCTCGGACGCCGCCACGGTGCCGCAGGTCGAGGGGCTCCGCAGCCAGCTCACCGCGCTGCAGGAGCAGGGTCCGATCGAGTCGTTCACGTACATCTCGAAGGACGAGGCGCTGGTCAAGCTCCGCGACCGGCTGAACGACCCGTCGATCCTCGAGGAGCTGCCGGGCAACCCGCTGCCCGCGAGTTTCGAGGTCAAGCCGACCGACCCGGAGCGGTCCGACGAGATCATCGCCCAGCTTCAGGACAGCCCGGCGATCGACCCGGAGCTCGGCATCTCGTACGGGAAGGAGACGGCCGACCGGTTGCTCTCGGTCGCCCGCTTCATCCAGTGGGCCGGCCTCGGCCTCATCTCCATCCTCCTCGTCGCGTCGATCCTCCTGATCGGCAACACCATCCGCCTGTCGATCTTCGCCCGCCGCCGTGAGGTCGAGGTGATGAAGCTCGTCGGCGCGACGAACTGGTTCATCCGCTGGCCGTTCGTGATCGAGGGCGTCATCTGCGGCCTCATCGGCGCCGCCCTCTCCGTGGGGCTGCTGTTCGCCGTGAAGGTCGGGGTGGTCGACACCTGGATCCGCGACGCCGACAGCGCCCTCACGCGCGACTCGGCGACGACGATCAGCTTCCCGCTGCTCGGCCTCCTGCTGATCGCGTCCGGCGCGATCGTCGGGGCCCTCGGCAGCGGCATCACGCTCCGCCGCTTCCTCAAGGTCTAGCGCGGCGCCGCGCGCCGGTCCGACCCGCCCGGGCCGGATCGGCGCCACGCGTGGCTATCATCGGATGACGCCCGTGCGAGCCCGCCCCCGCCCATGAGCATCCGCCGGGTCCTGGTCGTGGTGGGCGCCGTCGTCGCCGTCCTCGCCGTGTTCGTCGCCGGCGTCATCGTCGGCGGCCACCCGGAGGACACGGGCCTCACCCGGCTCGACGACCCCCTCCGGAGCGTCGTCCTCGGCGACAGCGGCGAGGACCTCCCGTCCCAGGTGCTCGACGCGCTCCGCCGCGACTACTACGAGCCGGTCGACGTCGAGAAGCTCCAGCGGGCCTCCGCGGACGCCGTGGTGGAGGCGCTCGGCGACCCCTACACCGACTACCTCGACCCCGACGAGCTCGAGGCCCTCCGCGCCCGCAACGACGGGGCGTACTTCGGCGTCGGCCTGCAGGTCGCCCAGCGCGGGGCGGCCGTCGTCGTCACGAAGGTCTTCCCCGACAGCCCCGCGTCGCGCACCGACGTGCGGGTCGGCGACCGGATCAGCTCCATCGACGGGAAGAGTGCGGCCGGGAAGACCCTCGAGGAGGTCGTCGGCACGATCCGCGGACCCGAGGGGACACCGGTGCGCGTCGGGGTCGTCACCGGGGACGCGCCGGAGCGGATCCTCGACCTGGAGCGCGCCCGCATCCGCGTGTCCGCCGTCACCTCGCGCGTCGAGACGGTGGACGGCGAGAAGGTCGGCTACGTCGCCCTCGCCCAGTTCACGCGGGGCGCCTCCGACGCGCTCCGCGAGGCCGTCGAGGACCTCCGGGGCACGGGTGTCACGGCGCTGGTGCTCGATCTGCGCGGCGACCCGGGCGGCCTCGTCACCGAGGCCGTCGGCGTGTCCGGCGTGTTCCTGCCGGACGACACCGAGGTCGTCGTGACGGAGGGCCTCCACTCACCGCGCCAGGAGCTGCGCACCGACGGCGACCCCGCCACCGGCGACCTGCCGCTCGTCGTGCTCGTCAACCGCGGGAGTGCCAGCGCGAGCGAGATCGTCGCGGGGGCCCTCCGCGACGCGGACCGCGCGACGCTGGTGGGGGAGCGCACCTTCGGGAAGGCGCTCGTGCAGAGCACGATCCCCCTGCGCGACGGCGGCGCCCTCAAGCTGACGACCGCCCGCTACCTCACCCCGAGCGGCTTCGACCTCGCGGAGCGGGGCCTGCCCCCCGACGTGAGGGTCGTGGACGACCCGGCGACGCCGCGCGACGAGGCCCTCCGGCGCGGGCTCGCGCTGGCGGCGGCGGCGGGGTGAGCCGGGGAGGACCCGACGCGGTGCTGGTCGCCCGCATGGTCTCCGCGGGGAGGGGCGCCGCCGCCGAGCCGGCGTTCGAGTCCGGCCCGCGGATCCCGCTCGGCAAGGGCGCCCGCGGCGGCGCCGACATCGGCGACCTCGTCACCGTCTCGATGCGGGGACGCGCGGGACGCGTCACCGAGGTCCACGGCTCCGAGCGCTCCCCGCGGGCGGCGCTCCGGGCGTTGCTCGTCGCCGAGGGGCTCGGCCGCCCGTTCCCGCGGGCCGCCCTCGAGGAGGCGGAGGAGCTCGACGACGGCGACGTCCTCGCCGACCGCGGCCGCCGCGACCTGCGCGACCAGCGCGTCATCACCATCGACCCGGAGGGCGCGAAGGACCACGACGACGCCATCGCCGTCGCCCGGGAGCCCGGCGGGGGCGTGCGCCTGTGGGTCCACATCGCCGACGTCGCCCGCTTCGTCGCGGCGGGGGGCCCGCTCGACCGGGAGGCCGCCCGCCGCGGCAACTCCGTGTACGTCCCGGGGACCGTCGTCCCGATGCTCCCCCCGCGGCTGTCGTCGGACCTCTGCAGCCTGCGTCCCGGCGTCGACCGGGCGGCGGTCACCGCGGAGATGGTGGTCGACGCCCGCGGGGAGGTGGGGGAGACGCGGTTCTCGCGGTCGATGATCCGCTCCCAGCGGCGCCTCACCTACGCCGACGCCGACCGGGTGCTCGGCGGCGGGTCCCTCGGCGACCCCGGCCTCGAGGAGGGGGTGCTCCTCGCGGCGGAGGTCGCCGCGCTGCTGCGTGACCGGCGCATGGCCCGGGGCGCGCTCGAGGCCTCGACGGGGGAACCCGTCGTCACGTTCGACGGCGACCGCGTCGCGTCCGTGCACCTCGAGGGGCAGACGCCGGCGCACTCGCTGGTGGAGGAGTGCATGATCGCGGCGAACGAGGCGGTCGCGCGGTTCCTGATCGCCCGTGGGCGGCCGACGGTCTTCCGCCACCATGAGGACCCCTCCCAGAGCCGGATCGAGCTGCTCTACGCCCAGCTCGACGAGCTCGGCGTCGCGACGCCGCCCCTCCCCGACGGCCCGATGGGGGCGACGGAGCGCCGCGCCGCCGCGACGGCCGCCGCCCACGCCGTCGCCGTCCACCTGCAGAGCGGCGGCACCGGCGGCCCGGCGCTGTGGTCGCTGGTGCTGCGGTCCCTCCGCCAGGCGCACTACTCGCCGGGCGAGGTGGGCCACTCGGGCCTCGCGAGCGCCGCGTACCTGCACTTCACGTCCCCGATCCGCCGGTACCCCGACCTGCTGGTGCACCGCGGCCTGCTCGACGCGCTCGGGATCGGCGACCCCGGGCCGGAGGCGGTCGAGCTCGCCCAGGCCGCCGACCACTGCTCGCGCACCGAGCGCGACGCGTCCGCGACGGAGCGCCGGGCCGATGACCTCTGCGCGGCGTTCCTGCTGCAGGACCGCCTGACCGCCGAGGGGTGGGACACCGTCGTGGAGGGGCACGTCAACGGCCTCATCGACGCCGGGATCTTCGTGACGTTCGACGATGTCTACACGGGGTTCCTGCCGACCCGGCGGATCGAGGACGACCACTACCGCGCCGACCCGCTCGGCGTGCAGCTGATCGGCCGCGTGAGCGGGCGGAGGATCCGCGTCGGCGACCCCGTCAGCGCCCGGGTCGTGCGGATCGAGCCGCTCCGCGGCCGCATCGAGCTGGAGCCGGTCGACGCGGCGCCGCGCCACGGCGTCCCCCGCCCCGGCGCGTCGCGCGCCCGCCGCACACGGGCGGGCGCGCGACCGCGCTAACCTGTCCGGCCCCATGGCCTCCAAGAACTCCAAGAACGACGCCCGGTTCCGGGACGTCGCGCAGAACCGCCGCGCGCTGCACGAGTACGCGATCACCGACCGCTTCGAGGCCGGCATCGTGCTGCAGGGCAGCGAGGTGAAGGGCATCCGCGAGAGCGGTGCGACGATCTCGGACGCCTACGTCCAGATCCGCAACGGGGAGGCGTGGCTCGTCGGCGCCCACTTCTCCGACTACGAGAACGCCGGGTACGCGGGGCACGACCCCCGCCGCACCCGCAAGCTGCTGCTGCACCGCAAGGAGATCGAGCGGATCGCCCAGGCGCTCGCGGAGAAGGGCCTGTCGGTCGTCCCGCTGCGCCTCTACTTCAAGGAGGGCCGCGCGAAGCTCGAGCTCGGCCTCGGCCGCGGCAAGACCCTCTACGACAAGCGCCGCTCGATCGCCGAGCGCGACGCGCGCCGCGACGCGGACCGTGCCGTGAAGGCCGTCCGCCGCCGCTGAGCGCCCGGGGACGCGACCCCGCCGTGGACCGCGCCCGCGTCGAGGTCTGGATCGAGGGGTACCGGCGGGCGTGGGCGTCGCGCGACGCCGCGGCGGCGGTCGCGCTCTTCACCGAGGACGCCACCTACCGGCCGTCGCCCCTCGGGGACACCATCTCGGGCCGCGCCGCGATCACGTCGTGGTGGGCGTCCGCCACGGACGCGACGGAGCGGTGGGTGATGTCGTGGGAGGTGCTCGCCGTCGACGGCGACCGCGCGGTGGCCCGCATCGACGTGCGGTACACGGCGCCCGAGGTGGTCCGCTACCTCGACCTCTGGGTCATGCGCTTCGCCCCGGACGGCCGCTGCGCGGCGTTCGAGGAGTGGTGGTGGCGCGACCCGCCAACGCCATGACGGCGGCGACGAGGTCGGGGGGCGCGTCGTCGCCGCCGGCGCCGCGGCGGCGGTCGCGCATGTCGGCCTCGACCTCCGGCGGCAGCGCGCAGGGGCCGCCGTAGGGGATGAAGTCGTCGTCGTCGCCCGCCGCCGGGGCCGGGCCGGCGGCGGGGACGCGATCGCGCGTGGCGGGGCGTGGGGTCCGGTGGTCCCTCATCGGCTCACGCCGTCCCGAGCCGGAGGCTCGTCGCGAGCCGGCCGCACGCGCGGTGGTACGCGGTGTTGACCCCGGTGACCGTCATCCCGAGGCGCGCCGCCACGTCGGCCGCCGACCAGCCGCCGATCGCCCGGAGCACGATCAACGTCCGGTCGCGCGGGTCGAGCCGCGCGAACGCGTCCCTCCACTCCTGCGGCAGGTGCATCGTCGCCTCCTCCTCGTCGGTGTGCCGCTCCGCGTCGGCGGCGGCCTGCGCGCGCGCCTGGTCGCGGAGCCGCCGGGCCTCCCGCCGCCGCGTGTCCGCCGCGACCGTCTCCACGAAGCCCCAGATCCAGCCCGCGAAGGGGCAGCGCTCCGGGTCGTAGCGGTGGAACCGCGCCGTCACGCGCACGAACAGGTCCATCGTCGCGTCGGCCGCCAGCTCGCGGTCGCCGAGCCGCCGCACCATCGCGCGGTGGATCATGTGGATGTCCTCCTCGCGGAGGACGTCGACCAGTGAAACCCTCGTCGGTGGTCCCATCGGCCCATCCTTCTCGCCCCGTAGGTGTCGTCTGGGCATCGCAGGGGCTGCGGGGATGATTCGCCCGCCGGCCGTCCCGTGTCACGCCCCCGTGGGCGATGCGTCCGAAGATCACCCCTCCGGGGGACGGGCGCCATCGCCTTCACGGTCGATCCGCGGCTTCGGCCGCCGGTCGCGGGACGGGTGTGACGCCGCGGGCCCGGGGAGCGAAGGAGGGGGTGCCATCCCCGCGACGAGGAGGTGCGGCATGTCCCCGGACACCAGACGAGGCCGGCAGGGGCGGGTCACCAGGATCGTGGACGGCGAGCGCGCGGCGGCGCTCATCGACGGACGGACGACGGTCGTGACGGCCCTGCGCGGCGGGCCGCTCGCCTGCGGCGACCGCGTGCACGTGGTGGCGGTGGGGCCGGAGGGGCCCGTCGTCGAGGTCCGCAGCCGGGGCGCCCGGATCCCGTTGCTCGGCGATGCCCCCCGGATGGCCCCGGCGGCGTGACCGCGGGCTAGAGGTCCTCGGCCACCAGGAGGTGGATGCCGACGGCGCCGTGCGCCCCGAGGGTGGAGATCTTCTCGATGTCCGAGGTGCGGCTCGGACCGGAGACGAGCGACACCGCGGCGGGGCGCCGGCGACCGGGGGCGTACGTCTCGGCGAGCGCCTCGCCGAGGCTCCAGCGGATCCGCGAGGCGAGCAGCACCGGCAGGTGGAACATGCTGACGGCGTCGATGGAGCGGCCGTGGGAGGGGCTCGTCTCGATGACGAGGGTCCCCCGCTGGGCGACGCCGAGCGTCGGGATGGTGATGCCCATCGTGCGGTCGGGGCCCTCGAGGCCGAGCAGCTCCCGCCAGCCGTGGCCGCGGCCCTCCGGCCAGCCGAGGATCTCGACCCCGGCCGACGCCAGCGCGTCGGTCACGCCCAGCTCGGCGAGCAGCGGGTCGCCCGCCACGAGGGCCCGCGTCACGCCCCAGGTCTCGGCCTGCGCGACGGCGGCAGCGGCGATCTCGTCCCCGGGGTGCGCGGAGCCGCTGCCGCGGCGCTTCGTGATCCCGGCGATCACCCCGTCGATGAGCTCGGTCAGCGGGGCGGCCACCGCGTCGGCAGGTCGCGCTGGTCCGTCCACGGCGACCCCGGTCCCGGCAGCTTCGTCACCCAGCCGCGGCGCCCGATCACCCGCAGCCCGATGCGGGCCATCCGCCGCGACGCCCCGTAGAGCAGGGGGTGGCGCCACGCGGCGCTCCAGGCGCGGAAGCGCCGGCGGTCGGCGCGGTGGGCGGGGGTGGTGACGCGGGCGCGCACCTTCACCAGCAGGTCGTGCAGGGGGATCCCCGCGGGGCACGCCTCGTGGCAGGAGCCGCACAGCGACGACAGGAACGGCATCTCGCTGGACCGCTCGCCCTTGATGCCCTCCAGCAGGGGGGTGAGCACCGCGCCGATCGGCCCCGAGTACGGGGACCCGTAGGCCTGCCCGCCGACGCTGCGCCACATGGGGCACGAGTAGAGGCAGGCGCCGCAGCGGATGCAGTCGAGCGCCTCCTCGAACTCGGTGCCGCGGAGCGCCGAACGGCCGCCGTCGAGGATCACGAGGTGGAACTCCTCGGGCCCGTCGGCCTCGTCCTCGCGCCGGGGTCCGGTGATGAGGTTGACGTACGTCGCGGCGTCGTCGCCGATCGCCGCCATCGGGAGGATCTGGAGGATGTGGGAGCCCTCCTCCCAGTTCTCGACGATCCGCTCCATGCCCATCACCGCGACGTGGATGCGGGGGAGGGCGGTGACGAGCCGGCCGTTGCCCTCGTTCTCGACGACGCAGATCGTGCCGGTCTCCGCGATCGCGAGGTTCACGCCGGAGACCCCGATGTCGGCGCTCGCGAACACCTCCCGCAGCCGCTTGCGGGCGTGCGCGACGAGGGCCTCGCGGTCGTGCGGCAGCTCCGTCCCGCTCTCCTTCTCGAAGAGCTCCCGGACCTGTCCCCGGTTGAGGTGCACGGCGGGGGCGATGATGTGGCTCGGGTGCTGGCCGGCGAGCTGGAGGATCCACTCGCCGAGGTCCGTCTCGACGACGCGCAGCTCGGCGTCCTCGAGGGCCTCGTTCAGCTTGATCTCCTCGGAGGCCATCGACTTCGACTTGGCGAGCAGGGTCGCGCCCCGCGCCGCCGCGAGGTCGGTGATGTAGCGGCAGGCGGCCTCCGAGTCGGAGACCCGCGCCACGTGGCCGCCGGCCTCCGTGACGCGCGCCTGGAGGGTGTCGAGCAGGCGCGGGAGGTTCGCGATGTTGCCGCGGCGGATCTCGCGGGTGCGGAGGCGCATCTCGGCGAACGGCTGCTCGGTGCCGACCTTCGCGCGTCCCGCCGCCCACGACGCCGCCGCGGTGCGGAGGTTGCCGCCGAGCTCGGTGTCGAGCAGGGCCTCGGTGGTCCGCTCGCGCAGGGTGGTGGTCGCGTCGGGGTAGACGACGGGGCGCTTCGCCTCGGTGCTCACTCGGCGAGCACCTCCGCCAGGTGGCGCACCTTGAGGTCGATCCCGCAGCGGCGCGCCCGGCCGGCGATGTGCAGCAGGCAGGAGAGGTCGCAGGCGACGAGCTCGTCCGCCCCCGCGGCGGCGGCGTTGCGGGCCTTCTCCTCGCCGAGCTTCCCGGAGACCTCGGGGAAGTTCATGCTGAAGGTGCCGCCGAAGCCGCAGCAGACGTCGGTCTGCTCCATCTCCTTCAGCTCGAGCCCGTCGACGCCGGCGATGACGGCGCGGGAGCTCTCGCGCTCGCCGAGCAGGCGGAGCATGTGGCACGAGTCGTGGTGGGTCACCGACCCCGACCCCGTCGGCTTCGGGCGAAGGCCGTTGCGGGAGAGGAACTGGGTGAGCTCCAGCGTGCGGTCCGCCATCTCGCGGGCCTCGGCCTCCTCCGGCTGTCCCGCGAACAGCTCCGCGTAGCCGTGGGTGACCATCGCCGCGCACGAGCCGGAGGGGACGACGATCGGGTCGTCGCCGCGGAAGGCCCGGAGCGCCTGGCGCGCGACGGGGCGCGCCTGCTCGGGGTGGCCGGAGCTCCAGCCGGGCTGGCCGCAGCAGGTCTGGCGGCGGGGGATCGTCACCTCGACACCGGCGCGCCGCAGCACCGTGACCGTCGCCGCGGCGACGGACGGGGCGACGATGTCGGACAGGCAGGTCCGCATGAGCATCACGCGCATCGAGTGATCCTAGAGCACCCTCCGGGGGGGCAGGCCGCACCCGGCCCGCGCCGGGTCCCTTCCGTCCGGTTCCCGACGTGGGAACCGGCCCCCCGTGGTGCTACCCTCGATGGTGAACACGGGCCCGATCCAGTTTCGACGGAGCGGAACCGCAACGGTCAGCGAGCCGCGGACCCGGTGGACCGCGTCAACAACCGGGAAACAACGGAGCTGCGGAGAACTCTCCCAAGCTCGCTCTCGCTGCCTAAACAGCAGTAAATGAGAGCCATCGGCCTCCCTTCGGGTCGTGAGGGAGATCACCGGTGTCAGCTAGCGACCCTGGCTCGGCGACAGAGGTCCTCGGTCGTCGGGTGAGATCACAGGAGAACCTGGCGGGGGAGCGGTTCGTCGGTGATGACGCCCCTCGTGAGAAACTCATCAGCGACTGCGCTCGGAGAAGCCGTTGGGGAAACGCTTTCGGACGCCGGGGCAGTGCCGGCCGGGTCCACTGTTTCACTCAGGGGGAGGTTCCCACGAAGGTGTGGGAGCCTCCCCCTGAGTCGTTCCACGTCCCGACGGCGCCGAGCGAGTCGAGGGGCGCGATGACGTCCCCCGGGGATCCCCGGATGCGGCGCCCGGCGGCTGCGGCGAACGTGCCGCCATGGAGACGGGGCCGACGGACGCGGTGGACCTGTGGTGGCTGCCCCTCGGCGCCGGCGGTCACAGCGTCCGGCTGAACGGGAGGGTGTTCGAGGCGGTCGCCTCCCGGGTGGCGCGACGGCCGGCGTGCGACCTCTACCACTCGGCCCTCGTGGTGCGGTCCGGCGGCGCGGGCCACGTGATCGAGATGACCCCCGTCGTGGACGGGGACGGCGCGGCGCGCGGGGTCGTGGCGGGGGGACCGGTCGGCGTGCGCGCCGCGGGCCGCCTCAGGATCTTCCGGTACGAGGTCCGGTGCTGGCGCGACGGCGTGATCCCCGACGCGGGGGAGGCGGTGGACAGCCCGCGGACGCTCACGCGGGACGCCGGCGTCGCCCGGCGCGTCCTCGACCTCGCCCCGTCCGTGCCGACGCCGGTGTGGGGACGCGACGAGCTGCGGACGGGCGAGATGTGGAACTCGAACTCCCTGACCGCGTGGCTGATCACGCGCGCCGGCCTCGACATCGACGCGGTCCACCCCCCGGACGGCGGCCGCGCGCCCGGGTGGGGGGCGGGCGTCGCCGTGGCGCGGGAGGCGGCGGGGCCGTGAACCCCCGGGTCGGCGGGTGGCGGGGCCCAGCTCCGGCGCGCCGATCGCGGCGGCGGCGGGAGCCGCGGTCCGGTCGCGCAACCGAGCGGGCCGTCCCGCGCGTACCTCCGGTACGACACGACGGAGGCCCTGGCATGACCGAGGTGCTCGCGGGAACCCCCACGACCGGCGCCCCGCCGGCGACGACGTACGCGCGCGCCCGCCTCCGCCTCGGCATCGCGGGTGTCGGGACGTTCACGGCCCTCGCCGCCGTGCTGCTCGCGACGGGGGCGTCGTCGGCGCTGCTGCCCGACGCGACGACGTGGGCGTGGAGCGACCCGGCGTGGATCCTCCTGCTGGTCGGGCTGCACGCGGCCGTCTCCGCGCCGTTCGACGTGCTCGGGGGGAGGGTGCTTCCCGTGCGCCACGGGCGCGCGCCCGCCGGCGGCGGCGCGGGGTTCGCGCGCACCTGGCTGCGGGGTGTCGCCGCCCACGCCGGGATCCTCGCCGTGGTCGCGCTCGTGCTGCTCGCCGCGGGGCGCGCCGGCGGCGCGCCCGTGGTGCTCGCCGCGGCCGCCGCGGTGATGGTCGTGATGCTCGCCGCCCAGGTCCCGGTCGCCCGCCTCGTCGGCGGGGTCCGCCGCGAGGGGGACCGGCTGCGCGCCGACAACCCCGCGTTCGCGGGCGGCATCGCCGGCCTTCCCGGACGCGACCGGACCCTGCTGTCCGCCGCGTGGGACGGGCCCGTCGCCCGGGTGCAGCGGGCGCGCCGGGAGGCCGTCCGCCGCAGCGGCTCGCGGGCGCTCGGGGTGGGGGTCGCGGTCGCCGGGACGCTCGCCGGGATGGCGCTCGTGATGGGGCTCGGCGCCGAGGTGACGTCGGTGGCGGGGGTCGCGACGTTGTCGCTCGGGATGACCCTGTGGTCGTTCCTCGGGTTGCTGGTGCTGCCGACGCCGTCGCGGCGGGCCGTCCTCGCCGCCGACCGTGCCGCCGTCGCCGGCGGGGTCGACCCGGTCGAGCTCGCGGGGGTGCTGCGGGCCCTCGACGCCGTCGGCGACGACGAGCCCCGCCGCGGCCGGCTCGTGGAGACGGTCTTCCACCCGGTCCCGTCGCTCGAGCGGCGCCTCGCCGCGCTCGACGCGCCGGACGGTCCCGGGCTGCCGCAGGCATGGAACGCGGCGCGCACGACCCTCTACCTCTCGTGGGCGGGTCTCGGCCTGGTGTCGCGCGCGGTGCACTGCAACAGCGGCCGGCCGGCGCTGTGGGTGTTCCTTCCCGGGGACTGACCCGGGTGGAAGGGCCTATCCTCCCGCCCGCGGAGCGGCCCCGCGACGGCCGCAGGGTGACAGGGAGGGGGGCGCCGGTGATCGCCACCACCGTCTCGATCGTCGCGCGGTGCCCGCGCACCGCGCAGCTCGGCGTCGCCGCGGTGACGGCCGGCCTCGGGGTCGGCAAGCTCGTCCCCCGCGCCGAGGCGGGCGCCGGCGCCGTCGCGACGCAGGCGCTCGTGAACCCGTACCACGGCGTCGACGGCCTGCGGCTCATGGGGGAGGGCCTGTCCGCGCGGGAGGCGCTCGACCGGGTGATCGCGGTGGATCCCGACCGGGAGCGCCGCCAGACGGCGATGGTCGACGCGCGCGGCGGGTCGGCGGCGTGGACCGGTTCGGGCACCCTGCCCTGGTCGGGGCACACGAGCCGCCCGGGGGTGTCGGTGCAGGGCAACCGGCTCGTCGGCCCGGAGGTGCTCCACGTGATGCTGGCGGCCTACGAGGCCTCCGGCCCGGACGTCGCCCTCGCCGCCCGCCTCCTCGGCGCCCTCGAGGCGGCGGAGGCCGCGGGGGCCGACCGCGAGGGCGCCCTCTCCGCGGCCCTCGTCGTCGTCGACTCCGAGGCGTACCCGTTGTGGGACCTCCGCATCGACCGGGCCGACGACCCGGTCGCCGCACTCCGGGACCTGTACGCCGTCACGCTCACCGACCTCCTGCCCCACGTCCTGGAGCTGCCCCGCCGCGACCAGGGCGCGGGCGCGGCCGCGCCCGGTGAGGGTCCGCCCCGCTGGGTCTGAGCCGGCGCGGTCAGGCCCCCGGCCCGACCTCGGTCGCGTAGGCGTCGTGGTCGCTGAGACAGCGGCTCTCGTCGATCGCCGGGATCCGGTGGCACGACACGACGCGCCAGCCCGCCGGGACGGCGATGTGATCGATGCTCAGGAGACCCTCGATCCTGTGGGGCGCGTCCCTCGTCGTGATCGTCAGGCCGACCTCGGCGACCAGCTCGGCGATGGCGACGCGCCCGGCCTTCGTACCCGCGTACTCCGTGCCGTCCATGGCGTGGTTCCAGTCGCCGCCCCAGACGACGGGGACGGAGGAGCCGGTCAGCGCGGGCCGCAACCGCCCGAGCGCCGCACGCGTCATCCCCGCCACGTTCGCCGCGGTGTCCGGCCAGGTCGCGCGTGCGCTCCGCCAGGGGAGGACGCAGCTGCAGAGGAGGAGGTCCCGCCAGTGCGCCACGGCCGCCGCCTCGTGGACGGACGGGACCGCATGGAGCGGCTCCCGGCTCCAGAGGGCGGCCCAGGAGCGACCACCCGTCCCGGGCATCGCGGCCGACCGGACCAGGTGCCCCGACGTCAGGTCGGTCCTCGCGCCGACCTCGGTGAGCAGCCAGACGTCGCAGGCGGCGTCCTCGATGAGGCGCCGATGCGCCTCGGACCAGCGTCCCGCGAGGTTCCAGGTCCCGATGCGCACGGACGGCATAATGACGGCTGCGGGGCGGATGGGCGGCGAGCGGGGGACGGGGGGGATGGGGACGACGGGGCCGTTGCGGTGCGCCATCTGCGGTGAGGCGGTGCGGCGGGGGCGGACCGGCGCCTACGGGCACCGTGCGCGGCTCGTGGCCGCCTGCGACCTCGACTCCGACCACCGCGTCGTCGTCGACTGGGCGGCCCACGGCGCCCTCACCTGCCGGCGGTGCGCGACCCCCGTGGTCCCGGAGGGGGAGGGGTTCGCCCACGCCGACCCGGCGGTGGACGCCGACCACCCCGCCGACCCCGACCTGCCGGCGGGGTGAGCCGACCGGATTGACCACGCCGGGGCGCGCGGGCATGATCGCGCGCCGTGGCGACCGTCCTCCTCCTGCCCCCCTCCGAGGGCAAGGCCCCCGGGGGACGTGGCCCCGCCTGGCCGTCCGCCGCGACGGCGTTCCCCGCCCTCGCCGCCGACCGGGCCCGGGTGCGTGACGCCGTCCGCGTCGCGCTGGCGGAGGGGGAGGCGGCGGCGGGCCGCCTGCTCGGGGTCCGCGGCCCGCACCTCGCGCGCGCCTTCGCGGAGTGGGACGAGCTCGACGACGCCCCCACGATGGCGGCGGCCTCCCGCTACGCCGGGGTGGTGTGGGGCGCCCTCGACCCCGCGACCCTCACCCCGGCCGCCCGGCGCCGCCTCCGCGCCTGGGTGCTCGTGCCGTCGGGGCTCTGGGGGGTCAGCGCGGCGACCGACCCGCTCCCCGCCTACCGCCTCAAGATGGCCGCGCGGGTGCCGCCCCTCGGCGGCCTGGCCGCGTTCTGGCGCCCCCGGATCACGCCGGTGATCGCCGCACGCGCCGGCGCCGGGTGGGTGATCGACCTGCTCCCGGGGGAGCACGCCGCGGCGATCGACCCGGACCTCCTGGCCCCGGCCCGCCTCCTCCGCGTCGAGATCGTCGACGGGGGCCCCGACGGCCGCCGCGCCGCCGGCCACGACGGCAAGGCGGTGAAGGGGAGGCTCGCGCGGGCGATCCTCGAGGCGGGGGCACGCGACCCCGCGTCGATCGCCCGGCTGGACGTCGAGGGTCTCACCCTCGACGCGAGCCTGAGGTCTTCCGGCCGCGGGCGCCCCGCGCGGATCGTCTTCACACGGGCGCCCGGCTGAGCGCCCCCGGACGGGTCAGGTCCGGGACGCCAGGGGGGTGAGGACCGCCGCCGTGGGACCGTCGGGGACGAACTCGAGCCCCACGTGGCCCGCGTAGCCCACCGCGTCGAGCCCGGCGACGAACGCGTCGACGTCGAGGTCGCCCGTCCCGGGCGCGCCACGGCCGGGGTGGTCCGCGAACTGGGCGTGGCCGATCAGGTCGCCGACGGCCTGCACCTCCGCGAGCGGATCGAGCCCGGCGCGGGCCGCGTGGTAGGCGTCGAGGAGGACCCCCACGCCGTCGTGCCGGACGTCGCGGACGAAGGCGGCGGCCGCACCGGGGGTCGCGATCAGGGGGCGGTCCACGTCGCGGTCGTTCAGGTGCTCCACCACGATGCGCGCGCCGAGGCGCCCGACCTCGTCGGCAGCCTCGCGCACGACGCCGCGTGCCAGGTCGAGCTGCTCCCGGAGCGGACGCCCCCCGGTGTCGCGGCCGACCAGCAGGTTCACGACCTCACCGCCGCAGGCACGCACGACGCGGGCGGCGGCGACCGCCGCGCGCACGGCGTCGTCCCCACGCCCCCGCACGTTGCAGTAGCCGCGCTCCCCCGCCGCCAGGTCGCCGCCGTCGGCGTTGACCAGCACCGCCCGCACCCCCGCCCCGCGGACCGCGGCGATCCACTCGCCGGGGTCGGGCGCGGGCGGCCACCACGCCTCCACCGCGTCGAACCCGCACGCCGCGGCGGCCGCGGGCCGCTCCAGCGGCGGGAGCTCCCCGAAGAGCGTCCCCAGGTGGGCGGAGAGGGCGATCACGCCCCGAGCCCCCGCCGGCGGGCGGTGATGCCGCGCCCCGCGGCCAACGCGTCCGCCCGCAGGTCCGCCAGCGCCTCGCCCGCCCCCGCCGTCCACGGCGCGAGGGCGCCGCTCTCGCGCGCCGGGCGCGCCAGGGCGTCCGGCACCTCCCGGGCGGCGGACAGCTCGGGGAAGAGCTGCTCCGAGACCCGCGCGAACGTCCTCAGGCCGCCGAGGTCGGCCGTGGCGAGCGGGCCGGCGGCCATCCACCGGGGGGCGAGGCCGTCGGCGACGGCGGCGTCGATGTCGGCCGCGTCCGCCACGCCCGCCTCCAGCATGTGCAGGCACTCCCGCAGCACGGCGAACTGGATGCGGTTCCAGATGAACCCCGGGACGTCGGCGCGCACGACGAGCGGCGTCTTGCCCATGCGGCCCGCCAGCTCCACCAGCGCCGCCGTGGTGTCCGGCGTCGTGTCCGGCCCCGGCACGACCTCGACGACGGCCGTCAGGTGCGCGGGCTTCAGGAAGTGGAGGCCCGCGAACCGGGCCGGGTCGGGGAGCGCGCCGGCGAGGTCGCCGATGCGCAGGCTCGACGTGTTCGTGACGACCCGCGCGCCCGGCTCCACCCACGGCGCGACGCGCGCCAGCAGGTCGCGCTTCGCGCCGAGGTCCTCCGAGATCGTCTCGACCACGAGCCCCGAGCCCGCGAACGCGGCGGCGTCGATGCCCGCCGCCGCGATCGGCGCGCCGTCGCCGGCCATCTCGCGGGCACGGCCCGCGGCGCGGGCCGCCGCCCCCGCGTCGCGTCCCGCGAGCGTGACCGCCACCCCCGCGGCCGCGAGGGCCGCGGCGATCTCGGGACCCATCGCCCCGGTGCCGAGCACCGTCGCGCGGGCCGGGGTCGTGTGCTCCGCATCGTCCACGGGGGATGGGTTCGACGCCGCCCCCCGCGACCCTCGCCCGGCCGGGCGGGGACGCGCCCGTCCTCAGAGGCCGAGGCGCGGCATGTAGTCGGAGGGGTAGCGGTCGCCGGACGCCGACCCGAACGGGGCGGCGGCGCCGATGGCGGCGAGCTCGTCGGCGGTCAGCGTCACGTCGGCCGCCGCGGCGACCTCGTCGAGGCGCGACGCCCGGCTCGTCCCGACCAGGGGGACGACGTCGTCGCCCTGGGCGAGCAGCCACGCGAGCGACAGCGTCGCCAGGTCGATGCCGCGGCGCTCCGCGATCTCCGCGAGCGCGCCCACCACCTCGAGGTTGCGGGCGAGGTGGTCGTCCTGGAAGCGCGGGACCTGCCGTCGCCAGTCGTCGGGGGCGAGGTCGTCGGGCGTGCGGATGCGGCCCGTCAGGAGGCCCCGCGACAGGGGGCTGTAGGCGACGTAGGCGATGCCGAGCTCGCGCAGCACCGGCAGGACGTCCCGCTCGGGGTCGCGGTACAGGAGCGACCACTCGCTCTGCAGGGCCGCGACCGGGTGGACCGCGTGGGCGCGGCGGATCGTGCCGGGGCCGGCCTCCGACAACCCGATGTGCCGCACCCGGCCCTCCTCGACGAGGCGCGACATGGCCCCGACGGACTCCTCGATCGGCACGTCCCCGTCGACGCGGTGCAGGTAGTAGACGTCGATGTGGTCGACCCCGAGGCGGCGCAGGCTCGCCTCGGCGGCGTCCCGCAGGTAGCCGGGCGCTCCGCGGCTCGCCTTCGTGGCCAGCACGACCGCGTCGCGCCGGCCGGCGATCGCCCGGCCCACCAGCTCCTCGTTGCTCCCGCCGCCGTACGCCTCGGCGGTGTCGATGAGCGTGATCCCCAGGTCGATGGCGCGGTGGACGGCGCGGACGCCCTCCTCGGCGTCCGCCGCGCCATAGTACCCCGCGAAGCTCATCGCCCCGAACGCGACCGGCCCGACCTCGGGTCCACCGGTGCCCAGCCTGCGTGTCCCGCCCATGGAACGACCCCCTCGCCGCGGATGTGGGGACACGGTAGGCCCCCGGCGCCCGGGCCCGCCCCGCCCGCCGGTCCTCCGGTCCCATACCTACGGGGGGTCGCCGTCCCCCCGACCGGACTTGGTGTCGGGGGTCGCGCTGACGGATCGTTGATGCATGGCCGTGAACCGCATCCTCCGCGCCGCCGCCTCCGCACTCGCCGCCGGCCTCGCGCTGGTCCTGGCGGGCACCGCGGTCGCCGCCCCGGCCGGCGGCGAGGATCGCGTGGACTCCATGATCGTCGGGGGCACGATCGCCCCCGCGGGGAGCTGGCCGTCGATCGTCGCGCTGGTGCCGGCCGGCACCCCGTCGGCCGCCGGCGCCGTCTGCGGCGGCACCCTCATCGCCCCGGGCGCGGTCCTCACCGCCGCCCACTGCGTCGTCCAGGACGGGCTGCCGCTGGCGCCCGCCGAGATCGACGTCATCGCCGGGACCTCCGACCTGGCCGGCGCCGGGGAGCGCATCGCGATCGCCGCGATCCGCGTCCACCCGACCTACCGGGCGCCCGGCGACGGCGCCGACGCCGCGGTGCTGATCCTCGCCAGGCTGAGCACCGCCCCGGTCGCGGCCTTCGCCCGCGCCGGCCAGGACGCCGCCGACGTGGACCGCGCCGGGGAGATCGCCGGCTGGGGCGCCCGCTCCGAGACCGACACCATCGGCTCCACCTCCCTGCTCTCCGCGCCCGTCACGGTCTTCGGCTCCTCCCGCTGCGCCCGGTACCTCGGCGGCGCCTACAGCGCCCGCCTCGCGATCTGCGCCGGCCGCCCCGAGGGCGGCGTGGACACCTGCTCCGGCGACAGCGGCGGCCCGCTCCGCGACGGCGCCGGCCTGCTCATCGGCGTCACGAGCTGGGGCGTCGGCTGCGGCCGCGCCGGCCGGCCCGGCGTCTACACCCGCGTCGCCGCCGTCGCCGACTGGATCGACGCCGCGACGGCCGCCCCCGCCGCACCGGTCGCCGCCCCCGCCGCGGTCGCCGCCGCCCCGCGCGTCCGCGCCCTGGCCGGCCGCGCCCGCCCCGGCGCCGTCGCCCGCCTGCGGTACCGCCTGCTCGGCCGCGGCGAGACCACCCGCGAGCAGATCGTCATCCGCTCCGGCGGCCGCGTCATCGCCCGGCTGCGCACCGCCGCCGGCCCGGCGCGCGCCGACCTGCAGTACACCGTCACCTGGAGGGTCCCGCGCCGCCTGGCCGCCGGGCGCTCCCTGCGCTTCTGCGTCAGCACGCGCGTCGTGGCCGGCGCCGAGGGCCCCGCCGCCTCCTGCGCCACCCTGCGCCTCGCGCGCCGCTAGGGCGACGCGCCGCCGCGCCGCGCGTCACGCGCGGCGAGTCCCGCCAGCGTCCGCAGCTGGCGGCGCATCATCACCAGGTCGCCGGGCGGCAGCAGGGTCCGCAGCAGCAGGCCGAGCGGGCCGCCCGGGTCCGCGGTGACGTACTTCACGACGATCCGGCTCCCCGCCGCCGCCGGCGCCACCCGGTAGGTCACGGCGGCCGGCGTCCACAGCGGCCGCAGCAGCACCCCCGCCCGCCCCGAGGGCTCCATCAGCCGCAGGGTCAGCTCGCGGCCCGGGACCACGTCGGCGATCCGGAAGATCGTCATCGCCCGCTCCCCGGCGCGGGGCGGCCCCAGGTCGGCCGAGAGCTCGCGCGGGCTGCGGCGCCCCAGGTTGTCCACGACGTCGAAGCTGGAGGGCGCGAGCCGCAGCTGACCGACCCACCGGAAGGCCAGATCCGGGGGCGCGGCGACGTCGATCGCCCGGAACAACGGGATCCGTGGTCCCGCGACGAGGTCGTCGCAGGGGTACCGCGCGGCCCGCTCCGCGGCGGTGCTGCCCCATGTGCGGATGGTCGTGATCGACGGGACGGGGCGGCGGGTCACGCCGCGCACACTAGGCCCGCAGGGCCCCACTTTCTCCCGCATCCGCGCCCTTTCCGGCCCCTCCGTGGCAGGGAGTGGGCGTTTCGCGCGGGGCGTCCCGGGTACGTCAGCGTGGGCGCGGGAACGCGATCCCGGCGTGAAAACCCCACGGGGACGCCGATTTCGTCCGTCCGCGCTGGTAGGTTGCTCGCGCGGGCAAGCCTGCTCCCGCACACAACGAGCCAGGGGGTCTGCAATGAACAAGACCGAGTTCGTCGGCCGCGTCGCCGAGAAGGGCGACATGAGTGGTGCTGAGGCCGGCCGCGCGGTCCAGGCGGTCCTCGACGTGATCCAGGACGCGCTGAAGTCCGGTGAGGACGTCGCGTTCGCCGGCTTCGGCAAGTTCTCCGTCTCGGAGCGCGCCGCCCGGACCGGTGTCAACCCGCAGGACCCGTCCAAGAAGGTCCAGATCCCGGCGCGCACGGTGCCCCGCTTCACGCCGGGGGCGGTCCTCAAGGAGGCGGTCGCGGGGACCAAGAAGAAGTAGTCGCGATCCGCAGGCTCCGGGGCGCGCGGCCCGTCGGCAGGACCATGACGGGTCGCGTGCGTCGTGATGCCGCACGACCGGAGGGGGAGGGCGCATGACGACCGATCCCCACGGTGAGGTGCTGCGGGCGGGGCGTGACGCCTCCGCCGCGCACCCGTCGCTCCGTTCCGCCGGCCCCGACGCCGTCCGCGCCGCCCTCACGGGCATGGGGCGGCGGCTGACGGACCGGTCGGACGCGGTGCTCGAGGCGAACCGCGCCGACCTCGACGCCGCCGAGGGCGTGCTCGCCCCCGCCCTGATCGACCGCCTCCGCCTCGACGCGACGCGGCTCGCGCGGATGGCGGCGCAGATCGAGGCGCTGTCCCGGATCGACGACCCCGATCCGCTCGTCGGCACCCGCGCGCTGCCCGACGGCCTGGTGATGGAGGAACGCCGCCGGCCGGTGGGGGTGATCGGCGCGAACTACGAGGCGCGCCCCAACGTGACGATCGACGTCGCCTCGCAGCTCGTGAAGTCCCGCAACGCCGGGGTCCTGCGCACCGGCGGCGCCGCCCTCGGGTCGGCCGTCGCCCTGCACGACGAGGTGATCCGCCCCGCCCTCGCGGAGGCCGGGATCGACCCCGCCGCCATCCAGATCGTGCGCACCGCCGACCGCGAGGCCGCCCGGGCGCTCGTCGCCCACCCCCGCCTCATCCCCCTCGTGATCCTCCGCGGCAGCGGGGAGACCACCGCCTCCCTCGCCCGCGAGGCCGCCGCGCACGGCGTCCGCACGCTCGCGCACGCCGACGGCGGCGGCGTGCTCTACATCGACCACGCCGCCGACATGGGGCGTGCGCTCGCCCTGGTGGAGCGCGGCCTCGACCGCCTCGGCGTCTGCAACCGCCTCAACCTGCTGCTGATCGCCGCGCCCCTGTGGGTCGACGCCGTGCCGCGCGTCCACGAGGTGCTCGACCGGCTCGGCGTCCGCCCCTCCATGCCGCCCCACGGCCACCCGCTCGGGCTGGAGTGGGCGCTCGAGGACGGCAGCGAGGCGACCGTCACGCTCGCCCCCGTCGAGGGGGCCGCGGAGGCCGCCCGCATCGCCAACGACGAGACCTCCGGCCTCGCGGCGACCGTGGTCACCGAGGACGCCGCCGCGGCGGAGGAGTTCCTGTCCGCCTACGCGGGGACCGGCGCCTTCTGGAACGCGACGACGCGGCTGCTCGACGGCTTCGAGTTGCTCGGCGCCCCGGAGACGGGGATCAACGTCGACCACGTCCCCGGACCCCGCGGCCCCGTGACGTTCCGCGACCTCGTCCTGCGCCAGTACGTGGTGCGACCGGAGGCGATGTGACGCCCCGCGGACACGATCCGCCCGACATGGGGCGGGCCAGTTGCTATTGTCTCCCGACTCGCCCAGGGGCGAGTCGACACCATGGACACCTCCCTCCCCACACACGAGCCGATCCGCGCCCACCGGCGCGCGCTCTCGCACGTCGGGAGTCCCGCCTGAGTCCCGTCAGGGTGACGTTTGCCACCTAGGCGCGGACCAGACACCCGTCCGCCCGCCGGGCCCACGACACGGATCAACGAGGCGATCCGCGTCGAGTCCGTGCGGCTCATCGACGGTGACGGGGAGAACCGGGGGGTCGTGCCCCTCGCCCAGGCGCAGGAGATCGCCAACGCCGCAGGCCTCGACCTCGTCGAGGTCGCCGCCGACGCGCGTCCGCCCGTCTGCCGGATCATGGATTACGGCAAGTGGCGGTACGAGCAGGAGCAGAAGGCGAAGATGGCGCGCCGGCACCAGAGCACGATCACCATCAAGGAGATCAAGTTCCGGCCGAAGATCGACCCGCACGACTACGCCACCAAGAAGGGGCACGTCGAGCGGTTCCTCCGGCACCGGGACAAGGTCAAGATCACGATCATGTTCCGCGGTCGCGAGCTCATGCACCCGGAGCGCGGCGAGGCGATCCTGCTGAAGCTCGCCGAGGAGCTGAAGGACATCGCGATCGTCGAGAGCCGTCCGAACCTCGACGGCCGCAACATGGTGATGATGCTCGGCCCGGTGAAGAAGCTGCCGGACGAGGCCCCCGCCGCCCCCGCCGCGGGGTCGGCCCGGGCCGCGCCCGGCGCACCGCCCGCCCCGCCCGCCGAGGCCGATGCCCCGGTCCCCACCGAGGCGGAGGCCGCGACCTCCTAGCCGCCGCCGGCGTCTCGCACCGAGGGTGCGAGTCGTCTATCGTGTCGGCCGGCCCGCCGCCCTTCCGAGGAACCCCGCATGCCCAAGATGAAGTCCAAGAGCTCCGCGAAGAAGCGCTTCCGCCTGACCGGTACGGGCAAGGTGAAGTTCCAGCGCGCGGGCATGCGGCACAATCAGGAGAAGATGACCGGCAAGGAGCAGCGCCACCTGTCGAAGGAGGCCGAGCTCGCGCCGGAGATGGTCCGCGGGGTCAAGCGCATGCTGGGGAAGAGGTAGCCCGATGGCACGAGTGAAGCGTTCGGTCGGCGCACGCAAGAAGCGCCGCAAGGTCCTCGCCCAGGCCAGTGGCTACTGGGGCACCAAGCACTCCTCGTACAAGCGTGCGAAGGAGCAGGTGCAGCGCTCCCTCCGGTACGCGTACCGCGACCGCCGGGTGCGCAAGCGCGACTTCCGCCGCCTGTGGATCGCCCGCATCAACGCGGCGGCCCGCGAGAACGGCCTCACCTACGGGCAGTTCATCCACGGCCTGAAGCTGGCCGAGGTCGAGCTGGACCGCAAGATCCTCGCCGAGCTCGCCACGCACGAGCCCGCGGCCTTCGCCGCCCTCTGTGTCCGCGCCCGTGCCGCACGAGAGAGCGTGCCGGTCAACGCCTGATCGGCACCTCCGCCTCGCCAGCTCGCCGCGCAACCCCGCGCTGCAGCTCGCGCGGGCGCTCCAGACGAAGAAGGTCCGGCGCGAGCGACGGCTCCTCGTCGCCGAGGGCGAGGACCTGGTCGATGCCGCGCTCGCGCGCGGCATCCGGCCCGTCGCCATGCTCTTCGACGCGGACCGGCTCGACGACGACGACCCCCGGGTGCGGGCCACCGCGGGCCTGGCGGAGCGGTACCTCGTGCCGCCGAAGCTCATGGCCCACGCCAGCGGCCTCGCGGCGTCGCCGCGGGTCATCGCCGTGCTGCCCCAGCCCCCGTCACGCTCGTTCCGCGACGTCGCCTTCCCCCCGCGGGTCGGCGTCTACCTGGCGGGTGTCGCCGACCCCGGCAACGTCGGCACGCTGCTGCGGACGAGCGCGGCCCTCGGCGCCGACTGGCTCGCGCTCGGTCCCGGGTCGGCCGACGCCTTCCACCCCCGCGCCGTCCGCGCCGCCATGGGCTCGACCTTCGCCCTGCCGGTCCTCGAGGGCGTCGCGGCCGCCGACCTCGCCACCCGCGAGGGCTTCGCGATCCTCGCGGCCGTGCCCCGCGGCGGCGTCGCCCCCTGGGACGCCGACCTCACCGTGCCGCTGGTCCTCGCCCTCGGCGCCGAGCGCTCCGGCCTCGGGCTGGCCCTCGACGAGCTCTCCGCCGGTCACGAGGTGGTCCGCGTGACCATCCCCCAGGCCGAGGGCGCCGAGTCCCTCAACGTGTCGGCCGCCGGGGCCGCGCTGCTGTCCGAGGTCCTGCGCCAGCGCGCGGGCGGGTCGGGTAGCCTCACGGGCCGATGAGCGCGCCCGACCTCGACCAGATCCAGAGCGGGGCCCTGGCCGACGTGGCGGCCGCGGGCTCGCTCGCCGACCTCGAGTCGGTGCGGGTCGCCCACACCGGCCGGCGGAGCCCCCTCGCGACGGTCCTCGCCGGCATCGGCGGGCTGCCGCCCGAGCAGCGCGGGACGGTCGGCAAGGCGGCGAACCTCGCCCGCCGCGCCGTCGAGGAGGCCCTCGCCGCGCGCACCGCGGAGCTGGAGGCCGAGGAGCTCGGCGCGGCGCTCGAGCGCGACACCACCGACGTCACGCTGCCGGGCGACCCGCACCCCCTCGGCGCGCTCCACCCGATCACCCAGGTCCGCCAGGAGATGGAGGACATCCTCCTCGCCCTCGGCTATCGGATCGCCGACGGCCCCGAGATCGAGACCGAGTGGCACGTCTTCACGGCGCTCAACACGCCCGCCGGCCACCCGTCGCGCTCCCCCAGCGACACCTTCTTCGTCGGGGGGCGGCCCGACCGCCTGCTGCGCACCCAGACCTCCCCGGTGCAGGTCCGGGAGATGCAGGCGTCCGAGCCGCCGATCTACCTCGTCGCGCCCGGCGCCGTGTACCGCCGCGACGACATCGACGCGACGCACAGCCCGATGTTCCACCAGATGGAGGGGCTCGCCGTGGACGAGGGCCTCACCATGGCCCACCTCAAGGGCACGATGCTCCACTTCTTCCGCGAGCTGCTCGGCTCCGAGCGGGAGATCCTCCTCCAGCCCCACTTCTTCCCGTTCACCGAGCCGTCCGTCGACGTGCAGGTGTCGTACACCGACAAGAACGGCCGCCCCGGGTGGCTGGAGCTCGCGGGCGCCGGGATGGTCGACCCGAACGTCCTCGCCCACGCCGGCATCGACTCCGAGCGCTACACGGGCTTCGCGTTCGGCTGCGGGCTGGACCGCATCGCGATGATCCGGTTCGGGGTCCCCGACCTGCGGCTCTTCTTCGAGAACGACCTGAGGTTCCTGGAGCAGTTCGCGTGAGGGTCCCGCTGAGCTGGCTCAGGGACCACGTCGACCCCGGCCTGGCCCCGGAGGACCTCGCCCGCCGGCTGTCGGGCAGCGGCACGCTCGTCGAGGCCGTCCACGTGCTGGGCGTCCCCGCCGCCGGGGGCAACCTCGACAACTTCCGCGTCGGCCGCGTCATCTCGGCCGAGCAGCACCCGAACGCCGACCGCCTGCGCGTCTGCTCCGTCGACCTCGGCGGCGACACGCCCGCCGGGATCGTCTGCGGCGCGCCGAACGTCGCCGCCGGCCTGGACGTCGCGGTCGCGCTGCCCGGCGCCCTGCTGCCGGGCGCCGAGAAGCCCCTCGGGGTCGCGAAGCTGCGCGGCGTCGAGAGCCGCGGCATGATCCTCTCCGCGCGCGAGCTCGGCCTCGGCGACGACCACTCCGGGATCATGGAGCTGCCCGGCGGCCCCGCCCCGGGCACCCCCCTCGCCGACGTGCTGCCCCTGGGCGACACGGTCCTCGAGCTGGAGATCACCTCGAACCGCCCGGACTGCCTCGCGGTCTACGGGGTCGCCCGCGAGGTCCACGCCGTGACCGGCGCCCCGCTCGGCCCGCTCGACGAGTCGGACCCGCCGGCGGAGGGGCCGGGCGAGGTGTCCGACCACGCCGTCCTCGACGTCCGGGCGCCGGACCTCTGCCCGCGGTACATGGCGCGGGTCTTCACCGAAGCCCGCGTCGGGCCGTCCCCCGACTGGCTGCGGGCGCGCCTCGAGGCGGCCGGCATGCGGTCGATCTCGAACGTCGTCGACGTGACCAACTACGTGATGCTGCTGACCGGCCAGCCGCTCCACGCCTTCGACCTCGACAACGTCGCCGGCGGCACCATCGTCGTGCGCCGCGCGGGGGAGGGTGAGCGCATCACCACCCTCGACGGGCAGGAGCGGGTGCTCGACCCGTCGATGCTCGCCATCTGCGACGCCGAGCGGCCCGCCGTGATCGCCGGGATCTTCGGCGCCGAGTTCGCCGAGGTGTCCGACGGCACCACCCGGGTGCTGCTGGAGGCCGCGTCGTTCGACGGCCCCACGATCCTCGACACGTCGCTCGCCCTCGGCCTGCGCACCGAGTCGAGCGGCCGGTTCGAGAAGGGCCTGCCGCGGGCGCTCCCGCCGCGGGCGATGTCCATCGCGAGCCGCATGCTCGTCGAGCTGTGCGGTGCGCGGATGGTGCCGGGAACGCTCGACGCCCTCGTGCCGGAGGACCCGCCGCCGCCGGTGACGATGCGCCACGCCCGCGTCCCCGCGATCCTCGGCGTCGAGGTGCCGCCCGCCGAGTCGCAGGCGATCCTCGAGCGCCTCGGCATCGAGGTGGAGCCCGGCGCGGAGGCCCTCACCGCGACGATCCCCTTCGAGCGGGCGAGCGACCTCACCCGCGAGATCGACCTCATCGAGGAGGTCGGGCGCATCCGCGGGCTCGACGACATCCCCGTCGCCCTGCCGCGCGTCGTCGGTCGCGGCCGGTTGACGCCCGCCCAGGCGCTGCAGCGTCGCCTCGCCCGCCTCGCGGCCGACCTCGGGCTGTCGGAGGCGATCACCTACCGCCAGGTGCCCGAGTCGGACGGCGACGCCCTGCGCCTCGCGGCCGACGACCCCCGCCGCGACCTCGTCCGGATGGACCACCCCATGAGCGCCGAGATGGCCGTGATGCGGCGGTCGATGCTCCCCGGCCTGCTGCGGGCGGTCGCCCGCAACCAGTCGCACCAGCGCACCGACGGCGGCCTCTTCGAGATCGGACGCACCTACGCGCCCCGGCCCGACGGCCTCGCCGACGAGCGCACCTGGCTCGCCGCGGTCCAGTTCGGGCGCGTCGGCCCCGCCGGATGGCGCGACACGCCGCGCCCCGCCGACGTGCACGCCGCGACCGGCCTCGCGATGACCCTCGCCGCCGCGGCCGGGGTGCGGCCCGAGGTCGCACCGAACTCCGCCCCCTACTTCCACCCCGTCCGCCAGGCGCGCCTCGTCGCGGGCGGCGGCCCGGTCGGCTGGGCCGCCGAGGTGCACCCCCTCGTCCTGCGGGAGTTCGGCGTCACCGGCCCCGTCGCCGCCGTCGTCCTCGACCTCGCCGCGCTGCTCGACGCCCGCGAGGGCACGCCGCGGTACGAGGACCTGCTGACCGTCCCCGTCTCCACGCGGGACCTCGCGCTCGTGGTCGCCGAGGACGTGCCGTCCGCCGACCTCGTCGGCGCCGCGCGGGCCGCCGGCGCGCCGCTGGTGCGCGACGTGACCGTCTTCGACCGGTACGCCGGCGAACAGGTGGGGGAGGGGCACGTCAGCCTCGCGCTGCGCCTCCACCTCGCCGACCCCGGCCGCACGCTCACCGACGAGGAGATCGAGGCCGCCGTCGCACGGGTGCGCGACGCCCTCGACGGGCGCGGCGCCCGCCTTCGCGCCTGATGGCCGTGGCGACCGTCCACGTGTTCGGCGCCGCCGGCTTCGCCGGCGCGCAGCTCGCCGCGCTCATCGACCGCCACCCGTCCTTCGCGCTCGGGGTGATCACCGCGCGCGGTGACGCCGGGCGGCGCCTGGTCGACGTGGCGCCCGAGTACCGCGTCACCGAGGTCCTCCGGACCCCCGACGTCGCGTCGGTCGCGGCGGGCGACCTGGTGGCCGTCGCCTACCCGCACGCCGAGGCCGCCGCCCTCGTCGCGGAGCTGGTCGACCGGGGTGCGCGGGTGCTCGACGTGTCCGCCGACCACCGGCTGCGCGACGCCGCGCTCTACCCCGAGGTGTACGGCTTCGCCCACCCGCGGCCGGACCTCCTCGCCGAGGCCGTGTACGGCCTCCCCGAGCGGTACCGCGACGACATCGCGACCGCCCGCGTCGTCGCCAACCCCGGCTGCTTCCCCGAGGCCAGCCTGCTCGCGCTGCTGCCGCTGCGCGGCGCGATCGCCGACGTCGTCATCGACTCCAAGAGCGGCGTCAGCGGCGCCGGCCGGACGCCGACGGACACCGTCCACTACAGCCGCGCCGCGGACAACGTGACCCCGTACAAGGTGTACGCGCACCGCCACACGCCCGAGATCGAGCAGGAGCTCGGCGTCCCCGTCACCTTCACGCCCCACCTGGTGCCGGTCGACCGGGGGCTGCTGTCCACCTGCTACGCCCGCCTCACCGACGACGCGGCCGACACCGGCGCCCTCCTCGACCGCTACCGCGACTTCTACGCCGGGCACCCGTTCGTCGAGGTCGTCGACGCGCCCCCCGGGATGCGCGCCGTGCAGCACACGAACTACGCCCAGGTCCACGTCGTCGCCGACCCGCGCGGTGGGCGCGTCACCGCCTTCGGCGTGATCGACAACATCGGCAAGGGCGCCGCGGGCCAGGCGGTCCAGAACCTCAACCTGATGGCCGGACGGCCCGAGACCGAGGGACTGACATGAGCGCGTTCGCACCGGTCCTGCGCGACGACTGGCTCGCGGCGCCCGACGGCCTCGCGCTGATCCCCGACGGCACGGTCACCAGCCCCGCGGGGTTCATGGCCTCCGGTGTCGCCTGCGGCCTGAAGCCCTCGGGGGCCCTCGACCTCGGCCTCCTGCACGCGCTCGGCCCCGTGTCGTCGGCGTACGTCGACACGACCAGCGCCCTGCCGTCGGCCCCGGTGCAGCGCAACCGCTCCCTCGACACGGCGCGCCTGCGCGCGGTCGTCGTCAACGCCGGCACGGCGAACGCCGCCACGGGCTCCCCCGGCCTCGACGACGCCCACGCCATGGCCGCCCGCGCCGCCGCCGCCATCGGTCTGCGGCCCGAGGAGGTCGCGGTCTGCAGCACCGGCACGATCGGCGACCGCATCGACCTGACCCGCGTCGGCGCCGGCATCGGCGCCGCCGCGGAGGGCCTCACGCCCCTCGGCGGCGAGAGCTTCGGGCGGGCCATCTGCACCACCGACAACGCCCCGAAGGGCGGCGCCTTCCGCCTGCGCCTCGGGCGCGGCGAGGTGACGATCGGCGCCGCGGCGAAGGGCGCCGGGATGATCCGGCCGGACATGGCGACGATGCTGGCCTTCGTCACCACCGACGCCCACGTCCCGGCGGGCCCGCTGCAGGCGATGGTCGCCGACGCCGCGGCGTCCTCGTTCAACCGCATCAGCGTCGACGCCCAGATGAGCCCGTCCGACACCCTCCTGGTGATGGCCTCCGCGCAGGGGCCGCCCCTCGAGGGCGACGACCTGCCGCGGTTCGCGGAGGGGCTCGCCGCGGTCTGCCGATGGCTGGCGATCCAGATGGTCAAGGACGGCGAGGGCTCCGACCACGCGGTGCGCGTGGTGGTCCGCGGGGCCGCCGACGCCGCCGAGGCCGAGGCGGTCGCCCGGGCGGTGGGCGAGTCGGCCCTCGTGAAGACGGCGATCAACGGCCGCGACCCCAACTGGGGACGCATCTCCCAGGCCGTCGGGCAGGCGCTCGCCGGCGCCGACGGCGAGGTCCACGAACCCGTCGTGTCGGTCGACGGCGTCCCGTTCTCCTCCGAGGAGGCCACGGAGGTGATCGCCCGCGAGGAGTACGACCTGGAGGTCTCCCTCGGCCGCGGCGACGCCGGCGCCGCGATCTGGGTCTCCGACCTCGGGCACTCCTACGTCACGATCAACGCGGAGTACCACACGTAGGCCTGGGCGCGGCCGTTTCTTGGCCGTGGGGCCGTACACGGCCCCCGTGGGGGGCGGCACCATGGGAACCGTCCTGACGCCACCACGGGAGGGATCCACATGGCGCCCGAGACGGCCCACCACACGAACCGGTCCACGACACGCACCACCCCGGCGCCCGTCGCCGGCACGGGCGTGCCGCTGCTCGCGCTGGTGCTCTCCGGGGCCCTGCGCATGCGCCGCGACGGCGAGGAGCTGGACGAGCCCCCGGCCGACGCGGCCTGACGAGGTGCGGCGGGGCCCCCGGGCTCGGGCAGAGGGCGGGGGCCTTCCGCGCTGCTACCGCAGGCCGGCGGCGATGAGCTCCGCGTTGTGGCGCACCATGCCGGCGTAGGTCCCCTCCGGGGTCCCCTCGTCGCCGGCGGCGTCGGCGAAGAGCTCGCCCCCGACGCGCGCCTCCTGGCCCCGGCGCTCGGCCGCGGCGAGCACCGCGTCGATCGTCTGCCGCGACACCGCCGACTCGACGAAGACCGCCTTCACCCCCCGCTCCGCGATGATCCCCGCGACGCGCTCGATGTCGGCCGTCGTGGCCTCGGTCTGGGTGGAGACCCCCTGGATCGCCACCACGTCGAACCCGTAGGCCTCCCCGAAGTAGCCGAACGCGTCGTGCGAGGTGATGAGCACGCGGGAGCGCGCCGGGACGACGGACAGGAGCTCCCGCACCTGGCGGTCGAGTCCCCGCAGCTCCTTCGCGTAGGCGGCCGCGCGGGCCCGGTAGCCGTCGGCGTGGGCGGGGTCGCGTGCGGCGTACGCCTCCGCCACGACGTCGACGGCGGTCTGCCAGAGCGGGACGTCGAACCAGACGTGGGGGTCGTACTTGCCCTCGAACTCGCTCGGCCGTCGCAGCTGCGACTCGGGCATGGCGCGGGTCACCGCGACCGTCGGGCGGGTCTCCCCGAGCTCGTCGAGCAGGTCCGTCATGCGGCCCTCCAGCTCGAGGCCGCCGTAGAAGACGATGTCGGCCTCCCGCAGCGAGGCGACGTCTCCGGCGCTCGCCTTGTAGAGGTGGGGGTCGACGCCCGGCCCCATGAGGCCGGTCACCTCGACCCGGTCGCCGCCGATCTCGCGCGCGAGGTCGGTGATGAAGTTCGTGGTGGTCGTGACCCGGACGGTGCGGTCCGTGACGTCGTCCGGCTCCGCCGACTCCGCTGCGCACCCGGCGGCGACGCCCGCGAGCGCGACGAGGAGGACGACGACCGCGAGGGCCCGGCGCGCGACCGCGCTCACGCCGGCGACCCCTCGGGACCCGCCGCGAGGGCGGCGGCGATCGCGCGACGCCGGCGCGAGCGGCGCACGGCGCGGGCCACGAGCCCGTACCGCGGCGAGCCGATCAAAGCGACGGCGAACAGGGCCGCGGCGCACAGCCCCATCGCCCCGGCGATGGACGCGTCGATCCGGATCGCGCCGGCGTAGCCGCCGACGGCGCTGATCCAGCCGATCGCGACGCTGATCGCGACCATGGCCACCAACCGGTCCGTCAGCAGGTACGCGGCCGCCGCCGGCACGATCAGGAGCGTCACGACGAGGATCGCCCCGACCGACTCGAAGGCCGTCACCGCCGTGATCGCCACTGCGATCAGCAGCAGGCGCGACAGCAGGCGCGGCGACACCCGGATGGTGCGCGCGAACTCGGGGTCGAAGCTCGTGACCTTGAGCTCCTTCCACAGCACGGAGACGAGGAGCAGGTTGACCGCCGCGACGACGCCCATCACGACGACGGAGCGCACGAACGGCACCCCGCCGATCTCCATGGTCCGGAACGGAGTGAACGCGATCTCCCCGTAGATCGTGGAGTCGAGGTCGAGGTGGATGTCGTCGGCGTAGCGGTGGATGCCGAGGACCCCGAGGGCGAACAGCGCCGGGAAGACGAGGCCGATCGCGGCGTCGCTCGCGACCAGGCCGGTCCCGCGGAGGGCCTCGATCGCGAGGACGCACACGATGGCGAACACCGCGGCGCCGACGACGACCACGAGCGGCGCCCGGGTCTGGAAGATCAGGAAGGCGGCGACGATGCCGGGCAGCACCGCGTGGCTGACGGCGTCGCCCATCAGGGCGACGCGCCGGAGCACGAGGAACGGCCCGAGCAGGCAGCAGGCGGTGGCCGTCAGGCCCGCCGTCAGGACGATCGCCATGGCGTCGCTCATCGCGCGCCCTCCCCGGCCAACGTCAGCAGGCGGTCGGTCATCTCGTCGCCGAGGGAGCCGCGCAGGTCGCGCGGGTCGGGCTCGCGGGCGTCCGGCAGCCCGAGGCGCCATCCGTGCTCGAGCCACGCCGACCACAGGCGGCGCCCCTCCAGCGCGGCGTGTGCGGCGGCGGCGCCGGCCTCGCTGAGGCGCAGGCGGTCCCCGTCACGCTCGATCAGCCCCGCCCGGTCGAGGTCGCGCACGCCGCGGCGCACCTCGCGGCGCGGTCGCGCGCCCGACATCGCGAGCTCGTCGAGGGTGGGCGGCGCCCCCGCGTGGACGGCGGTCTCCAGGTCCACGAGCACGCCCGCGCTGCGGGCCGCGCGACGCTCGCCACGGCGCCGCGCCCCCTGCCAGAGCACGCCCCGGCCCGGCGCCAGCAGCACCGCGGCGAGCACGACGACGGTGCCCGTCAGGACGATCACCGGTCCGGTCGGGACCTCGGCCCGGGAGGAGAGCAGGGCGCCGGTGATGCCGACGCCGGCGCCGATGGCGCCGGCCAGGGGCAGCAGCAGCGCGAGGCGGTGGGTGAACTGCCGGGCCGCGACGGTCGGGACGATCAGCATCGCGACCATCAGGATCGCGCCGACGGCGCGCAGGCCGATGACGATCGCGACGACGAGCAGGGCGGTGGTGCCCAGCTCCAGCAGCCGGACGGGGAGCCCGACCGACGCCGCGAAGTCGCGGTCGAAGACGGACACCTTGAGGGGGCGGAACGCGATCGCGACGCAGGCGACCGCCGCCGCGGCGAGGCCCGCCATGACGGCGACGTCGCGCTCGAGGAGGCCGGCGGCCTGGCCGAACAGGTACGTCTCGAGGCCGGCCTGCTGGGCGTTGCCGGTCCCGCTGATGTAGGTGAGGAGCACCACGCCGAGGGAGAAGAAGCTCGACAGCACCACGCCGATCGCGGCGTCCGGGCGGATGCGGCTGGTGCGCTCGATGCCCACCATCATCAACGCCCCGATCATCCCGGCGATGGCGGCGCCGACCAGCAGCGACGCCGGGTCCTTCGCGCCCGTCACGAGGAACGCGACGGCGACGCCCGGCAGGGCGGAGTGGGCGAGGGCGTCGCCGACGAGGCTCCGCTGGGGCAGCACGGCGAACGCGCCGAGCACGCCCGCCGCGATCCCCAGCACCATCGCGCCGAGCACGACGACGGCGTCGGTGTAGGGGAGGGGGATGAGGTCGATCACCGCGCCCACGGCGCCCCCTCGGCCTCGCGCGCGTCCTCCGACGGGTCGCCTCCGCCGTAGGCGCGGCGCAGGTTCTCGGGCGTCATGATCTCGGCCGTCGGGCCGCTCGCGATCGCCCGGACGTTGAGCAGCAGCACGTGGTCGACGACGTCGCGGACGGTCTGCAGGTCGTGGTGGACCATCACGATCGAGCGTCCCTCCCGGTCGCGCAGCTCGGCGAGCAGGCCGAGGAGGGCGGCCTCGGTGCGGGCGTCGATGCCGGCGAACGGCTCGTCGAGCACCAGCAGCTCGGCCTGCTGGGCGAGGGCCCGGGCCACGAAGACGCGCTGCCGCTGGCCGCCGGAGAGCTGGCCGATCTGACGCCGCGCGAACCCGGTCATGCCCGTCCGCTCCAGGGCCGCGTCGACGATGCCGCGGTCCTCGCGGCGCAGGCGGCGGATCCAGCCCGCCGCGGGGTAGCGGCCCATCTCGACGACCTCCCGGACCGTGATCGGGAAGTCCCAGTCCACGGCCTCGCGCTGTGGCACGTACGCCACGCGGCGCATCGCCTCGCGGGCCGGGTGGCCGAGGATGGTCGCCCGTCCGGCGTCGGCGGGGACGAGCCCGAGCGCCGCCCGCAGGAGGGTCGACTTGCCGGAGCCGTTCGGCCCGACGATCGCTGACATGGCGCCTGCCGGGAACGCGGCGTCGACGTCCCACAACACCGGGCGCGCCCCGTAGGACACGGTCAGGTGGGAGATCTCGAGCGCGGGGATGTCCCGGGCGGGTGTCATGCGGCCTCCAGGTGGACAAGCGACGACTGATGAAGGTAGCTAGCCATGGCTAACTACGCAAAGCAGTCGTGACTGGATCACCGGGATCACGCGGGTCTCCGGCGCTCAGGTCGTGCGGCGCACCCCGTGGAGTCGGGCCTCGTCGTGGCTGTGCTCCACCTGGAGGGTGGTGTGGTGGATGTGGAAGTCGGCCTCCAGCATCGCCGCGAGCTCGCGCCGCCGGGCGTGGCAGTCCTCGGCGTGCTCGACGAGGACGTGGGCGCTGAGGGCGGGGAAGCCGGAGGTGATCGTCCACACGTGGAGGTCGTGCACCTCCCGCACCCCCGGCGCGGCGGCCATCGCCCGGCCGATCTCGTCGACGTCGAGTCCCTCGGGCGCGGCCTCCAGCAGCACGGCGAGCGACTCCCGCAGCACCCGCCACGACCCGAGCAGCACGAGCGCACCGATGACGAGGCCGGCGACGGGGTCGGCGATCTCCCACCCCGGTCCCAGGACGAGGAGGGCGGCGACGACGACCCCGACGGAGCCGAGGAGGTCGGCGAGGACGTGCAGCAGGGCGGCGCGCACGTTGAGGCTGCCGCCGCCGGAGCGGAAGAGGATGGTCGCGCCGACGACGTTGACGACGAGGCCGGCGGCGCCGATCCAGAGGGTAGGGACGGCGTCGATGGCGGGCGGGTCGCCGAGGCGGCTCGCGGACTCGACGACGACCCAGAACCCGACGGCGACGAGGGCGACGCCGTTGGCGAGGGCGGCGAGGATCTCGGCGCGCCGCCAGCCGAAGCTCATGCGGGCCGTCGGCGGCCGGCGCGCGAGCCACACGGCCCCGAGGGCGAGGGCGAGGGACCCGGCGTCGGACGCCATGTGCGCGGCGTCGGCGATGAGGGCGACGCTGCCGGAGATGAGGCCGCCGACGACCTCGAGCACCGCGAACCCGGCGGTCAGCGCGAGGACGAGCCCGAGGGCGCGCGCGTCGCGCGACCGGTCGGCGTGGCCGTGGTCGTGCCCGTGGTGGTCGTGGTGGTGGCCGATGGGCCCAACGCTGCCAGACGGCGGGCCGGGCGTCCTCCACGTGACGGATCCCGCCAATCCGCCGCCCCCGACGGCCGCCCGGTGTGTCAGCATCACGCGCCGATGGCCGAGAACACGCCCCCCAGCACCGACCGCTCGCGCGCCGACCTCGAGCCGCGCGTCGAGGTGCTGCTCGAGGCGCTCCCGTACATCCGGGAGTTCGCGGGCGCGACGATCGTGATCAAGTACGGCGGCGCCGCGATGACGACGCCGGAGCTGAAGGCGTCGTTCGCGCGTGACGTGGCGCTGCTGAAGCTCGTCGGCATGAACCCCGTGATCGTCCACGGCGGCGGCCCCGACATCTCGCGCTACTCGGACCGCCTCGGCCTGGAGGTCCGGTTCGTCCAGGGGCTGCGGGTCACCGACGCGCCGACGATGGAGCTGGTGAAGATGGTCCTCGTCGGCAAGATCAACAAGGAGATCGTCGCCCAGCTCCACGTCGCGGGCGCCCCGGCCGTCGGCCTGGCGGGCGACGACGGCGGCCTCATCCTGGCGGAGAAGGCGTCGAGCCCGGACGCGGACCTCGGGTTCGTGGGGCGGGTCGCGGCGATCGACCCCCACGTGCTGGAGCGGCTCCGCGACTTCGTGCCGGTGGTGGCGTCGGTCGGCGTCGACAAGGATGGCCAGAGCTACAACATCAACGCGGACACGGTCGCCGGGCGGCTGGCGGCGGCGTTGGGCGCGCGGAAGGCGATCTTCCTCACCGACGTGGAGGGCATCTTCCGGGACGTCCGCGACCCGGCGAGCCTGATCAGCGAGTGCCGCCTCGACGACCTCCGCGACCTGATGGCCTCCGGGTCGATCGGCGCGGGGATGATCCCGAAGCTCGCCGCGGTGTCCGACGCCCTCGAGTCGGGGGTCGGCGCCGCCCACGTGGTGGACGGACGCGTGCCCCATTCGGTGCTCGTCGAGATCTTCACGGAGACGGGGATCGGGACGAAGGTGACGGCGTGATCGACGAGACCCTGGTCCAGCGCGAGGCGGCGGCGGTGATGCCGACGTACCGGCGTCAACACGTCGCGTTCGTGCGGGGCGAGGGCGCGTCGTTGTGGGACGCCGACGGCCGCCGGTACGTGGACTGCATGGCCGGCATCTCGATGAACAACGTCGGCCACTGCCACCCGGCGGTGGTGTCGGCGATCGCGGAGCAGGCGGGGCGCCTCATCAACGTCTCGAACCTCTACTACACCGAGCCGATGGTGGCGTTGGCGGAGTGGATCCGCGACCACGCCCTCGGCGGCCGGTCGTTCTTCTGCAACTCCGGCGCGGAGGCGAGCGAGGCGGCGTTGAAGCTCGCCCGCAAGCACGGCGGCCCGGGGCGCACGGAGGTGGTGGCGCTCGTCGACGGGTTCCACGGGCGGACGTACGGGGCGCTGTCGATGACGGGGCAGCCGTCGAAGCAGGAGCCGTTCGCGCCGCTGGTGCCGGGGGTGCGGCACGTGGACCGCGACGACCCCGCCGGGCTCGAGGCGGCGGTGGGGGACCGGACGTGCGCGATCGTGCTGGAGATCGTGCAGGGCGAGTGCGGCGTCCACCCCGTCCCCCTCGAGATGATCCGGCTGGCGCGGGAGCTGGCGGACCGCCACGGGGCCCTGCTCGTCATCGACGAGATCCAGACGGGGCTGTCGCGGACGGGCCCGCTGTTCGCGTTCCAGGACATCGGGATCGTCCCGGACGTGATGTGCCTCGCGAAGAGCCTCGGGGGCGGCGTCCCCATCGGGGCGGTCACCGCCCGCCCGGAGTTCGACGCGGTCCTGCAGCCGGGGGACCACGGCTCCACCTTCGCCGGGGGGCCCCTCGCGTGCGCCGCGGCCCTCGCCTCGTGCGCCGTCCTCGCCGACGCCGACCTGCAGCAGTCGGTGCGGGTGAAGGGCGCCGCCCTCCTCGCCGACCTCGAGGGGCTCGTCACGGACGGCCTCGCGACCGAGGCGCGGGGACGTGGCCTGATGACGGCCGTGGACCTGCCCCTCCCCCGCGCCGCCGAGGTGGTGGAGTCGATGCTCGCCGAGGGCTACCTCGTGAACAACACGTCGGCCCGGACGATCCGGATGCTCCCCCCGCTCGTCATCGACGGCGACGACCTCGACGCCCTCACCGTCACCCTCCGGAGGGTCCTCACCGCCCTCTGACCCCGGGGTGTGTCGGGCGGGATTCGATCAAAGCGGGCCAGACCGTGCCGCCGTCGTCGGTCGATTGGCCGATGCGTCGAGGTCCATTTGGCCGCGACCGTTCCGGGGGGGGGCCTCCACGGGTGGGGTGAGGGGCTGCAGGGAACGCCGGCGGGGCGGTGTCGAGGGCCTGGGGTGTGGCCGTGGTCCATTTGGCCGTGACCCCGAGGTCCATTTGGACCTGACCCCGTGGTCCACTTGGCCGCGACCCCGAGGCCCAATCGGCCGTGACCTTCTGGGCCGGCTCCTCCACAGGTGGGGTGAAGGGCTGCCGGGAACGCCGGGGGAGGCGTCAGATGGGCTTGATGTGTCGTGGGGGTCCACTTGGCCGCGACCCCTGGTCCATTTGGCCGCGACCCCGTGGTCCACTTGGACCTGACCCGGAGGTCCACTTGGACCTGACCTCGTGGTCCACTTGGACCGTGACCGTCTCGGCCAGCGCCTCCCCGAGTGGAGTCAAGGGCTGCAGGGAACGCCGGGAGAGGCGTCGACGGGCCTGGTGCGTCGCGGGGATCTATTTGGCCGCGACCCCATGGTCCACTTGGACCTGACCCCCGTGGTCCACTTGGCCGCGACACCGAGGTCCAATTGGACCTCGACGCGCCCGCGCCGTCAGGCCCGTCCCCCCCGGCCCTCCGGACTACTCGAAGTGGAGGGCGTCCAGGGGCTTGAGGCGTGCGGCGCGGCGGGCGGGGAGGACGGCGGCGAGGACGCCGGCGACGATCGCGAGTACGAGGAAGATGATCAGGGTCCCGACGGGGAGGGCGAACTCGATCCCCTGGTCGGCGAGGCCCTGCGTCAGGACCCACGCGAACAGGATCCCGATGAGGATCCCGAGGACGCCGCCGATGACGGCGGTGATGATGCTCTCGTACCGCACCATCGCCCGCATCTGGCGCCGCGTCGTGCCGATCGCCCGGAGCATCCCGATCTCGCGGGTCCGCTCGTAGATGCTGAGGACGAGGGCGTTGACGATGCCGAACAGGGAGATGATCAGGGAGATCGCGAGGAGCGCGTAGAGGAGGGCGAGGAGCTGGTCGATCTGGCCCTCGAACTCCTCCTTGAACTCCGCGTTCGACTGCACGTTCACGGTGGGGAAGTCGGCGTCCATGCGCTCCGTCAGCTGCCGCTGGATCGCGGCGACGTCCGCGCCCTCGTCGAGGAGGACCACGCCGACGGACGGGTCCGGGGGCACGTCGAGCGCGTCCGCGGCCTCCGACGACACCGTGATGCCCGTGAACAGGACCGGGTCGCGGTACTCGCCGAGCACCGTGAACTGCGCCGACTCGCCGCGGTTCGTCGTCACCGTGAACCGGTCACCCGTGTTCAACCCCGTCGAGTCCGCGAGGTTCGTCTCGATCAGCGCGCCATCCCGCCCGAGGCGGGCGAACAGCGCGTCCGAGGCGTCGCCGCGCCAGTCGAAGTCGAACACCTCCGACGCTGTCGCCGGGTCGATGGTGTTGAGGAACTGGCTGCCACCCGGGTCCGTCCGGATCTCGGGGAACCGGAGGAACTGGGAGGCCCGCACCCCCGGCGTCGAATCCACCACCTGCTCCGCCGCGGCCGGGAACGCCGTGAAGTTGTCGGTCTGGAGGATCAGGTCGCCCTGGAGGGTGCGGTCGATCGCCCCCGTGAACGAGTCCTTCAGGCCCGCCGCGAAGATCGCGACGAACGCGACCAGGCCGACGCCGATCATCAACGCCGCCGCCGTCGCCGCCGTCCGCGCCGTGTTGCGGGTCGCGTTCGCGCGCGCCAGCCGCCCCGTGGTGCCCGCGAGGGCCTCGATCGGGGCGCCGATCGCCCGGGCGAGGGGCCGCACGATGAAGCGCGCCAGCGCACCGACCCCGAGGAACACGAGCACCGCGCCCAGCCCCAGCACCTGCAGCGCCTCCGTCGCACCGAGCCCGCCGGCGAGGCCGTAGACGAACAGCGCGATCCCCGCTGCGAGGAGCACACCCGCCAGGTACGGGGTGTACTTCGAGAAGCGCCCCGGCGGCAGGCCGGCGCCCTCCTGCACCGCCGCGATCGGCGGCACCCGCGTCGCGCGCAACGCCGGACCCACCGCGGCGACCACCGTCACCACCACGCCGACGAGCAGGGCGGCGACGATCGTCCGCGGCGCCACCTCGATGCCCGCGGCCGGCAGCCCGAAGCCGATCGCGTCGAACAGCGCGAGGATGCCCCACGCGATCCCGACGCCCGCGGCGAGACCGACGAGCGACGCCACGATCCCGATCAGCAACGCCTCGCCCACCACGTTCCGCATCACCTGGCCCCGGCTCGCGCCGAGCGTCCGGATCATCCCGAACTCCCGCACCCGCTGGGCGACCGTGATGGAGAACGTGTTGAAGATGATGAACGCGCCGACGAACAGCGCCACGCCCGCGAACGCCAGCAGGGCGGGCGTCAGGAAGCCGGAGATCTCACCGGAGATGTCGTCGCTCTGCGCCTGGGCGTTCTCGGCGGCCGTCTCGACCTCCAGGTCCGCCGGCAGGACCGCCCGGATCCGGTTCGCGAGGTCGTTCTCGCCGATGCCCGGGTCCGCCGTCGCGAAGACGTTCGTGACCTGGCCGTCGCGGTCGAACCACCGTTGCGCGTCGCCCAGCGTCACCAGCACGACGGTCGCGCCGCCGATCGACTCCACGTCGCCGTACCGGAACGTGCCGACGAGCGTCACCGGTTGCGTGCCGACCGCCGTGGCGAGGCCGACCGCCTGCCCGACCTGCAGGTCCTCGCGGTCGAACACGTCCTTGATGACGGCGACCTCCCCCGGGTTCTCGGGGAGGCGGCCCTCGATCGCCACGCTCGGGTTGATCTCGGGGGAGACGTTCGAGACGACGATCGCCGGCGCCCCGCCCTGCGACGACACGACGTCGCCGTCCACGACGAGCTGGCCCTGGGCGCTCACCTGGCCCTCGGCGAGGGCGACGCCGTCCACCCCGGCGACGCGGTCGACGACCGACTCCGGCATCGGCGGCGCCGGGTCGTCGAACGAGTCGAACTCCGTCTGCCGCGACACCACCGCGTCGATCTTCGAGTTGCCGGTCTCGAAGATGTCGTCGAACGCGGTGTTGATCTGGTCGGTGAGGATGAAGGTCCCCGCGACCATCGCGACGCCGAGGACGATCGCCACCGAGGTCAGCGCGGTGCGCAGCTTGCGGGCGAGGATCCCGCGGACGATCAGGCGGAGCACGGCCGGTCCCTACTCGAGCGACTTCACGACGTCGTACACCGCGTCGGCCTCGAGGTGCCCGCGGTCCTCGACGATCTCGCCGTCGCGCAGGAACAGCACGCGGTCGGCGAACGTCGCGGCGCGGCCGTCGTGGGTGACCATCACGATCGTCTGGCCGAACTCGTCGACGGACCGCCGCAGCAGGCGCAGCATCTCCTCCGACGTCGAGGAGTCGAGGTTGCCGGTGGGCTCGTCGGCGAACAGCACCGCGGGGCGGGAGATGAGCCCACGCGCCAGCGCGACCCGCTGCTGCTGGCCGCCGGACAGCTCCGACGGGCGGTGGCGCCGGCGGTCGTCCAGGCCGACGGCGCTCACCAGCTCCTTCTCCCACGCCGGGTCGATCTTGCGCCCCGCGATCGCCATCGGCAGCTCCAGGTTCTCCTCGGCCGTCAGCATCGGCAGCAGGTTGAAGAACTGGAAGACGAACCCGACCTTCTCGCGGCGCAGCAGCGTCAGCTGCTTGTCCTTGAGGGTCGTGATCTCGGTGCCGTCGATCATCACGCTGCCCTCGGTGGGCGTGTCGAGCCCCGCGAGGATGTTCATCAGCGTCGACTTGCCGGAGCCGGATGGCCCCATGATCGCGGCGAACTGGCCCTTCGGGAAGTCGACCGAGACACCGCGGAGGGCGTGGACCTCGGCGTCCCCGCTGCCGTAGCGCTTCGTCAGGCCGCGCGCCGAGACCGCGAGGCCCTCGCGCGGCCCGGCGCCGTCCGCGGACGGCGGGGTCACCTCTGTCATCGACGCCTCCCCGATCGTGTGCGGGCGCCAGGATAACCGCACTCCGCGCGCTCGCGCACCCCGGGGTGGTCGGGGGGACGGGGGGCGCGGCGGGGTCGCCGCCGCGCCCGGGCCGTCCTACGGGCAGTCCCCCCGGCCGGCCCCGGGGGCGGGTGCGGTGCCGGTGCCGTCGCCCGGGGTGGCGGGGGCGTCCGGCGTCGTCGGGGTCGTGGCCGCGGTCGCGGCGCCCGATTCGGCGGCCGCGGCCGCCGCCGCCGGGGTCGTGGCGGTGCCGCCGCCGTCGTTCGTGGCGGCCACGGCGGTGGCGCCACCCGCCACCAGCGCGAGCGCGGCGATGGCCGCCGTCACGGTCCTGCCGGTCGTGATCCCCATGGTGTCCCCTTCGGTCGACGTTCGGAGACACCGATGCAAGCGGCGCCGCATCGGAGGCCGCGGGGAGCCGTCGATGAGGACCCTGTGAGGGGCCCCGGGGGGTGGTGGCTAGGCGGCCCGGCGCGTGGCGCGGGTGGCGGACCGGCGCTCCCGGAGGAACGTCGCGGTCACCAACGTGCCGTCGCCCTCGGCCGTGACGGCGACCTCGTCGGCCAGGCGGCTGATGATCAGCAGCCCGCGGCCGCGGGGGCTCGTCGGCGGGGGAGGGGAGGCGGGCAGCCGCGGCGTGGTCGCGCCGGGGCGACCCTCGTCGGAGACGGCGATGCGCGTCGCGTCGTGCGTCACGGAGATCTCGACCCCGATCGCGCCGCCGAGCGGCGAGCCGTGCTCGATCGCGTTGGTCATGGCCTCCGTGGAGGCGAGCAGCACGCGGCCGGCGCCCTCGGTGGGCCACCCCTCCCGCGTGAGGACGCACGCGAACGCGGAGCGGACGAAGCCGACGACCGTGAGGTCGGCCGGCACCCGGAGGCTGGAGTGGACGCCGTGCGTCATCGGGTCACGGAGCACCTGCTGTGAGGAGGCGTTCATTGGAACCTTATCGGCGGTATACGACAGCACTCGACCCCCCGGGCACCCCCGTCGGTCCCGTCATCGGCCGGCGGCACCCCCACGGTCGTCGGGGCGCCCGGCCCGGGCGGTCACGGGAGGGCGCCCGCGCGGGCCGCCGCCCCGGCCTGCTCTAGACTTCCACGCCGCCCACACCACCCGGAGGCCACGCCGTGCCCGAGCACCGTCCCACCCCGCCCGTCGCGGGTTACCTCGCGCAGCCCCACGAGGTCCACCGCGTCGTGCTGCTCTACTCGGGTGGGCTCGACACCTCGGTGATGCTGAAGTGGATCCAGGACGAGTACGACGCCGAGGTGATCGCCCTCTGCATCGACCTCGGGCAGCCCGCCGACGACTTCGACGCCGTCCGGCAGAAGGCCCTCGACCTCGGGGCCGTGGAGAGCCTCGTCGTCGACGCGCGGGAGGAGTTCGCCCGCGACTACGTGGCGCCCGCCATCCGCGCGAACGCCCGCTACCAGGGCGGGTACCCGCTGTTCACGTCGCTGGGGCGCCCGCTCCTCGCGAAGCTGGCGTGCGACGCCGCCCGCGAGCACTCGGCCGACACGATCGCCCACGGCTGCACCGGCAAGGGCAACGACCAGGTGCGCATCGAGGCGACCATCGCCACCCTCGCGCCCGACCTCAAGGTGATCGCGCCCGTCCGCGAGTGGCAGATGGGCCGCGACGAGGAGATCGCCTACGCCATCGAGCACGGCATCCCGATCTCGTCGTCGGTGGAGCGCCCGTACTCGATCGACGACAACCTCTGGGGCCGCAGCAGCGAGGGCGGCGTCATCGAGGACCTCGACCAGCCGCCGCCCGACGACGTCTTCCAGCTCGTCACCCACCCGACCCTCGCCCCGGACCGCCCGGAGGACATCCGGATCGGGTTCCGCGACGGCCTGCCCGTCAGCCTCGACGACGAGGAGCTGCCGCTGGTCGAGCTGATCCGCCGCGTCGCGGAGGTCGCCTGCCGCAACGGCGTCGGCATCCTCGACCACATCGAGGACCGCGTCGTCGGCCTGAAGGTGCGCGACCTCTACGAGGTCCCCGCCGCCACGGTGATCCTCGACGCCCACCGCGAGCTGGAGAAGCTCGTCTGCACGGGCCGCGAGAACCACCTGAAGCCGACGCTCGACGCCCTCTGGGCGCAGCTCGCCTACGAGGGGCTCTGGTACGAGCCGCTGCTCGACGACATCAACGCGTTCATGGAGCGGGTCAACCGCAAGGTGGAGGGCGTCATCACGATGCGGCTCTACAAGGGGTCCGCGACGGCCGTGACCCGCAGCTCGCCGAACGCGATCTACGACCGCAGCCTCGCCACGTTCAACGCCGACGCCTCCTTCTCCCAGGGCGCGGCGCCGGGCTTCATCGAGCTCTTCTCGCTGCAGAGCCGCATGGCGTACCGGATCGCCCAGGAGCGTGACCTCGGATGAGGCGCGGCGGACCCCCGATGCTGCCGGTCGACCCGGCCGGCGTCCCCCCGTTCTGCCGCGTCGAGCGCGGGCCGCGCGGCCTGCGGTTCGCGCCACTGCAGCCGCCCGCCGACGCATCCGCCTCGCCGGGCGCGGTCCTGCGGGCGATGGCCGCCGCGCCGACCGGCGCCCGCCGGGCGAGCGTCGTCGCCGAGGGCAAGCTGGTACTCGCCTCCGGCGCCGGCGTCGCGTTCAGCATCGCCGCACCCCGGATGCACGTCATCCACGACCGGCGGCCGCCCGGCCTCGACCTCGCGGTCGGGGCCCCCGGTGCGAACGCCGGCCTCCTGCACGCCGACGACGGCTGGCGCGCCGTGGTGCTCCCGAGCCTCGGTGACGTCGCCGCCGACCTCGGGCCCGGGCCGGTCGCGATCCGCGCCGACGGCCGCCGCCTCGCCGCCGCCGCCGGCGGCGCGATCGAGGAGCACGACCTCGGGGCCGAGGCGCCCGTCGCCACGCACCAGGGCGGCGCCGAGGCCCTCGCGTACGCATCCGACGGGAGCCTGCAGGTCGCCCTCGGCGGCCGCGTCGGGCCTCCCGGCACGGCGCCCGGCGACGGGCCCGCCGTGCGGGAGCTGGCCGCCGCCGCGTCGGCGCCGCGCCTCGCCGCGCTGCACGTCGACGGCACCGTGACGGTCTGGGACGTCGGGGCGGACGCGCCGGTCGCCACCTGGGCCGCACCACTCCCCGCCGCCGGCGCCATCGCCCTGTCGCCGGACGGCGCGCTCGTCGCGCTGGGGACCCCCGACGGCCCCGACCCCGTGGCCGTCCTCGCCGACGCCGCCGACGGCGCGCAGGTGCGCCGCATCGAGGGTGCCCGCGTCGTCGCCCCCGCCCCCGAGCCCGGCACCCTCGCGGTCGCCGGCGACTGGGGCTGCGCATGGCTCACACCACCCGAGGAGGATCGATGAGCACGAAGCCCCTGGGACCCCCCACGGTACTCGCGGACGACCCCGGACCGTGGAGCGTGGTGAGCATGGTCTTCGCGCGCGCCGGCCGTCCCGGCCGCCGCCGCCCGCAGCCCCCGATGGGGCTGATGCTGTCGCCCGCGCCGGACACCGCGCTCGAGCTCGTCGGCCTCGAGGACGGCGCCCCCATCGCGGGCGTCGGCCGCATCAGCATCGTCGCGGCCGCGCGCGAGCCCGCGTTCGCGCTGTCGTTTGACGACGACGGCCGCCTGCGGGGCGTCAGCCCCTACGTGGTGCGCGCCTGGAACGTCCCCGAGCTCGGCCTGCACGTCGAGGAGCGTCCGCCGGAGGACCCGGCCGCCGCCCTGCCCGACCCCGTCACCCCCGGGGAGCCCCTCCACGAGGTCGACGCGATCGCGGTCGCCCCCGGAGGGGAGGTCGTCGCGGTGCACACCCGGGAGGGCCGCAACGACGTCGTCGCGCTGGTGCGCCGCTCCGACGGCACCCTCGTCCGCTGGGTGCGCGGAGCACGCGCGGCGGCGTGGTCCGCCGACGGCCGCCACCTCGCCCTGGGCGGGCCCTGGGGCGTCCTGCTCGCCGAGGCGCGGGAGACCCCCCGCAGCTAGACCCCGCACCGGCCCGTCCCCGCGCGGGGACGGGCCGGTGCGCGGCACCCGCGGTCCCCCGGTCGGCGGCTCAGGAGTCCATCGCCCCGATCTGCGCCAGCAGCGCGAGGATGTCGAGGTGGTGGTCGATCGTCGCGATCCGGCCGTCGCGGTGGGTCTGCCACTGGGTCGCGGACAGGGTCACGGGGCTCCCGGTGGCGGGCAGGGCCCCCTGGGGGCTCATGAGGGGTCCGTCGTGGGTCCCCCGCCAGGTGATCTCCATCGCGACCAGGTCGCCCTCGGCGAGGGCGCGCCCGATCGTGCCGGTGACGTCGGGCATCGCGTCGCGCCACTCCCTCCAGGCGTCCAGGCACGCCTCGATGCCCTCCAGCCGCCGGCCCGTGCCGGTCTCCGTGTAGACGACGTCGGGGCGGCAGACGTCCCGCATCGTGTCCCAGTCGGCGACGTTGAACGCCTCGATCCCGGTGGCGGCGAGGGCGATCGTGTCGGTGCTGATCATCGCGTCCTCCTCCCGCGTGAGCGGATGGGTGTGGCGCGACGCTACGCCCGCCGTCACTCGCGGCGAAAGCGCGGGACCGCCTGGTGAGACGGGGTCCCGGACCGGGGCGGACCCGGCTCCACCAGGGGTGGTGCCGCGGGCCGCCGGAGAACCCCGCATACAGCGTGGACGGGGTGACGTGGGGCCCCGGCGTCGTCCGAGCGCATGTGCGAACCTGGGTCCGCGCCATGCCCGCATCCGCCCCCGACTTCGTCCACCTCCACGTCCACTCGGACTACTCCGTCCTCGACGGGGCGTGCAAGATCGAGCGCCTCCTGGCGCGGGTCGAGGAGATGGGCCAGAGCGCCGTCGCGCTCACCGACCACGGGGTCATGAGCGGCGCCGTCGAGCTCTACCGGCAGGCGACGAAGAAGGGCATCACGCCGGTCGTCGGGCTCGAGGCGTACGTGGTCCCGGACCACCGCGAGCGCCCGAGCAAGGAGCGCCGCAACCACCTGACGCTGCTCGCCGAGACCACCGAGGGCTACTACAACCTCATCAAGCTCTGCTCGGCCGGCTACCTCGAGGGCTACCACCGCAAGCCGCGCATCTCGCACGAGCTGATGGAGCGCCACTCCGACGGGATCATCGCCCTCTCGGGGTGCCTGTCGGGCGTCGTCTGCCAGAGCCTCGAGCGCGAGGACCTCATGGGCGCGCGCGCGGAACTCGACGCGCTCCAGGGCATCTTCGGCCGCGACGACGTCTACGTCGAGATCCAGCACGCCGGCCTCGACGTGCAGACCGGGATCAACCAGCACCTCAAGCGCATCGCGCTCGACGCGGGCATCCCGATGGTCGCCACGTGCGACGCCCACTACCCGTGCCGCGAGGACGCCGACTCCCACGAGGCGCTGCTCGCCATCCAGACGCGGGACGTGCTGAGCAACCCGAAGCGCTTCCGCTTCGGCACGAAGGAGTTCTACCTCAAGACCGCCGCGGAGATGGCGCAGGCCCTCCCCGACTTCGTGGACGCGCTCCCCGTGTCGGTGGAGATCGCGGAGCGGTGCAAGGCCCTGACGCTGCCGCTCGGGGACATCAAGCTCCCGCGCTTCCCCGTGCCGGGCGGCGAGGACCCCGGCGTCTACCTGGAGCGCCTCTGCCGCGAGGGCCTCGACCGCCGCTACCCCGGCGGGTGGCCGCCCGCCGCCGAGGAGCGCCTGCGCTTCGAGTTGTCGGTCATCGCGGAGATGGGCTTCGCGTCGTACTTCCTGATCGTGTGGGACTACATGCGGTGGGCGCGCGAGAACGGCGTCGGCGTGGGCCCGGGCCGTGGCTCGGCCGCCGGCTCCCTCGTCGCGTATTCGCTGCGCATCACCGACCTCGATCCGCTCGCCCACGACCTCCTCTTCGAGCGGTTCCTGAACCCGGGCCGCAAGTCCATGCCCGACATCGACACCGACTTCTCGGTGGCGGGCCGCGACCGGGTGGTGCAGTACGTCACCCAGAAGTACGGCTCCGCGGCGGTGGCGCGCATCGGCACCTTCGGCAAGCTCCTCGCCCGCGCGGTGGTGCGCGACTCGGGCCGCGTGCTCGGCCACACCTACGGGCAGGTCGACCGCATCGCGAAGCTCGTGCCGGAGCGCCCGATCGGCATCAAGCTCGAGCAGGCGATGGCGCCCGGTTCGGAACTCGCCCAGGCGTACGACGCCGACCCGATCACCAAGCAGATCATCGACACGGCGCGTCCCCTCGAGGGGCTCGTCCGCAACGAGGGCGTCCACGCCGCCGGCGTCGTGATCGCCCCCGGCGACGTCACCGACTACCTGCCGGTCCGCCTCGACGACGAGGGCAACGTCGTCACCCAGGTCCCCGACCACGACGTCGAGGCGCTCGGCCTGCTGAAGATGGACTTCCTGGGCCTGCGGAACCTCGACGTCATCCAGGGCGCCCTGGAGCTGATCGAGGACCGCAGCGGCGTCGTGCTCGACATCGACACCGTCCCCCTCGACGACCCCGACACGTACGCGATGCTCGCCCGCGGCGACGCGATCGGCGTGTTCCAGTTCGAGTCGAGCGGCATGCGCGAGGCGCTGCGCGAGGTGCGCCCCACCGAGTTCGCCGACCTCATCGCCCTCGTGGCCCTCTACCGCCCGGGCCCGATGGCGTTCATCAGCACCTACGCGCGCAACAAGCGCGACCCCACCCGCGTCACGTTCGAGGACCCGCGCCTCGAGTCGATCACCGGCCCCACCTACGGGGTCGCGGTGTACCAGGAGCAGCTGATGGCGATCTCCCGGCAGCTCGCCGGGTTCTCGCCGTCGCGCGCGGACGACCTGCGGAAGGCGGTGGGCAAGAAGGACAAGGTCCTGATGGCCTCGCTGAAGGACGAGTTCATCGCGGGCTGCATCGAGAGCGGCACCGCGAAGCCCGTCGCGCAGAGCCTCTGGGGCCTGTGCGAGGCCGCCGGCGACTACTCCTTCAACAAGAGCCACGCCGCCTGCTACGCGCTCCTCGCGTACCGGACGGCGTACCTCAAGGCGAAGTACCCCGCCGAGTACATGGCGTCGCTGCTCAGCTCCGTGATGGACACGAAGGACCGCGTGCCGTTCTACGTCGCGGCGTGCACCGACATGGGGCTGCAGGTGCTCCCGCCCGACGTCAACGTGAGCCGCTCCGACTTCGCCGTCACCGGCGAGAAGGAGATCCGCTTCGGCCTGACGGCGACCAAGGGCGTCGGCGAGAACGCGGTCGCCGCGATCGTCGCGGCGCGCGACTCCGGCGGCCCCTTCGAGTCGCTCTGGGACTTCTGCCGGCGGGTCGACCAGGCGCAGGTCAACAAGCGCGCCCTGGAGAGCCTGGTGCGTGGCGGCGCCCTCGACTGCACCGGCGCGAGCCGCCTCGGGATGCTCGAGACGATCCCCGCCGCGGTCTCCCAGGCGTCGCGGCGGCGCAACGACCTCGCGGCGGGGCAGGAGTCGCTGTTCGGGTCGATGGGCGGCGGCGGGGACGGCGGGGGCATGGCGATCGAGCTGGACCCCCCGATCCCGACGCGGGAGATGCCGAAGGACGAGCTGCTCGCCGCCGAGAAGGAGGCCCTCGGCCTCTACGTGTCGAGCCACCCGCTGCAGGACTGCCGGCGTCAGCTCGCCCGCGCCGTCACGTGCGGCATGGCGGCGCTCGCCGACCGGGCCGACGGCGAGCCGGTCACGATCGGCGGCATGCTCGGCTCCCTCAAGGGCATCACCACCCGCCGCGGCGAGCCGATGATGTTCGCCCGGGTCGACGACCTCGAGGGCTCGGTGGAGGTCGTCATCGTGCCCGCCGTGCTCGCCGAGGCCCGCGACCTGCTGACGCCGGACGCGATGGTGCTGATCGCGGGGCGGGTCGACCAGAAGGGGGAGGGCGAGACGAAGCTGGTGGCCCAGTCGATCCGCGCCTTCACGCCCGAGGAGGGCGGCGAGGACGAGCGCCTCGTGGTGAAGGTCGACGTGAACCGCCTCGCCCGCACCGAGCTCACCGAGCTGCGGCGCCTGCTGACCGACCACCGCGGCGACGCCGCCGTGGTGATGGACGTCCAGACGGGGGAGGGCCGCCGCCGCCTGTACCTCGGCGAGGAGTTCAAGGTCGACCCCCGCGCGGGCAGCCTGGTGGCCGAGTTGAAGACCCTCTTCGGCGAGCGCTGCCTGGTCTCGTAGGGCCCGTCCGGGGCGCGCAACGTCCCCGTGGCACCGGCCGCTTGACCCCGGGCGGGAGCCTGCTTCACTACGCCGCGTGCATCACGGGCACCCCCGATGAGGACGTCCTCGACCGCGGCCGCGGAGCGCGCCGCCGCGGGGTCGTGCCGGCAGTGCCCGATCTCCTGCGAGCGGGTCGTGGAGCCCGCCGGATGCATCGAGGCGGACTGCCCGCGGCTCTACTCCCACGTCCGCGAGGGACGCACGTGGGTGGGCTGCATGGAGGGCGTCTACGACGTCGAGATCGACCTCGACGGCCTGGAGCGGCTGCAGCGCACGAAGGCCGGTTTCGGGGCGTTGCGCGCCACGCGTGAGCCGCTCCCGATCTGCCGCTCCGAGGTGGAGCGCACCTTCGCCCACCGCGGCCCCGCGCCCTGCGTGAACCCCGACTTCCTCCTCTCGGGCGCCGCGGCCGCGTACACCGTCATCGCGAGCCGACGGGCGGGCGACCACCGGGACTGACGCCGGCGGCGTCTGCGCCCTTCCCGCCACGCCGGATCCGGGGGGACCCTCATCCGCCACCGTGGCGGCGCGGATAGAACGGGTGGCGGGAGGCCCCGCACCCGGCGGCCCGCCTCCCGCCGAGCACAGGAGGAGGCGCGATGACCGAGACCGAGGAGGTCGTCCAGTCGTACTTCGCCGCGTGGAACACGGGCGACCCGGCGGCGGTCGCGGACCACTTCGTCCCCGGGGGTCTCCGGCGGTGGATGGTGGTGAACAACCCGGCCGTCCACACCGCCGAGCGCTTCGAGGGCCGGGACAGCATCCGGGAGGGCGTGAAGGTGTTCATGGACGCCGTCCCGGACCTCACCGTCGCGGCGGGCGCGTATGCCGAGAACGGGGACGGTGCGATCTTCGAGTGGACGTGCCACGGCCACCACACCGGCGCCTGGGGCGACTGGGTGGGGCAGGGCGAGGAGCTCGAGTTGCCGGGGGTGTCGATCGTGCGCCTCTCCGACGGCCGGATCGTGGAGGAGCGCATGTACTTCGACCCGGACATGATGGCCCGCAACTGGACGCCGCCGGCGGGCTGAGCCGGCGGGGCGCACCGGCCCGGGCCCGGGGGCCCGGACCCGGGCGGGCGCGGCGCCGGCGCGGACGGGCATTCTCCCGGGGACGCCCCCCCGAGGAGGACCCATGCCCATCGACGACCGTTGGCCGGCGCTCCCGCTGGAGGACTGGCGGCCGACCAAGGAGACCCTGCACCGCTACTGCCAGATCGTCGGCAAGGTGCGGATGGCGCTCATGCCCCACCGCAACCACTGGTGGAACGTCACCCTCGCCGTCTCCGCGCGGGGGATCACGACCGGCCCGATGCCCTGCGCGCCGGGGCTCGCCGAGATCGAGATCGACGTCGTCGCCCACCGCCTCGTCGTCCGGACGAGCCGGGGGGAGACACGCGAGTTCGCGCTCCACGACGGCCTCTCGGTCGCGGCGTTCCACGACCGGCTGTTCGCCGCGCTGGAGGGCGTCGGGGTGCGGTGCACGATCCTCGCGTCGCCGTTCGACCTGGGCGACTCGCCCGCCTTCCCCGACGACGAGGAGCACCGCTCGTACGACGGCGCCGCCGTCGCCCGCTACTGGGCCGTCCTCCGCGCGACGCAGGAGGTGTTCACCGAGTACGCGGGCGCGTTCACCGGAAAGACGAGCCCTGTGCAGCTGTTCTGGCACAGCTTCGACCTCGCCGTCACCCGGTTCAGCGGGCGCCGCGCACCCGCCATCGAGGGCGCCGACCCCGTCACCGCGGAGGCCTACTCCCACGAGGTCGTGAGCTGCGGCTTCTGGGCGGGCGACGACAAGGTCCCCGCCCCGGCGTTCTACTCGTACACCGCGCCCGAGCCGGCGGGGCTGGCGGAGACGCCGCTCGAGCCGGCGACGGCGCGCTGGCAGACCGGGCCGACGGGGTCGCTGGCGCTGCTGATGTACGACGACGCCCGCGCCGAGCCCGACACCGCCGCCGCCCTGCGCGCGTTCCTCGACAGCTCCTACCTGGCGGGCGCGCGACTCGCCGGCTGGGACATCGACGACCTCGCGGCGCAGCCCGGGGGCCGGGGGTGAGCGACCGGGCGCCGATCGGGCTCATCACCGGCACCGGGCTGTACGCGCTCGACGGGCTCGCCGGGGGCCGCATGGAGGAGGTGACGACGCCCCACGGCACGGCGGTCGTGACGCGGGGGACCCTCGCGGGCGTCCCCGTCGCGCACGTCCCGCGGCACGGCAGCGGCCACGCGCGCCTCTCGCACCAGGTGACGCCGCGCGCGAACGTCGCGGCCCTCGCGTCGATCGGTGTCCGCGCCCTCGTCTCGACCACGGTCTGCGGCGCCGTCGACCCGTCGCTGGAGCTGGGGTCGCTCGTCGTGTTCGACGACCTGCACTTCCCGTCGAACCGGTTGGCGGACGGGTCGCTCTGCACCCTCTTCACCGACCCCGCGGCACCGGGCCGGGGCCACTGGATCCACGACGGGCCGTTCTCCGAGGGGCCCCGGGCGGGGCTGCTGACGGGTGCCGCGGCCGCGGGGATCGCGGTGCGCGACGGCGGCACGTACGGCCACGTCGACGGCCCCCGCCTCAACACCCGCAGCGAGATCGCCCAGCTCGCCGCGGCGGGGGTGACGTGCGTCAGCCAGACGGGCGGCCCGGAGACGGTGCTCGCCGGCGAGGCCCGCCTGCCGTTCGCCCTCGTCGGCTTCGTCACGGACCACGCCAACGGCGTGATGCCGGAGCCGACGTCCGCCGAGACCCTCGCGCGGCTGTTCGGGGAGAGCGCCGGCGTGTTCCAGCGGATGCTCGCGCACGCGCTCCCCGCCATCGACGCCGCCCCCGGTGAGCCGGCGGGCATCGTCTTCTCCCTCTAGACGCGTACCACCCGACCCGTGCGAGACTGACCGCCATTGGAGGAGCTCCGGATCCCCCTGTGGACCCGGGTCGTCGCCGACCCGGCCTTCCGTGACGCCCTGATCGGCGACCCGCTGCGCGCGCTCGCCGGCGCTGGCGACGTCGCCGCCTCCACCGAGCAGATCGAGCAGCTCGAGGGGATGGACGCCGACGAGCGGGGGGAGTTCGTGCGCGGCGTCGTCCGCGAGGTCCACATGCGTGGGGGTCAGGCGCGCTTCGGGGGCATCGGCCCCGACGGGCGGCTCGGCCGGTCCTGACGGGAGGGCGGAGGCGTCGTCATGAGGGTCCTCGTGGTCTTCGAGTCCATGTTCGGGAACACGCACCTGGTCGCGGAGCGGATCGCGCGGGGGCTCGCCGGGTCCGGCGAGGTACGGGTGGCCTCCGTCGCGGAGGCCACCGACGACGCGCTCGCCGGGCGGGACCTGGTCGTCGTCGGGGGGCCGACGCACGTCCACGGCATGGCGAGCGCCCGGACGCGCGACGCGGCACGCGAGCAGGCGGGCCGGGAGGACGCGGGCCTCGCCATGGATCCCGATGCGGAGGGCCCGATGCTGCGGGAGTGGTTCGACGGCCTCACCCTGCCCGCCGGCTGTCGCGCCGCGGCGTTCGACACCCGGCTGCACGGCCCCGCGGCCCTCACGGGCCGCGCGTCCCGCGGCATCGCGAAGCGACTCGAACGGCACGGGGCGTCCCTGGTGGCGCCGCCGGAGAGCTTCTTCGTGGGGAGGGACAACCACCTCGACGACGGGGAGGCCGCCCGTGCCGAGGAGTGGGGGGCGTCCCTCGCCCGCGCGTCCGGGGCCGGGGGCCCCGGGTAGCTCAGGCGGGCTCGAGCGGTCCGGCGGCGACGGCGAGGCCCGGGTACCGCGTGACGAGGCCGTCCCCGTCGACGGCGACGTCCTCGGTGAAGCCGGGGAACAGGCCGAGGTCGGTGTAGCGCACCACGCCCGGCGCCACGTGGTCGTACCGCTGCCTGGAGGGGCGCACCGTCAGCTCCGGCACCGACACCCAGGCGGCGACGATCTCCACCGACCCCGGCCCGAGGTGCAGCCCGCCGCGCAGGATCGGCGTGCTGTTGGTGAGGGGGGAGAGGCCGAGGTCGCACTCGGTGGCCTCCGCGAGGTCCGCCGGGTCGCACCCGGGCGCCCCCAGGTCGTGGGCGCCGGTCGCCTCCGCCGCGCACGTCCACGAGGTCCCCTCGCGCTCGAGCCGCAGGCGGCGGGTCCAGCCGTCGCCGCTCGCGGTGGCCTCGAACAGCCGGGTCGTGAAGCCCTCGCCGGCCTCGAGGGCGTAGTCGAGCCGGTAGGGGACGGGGTCGGTCCCGAGCTGGACGCCCTCGGCGGTCAGGCCGCGCGCCGTGACGCGCACCGCGCAGCTCTCGGCGTGCCACGTGTCGAGGCCCCGCCACAGCACGTGGCGCACGGCGGTCACGCCGTCGCCGCCATGGGCTCCCGGGTCCGGGCCCGCACCCATCCGAGCTGACCCGCGAGCCCGTCGACGAGGTCGACGCGCGGCACCCAGCCGAGCTCGGCGCGGGCGCGGCCCGTGCCGGCGCGGGTGCGCGCCACGTCCCCGCGGGCGGCGGGTGCGCGACGCCGCGGCAGCGGCATGCCGGCGATTCCCTCCAGCGTCGTGATGACCTCCCCCAGCGTGACCGGCTCGCCTCCCCCCACGTTGTACACGGGGCCCGATGCCGACGCCGCCATGGCCCGCAGGGTGGCCTCGACGACGTCCTCGACGTGGGTCATGTCCCGGACCTGGGCGCCGTCGCCGAGCAGGGTGAACCCGGGTCCGCCGCAGAGCGCCTCGCACATGCGCCGCACCGCCATGTCCGGCCGCTGCCGCGGTCCGTAGACCGTGAAGTACCGGAGGCCCACGACATCGAGGCCGCGGGCCCGGGCGATCGCCGCCAGGTCCTCGCACGCCCGCTTGCTCACGCCGTACGGCGAGCGCGGCTGGAGCGGGGTCGCGTGCTCGTCGGCCGCCCCCGGACCCGCGTCGCCGTAGACCGACGACGACGACGCCCACACCACCCGGCGGGTCCCCGCGGCGGCGGCGGCCTCCAGCACGCGCTGGGTCGCGGTGAGGTTGTCGCGCAGGCACGGGGCGAAGCCGTCGCCGAAGCTCGACCGCACCCCCGGCCGGCCCGCGAGGTGCGCCACCACGTCCGCGGAGGCGACGAGGTCGTCGAGCGGGGCCGTGGCGAGGTCGGCCTCGACCAGGTCGAAGCGGGGGTCGTCGGCGAGCCCGGCGAGGTTCGCCTCCCGCTCGGCGCGTGGCCCGCTGTCGATGAACGCGTCGACGCCCGTGACCCGCCAGCCGTCGGCGACGAGGGCCTCGCACAGCGTCGAGCCGATGAACCCGGCCGCGCCCGTGACGAGGGCCCGCCGGCCCGTCGCGTCAGGCGAGGGCATGTGCCCCCCGCGGCGCCGTGGCGCCCCGCTCGCGCCGGTAGGCCACGACGGCCACCCCGGCGGCGATCGCCGCCCACAGCCAGTGCAGCGTCCACGTCGCCGTGGTGATCTCCAGGTAGTCGGGGAGGAGCGTCGACCACGCCCGGTACAGGGGGTTCGCCGTGTCCTGCAGGTCGACCACCCAGGCGAGGCGCCCGGTGCCCGCCTCCACCGCCACCCACGCCTGCGCCAGCACGCCCACCGCGCCGAGTCCCGCCACCGCCCACAGCCGGGCGCCCCCGCCACGGGCCCACCACGCCACGGCCAGCACGACCAGGGGCAACACCACGACGAGCTGGCGGCCCGGGAACCACCATCCCTGCATCGTCAGGGCCACGAACGTCGCCGTGAACCATCCGGCGGCGAGGGGGACGGCGACGGCGGCCGAGCCGCGCGGCCGCCGCGCCGCCATCGCCGCGAGCGCGGGGACGGCGAGGAGCCACGCGGGCTGCCACGCCGCGATGCCGAAGTCGCGGTCGACCAGCAGGCCCACGAGGCGCCGGCCACGCCCCAGGTAGTCGGGGTCCGACCCCACGACGGTGAGCTGGCCGTCGACGAAGTGCGCGCCCGCGGCGTAGGGCGTCGCGCCGTCGTAGAGGAGGTGGTGCAGGCCGACGAACGCGAGCGCGCCGCCGAGGCCCGTGACGGCCAGCGCCACCACCCCGCCCCGGCGGCCGTCGCGCCACAGCCTCCACGCGGCGACCGCGAGCAGCGCCGCGGCGACGGGGGCGTACTTCACCGACAGCCACGGCAGGGTGACGGCGGTCGCCGCCACGGTGGCGAGACCGGCACGACCCAGGCGCCCCGTCAACGCCGCCACCCCCGTCGCGGTGAACAGGGCGGCCACGATCTCGGGGTAGACCTGCGCGCCGTACGCGGCGAGCGGGGCCGAGGCCCCGAGCACCCCGACGGTGACGGCGGCGGGGAGCACCGGCACCGACAGGCGGCGGACCGCGATCCAGAGGGTCAGCGCGGCGAGCGCCGCCGCGACGAGGCACAGGGCGAGCTTCGCGGCGACCCACCCGCCGAGCGCCATCGGCACCGCCAGCAGCAGCGGCAGCAGGGGGTCGTGCGGCTCGACGAGCCGGCCGTCCGCGAGGGGGCGCGCCTGCGGGGCGAGGTCGATCTCGTGGAAGTCGCGGTACCGCTGGGCGGCGAACTCGTCCCGCACGTCCAGGTCGCCGTCCTCGGCCAGGCTGATCGCGGTGAGGAGGTAGTGCGGTTCGTCGGCGGTCAGCTGCGCCCCGTACGAGGCGCGCGCGGAGATGCCCGCCGCGGCCGCGGCGAACGCGATCACCGCCACCGCGGCCATCGCGAGGCGCAGGGACGTCCGGGCGCTCACCCCAGCGCCCGCCCGCGCCGCACCACCAGCAGCCACGTCAGCACGCCCGACACGGCGACCAGTAGGAGCGCGGCGATGCTCGCGTCCGCCCAGAACGCGTCCTCGGCGGCGCTCCACACCCGTGTCGCGAGCGTCGGGAACCCGGCGGGCGCGAGCAGCAGGGTCACGGGGAGCTCCTTCATGGCCGACAGCAGCACCAGCCCGGCGCCGGCGGCGAGGCCCGGGGCCATGAGCGGCAGGTCGACCGTCCAGAGACGCGAGAGGCGCCCGTGGCCCAGCGTGCGGGCGGCGTCGTCGAGGCGGCGCGGGACGCTCGCCACCGCGATCCGCGCCGGGCCGAGCGCGAGGGCGCCGAAATGGAGCGCGTAGGCGCCGACCAGCAGGGGGAGGGTCTGGTAGAGCGCGCCGATCGCGCCGGGGCTGTTCAACGTCCAGAACGCGAGTGCGAGCGCGATCACGATGCCCGGGAGCGCGAACCCACCGGTGATCAGGGCGTCGGCGCCGCTCCCGAGCCGCCCCCGGTGGCGGACGGTCAGGAAGGCCACCGGCAGCACCACGATCACCGCCACGACGGCGGCGGAGGCGCCCGCGACCGACGTGTTGACGGCCGGCTCCACGAGGCGGGCGGGGTCCGACACGAACGAGTTCGGGCGGTCGGTCCCCTCGGCGGCGCCGCGGACGGCCCAGTAGCCGAGCACGGCCAGCGGCGCGACCAGCGCGAGCGTGAGGAGCAGCCCGGTGAAGGCGAGGGCGGGGGCCCGCCAGCGCCCGAGCGGCACCACCAGGGGCCGGCCGCCGCGCCGGGTGTCGGGGCCGCCGCCGCGCGTCATGGCGCGCTGGCCGACGACGACGAGGATCGCGAGGACGCCGAGCGCGAGGCTGAGGGTCGCGGCGACGGCGGGGTCGATCAGCCGGTTCGCGTAGATCGCCCGGGTCAGCGTGTCGTACCGCAGCAGCTGCACCGCGCCGAAGTCGGCGATCACGTAGAGGAACACCAGCAGCCCGCCGCCGGCGATCGCCGGCCAGGCCTGGGGCAGCACCACCGAGCGGAACGTGGCGAGGGGGCCGCTGCCGAGCAGCCGGGCCGACTCCTCCATGGAGGGCGGCAGCTGCCGCAGCCGGGCGGCGGCGGGCAGGTACACGTACGGGTACGTCAGGAGCGTCAGCACGACGAACGCACCGCGGAAGCCGCCGACCTCGGGAAGCCCTCCGACGCCGAGGACCTCCTCGATCAGGCCGCCGGGGGCGAACGCCGCGATCAGGGCGAACGCGCCGATGAACGACGGCAGCACCAGGGGCAGGGGGAGCAGGAGGCGCAGCACCCGCCGGCCCGGCAGGTCGGTGCGCATCACCAGCCACGCGGCGAGGGTGCCGATCGCGGCGGCGGCCGCGGCGACGCTGGCCGCCAGCAGCAGGCTGCGCCCGAGCGGGCCGAGCAGCGCGGCGTCGGTGATGATCCCGGCCGCGCCGCCCTCGTCGATGGTGCGGACGACGAGGTACGCCAGCGGCGCCGCGAACGGCGCCGCCAGCAGCAGGACCACCAGGCGCAGCCCGGCGGCCCTGACCCGTGGGGTGTCGGAGCTCAGTTGAGGCCGCTCTCCGCGATCAGCTTCCCCGTCTGCTCGATGTCGCCGAGCTCGTCGGCGCGCTCACCGGCGGGGGGCTTCAGCGACGACAGCGGCGGGACCCCGTCGGCGGGCGGCACGCCGTCGGCGAGGGGGTACTCGAAGGTCTCCTCGGCGAAGTAGGTCTGGGACTCCGCGGTCAGGAGGAAGTCGATGAACCGCTGCGCCGTCTCCTGGTCGTCGGAGCTCGCCAGGACGCTCGCCGACGACGGGATGACGAGGTTGCCGATGTCGCCGTCCGCGAACTGGTGGTTGCGGCTCGGCAGGCTCGGGTCCTCCGCCAGGAAGCGGTAGTTGTAGTAGTGGTTGACGAGGCCCATGTCGACTTCGCCGCGTCCGACGGCCTCGACGATGGCGTTGTTGTTGGCGTAGGTCCTCACGCCGTTCTCGACCATCGCGCGGAGCCAGTCGGCCGTCGCCTCCTCGCCCTCCAGGGTCCGCATCGCGGTGATGAAGTCCTGGAACGAGCCGTTGGACGGGGCGACCGCGACCCGGTCGCGGAACCGGGGCGACGTGAGGTCGAACACCGACTGCGGCAGGTCCCCCTCCGCGACGGCGTCCCGGTTGTAGACGAGGGTGCGCTCGCGGCCGCTGACGCCGACCCAGCGGCCGTCGCGGTCCTCGAAGCCGGGGGCGACCTTCTCGAGCGTCGCGGCCGGCAGGGGGGCGAGCAGGTCGCGCCCGGCCAGGTAGGCCGTCGCGCCGGGGCTCTGGCCCCAGTAGACGTCGGCGGGGGAGCGGTCCCCCTCGGTGGCGATGAGCAGCGCGAGGTCGTTCGTGTCGCCGTACCGCACGTCGATCGCGACGTCGTTCTCCTCGGAGAAGCGCTCGAGCAGCGGCCCGACCAGGCTCTCGGTGCGCCCGGTGTAGATGGTCAGCGCGTCGCGGTCGCCTCCTCCGCACCCGCTCAGCGCCAGGGCCCCCACCAGGCCCGCCAGCCCCAGCAACCCCACCGCGATCGCTCGCCTCACGCCCCGCCTCCCGGTCGTCGTCCGCCCGCCTCTCCGCGGGACGGACCGCAGTGTAAGGTCAGCCGCCGTTCGATATAAGGTCCACCTTCGATGAAGGGTCCGACGTCCCCCGTCGTCTCGTCCTCACCCTCGGTGTCCTGGCCCTCGCGGCGAGCGCCGTCTACGTCGCGGTCACCGTCGATGCCGCCGCCCTCGGGACCGCCGCCCGCGCGGCGCTGACCGACCCCGTCGGCCTCGCGGTCGCCCTCGCGGCGTACCTCGCGGCCTTCGTCCTCCGGGCGGGGCTGTGGTCGCGTGCGCTGCCGGGGTTGGGGATGGGCCAGTCGCTGGCGGCGATCCACGTCGCGCTCGCCGGCAACCACCTGCTGCCGCTGCGCCTCGGCGAGCCGCTGCGGGTCGTGTCGGCCGTGCGCCGGGCGCGGGTCCCGGTCGGCGCCGCGACGGCGTCGACGGTGCTGCTGCGGGCCGCCGACGTGCTCGCGGTCGTCGCGATCGCCGCGCTCCTCGGCCCGGGTCTCGCGGAGGAGCTGGTGGGCGGCGCGCGGATCCCGCTCGCGATCGCCTCGGGGGTCGTGCTGCTGGCCGCCGCGGCCTGGCTCGGCCGCGTCGTGCGCCGCGCGGGCACCCCCGGCCGGGGGTGGCTGGCGCTCGCGCTGCCGGGGGCCGCGGTCGCGTGGCTCCTCGAGAGCGTCCTGGTGTGGTCGTGCGCCGGCTGGGCGGGCATCGACCTCTCCGCGACCGACGCCGCCCTGGTGACTGCGGTGACGATCGCCGCCCAGACCGTGGCGATCACGCCGGGGGGGATCGGCACCTACGAGGCGGCGGCGACGGCCGCCCTGGTGGGCCTCGGCGCCGACCCCGGGCAGGCCCTCGCGGCGGCCGTCACCGCGCACGCGCTGAAGACGGCGTATGCGCTGGTGGCGGGTGCCGTCGGGGCGCTGCACCCGGCGCCGGGCCTGTTCGGCCGCCTGCGGCTGCCGGCCGACCCGCCCCCCCGCCCGGCGCCCGTGCCCGTCGGCGCCGGGGCGCCGGTGGTGCTGGTGCTGCCCGCGCACGACGAGGAGGAGACCGTCGCGGCGGTCGTCCGCCGGGCCCCGGCGCGCGTCGCGGGCCGCCCCGTCGTCGTGGTGGTCGTCGACGACGGGTCGTCGGACCGCACCGCCGAGCGCGCCGCCGCGGCCGGCGCACGCGTCGTCCGCATGGGGCGCAACCGGGGGCTCGGGGCCGCCGTCCGGCGCGGACTCGCCGAGGGCGTGGACCTCGGGGCGGCGGCCGTGGCGTTCTGCGATGCCGACGGCGAGTACGCCCCCGAGGAGCTCGGCGCGATGGTGGCCCCGGTCCTCGACGGCCGCGCCGACTACGTCGTCGGCTCGCGCTTCGACGGGAACATCGAGCGCATGCTGCCGCACCGGCGCCTCGGCAACCGGGTGCTCACCCGGGCGCTGTCGGTGGTCGCCCGCCGTCGCGTCGCCGACGGCCAGAGCGGCTACCGCGCCCTGTCGCCCGCCGCCGCGCGACGGGCCGAGATCGTCCACGACTTCAACTACGCGCAGGTGCTGACGCTGGACCTGCTGGGCAAGGGCTTCGCCTACGCGGAGGTGCCGATCGGGTACCGTTTCCGCGAGCACGGCCGCTCGTTCGTGCGGCTCGGGTCCTACCTGCGGCGGGTGGTCCCGGCGGTCCACCGCGAGCTCAACTCCGGCTCGTCAGTCCTCGACGACATGCGTCGCGAACCGCGCGCGGGCGGCGGCCCACGCGGCGTCGTCGAACCCGCCGTCCGGGCGCAGGCAGTCGGCGGCGGCCCACGCCATGGCGAGCGCGTGGTGGGCGTTGTCGTGGACGAACAGCCCCTGGCGGCCCAGGGTGAGCAGGGAGGGCTGCGCGTCGGCCCACGCGTCCAGGCGCTCCAGGTGCACCGCGAAGCCCTCGCGCAGGACGGGGTAGGCCTGGGGCAGGCGGGCCACCTCCACCGCCACGACGCGCGGGCGCGGTAGGCCGCAGGCCACGAGCCCGTCGGCCGCGATCCTCCCGAGGTCGGCGTCGGACGCCGTCCACAACGCGTCGCCCGGGTCGCACGGGATCTCGGCGCACAGCACCGTCGTCGCGGCGGGGTCGTCGCCGTCGCGGTAGTTCTTCGGCTCCGAGACGCGCGTCAGCGGCGTGTCCCCGTCCGGCAGGTAGTGGGCGTCGAACGGCGTGAACCGCGGGGTGTCGAGCACGAGGTAGACGAGGAGCATCGCGCGGAAGCGCAGGGCCCCGGCCGCGGCGCGGACGTCGTCCGGGGGCGCGGGCCGCGCCATCGCGGCGAGGGCCGTGAGGGGGATCGTCGACCAGACCCGGGGCGCCGACAGCTCGCGCCCGTCGGCCAGGGTGACGCGCGCGCCGCCGGTCCCGAGCGCGACGGCGGTGACCTCGGTCCCGGTCTCGATGCGGGCCCCGTGGGCGCGGGCGGCGTCGGCGAGCGCCTCGGTGATCTGGCCGTAGCCGCGGGCGGGGGAGAGGAACGTGCGCTTGCCGGCGGCGCCGCGGGCGACGAGCCGTCGCGCCAGCCCGCCGGGCGAGCGTGCCGCGACGCGCCGGCGCGCCTGCTCGCCGCTCAGCTCCGACGGGTCCACCCCCCAGATCTTGCGGGCGTAGGGGAGGTAGAAGCGGTCGCAGATCGTCGGGCCGAGGGCGGCCCGCAGCACCTCGTCGAACGTGTCGCGCCGCGGGGCGCGCCGCCGGGCGGTCGCCATGTCGCGCAGCGCGCCGAGCGTCATCCCCGGCGGCATGTGGCGCACCAGGTCGAGGGGGCGCAGGGGGAACCCGATCCAGCGGCCCTCGAGGCGGATGCGCCCGTTGCGGACGCGTTCCTGCAGGTCGTCCCCGAGCAGCGCCCGCAGCTCGTCCAGGATCCCCGGGTCGATGGAGGCGTGCAGCCGGTGGCTGCCGAGGTCGACCCGGTGCCCCGCGACGGTGTGGCTCGCCGCGGCCCCGCCGAGCCGGGGTGCGCGTTCGAGGAGGGTGACCCGGTGCCCGTCGCGGGCGGCGCGGAAGGCGGCGCCGACACCGGCGGGGCCGCCGCCCAGCACCAGCAGATCGGCGTCGGGCGGGGTCGTGCTCAGGTGGCGGCGACCGCCGCCGGGAGGGCGTGCCCGGCGGGCCACGCGACGGCCGGTGGGCCGGTGAACCCGAGGTCGACCCGGTCGCCGGGCGCGAGCGCCGGGGCGCCGATGACCCTCGAGCGCAGCACGACGCCGTCGTCGAGGCGGACGCGGTACACGGCGTCGTGGCCGAAGTACTCGATCGCGTCGACGGTGGCCGTCGCGCCGGCGGTCGCGACGACCCGCTCGGGGCGGACCATCACCTCGACGGCGCCTTCGGGCGCCCCGACGAGGGGGATCCAGCCGAGCGCGGTGCGGGCGCCGTCGCCGTCGGCGTCGCCGGGCACGAAGTTCGCGTCGCCGATGAACGCCGCGATCTCCCGCGAGGCGGGCTGCTCGTAGAGGAGGGTCGGCGGGCCCTGCTGCACGACGCGGCCGTCGAGCATGAGGGCGACCTCGTCGCCGACGACGAAGGCCTCCTCCTGGTCGTGGGTCACGAACAGGGCGGTCGCGTCGATCGCGGTGAGCATGCGGCGCACCTCGCCGCGCAGCTCGGCGCGGAGGGGGGCGTCGAGGCTGGAGAACGGCTCGTCGAGCAGGATCACCGCCGGTCGCGGCGCGAGCGCGCGCGCCAGGGCGACCCGCTGCAGCTGGCCGCCGGAGAGGGTCGCGGGCGACCGGTCGCCGTACCCGGCGAGACCGACAAGCTCGAGGGCGTCGGCGATGCGGGCGTCGCGGTCGGGGGTGCGGCGGGGGAGGCCGTAGCCGACGTTGCGGGCGACGCTCAGGTGGGGGAAGACCGCCCCGTCCTGGAAGACCATGCCGACCCGCCGCCGCTCCGGCGGGACGAACGTGCCGGGTCCGGCGAGCAGCCGGTCCCCGACGCGCACCTCGCCGGCGGTGTGGCGCTCGAGTCCGGCGATCGTCCGCAGCAGCGTGGTCTTGCCGCATCCGCTCGGGCCGAGCAGCGCGACGAGTGCCCCCGCGGGCACCCGGAGCTCGACGTCGCGGAGCACGGGGACGTCACCGTACGACTTGGAGAGGCCGGTGACCGACACCGGCGCGGGCCCGCTCGGACGGTCGCCCGTCACCGGGACCGCGGTCTCTGGACGCGCACGCATTCGGTCCACCTTAGCGCCGGTGGATGGCCGGTGGGGGCGCCGTCAGGCGGGGAGGACGTACAGCCCGGCGGCGGCGCGCTCGCCGATGGCGCGCTCGGCGCCGTCGATCTCGATCGTCAGCTGGCCGGCCGCGTGGTCGGCGTGGAGCACGGTCAGTTCGGTGCCGGGGACGAGGCCCTGGTCGTAGAACCAGTGGAGGAGGTCGCCGTCGTGCTCGGCGAGGCGCACGATGCGCGCGTCGCCGGACTCGATCTGGGAGAGGGCCCGCAGCTCGCGGTTCTCCTCCTGCTCGTGCGTGGTGTCCACCGGCCAGCCGTGGGGGCAGCGGTCGGGGTGCCCGAGCTGCTCGGCGAGGCGCTCGACCATCTCGTCCGAGAACGCGTCGCCGAGCTCGTCGGCGTGGACGTGCGACTCGGCGGGCGTGTATCCCATGAAGTCGGTCAGGAACCGCTCGATGATGCGGTGGTGGCGCACCACGCGCTCCGCCTGCTCGCGGCCGAGCTTGGTGAGCAGCGGTCCCTTGCGCGGGCCGCGCTCCACGAGCCCCTCCGCCTCGAGCCGCTTCAGCATCTCGCTCGCCGTCGGCGGCGTGACGCTGAGCATCTCGGCGACGCGGGCCGCGGGGACCGGCGCCTCCTTGACGATCGGGCCGTACTCACCGACCGGGGTGGCGAGGAAGTAGATCGCCTCGAGGTAGTCATCGACCGTGTGTGAACGTCCCATGGGGGCATCCTACCGCCCCTCCCGGCCGTCGCGGCCCCCCTCCGTCGGCCGTCCGCTCTTCGGGTAGGCTGCCGCGCGCTGTTCGTCGTACCGAACATGGAGAGGGGTGGAGAGGATGGGACGTTCACGGATCGCGGCCGCGGCCGCGGTGGCGGCGCTCGCGCTGGGAGGGGTCGCCGCCGGGTGCGGCGACGACGACGGGGCCGACGTGCGCAACGTCGGCGAGACGGCCGGCTCCGCGTCGGGGTCGGCGTCGGGCTCCGGCTCCGGGTCGGGGTCGGCGAGCGGGGTGTCCGGGTCCACCACGGCGACGGAGCCGTTCGGCGGCTACGCGCCGGCGTCGGACGTCGCGGGCCACGCGAAGGTGACGCGGGACGTCGCGGCGATCAACGCCATCCTCGACGAGGACCCCGTCGACTTCGCGGCCGCCGCGGCCCTCTACCGGGACGGCCGCAACTCGATCGCCGGCGACGGGACGACGCGCACGCTCGCCGGGTTCGCCACCGAGGCCCGCGAGGAGCCCGTGTGGGACGACTACGTCGCCTTCTACGACGACCCGGCGTGGCTCGACACCTTCGTGACCGACGCCCTGGAGGGCACCGGCACGTTCGCGGGCGCCTCCGACGACGTCCGTGCGCAGGGGGTGCAGAAGGGGATCCAGAACGGCGTGATGGTCGCCTGGACGCTGCACGAGCTGACCGCGGCGCGGGCCGACGTGGCGGCGGGGGAGATCGCCCCGGCCGACGGCGCGCCGCACAAGGTCGACGAGGCGTGGGCCTTCTACCACGGCGAGGACCCGACGGGCGCGCCGTTCGCGACGGCCGACAAGCGCGGCGCGGACTTCGGCACCGGGTCGGCCGTGAACACCGCGGTCCTCGACCGGATCGAGGCCGCCCGCGACGCCGCCGTGGCGGGTGACGCCGCGGCCCTCGACGCCGCGGTCGCGGAGGTGACGCGCCAGATCACGATCACCTACGTCCAGGCGGCGCTGAAGTACGCGGCGACCGCCGACGCGGAGCTCGCCGAGGGCGACGAGGCGGAGGCCCGCGTCCAGCAGGCGGAGGGCCTCGCCTTCTTCCGGGTGGTGGCCCCGCTCGTCGCGGCGGCCGACCCGGGGGCCGCGCGCACGACCCTCGACGCCCTGGACGTCACCGCCGGCCCGACGGCCGGGATGGGCGACCGGGTCGCGACGGCGCTCGAGGGCGCCTACGAGGGCCTCGGGATCACGCCGGCCGAGATCGGGACGTTCACGGACGGGTAGCGGCGATCGGTGCGCCCCGGGGGTGGCGCGGCGGGGCGACGGGTGGTTACATCCGTCACATGTCCCCGTCGGTCGAACCCGGGGCACGTCCCCGCCGGATACTGGTCATCGCGAACGAGACCTGCGCGGCCCCCGGCGTGGTCGACGAGGTGCGGTACCGGGCCGGTGAGGGGTCCGAGGTCGTGGTGGTCGCGCCCGCGCTGGCGCGCACGCGGCTGGAGCACTGGCTGACGTCGGACCTCGAGGCGCGCCAGGAGGACGCCCGCCGCCGGCTCGACACCTCGGTCGAGGCGTTCGCCGCCGCGGGCTTCGTGGCGCGCGGCCGGCTCGGCGACGCCGACCCGCTGCAGGCGCTCGACGACGCCCTCCGGGTCGAGGACCCCGACGAGGTCGTCATCTCGACGCACCCGCACGCGCGGTCGAACTGGCTCGAGCGCCAGGTCGTCCGGCGGGCCCGCGCGCGGTACTCGGTGCCGATCACCCACGTGATCGTCGACCTGGAGCACGAGGGGATGTCGAGCGACCGCGACGACCGCGGACTCGACGAGGCCCGCCGCGGCCGCCGGATGCGCTTCTTCCACTCGAGCGACTACGACGAGGCGATGGCCATCCAGCGCTCCGGCTTCCGCGACCGCGCCGCGGCGGGCGAGTCGCCGGGCGTGTGGGTCACGGACCGGCCGCCGCCGCCGGGCGCCGGCCCGGACTGGGTCGTCTTCGCCGTCGAGGTCCCCGAGGACGTCGCGGCGCCCTACGAGCGGGAGTCGGGCCCGGAGGGCCGGCGGTTCCTGCTCCCCGCCGACCTGCTGAACCGCCACGGCCCGCCGATCGCCGAGGGCGACTGGTCGGAGTGACGCGGGCGCGTCAGCTCTCGGTGATCGTGACCGAGTAGACGTAGACGGGGTCGGACGGCGTCTGCGACGACGGGTCACCGGGGTCCGCGTTCGGGTCGGCGAACGCCTCGATGGCGCGGGCGACGTCGAGCCCCCGGGTGACGGTCCCGAAGCGCGAGTAGACGTTCGGGAGCTCCGCGGCGCCCGTGACGATGAAGAACTGGGAGCCGTTGGTGTCGGGGCCCGAGTTCACCATGGCGACGGACCCCGCGGGGTACCCGTCGTCGGGGAGCTCGTCGGGGAACGTGTAGCCGGGGCCGCCCCGGCCGTCGCCCTCGGGGTCGCCGCCCTGGATGACGAAGCCCGTCACCACCCGGTGGAACCGGAGGCCGTCGTAGAAGCCCTCGCGCGCCAGGAACACGAAGTTGTTGACCGCGATCGGGGCGGCGTCGGCGTCGAGCGCGATCACGATCGTCCCGCACGAGGTCTCGAGCGTGGCGGTGTAGTCGACCGACGGGTCGATGGTCACCGGGGGCGGCGCCGGGTACGTCGCGGGCTCGGGGTCCGGGTCGGGCTCGCGGGCGGAGCAGACGTCGCCGGCGAAGTTGGTGACGACGGGGGCGGGTGCGCTCGCCCCGTCGGGTCCGTCGTCGCCGCCGCAGCCGGCCGCGCCGAGCAGGGCGGCGACCGCCAGCGCCGCCGCGAGCACGCGTGGGGACCGGGTCACGACGCGGGAGTGTAGTCCCGCTCGCCGTCGCGCAGCCTCTCGCGCCCGGCCTCGAGGTCCCGCAGCCGGAAGTAGGTGAGCGTCCACGCGACGCCCGCGAACGGCGCGGCCAGGCTGTTGCCGATCGCGGTGACGAGGAACCCGCGCAGCGCCTCGTCGAGTGGGGAGAGGACGATCCCGACGGCGAGGCCGAGCGCGAGCAGCACCAGCAGGGTCAGCACGACGACGCCGAAGACCGGCCACGCGTGCCCGTGCACCAGCGCGCGGCTGCGCCCGAAGGAGGCGCCCACGTCGGACGACTCCAGCAGGATCACCGGGGAGATCACGAGCCACCACGTGAGCAGGATCAGGCCGGGGACGATCAGCAGGAGCAGGCCGAGGAGGATCCCGAGCGTGGCGAGCACCCCGGCGAGCGCGACCGGCACGAGGCGCCGCCCGGCGGTCGCGAGCGTCTCGGCGACACCCAGGTCCCGCCGCCCGTCGCGGACGTCGGCGACGGTGGTGACGACGGCGCCCTGCACGAGGAACAGGGCCGCGGTGTTCAGGACGTTCGCCGCGACGACGCCCGGCCACCCGGTCATCACCAGCAGGGCCGCGATCACGCCCATCGGCACGTAGACCACCGCGGCGATCGTCACGAGGTGGCGCAGGTGGGAGCGGTAGAGGTCCCAGGTGCGCCGGAGGATGTCGCCCGGGTCCATTCCGGCGCCGATCCTACGCGCCCCCGGTCAGGTCCGGATCCCCACCCCGCGCCGGAAGGTCCACCACGCCCAGGCGGTCATCGCCGCGCCGAGCCCGAGGGTCACCGCGACCGACAGGGCGGGGGCGACCTCCGAGTCGCCGAGCATCCCGTGGCGGGCGGCGACGACCATGTAGAAGATCGGGTCGGCGTGGGTGATCGCCGCCCACGGCTGCTCGAGGTCGCCGATCGAGTAGAAGACCCCGCCGAGGAACACGAGCGGCTGGATGACGAGGTTGCCGACGACGTTCTGCTGGTCCCAGCCGGTCGAGTAGAGGCCGACGACGGTGCCGAGCGAGGCGAACGCGAAGCTGGTGCCGACGAGCGCCGCGACCAGCACCCCGGGGTGGGCGATCGGGTAGTCGACGAACAGCCGGGCGGCGGCGAGGGTCAGCACGCCGATGAGGAGGCTGCGGACCACCCCGCCCGCGAGGTAGCCGGCGAGCATGTACGACGGCGTCATCGGGCTCGACGCGGGGTCCTCGATGAACCCGTCGTTGCGCGCCTGGAAGATCGAGGTGGCGTTGTTGCCGAACGCGGACGTCGCGACGCCCATCAGCACCAGGCCGGGGACGATGAACTCCTCGTAGGTGACGCCGTCGATCAGCTCGATGCGGTTCCCGAGGGCGACGCCGAAGACGACGATGAAGAGGACCGCGGCCACCACGGGCGGCGCGATGGTCTGGTTCCAGAGGCGCAGCACGCGCAGCACCTCGCGCTCCGACAGCGCCCCGACGCCGCGGCGGCGCGCCTGGCGGATCTCGCGGGTGGTCATCGCCCCACCACCTGGAGGTAGACGTCCTCGAGCCGGGGGGCGTCGTACCGCTCCCGCAGGTCGATCGGCGCGCCCTCGGCGACGATGCGCCCGGCGCGGATGAACGCGACCCGCTCGCAGAGCGCCTCCGCCTCCTCGATGTAGTGCGTCGTGAGGAGGATGGTGGTGCCGTCGGCGTGCAGGCGGCGGATGTACGCCCAGAGGTCGTGGCGGAGCTCCAGGTCGACGCCCGCGGTCGGCTCGTCGAGGATGACGAGGCGCGGGCGGTGCAGCAGCGCGCGGGCGAGCAGCAGGCGCCGCCGCATGCCGCCGGAGAGGAGGTGGGCGTAGCTCGCGGCCTTCGCCGTGAGGTCGAACGCCTCGAGCATCTCGTCGGCGCGCTCCCGCGCCGCGCCGCGCGACATGCCGAAGTACCGGCCGTGCAGCGACAGCAGCTCGCGCACCGGCACGAAGCGGTCGAGGGCGACGTCCTGGGGGGCGTAGCCGATCGCCTGGCGCGCCTGCGCCGATCCGGCGCCCCACGCCGACAGCCCGAAGACCGAGATGTCGCCCGCGGCGGGGCGCGTGAGGCCGACGACGCTGCGGATGAGCGTGGTCTTGCCGGCGCCGTTCGGGCCGAGGAGGCCGAAGAAGGCCCCGGCCGGCACCTCGAGGTCGAGGCCGGCGAGCGCCTCGACGCCCCCGGCGAACGACTTGGTGACGCCGGCGCAGAGGAGGGCGGGCGCGGCGGTCTCGGACACGACGGCCGACGGTAGCGCGCGCGCCGCCCCGGCGCCCGCGCCGCTACCAGCCGACGGCGACCACCGCGACGGCGCAGATCATGGTGTCGGCGCCCGGGCCGCCGTCGGTGCCGTTGGGGGTGCGGAGCCCGCCCTCCACCGGCGTGACGGTGACGGTCCCGTACGGGAACTCGGACGCCACGGCGTCGCGGTCGACGGTCTCCGGCGCGGGGACGGCCACGGTCACGTCCACCCGCATGTCCCTCCGGTCGCGGCTCGGGATGAGGTCCCGGACCCCGGGGAGGGAGGTGCGCCCGATCGCCTCGCGCACCGCCCTCCGGGCCGCCTTCGTCGAGTCCTCCCCGACGAGGTCCACCCCGAGGCCCATCTCGAGGAAGACCGGGAACGCGCCCTCCGGCTCAGGCCGGGGCGTCGTCCCCACCACCGCGGAACTTCTTGAGCGCCACGACGACGCCACCGGCGACGGCGCCGATGATCGCGACCCGGCCGATGAACCGGCGGACGCGGCCCTTCCTGCGCGGCGGCTCGACGAGGCTGGTCACGGCGCGCTGCAGGTCGGTCGCCGACGCCTCGACCCGCTTCTGGAGCTTGCGGTCGTGGGCGAGCTTCTTGGCGGCCTTCTTCGGCGGCTTGCCGGAGATCTCGCCCTGGACCTCGCGGCCCGTGGCGAACGCCTGCCGGAGCGCCTCGTGGAGCTCGGGGTCGTGCATCGCCTTGGTGACGATGGGGCGGACCGTCTCGACGAGGGCGGCGGCGCGATCGGCTGCCGCCGATGCGGTGCCCTTGCTGTTCCTGAACATGTTCACTCCCTCTTCGGGTCGGAGCCCGCCCCGGCGCGGTGCGCCGAAGCGGCGCTGCGCCTCGCAACGGGCGAGCCGGCGTGCGACGCGGTACGTCACGTATCCGATGACAGCCTGGCGACGATTGATCACGACCCCACTCTAGTGCCGCGGCCCGCTGGCGTCGAAACCCGTCTCCGCCCGTCGCCATCGCGTCCCCGGCCGTCGTAGGCTGCGGCCCATGCCACCCCCCCGGACCCTCGTGCTCGTGCGTCACGGCCGGTCGGACTACAACGTCGCCCGGCGGCTGAACGGCGACCCGGCGGTGCCGGTCCACCTCGACGCCACGGGCGTCGATCAGGCGCGCGCCCTGCGCGACCGCCTCGCGCCGCTGCCGCTCGACCTGGCGGTGCACACGCGCTTCGGCCGGACGCGCGAGACGCTCGACATCCTCCTGGAGGACCGGGATCTGCCGCGGATCGAGTGCCCGGGCCTCGACGACGTCCGGCTCGGCGAGTTCGAGGGCGCATCGGTCGAGGCCTACCGCTCGTGGCGCGCGGGGCGCACCGAGGAGGACCGCCCGGAGGGGGGCGAGAGCCGCATGGACGCCCTGCGCCGCTACACCGCCGCGTTCGCGCGCCTCGCCGACGCCGACGCCGACATGCCGCTCGTCGTGACCCACGACATCCCGATCCGCTTCCTCGCGAACGCGATGCAGGGGGCCCACCCGCTCGACGGCCCGGTGACCGCCGTCGCGAACGCGTCCGTGCTGGAGGTGGCCCGCCCGGACCTGCTGCGCGCCATCGACGTGATGCGGGGGGTGGCGCCGGTGGGGGGCTCGTAGGCTACGATTGCGTCGGCTCTCCGGAGCCGGTCGTGCGCCTATAACGAAGGAAGATCAATGGCTGAGGGTGTCGTTAAGTGGTTCTCGTCCGAGAAGGGCTACGGATTCATCACGCCGGACGACGGCGGTAAGGACCTGTTCGTGCACTTCTCGGAGATCCAGGGTTCGGGTTACCGGAATCTCGAGGAGGGCCAGCGGGTCAGCTACGAGGCGACGGAGGGCCAGAAGGGCCCCCAGGCGTCGAGCGTCCAGGCGCTCTAGCGACCCAGAGACCCGAAGGTCTCACCCGAGAGGAGAAGTTCTGGCGACGAAGCAGAAGGAAGAGGCGATCGAGGTGGAGGGCGAGGTCACGGAGGCCCTGCCCAACACCATGTTCCGCGTGGTTCTGGACAACGAGCACGAGGTCCTGGCGCACATGGCCGGGAAGCTGCGCCGTTTCCGGATCCGCATCAACCCGGGCGACCGGGTGAAGGTGGAGCTCTCGCCCTACGACCTGAACCGCGGCCGTATCACCTTCCGACTGAAGTAAGCACCCCGAGGCGGTTGATCGGCTCGGCTCGCCGCGGCGCCTAGTGCGCCGCGGCGAGTGCCGGGCGTGCCTCGGCGATCTCGCTGTGCGCGATCCGCCGCGCGGCGGAGGCCCCCTGCCCGTCGGCGAGCAGGATGGGGCGGAGCGGTGCCTCGATGACGCGGTCACCGGCGACGCCGACGCGGTAGGCGCGCCGGTCCTCGCGTGACGCGACGACCGCGGCGAGGCGGCGGTCGACGAAGTGCAGCGCGACGCCGTCCTCCGCGCCGAGGCCGGGCGACAGCCCGCCCCGCAGGGCCTCGCGGTACGCGTCGCGCCGGCTGCGGTAGTGGGGGCAGTTGCTGCCGGGCAGCAGCCCGAGGCCCTGGGTGAGCGGCTCGAGGCGGGTGCCGAAGGCCGCGGTCACGCCACCCTCGAACCAGCACATCGACCCGGCGCAGAGCCCGGCGAGCACGATCCCGCGCTCCCATGCCTCCCTCAGCAGCACGTCGATGCCGTGCGCCCGCCACACGGCGAGCAGGTTGACCGTGTTGCCGCCGCCCACGTAGATGACGTCCTGCGACAGCAGCACGGACCGCACGTCGTCGATCTGGCGGTTGAAGAGGGGCAGGTGCGACGGGTCGCAGTGGCCGCCGGTGAAGGCGCCGTAGAACTTGGCGATGTAGCTCGAGTTGTCCCCGCCGGCGGTCGGCAGGAAGAGCACCCGGGGGCGGTCGCGGCCGCTGGCGTCGAGGACGTAGTCGTCGAGCGCGGTGCTGTCCGGCTCCTCGCTGAATCCCCCGCCCCCGAGCGCCACGATCTGGCGCGGCCGGGTGGCCGTGGGTCGTGCCCGTGAGGTGGCCGAGCGAGCCATGGCCGCGATCTTGCGGGACGGGGGTGCCCGTGTGCAGGGACCGTGGCACAGACTTCCGCCGCGACGCATGGCCCGGTGCACATGACCGCGCTCGCTAGTCTGGCCGGGATGACACGCAACATCGTGGCCTGCGGGGGCGGGGGCTGGTCCTCCGACATGCGGGGCGGAGCCGTCGAGGACTACATCCTCGGTCTCGCGCGCTCCGACCGGCCGCGGGTGCTGCTGCTGCCGACCGCGAGCGGCGACTCGGACTGGCTCGTCGCACGGTTCCACGAGTTCTTCGGCCGCCTGCCGTGCGAGCCGTCGCACCTCGCGCTGTTCCGGCCACACCCCGAGGACCTGGAGGAGCGCCTGCTCGCGCAGGACGTGATCTACGTCGGCGGCGGGAGCAGCGCGAACCTGATGGCGGTGTGGGGCGTCCACGGCATCGGGGCGATCCTGCGGACCGCGTGGGAGCAGGGCGTCGTCCTCGCCGGCGTGAGCGCCGGCGCGATCTGCTGGTTCGCGTCGGGCCTGACGAACTCGCTCGGCCCCTCGTTCGCCCCCGTCGCGGGCCTCGGCCTGCTGGCCGGCGGCTTCTGCCCGCACGCCGACAGCGACCCTGGCCGGCTCGTCGCGCTGGGCCAGCTGATCGACCGTGGCCTGATGCCGCCGACGCTGGCGGTCGATGACGACGCGGCGGTCCACATCTCGGGCGACGGCGTGCAACGCGTCCTCTCCGGCGCGCCGGGGCGCGGGGCGCGGATGGTGGGCGCGGACGGTGCCGAGGAGACGCTCCCCGCCCTGGCGCTCGCGACCTGACACACGATCTGGACTTATCCGAAGTCCAGATATTAGGGTGACCGAATATGGACGCCCATCCGGATCGTGAGCGGCTGGTGCCACCCGACCTGGGGGCCGCGGTGCGCCGCGGGTGGCGGGGGCTGACCGTCGTGCCCGATGGGGGTGGCGGCCGGGTGCGCCTGGCGTGCGCGGTGCCGGCCGCCGAGATCGAGCCGCTCGCGGACCGGGGCCTCGCGATCGGCACGCCCGGTGACGTCGGATCGGACCGCCGGACGGGGCCGCGGCGCGTGGTGATGGCCCTCGTCGGCGACCCGTCGGTGTCGATGTCCCTCGACCTCGGGTTCGCGGACGCGCGCGTGCTGCTGGGGCGCGTCGGGACGGAGGGGGCGATCGACCTGGTGTGGGTCGGGGCGGAGGACGGACGGCCGCGACGCCGTGACGTGGTGGCGTTGTCCCGCCCGACGGCGGAGCGGCTGCGCCGGGAGGCGGCGGTGCAGGGGGAGTGGCGCACGACGGACCCCGCGCCGGACGGGTTCGGGACGCGGGAGTGGCGGGCGGAGGCGGCCCGGCCGGCGGCGGCGCGACTGGCGTGCGGTGTCCGTGGGGGCGCGCCCGTCGTGGTGGTCGCGCCCGTCGGGCCGTACGTGCTGGAGCCGTTGGGGCGTCCCGACCTCGAGCTGGCGTTCCCCGCGGGCCCGCCGGTGCCGGAGGCGGGCCGCACGATCCGCCTGCGCTTCGACGACCCGGAGCAGCGGGTGCTGGCGGACCGGCTGCGGGACCAGGACTCCGTCGCGATCCTCCTGGTCGACGAGGCGGGCCGGTGGATCGCCCAGGTCGACCTCGCCCTCGGCGCGGACGGCCGGCGGCTGGTGGAGGACGCGGTGCGGGCGGCGGGGCGTCGGGCGGAGCGGTTGCGCCCCCGTCCGGCGGTCAGGCCTCCGGGCCGACCTCGGTGACGCCGGGGTCGTCGACGGCGTCGGCGATCCGGCGGGCCCAGTCGCTGGGGTCGCGTCCCTCCGGCAGGCGGGGTGCGGTGCCGGCGATGGGGCGTGTCTCGAGGCCGGTCGCGAGGTGGGGTGGGCGGACGTCGACGAGGCGCAGTCCGGCGCGGCGGAGCTCCCGCCCGGCGGCGCGGTCGAACGCGGTGAGCGCCGCCTTGGACGCCGAGTAGGCGGCCATCCCGGCGGTGGGCATGTCGGCGACGATGGCCGACAGGTTCACGATGACGCCGCCCTTCTCCATGTGGGCGGCGGCGGCGCGGGTGAGGCGCGCCGGGGCCGCCACGTTGACCTGCAGCAGGGTGGTGAGGGTCGCGTCGTCGAGTTCGGCGACCGGTCCGAACGCGACGACTCCGACGGCGCAGACGACGGCGTCGAGTCCGCCGAGGGCGGCGTGGGCCTCGGCGACGACGCGGTCGGGTTCGCCGTCGCCGGTGAGGTCGGCGGCGACGGCGAGCGCCACCGAGGGCCCGAGGTCGGCGGCGAGGGCGTCGAGGGCGGCGGCGTCGCGTCCCGTGACGGCGAGGTCGGCGCCGCGGCGGGCGAGCTCGCGGGCGACGAGGCCGCCGATGGCGCCGGTCGCCCCGGCGACGAGCACCCGGCTCATGTCGCGGTGCTCAGGCGGTGAGGGGGCGTGGCCACCGTCGCATCCTCGCGGTGAGGGCGGGGGTGCTCAAGGTGGTCCGCCACCGTCCTGCGGGGATGGCGCGCTGGGAGGTGACGATGACGACGACGGCGATGAGGAGGCCGAGGAGGGCTCCGGCGGTGATGTCGACGGGGTGGTGGACGCCGAGGTAGACGCGGGAGACGGCGACGAGGGAGGCGAGCGCGAGGGCGGGGGCGCGCAGCGACGGGTGGAGGGCGGCGACGATGCCGGCGGCGGCGAACGCGCTGGTGGCGTGGCCGGAGGGGAAGGAGGAGTCGCCGGGGAGGCCGATGAGGGCGGTGAGGGACGGGTCGGCGAGGGTGGGCCGGGCGCGGTCGAAGAGGTCCTTGAGGCTGCTCGACGACAGCGACGCGAGCGCGAGCGCCGCGGCGGCGAGGGGGATCGTGGGCGGGAGCGCCCGCGGGCGGCGCGCGAGTTCCGCGGCGACGCCGATCGCGGGGATGGCGAGGCTCTTCACCCACCACTCGGAGGCGAGGCGCATGACAGGTGTCACGGGGCCGGCCCGCAGCGCCGTGACCGCGTCGAGGAGGGCGCGGTCGATGCGGACGATGATCTCGACGGGATCCACGCGGGGCAGGGTAGACGAGCGCCCCCGCCGGGGGCCGTCCGCGGGTCCGGGCGGGGGTGCGACGCGGCGGCCGTGGGTCGGGGGCGGCGCGGCGGGCGCCGTGGCCGGTCGCGCGCCCCGGCGCCGCTGGGAGACGACCGTCCCCTCGTAGTTCGGTGCACCTCACCTCACCGCTTCGGTCGGTATGCTCCCCGGGACGTGGCGAAGACGAAGAAGAAGATCAAGATCAAGAAGAAGTGCTGCGACTCGAAGCGCCTCTGCGCCGGATGCCCCCTCCGACCCGAGAACCGCAGCAGCCGCAAGCGCGACTGACGCCCCCCCGGGCCCCGTTCGACGGGACCCGACGGCCGGCTCGTCCGCCTGATCCGAGATGGCTCGACGCGTGTGGTGGCCCCGTCCGCCAGGGCCTTGCTAGGCCCCGTCGCCGGTGGAGGGCCAAATGGACCTCCGTGACGGTCCAAGTGGCCGTCTCGTCACCCGCCCCTCTCCCGACCCCTTTCCGCCGGCCGTCCACGACTCACCGATACGTTCCATGTGGCCGAGCGTCGAGGTCCACGTGGCCGGGAGGACCCAGGGAAGCGAAGGGGATCGAGGCCGGCGGGAGCCCCGGCCGTAAGTGTCTCGGCCACTTGGACCCGGCGGCGGGGTCCATTCGCACCCCGGACGGCACAGGGCTGACACGGAGTCGTCGCGGTCGTGGTGTCCCGCGTCGGTCCCCGGTCGTCACGATCGACCTCGATGGCTCGCAGCTTCTACAAGGGTGAACCGCTCGGGAAGCTCCCCCCGTGTGCGATCTGCGTGGGGGCGGGTCGGGGAGGTCGCGCGGAGCTGCACCTCCCCGGTGGGGTCAGCGTGTGGTTGTGCGCCGACCACCGCTCCGAGGAGTTCCAGTGTCGGCGGGCCGGGCGGGACCTCGTCGCCAGCCTCATGGCGGTGTGGCGAGGCGCGGGGTGCTTCACCGCCCGGCGCTCCCGTGCCCTCGACCTGCACCGCGCACGGCTCCGGAACCGCGCCCTGCCCCGCGACCTCCCCGGCTCGTACGCGTGGCCCGACCTCCGCCGGGAGGCGGAGGCGCTGTTCGCATCCGGCCACCGTCCCGCGGAGGTGATCGCCCGTCTCCGGGAACGGGAACGCCGCGGACCCGCCCGGCCTCCGAGCGTGCGGACGATGCGCCGCTGGTTCCGCGACGGCCGCTGGCTCGGCGGACCCCCCGAGCCGCCGCCTCCGCCCCCCTCTCCGCCCCCGCCCCCGCCTACTGGGCCTCCGGGCGGAGGTGCCGGCGTCGAACGCCAACCCTCAGGGAACGGACCAGGATCCGGGTCCCGCGTCCCGGCCGGCGCGACCCCTCCCGTCGGTCCCCAGAAGCGGTTCGCCGCCCATACCCGGCATCCGCTCGCACGCGGCTCAGGCCACCCCTCGGGGGCCGGACCAGGATCCGCGTCCCGCCTCCCGGCCGGCGCGACCCCTCCGGTCAGTCCCCGGAAGCGGTCCGCCCGCGCGCACTCCCGTCCGGCGTCCGTCTCGGCCCACCGTCGTCCCCGGGCCGCGCCCCGCCGGGGGGCGACCCGGGTCCCGGTGCGCTCGCTCTAGGCGGTGGGGGCGGGGACCTGGTCCCCGCCCATGAGGCGCTCGCCGATCCCCATGCAGCTCGGGCACGTGTGGGGTTCCAGCGGACCGCCACCGGCCGGGGCCGCGTAGAGCTTTCGCTGGCCCCAGCACGTGCCGCAGGGGACCCAGACGCCGTCGTGCCCATCAGGGTTGCTCTGGTTCATGGGGCCAGTGTGAGCCGGGGAACCGGCACCGCCTTTGGCCGGGTGGCCAACGATCACCGGCGGGGCGTGCGACCGGCGGGCGGCGTGTAGCGTGCCCGGGCATGCGTGGACTGAGCGTCACCGATCGGGGCGCGACCCCCGTCGTCGCGGAGGTGCCGGAGCCCGTCGCGGGGCCCGGAACGGCGCTCGTGCGCGTCAGCCGGGCGTCGATCAACCCGCTCGACCTCGCCATCGCCGCCGGCCGGTTCTACATGCCGGTGCCCGACCCGCCGTACGTCCCCGGCGCCGAGATCGTCGGTGAGGTCATCGCCTCCGAGGCCCACCCGCCCGGCACCCGCGTCTGGGCCATCGGCCTCACCGGGGGGATCGCCGAGGTCGCCGCCGTCCCCGAGGCCGCGCTCGTCCCCGTGCCGGAGGGATGCGACGACGACCTCGCCGTCGCCCTCGGCATCGCCGGCCTCGCCGGGTGGATGCCGGTGCTCGACCGCGGCGCCCTCGTCCCCGGGGAGACCGTCGCCGTCCTCGCCGCCGGCGGCGCCGTCGGGCAGGTCGCCGTCCAGGCCGCACGCTCCGCCGGCGCCGCCCGCGTCGTCGCCGTCGCCCGCAGCGACCGCGGTCGCGCGCGGGCCCTCGACCTCGGCGCCGACGTCGCCCTCCCCACCGGGCCGGACCTCGCCGACGCCCTCCGCGCCGAATGCCCCGACGGCCTCGACCTCGTCATCGACCCCCTCTGGGGCGACTCCGCCGTCGCCGCGCTCGCCGCACTCGCCCCCCGGGGGCGCCTCGTGCAGGTCGGCAACGCCGAGAGCCCCACCGCCGCGATCACCGCCGGGGGCCTCCGCGGCCGCCGGCTCGACATCCGTGGGTTCTCGGTGCTGGTCGAGGAACCCGAGCGCCTCCGGACCGCCTACGCCGAGCTCGCCGCCGCCGCCCTCGCCGGCGAGGTGGTGCTCGACGTCACCACCGTCCCGCTGGAGGGCGCACCCGACGCGTGGCGCCTCCAGGCGGAGGGCGCCGGCGGGATCAAGACGGCCATCGACCCGCGGTGAGCGACTTCCACGGGGACATGGCGGCGGGATACACGTTCGCCGGCCCCACCATCCGCCTCGGCCGCCCCTTCGCCGTCCCCGAGCAGCCCGACACCGGCGTCGAGGTCGCCATCCCCGTCGGCTTCCTCAACCGCCACGGCCTCATCGCGGGCGCCACGGGCACCGGCAAGACCCGCACCCTCCAGCTCATCGCCGAGCAGATCTCCCAGGCCGGCTGCCCCGTCTTCGCCGCCGACATGAAGGGCGACCTCGCCGGCATCGGCGCGCCCGGAACCGCCGGCGACCGCATCACCGCCCGCGCCACCGAGCTCGCCACCGCATGGGCGCCGGCGGGGTGCCCCGTCGAGCTGATGTCGCTCACCGGCCGGGACGGCGTCGCCATCCGCGCCACCGTCACCGAGTTCGGCCCGACGCTCCTGTCGAAGGTGCTCGGCGTCAACGAGACCCAGGAGTCGAGCCTCGGCCTCGTCTTCCGCTTCTGCGACGAGAAGGGCCTGCCCCTCATCGACCTGGAGGACCTCCGCGCCGCGCTCGCGTGGCTCACCGGCCCCGGGAAGGCGGAGCTGAAGACGCTCGGCGGCATCTCCACCGCCACCGCGGGGGTGCTGCTCCGCAAGGTCTCCCAGCTCGAGGCCGAGGGCGGCGGCGTGTTCTTCGGCGAGCCCGCCTTCGACGTGATGGACCTGCTGCGCACCGCCCCCGACGGGCGCGGCATCGTCTCCGTCCTGGACCTCGTCGACGTGGCCCGCCAGCCGGCGCTCTTCTCCACGTTCCTCATGTGGGTGCTCGCCGAGCTGTTCGAGCGGCTCCCCGAGGTCGGGGACCCCGAGAAACCGACGCTCGTCTTCTTCTTCGACGAGGCGCACCTCCTGTTCGACGACGCCTCCGACGCCTTCCTCGACGCCGTCGCCCAGACGGTCCGCCTCATCCGCTCGAAGGGCGTCGGCGTCTTCTTCATCACCCAGCTCCCGACCGACCTCCCCGACGAGGTCCTGTCGCAGCTCGGCCACCGGGTGCAGCACGCCGTCCGCGCCTTCACGCCGAAGGACGCCCGCGCCCTGAAGTCGGCCGTCGAGACCTTCCCCATCACCGAGCACTACGACCTCGCGCAGACGCTCCAGTCGCTCGGCGTCGGCGAAGCCGCCGTGACGGTGCTCGACGACCGCGGCGTCCCCACCCCGGTCGCGGCGACGCGCCTCTACCCGCCGGCGTCGCGGATGACCCCGCTGCTGCCCGAGGAGCGCGCCGCCACCATCGCCGCGTCGCCGCTGACGCCGCGGTACGCGAACCGCCTCGACCGGGAGAGCGCCGCCGAGATGCTCGAGGCGCGCATCGCCGGCGACGCCGCCCGCGCCGAGGAGGTGCGGACACGCGCCGCCGAGCGCCCGCCGCCCCGTGAGCCGGCCCGCCGCCCCGCCCCACGCGCCGACGACACCCTCGCCGACCAGGTGCAGGACATCCTCGGCTCCGGCGTCGGCAAGCAGGTGGCGCGCGAGGTCGTCCGCGGCATCTTCGGGATGCTCCGCCGCCGCTGACCCCGTGACCCGGCCCGCCCGCGCCCGGCGCAGCTGCCACGTCGTCCCCGGCTCCAGCCCCCGGATGCTCGGGAAGGCCGCCGGGCTGCGCGCCGACGAGGTCATCCTCGACCTCGAGGACTCCGTCGCCGCCGGCGCGAAGGGCGACGACGTGCGGGCCGCCGTCGCCGCCGCCCTCACCGGCGGGCTCGCCGCCGGCACCCGCGCCGTGCGGGTCAACGCCGTCGGCACGCCCCACCACCACCGCGACCTCACCGAGGTCGTCGCCCGCGCCGGCGCCGCCCTCGACGTGGTGGTGCTGCCGAAGGTCGACGACCCCAGCCACGTCACGTTCGCCGACCACCTCCTCACCGCGCTCGAGGCCGAGCACGGGCTCACCCCCGGACGCATCGGGCTGGAGGTGCAGATCGAGACGGCCCGCGGCCTGCAGGACGTCGCCGCCATCGCCGCCTGCCGCCCCGCGCGGGTCGAGGCCCTCGTCGTCGGCCCCGGCGACATGGCCGCCTCGCTCGGCATGCCGCACACCGTCATCGGCGGCCCCGTCCCCGGCTACCCCGGCGACGGATGGCACCACGTCCTCATGGCGGTGCTCGTCGCGGCCCGCGCCAACGGCCTGCAGGCCGTTGACGGGCCGTACGCGCTCATCCGCGACGCGGCGGGGCTGCGCGACGCCGCGCTGCGGTCCCGGGCCCTCGGCTACGACGGCAAGTGGAGCATCCACCCCGACCAGATCGCCGTGCTCGACGAGGTCTACGGCGTGCCCGCGGAGGACCTGGAACGGGCGCGGCGGGTGCTGCGCGCCCACGCCGACGCGGCCGCCGCGGGCGCCGGCGCGGCGTCCATCGACGGCGAGATGATCGACGAGGCCACCCGCGCGATGGCCGAGCGGCTGGTGGTGCGGGCCCGTGCGGCGGCGGACCGCGAGGGCAGGGACGACCCCGACCCCTAGGCCGTCACGCGACTGTACCTTCGTCTCCGCGACCTCGACCCTTGGGCGGGGGATGGCGGGTTGCGTTCGTCCGGTGGAATCACAAGGCTTGCGAAAGCGATGTGCCCGAGCTCGCCACGCATCCTCCTCGTCGAAGACCGCGGGGGGCTGGCAGACCCCGCCGCGACGGTCCTGGGAGGCGTCGGGCTGCCCGTGATCGCCGAGCGGGCGCGCGACTCCGCGGCCGTCGGCGCGGCCCTCGACGCGGACCCCGTCTCGGTGATCGTGATGGTCTGCTCCGATCCGATGCTGCTGGTCGAGGCGGTCCTCCGCGTGATCCGCGGACGCGGCCTCGACGTGCCGGTGATCGTCGTCGCCACCACCCCCGGCGAGTCCTCCGCGGTCGAGGTGATGCGGGCCGGCGCCGTCGACTACCTCCGCCGGGACGAGCTGGTGCGGTTGCCGGTCGCCGTCGAGCGGGAGCTGCGCGAGGCCGCAGGCCGCTCCGCCCGCCGGCGTGCGGAGGCCGCCTACTCGGGCCTCAACGACCGCCTCACCGGGTTGCTCCGCGCCGCCCGCGGGATGGCCGTGGTGATCGCCGACGCCGACGGGGTCATCACCGAGTGGGGGGAGGGCGCGCACCTGCTGCTCGGCCACACCGCCGAGGAGGTGGTCGGCACCGCCGACCTCACCGTCGGGCACGACCCCGAGGAACTCGCGGGCCTCGCGCGCGAGCTGGGGAGTCCCACCGGCCTCGCGGCGCTCCTGCAGGACGCGATCTCCGACAACGAGGCACGCGAGTGGAACCTCGTGCGCCGCGACGGCACGCGGGTGCCGGCGGCGCGGACGATCGCGCCCATCCGCAGCGCGTCGGGGAGCGTCACCGGCTACGTCGGCCTGGCCCGGTCGATCGCGCGGCGGCGCCGCAACGAGGACGAGCAGGCGGCGCTCACGCGCCTCTCGACGGTGGTGGCCTCGGGCGCCGCGCCCGAGATGGTCTTCGAGGAGGTCGCGCGGGAGGCCGCGGTCCTGCTCGACGCCGAGACCGCCGGCGTCAGCCGCTTCGACGGCGACCAGGGAGTCGAGGTCGGGTCGTGGAGCGTCGAGGGCGTCACCTCCCTGCCGCTCGGGGCCGTCACCCCCCTCGGGGGCAACTCGGGGATGGCGCGCGTGTCGCGCAGCGCCCGGTGCGAGCGGATCCACGACCTGTCGGAGGAGCTCGACGAGGAGACGGAGCGCGCCTGGGGCGGTCCGATCGACGTCCGCGGCGCCCTCGTGTGTCCGCTGCACGTCGACGGGCGGCTGTGGGGGGCGCTGCGCCTCGGGTCGTCGCAACCGGGGTTCTTCGGGGCCGACGACGAGACCCGCCTGCGCCGGTTCGCGGGCCTGACGGAGATGGCGATCACCAGCGCCGAGGCGCGCGAGCGGATCGTCGCGGACACCATCGCCGGCGTCTTCCGCAGCGACCTCGACGTCGACGCGACCCTCGACATGGTCATCGCCGCCGCCCTCCGCGCGCTCGGGGCGGACCGGGCCACCTGCTACGTCCACGACGAGGAGGCCGACACCGTCGCGACGGTGCGGACCACCGAGACCGATCCGCAACGCCGGGCCTTCCTGCGCGCCGCGATCGGGATGACGCGGTCGCGGATGCCGGTGTGGCAGCTCCTCGTCGAGCACCCCACCCCGACCATGATGATCGGGGACGTCGCCGGCGACCCCGCCATCCCGCCGGTCATCGCGAAGGGCCTCGGCGCGGGCGCGCTGATGGGTCTGCGGCTGGAGCACCCCTCCATCCACCGCGCCGGCACGCCCCTGCTGCTCGGCACGATCTTCCTGTCGTTCCGCCGTCCCCGCGAGTTCACCGAGCGCGACCGGATCGCCGCGGAGAGCCTGGCGGGCATGGCGGCCCTCGCCCTCGCCAACGACCGCCTCCACGCCGTCAACGTCCGCACCCGGGCGGAGGCCGACGCCCGGTCGGCGCGCGACCCGCTGACCGGCCTCGCGAACCACCGCGGGTTCCAGGAGCGCCTGTCCCAGGAGGTGACCCGCGCCCGCCGCCACGGGCGCCCCCTGTCGCTCGCGCTGATCGACATCGACCGGTTCCGTCGCGTCAACGAGCAGCACGGCCACCAGATCGGCGACCGGGTGCTGCAGGAGATCGCCCGCCAGTTCCAGGAGTCGGCCCGCGACACCGACCTCGTCGCCCGCGTCGGCGGCGAGGAGATCGCGTGGCTGATGCCGGAGACGGAGGCGATGGAGGCCTGGCAGGCGGTCGACCGCGCCCGCGAGGCCGTGGCGCGCACGACGCTCGAGGGCGTCGGGCGGGTGACCGTGTCGGCGGGTGTCTGCGACCTCGCCCAGTCGGGCTCGGCCGGCGAGCTGCTGCGGCTGTCGGAGGGCGCCCTCTACTGGGCGAAGCAGCACGGCCGCGACGTGGCGTTCCTCTACTCCCCCGAGGTGGTGGAGGAGCTGTCGGCGGAGGAGCGCGCCGAGCGCCTCACCCGCATGCAGGCGCTCCAGAGCATCCGCGTCCTCGCCCGCGCGGTGGACGCGAAGGACACCTCCACCCGGGAGCACTCCGAGCGGGTCGCCGACCTCGCGGTGTCGCTCGGCACCGCGATGGGGTGGGACTCCGAGCGGCTCGTCCGCCTGCGCGAGGCGGGCCTCGTGCACGACGTCGGCAAGATCGGCGTCCCCGACCGGATCCTCTTCAAGCCGGCCCGGCTGTCGCCGGCGGAGTACGAGGAGATCATGCGCCACGCCGAGATCGGCGCGGAGATGGTCGCCGACGTGCTGACCCCGGAGCAGGTGGCGTGGGTGCGCGGCCACCACGAGCGCTGGGACGGCCGGGGCTACCCCGACGGCCTCGCGGGCGAGGCGATCCCGGAGGGCGCGCGCATCCTGGCGCTCGCCGACTCGTGGGACGTCATGACCTCGGTGCGCTCGTACCACGTGCCGCTGTCGATCGACGACGCCGTCGCGGAGCTGCGGCGGTGCTCCGGCGCGCAGTTCTCGGCGGAGGTCGTCGAGGCGATGCTCGCGCTCGTCGTGTCGGGCGCCTTCTCGTCCACCGCTGGCCCCTGACCGACCCGGCGTCCCCCGGCGGTCCGGCGTGAGGGAGGGGCGGCGGCTGCCGCGGCCCTACCGCTCCCGCGCCGCGAACGCGCTCGTCGTCGCCCTCGCGGTGCTGGCGGTGGCGACCGCCGCCGGTCTCATCGCGCTCTGGCCGCGCGGCGACGCGATCCCCGCCCCGCCGGGCGTGGGGTCCCTGCGCACCGAGTCGGCGCGGGTGACGGTCGTGAACGCCGAGGGCTGCCGGTCGGCCGTCGCCGGCGACCCGGCGGCGACGCCGGGGGTGCAGGGGTGCCGCCGGGTGACAGTGCGGCTCACCTCGGGACCCGACGAGGGCGACGCCGCGGGCTTCGACATCGGGGGGCCGGTCGACATCGACGTCGGCGACCGGGTGCGGGTCGCGGCGACCGGCGTCCCTGCCGACGCCACCGTCGGCGGGGTCACCGCCGACCGCTACGCGTTCTCCGACTTCGAGCGACGCTCGACCCTGCTGTGGCTGACGATCGCCTTCGCGGTGATCGTGATCGCCACGTCCCGGTGGCGGGGCGCGCGGGCGCTCGCCGGGCTCGCCGTCAGCCTCGGCGTGGTGCTCCTGTTCGTCGTCCCCGCCATCCTGGAGGGCGCGTCACCGCTCGGCGTCGCGACCGTCGGCGCCCTCGCGATCATGCTCGTGACGATCCCCCTCGCCCACGGGACGGGCCCGAAGGCGGTCGCGGCCGCCCTCGGGACCGCCTGCGCGCTGCTGCTCACCGTCGTGCTCGCGCGGCTCGCGACCTCCCTCGCCCACATCACCGGCTTCTCGTCCGAGGAGGCGACGTTCCTCAGCGCGACGACCACCGACCTGTCGATCCAGGGGCTGCTGCTCGCGGGCATCGTCATCGGCGCCCTCGGCGTGCTCGACGACCTGACCGTCAGCCAGGCGTCGGTGGTCATGGCGCTGCGGCGGGCCGACCCGTCGGCCGGAGGCCGCCACCTGTTCCGCGAGGCGCTGTCGGTCGGCCACGACCACATCGCGGCGACGGTCAACACCCTGGTGCTCGCCTACGTGGGGGCGTCGCTCCCGGTGCTGCTCGTCTTCAGCGTGGCGGGCACGTCGACGTCGGACGCCGTCAACAGCGAGGTGGTGGCGAGCGAGATCGTGGCGACGCTGGTCGGCTCGATCGGCCTGATCGCGGCGGTGCCGATCACCACCGGCATCGCGGCGCTGCTGGCGACGCGCGTCGAGACCGAGCGCCTCGGCGACGCCGCCCACGGGCACACCCACTAGCTCAGGCGGCCGGCAGGCTCACGGTGAACGCCCCGCCACCCGTGGGGGCGGGGTGGGCGGTCACGTCGCCGCCGGCGGCGCGCGCCAGGCGGCGGGAGAGGGGGAGCCCGAGGCCGGCGCCGCTGCGGTGCGGGTCGCCGTCGCCGGGGTCCTGCACCCCCGGCTCGAAGATCGCCTCGTGGCGGCCGTCGGCGACGCCGGGGCCGTCGTCGCGCACCTCGATCACGACGCCGGGCGCGGCGTCGGCGACGGTCACCGTCACCCGGGCGCGGGCGAACCGGCAGGCGTTCTCCACGACGGGCTGCAGGATCCGCTCGACGACGGGGGTCTCGACGCCGGCGCGCACGTCGGGCTCCCCCCGCAGCACCAGCTCGACCCCGCGGTCGTCGGCGAGGGGCGTGCAGGCCGCGATGACGTCGGCGGCCGCGCCGCGGGGGTCGCCGGTGCCGCGCGGCAGCAGCGTCTCCTGACGGGCGGTGGCGATGAGGGTCTCGACGGTGGCCTCGATGCGCTCCGCCCCGGCGCGGATGACCTCGAGCGCCGCCCGGTACTCCTCGGGGGTGCGCTCGCGGCGCAGGCCGAGGTCGGCCTCGGCGCGGATCTGGGCGAGGGGCGTCCGCAGCTCGTGCGACACCTCGGCGGTGAGGCGCCGCTCGCGCCGCATGCCCGCCGCGAGGCGGTCCATCAACCCGTCGAGCGTCGCCGCGAGGTTGGTGATCTCGTCGTGCGGGGGCCCCGCGGCGAAGCGGTTGTCGAGGTCCCGCTCGCTCCACGCGGCGGCGTCGGAGGTCATCCGCGAGACGGGTCGCAGGGCGGCGCGCAGCAGCAGCGCCGACGAGAGCGCGACGGCGCTCAGCACCAGCACCCCGAGGGCGGTGGACGCGACGAGCGCGAGGAACCGGGTGCGGTTGTACGGCTCCAGGGAGATCGCGGCGACGATGGTGCCGACGCGGCGGTCGCCGTCGAGGACCGGGAGCGAGTAGAGCCGCGCCCGGGACCCCAGGTCGGTCGTCCCGGGCGCCTCGTCGGCGAGAGCCGCGGCGGCGCGGTCGAGCTCCACGTCGGCGGGGGGGCGCCGCAGGGGGACGGTCCCCTCGAAGACCCAGGCGCGCGTCTCCAGGCGGGGCGCGACGATGTCCTCGGGCGGAACGATGCGGCCGTCCTCGACGATCAGGGCGGCGAGCTCGCTCTGGGCGCGGCCCTCGACGATCTCCTCGGCGTCGTTGTCGAGGCTGCGCGCGAGGGCGACGTTGAAGACCACGATCAGCAGCACCAGGGTCAACCCGACGCCGCTGACGATCAGCAGGAGCAGCCGCGTGCGGAGCGCGAGCGGCCGCCGGCGACCCTTCACCGGATCGCGTACCCGACGCCGTGGACCGTCTCGAGGGAGGGGGCGGCCTCGAGCGTGCGCAGCTTGCGTCGCAGCCGCGCGATGTAGGCGTCGAGCGTGTTGTCGTTGACGATCGCGCCGTGGGGCCACCCCGCCCGCACCAGCTCGCGGCGGCGCACCGCCTCGCCCGGCCGGGCGAAGAGGGCGGCGAGGATGCGGAACTCGGTCGGGGTCAGCCGCACCAGGGCGTCGCCGGCGCGCAGCGCGTGGGACGCCGGGTCGAGCTCGGCGCCGCCGGCCCGCACGGCGCCGCCCGCGCCGGGCGACCGCCGCACGGCGACCCGCAGCCGGGCGAGGAGCTCGTCGAGGGAGAAGGGCTTCGAGAGGTAGTCGTCACCGCCCGCCTCGAACCCGGCGAGGCGGTCGACGAGGGCGTCGCGGGCCGTCAGGAAGATGACGGGCGAGTCGATGCCGCGGGCCCGCAGCGCCTGGCAGGCGTCGCGGCCGTCGCAGTCGGGCAGGCCGATGTCGAGGACCACGGCGTCGGGGCAGACGACCTCGACGCGCTCCAGCAGGCGGGCGCCCGTGTCGAGCGCCTCGCAGCGGAACCCCTCCTCCTGGAGGCCACGGACGAGGACCGACCGCAGGGCCGCGTCGTCCTCCACGATCATCACGAGCGGTGTGCCCATGCCGCCAGTATCGCGTGCCGAGGGGCCGCCGTCGCCTCGGTCAGGAGGCCGCGGCCGCCGCGGGGTGGTCGGCGGGCATCTCGGGGGGCGGCCCGTTGAGGCAGCAGTGCGGCGGGACGTCCTCGGTCTCCGCCGGCGCGGGCGGGTTGCGCAGGGCGATCAAGGTGAACACGCCGCCCGCGACGCACAGCCCCGCGCAGATAAGGGTGCCGGTGCGGAAGCCCTCGTCGAAGGCCTCGGGGACCAGGTAGTCGTCGCCCGAGATCCCCGCGACGACGGGGATCACGGCGACGGCGAGGAGGCCGGCGACGCGGGCGACGGCGTTGTTGATGGCCGACGCGACCCCGGCGCGGTCGGCGCCCGCGGCGCTCAGCACGGTGACGTTGAGCGGCGCGACGGTGATCGACATGCCGAGCGCGAACACCAGCACCGCCGGCAGGACGTCGGTGACGTACGACGCCCCCTCGCCGATGCGGGTGAACAGGGCCAGCCCACCGCCCGCGACGATCGGGCCGACGCCCATGGGGATGCGCGGGCCGATGCGCTGCGAGAGCCGTCCGGCGCTGGTGGAGAGCAGCAGCATCACGATCGTCATCGGGATCAGCGCGGAGCCCGCCTGGATCGGGCTGTAGCCGGCGACCTGCTGGAGCTGGATCGGCAGAAGGAACAGCGCCGCGCCGAGCGCCCCGTAGACCACGAAGGTCATGATGTTCGCCGTCGAGAACGTCCGGGACCGGAAGATCCCGAGGGGCACCATGGGGTGGCGGCCGCGGGCCTCGACGAGCACGAACGCGGCGAGGCAGGCGACGCCGCCGAGGCCGAGCACCACGACCGCGGGGTCGTCCCAGCCCGCCCCGGGTCCCTCGGTCAGGGCGTAGGTCACCCCCGCCAGGCCCACCGCGGTGAGCACCGCCCCCGTCCAGTCGAGCCGCACCCCCTGCGCCGCGGGGTCGCGCGACTCCGGGATCGCCCGGCTCGCCCAGAGCACGACGACCGCGAGGGGCAGGTTGATGAGGAAGATCAGCCGCCACGACACGGCCTCGACGAGCCAGCCGCCGAGGAACGGGCCGAACGCGGTGGAGACGCCCGCCAGGCCCGACCACGCGCCGATCGCCGCGCCGCGGTCGTCGGGGTGGAACGTCGCCTCGAGCAGGGCGAGGCTGCCGGGTGTCAGCAGCGCGGCGCCGACCCCCTGGATCGCCCGCGCCGCGATCAGGGTCTCGATGGACGGGGCGACCGCGCAGAGCAGCGACGCGACGGCGAACCACGCCACGCCGAACGCGAAGACCCGACGCCGCCCCAGGTGGTCGCCGAGCGACCCGCCGATCAGCAGCAGGCCCGCCAGCGTCAGGGCGTACGCGTTGACCGTCCACTGCAGGCCGGCGAGGTCGGCGCCGAGGTCCTCGCCGATGCTCGGCAGGGCGACGTTGACGACGGTGCCGTCGAGGAACGCCATCCCCGAGCCCAGCACGGTGGCGAGCAGGATGAGCCGTCCGCGGCGCGACGCGAACCGGATCCCCCCCGCCTCGTCCTCCCCGGGTGTCTGGGGTGACGGGGGAGCGGGCATCCCCGGGGTTCTACTCTCCCGGTGAGGGGTGTGCCAGGGGAACCCGCGGACCCGGGGAACGAGAGGGCGGATGGGCGAGGAGATCGCGACCGAGAGCTTCTCGGACGAGGACCACCGGCGGTTCGCCGCCCGGTGCCGCGACGGCGTCCGCGCGCTGGAGCAGGTGGTCGCGCGCCCCGGGTTCGGCGACGGGCCGCCGTCGACGGGGGTCGAGGTGGAGATCGGCCTGGTCGACGCCGACGCCCGTCCCGCGCCGCTCAACCGGGAGGTGCAGGCCGCCGCCGGCGACCCCGACCTCGACGTGGAGCTCGACCGCTTCAACCTCGAGCTGAACACGGCGCCGGTGATGCTGGCGGGGCGGCCGCTGGGGGCGATCCACGACAACCTCGCCGCCGGCCTCGGCCGGGTGGCCGCGGCCGCCGCCGGCGTCGGCGCCCGGCCGATCGCCATCGGGATCCTGCCGACCCTGCGCCGCGACGACCTCGGCGCCCACGCCATGACCGACTCCCCGCGCTTCCGGGCCCTGCAGGCCGGGCTGCGCGGCCTGCGCGGCGGGCCGTTCGAGATCGGCATCGACGGCGACGAGCCCCTGCTGCTCGACTGGGACGACATCACCCTGGAGGGGGCCGCGACCGGCCTGCACGTGCACCTGCGCGTCCCGCCGGGCGCGTTCGCCTCGGTGTTCAACGCCGCGCAGGCGGCGGTCGCCCCCGTCCTGGCGGTGTCGGGGAACTCCCCGATCCTGCTGGAGCACCTGCTGTGGGCCGAGACGCGGATCGCCCTGTTCGGCCAGGCGGTCGACGACCGCGCCCCGATCGGGGCCGCCTGGCTGCCGAGCCGCGCGAGCTTCGGCCACGGGTGGATCGCCTCCCCCGTCGAGCCCTTCGCGGAGAGCGTGGCCCTGCACGTGCCGATCCTCCCCGTCGTGGGTGACGAGGAGGAGCCGCTCGCCGTGGTCGCCACCGGCGGGACCCCCGCCCTGGACGAGCTGCGCCTGCACCACGGGACGGTGTGGCGGTGGAACCGCGCGGTCGTGGACCTGGGCGACGACCCCCACCTGCGGATCGAGATGCGCGCCCTGCCCGCCGGGCCGACGGTCGCCGACATGACCGCGAACGTGGCGTTCCTGCTGGGGCTGACGCTGGCGCTGGCGCCCCAGATGGGGTGGATGTGCCGGTCGCTGCCGTTCGAGTTCGCGCGACGCAACTTCTACACGGCGTCGCGGGCCGGGCTCGACGCGACGCTGCTGTGGCCGTCGCAGGAGGCCCCCAGCCCCCGGCCGTTCCCGGCGGCGGAGCTGGTGCGCCGCCTCCTGCCGGTGGCGCGGGCGGGGCTGACGGGGATGGGCGTCGAGGCCGCCGACGCCGACGGATGGCTGAACGTGATCGCGGAGCGGGTGGAGACGGGCGTGACGGGTGCGGTGTGGCAGCGCCGGGCCCTCGCGGCGGTGGGCGGGGGCACCGACCGGGCGCGGGCCCTCGCCGCCATGACGGAGGCCTATCTGGAGCGCGGAGCGACGGGCGCGCCGGGGCACCGGTGGGACCTGCCCGGCGGCGCCGGACCCGGGACGCGGGGGTCGTGAGCCGCCCGGTCTATGCTCGCCGCGTGGAGCCCGCCCCATGACCCTCGGCCCCGGCGCGGTCGTCGCCGACCGGTACGAGCTGATCCGCATGCTGGGCGGCGGCCTGGCGTCGGGCCGTGTCTACCTGGCGTTCGACCGCCACCTCGACCGGGAGGTCGCCCTGCGGGTGGTGGAGCGCGACCCGCGGGCGGCGGAGGTGCTGCTGGCCGACGGACGGCGGATGTCGGCGGTGCACGCCCACACGCCGGCGGCGGTGGCCGTGCTCGACGCGGGGGAGCTGCCCGGCGGGGGCGCGTACACGGCGGGTGAGCTGATCCCCGGAACGCCCCTCGACGAGCTCGCCCGGCACCGGGCGCCGCTGCCGGTGGCGGAGGCCGTCGGCCTCGGCGTCGCGCTGCTCGACGCGAGCATCGCGGCGCGCCGCAACGCCGGCGACGGCTCCGAGCCCGTCGTGGCGTCGGCGCTCGTCACCGCCGACGGCACGCTGCGCGTCACCCGCCTCGCCGACGGCTCCGGCGCCGGTGCCCCGGGGGCGGATCCGTCCGTCGCCGCGACCGGGGGGTCGCTGCGCGACCTGCTGGCCGGCTCCGAGCCGCCGCCCGCCGTGCGCGCGGCGATCGACGACGCGCTCGCCGGCCGCGTGCGCTCCGCCGAGGAGCTCCGCGGCCGCCTGCTCGCCGCCGTGGGCGAGACGCCCCCGGCGGTCATCCCGCCGCCCCCGCCCCCGGGGCCGCGGTCGTCGCGGTGGCCGTGGGCGCTCGTCGCCCTCCTCGCCCTGCTGCTGGTCGCGGGCGCGGCCCTCCTGCTGCTGCGCGACGACGGCGACGGCGACGGCGCCCCGGCGCGGACGACGGCGGACGTGGTGGTGCCCGCGCTGACGGGGGCCACCCGCGACGACGCCGAGCGCCAGCTGCAGGAGGTGGGCCTGACCGGGCGGTACCTGGAGGCGGAGAGCACGTCGGCCCCCGTCGGCACGGTGGTGTCCCAGGACCCCGCGGCGGGCGTGCGGATCCCCACCGGGTCGATCGTGGCGGTCACGGTCAGCAGCGGTCCCCCGGCGGTCACCACGCCGCCGCCGAGCACCACCGTGACCGTGCCGGACCTGGCGGGCCGGACCGTGGACGATGCCGCCGCCGAGCTCGCGCGCGTCGGCCTGCGGCCCGGCGCGGTGACGCAGGAGGCGCGCTCCGACGTGCCCGCGGGGACGGTCCTCTCCCAGGATCCGGCCGCCGCGACGCAGGTGCCCGCGGGCACCGCGGTGGACGTGGTGATCGCGCTGGCCGTGACGACGACGCCGTGACGGGGCCGGGGCTCCGCTAGCGTGCCCGCGGCATCCCCCGTCACCGAGGCCCGCATGAGACTCCGCCGCGTGATCGTCGCCCTGCCCGTCGTGCTCGCGATGGCCGCCCCGCCGGCGCTGGCCGTCGCCCCGGGCTCCGGGGTGCGGGGGACGCTGACGGCGAGCTGGGACGGCGTCGCCGGGGCGCCGATCACGCAGTGGTCGGGCTCGGCCCGCTTCACGTTCGACCCTTCCGCCGCCGCGCGCCGGGCGACGCTCGCGGCGATCGCGGACCCCGCCCTCGGCGAGCCGACCCGGCGGCCGTTCGCGCCCCAGGTGCAGGCGGCCCGTGCCACGGACCTCGCGTACACCCGGACGGAGACGGTGATCTGCCAGACCACGACGGAGGACGGTGAGCCGTCGGAGTACACGGCCTCCGCGACGAGCTCCGCCGCGGGTGTCGCCGACGGCCGGGTCGCCTTCGAGATCCTCCCGCCCCGCCTCGACCTGATCACGGGCCGGGGCACCGTCGGCCTCGCCCCGTACCTGGCGCCGGATCCGAACGGGTGGTACATCGCCGACCGGTTCGCGCTGCCGGGCCGCCACACCACGTCGGGTGCGTACCCGTGCCCGGGATCCGGCGTCCCCGCGGAGCGACTGGCGCGGATCATCGCCCTGAACGGCCAGGGAGCGGTGCCGCGGCCGATCACCGACTGGTTGACCGAGAACAGCCGGTCGCTGGACTGGCCGGTGCGGCGCACCCGCGCCGGGTGGCGCGTGATGATCTCCCTTGCGGACCGCCCGACGTTCTCCGACAGCCCGTTCGGACCCCAGGACACCCAGCGGATGGACGTCCGGATCGGCTCGGAGCTGTACCTCGCGGGCAGCCTGCCCGCCCTGGACGCCCGGTGCCACGTGCCCGAGGGGCTGATCGCCCGCGCCCGGTCGGCGCGGGCCGCGGTGGCGCTGGCGCGGCGGGCCGGGCTCCGCGCGACCTACGCGGGGGTCAAGCGGTTCGCGACCCTCGACCGCTCGCGGTACGTGGTCACGGGCCGCATCGGCATGGGGTACGGCACCTGCGGACGTGGCACCTACCGGGTGTGGCGGTACACGCCGTAGGGCCCCGCGGGGTGGGGCCGATGCGGCGTTCTGCGCCGAGGGGAGTAGGTTCGGCACATGGACGACTCCGAGATCCGCTCCGTTGTGACGCGCCTGTCGAGGCCACACGCCTCCGGGGGCCAGGTCATCGAACGCGCCGCGATCCTCGCCGCGGGGGGTGACTACCGCGCGATCATGGCCTGGGTGATGGACCACCACGCGATCGCGGAGGAGCAGGTCGCCGCGGCGCCGAAGGGCGGTCTGCACGGCGGCCGGGTCGGCTACTCGACCGTCGCCGAGGCCGGCGAGCCGACGCGGTTCGTGATCCCGGCGGGCGTGCTCCACTAGCCCAGGGTGCGCGCCACCCCCGGGGGTGGCGCGAGCACGTGGGGTGGCGGGAGGATGGGCCGGTCCGCGTACCGGGAGGCCCCGCATGTCGTCGGTGAGAGTGCTCGTCGGGACGCGTAAGGGCGCGTTCATCCTCCGCTCCGACGCCGCCCGGCGCGACTGGACGGTGCAGGGGCCGCTGTTCGGCGGCTGGCAGGTGATGCACGTCCATGGCTCGCCGGCCGACCCCGACCGCCTGTACGCGTCGCAGTGGACGGACTGGCACGGGCAGGTGGTGCAGCGCTCCGACGACGGCGGGGGGTCGTGGGCGCCGGTCGGCAACGACTTCGCCTACACGGGCGGGACGGGCACGCACCGGTGGTACGACGGCACCCCGCACCCGTGGGAGTTCTCGCGCGTCTGGCACCTGGAGCCCTCGCCGGAGGACCCGGACACGGTGTTCGCCGGGGTGGAGGACGCCGGCCTGTTCCGCTCCTCCGACGGCGGCGTGACGTGGCGGGAGTCGCCGGGCCTGCGCGGCCACGTCAGCGCACCCGCCTGGATGCCGGGGGCGGGCGGCCTGTGCCTGCACACGATCCTCATCGACCCGGGGGACACGCGGCGGATGTTCGTCGCGATCTCGGCGGCGGGGGCGTTCCGCACGGAGGACGGCGGCGCGACGTGGACGATCGCGACGGGCGGGCTGCGGTCGGAGTTCCTCCCCGACCCCGGTGCCGCCGCCGGGCACTGCGTGCACAACCTGGCGATGCACCCGTCGCGGCCGGACACGCTGTTCATGCAGAAGCACTGGGACGTGTGCCGCAGCGACGACGCCGGCGACCACTGGACGGAGGTGAGCGGCAACCTGCCGAGCGACTTCGGCTTCCCGATCGCGGTCCACGCCCACGAGCCGGAGACGGTCTACGTGGTGCCGATCACGAGCGACGCGGAGCACTACCCGCCGGACGGCCGCCTGCGCGTCGCCCGCAGCCGCACGGGCGGCGGGGAGTGGGAGCTGCTGACCGAGGGGCTGCCGCAGCGCGACTGCTACGTCAACGTGCTGCGCGACGCGATGGCGGTCGATTCGCTCGACAGCTGCGGCGTCTACGTCGGGACGACCGGCGGGGAGGTCTACGTGTCGCCGGACTCGGGGGACACGTGGGCGCCGATCGTGGAGCACCTGCCGTCGGTGCTGTCGGTCGAGGTGCAGACGCTGGCGTGAGCGCCGTCGCCGTCCGCGTCGCGCTGCCCACCCACCTGCGGACGCTGGCGGGCGTCGGGGCGGAGGTCGTGGTCGCGGTGCCGGGCGACGCCCCGTCGATCACGGACGCCCTCGACGCCCTGGAGGCCGCCCACCCGGCGCTGCGGGGGACGATCCGCGACCGGCGGACCCGGGTCCGCCGGCCGTACATGCGCTACATGGCCTGCGGGCGGGACCTCTCCCACGACGACCCGGCGGGCGCCCTCCCCGGCCCGGTGGTGGCGGGGGAGGAGCCGCTCATCGTGATCGGGGCGATCTCGGGGGGGTGAGGGCGCGCCCCCGGCGGTGCGGTGTCGTCAGGCGGTGGCGGGCGGGAGGTCGAGGAAGAACTCCATCCCGTACCGCGGGGCGGCCTCGGCGTAGCGGGCGCCGACCTCCTCGAGGTTGTCCGGGGGGTCCTGGGTGAGGTCGTACGCGCGCTCCAGGGTCTCCTGGAAGAAGTGCTCGATGCCGGAGGGGGTGAAGGTGAGGATCATCCGCACGGGCTCGTCGCTGAAGTTGCGGAAGCAGTGGAGCATGCCGCGCGGGATGTTCACGAAGTCGCCGGGGCCGGCCTCGACGCGGCGGTCGCCGAGCCGGAAGGTGGGGCGCCCCTCGAGGATGTAGAAGGTCTCGTCCTCGTCGCGGTGGGTGTGCGGCGGGGGGCCACCCTGCGGCGGGACGACGGCGAGCATCGCGAAGTAGGCGCCGCCGGACTCCTCGCCGGTGACGAGGAAGGTGTAGCGGTCGCCGGGCCCCCAGTAGGAGAGGCCGGTGTCGTTCGTGCGGTGGAACATGGCGGTGAGGGTGCTGCTGTCCACGGACATGGCTGCCTTTCCGCGCCGGCCCGCGACCGGCGCACCGGAGGGGGAGGCACCGACCGGGTGGGTCTCGACCACCACCCCGGTCCGTCCGCCGCGCGATGCTACGCTCTGCATCGATTCCCTCCACGACATTTGCGAGAAAGAATGTTGCAAGACGAACAATCTAACGGCGTACCAGTCCTGTCAAGCCCCAGTCCGGAGGAGCTCGCCACGTGGCGTGTCTTCCTGGAGTGCGCCCTCGCGCTCCCGGACGTCCTCGGGGCCGAGATGGAGGCCGCCGGAGGCCTGTCGCTGCGTTGGTACGACGTCCTTGTGCACCTGGAGGAGGCGGGGGAGGGCGTGCCGATGAACGAGATCGCAAGCCGCATCCTCGCGAGCAAGAGCGGCCTGACCCGGGTGATCGACAAGATGGAGAAGGCCGGCTTCGTCCAGCGGGAGCGGCCGGAGGGTGACCGTCGCGTCGTCCTCGTCCACGCGACCCCCGACGGCCTCGCGGCCCTCCACGTCTCCCGGCGGATCCACCGCGACGGGATCCTCCGTCACTTCAGCGAGCACCTCACCGCGAAGGACCACGCCGCCCTGATGAAGGCGCTGGAGAAGGTGAGGACCCACGTGCGTCCGTTGAGGCCGGGGCGGGTGAGCGGGGGGTAGGTCCTCCGCCCCGTTCAGATGGCGTCGTCGGCGGTCCAGTCGCGCAGCGTGGCGAGCGAGCCCTCGGTCATCCCCTTGAATTTGGGCGCTCTGTCGAGCCGGCCGACGAAGAGCGTCGTCGGATCGGTCTCGCGCTTCACATGGTGGTAGAGCCGCGACTGGGTGAGGTCGGTGCGGACGAGGTAGAGGGTCTCGGTGAGGGCGATCGAGTCGAGTCCCGCCATCACGGCGTCGAGGTCGTCGCCCCCGGTCGCCGCGACGACGTAGACGGCGAGGTCGTCCCCGGTGTCCTCGGCCGGAGGCACCTCGTCAGTCCTCGGGGTCGACGGGCGTCGGCTTCCGGTCGGCGTCGATGGCGACCATCGTGAAGTTCCCGGTGGTGCAGAGCTGGCTCGTCCCGGTGAGGGGGTTCTCCTTCGAGACGTCGACCCGCACCTTCAGGCTCGTCCGGCCGACGTGCTCGACGCGGGCGTTCACCTCGACGAGGTCGCCGACGATGATCGGGACCTTGAACTCGATGTCCTCGATCCTCGCGGTCACGACGACCTGGCGGGCGCGGCGCATCGCGGCGATGCCGGCGGCCTTGTCCATCCAGCTCACCAGCGTCCCTCCGAAGAGGTTCCCGCGGGGGTTCGAGTCGGTGGGGAAGACCGACTCCAGCAGGCGCGCTTCCACACCGACCTCCGAGACGATTCCGGGGCCGCTGGATGCGTGGCCCGCTCCGGGGGTCAGCCTACCGGCGCGTCACGGACGGGCATGCCGAGTGACCGGGCGACATCCGGGTCGGCGCGTTCGGCGAGGCGCTCCGCGATGCGCATCAGGGCGAGCTGGTCCTCCTCCGGCAACTCGTCCAGGCCGAGGGGGGGAGTGGTGAACGCCGCCCGGAGGCGCCGCTGGGCGGCGAGGCCCTCGGCCGTGAGGACGAGCTCCCGCACCCGGCGGTCGGTCGCGCTCACACGCCGCTCGACGAAGCCCCGCTCCTCCAGCCGGTCGGCGAGGGCGGTGGCATAGCTCGCGTCGCAGTGCATGTGCTTCGCCAGATCGCCGAGGCTGCGGGGGTCCTCCGGACTGAGGCGCATGAGGGAGATCGCCTGCGGCGGCGTCAACCCCTCCGCCTGGCCCGCCTCCAGCCACACCCGGCGCTGGGCCATCGACACCCCCACCAGGATCGCCCACGCCTCCCGGGCGATCGACCGCCCGCCCTCGTCGTCGCCGTGCCCCGTGCCTGCCTCGAGGTGCGCTCCCATGACCGCCAGCTTAACGCTTTCGCGCCGGTCTTTACCAATGATCAATCATCGACTAGCGTGAACAATTGACAGGTGAGAAGTATTCGGGAGGAGGCCGCCATGGCGGTGACGGACCGTGAGCTGGCGATCGAGGTGCGCGGACTGGTCAAGACGTACGGCGAGGTGCGCGCACTCGACGGCATCGACCTGGAGGTCCCCGCCGGCACCGTGCTCGGGGTGCTCGGCCCGAACGGCGCCGGCAAGACCACCGCCGTGCGAATCCTCGCGACCGTGCTCCGCCCCGACGCGGGGGAGGCGCGCGTGCTCGGCATCGACGTCGCCGCCCACCCCGAGGTCGTCCGCACCCGCATCGGCCTCGCGGGGCAGTTCGCCGCGATCGACGGAAACCTCACCGGCCGCGAGAACCTCATCCTCATCGGCACCCTCACCCACCTGCCGCGCAAGGTCATCGGCCCCCGCGCCGACGAGCTGCTCGAGCGGTTCGGCCTCACCGAGGCCGCCGCCCGGCTGGCGCGCACCTACTCGGGCGGCATGCGGCGCCGGCTCGACCTGGCCGCCGCCCTCGTCCACCGCCCGCCCGTGCTCTACCTCGACGAGCCCACCACCGGCCTCGACCCCGCGTCGCGCAGCGACCTGTGGCGCGTCGTGCGCGAGCTCGTCGCCGACGGCACCACCGTCCTCCTCACCACCCAGTACCTGGAGGAGGCCGACCTCCTCGCCGACCGGATCGTCGTCATCGACCACGGCAAGGTGATCACCGAGGGGACGTCGACGGAGCTGAAGCAGCGCCTCGGCGCCACCGTCGTCGAGGTGACCATGGCCGGCGACACCGACGCCGTCACCGCGGAGGCGGCCCTGCAGCGCCTCGACCTCGGCACCCTCACCCGCGACGGCGCGACCCTGCGCCTCAACGCCCACGACGGCACCCGCGCGCTCATCGACGTGGTGCGGGCCCTCGACGCCGCCGGCGTCGAACCCGCCACCGCCGCCGTGCGCGAACCGTCGCTCGACGACGTCTTCCTGACCCTGACCGGCCGGCCCGCGGAGGTGGCGGCATGACCACGCAGACCATCGACCGCCCGACGCCCATGGAGGCGGTGCACCCCATGTCCGGCCTCGGGTTCGCGGTGCGCGACACCCTCGCCATGACGTGGCGGAACCTCCTCACCATCCGGCGGCTGCCGCAGCTCTTGGTGTTCGCGACCATCCAGCCGCTGCTGTTCGTGCTGATGTTCCGGTACGTGTTCGGCGGATCCATCGAGGTCCCCGGCGTCGAATACGTCAACTACCTCATGCCCGGGATCTTCGCCCAGGTCATCGCGTTCGGCGCGATCAACACCGCCGTCGGCCTCGCGGAGGACCGCAACCGCGGCCTCATCGAGCGCCTGCGCTCCCTGCCGATGGCGCGCTCCGCCGTCCTCGCGGGCCGCACCCTCGCCGACCTCGCCCGCAACGTCCTCGTCGTGGCCCTGATGCTCGGCGTCGGGTTCCTCGTCGGGTTCCGCGTCCAGACGAACGGGTTCAAGCTCCTGCTCGGGCTCGCGGTGCTGCTGTTCTTCGGCTACTCGCTCTCGTGGATCTTCGCGTTCGTCGGGCTGTCGGTGCCGAACGCCGAGACCGCGCAGGCGGCCGCGTTCCCGATCATGCTGCCCCTCGTGTTCGCCTCCAGCGCCTTCGTCTCGACCGAGAACATGCCCGACTGGCTGCGGGTGTTCGCCGAGCACCAGCCCGTCACCGCCGCCGTCGACGCGGTGCGGGCGCTGGTGCTGGGCGGGGAGTGGGCGGGCGACGTCCTGGCGAGCCTCGCCTGGACCGCCGGGATCCTGCTGGTGTTCGTGCCGCTGTCCGTCAGCCGCTACCGCCGTGGGGCGGCCGCCGGGTGACCCGGGCCGTCGTCTTCGACATGGACGGCGTGCTGATCTCCTCCGAGGAGATCTGGGACGACGTGCGGGAGGGCCTCACCGCCGAGCTCGGCGGCACGTGGAGGCCCTCCGCGCACCGCGACATGATGGGCCTCAGCACCCCCGAGTGGACCGGCTACATGCACACCGAGCTCGGGGTCCCGCGCACCCCGGAGCAGATCGCGGCGATGGTGGTGGAGCGGCTCATCGCCCGCTACCGCGCCGACCCGCCCGTCATCGACGGCGTCGTCGAGGCCGTCCGCGCCCTCGCCGCCCGGTACCCGCTCGGCGTCGCCAGCTCCTCCACCCGCACCCTCATCGACGCGGTGCTCGACCAGACCGGCCTCACGGAGTGCTTCACGGCGACGGTGTCGAGCGAGGAGGTCGCCCGCGGCAAGCCCTCACCGGACGTCTACCTCCGCGCCCTCGAGCTGCTCGGTGTCGCACCGGCCGACGCGGTGGCGGTGGAGGACACCGGCGGCGGCATCCGCGCGGCGGCGGCGGCGGGGATGCACGTCATCGCGATCCCCAACCCCCACTACCCGCCGGCGTCCGAGGCCCTCGCCCTCGCCGACCGGGTCCTCGACTCCATCCACGACCTGCCCGGGGCGATCCCCGACTGAGCGTCACCCGAGGTGCTCGTCGATGTAGCACCACCGCCACGCCTCGCCCGGCTCGATGGAGCGCATCACGGGGTGGCCGACGTCGTGGAAGTGGCGTTCGGCGTGGCGGCCGACGGAGCTGTCGCAGCAGCCGACGTGCCCGCAGGCGAGGCACATCCGCAGGTGGACCCAGCGGGTGCCCTCGCGCAGGCAGTCCTCGCACGCGCCGGGGGTGGCGGCGCGGGCGGTGCGGGGTGCGGCGCGCAGGTGCTCGCAGTCGCCGGATGTGCGCTCGGGGGCGACGAGCTCCGCCTCGCCGATGCGCCGCTCCGCCGACTCGAGCCGGTCGAGCAGCGACTCCTCCCGGTCGACCATCGCCAGCGCCTCGCGCAGCACCTCGTCGTCGATGGTGCCGCTGTCGCGGCGGGCGATGATCGCCTCGCGCTCCGCGGCGAGCATCTCCAGCCGCAGCCGCACGTAGGCGGCGGACGGGGGCTCCAGCACGTCGTTCGAGCGGCCGAGGCGCTCCCAGATCATGTTCGGCCGCCGCCGGGCCCGCTCGCGCAGCTCGTCGACGACCTCCTGCGGATCCGTCGCCTTCAGCACCCGGTCGAGGCGCGCCAGCCCCGCCCGTGACGCCTCGTCGGCGAGGGCCGCGGCCTGCAGGGCGTCCTCCGCCGCGTCCGGGCCCGAGAGGCCGAGGCGGCGCACCAGCCACGGCAACGTCGGGCTCAGCACCAGCAACGTCCCCGCCACCACCGTGAACGCCGCGAGCAGCAGCACGTCGCGCTGGGGCGTCTCCGGCGGCAGCAGGAACGCCGCCGCCAGCGTCACCACGCCCCGCATCCCCGCCCACGACACCACCGTCGACGAGCTCGTCGGCCACGACCGGCGGCGCATCCGGGGCCCGCCGAAGCGGTGGACCGCCTGCGAGCCGAAGACGTAGGCGAACCGCACCGCCACCACCGCCGCCAGCACCGTGAGGCAGATCGCGGCGAGGCGGCCCGGGCCGAGGTCGGAGTCGGCGACGTCCTGCAGGATCGTCCGCAGCTGCAGCCCGATCAGCAGGAACACGACGTTCTCGAGCATGAACTGGACCGTGCGCCAGTTGACGCTCTCGCTCACCCGCGACGCCGCCGACTGCAGCACCGGGGCCCGGTGGCCGAGCAGGAGGCCCGTGATCACCACGGCGAGCACCCCCGACGAGTGGATCGCCTCCGCCGGCAGGAACGCCACGAACGGGGCGGTGAACGACAGCAGGGTGTCGAGCACCGGGTCGTCGATGCGGGCCCGCACGAACGACAGCAGCTGCGCCACGACCACGCCGATCACGATCCCGCCGCCCACGGCGCGCACGAACTCCCACCCGATCTCGCCGACGCCCACGCTGCCGGTGATCGCCGTGATCGTGACGCTCAGCAGCACCAGCGCCGTCGCGTCGTTCACGAGGCTCTCGCCCTCCAGGATCGTCACGATCCGGCGGGGCATCCCCACCTTGCGGGCGATCGCCGTCGCCGCGACCGCGTCGGGCGGGGCGACCACCGCGCCGAGCGCGAGGGCGGCGGCCAGGGAGACGCCCGGGACGATCCACCACGCCACCAGGCCGACGGCGAACGTGCTGACGATCACGGCGCCGACGGACAGCAGCAGGATCGCGTACGTGTTCGCCCGGAAGTCGACGAACGACGTCCGGATGGCCGCCGCGTAGAGCAGGGGCGGCAGGAACCCGATCAGCACCAGCTCCGGGTCGAGCTCGAACTCCGGCACCGCCGGCAGGAACGACGCGAGGATGCCGACCAGCACCAGCACCGGCGGCGGCGACCACCCGAAGCGGCGGCACAGGCCGGCGACGGCGCCGACGGTCACCACCAGCGCGAGGACGAGGAGGGCGGGTTCCACGGGTGGGGCATCATGACCGGGCTTGACCGGCGGCGCCCGGGGCCGTAGGAACCCCCGATGAGCGCCCACCCGGTCCACATCACTCCGCTGACGCCGCTCCTGCTGCTGGAGCGCTCCGCCGACGTCTTCGCCGACGCCACCGCCGTGGTGCACGGCGACGTCCGCATGACCTACCGCGACCTCGCCGCGGAGGTGCAGCGGGTCGCCGCGGGGCTGCGGGCCTCCGGCATCGGGCCCGGCGACCGGGTCGCCTACCTGTGCCCCAACACCCCCACGCTGCTCGTCGCGCACTTCGCCGTGCCGCTCGCCGGCGCGGTGCTCGTCGCCGTCAACACCCGGTTGCACGCCGAGGAGGTCCGCTCCATCTGCCTCCACTCGGGCGCGCGGATGATCGTGGCCGACACCGCTCTCGCGGGCTCCGTCGTCCCGGTCATCGACCGCATGGGGGTGGGGGAGGTCGTCTGGGACGACGACGGCACCGGCGCCGACCCCGGCGCGCCCGGCACCCCCTACGCGACGCTCCGCGAGCGCGGGGAGGGCGCGGCGTCGCTGCCGTGGCGGGTCGACGACGAGGACGCCACCATCGCCATCAACTACACGTCCGGCACGACGGGCGCGCCGAAGGGCGTGATGTACACCCACCGTGGCGCGTACCTCAACGCCCTCGGCGAGAACATCACCGCCGCCCACGGCCCCGACACCGTCTACCTGTGGACCCTCCCGATGTTCCACTGCAACGGCTGGTGCCACCCGTGGGCGATCGTCGCCGCCGGCGGGGTGCAGGTGTGCCTGCGCGCCGTGCGCGGCGACGCGATCTGGCGCCTCATCGACGAGGAGGGGATCACCCACCTCAACGGCGCCCCCGCCGTGCTCTCCATGCTGGTCAACGACCCCGGCGCCCACCCCCTCGACCACCCGCTGTGCGTCATGACGGCGGCGGCCCCGCCCAACCCGACGGTGCTCGCCCAGACGGAGGCCCTCGGCGCACGGGTCGTCCACGTCTACGGGCTCACCGAGACGTACGGGCCGCACACCGTCTGCCAGTGGCAGCTCGGCTGGGCCGGCGAGGAGCCCGTCGAACGCGCCCGGCTGCTGTCGCGCCAGGGCGTCGCGATGGTGATGGCCGACCCCATCCGCGTCGTCGGGCCCGACGGCGCCGACGTCCCCCGCGACGGCGTCACCGTCGGCGAGGTCGTCATGACCGGCAACAACGTCATGAAGGGGTACTTCGCCGACCCCGAGGGCACCGCGGCGGCGTTCCGCGGCGGCGTGTTCCACTCGGGCGACCTCGGCGTGCACCACCCCGACGGCTACATCGAGCTGCGCGACCGGGCGAAGGACGTCGTCATCTCCGGCGGGGAGAACATCTCGACGATCGAGGTGGAGCAGGCCGTGACGAGCCACCCCGCCGTGCTCGAGGCCGCCGTCATCGGCATCCCCGACGACCGCTGGGGCGAACGCCCGAAGGCGTTCGTGGTGCTCCGCGCCGGGGCGTCCGCCGGCGCCGACGAGCTCACCGCACACGTCCGGGGACGCCTCGCCGCCTACAAGTGCCCCGACGCCTTCGAGGTCGTCGACGAGCTGCCCCGCACCTCCACCGGCAAGGTCCGCAAGTTCGAGCTGCGCGAACGGGAGTGGACCGGGCACCAACGCCGGATCAACTGATCCGCGAGATCGTTCCGACCTTCCGCGGGCGGTGAGGTCGTAGGGGAGGGTCCGCTCACGCGGACCCACGGCGGAGGTCCGGCCGCCGGTCGGACGGGATCGCCACCGCAGGGCACCTGTGGCGATCCCGTCCGCGACCTCCGGCACCCCCCCGCGGCCGGTCGGCGCGGGCCCGCCGCGGAGTAGCCTGGCGGCGTGAGCGACGAGCAGTGGCGGCGCATCGCCGACCGCATCGAATCGACCTGGCCGGGCGAGCCCGGAGCGGGTGACCGCTACCGCGAGGAGCTCGGCGACCTCGACCCCGAGGCCGTCGACGCGGCCCTCGACGGCCTGCTGATCGACCACCGCAACGCCGCGCCCCCGCCGGGGGTGGTGCGCGACGCCGTGGAGGCGCTGCCCGCCGGGGAGACGGACGACGGCGGGTCCGGCGCCGGGGCCGCGGCCGACCCCGGCGGCGGGTGGGACACCGCCGAGGCCCCCGCCGAGCGCGCCGGGTCCGGCGCGCCACCGCCGGCGTCCCGTCCGGTCGCCGGGCCGCGGCCCGAGTCGCGCCGGGCGACGGTCGCCCTGATCCTCGGCGCCGCCGGCTTCGTGACGATCCCCGTCGTCGTGTCCGTCATCGCCATCGTCGTCGCCAACCAGGCCCTGCGGGAGATCGCCGCCGACCCCGAGCTCGCCGGCGAGCAGCGCGCACGGGTCGGGCGCGCGCTCGGGTTCATCGAGCTGGGGGTCGTCGCCCTCACCATCCTGATCGGCGTGCTGGTGGCCGTCTCCGACTGAGCCGGATGTGGCCCGGCGGCCGGGACGCCGGCCCCCGCCGGGACTAGGGTTGCGGAGACCGGACCGTCCGTGTCGCCCATCGCCCGCCGCCGCAGAGGAGGAAGCCAATGAAGAACGCCGTGAAGGACTTCAAGGAGTTCGTGCTCAAGGGGGACGTCGTCGCCCTCGCCGTCGCGGTCGTCATCGCCACCGCGTTCGGTGCCGTGATCGCCGCCTTCGTCGCCAACGTCGTCACCCCGCTGATCGCGGCCATCGGTGGTCAGCCCGACTTCTCCGAGCTCGACTTCACCATCAACGGCAGCCGGTTCCAGTACGGCCTCTTCATCAACGCCGTGCTGACGTTCCTCATCATCGCCGCCGTCGTCTTCTTCCTGGTCGTGCGGCCCTACAACCACTTCAAGAACCGCTTCGCGAAGGAGGGCGACCCCGAGATCCCCTCCCCCGAGTACGCGGTCGAGACCGGATCGGCGGACGCGCTGGCGGCGCAGCTCACGGCGCGTGCCGACGACGGCTGGAAGGTCGTGAGCGTCAGCGACGGCGGGCAGGGAATCCTGTCCGCGGTCCTCGTCAAGGGCGACTAGCGCGCCGGGTCAGCCGCGCACGGTCGCCGTCACGGCGACCGGCGCGGCGGCCACCGCCCGCGTGAACCCCGACAGCCGCGTGTCCGGGCGGGTGACGAGGCGCACCACCGACGTCCCGCCCGGCGGGATGCGCGGCACCGTCCACGCGACGGAGGTCCCGGACCGGGTGCCCGCCGGCGACGCCGACACCAGCCGCACGCCGCAGCAGATCGTGAGGGTGAGGCGTGCGTCCACCGCCGGCGCCCGGCCCGTGTTGCGCAGCACGGCCGTCCAGCCGGTGGTGTCGTCGGCCCGCCGGACCCCCCCGAGCCGGGCCGACACCCGGGGCCGCGCGAAACCGTCGTAGTCGTACGCGTCGAGCCGGTACCCCTCCGTCGTCTCGACGGGCGACACCGCCAGGGCGTTGGAGAAGGACGCCGACAGCGCGAACCCGGTCTCGTCGCTGCGCACCTGCCGCGCCGACCGCTCCCACGGCTCACCGGCCTTCGCCGCCGCCAGGTTCACCTCCGCCGACCCCGGTCCCTGGGGGTCGAGCCACGCCACGAACGCCCGCGCCCCGCCGCCGATCGCGAGGCGCGCCAGCGAGGCCTCCACCCACGTCTGGTCGCGGCCGGGGGTGAGCACCGTCGGCGCGGGCCACGGGGCGCCGGCGGGCCGCACCACCGCGAGGATGGGCGTGGCGTCGGGTGTCCCCGGCCCCGCCCACGTCAGCACGAGGTCGCCCGCGACGTTCGCCGCGACGCGGGGGACCTCCCCGGCGGCCACGTCGACCGCCGCCCCCCAGGGTTGCCCGAACGGCTTCTCGGCGACGAGGACCTGCGACGTCCCGCCGGTCCGGTCCTCCCAGGCGACGACGGCGCGGCCGGCGTCGCCGGCGCCCGCCGAGGCCGCGAGCGCGCCGCCCGGCGCGAGCGTCACCGGCGCCGACCACGTGCCGTCGGCGGCGCGCACCGCGGCGCGCAGCGGGCCGGTGGCGAAGAACCCCGCGCCCTGCGGGACGGTCCACGCCGCGACGGCGGTGCCGTCGGTCGACAGGGCGATCGAGGGACGCGACGCCCCCGGGTCGAGGGGGAGGGTGGGCGTCTCGGTCCACGCGGCGCGGAGCCCCGGACGGCTCGCGGCGCGCACCGCGGTCGTCCCCTCCGCCCAGATCACGGCGCCGCGGCCGTCGCCGTTGCGGATCCGCGCGACGGCGTCCCCGAACCCCGTGCCCGCCGTCCCTCCCGGCGCGACGGGCACCACCCGCCACGGGCCGCCGGGCACGTCACGGACGGCGGCCCGCACCGGGCCGCCGGGCACCCGCCACGCCACGAACCCCCGGCCGGTGCCGTCGAGCGCGGCGGCGGGCGTCCCGACGACCGACGGGTAGGTGCCCGACAGGACGACCCGCGTCCACCGGGCGACCGGCCCGTCGCGCAGCCGCGCCTCGACCTGCGACCGGCGGCCCGCCCGGGTGGGGTAGGCCACGAGCGACCGCCCCCCGCCGCCGTCGGCCGCCGACGGGTCGCCCGGCTCGGGGCCGGGCGGCACGATCGTCAGGGTCGGGTGCCACACGCGGGCGGCGGACGCCACGGGGACGACCGCGGCGACGGCGGCGAGCATCCCGGCCGTCATCAGGGCGAGGACTGCGCGGCGGCGGGCCATGGCCCACTCTCCCACCACCGGAGGACGCGGGGCACCCCCCACGGGTGCCCCGGGGCCGGGGCGCCGGGACCTCAGCCCCGTGCGGTCGCCGTCACGAACGTCGGCGGCCGTGCGACGGCGTCCACCGTGCCGCTGAGGCGGGGAACCGGGCCGGGATGGGGGTGCCGCAGCGTGAGGCGGATCGTGAGGGAGCGACCCGGCGCGAGGTGCGGGAACGTCCAGGTGACCTGCGGTCCCGATCGGACGCCGGCGGGGTGGGCCGACAGCAGGCGCGTGCCGCAGCAGACGCCGAGGCGCAGGGTCACCGACCGCGCGGTGAAGCGCCCGCGGTTGCGGACGACGGCGGTCCACGCCACCGTGCCGCCGCCGCGTCGTGCGCCCGCGAGGCCCGCCGTGATCACCGGCCGCCCGTAGCCGTCGAAGTCCCTCGCGAGGAGCGGGTCGTACGTGGGGAGCACGGCCAGCCCGTTGCCGCCCGCCGATGCCGAGATCGCGACGCCGAACTCGTCGCCGCCGACCGGCTGCCCGACGATCGACCACCGCTCGCCGGCCCGTGCGGCCCCGAGGACGACCGTCGCCGAGCCGGGTCCCTCCTGGTCGAGCACGCCCACGAACGCCCGGCCGGTGCCGCCGATGGCGACCCGCGCGAGCGACGCCTCGATGCGGGTGAGCCCGACGCCGGCCGTCAGTGTCGCCGGCGCCGGCCACGCGCCGAGCGCCGGGCGGACCGCGGCGAGGATCGGCGTGGCGTCGGCGGTGCCCGGTCCCGCCCACGTCATCGCGAGGTCCCCCGAGGGGTTGCCCGCGATGCGCGGCGCCTGGCCGGGGGCCACCGGCCGGGGCGCCCCCCACGTCGTCCCGGCGCCGGCCTCGGCGACCGTCACGGTCGGCACCGGCCCGCCGTGGTCCTCCCACGCGACGGCCGCGCGCCCACCGGAGGTGGCCGCCGCCGAGGGGAGCAGGCCGTCGGCGGAGAGCGTGACCGTGGGTGTCCAGCCGCCGTCCGGCGTCGCGACGGCCGCCTGGATGCCGCCGCCCTCGAACGGCGCGGGGGTCGCCGGGATCGACCAGGCGGCGGTGACGGTGCCGTCGGCGGCGACGGCCACCGACGGCCCGTCGGCGCCCGCGGGCAGCGGGAGCCGCGGCGACTCGCCCCACACCGCGCCGGTCCCCGCCCGCCGGGCGACCCGCACCGTCCACGCTCCGCCTGTCCGCTCCGCCCACGCCAGCGTCGACAGGACGGTCCCGCCCTGCATCGCCGCCGCGGCGCCGGTGAACGAGCGGAACTCGTCGTCGGTCGCGCCGCCGGCCGCGACGGGCACCACCCGCCACGCGCCACGCGGCCGGTCCCGCACGGCTGCGCGCACACCGCCCCCGGGGACCCTCCACGCGACGAACGCCCTCCCGCCCGGTTCGATCGCGGCCACGGGCGGCGGGGGCCGCACGGGGAAGGTCCCGGACAGCACCAGCCGCGCCCAGGGCGCGCGGACGTCCGGCACACGCACCCGCGCCTCCACCTGCGCGCGGCCGGCGTGGTCCACGGTGAACGCGGCGAGCCCCTCGCCCCCCGTCCCCGCGGCCGCCGCGGGGTCGCCGGGCTGCGCCCCGCGCGGCGTGATCGTGAGCGCGGGCTGCCACACCCTCGCCGCACCGGCGACCGCCGGCGTGGCGAGGCAGGACGCCACCGTCACGATCGCGATCATCCGCCGGGCCCGCATGAGGCCACGATCACACGGCGGACCGGGACCGGCATCCGTAGGGAGTACGCGTGTCCGGCCGGCGTCGCCGCACGGCGCAGAGCGGGTGAGGGGAGTCGAACCCCCGTCGATGGCTTGGAAGGCCATTGCTCTACCATTGAGCTACACCCGCGGGACGGGACGCGCGCCCGCCCGACGACTGTACCAACGCCCCGGCCGGGCCCCGCGCGATCAGCCCGGGACGAGCTCCGGGGGCGGGCCCACGTAGCGGGCCGCGACGTCGCGGCCGAGGGCCTTCGCGGCGTAGAGCGCGTCGTCGGCGGCGCGCATCAGGTCGGCCGGGTCGGCGGCGTCGGCGGGGAACGTCGCGATGCCGAGCGACGTGGTCACCGGGATCTCCGGGACGAGGCGCTGCGCGCAGTCGCGCACCTGCACGCGGATCCGCTCGGCGACCGCGAGGGCGCCGTCACCGTCGGTGGCGGGGCAGAGGATCAGGAACTCGTCGCCGCCGAGGCGGCAGAGCAGGTCGCTCGCGCGCAGCTGGCTGCGGATCGCCCGGGCGACGGTCTGCAGCAGCTGGTCGCCGACGCCGTGGCCGAGCCGGTCGTTCACCGACTTGAAGTGGTCGAGGTCGAGGGCGATCGCCGCGAGGTGGTCGTCGTTGCGCTCCGCCGCCGCGAACGCCCGGCCGCTCTCGTGGGCGAGGAAGCGCCGGTTGAAGGCGCCGGTGAGGGGGTCCGTGACGAGGAGGCGGTCGCGTTCGGCGAGCAGGCCGCGCGCCACGCGCAGCGCCTCGATCGAGCGGACGCCCATCAGCACGGCCCCGACCCCGGCCGCGATGCGCAGCTCCGTCTCGGGCCGCACGACGCCCAGCAGCACGACGGCCATGCCGAGCACGAAGGGGAGGGTCTGGCTCCAGACCGGCGGGGCGTCGTGCAGGCCCGCGGCCCAGGTGCGCTCCGCCGCCCGCCGCCGCGCGAGGCCCGCCGCGACCCACGTGAACCCGGCGGCCATGTAGATGCCCGCGGCGGCGACGGCGATGTCGTGGCCGAGGAGCGTCGCGGTGACGTACGCCAGGCCCGCGGCGCTCTGCAACGCGAAGGCCGCGACCACCCAGCGCAGCCAGACGGGGCTGCGCGAGCCGTGGCGCAGGATGATCCAGCCGAGGGCGGCGAGGCACGTCATGTCGAGCGCCGGGTAGAGCAGCGCCACGAGCGTCCCGACGAGGCCGCCGGAGGCGTCGCGCGCGAGGGGGCTGAGCAGCGCCGTCCATGCGACCGCCGCGGTGGCGACCGTGACGATCAACCCGTCGAGCAGGCCCTGCCACCCCCGCTCCGGGCGCAGGTGGCGGTAGAGGATGCAGACCGCGCCGAGCATCGGGACGTAGAAGACGAGCCAGCCGGCGTCGAGCGCGCTGACCTCGGCCACCTCGATGTCGAGCAGCACCGTCGCGCCCGCGAGGGCGTCGGTGGCGGCCCACGTCGCCTGGCCGGTCGCGAACAGCACCCAGACCAGGCGGGCGCGTCCACGGGTGTGCGACGCGGCGACGGCGCAGGCGGCGGCGCCCGCGGCCTCGGCGAGCGCCTGCCCCCACTCGGCGAGCGCGATCCGGCCGGCCAGCCCGGGGGCGAGGAGGCTCAGGACGATCACCGCGCCGACGGCCGCGACGGAGACGGCCAACAGGATGCGCCACGCCCTCATGACCATGTGCATCGGCTGCGCGGGACGCGAATGAACTTACGGGCTTATAACCACGCCAGTCAGTAATTCACCTGGCGGCGAGGCCCTCCGCGTGGAGCCGCCGCACCCGTGCCATGTTCTCGGCATCGGGTCCGGTGCCCTCCAGCCCCGGGACCTCCAGGATCACGGGGAGCCCCTGGAGGGCGGGGCATCCCAGGATGCTGCGCATGCCGTCCTCGCCGATCCCGCCGTCGCCGATGTTCTCGTGGCGGTCGCGGTTCGACCCGAAGGCCGTCATGGAGTCGTTGAGGTGCAGGCACCGGAGCCGCGACAGGCCGACGACCTCGTCGAACTCCTCCAGCACGCGGTCGATGCCGCGGGGTTCGTGCACCGGGTACCCCGAGGCGAACAGGTGCTGCGAGTCGAGGCAGAACCCGAGCCGCGGGCCCCCGCCGGCGGCGTCGGCCACCGCGCGGAGCTGGGCGAAGCTGCGGCCGATCGTGTCGCCCGCGCCGGCGGTGTTCTCCAGCAGGACGGCGCAGTCGCCGGGAGCGGTCGCGAGGGCCTCGGCGATGCCCTCGCCGATCCGGCCGATCGCCTCCGCCTCGTCCGACCCCTTCGACGACCCGACGTGCAGCACCACGCCCTGCAGGCCGAGCCGCTCGCCGATGGTCAGGTGCTGCACGAGGCTCTCGACCGACGCGCGGTAGATGTTGCGCGTCGTCGTCGCCGGCTTGCCGGGGGGGCCGCTCGGGACCTCGCGGTCGGGGGCGCCGAGGTTGATGAGGTAGAGGCCGTGGCTGACGAGCGGCTCCATGCCGTGCGCGGCGGCGCCGGCGCGGAAGGCGGCGATCTCGTCGTCGCTGTGGTTGATCGGCCGCCACGTGCGGGGGTTGTGCGTGAAGACCTGCAGCGATTCGCAGCCGAGCTCGGCGCCGCGGCCGATGGCCTTGCTGATGCCACCGGAGGAGGAGACGTGGGCGCCGAATCGCACGTCGCTATCCTACGGGGCGTGGCCCGGACCCCTCGCCCTGACATCACCGGACCGGCTCGTGTGCGCTTCGCGCCCAGCCCGACCGGCAGCCTGCACGTGGGGGGTGCGCGCACCGCGCTCTTCAACTGGCTGATCGCCCGCAACACGGGCGGCACCTTCGTGCTGCGGCTCGAGGACACCGATGCCGAGCGCTCGACGGGGGAGAGCGAGGCGGAGATCCTCCGCTGCCTCACGTGGCTCGGCCTCGACTGGGACGAGGGCCCGTTCCGCCAGAGCGAGCGCGGGGCCGTCTACGCGGCCGCCGTTGACCGCCTCCGCGAGACGCGGGCGATCTACCCGGCGTACGAGACCGACGAGGAGCTCGAGGCCCAGCGGGTCGCGGCGCGCGCCGACAAGAAGGCCCCGGTCGTGCGCGGGCAGCGGGACCGCACCCCCGAGGAGATCGCGGCGTTCGAGGCCGAGGGCCGCCGCCCCGCGTGGCGCTTCGCGGTCGACGTCGCCGGCGAGACGGTCATCGACGACTACGTGCGCGGGCCGGTCACGTTCTCGCACGGGGCGATCGAGGACTTCGTGGTCGTGCGGTCCGACGGGTCCCCGACCTACAACCTGGCCGCCGCGGTCGACGACCTGGAGATGGGGATCACCCACGTCGTGCGCGGCGAGGACCACATCTCGAACACGCCGAAGCAGATGATGGTGATCCGGGCGCTCGGCGGCGAGACCCCCGCCTACGCCCACATCCCGCTGATCCTCGGGCCCGACAAGAAGCGCCTCAGCAAGCGCCACGGCGCCGCGTCGGTGGAGGACCTCGAGGCCGCCGGCTTCCTGCCGCGCGCCGCCGTCAACGCCCTGGCGCTGCTCGGCTGGAGCTTCGACGACAAGACCACGATGTTCACGGTCCCGGAGCTGGTCGACGGGTTCTCGATCACCCGCGTCTCGAAGAGCCCCGCGATCTTCGACATGACCAAGCTGAAGGTCATCAACGGCCGCCACCTGCGCCTCATGAGCGCGCCGGAGTTCGAGGAGGCCCTCGTCGGCTGGCTGCGCCAGACCGGCTACCTGGAGGGCAAGGACGAGGCGCTGGTGCGCGCCAGCGCGCCGCTCGTGAAGCGCAAGATCAGCACGTTCGCCGAGTACGACGACCTCGCCGGCTGGCTGTTCCGCCCGCTCGAGATCGAGCCGGAGGCGTGGGACGTCCTGATGCGCGACGTGAAGCACTCGATCCAGGTGATCGGCGGCGGCCTCGGGCGCCTCGAGAGCCTGCCGGAGTGGACGCCGGAGGCCGTGAAGGACGCCCTCCAGGACCAGCTCCACGTGATGGGCGAGGCGGCCCGCGACTTCCTGGAGCCGCAGCGCATCGCCGTCACGGGCCGCACCGTCTCGACCGGCACCTACGAGAGCCTGGCGCTGCTCGGCCGCGAGGAGTCGTTCGCGCGGTACCGGTCGACCCTCGGACGCCTCGCCGAGCAGTGGGCCGCGGCGTGAACCTCGCCCCCGGCACGTACCGCGCGCTGATGATCACGGCGGCGTGGCTGTTCGGGATCTTCCTGGTGGTGGCGTTCGTGTTCCGGCGGGTCGACGGGTCGCAGGAGACGCTGTCGGTGATCGCGGGCGTGACGGCGTGGGTGTTCCTCGTCGCCGCCGCCGTGATCCTCTTCCGCGGCTGGCGCGGCCGGGGGACCGACGCCGTGGGCGCCGCGACCCGGTACGTGCAGGGCCACCCGTCCGTCCTGCGCGCCGTGGGACGCCCCCTGGAGGTCGGCGCGCCGGAGGGCGAGGTGCCCGGCGGGGTCGGCCCCGCGCAGATGAACCTGGTCGTGCCGGTTTCGGGCCCCGCCGACGAGGGGCAGGTGGATCTGGTGATGGCGCGTCTCGGACGCGACTGGGAGGTGCTGTCGGCGACCCTCGTCGTCGACGGCGACCGGGTGCCGCTCGCCGGAGGCATCGGCGAGGCACCCGCCGACGACGACTAGGGGGCCACGGTGGCGGATTCGAGCATGGGACTCCATGAGGCGCGCGAGGACATCAGTCCCGCGACGATGGAGCGCCACCGCGGGATCGTCTCGCTCATGGAGGAGCTGGAGGCTATGGACTGGTACGACCAGCGCGTCGACGCGACGAAGGACCCGCAGCTGAAGGAGGTCCTCGCGCACAACCGCGACGAGGAGACCGAGCACGCCGCGATGAGCCTGGAGTGGCTCCGCCGCAACGACCCCGCGCTCGACACCCACCTGCGGGAGTACCTCTTCACGACCGGCAGCATCACCGCGATCGAGGACGAGATCGAGGGCGGCGGCGGCGGTGGTGGGGGAGCCCCCGCGGCCCCCTCCGCCGACGGCGGCCTCGGCATCGGCGACCTCCGCGGGATGGTCTCGTGATGAACCACCTCCACCGCGAGCTCGCACCGATCGACGGCCGGGCGTGGGGGGAGATCGAGGACGAGGCGCGCCGCGCCCTGACCCACTTCCTCACCGCGCGGAAGCTCGTCGACTTCGACGGCCCCCACGGCTGGGAGCGCTCCGCCCTCGGCCTCGGCCGCGTCGCCCGCGTCGACGACCCGCCCCCCGCCGAGGATGTCGAGAGCCGCCTGCGCCTGGTGCAGCCGCTCGTCGAGTTCCGCACGCCGTTCACGCTCGACCGCGACGAGATCGACTCCGTGTCGCGCGGCGCCCCCGACGCCGACTGGGACCCCGTCGTCGACGCCGCCCGCCGCGCCGCCCTGGCGGAGGACCGCCTGGTGTTCAACGGCTACGCCCCCGCCGGCGTCCGCGGCCTCGTGGAGACGTCGACGCACGAGCCGATCACGATCACCGAGGACTACAACCACTACCCGAACCACGTCGCGAAGGCCGTCGAGACCCTGAAGCGCGCCGGCGTCGTCGGCCCCTACGCCCTCGCCCTCGGCCCCCGCTGCTACACCGGGGTGATCGAGACGACCCAGCACGGCGGCTACCCGATCCTCCAGCACCTCCGGCTGATCACGGAGGGCCCGGTGCTGTGGGCCCCCGCGGTGGAGGGGGCGATCCTCCTCTCCCAGCGCGGCGGCGACTTCGAGCTCCTCGTCGGCCAGGACCTCGCGATCGGCTACCGCGACCACGACGCCACGTCGGTCAACCTCTACCTCGAGGAGTCGCTCACCTTCCGCGCCGCCGGCCCCGAGGCCGCGATCGCCCTGAGGTACGCCGAGTAGGCGACCCCGGGTTCTTCACCGGATGAGGCCGACGGCGACCGCCGCGGCCACCGAGACGACGATCACGAACACGGGCCACGCCGCCGCCCTCATCGCCCTCCGCGGGCCGCGTCCCGGCGTGCCCATGGCGATCCCCCGACGGGGTCGCATGGCGGCGCGGTCCGGCGCCTCACGGATCGCGGACGGCACCGACGCCAGATCCCTTCCCAGGTGGCGCAGCGTCCTCAGTGAGTCGCCGAGCCCCGTCGCGTCGCCCGCGCCCGGCGTACCGCCGACCTGCTCGGTGCTCTGCCCGCCGCCTGTGCCGTCCGACCGCTCCGCGCCTCGACTCACCCCCTGATCATTGCAGCCCGGCGGTGCCCGCCGGGCTCACGCGGGTCCGTCGCCGCGCGGATCCGGGCAGCGGTCCGAGTACCCCCGCGCCTGCGCCGTCCATGCCGCCGCGCGTGCCTGTTGGCGCGCGATCCGCCATACGCGCGCGCGCATCGACAGCCCCGCGCGCAGGAGCGCGAGGGTCAGCTCGGCCGACGCTGGCGAGCGGTGTGCGCGGATGACCCGGGCCTCGGCACGGCCGATCCGCTCCCAGCGCGCCGCGTCGTCCCAGGCATGTCGGGACGACCCCTCCCCCAGGTGGATCCACTCCGAGTCGTGGGCGAACCACGTGTCCCAGCCGCGCTGGCGGGCTCGCCAACAGAGGTCCATGTCCTCCCCGTAGAAGAATCCCGTCTCCGAGAAACCTCCGAGCAGCCGCCAGACGTCGCCACGCACCATCATCACCGCACCCGTCGCGAAGTCGACGGTCCGCGAACGGTCGTGAGTCCAGCGCGACCCCAGTCCGGGACGCCGTCGATCGGGCACGAGGCGCTCCAGCCCGGTTGCGCGCAGGAGCGCGACCGTCGGACCGGGGAAGGGCCGGACGGATGGCTGGAGCGTCAGCCCCTCGTCCAGGAGGCGGGGCACGGCGACGCCTGTGCCAGGGCGGGAGAGCGCCTCGGTCAGCGCCGTGATCGATCGACGCCCCCGCGCGAAGGCGTCGCTGTTGACGAACAGGTAGGCCGGCGCACCGGGGTCGAGCGCGGCGCCCAGATTGCTGGCCCGGGCGTAACCCAGGTTCTCCGGCAACGCCAGGATCCGGCATCCGGGGAGCGCCTCCCGCAGCTCCTGCTCGGCGCCGGTTCCGGAGCCGTTGTCGACGACGACGACGCGGTCCGGGCCGATGCCGGCGTCGCCCAGGGCGCGGACGGACCTCACGGTCATCGGCGTGGTCCGCCAGTTGAGGACGACGACGGTGGGGTCCGCCGCACCCTCCGTTCCGTCCGACGCCGGCACCCGCGGTCTCAGCGCGGCGTCGCGGAGCGGACGATGCCCCGATACACCTGCATCGTGCCCTGCGCCATGCGGTCACGGGAGAACCGCTCGCGCGCGTGCTCGCGGCCCGCCCCGCCGAGCGACCTTCCGAGGACCGGGTCGCGCCACAGTGCGCCGATGGCCGCCGCGAGGGCGTCGGGATCCCGCGGGGGCACCAGGAGTCCCGTGACGCCGTCGGTGACGACCTCCGGGGTGCCCCCGACGGCGGTCGCGACCACCGGCGTGCCGGCGGCGAGACCCTCGATCGCGGAGATGGGGCAGCCCTCGTAGTCACTCGCCAGGACGAGGCAGCGTGCGCCGGCGAGGATCGCGGGGACGTCGTCGCGCTCGCCGAGGACGGAGATGGCGGTCCCGAGTCCCGCGTCGCGGATCGTGGTCTCGATGCTCCCACGGAGGGGGCCCTCCCCGGCCAGCACGAGCCGGCATCCCGGCTCGGCCGGATGAAGTCTGCGGAACGCCTCGATGAGGAGATCCGGGCGTTTCTGCCGTGCGAGGCGCCCAATGTGGACGACGGGGCCGTCCTCCCCCGCCCACGGCGCGGCAAACCGGTCGAGGTCGATGCCGTTCGGGACGACGTGGTAGCTGCCGACGTGTCCGATGCCGGCGTCCAGACCGGCGCGCATCTCGGCGTCCGAGACGGCGATGATCGCGCCGGTCCAGGGAGCGCACCGACGCTCGGCGACCTGGAAGATCCGTGCCCGCGCGCGGCCGCCGCTCCAGAACGACCACGCGTGCGGGGTGAAGACGCAACGGTCGGTCCGCCCCTGGATGCGGGCGAGACCGCGGACGAGGGAGCCGGCGATCGTCGAGTGGGCGTGGACGACGTCGGCCGACGCGATGAGCTGCCGCAGGCGCGAGAGTGTGCGGGGGTGGGCGACCGCCGGGTCGCGGTCCCCCGGCATGGCGACGAGGGAGATGTCGGGGCGCGCCTGGAGCTCACGCCAGGCGGAGGACTGCGGCGGGCAGGCGACGACGACCTCGAACTCCCCGGGATCGAGCGCGGCCGCGAGGTCCGCGACGTGCCGGGGGACGCCACCGTCCCCCGGATGCTCGACCATGACGACGCGGATCCTCCGACCCGGGGGGGCGGTCATCCGCCCCGGGCCCTCTCGGGGGCCCGGGGCGCGCCGCTGCTAGCCTCGCCCATCGGAGTGACCACCCGTCCCCGGAGCACCCCGCCCTGCGCATCCTGTTCGTCGTCCAGGAGATGGCCCGCGGTGGAGCCGAGCGCGTGCTCGTGACCCTCGCGTCCGGCGCCGGGGCGCGGGGTCACGACGTCGCGTTCGCCGCCCATCCCGGCCCCCTCTCGGCGACGCTCCGGTGTCCCGTCTTCGACCTGCCGATGATCGATCGCCGGCTCCGGAGACTCCCCGCCGCCGCGTGGGCGGTCGGGATGGCGGTGCGGCGGTGGCGTCCGGATGTCGTCCACGCGCAGAATCCTGGCATGGCGGTGGCCGTCGCGCTCCCGACCCTGAGGGGACGGCGGGTGGCGGCGGTCGCCGGCGTCCAGGGGGTGCCGGACGGGGACTACCCCGCGACGGCGCGTGCCCTCAGGTTCGCGGGTCTGCCGGTCGTCGCATGTGGCGCCGGCGTGGGGCGGCGCCTCGGGTCCGTCGGGCTCCACCCGCACGCGGTCATCGAGAACGCGGTGGGGCCCGCCCCCGCGCCGATGGATCGCGGGGTGCTGGCGCGGCGGTTCGGGCTCCCCGCCGACCGTCGGATCGTCGTCGCCGTCGGGCGCCTCGTGCCCCAGAAGAACCTCGAGCTCGCGGTCGAGGCGTTGCGTGGGGTGCCGGACGCCGCACTCCTCATCGTCGGGGAGGGTCCCTCGAGGGTGTCCATCGAGGCATGCGCGGCACGGTGCGGCGTGGCGGAACGTGTACGCCTCGCGGGCGCGAGGGACGACGCCCGGGAGATCCTCGGTGCCGCCGATGTGGTCGTCGTGCCGTCGAGATGGGAGGGGCTGCCCCTCGTCGTCCTCGAGGCGATGGCGGCCGGTCGTCCGGTCGTCGCGACGGACGTGACGGGGATCCCGGACCTCGTCGACGACGGGGTGACGGGCCTCCTCGTGCCCTCCGACGACGCCGAGGGGATGGCGCGTGCCATGCGGAGGATCCTCGAGGACGGCGCACTCGCGAGCCTGCTCGGTGAGCGTGCGAGCGCTGCGGTCGCCGGCAGGTCGGACGCGGCGATGGTCGCCGCGTACCTCGCGGTCTACGACGGCCTCCCGCGGCGGTCCGGGTGAGCACGCCGCGTGCCCTGACGGTCACCATCGTGGAGTTCCAGCCGCGCGGGGCCCTTCCCCAACATGCGGGCCAGATGGCCGATGCCCTCGCCGCGAGGGGGCACGACGTGGAGGTGCTCACGTCCCGCGCGACCGAGCTGACCGGCAGGCTGACGAGAGCCCGCCTGACCACGGTGCTGCCGGCTTTCGACCCCGGGGCACGCCTGCTGCACGGGTGGCTCACGCCCCTGCAGCGAGCCGGGCGCGGACTGATCCTCGTCCGAGCGTGGCTCCACGTCGCCCGGCACGTCCGCCGTCACGACCCCGACATCGTCCAGCTCGGTGATCTGCGCACTCTCGTGGACGGTCTCGGAGCGACATGGGTCGCCGCAAGCAGCGGTGGGACGGCCGTCGTCGACATGTGCCACAACGTCGTGCCGTTCGATCGCCGCCCCGGCAGCCGGTCGCAGTTGCGGTGCGGACCGCTCCTACGGGTCCTGCTCGGCCGCGCGTACCGGCGCATGGATGCGGTGCTGGTCCACGGCGACGACTCGCGACGTCGCTTCGCCGCGACCTGGCGGACGCCCGCCGAGGTGGCGGTGGTGCCGCACGGTGACGAGAGGATCTTCGGGGGGCCGCTGCCGCCCGCGAACGGACCGCCCACGATCCTCTTCTACGGGAGCTGGGCCGGCTACAAGGGGATCGACGTCCTGTTGGACGCCTTCGCGCGGGTGCGGGTGCAGGTGCCTGATGCGCGACTGGAACTCGCGGGCGTCGCGACACGCGAGATCACGGAGGAATGGGTCGCCGAACGGTGTCGCCAATTCGGCGACGCCGTGCGAGCGGTGTCCGGCTACGTCTCGGTCGAGGACACCCGCGCGGTCTTCGCCCGGGCGAGCGTGGTGGCCCTGCCGTACCGGGAGGGCTACCAGAGCGGGGTCGTGTTCCTGGCGCTCGCGCTCGGTCGACCGGTGGTCGGGACGCGGGTCGGCGACATCGGCGCGACGATCGACGCCTCCGGCGTGGGCATCGCCGTCCCACCCGGCGACGCCGCGGCCTTCGCGGGCGCCCTCATCACCCTCCTGACCGATCCCGAGCGGGCCGCCGCTCACGCGTGCGCCGGGCGGCGCTGGGTCACGGAGGAGTCGAGCTGGGAGATCGCGGCGCAGCGTGCCGAGGCGGTGTATCGCCGCGTCAAGCGCACGCCCCGGGTGACGTGACGCACCGGGGTGGATCGGCACCTGCGATGCTGCGGGGATGCAGCAGCCTAACGGGGGGCGGCCGGGGCGGCCGGGGTGACCGGGGCGCAGTCGAGGATCGTGCGGGCCTGCGAGGATTACCTCGCTCGGCACGGTGACAGCCACCTGGGGGTGGGCTGGCCGCACGCCGGCGACGCATCCAGGCGCTACGAGGTCATGCTGGACGTGATCCGAGCGGGAGGAGCACGCCCCGTGACGCTCCTCGACTTCGGCTGCGGTGCCGGCCACCTGTACGACCACCTGCTCGCGGCGGGACGGACCGACATCGCCTATGCGGGGCACGACCTGTCCCCGGCCTTCCGGCGGTTGATGGCGGAAAAACACCCTGACGTCAGCGTCTACGCTGCAGACGTCCTGTCGGGTGAGGTGCTGCCGCCACGTCACGACTACGTGGTCGCCAACGGCGTGTTCACCATGAAGATGGACATCCCGTTCGAGGACATGTGGGAGTACTTCACCGCCATGCTGGTCGTGCTCGCGTCACTCGCGCGGGTCGGCTTCGCCTTCAACGTCATGTCGTCGCACGTCGACTGGGAGCGGGACGATCTCTTCCACGTCCCGCACGACCGCCTCGCGGATTTCCTCATCGCGCGTTTCGGCCGGTCGTTCGTGATGAGGAGCGATTACGGCCTTTACGAGTACACGACCTACGTCTACCCCTGACCCGTCGCTGATCGCTCCGGGGCGTCCCGGAGCCTGAGCCGGAGAGCGAGACGCCGCGCGTCCTGCGGGCGGGGTCGCAGTCCCCGTGAGCGGAGGCTCTGAGCGAGCGCCCGCCGCGCCGCGCCGCGGTCGCCGACGGCCGCGTGCTCCCGGGCCAGCAGGAACAGCGCCTTCGCCCGGGCGCGCGCCAAGGCCGCGTCGAACCGGGTGTCGAGGCGGCCCGTGAGCTCCCGGTGGAATCGGGCGATCTGCTCGGCCCGCTCCAGGGCCGTGGTCCACGAGCCCCATGTGGTGCTGCCCTCGTGGATCCGGTACACGGCCATCGCGTCGGGGAGGTAGCCGATCCAACCGTGCTGGGCGGCGAGGACGTAGAGCTGCCAGTCGCCCCAGATGACGTCGCGGTACCACTCGGGCAGGGGCGCCAGCGCCGTCCGGCGGAACAGCGGGCTGCACGCGCCGATGCTCGTCGATCCCAGGACGTGTCGCATCTCCGAGCGCCGACGTGTCCGGCGTCCGGTGACGCGGCTGTCGGGCGCGGACCCGTCCTCCCAGTGGATCACGACGTCGTGGAAGCACATCGCGCAGCCGGGGTGCGCGTCGAGGTAGGCGGACTGGCGCGCCAGCTTGCGGGGGTCGGTCCAGTAGTCGTCGCCGTCGAGCACGGCGAGGTGGTCCCCCCGGGCGCGTTCGACCATCTGGGCGAAGATCGGGCGGCCACCGTGACCGAGGTTGCGCTCGGGGAAGTGGGTGTGGATGAGATCGGGGTACCGCCGTGCGTAGTCGCGGATGATCTCGCGGTTGCGATCGGTCGAGGCGTCGTCGCCGACGATGACCTCCCACGGTCCGTCGAGCCGTTGCGCCACGACGCCCTCGAGGGCGTCGGCGATGAAGCGCTCGTGCTGGTAGGTCGTCAGGAGGACGCTGAGCCTCAACGGTGCGGCCCCCGCCCGATCGACCGGCGCAGCAGAAGCCTGCGCGCGTCGCGTGGACGGAGGCGTGGGCCGTACGCGCGGAGGCTGCGGGCGAGGCTGTCCCTCGCCCCGCCGTCGTCGCCGGCGGCGGCCTGCGCGGCCGCGAGTTCGAACAGGGCCTTCGACCGGGAGCGGGCGAACACGCGGTCGAGGCGGGCGTCGAAGCGGCCTGCGAGCTCCCCGTGGAACCGCACCACACGCCGGGCACGCTCCACGACCGAGCCGTCATCCGCCCATGTGACGCCTCCGTCGTTGACGCGGTACACGGCCATCGCGTCGGGGAGGTAGCCGATCCAACCGTGCTGGGCGGCGAGGACGTAGAGCTGCCAGTCGCCCCAGATGACGTCGCGGTACCACTCGGGCAGGGGCGCCAGCGCCGTCCGGCGGAACATCGGGCTGCAGGCCGCGATGTTGACCGAGCCCAGCAGGTGGCGCAGGCCGAACCGTCGCGGCTCCCACCGCCGGGTGCTGCGGCTGTCGGGCGCGGACCCGTCCTCCCAGTGGATCACGACGTCGTGGAAGCACATCGCGCAGCCGGGGTGCGCGTCGAGGTAGGCGGACTGGCGCGCCAGCTTGCGGGGGTCGGTCCAGTAGTCGTCGCCGTCGAGCACGGCGAGGTGGTCCCCCCGGGCGCGTTCGACCATCTGGGCGAAGATCGGGCGGCCACCGTGACCGAGGTTGCGCTCGGGGAAGTGGGTGTGGATGAGATCGGGGTACCGCCGTGCGTAGTCGCGGATGATCTCGCGGTTGCGGTCGGTCGAGGCGTCGTCGCCGACGATGACCTCCCACGGTCCGTCGAGCCGTTGCGCCACGACGCCCTCGAGGGCGTCGGCGATGAAGCGCTCGTGCTGGTAGGTCGTCAGGAGGACGCTCACCCGCGGGCGCGCCCCGCGCCGGTCCGCCTCAGGCGGCATCCGTCGCCCGGCCGGAGGCCCGCCGGAGGTGCGCCGCGACCCGGGGGCCCTCCTCCAGGATGGCGCCGACGACCCGACAGACCCGCGTGACGTCGCGCGGGCTGACCGCGGTGCCGGTCGGAAGGCACAGCACCCTCCCGCTCACCTCGTCGGTGACCGGGAGTGCACGGCCCCCGCGGGCGAAGGATTCGCGGTACGGTTCGGAACGGTGGCAGCCGGGATGGAAGTACCGCCGGGCGCGGATGTTGTCCGCCCAGAGGGCCTCGGTGAGCTGGTCGCGGGAGAGTCCCGCCTCCGGACCGACCTCGAGCACGACGTACTGGTGGTTGCCCGTCTCCCCCGGGGGGTGTCGGGTCAGGCGGATCCCGGGTAGGCCGGCGAGTCCCTCGGCATAGGCCGCTTCGTTCTCGGCGTTCGCCCGCGCGAAGTCGTCACGTGACTCCAGCGATGTGAGGCCCATCGCCGCGCTCGCCTCCGGCATCTTCGCGTTCGTGCCGGGGCCCTCAACGAGGTCGAAGTCCACGAAACCGAAGTTGCGCAGACTCCTGCACCGGTCGGCGAGTGCGGCATCGGACGTGACGATCGCCCCGCCCTCGAAGGCGTTGACGAACTTCGTCGCGTGGAAGCTGAACACCTCCGCTCTCCCGAAGCGCCCGATCGGTCGGCCCCCGAGCGTGCATCCGAAGGCGTGCGCGGCATCGAAGATCAGGGACAGCCCGTGCCGCTGCGCGAGGCCGTCCAGGGCGGCGGCGTCGCACCCCCGGCCCCAGAGGTGGACACCGACGATCCCGGTCGTCCGGTCCGTGATCAACTCCTCCACCCGCGCCGGGTCGATGAGGTGGGTCTCGCGACCGATGTCGCAGAACACGGGGGTGAGTCCCTGCCACGCGAGTGCGTGCGCGGTCGCGACAAACGTGAAGGCCGGCACGATGACCTCGCCGGACATACCGCACGCCCGGGCGAGGATGTCGAGGCCGGTGGTGCCGCTGCTCGTCGCGACGCAATGGGCCACACCGACGACCTCCGCGACGCGTTCCTCGAACTCCTGCACCAGCGGTCCGTCGTTGCTCAGCCATCGGCGGTCGAGCATGCCCTCGATCCTCTCCATGACACGGGACCGGTCGCCGATGTTCGGGCGCCCAACGTGGAGCGGCTCGTCGAACGCCGGTCGCCCACCCAGGACCCCGGGGAGGGTCGCCGGGGGCGGGGCCGCGGCGTCGCGGACGACGCGTCGCGTCCGGGGCGGTCCGGAGCGGTAGGCGGGGAACCACTCCCCCCGGTCACCCCCCGGCGTCAGCGAGCGGTAGGCGCCCCGGTCGAGGATCCTTCCGCACAGCCACGCCTGCACCTGATCGGTCGCCCAGCCGCGCTTGAACCGCGCCAACCCGTCCCCGTCGGGATCCTCGGGGTCGGATCCGCCTCCGAGGAGGGCGACGTCGGCGCCCGTCTGCGCGAAGTGGTCGAGGGCACCGTACATGAGGGCGTAGGAGGCGCCGAGCTCGTACCCCGTCGGGTCGCTCGCGCCGAGGTGGTAGTGGACCCCCGATCCGTCGGAGTACCAGACGGCCATGGCGTGTGTCCGTCCTCCGCGGACGGCCCGGAGCACGGTGGCGCCGGGGATCTCGAGCTGGCGGACCAAGGCGTCCGGCGGGAACGCATGGACACCGGTGAGGGAACTGCGCACGACCAGGTGGGTGTACATCTCCGCCCACTCCGCGCCGGCCCGTCGGGGCGTGTCGAGGACCTCGACGGTCACCGCGTCCCGGGCCAGGCGCAGGCGTCGTCGGTGGTGGCGCGACAAACCGGCGGACCAGGAGGACGCGAGGTCGACGACCCAGTGGGTCTTGTAGGGGCGCACGAGGTCCGGGAACGCCCGCTGCAGGAGGCCTGGATCGTGGTCGCCGAGCGGGTCGGGGACCGCCGTCACGGACACCGCCTCCGTCCGGAGCTCGTCAAGGTCGTCCCCGAGTCGATCCCAATCGTGGCAGGCGAGCAACGGATAGGGGCCGACCGCGTCCCGCCGGGTCGTCCCCGGGATCGGCCTGACGACGACCGATGCGCCGCTTGCCCGCAACCAGCGCGCCTGCCCGAGGTGACCGAGGGTGCGTGCGTAGTCGGGGTGGGCGTAGCCGCGCGGCCCGCTCACGTGGCGACCCGCCCCGAGGGTGGACCCTCCTGCACGAGGTCGGAGCTCCAGTCGAGGCGCGGTCGGACCGCTCCGGCCCACCCGCCGTACCAGGAACCCCTCCCCTCGAGGTCGTCACGGATGTTGAAGGTGACCAGTTCGGACAAGCCGAAGACGACTTCGGTGTCGTTCCGCACCACGAGCATCTCCACGGTGTGGACCCCGTCGTTCATCAGACGCGCCGGGACCGAGCAGACCTCGCGGTAGAGGCCGGCGGGTCGCGGCAGGCCCCGTCCGGGCGTGGAGTCGAGGGGCGCGGCGTTGAAGACGAGCACCCCCTGCTCGTTGTAGACGTGCAGGCTGAGGTCGATCCGCGCCCCGGCGATGAGGTTCCAGTACTCGATCTCGATGTCGAACGGGGTGCCGACGTCGATCGGATCGTCGGCGCTGCCGCCGACGGGACGCACGCGTGCGCGGCGTACCCGGACGTGCTCGTCCCCCGGTGCATCCGCCGGGTCGGTCCACGACCGATCGTTGTCGGGCGAGAACGACGCCTGGAGGTAGCGCGACACCACGTCGCCGGCGGGACCGTCGGCGACGACGCGGCCGCCCTCCAACCAGAGGACCCGGTCGCAGAGGCTCTCGACGGCCGCCATGTTGTGGCTCACGAAGAGCACCGTCCGACCTTCGCGTGCCACGTTGCCCATACGGCCGAGGCACTTGCGCTGGAACTCCGCGTCGCCGACGGCGAGGACCTCGTCGATGACGAGGATCTCGGGCTCCAGGTGGGCCGCCACCGCGAAGGCGAGGCGCATCTGCATGCCCGTCGAGTAGCGCTTGACGGGTGTGTCGAGGAACCTCTCGATCTCGGCGAAGGCGACGATCGCGTCGAGGTTGCGCCGGATGTCGGCGCGGCGCATGCCGAGGATCGCACCGTTCAGCAGGATGTTCTCGCGCCCCGTCAGTTCCGGGTGGAAGCCGGTGCCCACCTCGAGCAGGGCCCCGACGCGGCCGGTGACCCGCGCCTCGCCCTCGGTGGGCTCGGTGATCCGCGAGAGGACCTTGAGGAGCGTGCTCTTGCCGGCGCCGTTGCGACCGATCACTCCGACCACCTCGCCCGACCGGACATCGAACGTCACGTCGCGCAACGCCCACATCTCGGCGCTCGACTCCCTCGCGACGTGTCGCCGGCGTCGCCCGAGCGACGCGATGCCCTCTCGGAGCGTGCGGTAGCCGTTGGCCTCACCGAGCCGGTAGCGCTTGCCGATGCCGTCGACCCGCAGGGCGAGCGGTTCAGATGACATCGGCGAAGGTGCGTTCCATGCGACGGAAGTAGAAGAGCCCGCCGATAAGGGCGGAGGTGGTGACGACGATCGACAGGGCGACCATCGTCCCTGGCGCCGGAGTGGTGCCGAGGAGGGCCCACCGGAACCCGTCGATGACGCCCACCATCGGGTTCAGTCCGTAGACGACGTCCCAGGGCGAGGGGACGAGACTCGTCGGGTACGCGACCGGGCTCGCGAAGAGCCAGAGCTGCACCAGGAAGGTCAGCGTGTAGCGGACATCGCGGTATTGCACGTTGAGCGCCGCCAGCCAGAGTCCCGCGCCGAGCGCCGCCATCGCGGCGAGCAGGACGAACGCGGGAAGCGTCACGACCTGCCACCCGGGCACGATGCCGTACGCGAGCATCACCGCGACCAAGACGACCATCGCGATCGCGAGGTCGACGAGGGTGGCCAGCACGGCGGCCAGGGGAACGGTGACCCGCGGGAAGTAGACCTTGTCGATCATCCCCTCCTCGGCGACGACGCTGTTCGCCGCCTGGGTCAGGCCGTTGGCGAAGAACGTCCACGGTACGAGGGCCGCGAAGGCGAAGACCGGGTAGGGCGCGCCGTCCGACGGGACGTCGGCGAGCCCGCCGAAGAAGATGCTGAAGACGACCATCGTCAAGGCCGGCTGGATCACCGCCCACGCTGCGCCGAGGACGGTCTGCTTGTACCGCACCTTGACGTCGCGCCAGGCCAGGAAGAACAGGAGCTCCCGGTACGACCAGAGCTCGGCGAGGTCGAGGGGCGCCCACCCGGCGCGGGGGGCGATCAGGGTTCCCTGTGGCTGGTCCGCCGTCCTCATCTCGGGCGAGGGTAGTCCACCGCCGCGTGTGGCCGCGCCGGTCGATCGGGGGGTGGGGAGCCCGACGGTGGACCGGTGCCGCCGCAGGCATCGGGCGGATAGCCTCCGGACCCGCCCGCCGCAGCGCGAAAGCGACATCCGTGACAGTCGATCCCCCACCCGCCGACGGCCGGCCGCCGCGCATCGCGTTCGTCCTCCCGTGCGTGCCCGAGGCGCCCATCGGCGGGTTCCGCGTGGCGTACGAGTACGCGAACCGGTTGAGCCGGCGTGGGTATGGGGTGGAGGTCGTCCACCCGAGACGCCCGCTGCGTCCGCGCTCGCTGCGGGCCAGGGCCGTCGGTCTGGCCGCCCCGCTGCGACGCGCCAGGCGGCCGGACCCGTGGAGCTGGTTCGCGTTCGACCCCGCCGTCGCCGTGCGCGTCTCGGATGGCCTCGCGCCCGCCGCCCTCGGCGGCGCGGATGTGCTCGTGGCCACGGCATGGTGGACGGCCCCGTGGGTCGCGCGCGCGTCCGGTCCCGGACGCGCGGGGCTCTATCTCATCCAGAGCCACGAGATCTGGGACGGTCCGGCCGCGGAGGTCGAGGCGACCTGGCGCCTGCCACTCGAGAAGATCGTGATCTCGCGCTGGCTGCAGCGCGTGGGGGAGGGCCTCGGGGTCGGCGACCGGATCACCCGCATCCCCAACGGGATGGACCTCGACCACTTCCGCACCGTGGTCCCGATCGACGCGCGTGACGACGCGCACGTCGGCTTCATCGATCGCGACGAGCCCATCCGTGGGCGCGACGACGCCCTGGCGGTGCTCCGGGCGGTCCGCCGCAGGGTCCCCCGCCTGCGCGTCACCGCGTTCGGTCAGCGCCGGCGCCGGCGGGATCTGCCCTCGTGGATCTCCTACGAGGAGGACCCGTCCCAGGACCGGATCCGGGATCTCTACAACAGCTTCGCGGTGTTCCTCCACACGAGCCACCTGGAGGGGTGGGCACTGCCCCCCGCGGAGGCCATGGCATGCGGCTGCGCCGTCGTCGCGGCGGCGAACGAGGGCGTCGTCGAGTACGCGGACCCGTCCAACAGCCTGCTCGTCCCGGTCGGTGACCGCGCCGCGATGGAGGACGGCCTCGTCACGTTGGTGGAGGATCCCCCCCGCCGCAGGGTCCTCGCGGCGTCGGGCGGTCGCGCGGTGCGGACGCTCGACTGGGATCGGTCGGTCACCGCGATGGAGGCCGTCGCGGTGAGGGCTCTGGCGGCGTCGCGTTCGGCCGGTGGCCCCTCAGGGCACGGGTGACAGGACGCTGACCCGCCCACCCCGTCCGTGCTCGGCGACGATCAGGCGACCCCCGGGGCCCTCGACGAGATCCACCGGATCGGAGAGGCCGCGGGCGAGCGGCGCCGGGGTGGCGGCACGTGTCCCGTCGGGTGAGAGGGCGACGCGGACGACGCTCGGACCCTCCCCGTAGTTGACCGACAGCAACTGGCCCCGGAGGCGCCCACCGAAGGCGTTCCCCCGGTACTCGATGATCCCGTCCGTCGATGTCCGCATCCCGTAGAGGGCGAGCGGACCCCGGCCCGGTGGTGCGCCGAACCGGCATTCGCCGCGCGCCGGGTCGGGGTGCCCGAGGTACGAGCCGCGGCGGACGAGCAGCAGGCGGTCCGGTGTCGTCGCCGGATCGTGAGCCGTGGCGTCCGGGCAACCGTCGGCGGGCCCGGGAGCGGTTCCGTAGTACGCGTTGCCGCCGTTGTCGTTGACGTAGAGCCGCCCGTTGCTGTGCCACACGAGGTCGTAGCCGTTCCGGACGCCGGTCGCGAAGGTCTCCAACGTGCCGGGGACGTCGGCGGGATGGGTCGTCACGTCCGCACCGGCCTCGCACCCGTCGCCGACGTCCTCGTCAGCGGCGCAGGGCGACCGCCAGCGGATGCGCGAGGAGGCGGACACGTCGATCGGCCGGGCGATGCGGTCGGGACGAAGACGGATGACCGCCGCCGAGAACGTGGTCTCCGGGTAGTGGGAGAAGTACGTCGACGGTGCCCCATGGTTCGTGTTGGCGCCCACCGTCAGGTACAGCCAACCGTCCGGCCCGAGAGCCAGTCCGTTGGGGCTGTGGAACTCCGCCGAACGTGGAAGGCCCCGCACCAGATCCCGACCGTCCGTCGCGTCGAAGCGTGGACCGCGGAGCATCGTGACGACACCGGACGCCGGGTCGGAGGGCACGCGTCCCGGCTTCCCGTCCGCCACGAACCGCGGGTCGCTGTGCGTGACGTAGAGGACGGTCCCGCCGGGGGCGTCGGTGTCGGACGCGACGGCGACGCCGGTGACCTGGCGGCCGCGTGTCGTGCTCGGACGCCCGTCGGAGTCCCGATTCGGGCGGCGGGCGATGGTGGTGATCGTTCGCTCCAGGACGGGCGTCGCCGTACCCCGGAGTCGGAGGACGTGGATCTCCCCGCCCAGCTGCGCGACGTAGAGCCGGTTGTCGGGGCCGCGCGCCAGGGACGTCGGCTGCCACGGGCGTCGTGCGCCCACGTCCGGTCCCTGCAGCAGGGTGCGACGGCGGCCGAAGCGCAGGGTGGGCGCGGGCGCGAGGTCGGCCAGAGTGGCGGTGTAGGTCGCTGTGCCGGGGAGGAACTCCACGCTTCCACCCGTGACGAGGAGCCGGCCGTCGGCGACACCGGCGAGGGGTGACTGGAGCCCCTCGGGCAGCGGCCGGAGCGCCTCCCAGGAGTCGGCGCGCGCGTCGTAGGCGAGGATCGATGAGACCTCCACCTGCTTCTGGGTCAGCCCCGCTGCGACGAGTATGCGGCCATCCGCGGTCACGGTCGACGCCGATATGTGCCCGATCGGCTGGGGCAGCGGTGCGCGTTCGGTCCAGCGATCCGTTGCGGGGTCGTATGACACGACCGTGGTGCGGTTCCCGTCGACCTCGTCGGCCTCGTGCTGGCCCCCGATCGCGTAGGCGAGGCCGCCGAGCGCGACGCCCGCCATGTGGTTGCGCGGGTCCGGCATCGGGGCGGCCGGGGTCCAGCGGGTCGGCCGACGGAGGTCGAGCACCCAATGGTCCCCGTGGTCGACGTGGATCACGTGCCCGGCCTCCCGGGTCGTTCCGCCGAAGTAGTGGAGCCGATTCCCGAGCCGCACCAGGGCACCCCCTGCGCGCGCCGCCGGCAGGTCCGGTCCCGGCGACCAGCGGTCTCGTTCCGTGTCGTAACGCCAGACGTGGTCGGTGCTCGGCCCCGGGTTGTCCCCGACGAAGCCCCCGGCGATCCAGATCTCCCGACCGGCGACCGCGGCGCCGGCGTGCGTGATCGGCTCGGGCATGTCGGCCACCCGGCTCCACCGGTCACCGGCCGGGTCGTAGACGTCGGACCGCGTCGTCGCGCGCACGTTGATGTCGACGAAGCCGCCGAAGACGAAGAGCCGCCCGCCTGCGACGCCGCCCTGCGACTCGTAGCGCGGGACCGGCGCCGCGGCCCGCGGCGACCATCCCGCTGCGGACACGGCAAGCGGCAGGACCGAGAAGTCGGTGTAGGCGACCTGCACCGGCGGGACGCCGTCGGTGCTGCCCGTCACGACCCCCGCGCGTGATCCCGCCGCTGGTGGTGCGAGCAGGGCGGCGGACCCGAGCACGGTCAGCGGCCCGCCCTCGGGGCCGTAGTGTGCGGTCACGATGCCGCGCGGCGGATCGACCACCATCCTCAGGGTGACCGACCCGTCCAGGGGTGGGAGCGGCCACTCCACCTCGGTGATCTCGCCCCCCGTCTGGCGAGTGAGGACGGCGCGCAGTTCCCGGTCCGCACCCTCGATCGTCAGGCTCGCCGCGTCCGTCCCGGTCGTGAACACACCGCCGTACTGACCGTCGAGATCGAACACCAGCGGACCCTGGAGGGTGGCCGTCACCGCGTGGGGTGCCCGACCGTCGTACCGGACCCATGCCGCGCCGTCCCTCCGCGCCGCGCCTGCGGATCCCTCCGGCGCCCGGATCGTCAACGCACCCGCCGCCACGTCCCGGTCCGCCGTCGCGCCGGATCCCCCCTTCACGGATCCGGTCCCGGTGAAGCCGGTGACCTCGCCGTCACGGTCCACGATCCCTCCACGGCCCGCACCGTCGAACGCGAGGCGTAGCGGGAGCGGGGTGACCTCGCCGGCCGCGGGCGGCAGTGCACCCTCCTCCGTGTCGTCGGCGCGCCCGGTCAGCATCAGGGCGGCGGCGGCAGCCGCGCAGAGTACGGCGGCCGCGATCGCGACGACGACAGTCCGGTTGCGGGCGCCACTCACGAGGGACCGAGACCTCGACGCGCACGGCCGACGTGCTTCAGCCGCAGCATCAGGTAGCTCAGGCCGAGCGCGAGTCCGGCCCGTGACACCGGTTGGCCGGCGAGCCGCCGTCGGTAGCCGTGCGTCGCCACGGCGTCGGGCACGTAGGTCACGCGCCAGCCCGCGGCACGTACGCGCAGCGCCCAGTCGGCGTCGTCGAAGCCGTAGCCCCCGGGGGTGCTGAAGCCGAAGCGCTCGTCGAAGCCCCCGATCCGCTCCACGACGGCGCGGCGGAAGACCATCGCGGCGCCCAGCAGGTACTCCACGTCCATCGTGCGGGTGTGGTCCTCGCCGATCATGAGGTAGCGGCGGCGGGCGGACCCCGCGTGGAGCCGGCCGAACGCGGGAAGGCGGTTCGCCAGCAGCGCCACGGGCGAGGGGACCCGCCGGCAGCTCTCCTGGAGCGTGCCGTCCTCGTAGAGCAGGCGGGGACCGACGAGACCCACCCCGGGGTCCGCGTCGAGGTGGTCGCAGAGCAGGTCGAGGGCGCCCGGGTGGACGTAGGCGTCGGAGTCGAGCATCGCGATGATGCGGCCGCGGCAGAGCCGCATGCCCTGGTTTCGTGCGACCGTGACGCCCCGGTTGTCGGGGTTCGCGACCACACGCACCCCTCCCGCCCGGGACGCGAGCATCGCGTGGGTGTCGTCGGTCGATCCGTTGTCGACCACGATGACCTCCTGGCCGCCCCCCGCCGGGTGCCGCTGCAGGGCGTCCAGGCAGCGCTCCAGCTCGGGCCGCTCGTTCCAGGAGATGACGACCACCGAGAGGCGCGGTCCGGTCACGGACCGCTCCGCGCAGCGAGGCGCTCCGCGATCACGCGCGAGAGCTCCTCGACGCGGTGTGCCCAGCTGTTGACGCGCGCCACGGCGCGCCGTGCGTCCGCGTCGACCGGGGCCGCGAGCGCCCGCGACACGCCATCGACGAACCCCGCCGGCCCCGTCCCGGTCTGGACGAGGTCCGCGAACTCCTCCAGGTCGGGAAGCGGCACGCTCGCGATCGGTAACCCCGCCGCGAGGTACTGGTGCAGCTTGGCCGGATACGTGTATCGCGTCATGGGCTGGTCGGCGTACGGCAGCAGTCCCACGTCGAACGCCGCGAGCACGCCGGGAACCGCCGCGATCGGCACCTGCGGGTGGATCACGACGTTCGGCATGGCGCGGAGTGCGGTGACGTCGACGTCGGTGACGGGTCCGACGACCGCCACCGTCGCTCCCGGGAACGCCGCCGCCACGGCGGTGAGGAGGTCGGGGTCGATGCGGTGGTCGACCGACCCGAGATAGCCGATGACGGGTCGGCGCAGACCGGTGGTCCACGCGGCGGGCGTCACGCCGCTGGTGTACGCCTCCGGATCGACGCCGCTCGGTATGCGATGGACGTGCGGGTGCAGCGGAGCACGTTCGCGCTGCAGCTCGATCCCGTCCACGACGACCAGGTCGGCCGCCGTGATCAGCCGCCGCTCCACGTCCCGCGTCTCGGGTGGGGCGGTGGGCCGGTCGGGGTGGGACTGGGTGCAGTGGTAGAGGACGAGGTCCTCGCCGAGGTCTCCCACCAGGTCGAGGGAGGCGCGGCTCGGCGTGTAGATCCACAGCAGGCGGGGGTGATCGTCGGGCCCCATCCGGCGCCGGAGGGTCCGCGCCAGCAGCGTCCGGTTAAGGGCTCGGGCAGGCCGCGACCGCGCCCCGGGGACCAGGAGAGGCGAGACGATCTCGACCCCGGCGGGCGCGACCTCGGCGGGTGCGCTCCGTCTCCGGCCTGCGAGGCCGCGGGCGACGCGTCCGGCGGCCCGGCGGGCGTCGGAGGGGCGGAGCCGGCGCCAGGCGAGCGTCTCGACGTAGATGACGCGGTTGCCGACCGCGCCGAGCCGCGCGGCGATCTCCTGGGGGCCGTGCCACGGGGCGTCCCAGTCGCAGGCCGAGAGATAGACGACGCTCGCCCCGGTGATCATCCGGGGCGCCTCTCGCGGGGCGTCGAGGTGTCGCGCAGCCGCGCGTCGACGGCATCGAGGAAGCCGGGGTGGACCCGTTCGTCGAACTTGCGTGCGAAGGGCGCCGTGGCGGCCGCCATGGCCTCGAGGTGGTCCGGTCCGAGCGTCGCGGGGTGCGAGCCGCGCGCCGTCCAGTCCGTGAAGTGCAGGTCGTCGTCCACGACCGTCGGCGCCAGGGGCGAGCTCATGAGCAGGGACTGGAAGAACATCTCGTCCGGGATGAAGACGTATCGGAAGAAACGGACGAAACGCGGGTCGTCGCGGCAGGTGCTCCGGACGAGCTCCATCCCCGCGCGGGAGAGCCCCCAGAAGGCGGAGCCGCGGTGGGGTCGGTAGCCCGCCGGGAACCGACGCGGTGCCGGCAGGGGCAGACGCCGTGGGGGGAACGCGAACCGCGGGCGTGCGAAGTGCCAGCGCTCGTAGCGGGCGCTCTCATCCGGGAACGAGGCGTCGGGGAGCAACGTGTGCTGCAGGTGGCAGCGGACCGCCACCCGCGCGAGGGCGTCCTCGACGGCGTGCGTCGGACGGATGGGGTAGTCCTGGCCACTGAGCAGGACGGCGACATCGACGGCGGGGCGGGCGGCGAGTGCGGCGTCGATCGCGGTGAGCGTCGCCTGGACCGACCCGAAGCCACCCCAGTGGACCCGCCGGCGCGGCATGTGGTGCACGTCGGACAGGTGCGCGAGGCCGCTGACCACGTGCCGGTGCTGCGCGTCGGGGGATTTGCGGTCGAAGTGGATGTAGAAGGATGACCGCGGCGAGTGGAGCGCCTCCACCAGACGTACGAGCTGATCGGGCAGAGTGTGCGCGTGGATGATGTAGGCGATCCTCACGTCGTGCGGGCGCCGGTGACCGCCCCGTACGGGCGACCCCACGACGAGAGGACCTGAGGAACGGTGACGAGCCACCTCGACCACGGAGCCGGGCACCGGGCGACCGGTGCGGGGGCGGCGCCCCCCCGACGCATGCGGGTGGTCGGAGTCGACATCGAGTCCTCCATCGACGAGCTCTCGCTCGACGGCTACGAGGGCGCCCTGATCATCGCCTTCCGGGACGATCGGCCGGTCGGCGAGCTGATCGTACAGCGCGGCCCCGAGCGCACGGATCCCTCGCAGGCGGAGGATTCCCTCACGCGGCGGATGCGGAGGACGCTTCGGCCGGCGGTCTCCCGCGACGAGCTGGAGCAGGCCGCGTGGGCCGCCGTGGGCCGGTACTGGGAGGCCCTCCCGCGCCCCGCCGTGACGGTCGCGGTGTGCACGCGGGACCGACCCGCCCAGCTCGAGCGCTGCCTGCGTGCCCTCTCCGCCCTCGATCCCGCGCCCGCGGACGTCGTCGTCGTCGACAACGCGGGGCGCGTCCCGGTGCGCCCCCTCGTCGAGCGCTTCGGCTTCCGCTGCGTCGAGGAGCCCAGAGCCGGTCTGAACAACGCGCGCCGCCGCGCCATGGCGGAGTGCACGACGGACTTCCTGATCTACACGGACGACGACTGCCTGCCGCACGAACGCTGGCTCGACGGCCTGCGCCGTCACTTCTCCGATCCGATGGTGGCCGCGGTCTCGGGCCTCGGGTGCCCGTACACCCTCGATTCGGAGGCGCAGGTCGCGTTCGAGACGGCGGTGGGGTTCAGCAAGGGGTACCGCACCCGGCGCGTGGACTGGCGGTCTCTCGCGCCGGTGAGCGCCGGCAACGTGGGCGCCGGGAACAACATGGCGTTCCGCCTCGCCGCCCTGGAGGGGCTCGACCCGTTCCCACGCGAGCTCGACGCGGGGACGCCGACGGCATCGGGGGGTGACCTCTACGCCCTCGCGGTCGTCCTCGCCTCCGGCCACAGGGTCGTCTACGAACCGTCGCAGCTGGTCTGGCACGACCACCGCGCCGACATGCCGGAGCTCCGGCGCGTCATGCGCGGCTACGGACGCGGGATCGGCGCGATGCTCGCCCGCTCGGTCGTCGCCGACCACGAACTGCAGGCGTTCCGCGCCATGTCGTGGCCCCTCCACCACCTGCTCGTCGAGACCGTTCGCATGCGCCGCGGGGAACGCCGCCGGATCGACGTCGTTGGCGGCCTCGAACTCGTCCGCGGCTGGGTGGAGTCACCGGTCACCTGGGTTCGTTCGATGCGGCGGCAGGGTGTGTCCGCGCGCCGACCGGTCGCGACGGCGGCGCCGCCGCGGCCGCATCGTGTGATCGCCGCCCGGATCGAGGGGGGGCCGCCGGACGTCAGCGTGGTGATCCCCACCCTCGGTACGCGTCCCCGTTCGTTGGCCGCCACGCTGTCTGGCCTCGCCGAGCAGACCCTCGACCGCGACCGCTTTGAGGTGATCCTCGTGCCGAACGGCCCGGCGGCCGGCGACGTCGGCGTCCTGGCGGGAGTGGACCGGACGCTCCCGCAGGTCGAGGCCAGTCTGGCCGCGGCCCGGAACGCGGGCGCGGGGGCGGCGCGCGGGGATCTGGTGGTGTTCCTCGACGATGACATCGTCCCGGAGCCCGCGGGGCTGGAGGCGTTCCTCCGCGCACACCGGTCCGGCCCGGGCGTCCTGCTCGGACCGTATCCGCCGGCCGGGCTCGGCGGGAGCCTTGCCGAGCAGATGGCGGGACGGTGGTGGAACGACCACTTCACCCGTCAGGCGCGGGCGGGTCACCGCTTCAGCTTCACGGACCTCGCCGGGGGCTGGATGGCGCTCCCGGCCCGGTTGATGGAGGAGACGGGGGGGTTCGACACCTCGTTCGACCACCGGTCGCGACGCGAGGACTGGGAGTTCGCGTGCCGGGTGCTCGCCGACGGGGTGCCGTTCGTCGCCGTGCCGGACGCCCGCGCGTCGCACCATCACGAGATCACCGTGGCGCGCCTGCTCCGGGACAAGCTCGCCGAGGGCTACGCGGACGTCCTGCTGGCGGACCGCCACCCGGCGGTGTGGGGGGACCTCCACCTCGGGCGGCTCGCGACACCCGAGCGGGTGGGGACGCCCGCCTGGAGGGCGGCGGTCGCCGCGGGGGAGCGGGCGCTCGGTCCCGTCGCGGGTCCCGTCCACGCGGCGCTGCGCGCGGCGGAGGCGACGGGCTCGCGCTTCGCGTGGCAGGCGCTCTTCCGGCGCGTGTCGGGTGCGGTCTACTGCGTCGGCGTCCAGCGCGCCCTCGACGACGGCCATCCCCTCCCGGCGCCGTCGTCCTCGCAGACCGTCGTCGATCTCGCCGGGGCGGTCGTCCGGACGTCGGACATCGCGATCGGGGAGGTCAGCGTCCGGCGGGGTGGCGCGGAGCTCGCCGCGTTCCGGCTGCCCGATGGCCAGTGGGACGGCGAGCTGATCGTCGAGCGCCTCCTGGAACGGGAGGAGGCGCTGGAGAGGTTCACCCCGGCGGCGTGACGCCCCGGGCGACGAGGAAGTCCCGCAGGCGGGCGCCGACGGACTCGAGCGAGAAACCCTCCTGTGCGCGCCGCAAGGCGTGCTCCCGCATCGCCGCCCGCCGGTCGGGGTGCTCCAGCAGCCCGACGAGTGCCTCCGCGAGAGCGTCGGGATCCTCGCAGGGCACGATCAGGCCCCCCGAGCGCTCACCCTCCGGGAAGATGTCGGCGACCCCCGGCGCGTCGGCCGCCACGACGGGCAGGCCGCACGCGATCGCCTCGACGGGGGCGACCGGGAAACCCTCGTGACGTGAGGGGAAGACGTAGACGTCCCCGGCGGCGAGGAACCGCCGCATGCGGCCGCGGTCCAGGACGAACTCGTCGCGCCAGTCGACCGATCCCGCCGGGAGCGTGCCGACGAGGCGGGCCATGTCCGCCGTGTCGCGCCCCGATCCGATCAGCAGGAGGACGTCGCGTCCGGGGCGCCGGGAGGAGACTCGCCGCCACGCCTCGACGAGGACGTCGAGGCCCTTCTGGGGTATGTCGATCCGGCCGTGCCACACGACGACGGTCCGTCCGTCGGCGACGGCCAGCTCCTCGCGCGCGGCGCCGCGGTCGCTGGGACCCCATTCGGCGAGGTCGAGGGGGTTCGGGATGGCGGCGACCTTCCCCGGCGGGGGGTGGTAGGTCGACCGGACACGGCCGCGCTCGCGCGACGAACCCACGATCAGGCCGGAGGAGAGGCGGATGGTCAGCGGCCGGAGCGGCTTCTCGAGGGCGTTCGGGCGGTCGCCCCCCTGGAACGTCCCGAAGCAGGGGATGCCGAGGACCCGTCCGGTGAGCACGCACGCGTCGAACCGCGGGTACTCGTACTCCTGGCAGATCACCGCGCGGCAGCGCTCGGCTCTCAGCGCGCCCGCGAGCCGGACGGGCGGCGTCGCGAGCAACGGCGCCAGCCGCAACCGTCGACCGCGGGTGGCCCGGAAGGCCCGCGCGGCCGGCAGCACCCACATCGGCGCGCCCGTGTCCCGGTGGATCCATCGCACCGGGCGCCGGACGCGTGCGGAGACCAGGACGAGGAACGGCGACATGCCGGCGCTCTTGAGGGCCTCGACGTACCCGAAGGTCCACCCGCCGGTCATGTCGTCACGGAAGCCCTCCAGCGTCACGCCGATGGTGTCGAGGTAGTCCTCGAAGACGTCGCCCCACGGCAGCAGGGCGACCGCCGGGCCCCTCGCCGCGTCGACGCGCTCAGGCGCGGCGCGCGTCCCAGCGGTAGGCAGTCTCGGTGCCCGGGTCGGTCGCCCGGTGGCGGGCGTACGCGAACCAGGTCACGGGCGACACCAGGGTGCAGATCAGACGACGGAGGGGGCTGGGCAGCCGCGAGAAGGCGATGTCGTGGGGGATCGACGTGACCGGCGTGATGAAGGTCGCGGTCGTGACCGGTTCCGCTCCGACGAGCGCGGCGAGTTCCCCCCGGGCGTACCCGCGTCGCACGTGCCCCCACTCGTCCATCATCGACCGATCGCTCCGGCAGATCGGCTGGAGCCACCGGCGCGACGGGAACCGCCACGTCTCGTTGGGGGTCGTGAGGAGCAGCACGCCGCCGGGTCTCAGCACCCGCAGCGCCTCGTCGATCGCCGCGCGGTCATCGGGGATGTGCTCGATCACGTCGAACATCGTCACGGCGTCGAAGGTCGCCGCCTCGAACGGCAACGCCGTCGCGTCGCCGTGCACGAACCTGGTCCGTCCGCGGTTCGGTGGCGCGGCGGCGAACGAGGGATCGATGTCGACGTTGACGACCCGGGCGCCGGGGTAGAGGAGGGCGGACAGGCCGCTCCGGCCGCCTCCGACCTCGAGGACGTCTCGCACCTCCCGATCCGGCGCGACCCGGTGGATGGCGCGCATCTTCTCCCGGAAGTAGAAGCCCTCGGTGTAGGGGTGGGGGAAGGGGTTGCCGCGCAGGAAGCGCCGGAGGGGTGCGCGGCCGGTCACGCCCGTGCGCTCCGGGGCGCCGGCTCGGTGATCGCCCGGCCGACCGCCGGCGCCCGCCGGCGGCGCACGGCGAGATCGACCCGGGCCGCTCCCCGCAGGTAGCCGGTGAGGCCTGGCCGCGACATCCCCCACGGCGAGGCGTCGCCCGATGTGACGCGTCGCGCGAGGTCGGTGGCGATGTGGCGCGGCATCTCGAGGTAGGCGCGACGCAGCTCGCCGATCCGGTGGTGGCGGGCGTACTCGACGAGCAGCGCGGCCACGTGGCCGCGCACGTAGTCGTGGGCGAGTCGTCGCAGGCCCGCGATGTCGGCTCGGTGGTGGTGGTGGACGACGGCGGTGGGCTCGTAGCGGCAGACCCCTCCGGCCATGAGGATGCGGAGCCACAGCTCCGAGTCCTCGCTGCAGCCCGTCGCGCCCGCGCCGAGCCGTTCGTCGAACAGGCCGACCCGCTCGAAGGCGCTGCGCCGCACGGCCATGTTGGCCCCCGCACCGACCTGCCAGACCGGCACCGCGCGTCCCCGCCAGGCCGTGACGAACCGCGAGTCGAAGGTGATCGGCCGGTACCCCTGCGAGAAGCCGCCGAACCCCTTCTCGAACAGCACCTGGGCGGGTGAGGAGAGGTCGGCCGGGAGGACGAGACCCGTCGCGGACCACACTGCCGGATCCTCGAGGGGGCGGACGATCCGCCACAGCCAGTCGGGATGGACCTCGGTGTCGTCGTCGGTGAACGCGATGGTCGCCCCCGATGCTGCGGACACGCCGGTGTTGCGGGCGTGGCTCAGGCCGCGACGCGGCTCGGGGACCCAACGCACGCCGGGCCCCGTCGCGGCGGCGACGACGTCGCGGGTCGCGCCCGAGGCCGGCGCGTTGTCCACGACGATGATCTCGTCCGGTGCGACGGTGCCGCGCGAGAGCGACGCGAGACAGCGGGCGAGCTGTTCGGGGCGTTCACGGGTGCAGACCACCACCGAGACGTCGAGCGGCCACGCGGGGGGGTGGAGTGCCGGGGCTCCCGCGAGCGGGGCGAGGCGCGCCGGATCGGGAGACCAGTCCTGGAAGCCGGCCGGTGGGGTGACCGGGGGGCGCGCGCCCGGGAGCGGCGGCGCGGCGGGAAACCCGCCGGGGAGCGTGTGGTGGGCGACCGCCGGCCACGTGGCGTCCGCGACGGCGCGCTCCACGCCGCGCCGATCGGCGAGGGTTCGCGCGTCGAGCTCGACGTGGCCGATCGGCAGGCTCCGCCACCAGAGGGGGGCGAAGACGTCCGGGCCGTCCGCCGTCGTGTCGAGCAGCGTGTCGAGTCCGTCCGCCAGGTCGACCGGGACCAGTCGCATCGGGGACGGGGCGGTCACGGGCCGACCGTACCAACGCACCCGCCGGCGCACACCCCGTCGTTCGGGCGGTGTGATCCGTCGTCGTGCCCCTATCCTTGACCGATGGCGATCGACGTCCGGGAGCGGTGGACCGAGAACCCCCCCTCGGGCAGCGTGCGTTGGCAGCGCACCCGGGAGCTGTGGGACGCCCGCGAACTCGTCGGGTTCCTCGCGTTGCGCGACCTGAAGGCCCGGTACAAGCAGGCGGTCTTCGGTTTCGGCTGGGCCGTCGTGCAGCCGCTGGCGGGTGCGCTGGTCTTCGCGCTCGTCTTCCGGGGGCTCGCCGACGTGTCGAGCGACGGACTGCCCTACCTGGTCTTCGCCCTTGTCGGCTTCGTCGTCTGGTCGTACTTCTCGCTCAGCCTCAACTCGGCCACCAGCACCCTGATCGTGAACTCGTCGATGGTGACCAAGGTGTACTTCCCCCGCATCGCCGCCCCGATCGCGGCGCTGCTCCCCGGGCTGCTCAACATGGCGGTGGGGTTCGGGGTCGTCGCCGTCGCGATGGTCGTCTTCGGCGCCGCCCCGACGCTCGCCATCCTCGCCCTGCCGCTGTGCGTGCTCGCCGCGATCCTGGTCGCCCTCGGGCCGAGCCTGATACTCGCGACCCTGCACGTGAAGTACCGGGACGTCGCCGCCGCCATCGGACTCGTCACGCAGATGTGGCTCCTCGCGAGCCCGGTGGCCTACCCCAGCAGCCTGGTCCCCGACCGGTGGCAGTGGCTCTATGCGATGAACCCCGTCGCGGGGCTCATCGACGTGACGCGCTGGTCGATCGCCGGTGGACCGTGGCCGGGTCCTGACCTCGCCATCTCCGCCGGCGTCGCCCTGGTGCTCATGGTGTGGGGGCTCGTGTACTTCCAGCGGGCCGAGCGCCGCTTCGCGGACATCATCTGATGGCGCCACCCCGGGTCATCGTCGACGGCGTCTCCAAGAGGTACCTGCTCGGTGAGCACCACGGGGGGCAGGGCAACATCCGCGACGCCGTCACGACCCGCGTGTCGCGATTGGTGCGCGGCACCCCCCGGCGCGAGCCGGCCGAGGTGTGGTCGTTGCGTGACGTCAGCCTCGAGATCGGTGCCGGCGAGGCGTTCGGCGTGATCGGTCGCAACGGTGCCGGCAAGAGCACCCTGCTCAAGCTGCTCAGCCGGATCACGGAACCGACGTCGGGGGTCGTCCGGATGCGCGGACGCGTCGGTGCGCTGCTCGAGGTCGGCACCGGCTTCCACCAGGAGCTGACGGGTCGCGAGAACGTCTACCTGAACGGCGCGATCCTCGGCATGCGAAGGCGGGAGATCGACCGCCGGTTCGATGAGATCGTCGCCTTCGCGGGGATCGACGGCTTCCTCGACACGCCGGTGAAGCGGTACTCGACGGGCATGTCGATGCGGTTGGCGTTCGCGGTCGCCGCCCACCTGGACACCGACATCATGATCGTCGACGAGGTCCTGGCCGTCGGTGACGGGGCGTTCCAGCGCAAGTGCCTGAACCGGATGGGCGAGCTGGAGGGCGAGGGCAGGACGGTCGTGCTGGTCAGCCACAACCTCGATGCGATCTCGCGGCTGTGCGGTACGTGCGCCTGGCTCGACCACGGACGACTGCGCGCCGTCGGCCCGACGTCGGAGGTCATCGACGCCTACGTCTCGGCCGGTGTCGAACCGGTCGCACGCCGCGAGTTCGTCGGCGCCGACGCCGGTCCGGTGCGCCTCCGCTCGGCGGCGATCGTCGACCGCCACGGGCGGTCGTCGGCGGTCCTCCCGCGTGATCAGCCGTTCGACCTCGAGGTCTCCTTCGAGGTCCGGAGCCTGGTCCCCGCCCTCGACATCGGCGTCTACGTCGAGGACTTCCGCAACGTGAGGGTCCTGGACGAGGCATGGTCGGACACGTTCACGGGGGATCGTGGCGAGCCGGGTGAGTACGTCGCCCGCCTGACGATCCCCCCCGTCCTGCCGGTGGGTGACTACGCGATCGGGATCTGGATGGCGTCGCACGAACTGCTGGCGCATGAACCGGAGGCGTTGCTCGTGCGCCTCGACGGGACCATCGCGCGGAGTTCGGACGGGGTGGTGCAACTCGGCCTGCCCTGGCACGTGGAACGCCATGCCGACGTCGCGGCCGAGGAGCGGCGCTGACGGTCAGACGCGCCTCGTCCGGGGCGCGGCGATCCCGAGCAGCCGGGCCCTCCGTGCGCGACCGCCGCGGGCGAGTCCCCAGAGACCCGACGCCCGGCCCGCGAACCAGTTCGCATCCATCGCCAGGTCGGTGAGCCCGCGTCGGCGCATCAGGGCGCGGGTGGCGTGGCGGGACAGCGTCGCCGCGTCGCGGCCGAGGTCACGGGCGGCGCCCCGTGCCCAAGCCCCCTCCGAACGGGGACCCGCGAGCGCCTGACCGTAGACCGATGACGCCCCGAGTCCGCGCACGACCGCGGCGACGTAGCGCCGGCGCGTGCGCTGCGCGGGGATCAGGTGCCACAGGCGGCAGCGCCCGGCGTACCAGAGCTCGTATCCCGCGCCGGCGACGCGGGCGGCGATCTCGACGTCGCCACCGGAGACGAGCCGTGCGCCGACGCGGTCGTCGAGCTCCGGCCGCTCGAGCCACCGCGAGTGCGTCAGCGCCTCGCGCCTCACGACCATGCCGGCCCCCGCGACACCGGTGACCCGTCGTTCGCCGTCGCCTTGGTCCTGCTCGGCGAGCGCCCAGCCATAGCGCGCGATGACGGGCTCGGGCTCCCGCTCCCAGCGCAGGATCACCCGGCTCCCGAAGGCGCCGCACTCGGGGTGTGTGGAGGCGAACCGCGTCGCCTCCGCAACCCAGGTGTCGTCCAGGATGCAGTCGTCGTCGACGAAGGCGATCCAGTCCGCGTGGGTGGACCGGACACCGCGCAGACGGGCGTGGGTCAGCCCCTGCGTGTGTTCCACGACGCGGCGCAACCCGGGGATCGCCCCCGCCGCGACGTGTCGCTGCACCAGCTCCGCCGTCGCGTCCGTCGAGTTGTTGTCGACGACGACCACCGACCAGGTCATCCCGGGGGGGACGCGCTGGACGGCGAGGGCGTCGAGCACCTCCGCGAGCACCGTCGCCCGGTTGTAGGTGCAGATGACGATGTCGATCTCCATCCGGCCACCTGCCGAGGCGTTGTCCGGTCGATCCCACACCCGTGGCGTGGGCGGCGGCGTGGGCGTCCGCAGACCCTACAATCCGTCTCGTGCTCTACCGGCTCAAGGTGCGCGTGATCACGACCCGTCCCGGGGCGTTCGCATGGCGGCGCTGGCACGCGGCGCGCGGCGGCCGCGTCGGCAGCTACGCGATGCTGCCGGACCTCGTCCGGGCCCACGCCCCCGGTCGCACGTTCGCGGACGTCGGGTGCATGTGGGGCGTCAACGGCGAGTACTCGTTCGTTGCGGAGGCGGCCGGCGCGACTCGGGTGACGGGCATCGATGTCTTCGGGCCGACCCCGGAGTTCTCGGAGCGGCGGGAGCGCACGGGGTCGCGTGTCGAGTTCGTGTTGGGGGACATCGGCTCGGCGGGGACGGTGGAGCGGGTGGGGGAGACCGACGTCGTCTTGTGCGCGGGGGTCCTGTACCACCATCCCGCCCCGTACCTGCTCCTCGTCGCGTTGCGGCGCCTGTGCACCGGCACCTTGATCCTCCGTTCCTCGACGATCCCCGAGGTCGGGGGCGTGAGGGGGATGGCGGTCTTCTGGCCCCATCTCGACGAGGACCAGCGGAGGTTGTGGAGCCTCCGGCGTCTCGGCATGGCGGCGCAACTCGGGATCACCACGCCCTTCGAGGACGACGAGGGTTACGGAAACTGGTTCTGGGGTCTCACGCCGAGTGCCCTGACCGCCCTGATGCGGCTCGCCGGGTTCGCGCCGCAGGAGGTCTACCGGGAGGCACTCGCGACGACCGTCGTCGCCCGGGCCGGCGCGCCCTCGTTCGGGCATCGCATGCTCGACGACGAGGAGGCCGCGCGCCTCGCCGCGGACATCTCACGCACCGGGCGGGCCCGCCCCGCCTGACGGATGGGGTGTGCGGGGGCCGGTGACCGATCGCCGGAGGGGGCTCGGCGATGCGCGCGGTCACGCGCCACCTCGAGGGGTGATCGAGCGGTGAACCCAGGAAGTGGCCCGGGGGCATCAAGCCCCTGGAGCGGCGTGTCGATGTATTCGGTGATCGTCGGGGTCGCGTCATCGGGCCCCCCAAGCGCACGGTGCCCACCCGCGCTCACCGGAACGGACTCCTCCCATGTTGCTCGCCACGTCCCGCCGTGGCGCGCGCCGCCGCGCCGTCGGGTCATCCCACCTGACGGTCGTCGCGCTCGCCTGCGCCGGCCTCGTCCTCGTCGCCATGGGGCCTGCCTCGGCCGCCCCCTCCGCGTCCACGGTCGCCACCCCGGCCGCCGAGGCGGCGCGCACCGTCGTTCGTACGCTGGAGACCAACGCGCAGGCCGACGACCTCTACCGAGTCCGACTCGTCGTCCGCACCCGCGCGCCTCTCGCGCGTGGCCCGGTGTCGGTGGCCCTCGTCGAGCGATTCGACGGGCGGGTGCGTGCATCGGTCGTGCGGCGTTCGACCGCCACCCGCGGCGCCTCGCGTGCGACGATGACCCTCCGGGCCCGCCACTCCGGCAGCGCGATCGAGTTGCGCGTCCGGTCGGCGCCGAACGTGACGGTCCGCTACTCGGCCACGAGTGTGACGTCCCACCTGACGGCGAAGTCGGGGAGCACTCTGACGCTGTCGCCGACGGGCGCGAAGGTCGCCGCGAACGGGACGGCCACCTTCTCGGCGTACCTCGGCGGTCAGCGGACGTCGGTGCAGTGGACGGTGGACGGGATCGCCGGCGGCAACACGACCGTCGGACGCATCAGCACCGCCGGTGTGTACACGGCGCCGGGGGCCGCGCGGACCAGCACGATCGGCGCGACGACCACGACCTCCCCGCGCCGGTCGGCGAGCGCCCCCGTCACCGTGTTGCCCCCTCCGCCCCCTCCGGCGCCGGCACCCGCGCCCGCCCCTGACCCTGCCCCTGCGCCGGCCCCTGCGCCTCCGCCCGCGTCGGGGACGCTGACCATGGTCGAGAACCCCATCTCACCCTGGAACCAGACGGTCCTCGCCTTCGGCTACCGCTCACACTGGATCCAGCCCTGGCGTGGCTACCTCGACACTCCCCCGGCGTCGCGGCTGCGGAACGCGATGGGCATCAACTTCAACGTCGCGCCCGAACGCGCCGCGGCCACCGCGCGGCTGTTGAGCGACAGTGGGTTCCGCCGCGCGCGGATCGAGATCGGTTGGGGGGAGGTCTCCTACGACGACCCGTCGACGCTGTGGCGCGCGGAGCGCCACCGCACGCTCCTGCGCGCCCTTCGGGACAACGGGATCCGTCCCCTGATCCTGTTGAACAGCCATCACGGGCTGCCCGCGCCGACCAAGGATGTGTCGCTCGTCACGACGGCCCCCGCCGTGGCCGGCGACCGCCAGGTGCGCCTCGACGCCGCCAGCGCCGCCCTCGTGCGCCCCGGGCTCACGGGCTTCGACGATCTGGGGCGGTGGCGCGCCGCCGACGTGATCATCACGGCGGTCGATTCCTCGGGCCTCGCCACGCTCTCGCGTCCCCTCCCCGTGGCGCTCGCGGCGGGCCCGCACCCGGGCTCGACGCTCCGGTTCGCCCCGTTCTCGCGCCCGAGGCTCGCCGACGGGTCACCGAACCCCCGGTTCGAGGCGACGCTCGCCGGCTGGCAGGCGTACGTCGATGTCGTGCTGCGCGAGGCGCGCGCCGTGTTGGGGAACGAGGCGTTCGACGTCGAGGTCTGGAACGAGCTCTCGTTCGGCTCGGATTTCCTCGACATCGACCGCTACTACACGCCGACGATCGACACGGGTGTCGGATCGCCCATGAACGACACGACCCGCGCCATCCTGGAGCGCACGGTCGCGGCGATCCGTGGAGGCACCGCCGCGCCGGGGGTCGGCATCGGCAACGGCTTCGCGAACCAGCGCCCCTGGGACTCGGGCGCGACGAGCCCCCCCGGGCTCACGGCCAACGACAAGCACCCCTATCCGCCCCGGATCGTGTTCCCGGGCGAGGCGCGCCACAACGGCGTCCGTCCCGTGAACGCCTTCGGCGTCCCCGAGGGGTCGCAGGACGCCGGCGGGGCGTGGCGCGACGCGTTCATCCCCTCGTACACGAGTCACTTCCCCGAGTACTTCCTCTCAGGCATCGCCACGGAGCACCTGGTCCGCGACCTGTCGCCGCTGACGACCAGCGTGTACGGGACGCCCCACGGTCGGCTCACGGCCCCCGCCGGGTCAGTGGCGCCCGAGACCTGGATCACCGAGCTCAACCTCGTCCCCGGCTCCACGGTGTCGCCGGCGGCCCGCGAGCGGTACCAGGCGAAGGTGGCGCTGCGTTCGTTGGTGGCGTTCGCGCACAAGGGCGTGACCGCCGTCCACATGTTCGCGGCCGCCCCCAACGGCGGCGAGTACGCGCTGGTGTCCCCGGCCTTCTACGCGGCCGTGACGGCGGGCGCCGGCGCCTATCCCGGCACCGCCCAGGGCGGAGCCACGATGGCCGCGACGCGCCGCCTCGCGGCCACGCTCGACGGCACTGAGGCGTTCACACGCCCACGCCCCCTCCAGTTGCTGGCGGTCGGGGACTACGCGGGACGGCGCCAGTTCACGGGCGACGGATCGAGTGCGCACCCGACGCTCTACGACCGCGACGTCGCAACGGTGTTGCCGTTCCAGCTCGACGACGGCTCCCACCTCGTCGCGGCCTACGTCATGAGCCGCGACCTGACGCGCGTCTACGACTCGGCGGCTGCGGTCGACGATCCTCGCCGCTACGACCTCCCGCCGGAGACCTACCGCATCCGACTAGGTGGCGTCGAGACGTGCCCGGTCACAGCGACTGCGGTCGACCCGCTCGACGGCGCTGCCGTCCCGGTCGCCGTGATCGGCTGTGCGGCGGGAACGCTGCACATGGAGGTCCCACTCACCGACTCGCCGCGGATGATCACCCTCGGTCGCTGACGGACCGTTCCACTCGACGTCGTCGCTCACCCGTCATCGACGGCTGCCGACGGGGGGTCCGTCGATCCCCAGTCCCATTCCGGCCGCCACCACCATGTGGTCAGTTGGCCGCGTCCCCGCGCCTCGGTGAAGCCTGCTGACCTCAACGCCTCCTCGAGAACGGCGTCGGCGACGCCGGTGACCTGAGGGTGGAACTCGGTGGCGACCGCTCCCACTCTCTGAAGCGCACCGTCGTCGTTCAGGAGTATCTCCGCCTCTGCTCCCTCCACGTCGAGTTTGAGGATGTCGGCGCGACCCGAGGGGAACGAGTCGAGCAGCCGCGCGAGCGTCGTCGTCCTGACGACCAGGTCCCCGCCCTCCGCGAGCCGTCCCAGGTTCGACTCCGCGGACGCGGCGAACGTGGTCGTCCCCTCCGTGCATGCGACCGCCCCCTCGACGACGGTGACCTGCGCGCCGTTGAGCACGGCGTTCTGACGGACGAGATCGGCGTTGTCCGGGGCCGGCTCGACGGCGACGATCACGGCTCCGGGGAACTGCCGGGCCAGCCAGATGGAGGTCAGGCCGATGTTGGCACCGACATCGAGGATGGTACGGGCCGTCATCCCGGGGAGAGGCTCGTAGTGACGATCGTAGAAGACCTCGCGGAAGCTCTGGAGGTCGCCGCGATTCCGGCGATAGCGAACCCGCTGTCCGTCCCTCAGTGTCACTGTTCGCACCGCGGTGTCGGATCGGGTGACGAGGTGCCCGCGTATCGCCCGGTAGACGAAGACGTCGGTGAGAAGCCGGGCCCGCGAACGCCCCGCCGCGGTGAGTGCGACCGCGGATCGCGCCTCGCCCGTCATCGCGCCGACCGTGGCGGATGCCCTCCGGACGCCTGTCATCATGCGGTTCGCCACCATCGGCGGTCTGCTCCCTTGTCGCTGTCCGGTGGTTCCGTTCCGTGATTCGATGCTGCCGGATCGGCTGCCGGCGGACGTCGATGGACGGCGGGCGCCGCCCGGGGTCTCTGCGTCGCCGCGGTCGCTGCGCACCAATTCGTCGTACGCACCGGTCACCGCCCTGACGGATGCGCGCCACGGGTGCGCGTGTGCGTAGCGGCGTCCGGCGTCACCGAGGCGTCGGCGGGCGGGGGGGTCCTCGGCCAGAGCGACGAGGGCTTCCGCGAACGCCTCCGCGCCGCGCTCGACCATCAGCCCGCCCTCCCCTCGGGTGACCAGCGCATCCACACCGTGGACGCGGGTCCCGACGACGGGCAGACCGCAGGCGGCCGCTTCGTGGGCGACGAGTGAGAACGTCTCGTAGAGGCTCGGGAGAACGAGGACGTCGGCGGCGACGTAGAACGGCGCCGGGTCCTTCACCGCGCCGAGGAACGTGACGACCTCCTCCACACCGCCGCCGTGCTCACGGCGCATCCGTCCGACGTCGCCGGACCCCACGACCCAGAGGACGACGTCGCTCCCACCGCGCCGTGCCCGCCGGACGGCCTCGATGGCGATGGGCAGTCCCTTGCGGTTCCAGTCGCCACCCACGAAGAGTGCGACGGTCGCCGCCCCCGCGCCGTGCTGATCGCGAACCGCGGCGCGAGTCGCCGGGTCGGGTCGGTAGTGCGCGCTGTCGACGCCGTTCGGCGTGATGGCCGTGACGAGCCCCGGGAAGGCGACGTGCATCTCCCGTGCGACGCCGTCCGACACGCAGGCGGCGAGGCGCAACCGGGACGGGCGGTACGCCACGCGCTCCGCCGCCAGGGCGAGGAGGCGGCTCACGGTGGTGTTGACGCGTCGCAGGGGCGGGCCCCCGGCTGAGAGCATCCGCGCGGCGCGGACGTAGCCGTGGTGGCAGAAGTGGACGCTCGCGAGGTCGGCCCGCGCGGCGGTGAGGGCGCCGCAGGTGTGGATGAGATCGACGTCGAGCCCCCTGACCGCCCGGGCCGACCGGATGTAGAAGGCCGTGAACTTCGCCGGGAAGGGGCGGCGTGGCACATCCACCCGACGCCACTCGACGAGATGCCGCAGCTCCGGCGCCAACGTCGCCGAGACCACCGTGAACCGGACATGCGGAGGTGCGGTCGAGATGAGCTCGGCCATGGCTCGCTCCATCCCGCCCTCCCAGTGGATGTCGTGGGCGACCAGGGCGACCCGGATGGGGCGCTCGGCGGTGTCTCCGCTCACCGCGACCCCGCCATCGCGCGGTCATCGGACGAGGCGTCCCGTCCGGGGCGGGAGGGGTCCGCGCGACCGGCCAGACGTGCAGCCCCCACCGCCCCCGCACCCGCCACGATGCCGGCGAGGACGAGGGTGTAGCGCTGGTACACGGCGACGTCGAGGAGCCCGGCGACGACGATCGCGGCGAGGGCCCCCAGGGACGCCCGCGCGAGTGCGGCATCGACCACCGCCGGTACCCCGGATCCGTCCGCCCTCCGGCGGAGGCCCCGCGCGAGTGCCAGTGACAGGCACACGAGGCCGGCGAGCAGTGCCGCGAGCGCCGGCACGCCGGACTCCGCGGCGACGTTGAGGAAGAGGTTGTGGGCGTGTCCGGGGCGCACCGCCGAGAACGGGAGGAAGACCGGTTCCGCGTAGCGACCGAACCCCCCGACACCCACGCCGAGGAACGGATGCGCGGCGACGATCTCGAGTGCGCGACCCCAGATGTCCAGCCGGACGTTGTCGGTCCAGTCGGACGTGGTGGCACGGTCGGCGAGCAGTGGGAGGAGCGGGGCGACGACCACGATCCCGGCGCCCGCGGTGATCAGGCGCGCCCGCACGGTCGGCAGGGCGATGAACGCCCCGACCAGCGCGGCGATCCACGCGGCCCGGGCGTACGTCAGCGCGATGGCCATGACCCCGACCACCGCTGCGACGACGAACAGTCCCCGCCGCAGGCGGGGCCCGTTCCACGACCCTGCCACGGCGAACGGCAGCAGCATCGCGAGCGCGGCCCCGTAATGGCCGGGGTGCCCGAAGGACGACGGGAAGATGCGTCGCTCGACGCCGTCGCCGAGGGACACACCGACCGACGTCTCACTGCCGCTCAACCAGATCACGGACGACCAGACCGCCAGGGCTGCGAGGAGGCCGGCGAGCGCGGCGATGAGGGCACCACTCGTGACGCGTTCGGCTGCGAGGCCGACCCCGACGGCGATCAACGGTGCGAGGGCGACGTTGAGGGCGAACCATGACGGGTCGCCGGAGGTGAGGGCGCCGGCGCACACCAGGGCCGCGAGCGCGCACGCGGCGGTCGCGGCCGCCGCGAGCACCCGGCCGGTGCCCGTCGCACGCGTCGCATGCGCCAGGAACGCCGCGGCCGCGCCGGCAGATACGGTGCCGACAAGGGCGAGGAGCCCGAGCAGGGGCAGCGGGGGGTCGTCGCGCGTGGCACCCGTCGGGCCGGTGCTCCACCGGAGTTGCGGGGGGCTCGCCGCCTCGGCGGCGGAGACGAGGGCGGACAGCAGGGCGACGCTCCCCGCCCGATCGCGGCCGGTGGCGCCGACCGTGACGTCGCGCCAGTCGAGGTAGGACGAATCCGCCGTCGTGCGTCCGGCGACGGTGTCCGCCCCGATCCGCGCCTCCGCCGCCGCGCGGTCCCTCACCGCGTCGGACTGCATGAGGGCGACGGTGGCACGACCGATCTCCTCCCACGAGCGCGAGCCGTCGTCCTCGACCGTCACCGTGGTCTCCGCGCGCCAGCGCTCCTGCCCGGCGTCGCGGGCGGCGATTCCGAGGGCGGTGCCGCAGACGACCAGTGCCGCCAGGGCACCGATCAGGAGGCGTCGGTCGATCACCGCCCTCACGGGACGCGGACGCGCCCGTCGAGCGCGATCATGCGCAGCGGGCGCCTGCGGGCGACCCGCCATGCCGCACGGCCCTGGCCGCGCAGCGACGGGAGGAGGCGGCGGACCACGCGACGGTCGCCCGCCACGAGGGCAGCGACCGCGCGGCCGACCCCCGGCACGTCCCGGTCGCCGACCAGCACGCCGTACGCCGACCGGCGCACGCGGAGGTCGGGACGCAGGGACAGGATCCCGTAGGCGAGGTTGAAGCACGACGCCTCGGCCAGCGTCGCCTCATCCGAGAACCGGATGCTCCCGTCGGCACGGACCGCCGGATCGTGCTCTACCAGCATGAGAGGGTCGAAGACCACCCGGAGGCCCTGGCGTCGCACCCAGAGACCGAGGGCGACCTCGAAGTGGTGGTGCGTCGAGCCACCCGCCAGGTCGAGCGGGAACGCGAGCGCATCTCGGCGGACGGCGATGTTCACCCCCTTCAGTACGTCGACGTCCCGCGCGTCGCCCGTACCCAGGTGGTGGTTGCCGCTGAGCCGGCCCCACCGGCCGATCACACCCACGGGGATGCCGGGCACCGGGACGACGCCTCGCAGGACGTCGCGGCCGCCGACTGCCCCGATGCCGGGGTCCGCCAGTCGGGCGGCGGCCCGGGCCAGCCAGTCCGGTCGCGGCGCGGCGTCGTCGTCGGTGAAGCAGATCACGTCGCCCGTCGCGCGGGATGCCCCGGCGCGGAGCCCGTCGAGGTACGACGGCCTCTTGATGACGGCCTGTAGGACCCAGGGGAACTCGTCCTCGATCACGGCCCTCGCCGCCTCGTCCCCGGCGTGGGCCACGATCACCTCATCGGGGGGCCGCTCCTGCGCCCCGAGCGCTTGGAGGCACAGGCGCAGAGGGCCGCTTCGCCCATGGGTCGGCACCACGACCGAGAAGGAGGCGGCGGGGGAGTCCCCGCCGGCGCGGCGACCGGCATCGGTCATCGGGCGCCCACCATCTCGGCGTGGTGGGGGTCATCCACCTCGACCGGCGCGTGGCCAGCGCGCCGAGAACGACGCGGCCGGCTCCGCGCCTCGGCCCAGCCGATCACGAGCCACGGCAGCAGAGCGACCGCGTACTGTCCACCGGCGAGCCATTGGAGCAGGGTGACGACGAGGATGCCGAGGCCGGCGAGTGCGAGGAAGTCCCGACGACGCCGCGCGAGCGTGTAGGCGCGCACGAAACCCAGTCCGAGAATGGCGAGGAACACCGCGAGCCCTGGGAGCCCCATCGCCACGGCGGCGGTCGCCGGATCCGTCTCGGTCGTCAAGGTCTCCCCCCCGAACTTGTCGCCGGCGATCGTGACTCGGGCGAGACCGGAGCCGAGAGGCTGGGTGAAGCTGTCGACGAAGCTGTCGCGCAGCAGGACGACGTAGAACCCGATCGTCGAGTCCTCCGAGCTGGTGGGGTTGCTCAACCCTTCGACCTGACGCGTCACCAGCGCATTGTCCGATTGGGCGGGGGCCACGGCTGCGACGACCGTGGGCACCAGCACGATCAGAACCGTCGCGACGGCGAGAGCCGAGACCAGGCGCATCCCCCTGTATGCCGCGACCATCAGCGCGAACGCCGCCACGATCTTGAAGATCGGCGCGCGCGAGCCCACGTAGAACAAGGCGATCACCAGCATCGTCAACGGCACGATCAGGATCGGCACGAAGCGTGCGCGCCGGAACGCGAACGCCAGCAGGACCACGATCGCGATGGCGAGGTAGATCGTGTACTCGGACGAGGACGAGAACGTCGAGAAGGCGCGGACGGTGTCCTTGCCGACGCGGAGCGCGGCGTAGCCGGAGGTGTCGATCCAGGTCTGGTCCCACGAGGGGAAGCCGCTGAACGTCTGGTAGAGCCCGTACAGGCCCGTCACGACCCCGAGGCCCGCCATCAGGGCGAGCACCCGGAGGAGGGTCGTGTCGTCGATGCGTGTCCCGACCCAGTACCCCAGGACGGGGATGAGGACGAAGAGCAGGCTCGAGGCGCCCGCGAGGGGGGATCCCCCGAGGGGGTTGACCGCCGCCAGGAACACCAGCACACCGAAGACCGCGACCAGCTTCGACAGGGGGCGGTCGCGGATCGTGCGATCCGTGCGGTGCGTCCCGATCACCAGGACGATGACGAGCGTCGGTCCGACGAGCAGGAGGAGATCCTGGGCGGTCGGTTCGATGAGTTCGGTGACCATCCGGCGCAGGAGGCCGAGGCCGGCGAGCCAGACGACGAGCGCGGGCAGCAGGAGCCGGGATGAGGCGACACCGAGCCCCGCGACGAGCGCGAGCACGGCGCCGACGATCGCCACCCGGGCGTTCCCTTCGGTGGCGACGGCGGCACCGACGACGAACGCCATCGCGACGAGCCCGAGCGCGAACGCGATGGTGTCGCGGGCACCGGGGTGGGCCCGTGCGAACGCCCGGGCGGCGGCCAGGGGAGCCGGGCCCGGTGCAGGGCGCTCCCGGGCGGCCCGCCTCGGCCGTGCGTGCTCCACCGCCGCAGGTGCCGCTCCGACACCGTGTGGTTCGGCCACGGCGCCGCGGCGCGCGACGACGATGTAGAGCACGGAGGTCACGAGGAAGACCGCCGCATATGCGCCGAGGGACACCCAGGCCGCGGCGCGTACCCCTCCGTCGGGGAGCAGGAGGAGGAGGCCGATCACGGTGATCGCGAGACCGACCAGCTGGCCGGCGGCGGCGGTGAAGGGCCGGCCCAGGGCTGTCAGCCCCTGGCCCACGATCCCCGCCGCTCCGAAGAGGACGGCCCCCGGGATCAGGATGCGGAGCAGTTCGACGCTGCCGGAGAAGTCGTCCCCGTAGACCAACTCGATCGCGTACGGAGCGAAGATCCACAGGACCGCGCCGATCGCGCCGCAGACACCGAGGGCCGCGACCGCCGCTCGCGCCACGACCCGTGGTGCCCCCGCCCGATCACGGGCCGCCGTCGGCAGCACGACGGCTGCGGTGGAGCCCGCGAGGGACATGAGGATGCCGGCGATGGTCGCGGCGACGGCGTAGAGCCCGACCTGGGTGGCCACGAGGAACGCCGGGATGACGGTGAGGTCGAGGCGGAGGTTGCCGACGCCGCTCAGGTCGGTCGCGTGGGCACGGACGCCGAACCAGCCGGTCGTCCGGAGCAGTCCCCGGTCGGGGCGCGTCACGCCGTGGCGGCGGACGACCTTCGCGGCGACGACCACCAGCGAGATGAGGAGCACGGTTGCGGTCACGGCGAGCGCGGCACCGACCGTCAGGGCGCCGAGCGGCCACAGCACGAGATAGCCGGCGGCGATCCCGAGGGACTGGCACAGGCGTATCCCGTTGTAGAAGCCGAACTCCCGATCGCCCAGGACGATGCCGAGGAACACCGATGAGAACAGCGTCACGAGGGTGAGGCCGACGTACACGCGCCCCAGCGCGATCGCGTCCGGGGTCTGGGCCCCGAGCAGCACCGGTACGAGCACTTCGCCGACGACGACGGCGAGCAGTCCGAGCGGGATGGTCACCGCGAGCCAGGTGCCGAGGACGGAGGGCGCGTCGCGCGGATTCCGTGACTGGTGGTAGACGATCGCCTGGAAGGCCCCGAACGCGAAGAGCCAGGCGAGGGTCTGGGGAAGGGCGAGGATCGCGCTGACCTCGCCGCGGCCGTCCGGCCCGAGGGCTCGCGCGATGATGACGCCCGTCACCAGGTTGACCCCGAGCATCGCCGCCGTGGTGGCGAACGTGGTCACCATGGGTCGCCCGGCGACTCTGCGGGCGAGGCCCGGTCCCGCACGCGTGCGGACCGTCGGGTCGCCGTCGCGGGTGGTCCGACGGCGGACCGCGGCGGCGATCCCGAGCGCGATCGAGCACACGAACGCGAAGCTGAGTGCCGCGAGGACGATCGCGCGGCCGACACCCGCCGAATCGTCCCCGTCGTTCGCCGACGCGTCGGCTACCGCCGCTTCCGTGGTCCGGGGCACCGCGCGTGCGGTCCCGATCAGGGATGCGGCCACCACATCCGCCTGGGTGGCTGCGCGCCGGTCCCTGCGCTCTGCGGCCGCGCGTCGCCGGGCCTCGAGGGCCCGTGCCCTCTCGCGCCGTAGGGCGGCGCGCCGGGCCGCCGCGGCGCGTTCGGCGGCCGTGGGTCCGCTGGGGGCCGGGGACGTGGCCGGCGGAGAGGGGGCGGGCGTCGCCGGAGCGGGGGCCGCGGGCGTCGGCGTGGGGATGGGGTTCGGCGCGGGGGGCGGCACCGGGTCGGGGTCGGGGGGCGGCGTCGGGATCGGAGGGGCGTCGGGCGCCGGCGGGATCGGTATCTGCTGGCCCACCGCGTGCGTGCCGAACGCCCCGAGGAGCAGGAGGCCCGCCATCAGCACGACGCCGGCGCCCCGCCGGGCCCCGCGCGTTCCCCGGAGGCGGGTCACGGGCGCGATTCGGCTCGGGGGGCGCCGGCGACCGCGAGCGCCGCACCCTGCATCGCGCGCTCGAACGCGGAGGGCGCGTGACGCTCGCACAGGTCGTCGAGGTCGGCGGTGGCCCACTGCCGGGCGAGGATGCGTCGCACTCCGTCGGCGATCGCCTCCGGATCGGGTCGATCGAAGAAGACGCCCGTCCGGCCCTCCTCGACCGTGTCGAGGAACCCGCCCCAGCGGAGGACGGCGGAGGGGCGGCCGAATGCCGCCGCTTCGATGGGGGTGAGGCCGAGATCTTCATACGACGCGGCGACCACACCGCGGCTGTTCGCGTAGAGCCACCGGAGAGTGGCGTCGTCCACGCTTCCGAGCAGGTCGACGTTCGGACCGGCGAGGGAGCGGAGTCGAACTCGATCGGGACCGTCCCCGACGACGGCCAGCCTCTCGTCCGGCATCCCTGCGAACGCACGGACGACGGCATCCACGTTCTTGTAGGGCAACAACCTCGACACGCAGAGTACGAAACCCGGCGCGAGGCCGGGGACGGGCCGTGCCGGCCCCCTGGCGTCGAGGCCCGGGGGAGGGGGCAGGATCGTGGCCCTGATGCCGTAGGCCGCCTCGATCCTCCGCTGGACGACGGTGGAGATCGTGACGTACGCGTCCGCGGACCTGGCGGCCCGCCGGTCCCAGGATCGCAGCGGCGACCCGAGGAGCGATCCCGCGAGCCGCGTGAGGCTCAGGCGCCGGCTGTACTGGTGCGCCTGGTAGAGCCACCGGGCCGGGTTGTAGCAGTAGACGAGCTTGCCCCCGGTGGTGCTGACGCCGTGCGCCCAGCCGCTCGAGCTGCAGATCACGACGTCGGCGTCGATCCGCATCCGCGAGAACGTCGGCGCCAGCAACGGGAACGCGAGGCGGTGGTGGCGTCGCAGCCCCGGCAGCCGGTCGATCGCCGACGGGCGCACGTCGAGATCGGCGAACCCGGGGAACGTGCCGTCCGGGTCGTAGAGGGACGTGTGGATCGGGGCGTCCGGGAAGGCCCGGGCGATCGCCAGCACCACGCGTTCCGCGCCTCCGCGCTGCGTCAGGTAGTCGTGGACGATCGCGACCCTCATGCGGACCGGCCGGGCCCCGTGTCCAGGACGCGCGCGTACAGCGCCTCGATCCGTGCGCCCACGACCTCCGGCGCGAAACGGTGCAGCGCGGCCGGCGCCGCCGCCCCCAGACGGCTGCGCAGGCCGTGGTCGTCGCGAAGCCGCCGCAGCGCATCCGCCATACCGGCGGGGTCGCCGAGGGGGTAGTGCATGCCGTTCGCGCCGTCGATGACGACCTCCGCCGGGCCGCCCGCGTCGGGCACGACGACCGGGAGACCGGCCGCCATCCCCTCGAGCACCGTCTGCCCGAGCGGTTCGGGGATCGTCGAGGCGTGCACCAGGACGTCGAGGCGCGCCAGCTCGGCGGGGACGTCCTCGCGGAACCCGCGGAAGGAGACGCGGTCGCCCAGACCGAGCCGCGCGCTCGCCTGCCGCACCTCCTGTGCGTACTCCTCCTCACCGAAGAGGGGCGAACCGATGATCGCCCCCTCCTCGCGACCCTCGCCGAACGCGCGCGCGAAGGCGTCGATGAAGAGGTGCTGCCCCTTCCACGGCGCGATCCGACCCACGAGTCCGACCCGGAAGGGCTCCCCCGCGTCGCGGTCCGCCGGCGACGCCACCGCGGCCGGGACGGGACTCGGGATCACCTCGACGGGGCACGACACCGCCGGCAGCTCCGCCCGGGTGGTCTCGCTGTTGGCGATGATCGCGCTCGGCAGGGTCCGCGCCATCCCCCGGATGAGGCGGACGGCGGCGGCGGGCAGATAGTCCGCCGCGATGCGGTCACGTACGTGCCAGATCACGGGGACACCGGCGACGCGCCCGGCGGCCGCGCCGTAGACCGCCGCCTTCAGGGAGTTCGTGTGGACGAGGTCCGGCCGCAGCCGCCGCAGTCGGCGGACCAGGGCGGCGACGTGGGCGGCCGACGCCCACGCCGCACCGAGGGGCACGCCACCCGGCGTCACCCTCCCACGCCCCAGGCCACGTGCGTCCTCGTCCATCGTCAGCACCTCCACGGAGATGCCGCGGTCGCGCAGCAGTTCGACGAGGGGACCCTCCTCCGCGAGGATCACGTGGGCGTCGACCCGCTCCAGGGCCGGAATCGTCCGGGCCAGGGCGAGCTCGCCACCCGACAACGCGGCGCAGTGGTCCAGGAAGACCACCCGCGCCCGTGTCCTCGGTGTGCCACGCGTGACCGCCTCGTAGATGCGTCGGTGGGTCGCGACCGCGACATCCCACCCGAAGCGCTCCGCGTGGGCCCGGCACTCGGCCGGGGCCGGCAGCGGACGGCTGCCGTCGCGGGCGGCGCCGAGCCGGTCCGCGAGCGCGCCTCCGTCGCCCGCCGGCACCACGACGGCGCCACCGAGGCCCGCGGTCGCCTCGGGGAGTCCCCCGACGTCGGAGACGACGGTCGGCGTCCCGCAGGCGAGCGCCTCGACGACGACCAGCCCGAACCCCTCCAGCGCGACGGTGGGGACCACGCAGACATCGGCGGCGCGGTACCAGTCGCGCAGGGCCTCGTCGGTGACACGTCCCGTGAAGCGCACGCTCGACGAGACGTCGAGGTCGGCGGCGAGTCGCTCCAGTTCGGGGCGCAGCGGACCGTCCCCCACGATCGTGAGGAGGCGTCGGCCGTCGTCCGTGTCCCCGAGGGCCGCCCACGCGCGGAGCAGGACGTCGATACCCATCCGGGGCACGAGGCGTCGGGCGACCACGGCCGTCCATGCGTCCTCCGGGACGCCGAGGCGGGCCCGTTCGCCGCCGTCACCCGGGGTGAACCGATCGAGGTCGACCCCCGGCGGCACGACCGAGACGTGCCACGGGGCGATCCCGTAGGTCTCGACGAGCGTCTGCCGGAAGGCGCGCGACAGGGTGATGAAGTGGCGCCCGCGCCGGTAGGCGAGGCGTTCGACGATGCGTTTGACGGCGACATTCCGAGCGGCGCCGGTGGCGTGTCCCTCGGCCGCCCACGGACCATGGAAGTGCACGACGACGGGGAGCCTGCGGAGCCCGGGCATCCGCACCGCCGCGAGGCCGTACAGGGCGAAGTGGGCGTCGATGAGCCCCGCGTCCGCGGCCCGGGCACGGGCTGCGGCGGCGTAGCCCCAGACCCGTGCGGGGAGCGGCGCGTGGTTGCCCGACACCGCACGGACCTCGTCCGGCGCGTCGTCGGCGGGGCCGATCACGACGGAGGGCGCCGTCGTGCCGTCGGCCGCGAGGGCCGTGTGCAGGTCGCGGAAGTACCTGTTGAGACCGCCGGGCTGGTCGGGGAACCACCCCATCCCGAGCATCAGGGGCGTGGGCCGAGCCGCCGCCGCGTGGCGGCCGCCCGGCGCCCCCGTGGCGCCGGTCATCGCGGCGAGCGCTCGCGGGGCGGGGCCGCGAGGGCCTCCTTCTGGCCGTAGCCGTAGTAGGCGCCGCCGTACGCGTCGCCGGTCTGCGCGCCGGTGACGACCACCCCGAGCTTCACCGCGCGCATGCGGCGCAACAGCCGCGAGACCTCCGCGAGCATCGGCCGCGACACCACGTTCATCCGCGCGACGATCACCAGGGCATCGACGTAGACGCTCAGGGCCATCGTGTCTCCGACCCTCAGCAGGGGCGGCGTGTCGATGATCACGACGTCGCACTGGTCGCGGAGGCGTGCGAGCAGCGACCCGAGCGCACGACTCGCGGCCAGTTCGCCGGCGTCGCGGGGGATCGGCCCGCTCGGCAGCACCGCCAGGCCGGGCCGGTGACCCGGGGCGCCGTTGCGCGGCACCGCGCTCGACCGGTCGTCCAGCTCGAGCGGGACGTCGACCAGCGCCTCGCTGAGGTCCAGGTCCTCGACGGCGACATCGGTCACGCCGGGACGGTCCGGCAGCCCGAAGAACCGGTGGACGGTCGGCCGCCGCAGGTCGAGGTCGACGAGGATGACGCGGCTCCCGGCAAGGGCGAGGACGACGGCCAGATTGGCGGCCGAGGTCGACTTGCCCTCGTCGTTGACCGCGCTCGTGACGGCGATCGTCCGAGCCCGCCGGTCGGCGTTCACGAAGTCGAGGTTCGTGCGCAGCATCCGGAAGGCCTCGGCCTGGACGCTCCCCGGGTCGTCCATCATCACGAGCCGATTGGTGGTGCGCATGCGTCGGGGTGGCTCGGGCAGACGGGCCAGGAGGGTCAGACCGAGGCGGTCGCTGATCTCCTCGGCGCTGCGGACGCGGTTGTCGAGCGACTCGCGCAGGAACGCCAGGCCGACTCCGAGGATCAGGCCGAGCCCCAACCCGAGCAGGCCGTTGCGGCGGGGGTTCGGTGAGGTCTGGCTCCCGCTGCCCGCCTCGCGGACCATCACGGCGTTCGACGTCTGCAACGAACTCAGCGTCTGGAGGGTCTGCAGGTTCCCCGTCAGCTCGGTCAGCAGGGCGTCGGAGCCGCCCTCGGCTCTCACCTCCGCGATGCGACCCGCCAGCTCGGTCCGGGCCTCGGCGATCGCCGACGTGTCCAGACGGAGCCGGTAGGCGATGTACTGGCGGGCGTACTCGGTCGCGAGGCGCCCCGCCAGATCCGCGTCGCCCTGGGACACGCTGAACGTCAGCAGGTCGGATTTGCTGTCGGGGGTGACCGACGACGAGCCGAGCAGCCCGCCGGCGCCCAGCTCGGGCACGCCGACCGTCTCGACCGTGAGCTTGGCGACCTCGGGTGAGCGGGCGATCCGCGCCTGGGTCTCGGTGATGCGCGCCGGGTCGCGTGAGATCGAGAAGTCGGTGGTCCCCGTCAGGACCGCCGCGAGGTTCTGCTGGTTGATCAGGACGTCCGCGCTGGACTGGTAGACCGGGTCCTGCCGTGACGAGATGAACACCGCGACCACCGGGACGATGACGGCGGCGAGTGCCACGATCCACCACCGCCGGCGCAGGATCGCCAGAATGCGCTTGAGTGCGAGGGGTTCGGAGAGGCTCGACTCGCGTCCGGTCTCCATCAGCGGCTCCCGTGCTTCAGTTTGACGACGGGCTCTTCGGTACCGGGAAGACGAGATTGATCGACATCCACAGCCACATACTCCCGGGACTCGACGACGGGGCGCGCACCATGGACGACAGCGTCGAGCTCGCGCGTCACGCCGTACGTGACGGGATCACGGCGATCGTAGCGACGCCTCACGTCCGGCACGACTACCCGACACCCCCCGAACGTATGGAATCCGCGGTCGATCGGGTGCGGGCGGCGCTCGACTCCGAGGGGGTGCCGCTGGAACTGTGGACGGGTGGCGAGGTCGCCCTCGAGCAGCTGATGGCGATGGACGCCCGGACGATGGCGCGCTTCAGCCTCGGGGGGGCGGGACGCTACGTCCTGGTCGAGTTCCCGTACGACGGATGGCCGCTCCCACTGCCGTCCGAGATCGAGCGCCTGAGCGGGAGCGGCGTGACCGCGGTCATCGCCCACCCGGAGCGCAACGCCGACGTTCAGGCGCGCCCGGAGCGGATCGGCCCTCTCGTCGAGGCGGGAGCCCTCATCCAGTTGACCGCCGCGTCCGTCGACCGGCGGCTGGGGCGCCGTGCGGCGACCGCCGCGCGGCGGCTGCTCGACCTCGGCCTCGCACATGTGATCGCCAGCGACGCCCACATGCCCGGGGTGCGCGCCGTCGGTATGGCCGCCGCGGCCGAGGCCGTGGGGGACCCCGCCGTCGCTCGATGGATGACACACGACGTGCCCGCCGCGATCGTCGCCGGGGAAGGCATCCCCTCCCGTCCGTCCACGCCGCGACGCCGGCGGGGACTCTGGCGCTAGGCGGTGCGTCACAGGCCCACGTCCCGCCGCAGCAGCGTCAACCGCGGTTCGCGCGGGTTCAGCCGGATGGCGCGGCGGACGAGGGGCCGGGCGGCGATCACGTCGCCCCGTCGGAGCAGGGCCGACGCCCAGTCCGCCAGGATCGTCCAGTCGTGGGGTGACGCGCCGACCGCTCGCGCGAAAGCCGCGTCCGACTCATCGGCCTGACCCAGGTCGGCCCTGATGTTCGCCTCGAGCTGGATCGCCGCAGGCCCCTGGGGGTCGAGGTCCTGGGCCCGGCGTGCCGACTCCAGCGCCGTCGCCAGATCGCCCCGCGCGGCCTGGGACCGCGCCTCGTCGAGACGTTCCGCGCCACCGACGACTCCGGCGACGACGAGGAGGGCGGCCAGGGCGACCGCCGCCATCGACCAGGCGACGGGACGGGGGAGCACGCGCGCCGCGGACGCGTCGGTGGTCGCCGCCGCGAGCGCCGCCGCGCCGAGCACGACGGCGGGGAGCACGACGGCCGGCATCTGCCACGCCCAGTCGCCGGCGAGGTGGACGAGCACGGCGGACCCGGCCGCCGCGGCGATGCCTAGGTCGCGGGCCAGCGCGGCGGGAGGGCCGCGGCGGAGGGCGAGGCCCGTCCCGGTCGCCACGGCGGCGACCGGCGTGAGCAGCAGCAGCAGGCCGATCAGGCCGGATTCGCCCAGCACCTCCAGGTACAGCGAGTGCGCGTTGCGCACGTTGACGTCGATGTCGCGCTCGGCGGCCCAGCGGAAGCGGTAGTCCCCCGCTCCCGTGCCCGCGACGGGCGACGCCGCGAACTGGTCGGCCGCGACGGCCCAGTTCTGCCATCGGCCCGAGCCGGCGGCCACCGCGAGTCGGTCGGCGACGGTGGTCGCGCTGTCCCGGGCACGCGGGTCGTAGCGCTTGAACGACTCGAACTGCCGGTCGGCCCAGGCCGTGGGTCCGCCGTCGGGTGGGCGGGCGATCAGCGCCGCCGCTGCGACGACGACCAGGGTGGTCACGAGCGCCCCACCGACGACGAGTCGACGACGGCCCGGGGCGACGGCGTCACCCAGGCGCACGACGACCAGGGAGGCGAGGGCGCATGCAGCCGCGCCGATCAGGAGGACGACGACGACGCGCCGTCCCTCGGCGTCGTGGGGTTCCTGCAGCACGCGCCCGATCGTCAGCGACTCCTGGGCGTTGGCGTGGACCAGCAGGGGGATCGACGTGGCGGCCGCGGCGGCGAGCATCCAGGAGGTCGCGATCCTCCCGCGTGTCAGGGCCACGAGCACGGCGGCGCCGACCACGAGGGCGACGAGCGCGCCACGCGACTGGGCGAAGAGGATGCCGAGCGGGAACATCGGGATCGTGGCCGCCGCGGCGGCCCGCAGCGGCCACCGGCGGGTCCCGTCGGCCGCGATCCCGACGGCGACGACGAAGCCGAACGCGAACAGCAGGCCCAGGTTGTTCCAGTACGAGATCGGCGTCGACAACCGTCCGTGCTGTTCCTCTGCGAAGATCGCGGGGACGAGACGTGCGCCGAGGGCGCTGACCGTCACCGGGACGACGACGAGCATGCTCAGCTCGACCAGTCTGCGTAGGGTCGTCGCGCCGCGGGAGGAGAGGAGCACGAGGATGAAGGACGCCGCGTAGAGCAGCGTCAGACCCATCGCCGCGGTGCTCGCCGCCGGTTCGTCGGACCAGAGCCCCGAGAGTCCCTGCCAGACCGCGAAGGCCACCCACCCGCCCGCGGCGACCCACCCGAGAGGGCCCCCCGCCGACGTCCGGACGGCGACCGCGACTGCGGCGACCAGCGCGAGCACGACGATGGCGGCGCCACCCCACGACGTCGTGAAGTAGCCGCCGTCGCGATACGACAGGACGAGGGCCACGACCAGCGGCGCGGTGCTCGCGACCAGCAGGGCGACGGACCGGGTGCGATCGCTCGCGGATGCCGAGGACTCGGCCTCGCTGACGAGCGTGGGGGAGCCGGTCACCGCGGGCGCGATCGCACCCCCAACCATGCCGCCCCCGCGACGGACACGATCGCGCCGCCGATGAGCGCGAGGAGCCAGGGCGGGCCGTCGACCAGGGCCGTGGGGTTCGCCGGCGTCGCCGTGTCGGCGTCGCCCAGCGCCGCGAGGACCGCGGGTCGCGCGCTCGGGGTCCCCGTCGGTACGGCGGGGTCCGCCGGGGTGGTGCCACCGGCGCCGGCCTCGCCTCGGTCGGGGACGGGGACCCCGTCGGCGCCCCCGACGGACGGCGTGCCCGCGGCACCTCCGCCGTCGCCGCCGCTGCTGTCGCCGCCTCCGCCACCAGCGCCGCCCGGCGTGACCTCGACCTCGGCGCCGCCCTGGCTCTCGATCCTCTCGCGGCACGCCGACTCGAGGCTCAGGTACTGGTCGACGACGGCCCGGTCGGGTGGCGCGTACCGGATGAGGTTGTCCCGGACGCAGCGCGCGACCGGGTCGAGGTCGTCCTGCGCCACGGCGGGCGCGGTGGCGAACCCGATCGCGAGCACGGCCGCCAGGACCACCCGCCGGATCAGAACGCCCCCCGGCGCGAGACGACGGCGACGAACGTGCTCGCCAGGATCTTGATGTCGAAGCCCATCGACCAGTGGCGGGCGTACGTGTAGTCGAGCTGCATCCGCTCGTGCCAGGGGATCGTGCTGCGACCGAGCACCTGCCAGAGGCCCGTCACGCCCGGACGGACGTTGTGGCGGCGGCTCGCCCACCCCTCGATGCCCTGGGCCTCCGAGAGCAGCACGGGACGGGGACCGACGAGGCTCATCGAGCCGCCCAGGATGTTCAGCAACTGGGGGAGCTCGTCGAGGCTGAAACGACGCAGCATGCGGCCGAGGCGGGTCACCCGCGGGTCGTCCGGGCGCTTGAGGTGCCCACCCAGCAGGTCTGCCGCATGGTCGCCGTGGGCGGCGTCCGCCCCGACGCTCATCGTCCGGAACTTCAGCATCGAGAACGTGGTGCCGCTCCGTCCGAGCCGAGCCGAGCGGTAGAGGACGGGGCCGGGCGAGTCGAGCTTGACCGCGACGGCGACGAGCGCCATCACCGGGAGCGTCAGGACCACGAGGACGCTCGCCGCGGCGAGATCGAACGCCCGCTTCGCCATCCCCTGGCTGATCCTCTGCCGGCCACCCGTCACCGACAGGAGCGGGAGTCCGCCGATCAGGCGACTCTCCGTGGCGGGCCCGACGAGATCGAACATGCGCGGGACCACGTCCACGTTCACGCGGTACGCGTCGGCGTCGCGGAGGACCGCGGCGATGCGCGCGTCGCTCGCCATCGAGAAGCACACCACGATGCGATCGACCTGGCCCTCCACGAGGATCCGGGGGAGGTCGTCGAGGCGCCCGATCACGGCCTGCGCGCTCTCCTCGTCCTCCCCCGGCTCGTCGTCGAGCCAGCCGATGACGTCGAAGCGGCTCTCGGGGTGGCGGAGCGCGAGCGCCGTCAGGTGCGAGGCGACCTTCCCGCTGCCCAGCAGCAGCACCCTCTCGCGCCGGGGACGGTCGAGAAGTAGGCGGCCCACGATCCATGCGACCGGCAGGGTCAGCGAGATGACGAGGAACTGATCGAGGTCGACGGCCCACCCGGCCGCCGACGCCGTGAGGAGCGTCGCCCACAGCGACACTCCGGCGATCGCGCCCAGCCGGAACATCGTGCTGACTCGCCCACCGAGGCCCGTCTCGCGATCGCGGATCATCGCCAGCCCGATCAGCGCGAAGGCCACGAATGCGATCGCCGCGGGCTCGAACGTGCCCGTCAGGCTCGTGTCGTCCGACGCCACGGCACCTGCGGGCGTGGGACTGAGGCCGTCGATCCGCGTCGTAAGGGAGAACGCCGCCGCCGTCGTGACGATGTCCCACAGCAACAGGAGTCGCGAACGCGGGATCCCCAGACGGAATCGGAGCGCCGCCGGACCCGGAGATCCAAGCGTCTCGGTCAGCGGCTGCTCGCGGATCATCGTCCCCATACGTCCCTGTTCGGTCGGCTGTGTCTGTAGGACCCAGAAAAGATGAAAGGTTGGCGCGACGCACCTGTACGCACGAATAGGAATCACACGTCACGGCTTGGTCGAAGGGCGGGTGAATCCGGCGCGGACTGCGCTAGCGTCGCCGGATGAAGAACCTCGCCGCAGTCGTCATCGGAACGTTGTGCCTCCTCGTGGGTGCCGCTGGTGCGGTCGGGGCACCGGTCGTCGCCGATGCCGGCGTCCGCGTCCTGGCCACCGGCGACGACTACCAGCGGGAGATGGACGCGGTGAAGGCCGCCGGCGTCCCGTGGGTGAGCCTCCCGTCCGGATGGGCCGGCCTGCAGCCGACGGCCGACACCGTCCCGGGGCCCGATGGGGCCGGGGGTGCCGCCTGGCGTCGGCTCGACGCGCGTCTGCGGTACGCGCACTCGATCGGACTGAAGACCTTCGTGCAGTTCACGGGGGCGCCGACCTGGGCGACGGATGGCCGCGTCGCCAACAACAAGGGGAACGTGCCGCCGCGTCCCGACGCCCTCCCGGCGTACGCGGCCTTCTTTGAGGCGGTCGCGCGCGGGCTCGGGCCCGGCATCGACGCGTACTCCCCGTGGAACGAGGTCAATCAGCCGGACTTCTGGGATCCCGAGGACCCCGTCCTGTTCGCGCGGCTCCAGCAGGCCGTCTATCCCGCGATCAAGCGCGGTGACCCGACGGGGATCGTGGTGTCGGGGACCGTGTACAGCAAGGACGGCTCGTTCACGTTCCTGCGCGACGCCTACGCCGCGGGCATGCGCGGCAGCTTCGACGTGCTCGGCTGGATGCTCTTCCCGTCGGTGGAGCCCGAGAGCCCACCGATCCCGGGTCGTGGATTCCCGCAGCGCAACCTCTCGTCGATCCTCGACCTGCAGTCGTTGCTCGACCAGGTCGACCCCGGCCGTCGCATCTGGGTCGTCGAATACAGCTACAGCACGTGCACGCCGTCGCCGGGCCGGGCGTTGTGTGTGTCAGATGCACAGCAGGCCGACTACCTCACCCGCGCTTTCACGTACATGCGTCGGTACCTCAACGTCGAACGTCTCTACTGGTTCGCCCTGCGGGACAAGGAGGTGCGCGACACCATCGAGGCGAACTACGGGCTCACCCGGTTCGACTTCACCCCCAAGCCGGCGTATGCCGCGCTCCGAGCCCTGGCGGTCGAGACCGGGGGCCCGGGTTCGCCGGCGGGCGGCGGCACGCGCGCGCCGCTCCCGCCGGCCCTGCCGGCGTCCGCCGCGCGGCCACCCCAGAAGGCGGTCTTCCAGTCGAATGGCAAACGGGTCGCCCTCGGTAAGCCCCGGCTCCGCCTGGTGCGTGGCGTCTTCACGCTGCGGCTGACGGTGTCGGTGCGCGGCGGGAGGACGCGGGTCGCCGTCCAGGGGTTCCGCGGCGGGGCGTGGCGGCCCGTGGTCCGGGTCACCCTCAACCGGTCCTCGCGGGTCCGCGTCCGCTTCCGCGACCGCGGCTTCACCGGGGTGCGGATCCGGGCGAGCCGCCCCGGATCGACGCGGTGGGCGGCGTCGCGTGTGATGCGAGTTCCCCGGGTCGCTGCGCGACGCTGAAACTGCTCCCGGCGCCGTGGCGCCGGGAGCACGCAGCTCAGAGCGCGGGGCCGGGGTCCACCGGGTCCGCGGGGTCGTCGGCGGGCGGCGTCACGGGGACGGCGCAGCGCTTCGACGGGCCGTGGTCGATGATGCTGAACGCCGCAGGCAGGTCCGCCGCGGAGGTGCCGCGCGGTGCGCGGATGCGGACCGTCACGCGGTCCCCGGCGGCGAGGTCGGCGAACGAGCCGACCTTCGGCGCCCGCGTCGGGGTGCTGCCCTCGGGCAGGTGCCGCGCGCGGCCGACCAGGCGGACGACGGTGGCGTCGTCGATCGCGGCCGTGAGGGACGTCGCGCCGGCGAGGGCGTCGCGCATGTGGCGGTTGACGCTGAGCGGTCCGACCTCGACGCCGGTGGCGGTCGCGCCGGAGACGACGCACGCCTGGGTGAGGTGCAGCGTCCCCTTCGGTCCCTTCGCCTTCGACCGGTCCTTCGCCTTCGTGGCCCCGTCCTTCGCGGGCGGCGGCGTCCCGGCCCGGTCCCCGCCGTGGTGACCGGGTGCGTCCGGGTGGGCGACGGCGGCGGGCGCGGCGACGAGCGCGAGCGACAGCGCCAACAGGAGTGGTGTCTTCGTCATGGGTCCGGTTCCTCGATCTCGCTGTGCGGAGGCGACGTCCTCATCGGCTCCGGGACGGCGGGACGTGACGGGCATCACGGAAACCTCACAACGCCGGGGGCCCGGGAGCCGGGGTGACCGCGTGCCTGCGACCACCCCGGCACCGGGATCAGAACTCCCCGCCGCCTCCGCCCCCACCGGGGGGCGGGCCGACGCAGCCGCGGGCGAGCAGTGCCTGCCCGTCGGCGTCCCAGTTCGACGAGTACGTCTTGCCCTTGTACTCGAAGGGCGGGACGACGTCGCCGCCGTCGTGGTGCTTCACGTGCGCGTGGGCCACCGCCGGCGAGGCGGGGTGGATGAGCACATAGGGGTTCGTCGCCGACGAGGTGGCGTGGCAGATCTCGATCTGCGCCACGCCTCCGCCGTTGCCGGCGAGGGCGGGCACCGCGATCGTCCCGATCACGGCGAGCGCCCCGATCGCGCTGAGGGTCCGTCTCATGCGTTCTCCTTCCATGGATGAGGCGACACGACCCCGCGGGGCCGCGTCGTCCCGCTTCGATCGGCACGCGGCGACCGGAACGACACATCCGCCTATCCGTTCGTGTAGTGGGACCGGGCGCGCCGCTGGCATAGATTGGCGATTCCACCCCCCCGCCGCACCCGCGGCGCGTGCCCCATCCGGACCGGCGAGACACGTGTGAACCCCACCCCGCGCCCTGCGCAGCCCCTCCTGGCCGGTACCGCTCCGGACGCCCGCGACCGGGCGCTCGCCGTGCGGGTCGGCGCCGGTGACGAACGGGCCTTCGAGGACCTGTTCTCCCGCTACCGCGACCCGCTGCAGCGGTACTGCTGGAGCATCACGGGCTCCGCGGAGGACGCCGAGGAGGCGCTGCAGACGACGATGCTGAAGGCGCACCGGGCCCTCTCCCGCGGGACGACACCGATCGCCCTGCGGCCATGGCTCTACCGGATCGCCCGCAACACCTGCCTCAACCTCGTCCGTGACCGTCCCCCGTGGACGTCGCTCGAGGCCGACACCCCGGACCCCGGCTCCGAGCCCGAGGCGATGAGCGAGTCGCGGGACCGCATGCGGCGCCTGCGCGAGGACCTCGGCAGCCTCGGCGAGCGGCCCCGCACCGCGCTGCTGCTGCGCGAGCTCGGCGGGATGTCGCACCGCGAGATCGCCGACAAGCTCGGCGAGGGGGCCACGACCGGCACGGCGAAGCACCTCATCCGCGAGGCCCGCGAGGCCCTCCACGACATGGACCTCGGCCGCGACCTCCCCTGCGCCGACGTGCGGCGGACGGTCTCGGACGGCGACGGCCGCGTGATCCGCTCCCGCCGCCTCCGCAGCCACCTCAGCACCTGCGCCGCGTGCGCCGGCTTCCAGGGGGCGATCGGCCGCCGCCAGACCGACCTCGCCGCGATGGCGGGCGTCCCCGCCCTGACGGCGGCCCACATCATCGGCTCGGCGACGTCGTCGGGCGCGGCGGTGACGGCCTCGGGCGCCGCGACGGGCGGCTCCTCGGTCACGGGCCTGTCGGTCCTCGCCGGGGCCGGCGGCGTCGGCGCGAAGGTGGCGGCCCTCGTGAGCGTCGCCGTGATCGGCGGGGGCGCGGTCACCCTGCCCGCGATCTCCTCCGGCGGCCCGTCCGCCCCGGCGGCGCCCGTGGCGCACACGCACGCCACGACCGTCCCGGGCACGTCCGCCGCCCCGATCGCGGCGCCGCGACCCGCAGCCCCGGTGACGACGCCCGCCACGCGGGTGGCACCGCCCTCCGGGGTCGCCGGCACACCGGCCGTCCCCGTCGTGGCGGCCGCCACGCCGCATCCCACCCCCGGGCCGGACGCGGCGGCGGCACCCGTCGCGGTCCCGGCCGCGGCCACCACCCCCGCCGCCACCGCGACCGCCGCCGATCCCGCGCCGGCCGCCGCCCCCGTCGCGACCCGCGTGGTGCGTCCGCGTCCCGCCACCGGAGGCGGCGAGGGCCGCCCCGCCCGGACGGGCGCGGGACCGCCCGACCACGCCGGAGCGCCCGCAGGAGCCGGGCCGCCCGCGCATGCGGGACCGCCGGCGCATGCGGGCCCGCCCGCAGGGGCGGGACCGCCCGCGCACGCCGGTCGTCCCGTTGGTGCGGGTCCCCCCGCGGACGCCGGTCCGCCCGCCGACGCCGGCCGGCCCGCGAGCGCCGGTCCGCCCGCCGACGCCGGGCCGCCGGCGAACGCCGGTCGTCCCGCCGACGCCGGTCCGCCGGCGAACGCGGCTCAGCCCGCCGGCACCGGTCCGCCCGCGACCACCGGCTCATCGTCCGGCTCCGGCTCCGCCCCCTCCGGGGGTGGCGGCTCCTCGTCCTCACCGCCCTCGACGGCGCGGGCGCCCGCATCCCCGGCCCAGGCCGGGCCACCCTCGGGGTCGGGTGCGCCCACCGCCGCGGCCGGGTCCGGTCCCCCGGCCGGCCGCGGAGGCCGCGGCTAGCCGGTCGCCGCGGCGGCGGGCACCTGGGGGACCGCGCACAACGAGGGCGCGGCCACCGGGGGGTCGTCGATCTCGAACCACGCGACGGTGGTGGCGCCGTCGTGGACCATGCCCCACCGGGCGCAGACACGCGCGAGCAGGCACGGGCCGGCGGCGACGGCGATCGTCTGGTCGCGGGGCGACGCCGTCCGGTGGGCCTCGAGCTCGACGTGCACGATCCCGGGTCGCCGGTCGATGCGCAGACCGAGGACGGCCCCGTCGCGGGCCCGCCCGATCACCTCCGGCGACGTGGCGAGCTGGGACGCCAGCAGGCGGATGTCGGCGCGCACGTCCGCGGACAGGACCGACAGGGCGTCGATCGTCGCGCGGATGGCGGCGGGCGCCGCCGGGCCGGAGGGCAGCATCGAGATCTCGGCGATCCTCATGACCTCACCGACACCGCCCGCCGCCGAAGGTTGGCGCGACCCGGTGACGGCGACCCGGCGCGCTAGGATCCCCCGGTCCGCGAGGGGAGTACCCCGACACGGCGTCATCGTCAATACGGCCCACGGCCCGGTGACGCCGGCCCCGTCCACCGCGGCGGGGTTGGGGGAGACCTTTCGGCGCTCGGCCCACCCGACCGCGTCGGAGGAGTCCCATGGAACCGCCCATCTGGGCATGGATCGCCCTCATCCTGGCCGTGCCCGTACTCGCGTCGATCGACCTGCTCGTCTTCGGTCGCGGCGGCAAGGCGGTCAGCGTGCGGACGGCGGCCCTCTGGAGCGCGTGCTGGATCGCGCTCGGCCTGTCGTTCGCGGGGATCATGGGCGCCACCCAGGGCGGGACCGCCGCCGGCGAGTACCTCTCGGGCTACCTGATCGAGTGGAGCCTCTCGATCGACAACCTGTTCGTCTTCGCCGTGATCTTCACGTACTTCGCGGTCCCGGTGGAGGTCCAGCCCCGGGTGCTCCTGTTCGGCGTGCTCGGCGCCCTCGTCTTCCGCGGCATCTTCATCGCGATCGGGGCCGTCGCCCTCGGGGCCGCCCACTGGGTGATCTACATCTTTGGGGCGTTCCTCGTGTTCACCGCCTACCGGCTCGCGCGGAGCACCGGGGACCACGTCGACCCGAGCCGCAACAAGCTGCTGCTGCTCGTCAACCGCTTCGTGCCGAGCACCAGCGAATACCACGGCAACAGCGTGTGGGTGCGGGAGGGCGGCCGCAAGCTCGCGACCCCCGTCTTCGCGGTGCTGCTGGTGGTGGCGAGCACCGACGTCGTCTTCGCGATCGACTCGATCCCGGCGATCTTCGCCGTCACCGACGAGGCGTTCATCGTCCTCGCCGCGAACGTCTTCGCGCTCATGGGCCTCCGCGCGATGTACTTCGTGATCGTCGGGATGCTGACCCGCTTCAAGTACCTGAACTACGGCCTCGCGGTGGTGCTCGGCCTCGTCGGCACGAAGATGCTCCTGTCCGACGTCTACCACCCGCCGGTCTACATCACCCTCGGCGCCGTGGTGGTGGTGCTCGGCACGTCGGTCCTCGCGTCCCTGTGGGCGACGCGCAACGACCCGCCCGCCGAGCTCCCGCTCGCCCACGACCCCGCCGAGGTCGCTCCCCCCGCCCCGCCGGTGCGCTAGGTGTAGTTCCCAGGAAGGTTGTTGAGGGGCGAGGGCCTCCGAGACGGTTAGAGCTGTCGAGGTTCCAACCGAAGGAGGCCCTCGTGGCTCATCGTAAGGCGAAGCTGACGCCGCTTGGCAGGATGCTGTTGGTCGAGCGGATCGAGGTGCTGGGGTGGCCGGTGCGGGTGGCCGCCGAGTCGATGGGGGTCTCGGCGGCCACCGCCTACAAGTGGCGGGCGCGTTTCCGTGTCGAGGGCCTCAAGGGACTCGAGGATCGAAGCTCGCGCCCGCACCGCTGCCCCCACCAGGCCGACTCGGCGCGGGTCGCGCGCGTCCTCGGGCTCCGCTCAGAGCGCCGCTGGGGTCCGCACCGGATCGCCTATGCGTTGGGGATCGCCCGCTCGAGTGTCTATGCGATCCTGCGGCGGGCGGGGCACAGCCGCCTCTCCGACTTCGACCGGCCCACCCGCCGCATCGTGCGCTACCAGCGCGAGCGCCCGGGAGAGCTCGTGCACATCGACGTCAAGCGGCTGGCGCGCATCCCCGACGGGGGCGGCCACCGGCTGCTTGGCCGCCAGGCCGGCCGGCCCAACCAGGCCCGCACGGGACGCCATCTGGACTTCGTGCACGCCGCCGTCGATGACTGCACCCGCCTCGCCTATGTCGAGGTGCACCCCGACGAGCGCGCGGCGACGTGCGCCGGGTTTCTGCGCCGGGCCGCCGCCTTCCTCTCCCGTCACGGCGTGGTGATCGAGGGCGTGATGACCGACCGGGCCCTGGCCTATTGCCGCTCGGCGGACTTTCGCGGTGCCCTGGCCGATCTGGCGGCGCGCCATGTCGTGATCGCGCCCTACCGGCCCCAGACCAACGGGAAGGTCGAGCGGTTCAACCGGACCCTCATCGAGGAGTGGGCCTACCTACGCCTGTATCGCTCGAACACCGAACGCCTGGCCTGCCTGGCGGCGTGGGTCGACACCTACAATCGGCGCCGACCCCACACCGCCCTCGGCGGCCTGACCCCCATGGACGCCCTCCTCAACAACGTCCGTGGGAACTACAGCTAGGGCGCGAGCCTCCGCAGCACCGGGGTGCGCAGCCAGTCCCTCCCGAGGGCGCCCGGCTGGGCGAGGGCGCCCGCCGTCTGCCCGTGGAGGCGGAAGTCGAGGCCGGCGGCGTCGATGTCGTCGTACCAGAGCACCGCGCGCAGCTTCGGGTAGCCGGTCCGGAGGCGCTGGAACGTCTGCCGGATCCACAGGCGGGCGTCGCCGCCGATGTCGGTCGTGCCGATCTCGGAGATCATGATCGGCTTGTCGAAGCGGGACAGCTCGCGGTACGTGTCGCCGTAGAGGGGGTCGGCGGTGCGCCACGAGCTCCACGAGTACGCCTCACCCCAGTTGAACCCGCTCGTCGACACCCAGTCGACCCACTTCCGGCCCGGGTAGTAGGCGCTGATCTCGTGGTCCTCGCCGTCGATGCGCTCGAGGTTGTTGATCGACCAGATCCAGCTGACGTTGTCGACGCCCGCGGCGTCGAAGATCCGGTGGACGTGCCGCCACGCCGCCACGTAGTCGGCCGGCGCGTTGCCGTTCACGTGGACGCCCCACGGGTACCAGTTGCCGTTCATCTCGTGCATCAGGCGGATCATCACCGGCTGCCCGTACGCCGCGATGTCGCGGGCCCAGGCGCGGACGATCCCGTCGTGGTCGCCGGCGGCGATGCGGGCGAGGGAGATGTCCGGCTGGACCGGGGTGTGGCGCTCACCCTCGGGGGCGCTCCACGGCTCCCACGTGATCATGGGGATCGCCCCCGTGCGCGCCACCCGGCGCGCCCAGTCGGGGCGGAACCGCCGCTCGCCGGTGAGCCACTGCTGGTACCAGTTCACGATGGCGGGGCGGGCGCCGTTCTGCTCCGACCACACCCGCACGGCGCCGTTGTCGGTGACGAGGCGGAAGTTGGAGACGCCGAGGTAGACGCCGTCCTCGGGGGGGAGCAGCGCCCGGCGGGGCTCGGCGACGTCACGCTCCGGGCCGGGGACCGGCGTCGTCACCGACTGCGTGACCGCCGCGGACGGGTCCGCCGCGGCCTCCGACGAGTCGGCGCGCTGGGCGAGCCACGGCACCGCGAGGACGACGCCGACGACGACGGCGACCGCCACCGACACGCCTCCGCCGATCAGTCTCCTGCGCCAGGGGTCGCTCATCCCCACCGTCCTCGGCATCGGGGGGAGCCCAGTTGAGGCGCGGGTCCGGCCGGAGGGGGACACCCGGGGGGCCGACACGCGATGTGAGGTTTCCATAGGCTTGAGTCCGCGCGACGGATGCCGATAGTGGCGCCACGTGCCCTCCACGCCCTCACCGTGACCCTCCGACGACAGCGCCGTGCCCGGCGCCCACGCCAGACGCTCGCCCTCGCCCTCGTGGCAGGTGCGCTGGCGCTGACGGCTGCCGGCGCGCTGCCGGCCACCGCCGCGACGCCGGTGGAGGCGAACGCGCGGGAGACCGGTGCGCTGACCCGGGGAGCCGCCGTGCTGACCGCCCGTAGCAGCCGCGTCACCGCGGCCCGGCGGGTCAACCCGCTCCGCGACCAGCCGCTCTACGTCGAGCCGGGCGGCTCCGCGTCGACGCAGGCGAAGAGCTGGACGGGTGCGCGCCCCGCCGACGCCGCCCTCATCCGGTGGATCGCCCAGCAGCCCCAGGGTCTCTGGCTCGGCGACTGGCACACCGACGTCCGCGCCGTCGTCGCGCGCCGCATGCGCGCCGCCCGCGCGAACGGCACCGTGCCGGTGCTGGTGGCCTACAACATCCCCGACCGCGACTGCGGCCAGCACTCCCACGGTGGGGCGAGCGACCCCGCCGCGTACCTGCGGTGGATCGACAAGGTCGCCCGGGGCATCGGCGCCGGACCCGCCACCGTCGTGCTGGAACCCGACGCCCTCGCCGGCATGGGGTGCCTGCCCCGCTCGGCCCGCCTCGAGCGGACGCGGATGATGTCCGCGGCCGTCGACCGCCTGACCGCCGCGGGCGGCACCGCCGTCTACATCGACGCCGGCAACCCCGGCTGGGTCCCGGCGCCGCTGATGGCGAAGCGGCTGCGCGCCGCCGGCGTCGCCCGCTCCCGCGGCTTCTCCCTCAACGTGTCGGGCTTCGAGACCACGGAGCGGGTCGCGGCGTACGGCCGGGCCATCTCGCGCCGCACCGCCGGGGCGCACTTCGTGATCGACACGAGCCGCAACGGCAACGGCCCGCACGAGCGGGGCGAGTGGTGCAACCCGCCGGGCCGCGCGCTCGGCGCCGCCCCGAGCACCGAGACCGGGGACCCGTTGATCGACGCCTACCTGTGGGTGAAGCGCCCCGGCGAGTCGGACGGCACGTGCAACGGCGGTCCCGAGGCCGGCACCTGGTGGCCCGAGTACGCGCTGGACCTGGCCCGCCGGGCCTCCGCCACCCCCTGACGGAGGTCCCGTCCGGACGTCGCGTCCGGGACGGGGTGGCGGGTCGCGCAAGTCGGCGGCCCACGCGCCGATAGAGCCCGTGCGACCCCCGGCGCAACCGGGGCGACACGAGGACGGCACGGATGCCCGACGTCACCACGGACGAGACGACCACCCCCGCCCACGGCGTGACGCCACGGCTTGCGCGGGCCTCCCGCCCGACCCAGGCCGTCGTCATCCTGGCGCTGGCCGCGGCCGCCGCGTACCTGACGTGGCGCTGGGGCTGGACCCTCGGGGGGTCGTCCCTGTGGATCGGGATCCCGCTCGTGGTGACCGAGACCTACGGCTTCACGATGCTCCTGATGCTGGCGTTCTCGTGCTGGCGCCTGTCTGATCGGGAGACCCCGCCGCCGCTGGAGGGCCGCACCGTCGCCGTCCTCATCGCCACCTTCGACGAGGACGAGGACGTCCTGCGCCCGACCGTCGTCGGCTCGCTCGCGATCCGCAACGACGTCGACCCCGAGGTGTGGGTGCTCGACGACGGCGGCCGCCCCTGGGTCGAGGAGATGTGCCGGGACCTCGGCGCGCACTACCTGTCGCGCCCCGCCCCCCGCACGCACGCGAAGGCCGGCAACATCAACCACGCCCTCGAGCACGTGTCGGCGGAGTTCGTCGTGACGCTCGACGCCGACCACGTGCCGCGCCCCGAGCTGATCGAGCGGATGCTCGGCCACATGGCCGACCCCCGCGTCGCGGTCGTGCAGGCCCCCCAGGCCTTCTACAACCGCGGCTTCGGCCACCCCCGCGCCGCCGACGACGACCCGATGCGCAACGAGCAGAGCATCTTCTTCGACGTCATCTGCCGCGGGAAGGACCGCCACGGCGCGGCCTTCTGGTGCGGGTGCCCGTCGCTCATCCGGCGCGAGGCGCTGATGGAGGTCGGCGGCGTCGCCACCGACACCGTCGTGGAGGACGCCCACACCAGCCTGAAGATGAACGCCCTCGGCTGGCGGGTCGTCTACCACCACGAGGTCATGGCGCTCGGCCTCGCCCCCGAGGAGATCGGCGCGTTCGTCGTCCAGCGGGGCCGCTGGGCCCGCGGGTCGCTGCAGATGCTCCGGCTCGACACGCCCCTGTTCAAGCGGGGCCTGACATGGCGTCAGCGCATCGAGTACAGCGCCAGCTGCCTCCACTTCCTGGAGGGCCCGCAGCGCCTCATCGGCCTGCTCGTCCCCGGTGTCGTCCTCGCGACGGGCGCCGTGCCGATCGACGCGAACCCCGCCCTCTACCTCGCCGTCTTCCTGCCGCAGCTCATCCTCATCCCGACGGCCTCGAAGGCCCTCACCCGCGGCCACTACCGCGTGCTCGAGGGCGAGCGGTACTCCGTGGTGCGCATCGAGGCCTACCTCCGCGCGATGGCGGCCCTGCCGCGTGGCCGCGGCGGCGGCTTCAAGGTCACGCCGAAGGGCGCCCGCGCGGGTGGCTCGCCGGTCGCGCGCGCGCTGCGCGTCCCGATCGCGGTCGGCGTCTTCACCGTCGCGGCGATCGGCTACCAGACCGCCGCCCAGGTCCTCGACCTGCCCGGCCGCCTCAGCGCCGGCGCCTCGACGTTCACCACCCTCTGGGCCCTCGTGAACGTCGCCCTCATCACCTACGTCGTCCTGTGGGCCCGCGGCGTCCACCACCGCCGCCGCTCGCACCGCTTCCCCGTCGCCGTCCACGCGGCGTACGCGGCCGACGGCGACGAGCTCGCCTCCCTCGCGGGCCGCCTCGCCGACCTCAGCCGCCACGGCGCCCGCCTCTGGGTGGGCGAGGAGCGGACGGTGGGGGAGGCCCTGCGGCTCGTGCTCCTCCTCGACGAGGGCCCGATGGAGGTCAGCGGCCGCGTCGCGACGATCACCCCCGACCGCGCCGGTGACGGCTGGATGCTCGGCGTCGACTTCGACGGGATGGACGCCGCCACCGCCGACGCGATCGTCGCGTGGTGCTTCCGCCACCCGTTCGGCGCGGAGGGCGCCCTCGCCCCGCCGGTCCCCGCCCTCGTCCCCGACCGCGAGGCCGTCGAGTTCTCGAACGTCCTCGCCGAGGCCCAGATGGCCGCGACCGTGGAGCCCGGCGACGCGCCGGCCCGCGACGGGGACACGCCCGCCGCGTGATCCCGGCGCCTCCCCGGACCGCGGTCCGGGGAGGCGCGTCGGCTACGCTGGGCCCCTCGGGACGTGGCGCAGCCTGGTAGCGCACCGCCTTTGGGTGGCGGGGGTCCCCGGTTCGAATCCGGGCGTCCCGATGGGGTTCTCAGAGTCTTTGCACCCAAAGTGCCGCACAAGTTGCCGCAGATCGGTCTAGGACCCTGGGTCATGTCTGATCGGGCGTGACGGCTACCGAGAGAAGGTCGCCTGGCCGGAGGCTCTGCCCCTGGCCGCTCGACTCCCTGCAACGGTGGGATGCCTCGAAGCCCGAAAAGGCGCTCGGCGGTGGGTGAGCCATTTCGCCGTGCGCCTCAGCGTCCCATCAGCGCTCCAGCCAGTCCCCGAGCGTCATCGACGACGACGCGCATGATTGCTCCAGGAACTCGGCGATGGCTTGGTGCCAAAGCCCCCCGCCGCCTCGGCGATCTCTCGCACGTTAACGCCCGCCTCATGTGCGGCACTAACCAACTGCTTGCGCTCAGGCTGGCGGGCCTTGCGCTCGTCGTTGGCTGCGCGCGCCAGGGCGTCGAGGCGCGCGTGGTCGCGCCCCACGATGTGTTGAGCATCCCCCACAGGTACGTCTTGGCCTTCGATGGGGATAGGGCGGTGGGGTTGGCAACCGGCGTCTTTACAACGTGAGGACGCTACTCCGCCGCTGACGGCTGGGCGTCCCACGAGTGGGAAGGTGTGCCGAACGCACGGTTGGAAGCCGTGATGACTCCTTGGCTGAAGACCGCGTTAGCGGTGCCGCCGATCACGGCGCCGATACCGAACGGAATGACCTTCCCAAGCACGAGAATGCCCTGCTTGGTGCCGTACTTGGTGACGAAGTTGCGACCGAGCACCTTGTTGACGGCGAGGATCTTGCTTGTCGGGATAGCACGGACGAGCTGGCGCGCCCAATGCTGGCCAGTCCGCTCGGCGACCGCGCCGACCCCCTTTGCCCCAGCGTCACCGAGCATGACGGCCATAACCAGCGTCCTGCGTCGCTCGACGTCCTCGATCGTGATGCCCTGCACCTCGCCGCGACACAGGATGTAGAGAACCGTGGCGTTGAGGAACGCGACCATCTCAGCTCCCGAGAGGGCGAGTGCCACGCCAGTGCCGACCGCCGGCGCCGCGGCGGCCGCGCCGACACCGACTCCCGCCGAGATCGTCGCGGCGCGTAGCTCGGCATTCAAACGATCCACGATCTCGCGCGGCGTGGCGTCCGGCCGGTTTCGTCGCAGGCGAGCTATGTGTCGCTCGGTCGCCGGCGATTGGAGCGCCAGCGCCTTGTCGAGCAACACGAGCGGCAAAGACGTCTCGGACGCTGCAATCTCTGCTCGGGTGCTCATCTGCCGTGATCCAATCCGGTCGAGGTTTTCCCGTAGCTCGTAGCCCGTAGAACTCGGAGGGCGGGGTCTCCGCCCCGTCCGCTCCTCTTGGGGGCCTTCGGAGTGATCCGCCAGGATCGAAGGAGGACCACCGTGAAGGAGAAGCTACCGGCTGAGCAGGCCGTCACGAGCGTGGAGCGGGTGCTGCGGTCGGCCGTTCAGGAGGCGCTCGGGGAGCTGGTGGGCGCCGCCGAGGAGGGCCCGATGGCCCTCTCGGTGGGCGTCGGGCTCGGCGTGGTGGCTGAGTTGACGCGGCCGGCGCTCTTGTCGGGGTGACCCTCCTGGGCGCCCGGCGCCTCCTCGATCGCGAGGGCGCGATCACAATCACGCTTCCCCAGCGCATCGAGGCGGCCGCGATCGAGGAGGCGCTGGCGCAGGCCCCGTAGTCGCCGACGTGCCGCACAATCGGCAGCAGTCACTGCCGCAGACGCGGTCCCGTGGAGTCCCGGAGGCCACCGCCAGGATCCACCGAGATCCCGTTCAGCGACTCGGATCGCGGGGCGCTCCGGTATCCGCCGGGACCTTGCGGGAGCACGGATTTTCGTCTTTGGGTGGCAGGGGTCCCCGGTTCGAATCCGGGCGTCCCGATCGCGGCGGCCCCTACGGGGTGGCCGGCGGGGGGACGGGGGTCGCGTCGAACGTCAGCGACACGGTCACCACGATGCTCGGCGGCTTGTAGCAGCGGGTCACCCGCGTCCTCGAGATGACGGGGCCGCGACGGCCGTCCACGCGCGGGCCGCGCCGCACCTGCTGCACGGAGCCGCAGTAGCGACCCGGCCCGAAGCGGCTGTAGTTGCCGCCGAAGTAGTAGCCGTAGCTCCCGGCACCTTCCTCGATCGCCGTGATCGCGCCGAGCGTGAAGCCGCCCGCGATCGCGAACCGGGTCGCCTGGTTGCGGGCCGCGGTGAACGCCGCTGGCACCGCCTCGGCCCGCGCGGCCGTGACGGCGCGGACGATCTTCGCGTTCGTGAGCGGGGCCGGCGCGACCACCTTCGCCTGTGCCGTCCCGACCGCCGTGATCGTCTCGCCGTGCGCGACGCCCGCCGCGGCGGCCAGCGCCACCCCCGCCAGAGCGCCGGCCATGCCCCTGGTCACACGCATGTCGCACCTCCGTCCGCGGCGGAGACCGGGTGCGTCCGCCCGTCGGCCGACCGTAGCCGCGGGTTGGGACGCGAACCGCCCGGGACGCGTCAGATGGTGGTGAAGGTCCCCATGGCCTCGGCGACGGTCTCCTCGCCGTCGTCCTGCTGCTGGGTGACCTCCGCGTGGACCACCGTGAACAGGCGGCCACGTCGGCTGACGCGGGCCTCGGCGGTCAGCAGGCCGGGCCGGCCGGCCTCGAGGTAGTTCACCTTCATCTCGATCGTGACGGGGCGTTCGTCGCCGTCGATCAGGCTCGCGAGGGCCCGGCCCATCGCGAGGTCCACGAGGGTGGCGATCGCGCCGCCGTGCACCGTCCCCGCCGGGTTGAGGTGGTCGTCGCCTGCCTCGAGCGTGATCGTCGCGCGGCCGTCGGCGATCTCTCCCTCGACGAGCCCGACGAGGGCGTTGAAGCCGGCGGCGACCGCCGCGGGGGTCTGTTCGCTCATGCGGTCACTCTACGGCCGCGCCGCGGCCGGGGACCGTCCACCCCCGCCGCGCCGCGGCGGGGGTGGGGGGGACCGGGGTCAGGCCAGCGCCTTGGCCTTCAGCGCGGCGAACTCCTCCTCGGTGATCGTGCCGTCGTCCCGCAGGGCCTTCGCGGCGGCGATCTCCTGGGCCGGTCCCCCCGACCCGGCGACGTCCTTCACGTACGTGTCGAACTCGGTCCGGGCGGCGCGCTGGTGCTGGATCGCCCGCTCCGCCATGCCCTGTCCCCGCGCGATCAGGTAGACGAGCGCCCCGATGATCGGCAGGACGAGCAGGAAGATCAGCCACGCGGCCTTCTTCGGCCCCGAGGCCTCGCGGTCCCGGAACAGGTCCACGACGATCGAGAAGAGCGTCATCAGCAGGAACAGCACCGCATAGATCACGATCACGCTCCAGATCAGGTCGAGCACTCCGAAGTCGTCCATCGGTCACCTCCGTTCGTTCATGGGCACGGGTGTCACGTCGCGCCGGGCGGGCCCGGCACGTCCTCGGCGAGGATCACGCGGCGAAGGGCCTCGACCCCGGCCGCGACGAGCGCGGCCAGGACGAGGATCCCGAGCAGCCGGCGGGATCCCGACGACGGTCCCCAGACGAGGACCGCGAGCAGGAGGGCCGCGCCGGCGCCCCAGATGGCGACCGGGTGGTCGCGCACCACGGGCGCCAGGCGACGGCGGGCGGCGACCGCGCGGCGCGCGGGGCCGGCGAGCCACGCCCCGGCGAGCAGCAGGACGCCGTAGAGGAGCAACGCCAGGGCGAGGTCGCGTAGCAGGTCGGTGCCGATCAGCCACACCGCCCGCCCCGCGTCGCGGGTGACGGGATCGGTGAGGGCGTCGACGATCGCATCGCCCGCGACGCGCCGCACCACCAGCAGCACGCCCCCCACGCCGATCAGTCCGGCGGCGAGGGCGACGAGCATGCGGCGCCGGAAGCCCTCGGCCAGCCACAACGCCACGCCGAGCAGCACGACCACCACGACCACCAGCAGCACCGAGAGCGTGCGGATCGCCTTCACGGCCTCCTGCGCGGCGCCGAGGCGCTCCGACCGGAGGATCGTCACCTGCCCCGCGCCCGGCGGCAGGGCCGGCGTCAGGCCGATGCGGTCGCCGAGGCGCTCCACCAGCGGCCGGAGGTCGAGCACGACGTCCCCGCCGGACGACCGCAGCAGGCCGGAGTCGTCGCCGTCGAGCAGGGCCAACAGGCGCTGGTGCGCCCTCCGGTTCGCCTCCCGCCACAGGCGCTGGGTGGCGGGACGCGCCAGCAGGTCCTCCGCCGCCGGCAGGGCGGCCTCGCGCAGCAGCCCCGTCGCCGGTCCCGCGAGCCCCTGGACCTCCGGGGGCAGCAGGCGCCGGATGCGGCCCTCCAGGTCGGGGCCGCTGAACAACGCGTCCACCAGCTCCGCGGCGGCCAGCTCGCGGACGTCGTCGTCCTCCAGCAGGCGCGAGCTCGCGTCGACCCAGCTGTTCGTGTCGAGCGCCTGGCGCTTCACCCAGACCGTCAGCGACCCCACGAGCAGCAGCAGGATCGCGAGGCCGAGGGCGGTCCACGCCAGCACCGTCCGCCGCCGGGGGGTGAGGGCGTCGGGGACCCGCAGCGGCGTCACGGGGTGGTCTCCCGCCGCCGGTCCCAGAGCGCGGCGTTGAGGATGGCGGAGCCGACCATCAGGCGGGCCACGATGAACAGCCAGAGCAGCAGGGTCAGGGCCACCCCGATCGTGCCGTACACCGACGCCACCCGCTCCGCCTGACCCGCCAGGTAGTAGGAGGTGAACAGGTGCAGGCCCTCCACGCCGACGGCGACCAGCACCGCCCCGGGCAGCAGCGCCCGGGTCGGGGTGGGGCGGCGGGGCAGGTGGACCGAGATCCGCAGCCACACCGTGAAGTAGATGACGACGATCGCGAGGCTCGCGACGAGCCCTCCGAGCCCGGACCGCGCGCGGAGCCAGCCGATCACCACCGACATCGCGATCAGCCCCAGGCCCGCCGCGAGGAGGATCAGCGAGCCGTTCACGAGGCTCGAGGCCCGGCGGGGCTGGATCCCCCACGCGGCCGCGTGGCTGATGCGCAACGCGCGCACCGCGCCCAGGCCGGCGTAGAGGGTGCCGCCCAGCCCGATGACCACGGCGATCCACCACCCCCTCTGCTGCGCGCCCTCGGTGATGATCTCCGCGAGGGCCCCCTGCAGGCCGATGTCCGTCGACGCGTCACCCACCGCCGACTCGTCGAGGTCGGTGATCGCGCCGAGCAGGCCGACGAGCAGCAGGGAGAACGGCAGCAGCCAGAGGAACAGCCGGTAGGCGACGGCGCCGGCGAGGAGGCCGCCGAGGTGGGCCCGGTCGTGCTCGGCGACGTCGAAGGCGCGGGCGACGACCGGCGAGCGGCCACGGGCCTCCTCGGCCCACGCCCGCGCATCGTCGGCACGGCGCCGCGAGGCGTCGGCGAGGGCGGCCATCCGGCGGCGGGCCGCCGCGACGCGCCCGGGTCCGGCCGGGCGGTCGGCGCCGTCGTCGTCGCCCCCGGACGAGGGGGTCCCCCTCATCTCCACGGGCGCGCGGGCACGTCAGATCCCGGGCAGCCGGCGCTCCCCGGCCCCGGACCCCTCATCGGCGGGCGCCCCCGCGGGGTGGCCGGCGACCACGAGGTCGATCGGTCCGGGATCGTCGTCGCCCACGCGCACCCTCCTGCTGCGGCCCCACGGTCCGGGGGGCCTCTGCGCGGCACCATAACCCAGCGGCCTGTCGCGGAGGAACACCATCGAGGGCGCGATGTCACGGATCTGGTAACCCCTCCCGCCCACCCTCCGTCGTGGCCGATGGTGCATGTCGTCCGGCCGATCGCGCTACTGTGCCGACGGCGGCTCCATCCGGGGCCGGCTAAGGACGCGTGGATGAGCAGACGTCGGTGGGCTTTCAGCTCGGCGGGTCAGCGTTCCTCGCTGAGCGAATAGGAATGGTTATGCCCGAAGGCGTCGTGAAGTGGTTCTCGCAGGAGAAGGGTTACGGGTTCATCACCCCGGACGACGGAGGCAAGGACCTCTTCGTCCACTTCTCCGAGATCCAGGGCTCCGGCTTCCGGAACCTGGACGAGGGCCAGCGGGTCAGCTTCGAGAGCCAGGAGGGCCCGAAGGGTCCCCAGGCGGCGAACGTCTCCGGCCTCTAGGCCGACGACACCCCGCATCGACGGATCACCGAGGCCGCCCTCCGGGGCGGCCTCGGCCGTTGTGGGACGGACGGAGTAGGTTCGGTCGGTGCCGCCGGCCCGTCTCTACCACCGCTGGAAGTGCCCCTGGTGCGCCGCGGCCCGCCAGGCGATCGAGAACGTCGGCGCCCCCGTCGAGCTGGTCGAGGTGCCGCACCCGCGCGACGCGCGCGATGAGGTGGAGGCCGTCAGCGGCCAGCGCCGCGTGCCGGTCCTCGTCGACGGCGACGTCGTCGTGATCGACTCCCGCCGCATCGTCCGGCACCTCTACGCCACGTACGGGGACCAGGCGTTCGCCCGCTCCATCGGCGAGCTCGACGACGACATCGCCATGGACGGCGAGGCCGCCGGCGCCGACGGCGCGGCGTGCGAGATGCCGCGGCCGGAGGCCTGAGCGGCCGCCCACGCGCGTCCGGAGGGCCCTCCCCCGCCGGGTGATCGGATTGCGCGGCCCCGTATGCGGGAAGATGGCGGTGTCACTCCATCGAAGGGAACAGTCTTGGCATCCGGAAACGGCAAGCTCGGCGGCATCGGCCTCGGCGGGATCCTGGTGATCGCCGGCATCCTCGTCGCGATCTTCGGCTCGTTCTGGCTCGGCCTCATCATCGCCCTCGTCGGCCTCATCGCCTTCGGCGGTTTCGCCAAGGGCAAGTGGTACTAGGAGCACGCTGACCGACCGGCCGGCCCCCCGGGGCCGGCCGGTCAGCCCGACCCGAGCACCCCCGCCGCGTCCGTCAGCGGCCCCGCCGGCGCCGGACCCGCGGCACGGCCGGCCAGCAGCAGCACCGCCAGCGCCGCCGGCACCAGCACCCCCAGCGCCCACGGCAGCGACGTCGCCCCCGCCAGGAACCCGATCAGCGGGGGACCGAGCAGGAACCCGATCGACCCGGTCGACGAGACCGCCGCGATCCCCGGTCCCGGGGCGGTGTCGGGCCGCCGGCCCGCCGCGCTGAACATCAGCGGCACGCCGTTCGCGACCCCGAGCCCGACGAGGAACAGGCAGGGGAGCGCGAGGGCGGCGGAGCCGCCCAGCAGCATCACGGCGAGCGGCGCGGCGGTGAGCAGCGCCCCGCCACGCAGCAGGTGCACCGGCCCGATCCGCCGGTTGATCCGGTCGCCCACGAGGCGCCCGACGGTCATCCCGCCGGTGAAGACGGCGTACGACGCCGCCGCCAGCGCGGCGCTCGCCCCGAGGTCGGAGTCCATGTAGATGCCGCTCCAGTCGGCCATGGCGCCCTCGGTCATCATCGTCAGCAGGCACAGGGCGGCGAGCAGGGCCACCCCGCGGGACGGGAGGGTGAACCGCGGGGCGTCCGCGCCCTCCGCCGTCGAGCCGGCGCCGAGGTGCCGGGCGCAGGCGGCGAGGTGCACCGCCAGGGCGGCCGCCACGAGGGCGACGGTGACCGCCCCGTCGAGGCCGAGCGCGGTCCCCGCCGCACCCGCCGCCGCGCCGGCCGCGCCGCCGAGCGCCCACCCGGCGTGCAGCGACGACATGACCGGACGCTCCGACGCCGCCTCGATCGCGACGCCGTGGCTGTTCATCGCGACGTCCATCGCCGCGCTCGCCGCCCCCAGCAGCACCAGGCCGGCGGCGACGAGGACGGGGTGGGGGGCGAGCACCGGCAGGGTCACCGTCACGAGGCAGGCGACGCCGCCCGCGACGGCGACGGGGGCCGAGCCGCGGCGCGCGACCGCCTGCCCCGCGATCGGGACCACCACGATCACCGCGACCGACATGCACAGCAGGATCAGCCCCATCACGCCGGAGGACAGGTCGAACCGGCGCTGGATCGCGGGGATCTGGGAGACCCACACCCCGATCACGGCGCCGTTGACCACGAACAGGCCGGTGGTGGCGAGACGGCGCGTCACCGGGTCACGGTAGAGGGGCGGGCGGCGGCGATCCACGGACCCCGGGGGACCCCGTCCGGGGGCGGTCGTCACGATCGGGCACCCCCGCGGGACGGATCGCCCGCCCCGTCTGCGAATATGCGCGACGTGCGCCGACGGGTCGTCATCACCGGAGCAGGAGTCGTCAGCCCGATCGGTGCCGGGGTGGCCGACTTCTGGGATGCCCTGGCCGCCGGGCGCTCGGGGGCCGCGCACGTCGAGCTGGAGGCCGTCGGCACCATCTGCGGCTTCCCGGTGACCGAGGGCGAGGACGCCCGCGAGCGCTTCGGCCAGCGCGACGCCCGCCGCATGGACCGCGCCGGCCGCTTCGCCGCCGTCGCCGGGGCCCTGGCCCTGGAGGACGCGGGGACGCTCGGCATCGAGCCCGAGCGGATCGGCGTCTCGGTCGGCAGCGTGCACGGGGGCGCCGACACCCTGCTCGAGGCGCACCGGGCCTTCCTGGAGCGCGGCCCCGACCGCGTCGGGCCCCTCTCGATCCCCCTGTCGCTGGCGAACCACCCCTGCGCGAGCGTCGCGCGGGTGCTCGGCCTGCGCGGCCCGACGTCGTCGCCCGCCACGGCCTGCGCCGCCGGCTCCGACGCGATCGGCGCCGCCCTGTCGCTGCTGCGCGAGGGCCGGGCCGACGCGATGATCGCGGGCGGCTCCGACGCCCCGCTGTCGCCGCTCGTGATCGCCGGCTACCAGCGCGTCGGGGCGCTCAGCCCGAGCACGCGCCCGCCCGGCGAGTCGTCGTCGCCGTTCGACGTCGCACGGGACGGCTTCGTGATGGGCGAGGGCGCGGGGGTGCTGCTGCTGGAGGAGCGCGAGCACGCCCTGGCGCGCGGGGCCCGCATCTACGCCGAGCTCACCGGCTACGGCAGCTCCTGCGACGCCGGGCATCTGACCGACCCCGACGCGACCGGCGAGGGCCCCTCCCGGGCGATGGCGATCGCCATCGCCGACGCCGGCCTGACGCCCGCCGACGTCGGGTACGTCAACGCCCACGCCACCTCGACGATGGCCGGCGACATCGCGGAGTCGCGCGCCCTGACCCGCGCGGGCCTCGGCGGCGCGGCGATCTCCTCCACCAAGTCGGCCCACGGGCACGCCCTGGGCGGTGCCGGCGGCGTCGAGGCCGTGGCGACGTTGATGGCCTTCGCACGCGACCTGCTGCCGGCGACGCTGAACCTGCGCGACCCCGACCCCGAGGCGCCGTTCGACCACGTCCTCGAGCCGCGCGCCGTGCAGGTCGCCCACGCGGCCTCGAACTCGTTCGGTTTCGGCGGGCACAACGCCTGCCTGGTGCTGAGCCGCCACACCGGGGCCTGACCCTGCCGGCCGCCGGCGGGGGCGTCCCCGACGACCTGCGGGCGATCGCGGCGGCCGTGAGCTGCTCGGCGATCTGCGACGCGATGATGCGGCGGCACGGCCACCGGGCGCACGTGACCGACCTCGTCAGCCCGGCCCCGGAGCGGGGACTGCTCGGCCCGGCGGTGACGATGCAGTTCATGCCGCTGCGGGCCGACCTGCTCGACGCCGCCCGCCACGACTTCTCGGCCCTGCTCGACGCGGCCGTCGCGGGCCGGGACCCGGAGGGCTGCGTGCTGGTGGTGTCGAGCTGGGGCCATCCCGACCAGCCCGTCGCCGGCGGGAAGAAGCTCTCGCGGCTCGCGAACCTCGGGCTCGCGGGGCTCGTCGCCGACGCGCGGCTGCGCGACTTCGCGGAGGTCGTGGACCTCGGCCTCGCCGCCTGGTGCCGGGGCGAGACGGTGCGCCAGGGCGGCGACGTGATCATGCCGTGGGCCGCCGACGTGCCCGTCGCCGTCGGCGGGGTGACGGTGGTCCCCGGCGACCAGGTCTACGCCGACGCGTCCGGGGCGGTCGTCATCCCCGCCGACGACCTGCGGCCGATCCTCGAGGAGGCCGCGCGCATCGAGGAGCGCGACGCCGCCGAGGTCGCCCGCATGCGCCGGGCGGACGCCGCCCGCGGGCGGTGACGGGGGGCTACTGCCGGAAGGCGGCGGCGCGGAACGGGACGTCCCGCGAGGCGGCGGCCTCCAGGCCGCGGTGCGCGGGGACGGCCGCCCGGTAGACCCCCGGGGCGCGCAGGCGGAAGGCGGCGCGGCCCGCCGCGAGCGGTCGCGTCGCGACCTCCGTCCAGCGGTACGTGTCGAGGTCGAGGCGCTCCAGGTGGACGTGGTGGGCGCCACCTGCCGGCTCGACCGCCACCCGCAGCCGCGGCCCGGTGCGGCGCACCGCGACGTGGGGGCGTGCGGTCGCCCGGACGCTCGGGCTGAGGTCGTCGCCGACGACGGCGCGGAACGCGGTGCGACCGGTCAGCGCCGGCCCGCTGATGCGGTACCCGCCGGCGGCGTCGACGGCGGCGGCGCCGACCTCCACCCACGCCCCCGGCACCCGCCGCTCGACGCGGACGACGGTGCCTGCGGCGACGCCGGGGACGACGCCGGCGAGCATCGGCCGCCGCCCGGCGATGACGGTGGGGGGCGTGGTGAGCGACACGAGCGAGACGGTCAGCGTCCCCCGCATGTAGCCGTGGAACGAGCAGTGGTAGGCGTAGACGCCGGTGGTCGCGGGGGCCGTCAGCCGGAAGGAGGCCCCGGGGGCGAGGCCGCCCGAGCCGAAGGCGCCGTCACCGGCAGTGACGGTGTGGCGGTTGCGGCCCACGTTGACCCAGGTGATCGCCGTGCCCGGCGCGGCCACCAGGGCGGCGGGTGAGAAGCCCGCGTCGTCCATCGACACCGTCCGCGTCAGCGCGGCGCCGGTCTCCGGCGGCGGGTGGGCGACGGCGGCGGCGATCACCGGGGCGCCGCCCGGCCGTGGGTGGCCGGGACGCCCCCGTCCGTCACGGAGGACGGACGGGGTGCGGTCCGGACGCGCCTATCCGACAGTGACCTGGCCCCTCATGTCCGAGTGGACGAGGCAGCGGTACTGGTAGACGCCCGCGACCGGGAAGGTCACCCGGAAGTCGTGCGTCCCCGGGTCGCCGGGTTCCGTCAGGACCCCGCTGTTGAGGTACCCGTTGCCGTGGAGGGTGGGCAGGTACGAGGGGACCGCCGGCGGCGGGTCACTCGGGTACGCCCCCTCGGGGTCGAGCGCGAGGCCCTGCCCCTCGAAGGTGCGCTTGCCGACCGCGTCCAGGAATGCGCTCGGCCCGAACGTGACGGTGTGGATCTCGTTCGCGCCCGCCATGCGGAACAGCACGGTCCCGCCCGGGGCGACGGTCGACGCCGCGGGGAAGAACCGGAACGCCTCCTGGCGGCTGTCGCCGGGGCCGATCAGCACGGGGGCCGTGGCCGCCCGGGCACCGGCGGTGCGCGCCGTGCGCTTCGCGGCCTTCAGGTCGGCGGCCTCGTCGCGCTTCGCCCTGCGGGCCACCTCGGCGGCCGTGTCGGCCGCGGCGGAGCCCTTCTTCACGACCTTCACCGTCCCGCGCATCCGGGGGTGCACGATGCAGCGCACCTGGAAGGAGCCGGTCTTCGGGAACGTGACGGTGAAGCTCGGCCGGCGTCCTCCGACGAAGCCCGAGCTGACCGTGCGTGCGCCCGTGACCTTGGTGCCGCCCGAGGGCGCCGGGGCGACGGGGTTGATGCCGAGGGCCGGGGTCGTCCCGCCCCACCAGTAGGGCTGCCCCGCCGGGTCGTTCGTGACCGGGTTCTGCGCCGACCCCGGGAGCACGAGCGGGATGAGCTTGGTCCCCTTCTTCGGGAACGTGACCGTGTGGAAGCCCTCGATGAGGAACTTCACCGAGCCGCCCTGCTCCACGGTGACGGTCCGTGGATGGAACGTGTTGTACCCGACCGCCAGCGGGCCGTTGAAGCCGCCCGCCGTGACCGATGCCGGTGCCCCCGCCGCGAGGGACGGCGCGAGCAGTCCCACGGCCAGGCCGGCGCAGACCGCCACCGCCCCTCGCCATGACCACCGCCTGGGCTCGTTCATCCTGCACCCCCCTCTCGCGCGCCGCGGGCCGGGTTCCGCCTCTCTGGCGGGGCGACGTCGCGGCGATCGTACGTGCCGATCGTCGCGTTCCGCCAGAGGCGGAAACCCGCCCGGGCGCGCGGATCCAGCGGTGTTCAGGTCACGTTCAGGTTCGCGGTCGCGGGGGCGCGCGCTCCGCGGGGAGCGGTGCTGTTCAGGATGCATTCAGGGGGTCGGCGCAACATTGTCCGAGGAGGGCTCGCGACCTCCTCTCCGGTCGCGAGCCCCCTGCTTTTCCCCGCCGCGCCGACGCGGGCCGCCGCCGGTGGCTCAGGAGGCCGCCAGGCGGGGCAGGTCCCGGGCGACGGCCGCGGACTCGAAGCCGACGGGGTAGGCGGTCACGAGCTCGCCCGAGGCGCTGACGCCGTAGATCAGCGACGTGTGCTCGATGAGCTCCGGGTCGTCCGTCGGGACGTCGGTCGCGACGCCCCAGTCCGCCCACGTCCGCTCCAGCGCCGGACGGGAGCCGATCAGGTAGTCGACGAAGCCGGCGACCCCGCGCTGGTCGAGGAAGCGGCGCACCACGGCGGGGGTGTCGCCCGCCGGGTCGACGGACACGGCGATCACGCGGGTGGCCCTCCCGGCCTTCCCGGCGTCGCGGCGCGCCTCCGCGAGGCTGTTCATGATCAGCGGGCAGACGTCCGGGCAGTTGGCGTAGACGAACGTGACGAGGACGGGCGCGCCGCGCAGGTCGCGGATGTCGACCATGCGGCCGTCGATGTCGCGCAGCTTCAGCGGTGGCGCCTGCCGGACGGGGCTGATCGTGCCGCCCTCGTACGTGACCGGGCCGATGGCGTGGCCGTCGTGGTCGGTCGCGACGTGGTCCGTCCCGGCGCGCCCGGCGGTGTCGGCGCCGGTGGTCGCGGCCGTCGCCGGCGCCGCCGCGTCGGGCGGGTCGTCGGAGGCGCAGCCGGCCAGCAGGGCGAGGGCGGCCGCGAGCGCGGCGCATCCAGCGGACAACGACCTCATGGGGCTCCCCTTCGCGGAGTCGATCCGGGCGACCCGTCTACGGTAGCCCGCCGGACCGTGCGCGGGGAATCCTCCGTCCGTCCCCGCGGCGGCGGGGACGGACGGGGTCCGGTGTCAGTCCTGTCCCTCGTAGTCGGGGTACCACTCGCGGGCAACGGGGGGTGTCCCGTCGTTCCGCGTCCCCTCGTCGTCCTCGACGAGGCCGGGCATGGCGTCTCGCCTCCTGGTGCGGTGAGCGTGCCACGGGCTCGCGTGGGCGCTGCGTGGGGCGGCGTCGCGTGGTGACGCGCGTCGCCGGATCGTCGTTCCGGATCCCGTGCCCACATCCGCTCCCGTGCTCCGGGCGGCCGGCGCGGGCCCGGTGGGCGACGCCCGTCCGCCGGTCCGAGTGTCCGACGGGTCTCCTGACGATGACCTGAACGGACGCGTACCCCCGCCCCGTCCGGGGGATGGCGGCGGGTGCGATCCATCGGCTTCCGCCGAACCGACCGCACCGCGGGGGGCGTCCGTCAGACGCGCAGGCCCGACAGCGCCCACGGCCGCTCCTCGGCGGCGTCGACGACCAGGTCGCCCGCGGCGAGCACGGCGCGGAGTGCCGCGACGGCGTCCGGGCAGAACTGGCTCCCGGTGAGCCGGAGGATCTCGGCCTCGGCGACCGCCGGCGCGAGGGCGGCGCGGTACGGCCGGTCCGACGTCATCACGTCCCAGGCGTCGGCGACGGCGATCAGGCGGGCACCCTCGGGGATCGTGTCCCCGGCGATGCCGTCCGGGTACCCGGCGCCGTCCCAGCGTTCCTGGTGGCGGACCCACGCGACCTGCGCGTCGGGGAGCAGCTCCGCGACGATCTCGGCGCCGAGGGCGGCGTGGTCGCGCACCCGCCCGGTCTCGTCGGGCGTCAAGGGCCCCGGCTTCAGGAGGATCGCGTCGGGCACCCCGATCTTGCCGACGTCGTGCAGCAGCCCGGCGCGGCGCAGGTCGCGGGCGTCCTCGGGGCTCCACCCGCGCCGCCGGGCGAGGGCGTGCGCGAGGGACGCGACCCGCGTCGAGTGCTCGCGGGTCGACCGGTCCTTCGCGTCCACCGCGCGCGCCAGGGCCCGCAGCGCGGCGAGCGCCTGCGCGCGCTCGAGCCGCTCGGCGCGCTCCTCGGCCGAGAGCTCGTGCACGACGTCGGGGGAGTAGAGGTAGGTCACGTCCCGGCCGTGGGCCTTCGCCCAGTAGAGGGCGCCGTCGGCGAGGCGCAGGAGCTCCGCGCTGGTGGAGGCATGTGTCATGTCGCAGATCCCGATGGAGGCCGTCAGCGGCCCGACCTCGCCGAACGGCGTCGCGGCCACGGCGTTGCGGGCCCTCTCCGCCGCCGCGTACGCCGACAGCGCGTCGCTCTCGGGGAGGATCAGCGCGAACTCCTCGCCGCCGACCCGCCCGACGACGTCCTCGGCGCGCGCGAGCGCCGTCAGGCGGGCGGCGACCTCGACGAGGACGCGGTCCCCCGACTGGTGGCCGTGGGCGTCGTTGACGAGCGTGAAGTGGTCGAGGTCGATGAGGGCGACGCTGAGGGGCCGTCCGTGGCGGGCGGCGCGGGCCACCTCCACCTCGAGCCGCTCGTGGAAGACGCGGTGGTTCGGCAGCCCGGTGAGGGGGTCGCGGGCCGCGCGGTCACCGAGGTCCTGGTAGAGCCCCGCCGCGGTGATGCCGCCCTCGAGCGCGGCGGCCACGGTGCCGAGCAGCGACACCTCGCGCGGCCCGAAGCGCGCGCGCCGCGACGACGTGACGTCGAGGACGGCGCGCACGGAGCCGTCGCGTGTGCGGAGGGGCATCACGACCTCGGAGCGCAGCGACTCCATGCCCGGCGCCCGGACGCAGCGCGGGTCGTTCGCCGCGTCGCCCGTGACGACGGGCCGGCCCGACCGGACGGCGTGGCCGAGGAGGCCGCTGTCGAGGTCCTGGACGTAGTCGGCGTCGATGCGCAGGGGCCCGGCGGACGCGGCGAGCAGCAGGCGCCGGGCGTGGTCGTCGCAGCGGAGGATCGCGACGCCGTCGTCGCCGAGGTGGTCGGCGAGGGCCTCGACGGCGGTCCGGAACACCTGGTCGAGGTCGACGATCCCGCCGACCGCGCGGGCGATGTCGTGGGCGACCTCGATGTCGCGGGAGCCGTCGGGCCGCCCCCGCGCGGCGGGCGGGCGGCCGCGCCAGGCGGCGGGACGGTGCCGTCGCCGGCCCGCGGCGTGGGGGTGGGGGTCCATCCCATCCCTCTTCGGCGATCGCCGGCCGACCCCTCATCCTCCCGGGGGCCAGGATTCCGGGGCGGGGTGTGTCGCGCCCGTCGGCGCGAGGCGATCGATATCCCTCATACGGGGGATAAACCGATCGGCCGCGGGGTCGATGACCCTGATGCGGGACGGCGTGCGCGACCGGGGGTCTCACCACCTTTGGCTCGACGCGCCTCCGATCGGCGTCCGGAGGGCACCCGGCCGTCGACGCTCCGGAGAGGGCGGGCGGGACCCCGCCCTCTCCGCGCTTCTCCCTCCGTCAGTCCTCGGGGAGCTGCAGCACGACGAGCTTCGGCTCGGTCATGCTGCGCACCGCGAACCGCGGTCCCTCGCGCGTGTTGCCGCTGTCCTTCACGCCGCCGTACGGCATCTGGTCGGCGCGGAACGTCGGGGTCTCGTTGATGAGGACGCCGCCGAAGTGGAGGCGGCGGGCCCACGACATCGCGGCGTCGGTGCGGGCGGTGAAGATGCCCGCCTGCAGGCCGAACGGCGACGAGTTGGCGAGGTCGATCGCCTCGTCGATGGAGTCGTACGCGGCGAGGCCGACGACCGGGCCGAAGACCTCCTCGCACGACACCTTCATGTCGGGGGAGATGCCCTCGATGACCGTGGGGCGCAGGAGCCCGTCGACGACCTCGCCGCCGGTGAGCACCTCGCCCCCGCTGCGGCGCGCCTCGTCGATCCATCCGGCGATGCGGTCGCGGTTGTCCTCGTCGATGACGGGGCCGACGTCGGTGTCGTCGTCCATCGGGTCGCCCACGACGAGCGCCTCGACGGCGTCGATGAAGAGGGTGCGGAAGCGGTCGAGCGCCTCGCGGGCGACGTAGACGCGCTGCACCGAGATGCACGACTGGCCGGCGTGGGTGAAGCCCGACACCGCGAGCTTGCGCGCCGCCGTCTCGAGGTCGCCGTCGGCCTCGACGATCACGGGCGTCGAGTTGCCGAGCTCCAGCGCGACCTCCTTGCGCGGCTGGCGCTGGCGGATCCCCCACCCGACGGGCGGGGAGCCGGTGAACGAGATCATGGGGACGTCGGGGTGGTCGACGATCGCGTTGCCGACGGTGCCGCCGCCGCCGACCACGACCGACAGGAACCCGGGCGGCAGCCCGGCCTCGGACAACGTGCGGGCGAGGAGCAGCGCCGACAGCGGCGTCGACGACGCCGGCTTCAGCACGACGGGGCAGCCGGAGGCGATCGCGGGCGCCAGCTTGTGGCACACGAGGTTCAGCGGGAAGTTGAACGGCGAGATCGCGCCGACGACGCCGATCGGCTCGCGCAGGATCATCGCGACCTTGCCGGCGCCGGCGGTGCTGGCCTCCATCGGCACCATCTCGCCCGCCAGGTTGCGGGCCTCGAGCGCGGAGAAGGTGAGGGTGTCGACGCAGCGGGCGGCCTCGGCGCGCGCCTGCTTCATGGGCTTGCCGGCCTCGAGGCAGATCGTCCGGGCGAACGCCTCGGAACGTTCGGACACGAGGCGGGCGGCGCGGTCGAGGATCGCCGCGCGCTCGGCCGACGGGGGAGGGGGCAGGTGCTCGCGGGCGCCGTCGACGGCCGTGGCGACGTCCTCCTCGGTCCCCACCGAGACGGTCGCGATGGTCTCGCCCGTGTAGGGGTTGTGGACCGCGAGGTCCTCGTTGCGGTCGTCGAAGGCGCCTCCGAGCAGGAGGCCGGTGGGCTGCCCCCGGTCGAGCGCCGGGCTGTGGATCGCCATCGGTCGAACCCCATCTCGTCGTGGACGGACGTTGCGCAGATTATCCCCGCGGGTACCCTGGCCTGAACGCGCGGACAACCGGGGGAGCCCCACGTGCAGGCGGCAGAGCTGATGGTGCGATGCCTCGAGGCCGAGGGCGTGGAGCGGATCTTCGCGATCCCCGGGGAGGAGACGCTGGAGATCGTCGACCAGCTCAGCCGCTCGACGATCGAGATCGTGATCGTCCGCCACGAGCAGGGCGCCGCGTTCATGGCCGACGTCCACGGGCGCCTCACGGGGCGGGCGGGCACCTGCCTCGGCACCCTCGGTCCCGGCGCGACGAACCTGATCACCGGCATCGGCGACGCGTACCTCGACTACGCGCCCATGGTCGCGATCACCGGCCAGGTGAAGCTCGACCTCGTCCACAAGGAGAGCCACCAGTACGTCGACGTCGTCGACATGCTGCGCCCCGTCACGAAGTGGAACGCCCGCATCGAGCGCCCCGAGACGGTCCCGGAGGTCGTCCGCAAGGCCTTCAAGCTGGCGCAGGCGGAGCGCCCCGGGCCGACGCACCTGGAGCTGTCGGAGACGATCGCGGCCGCGGAGCTGCCGGCGCGGATGCGCCCCCTCGGGTCGAGCGTCCCCGCGGCGAGCCTCCCCGACGACGCCGCGGTGCGCGAGGCCGCCGCGATCATCCGCAGCGCCCGCCGCCCCATCGTCCTCACCGGCAACGGCGTGATCCGCACCGGCGCGTCCCCGGCGCTGCGGGCGTTCTGCGCGCACACCGGCATCCCGGCGTCCCCGACGTTCATGGGCAAGGGCGCGCTCGACGACCGCTCCCGCCTCTCGCTGCCGGCCGTCGGCCTGCAGGCCCGCGACAGCATCTCCGCGGGCCTCGACGAGGCGGACGTCGTCATCTGCGTCGGCTACGACCTCGTCGAGTTCGGCCCCGCGGCGTGGAACCCCGACAACGCGAAGCGGATCATCCACGTCGACGCGCGCCCCGCCGAGGTCGACCAGCACTACATCCCCGAGGTCGAGATCGTCGCGGGCGTCACCGACACCCTCGAGGCGCTGCAGGCGGAGCTGCCGGCGGGGGACGAGCCCCCCTACGCGACGCGGCTGCGGGTGGCCGTCGCGACCGAGCTGGGCGCGTCCGCCGAGCGGCCGGGCGTCGTCAGCCCCCAGGCGGCGATCTCCGCGATCCGCGGGGCGATGCGCCCGCAGGACATCCTCATCTCGGACGTCGGGGCCCACAAGCTCTGGCTCGGCCGGCTCTTCCCGGCGTACGAGCCGAACACCATCATCATCTCGAACGGCTTCGCGACGATGGGGATCGGCCTGCCGGGGGCGATCGCGGCGACGCTCGCCATGCCGGACCGCCGCGTCGTGACGGTGTCCGGCGACGGCGGCTTCATGATGAACGTGCAGGAGATGGAGACCGCCACCCGCCTCGGCCTGCCGGTGGTGGTCGTCGTCTGGGTCGACGGCGCCTACGGGGTCATCGGGTGGAAGCAGGAGCGCCGCTTCGGCCGCACCCACGCCATCCACTTCGGCAACCCCGCCTGGCCCGACCTCGCCCGCGCCTTCGGCTGGACCCACCGCGAGGCGACCGACGGCGCCGCCCTCGGCGCGGCCCTCGCGTCGGCGTTCGAGGACGGCGGCCCCGCCCTCATCACCGTCCCGATCGACTACCGCCACAACGCCCGGCTCGCGAACCTCGGCGAGCCCAGCCTGAGCGCCTGACCCCGGCCCGTCGGGCGCCGGTCACACCGGGCCGGGGCGCGGCGCCGCCACCGGCCCGCCGCGGACCGGCGCCCCGCGCCCGACCCGCCGTTCGTTGTCGCGCAGGCGCGGCTCGTAGTGGGCGAAGAAGACCCCGGCGACAAGCTCCCGGCGGCTGCGCACGCCGGTCTTCTCGAAGACGCTCTTGAGGTGCTGCTGCACGGTGTGGGGCGACACCACGAGGTCGGCGGCGATCTCGTCGGTCGAGCGTCCCTGCAGGACGAGGCGGGTGACGTCCCGCTCGCGGGACGTGAGGCCGTACGCGGCCATGAGGAGCGGGGAGATGCGGGCGGGGTGGGCGGGCTCGACGATGACCGCCGCCCGGCGTCGCCCCTCGACCTCCATCTCCGCGCCGTGCAGCAGCACCCACCGCCCGTCCACGGTGCGCACCCGCGCGACCGCCGGGTGGTCGCGATCGGCGAGCAGGGCGCGACCGGCGACGGCGCGCACCGCCGCGGGGAGCGGCCCGTCGGGTCCCCCGCCCGGCAGGAGGGCGAGCCAGCGCTCCCCCGCCGGGGTCGTCGAGGCCACCCCGCCGGACGTGTCGAGCACCACGACGCCCGGCGCATCCGGCCCGTCGCCGTCGGCGGCCTCGCCGATGAGCAGCGCCCGCCGCACCCCCGCCGCCAGGTCCGGGGCGACGGCGCGCAGGAAGCCGATCTCCCCCTCGGAGAACACGGGGTCCCCCGGCTCGCGGTAGAGGCCGAGCATCCCCCAGGTGTCGCCGGCCGGGGTCCGCAGCGCCACGAGCAACTCCTGCTCGGCGCCGTACGGCTGCATGTAGAGCGTCCAGGCGATCGACGCGGAGGGGTCCCCCCCGGTGGCCTCGTGCAGCGTCGCCGCGCCGCGGGGGGAGCGCGCGACGGCGTCCATCTTGAGGGCGTCGTCCACGGCGTACTCGTGCACGAGCCACTCCGGCGGGATCTCGGGGATGCCCTGCTCGTAGTGGCTCGTGGCCAGCAGCGACGCCGGGTCGAGGGTGAACCAGCACGGGGAGTGCATGTGGGGGACGAGGGGGGCGATCACCTCCGTCGCCTCGCGCCAGAGCGAGACCAGGTCTCCGCCGCGGGTCGCCAACCCGGCGATCCGCATCCGCGCACGCTCCTCGGCGAGCCGACCCACGGCCCGATCGTATTACCACCTTCCTGGGAGGGACACGCCCCGCGACCCGCTCTAGCGTCCGGTCCGTCACGACCACGGGAGGCGGAGATGGACCAGCGCACGGTCGACAGGGCGGCGACGGGGGAGGCGCGGTGGTGGCTCGGTGGCCTCGCCGTGATCCTGGCGGGCGCCGGGCACACGGGCGGGGCGCTCAGCGTGATCGAGGTGACGGCCCCGCCGGGGGAGCGCACGCCGCTGCACGTGCACCACCGCGAGGACGAGACCTTCTACGTCATCGAGGGGTCGGTGACGATCGAGGTGGGGGACGCGCGGGTCGAGCTGGGGCCGGGTGGGCTGGCCGTCGGCCCGCGCGACGTGCCGCACCGCTACACGGCCGGCCCCGAGGGGTGCCGGATGCTCTTCATCTGCACGCCGGGCGGGTTCGAGGGGTTCGTCCGCGCGACGAGCGTCCCGGCGCCCTCCCGGACCCTCCCGCCGGCCGCCGGCGAGCCGGACGTGGAGGCGCTCATGGTCGCCGCGGCCGCCGCGGGCTGCGAGGTCCTCGCGCCCTGATCGCCCACGTGCGGGCGGACGCCGGCGGGAGGACCGGGCGTCCACGGGGTGGGGACAACCCCACCCCCGGGACGCCGGGAGCCGGGAGCGCGGGACGCCGGGACCCCCCATGGGACCGCGGGCGCCGCTGACCGAGGGTCGGGGTGCACCCGCCGACCCCTGGGAGGAGCCCCATGCCACCCCCGCGACCCCCGCTGCTCGAACGCCACGGACGCCGCATGGCCCGTGGCCGCTGGATCGTCATCCCGCTGTTCCTGGTCCTGCTCGTCGGGGCCGTCGTCCTCTCCGGCCGGCTCGGCGAGGTCACCACCTCCGAGCAGTCGATGCCGGGCTCCGAGGGGGCCCGCGGGATCGCGCTCGTCGAGGAGCACTTCTCCGATGGACGGGAGACCTCCGACGTGCAGCCGGTGTTCCGGCACCCGACCCTGACCGTCGACGACCCCGGGTACCGGGCGGCGGTCACGGCGGCGCTCGGCCGCGCCGCGGCGCTCGTGCCCGGCACGCGCGTCGTGTCGTACTTCGACACCGGCAGCCGCGACATGGTCGGCCAGGACGGCCACATGACCTTCGCGACCCTCTCGTACCCCCTCGGCGAGCAGGAGGCGATGGACCTCGTCCCCGCGATCCGGGACGCGATCGGGACGCCGCCCGGCTTCTCCCCGACCCTCGTCGGCGGCGACGCCGCGATGAGCCACGACATCGAGCCCGGCGTCGAGGACAGCCTCGCCCGCGCCGAGATGATCGTGCTGCCGGTCGCGCTGCTGATCCTGCTCGTCTTCTTCGGCAGCGCCGTCAGCGCCCTGCTGCCCCTGCTGATGGCGGGCGTCGCGATCACGTTCGCGATGGCCGGGACCTACGTCGCCGGTCAGGGGATGGAGATCGCCGACCTCGTCACCAACGTCATCACGCTCGTCGGCGTGGCCCTCGGCGTCGACTACTCGCTGCTCGTCGTCTCCCGCTTCCGCGACGAGATCCGGGGCGGCGCGGACCGCGTGACCGCCACCGGGCGGACCGTCGCCACCGCCGGCCGCGCCGTGCTGCTGTCGGGCGTCACCGTCGCGATCGGCCTCGCGGTGCTCGTCGCGCTGCCCGTCCCGTTCATGCGGTCGCTCGGCGTCGGCGGGATGCTGGTGCCGGTCGCCGCCGTCCTGTGCGCCCTCACCATCCTTCCGGCGACGCTCGCCGCCCTCGGGCCGCGCGTCGACTCCCTGCGCGTCTACTCGCGGCGCTGGCGCCTGCGGGAGGCGGCCGTCTGGGGTCCGATCGCCCGGGCCGTCACCGGCCGGGCGATCCCGGTCGCGGCCGTGGTGCTCGTCGGCCTCCTGGCGCTCGCCGGCCAGTCCGGCGGCATGAGCATCCACCAGGACCAGCTCGCCGACTCCCCCGGCCTCGAGTCCACGCAGGCGGGGCTGCTGGTGCGCGACGAGCTCGGCGGGACCTTCAACCCGAACGTCTACGTCATCGACACCGGCCGCCCCGGCGGCGCCTACGACCCGGCGACCATCTCGTCGCTCGCCGGCGTCGCGGACGGCCTGCGGGCCGAGGCGGGCGTCGTCAGCGGCGTCACGTGGCCGACCACCACCGACCCCGCGGCGTTCCGCGCCGCGGCCGGGCAGGGGCTCGTCGACGCGAGCGGCCGGTTCGCCCTCATGCAGGTCGCGCCGCACGGTGACGAGATGTCGCCCTCGGCGCGGGCGCTGAACGCCCTGATGTCCGACCGCAAGGAGGACGTCGCCGCGATCGTGCCCGGCGGCGAGGTGCTGCTGACCGGCGCCCCCGCCGTCACGAACGAGTTCACCGACGCGCTCTACGGGCCGTTCCCCTGGCTCGTGGCGGGTGTGCTGGTGCTGACGCTCGTCGCGTTGATGCGGGCGTTCCGGTCGTGGCTGATCCCGCTGATGGCGGTCGTGCTGTCGGGCGTGTCGCTCCTCGCGACGTACGGCCTGCTGTACCTCGTCTTCCAACGAGGGTTCGGCGGGGGGATCCTCGGCGTCGACCACGACGTCCGCGGCATCGCGCTGTGGGTGCCGGTGATGCTGTTCGCGTTCCTGTTCGGCATCTCGATGGACTACCAGGTGTTCCTGGTGGAGCGGATGCGCGAGCTGCGCGACGACGGCGCCGCCAACATCGACGCCGTCCGCGGCGGGCTGGCGGGCACCGGCCGGGTCGTCGGGACCGCGGCGATGATCATGATCGTCGCGTTCGGCGGGTTCATCGCCGGCTCGGACGTCGGCATGAAGGAGTTCGGGTTCGGCCTCGCCGCGGCCGTCGCGGTCGACGCCCTCCTCGTGCGGTGCCTCATCGTCCCCGCGCTGATGCGCCTCGCCGGGGAACGCAACTGGACGATGCCGCACGGGCTCGCGCGGGTCGTTCGGGTGCGCCCCCGGCCGGCGGCTCGTACGATCGGTGGCCTGCGATGAGCCTCGTCCACCGCCACGTCATCGCGCCGCTCCGGGACGGCCGCGCCCCGCGGCGCCTCGCGCTCCTCGCGAGCGCGATCCCGCTCGGCACCGCCTGGTTCGTGTTCCTCGTCGTCGGGTGGTCGCTCGGCCTCGGCCTGGCGATCACCCTCCTCGGCCTCCCCATCCTGTTCGGGGTGGCCGCGGGGGCCCGCGTGTTCGCCGAGCTCGAGCGCCGGCTGATGGAGTCGCTGGTCGGGGTGCGCACCGCGCGCCCCGGCCACGGGCTGCACCGCGGCTCGCTCCTCGCGACGCTGAGGTCGCTGGCGACCGACGCGGCGAGCTGGCGCGACCAGGCGTTCCTGATGCTGCGGTTCGTCGTCGGGCTGCCGCTCGCGGTGCTCGTCATCGCGGTGGTCGGCGCCGGCGTCCAGATGACCGCCGCGGTGACCTTCTTCCACGCATCGCCGATCGACATCGGCATCTGGTCGGTCGACACGCTGACCGAGGCGATCCTCGTGCTGCCGCTCGGGCTGCTGGTGCTCGCGTTGTCGGTGCCGCTGGTGCAGGCCGTCGGCGAGCTCTGGATCCGGATCGCGCGGGGCGTCCTCGGGCCCGCGACGGACCCCGCGCCGCGGCGGCCGCCGCGCGGGCCGGGCGTGCGCGTCCCGCGGCCGGGCCGGAACGCGATGCGCGGGCTCGGGTTCCACGCCGCGGCGTACGCCGCCGTCAACCTGATCCTCGTCGTGATCTGGGTTGCCACGACGCCCGGCGGCTACTTCTGGCCGTTCTGGACCCTCGTCCCGCTCGGGACGATCCTCGCGATCCACGCCGTCATCGTCGGCGCCCCGTGGGCGCTGCCCGACGCCGGGCCGCGCGGGGTGGCGCTGGCCCGCACCGCCGGCGTCTGCGGCGCGATGGGGACGTTCACGGTCGCGATCTGGCTCTTCACCACCCCGGGGTCGTACTTCTGGCCGGTGTGGGTGCTGATCGGGCTCGCCGTGATCGTCGGCCTGCACGCCCTGCGGGTGGTGCTCGGCGTCGGGGAGCGCGACGAGATGGCCGAGCGCATCGACACCCTCACGGCCACCCGGGCCGGGGCGGTCGACGCCCAGGCCGCGGAGCTGCGGCGCATCGAGCGCGACCTGCACGACGGCGCGCAGGCGCGGCTGGTGTCGCTCGCGATGGACCTCGGCATGGCGCGCGAGAAGCTCGACGGCGCGCCCGACGAGGCACGCACCCTGGTCACCGGGGCGCACGAGGAGGCCAAGCGGGCCCTCGTCGAGCTGCGCGACCTGGCGCGGGGGATCCACCCGGCGGTCCTCACGGATCGCGGCCTCGCCGCCGCGCTCGGGTCGCTCTCGGGCGCGAGCCGCATCCCGCTGCGGCTGGAGGTGGACGTGCGCGAACGGCTCGACCCGCCCCTCGAGGCCGCCGCCTACTTCGTCGTGTCGGAGGCCATCGCGAACGCGGCGAAGCACAGCGGCGCCACCGCGATGGAGGTCGCCGTCGTCCGCGACCGCGACCGGCTGCGCGTGCGCGTCACCGACGACGGCGTCGGCGGGGCCGACCCCGACGGGGACGGCCTCGTCGGGATGCGGCGCCGGGTCGAGGCCCACGACGGGGTGCTGCGCGTCACCAGCCCGGCCGGGGCGGGCACGACCATCGAGGCGGTGATCCCGTGCGCGTCGTGATCGCGGAGGACCTGGCGCTGCTCCGCGACGGCATCGTCCGCCTGCTCCGCGACAACGGCATGGAGGTCGTCGCCGCCGTCGAGGACGGCGACGCCCTCGTGGAGGCGGTCGTCCGCGAGCGCCCCGACGTCGCGGTCGTCGACGTGCGCCTGCCGCCGTCGTTCCGCGACGAGGGACTGCGGGCCGCGCTCGAGGCCCGGCGGCGGGTCCCCGGCACCGCCGTGCTCGTCGTCTCCCAGTACGTCGAGCAGACCTACGCCGTCGAGCTGCTCGCCGACGGGGCCGGGGGGATCGGCTACCTGCTGAAGGAGCGGATCGCCGACCCCGCGGACTTCGTCGACGCCGTCCGGCGGGTCGCGGCGGGGGGGACGGCCCTCGACCCCGAGGTGGTCTCCCAGCTCGTCGCCCGCCGCGGGCCGGCGTCGCCGGTGGGGGAGCTGACCCCGCGGGAGCGGGAGGTGCTGGAGCTGATGGCGGAGGGGCGGTCCAACGGCGCGATCGCCGCGGCGCTCGTCGTCACCGAGGGCGCCGTCGAGAAGCACGTCTCGAACATCTTCGGCAAGCTCGGCCTCGGCCGGGCGGAGGGGTCGCACCGGCGGGTGCTGGCGGTGCTCGCCTTCCTGCGCAGCGGGTGAAAGAGAGCGCGGCAGCTACACGCGACCCGTGCTCACCTCTAGTGGCCAGATCCGAGGAGCGTGCACTGCCAGTTCACGTTGCCTCTCCTCGACGGCAGCGGGGGTCCATTCAGTGTGAGCTAATAGGCTGCGCGTCAGGACAAGGGCCGAGGCCGCGTAAGCCCTCTCCTTCTTGAGGTCGAAGCCTCCGTTACGTATCGCCTTATTCGGCCGTTGAGCCAGCAGCGTTAAGTTGCCTAGCCTGTTGACGTGGTCAACACTGTCCTCTGGCCAAGCCTCCCAGGCCTCGGCGTCAGGAGTCTTGGGATAAATATGCTCAACGTTCACGTTAGCCGGGGTCTGTACCTCGTTGTCGTCGGGCCTCAGATACTCCTCGAGGCCGCGAAGCACGTATGCTGCTTGAAATATCCTGCCCAGCGAAACCGTCGAGAAGGCACTTACGAACGCCGCATCGTTCGGCGCAAAACTCTCAAGAGTTAGCCGGGTCTCTACGACATCTGCCGACGTCCGCAGCGCGACGGCGGCGGAGTAAAGAACAGCCTCGAGCAGGGTCCCCTCACGTTGTCCCACGATCGAGTGGCGGACGATCAGGCTCAGCGCGCTCCGTCCGACGGCCACTTGGCCGTCGGGACTCAAAGTGGCCTTGGCACTGAGAAGCAAAGGATAGGCAGCGTGGGCGCGGAGAGTCCGCAGGGACGCAAGGACTGACTGGAATCCAGAATCAACGTCTCTGCCGGCGAGCAGTCCCTCGTAGACTTCGGCGTCGGCCGCCAATTGCTGGCTGAACGCGAGAGACTGAATGTCGTCCTGTTCCAAACGTCGTCGAATGAGACGGTATAGGGCCTTCGCCTTCGGATCGCCATAGCGAGAGGTCCAGAAATGTCTAATGAAATCCTCTACCCGCGGCGCACCGTACTCGGAAAGGTCCTGTACGTCCTCCCAGTTGACCATGATGGACTCTCGGTGTGCTGCTGCGGCGCGCCGGAGGAGTAGGTTTCGGAGTAGGTCGGGCGTAGAAAGACCGATGCCGCGGTCGTTGAGCGTTTCAAACACCGATGCAGCGTTGTCTTCATCGTCGCTCGTCACGGCGATGACGGACATGTGATCCGTCAGCACCGTGCGAATCCACAAGATTATCTGAGCGTAGTGGTCCGGAGCAACGCCAACGCCCAAGTCCGCTATCGCCGCATCAAAGTACGCCCGAGCCTTCCTGATGAGCTTCTGAGACGCGAGTGAGGCGCGCGGTGCTACCCAATCCTCCACGCGAGGTGCCTGAATCTCTTGTCTGAAGAATTCGCGGTCAAACCGGCTAAGAGTGAGAGCGTAAGACGTCTCCTGCCGTGCGTCGTCGTAGCGTGCGATGTATCTGTCCTGCGTCCTAACCGCTGCGTCTGGGCGTAGCGGACGAAGTGCGTCCCGGATGGACGAAAGAAGGATCGTGGCAGTGGCGAGCCGTTGCTGACCGTCAAGCAACAAAGCTGAACCCGTTCGCGTGACCAGAACCACCGAACCGAGGAAGTACTCCCTGTCGGCAATTAGGTCCGCACTCGGGTAAGAGTCTGCGAAACCCTGCAGATCGGCCCAGAAGAGTTCGTGCTCTGCGCGGTCCCAGGCATAGGAGCGCTGCCAGTCCGGGACTTCAATCGAGGAGATGTCATTGCCCGAGAGAAGTCCAGCTAGGGACTTCTTGCTTGCGCTGTACTGGTCAGGCATGGCGAAAGTCTAGAGGTCGCGAACCGCTTAGGCAGCGCAGGCTCGGCCTCGGCCGGGCGGAGGGGTCGCACCGCCGGGTGCTGGCGGTGCTCGCCTTCCTGCGCAGCGGCTAGGCGGCGGCGGTCGTCAGTGGCCGAGCGCGACCTTGACGGCCACGACCACCACCCCGGCGGCGACGGTCGCCGCGGCCCGCAGCACCGCGAGGTGCCGCCCCAGGCCCGCGGCGCGTGACGCCGTGTACCCGATGGCGGCGATGATCCCGGCGAGAACGATGACGGCCGAGCCGGCGCCGACCCGGTCGCCGAAGAGCAGCATCGGGAGGGTCGCGACGAGCGCGACCCCGAGGGCGGCGGCGACCTGGGCCGCGCCGCTGACGACGTCCTCCCGCTCGACCGACCCGCCGGAGTAGAGCTGGGCCGCCAGGTGGAACGCGAACCAGTGGGCGGCGGCGAGCCCCGCCGCGGCGCCCCAGAGGATCGCAATCACCTCGGCGTCGTCGGCGAGGTCGCCGGAGGGGATCGCGACGACGGTGGCGAGCAGCACGACGGCGACGTAGAGCACCATCGTCGCCATCTCGCGGCGGAGCGGGTCGGCGGCACCCTTCGGCATCGGCGCAGGCTACCGCCGCGCGACGGATCCGGCTCTAGGGACCGAGCTGGGTGATGCGACGTCCGAACGCGGTCGCCGACGGCCAGTAGTCGTCGAGGTGGCTGAGCGCGACGCCGGCCCGGGAGCCGGAGGAGTGGATCATCCAGCCGTTGCCGACCGCGATGCCGGTGTGGCCTATCGTGCCCTTGCGGGCCGCCGGGCCGCCCGCGCCGAAGAAGACGAGGTCGCCGGGCGCGAGGGCCGCGACGGGGACGCGCTCGGTGGGGCGCTCGAACGCCATCGCGTCGGCGGTGCGCCCGAGGAGGCCGGTGCCGAGGGACATCTGCGCGGCGGCGGTCCGGCCCTTGTACGCCCACCACACGAGACCCGAGCAGTCGAAGCCGCCGTGTCCCTGCGCGCCCCAGGGGGAGCGGACGCCCGGCCAGTCGCCACCCCAGATGTAGGGCTGGCCGACCTGCCAGAACGCCGCCTGCACCGCCGCGAACCGCTGGGGGGTCATCGCGGGGAGGCTGATGCTGCGGTAGCGGGCGAGCCTCGCGCGCTGCCACGAGCCGACCATCCGTGCCCGGTCGAGGGCGTAGACGACGTCGGCGAGGCGCACGGCCTCGCCGCGGGAGCGCTCGCGGGCGTCCTGCGTGGCCGGCCGGTTGTAGACGAGTCCCGCCTCGCGGGCGAGGAGCTCGCTCGGCGCGTTGCGGGGCATGCGCAGGCGCTGGCCGCTCGCGATCGTGATGCGGGCCAGGCCGCGCAGCTCCGGCTCGAGGCCGAGGGCTCGGACCATGCGCAGGTTGACGGTCCAGGCGCTCGCCGGCGCGGCCGGGTCGGGGCTGGCGGGGGCGACGCCCGTGAGGATGCCGACCGCGCGGTCGAGGTCGCCGCGGGTGGCGTCGCGCGACAGGTCGGCGCCGGCCAGCTCGGGCCAGAGCGCCGACAGCCGCTTCGCGGAGGGGAGCGCCCAGGCGTCGAGGCCGCCGGTCGGGGCGGCGGGGGCGACGGGCGCGGCGCCCCGGGCGGGCGCGACCGGGGCGGCGGGCGCCACCGGGGTGGGCGCGACGGCCGGGGCCGGGACGGCGGGGGGCGGAGGCGGTGGTGGCGGCGACGCTGCCACCGCCACGCCGGCTCCCCAGAGGAGGGCCAGCGCGGCGGCGGCGGGCAGGAGGATGCGTCGCGTCACACCAGGTTCGTCGGCCCGCCGGACCCGATCCTGCAGCCGTGAGGTCGCGGGGGACCCGGCGTGTGCCACATTGGTGACGGGACGACACCGACGATGCCGGAGGCGACATGGCCGACGAGACGGATGCGCGCGACGCCGAGTGGCGTGAGCGGCTGACCCCGGAGCAGTACGCCGTGGCCCGGCAGGGCGCCACGGAGCGGGCCTTCACGGGCGAGTACTGGGACCACCACGAGGACGGGGTCTACACCTGCGTCTGCTGCGGAACGCCGCTGTTCGACGCGCAGACGAAGTTCGAGTCGGGGACGGGCTGGCCGAGCTTCTTCCAGCCCACCGACCCCGCGACGGTCGAGGGACGCGAGGACCGCAGCCACGGGATGGTGCGCGTCGAGGCCGTGTGCTCCGGGTGCGGCGCGCACCTCGGGCACGTGTTCCCCGACGGCCCCGCGCCGACGGGCCTGCGGTACTGCATCAACTCGGCCTCCCTCGGATTCGCCGAGCGGGACCGGGACCCATCCTGAACCCGTCGCATCTCGCGGCGCGGATGCACGAGATCGCTCGCGCCATACGGGATTCGGCGCGACCGCAGGGGTCACCCTCGCGGTGCGACGCCGAATCCCGCCTGACGCGGCGCTCTCGCGCCCCGCATCCACGATCTCCAACGGATTCAGGTTGATCCTGGGCGTCGCCGGGGCCCTGGTGGCCCTCACCCTGGCCGGGGCCGCCGCGGGCGCGCCCCCGGCCTCGGTCGCCCCGACGCGGCTCGCCGAGCTGACGCCCGCCCAGCTCGCCGGGCAGCGGATGGTGTTCGGCTTCCCGGGGACCCGGCCGCCCGCCGACCTGGTGCGGCGCATCCGCCGGGGCGAGGCGGGTGCCGTGATCCTGCTCGGCGGCAACACGCCGACGCGGGCGGCGGCGCGCGACCTGGTGCGGCGCCTCCAGGCGATCCGCCGGCCGGCCGCGCTCGACGAGCCCCTGCTGGTGATGATCGACCAGGAGGGCGGGCTGGTGCGGCGCCTCGACGGCCCGCCGACCCGTTCGGCGGAGCGGATGGGCGCCGACGGGGTCGCCGCGACCCGCGCCGCGGGCCGGGCGACGGGGCGCCTGCTGGCGGGGGTCGGCGTGAACCTCGACCTCGCGCCGGTCGCGGACGTCGCCCGTCCCGGGTCGGCGCTCGCCCGCGACGGCCGCGTCTTCGGGACCGCGCCGGGTCGCGTGGCGTCGGTGACCGTCGCGTTCGCCGCCGGGCTCCGCGACGCCGGGGTGGCCGCCGCCGCGAAGCACTTCCCGGGCATCGGGGCGGCGACGGTCTCCACCGACGTCGCGCCGGTGCGGATCCGCCTCGGCGCGGAGGAGCTGCGCCGCGTCGACCTGCGCCCCTTCCGCGCGCTGATCGCCCACGACGTCCCCGTCGTCATGCTCGGCACCGCCGTCTACCCGGCGCTCGACCCGGGACGGCCCGCCGCCCTGTCGCGCGCCATCTCCACGGACCTGCTGCGCGACGAGCTCGGGTTCGGGGGCGTCACCGTGACCGACGCCCTCGACACCCCCGCCCTCGCCCCCGTCGGGGGTCCCGGGACGGTGGCGGTGCGGGCCGCGGGGGCCGGGTCCGACCTGCTGATCCACACGGGGTACGCGCCCGGCGTCACCGCCGCGGGGGCCGTGTCCCGCGAGATCCGGAGGGGCACCCTCGACCGGGTCGAGGCCGAGGCGGCCGTCGCGCGGGTGCTGCGGCTGAGGCGCGACCTGGGATGAGCCTGCGGAACGTCACGTTCGACGAGGCCCGCGAGGAGATGCGGTCACGGGCGCCGCTCCCGGAACCGGAGACGGTGCCGCTCGACGGGCTGACCGGACGGCGGCTGGCGCGCGACCTGCGGGCCCGCGTCGACAACCCCGCGTTCACGAACTCGGCGATGGACGGGTTCGCGGTGCGCGCCGCCGACGCCGCCGGCGGGCGGCCGCTGCGGCTGGTGGGGGAGAGCCGCGCGGGTGTCCCGTTCACGGGGGACGTCGGGCCGGGCGAGGCGATACGCATCTCCACCGGCGCCGTCCTCCCGGACGCGCTCGACGCGGTGCTGCGGAAGGAGGACGCCGACGACCGCGGGGACGTGGTCGTCGCGCGGACGCCCCCGCCGGCCGGGGCGTTCGTGCGCGCCCGCGCCGAGGACGTGCGCCGCGGCGACCTGCTGCTGCCCGCCGGCCACCGGGTCGCGGCGCACGAGATCGCGACGATCGCGGCGATGGGGCTCGGCGAGGCGCTCTGCGACCGGCGCCTGCGGGTGACCGTGCTCGGCAGCGGCGACGAGGTCGTCGGGCCCGACCGGGTGCTGGCCCCCGGCCAGGTCTACGACGCGAACCGCCCCGGCATCGCCGCCCAGGCGCGCGCGGCGGGGGCCGAGGTGCTGACGAGCGGGCTCATCCCCGACGACCGCGACGCGACCGTCGCGGCGCTCGCCGCCGCCCTCGACGCCGACCCCGCCCCCGACCTCGTCGTCACCACGGGCGGCGTCTCGGTGGGCCCGCACGACCACCTGCGCCCCGCCTTCGCCGCCGTCGGAGTGCGGGAGACCCTGTTCGGCGTGCAGATCCGCCCGGGGCACCCGCTGTGGCTCGGGGTGCGGGGGGCGCAGGTCGCGATCGGCCTGCCGGGGAACCCGGTGTCGGCGGCCGTCTGCTTCCACGCCTTCGCCCGCCCGCTCCTCAGCGTCGACGACGACTGGGACACGCGGATGCCCCTCGCCGTGGCCTACCGTGCCGCGACGCCCCGCACCGAGCTGATCCGCTGCCGCGAACGCGACGGCGCGCTCGTACCCATGTCCCGGCAGGCGTCGCACGACGTCACCTCGCTGGCGGGCGCCACCCACCTCGCGGTGATCCCCGCCGAGGCGGAGCACCTGGCGGCGGGTGAGCGGGTGCGCTGCTGCCGCCTGGCGTAGGCGCCGTCCCCCCGGCGGGCCCGGTCGTGGTAGACCGGCACCATCCCGGTCGACCCGAAGGAGCAGCGATGGATCCCCGCCCGCCCGTCCCGCCGTTCACCCGCGAGACCGCCGCGGCCAAGGTGCAGGCCGCCGAGGACGGATGGAACACCCGCGACCCCGCCCGGGTCGCCCTCGCTTACAGCGAGGACTCGGTGTGGCGCAACCGCGAGTCGTTCGTGACCGGTCGCGAGGAGATCGCCCGGCTGCTCACCGAGAAGTGGGAGCGCGAGATCGACTACGCCCTGCGCAAGTCGCTGTGGGCGTTCGAGGGGAACCGCATCGCGGTGCGCTACCAGTACGAGTCGCGTGACGCGTCCGGCACGTGGTGGCGCAGCTACGGCAACGAGCTGTGGGAGTTCGACGACCTCGGCTACATGACGCGGCGGGAGGCCAGCATCAACGACGTCGAGATCGCGGAGTCGGAGCGGCGCATCCTCGGGCCGCGTCCCGAGTCGGAGCGCGGCGTGGACATCCCGCTGCGCTGACGCCGCCGGGGGACGGGCGCGGGGCCCGGGCGGACACGCCGCCCGGGCCCCGGTGCGTCACCCCACCGCGACGGGGGTGCCGAGCGCCGCGATGACGTCCGCGAGGACCTCGTCGGTGCGCTCGTGGGGGACCTGGCAGGTCCCCGCGGCGGCGTGCCCGCCGCCGCCGTGGCCCAGCATCACCGCGCCGATGTCGGCGGTCGAGGAGCGGTCGATGATCGACCGGCCAGCCGCGAGGACGGTGTTGCGCCTCTCGCGGCCCCAGATCACGTGCACCGACACCCGGGCCTCGGGGAAGAGGGCGTAGACCATGAAGCGGTTGCCGGCGTGGATGACCTCCTCGTCGCGCAGGTCGACCACCACGACGTCGCCCTCGAGGCGGCTCGTGCGCCGCAGCTGGGCGACGAACAGGTCGGTCTGCTCGGTGTAGAGGCGCACCCGCTCCTGCACGTCCGGCAGGGCGAGGATCTCGTCGACCGTGTCGTGCCGGATGCACGCGTCGATGAGGTCCATCATCAGGTCGTAGTTCGAGATCCGGAAGTCCCGGAACCGGCCGAGGCCGGTGCGGCTGTCCATCAGGAAGTTGAGGAGCGTCCAGCCGGACGGCGCGAGGATGTCGTCGCGGTCGTAGGCGGCGGAGTCGGCCTGGTCGACGGCCTCCATCAGCTCCGCCGAGACCTGCGGGAAGCGCTCCGCGCCGCCGAAGTGCTCGTAGACGACGCGCGCCGCGGAGGGGGCGTCGGTGACGATGCGGTGGTTCTCGGCGTCGCCGCCGGTGCGCGTCGCCTCGGAGGCGTGGTGGTCGAAGACCATGAACGCCTGCGGCGCGTACGGGAGGTTGGTGAGGATGTCCCGCCCGGTGATCTCGACGACGCCGTCCTGGACGTCCTTCGGGTGGACGAAGGCGATGTCGTCGATCAGGTCGAGATGGCGCAGCAGGACGGCGCAGACGAGGCCGTCGAAGTCGCTGCGGGTCACCAGACGGTGCTTCACGGGGTTCCTCCTGGGGCTCACACGCCGGCGTGTCCGGCGTCCACGTCCCATCGGCCGCCCGGGGGGCCGTCCTGAATCGCCGGACCGGTCCCCCCGGTCAGGCCTCCTCGTCCTGCTCCCGCCGCTCCCGGCGCCGCCGCGCGGCCTGGGCGATGGCGTGACCCGCGAGGGGGGAGGTGATCAGCAGGAACACGATCACGAGGATGGCGCTCGTGACGATCTCGGCGCTCCGCGTCGCGGGGGAGGCGAGCAGCACCAGGACCACGGCGGGGCCCGTGACGAGGCCCGCCGGGTGCACCTGGTGGAACACGTCGGGCATGCGGAGCATCCCGTAGAGGCCGATCGTGGCGAGCAGCAGGCCGAGCATCATCAGGCCGATGCCGAGCACGTCGAGGACCGCGCCCATCAGAACGGCCGCCCTCGGGTGACGTAGCGCGCGACGACGAGCGTCGCCGTGAACGACAGCAGCGCGAGCGCGAGCGCCGCGTCGATGTAGTACGAGACGTCCCGCGAGTACGACAGGATCGTCAGCTGGGCGACGACGATCGAGACGAGGACGTCGAGCGCGAGGATCCGGTGCATCGCGTCGCGGGCGCGCAGCAGCAGCAGCCCACCGCCGAAGAGCAGTAGGGTCGCCCACGCGAACGCGATGTCGAGCGCGAGGTCCGGCATCAGCGCACCACCCGGTGCCGCCACCGCTCCTGGCCGAGGCGGTGGCGCTCCCGCACGTGCTCCGCGTCGTCGGCGTCGACCATGTGCACGAGCATCACCCCGCGGGCGGGGTCCACGTCGACGACGACCTCGTCGGGGGCCGCGCCGGTGAGGAGCCCCCAGAAGGCCAGCTCGTGGCGGTTGCGGTCCTCCCGCTGCACCTCCACGAAGCCGGGCGAGCTGCGCGCGCCGAGGCAGAAGCGCACCACCCGCCAGCTCCCGATGACGGTCTCGACAGCGGTCCGTGCCAGGGCCTCGGCGATCGCGAGCGTCAACGCGAGGGAGTCGCGGAGCCCGCGGGAGGGGCGGCGCGGCCGCAGGGCGAGGGCGAGGCCCAGCCCGATCACCGCGCCGACCAGCACGTCGCCCCACGCGACGCTCGTCAGCACCAGGAGGTAGATGGAGGTCAGCGCGGCGCCGCGCACGACGACGCCGATCACGGTTGCGGTCCCGCGAGGGTCGCCGCGGCGTCGTGGCTGAGCGACAGGAGGGGCTCGGGCCACAGGCCGCCGGCGAGGATGACGAGGGCGAGGGCCACCACGACCGCCTTCTGGCCGCGGGAGGCGTCCGGCCCGGGGCCGCGTCCCGGCGTGCGCCAGAAGTCGTACTGGTAGACCTGCAGAGCGTAGACGAACGAGAGGGCGCCGCCGACGAACACGAGGGCGATCAGCGCCGGCTCGTCGGCGACGGCCCGGAACAGCTCGAGCTTGCCGACGAAGCCCGCGGCGGGGGGGATGCCGATGACGCTCATCGCCCCGAGCACGAAGACGGCGCTGACGATGGCGCCCCGCATGCGGGCGGTGAGGAACAGGAGCGTCTTGTTAAGGGCGTTCACGACGGTGTAGAGGATGGCGGCGCCGAAGCCGATCGGCCCGCCGACCCCGATCGCCATCAGCACGTAGCCCACCTGGCCGATCGCCGAGTAGGCGAGCATCTCCCCCGAGGTCCGGCGGGAGACGGCGAGGAGGCCGCCGTAGAGGATCGAGGCGGAGCCGAGGACGATCAGGCCGACGGAGGCGAACTCCAGCTCGCGGGGGAACAGCTCGCCCCCGAACCGCAGCAGGCCGTAGGCGCCGATGTTCGCGAGGCCGCCGCTCAGGATCGCCGCCACCGCCGGCCGGGAGGCGGTGTAGACGGTCGGCAGCCAGAAGTGGAAGGGGAAGAGCCCGAGCTTGACGCTGAACGCGGCGAAGAAGCCGATCGCGATCATCACGGCCGCGGCGGGCTCGACGTCCTGCATGCGCTCCGCGATGGTCGCCATGTCGAGCGACCCGGTGACGTGGTAGACGCCGGCGACGGAGAGCAGGAACACGAAGGTGCCGAGCAGGTTCACGCTCGTGAACACCAGCGCGGCGCTCAGCTCGCGGCGGCCGCCGCCGTACGTGGCGAGGACGTACGCCGCCGTCATCGCGAGCTCGAAGAAGACGTAGAAGTTGAAGAGGTCGCCGGTGAGGAAGACCCCGGTGAGGCCCGTCGCGAGCAGCAGCACCACGCCCGGGAACACGCGCTCGCGGACGCCGTCGAGCACCTCGTGGACCATCGCGGCGAGCACCGCGACGGCCGAGAGGCACGCGAAGATCGCCCCGAGGGCGTCGGTCCGCAGGGTGATGCCGACCCCCGTCGGCCACCCGCCCGTGACCTCCGAGACGGTCCCGTCGCGGAGCACCGTCGTGGCGAGCACGGCGAGGGCGACGACGTTGACGGCGAGGGCGCCGACGGCGATCCACCCGACGGCGGGTCGCCGCCCGTCGAGCAGCACGAGGACGGCGCCGGTCGCCCAGGGGACGAGGAGCGCGATGACGAGGGCGTTCACCGGGCCGCCGCCTCCTCGTCCTCGTGCGCCCGGGCGTCGCGCCGCTCGAGGCGCTCGGCGTGGGCGGCCTCCTCCTGGGCGACGTCGTCGAGGGCGTTCGACCGGTACGCGCGCACGACGCGCAGCACCAGGGCGAGCAGGAGGGCGGTGACGGCGAGGCCGATGACGAGGGCGGTCAGCGCCATCGCCTGGCTGAGCGGGTCGCTCACCGACGACCCGACGAGCGGGTAGATCGGGGCGGCGCCCCGCGTCAGCCCGGACGCGATCAGGGTGAGGGTCGCGGCCTGGGAGACGAGGACGATGCCGAGCACGACGCGCAGCAGGTCGCGGTTGAGCACGAGGTAGGCGCCGATCCCGAACAGCGTGGACGCGGCGAGCGCGAAGACGAGGGTCATCCGGGGGTCGCCTGCACGAGTCGGGCCAGGTGGTGGACGAGGGTGACGAGGGCGCCTGTGACGAGCATGAACAGGCCGATGTCGAAGGCGACGGCGGTGATGATCTCGAGGGTCCCGATCGTGACGACGTCCTGGCCGGGGCCCGGGTAGTGGGTGAACGGCGCGTCGCCCATCGCGATCCCCGCGAAGCCGACCGCGAGGGCGATGAGCAGGCCCACCGCCGCCACGACCGGCGCGTGCCGCAGCACGGGGAGGCTGCGCTCGGTGAGCTCGCCGCCGAGGGTGATGTAGCGGAGGGCGATCGCGAGGGTCACGACGACGCCGGCGCTGAAGCCGTCGCCGACGTCGGTGTAGCCCTTCACGATGATCGCGGCGGCGAACATCAGGGCCGGGCCGAGGAGCCGCGGCGCGATGACCTCGAGGATCGGGTTCACCATGTCCTCCCGCCGCGGCGCAGCAGGCTCGCGACGCCGACGACGGCGACCGCGAGGACGGTGATCTCCACCATGGTGTCGAGGCCGCGGAAGTCGGCGAGGGTCACCGTCACGACGTCGCCCCCGTGCGCGGACGGGGTGGCGGCGATCTGCTTGGCGGCGTCGCCGTCGGCGACGCTGGTGCGCGACAGGGCCGCCCAGATCGCGGCGAACGCCGCGAGCCCGGCGAGGACACCGGCGATGACGTTGCGGGACGGCATCGACCGCCGCCGCGGGCGGGGCGCCTCGTCGGGCTCGGTGGAGGGCAGCCGGGAGAAGACCCCGATGAACGCGAGGGTCACGACCGACTCGACCACGAGGGCGACGAGCGCGACGTCGGGCGCGCCGACGATGGCGTAGACGCCGGCGAGGGCGAAGCCGAGGACGGAGAGCGCGAGGACCGGCCGGACGCGTCCGTCGTCGCGGGCGACGGTGACGGCCGCCGCGATCGCGAGGACGAGCAGCACGATCATCGGCAGGTCGCCGGGGTCGACGTCGCCGATGCGGTAGACGTCCTCGGTGGGGGTGATCGCGAAGGCGATGGCGATGAGGACGCCGGTCGGCAGCAGGACGGCGGCGATGCTGTTGCGGAGGTCGCGGACCTCCGCGCCGTGCAGCCCGTCGGACCAGCGGTTGACGGCGCTCAGCGCCGACCCGTAGAGGCGCCGGGGGCCGGCGACGTCGCCGGCGCGGCCGACCGCGGCGACGACGGCGTGGCGGGCGCCGGACGCGAGCAGCACCAGCGCGCCGAGGGCATAGGCCGCGAGGGCCATCAGGTTCTCGGCCCGGGTGTCGAGGTGGTAGGCGGGGTCGACGGGGACGGGGCCGCCGTGGGTGACGGCCGCGGCCCCCTCGGCCAGGAGCGCGAACGGCTCGACGACGACCCCCCCGGCGACGGCGACGGCGGCGAGCAGGACGACGGGGCCGACGAGGAGGGGCGACACCCGGTGCGGCTCCGCCCCCGCCGCACCGGTGAAGATGCCGAGCCAGAAGCGCCCGATGTACGCGAACGTGAGGGCCGCCGCGACGACGGACATCGCGGCGACGACGGGTCCCGCCTCGACGGCGGCGGCGAAGAACAGCTCGTCCTTGAAGAACCCGAGGGTCAGCGGCAGCGCCGCGAGCGTGGCGGCGGCGAGGCCGCTGGCGACGGCGAGCACCGGCATCCGCCGGCCGAGCCCCCCGAGCCGGGAGAGCCGCGACTCGCCCGTCGCCTCGGTCACCGTCCCCGCCGTCATGAACAGCGCGCTCTTGGCGACGGCGTGCGCGACGACGTAGAGGGCGGCCCCGGCCGCCCCGGCCTCGCCGCCGATGCCGTACATCGCCACCACGTAGCCGTACTGGGAGATCGTGGAGTGGGCGAGGATCTGCTTCAGCTCGTCCTGGGCGAGGGCCAGCAGGCCACCCACCACCACCGACGCGAGGCCGATGACGAGGAGCCCGTCGAGGACGCGGTCGTCGAGCGCGAGGAGCGGGTGGACCCGGCCGAGCACGAGGACCCCGGCGGCGACCATCGCGGCGGAGTGCAGGTAGGCGGAGACGGGGGTCGGGGCCGCCATCGCGCGCGGCAGCCAGAAGTGCAGCGGCACCTGGGCGCTCTTCGCGAGCGCCGCGACGGCGATCAGCGCGGCGGCGGCGGTGGTGGTGCCGGTCGGCTCGGCCCGTTCGATCAGCTCCGGCAGCGAGAACGTCCCGTACTCGCCGTACAGCAGCACCGCCCCGATCAGCAGGGCGACGGCGCTGATGCCGGTGACCAGCATCGCCATGAGGGCGGCGCCGCGCGCCTCGCGGCGTTCGCGGTCGAACCCGATGAGGAAGTACGAGGCGACCGCCGTCAGGTCGAACAGGACGAACAGCAGCACGAGGTCCCGCGCGCACGCCAGGCCGACCATCGCGGCCATGAACAGGACCATCCACGGCCAGAACCGCCAGGCCTCGCGGGCGGGGCGGCCCTCGTGCCGCAGGTGGAGCGGCAGGTACCCGGCGCCGTAGACGAAGACCGCGGCGCCGATGCCGGTGGCGAGCAGCGCGTAGAGGGCGCCGAGGCCGTCGAAGGCGAGGTCGAGGCGCAGGCCGAGCGTCGGCGCCCAGGCGACGTCGATCCCGCCCCCGCCGGCGATCCGACCGGCGAGGCATGCGACGAACCCCGCGACGGCGCTCGCCACCGCGGTCCACGCCAGCGCCCCGCCGGGCGCGCGCCTCAGCGCCGCGCGGATGTCCGCCCGTCTCCCTCTCTGGGTCCCGGGAGGATGGTGGGCGGGGCGTGCATCACCACAAATCTAGCGTGCCCGGGCGGGGTGGACCTTCCGTCAGACGGGCGCGCCCGGTCCGAGGGGGATCCCCGCGACGTACCAGAGCAGGAAGAACAGGGTCCAGACCACCGCGAGCGCGACGAAGTACGGGAGCATCAGGGCGATGACGGTGCCGATGCCGGACGACCGGACGTACCGGGCGGCGAACACGACGATCAGGGGGAAGTAGGCCATGATCGGCGTCACGATGTTCATCGGGGAGTCCGCCACCCGGTAGGCGGCGAGCACCGTCTGGGGCTCCACCCCGATCCGCAGGAACAGCGGGATGAAGATCGGGGCGAGCAGCGCCCACTTCGCGATCGCCTGGGGGATGATGATCCCGACGGCGAGGGTGATGAGGATCGCCCCGAGCAGCAGCCACACCGAGCCGACGTCGGCCGACTCGATGAGGTCTCCGAGCTGGACGGCGGCGACCTGCGCCATGTTCGAGTAGTTGAAGTACGCGATGAACTGCGCGATCAGCAGGAACAGGAGCAGCAGCGTCGCGAGGCTCGCCCACGACCTCGTGATCGCGTCGATGGCCTCGCCGCTCGTGCGGAGCGTGCCGGCGCCCCGCCCGTAGCCGAGCCCCGCCGCGAAGAACATCAGCGTGATGATCACGATGAGGCTGTCCATGAACGGCGAGGTGCCGATGACCGCGCCGGTGTCGGCGTCGGGGAGGGGCGCGCCGGGGGGCGCGGTGAGGGCGCCGATGACGACGATCACGCCGAGCACCGCGAGCCCGGCGTACCGCAGGCCGCGCGCCTCCGCCTCGGGCGACACGGCGGCCGCGTCGTCGTCGTCGACCTCGGCGCTCGCCTCGCTCGTGTCGTAGGCGCCGAGGCGCGGCTCGACGAGGCGCGTGGTGACGACGGCGCAGAGCACCGTGATGAGGATCGTGGAAACGATGCCGAACCACAGGTTCGCCGTGAGGTCGATGGTGCGCCCCGGCTCGACGAGTGCGATCGACTCGTTGGGGGGCCTGACGTCTTCCGGCCGATGCGCGACGTCATGCGGGTCGCGCCCGTTACGCCACCGCCCCGAGGGGGATGAGGACGAGGTATCCGGCGTCGGAGGCGATGCTCGACACCACCCCGAGGCCGGCGATGATGTACGTGAGGGCGCCGACGGACGAGATCGCGACGAGCTTGCGGATGAGCGCGGCGATCAGCCCGGACGCCTCCGCCAGGCCGACGCCGATCATCACGATGAGGATGATCCCCATCGCGGTGAAGCCCATGAAGTTGCCGACGAACGACGTGAACAGGAAGCGCACGCCGTCGACGGTGAGGAGCCCCTCGACCTCGGCGGTTTCCTGGACGATCTCGTAGTCCTCGACGTCGGCGGGCTCCGCGGGGAACACCTCGATCGGCGCGACGGACCCGCCGACGTACTGCTCCTCCAGGGCGACGGGCGGCGGCTTCGCGAGCTCGTAGGTGGCGCTGACGCCGGCCCACGCGAGGACCTGGGAGAGGACGATCACGATCGCGCAGAGCGCGAGGAACATGATCGCGGGGTGGGGGACCTTGTTGCCGACGCGCTCGACGACGTCGAGGACCTTCTGCATCGCCCCCGGTGAGGCCCCGTCGCCGGTGGGCGGCGCGGCCGTGGCCGCGCTCACGCGGCCCCACCGGCGGCGTGGACCGCCGCGAGCCGGCCGAGGAAGTCGGCCTCGGCGATCGTCGCCTTCTCGAGCTCGTCGAGGAGGACGCGTTCGTCGGGTCCGTGGATGTTGGCGTAGCCGTCGGTGGTGCCGACGAGCAGGACCTCGGCGTCGGGGACGGCCTGGCTGAGGGAGCTGACGAGCGGGATCGAGCCGCCGCTGCCGACGGTGACGGTCTCGGCCCCCCAGGCCGCGGTCCAGGCGGCGCGGGCGGCCTCGTAGGCGGGGCTGGACGTGCGCGCCGCGAAGCCCTGGCCGGTCTCGGCGGCGTGGACGTCGAGCCGGACGCCGAACGGCGTGAGCGCCGCGAGGTGGGCGACGACCGCGGCCTGGGCCTCGCGGGCGTCCTGCCGGGGGTGGACGCGGACGTTGAGCCGGGCGCGGGCGTACGGCGAGACGGCGTTGACGGCCCCGTCGACGCTGGGGGCGTCGATGCCGATGACGGTGATCGCGGGGCCCGACCAGATCCGGGATCCCAGTCCGCCGGTCCCGATGAGCGGCTGGCCGTCGGCGATCTCGGCGAGCGCCCGGAACTCCTCCTCGGACTCGCCGCCGCCGGTCCACTCCTCGCGCAGCAGGCCGGGCACGGCGACGTCGCCGTTCTCGTCGTGGAGCGTCGCGAGCGCCTGGACGAGGGCGAGGAGGGCGTCGGGCGCGGCGCCGCCGTACTGGCCGCTGTGCTTCGCGGAGGCGAGGGTGCGGGCCTCGACCGTGACGTTCGCCATGCCGCGGAGGGCGACGGTGAGGGTGGGCGTGCCGGGCCGGACGCTGCCCATGTCGCCGATGATCATGACGTCGGCGGCGAAGAGCTCGGGGTGCTGCGGCGGGTAGGGCGTGAGCGCCCCGCCGCCGATCTCCTCCGCCCCCTCGATGATGATCTTGACGCCGACGGGCGGGCGGCCGTCCCACGCGAGGAGGGCGCCGACGTGGGCGATGATGTTCGACTTGGTGTCGGCGGCGCCGCGTCCGTAGACGGCGCCGTCGCGTTCGGTCGGCTCGAACGGCGGGGAGGTCCACAGCGATTCGTCGCCGGGGGGGACGACGTCGTAGTGGCTGTAGAGGAGGACGGTCGGGGCGCCGGGTGGGGCGGGGATCCCCCCCATGACGATGGGCGCCGTGTCCGGCAGCTCGAGGGTCGTGACATCGACGCCCGCGTCGCGGAAGAGGCGGGCGACGAGGTCGTGCGCCTCGAGCAGCGGGGCCTCGGGTCGTCCGGCGCCCGAGACGGACGGTATGCGCACCAGGGCGTCGAGGTCCGCGCGCAGGCGCGGCATGAGGCGCCGGACCCTCTCCCGGATGGACTCCGGGTCCGACGGCGTTGCGTCAGCCACCTTCCACCCCTTCTCGTCGGCAGCCGCGCGATCCTCACGAAGCGGGGTGTCCGGCGTCAACCCCATCCACATCACGGATCCGGGGCGATCGTGCCGCCGTCGGGCCCGCCGGGGTGACGGGCCGCCGTCCCGCGGCTACCCTCGGCCGGGATGCCCGACCGCCACGACGAGCCCGCGGCCCGTCGCGCGCCCCCCGACTGGGACGCGCGCTTCGCGGGGGACGGCTACCTGTTCGGCACGGCGCCGAACGAGTTCCTGGTGCGGTGCCGTGACGTGATCCCGGAGGACGCCCGCGTGTTGTGCGTCGCCGACGGGGAGGGCCGCAACGGGGTGTGGCTCGCGGAGCAGGGCTTCGCGGTGGATGCGTTCGACCGCTCGCCGGTGGGGGTGGCGAAGGCCCGTCGCCTCGCGGCGGAGCGGGGTGTCGCCGTCCACTACGACGTCGCCGGGGTGGAGGAGTGGCGGTGGCCGGCGGACGTGTACGACGTCGTCGCGGCGATCTTCGTCCAGTTCGCGGAGCCGGACGTGCGGCGCCGCCTCTTCGCGGACATCCTCCGTGCCCTCCGGCCCGGGGGCGTCCTGCTCCTGGAGGGCTACTCCCTCGGCCAGCTCGCCCACGGCACCGGCGGCCCCCGGATCCCCGACCAGCTCTACACCGAGGACCAGCTCCGCGAGGAGCTCGCCGCCTTCGACGTCGAGATGCTCCTCGCGTACGAGGCCGAGGTGGACGAGGGCCCCGCTCACTCGGGGCTCTCCGCCCTCATCGACGTCATCGCCCGCCGCCCGGGCTGAGCGGCCGCGGCAGGGCCTGGGATGATGGGACCCGTGCCGGAGTAGCTCAGCTGGTAGAGCAGCCGCCTTGTAAGCGGCAGGTCAGGGGTTCGAGTCCCCTCTCCGGCTTCATGCTACCGACACGATTTGCAGGTCATATCTGTTGTGCCACCCACGCCCCGGCCACAAAGCCTTGGGCGTTGAGTGACGATTACGCACGCGCCGACGCGCTCGGCGCAGTGGAGGAAGCAGTGGAGGGATTCGCACCTCCGCGGGCTATCGTCCGTCGGTGAGCGTCCTGTCTTTCCCATCTCCTTGCCTGGCCTGCGTGGATGGCGCGCAGGCGACGGACCTCACGCGCCACCTCTTCGACGTCAGGTCCTGCCGCAGCCAGGCCGAGATCGACGAGGACCCGCCGCTCCGACCCGTAGAAGAAGAGAAAGACGAACCCGATCGGGGCGACAGGATCGGAGCGCCCCCTCGATGAGCCACGTCAGGTACGCCGCTCTCGTCTCAGGTGGGACCGCCTCGTAGCGCGGCCACTAGTCGAGGCCCCGCCCGGCGCGGCCGACGTTGCGTCAGTTGATCTTCAGGGACGAATCGATCAGGGCGGGCTCCACCCCGAGGCCGCTGGCGGCGGCAAGACGGCGGCCGACGTAGATCATCCCGCCCGGGATGGCTCTCCCGCCGACCTCGACCGTCGTCCCCGCAGGGTGGCGGCGACCCGGTGAGTGTCCGCGGCGCGCCCCGCGATGCCTCGGGCGAGAGTCCCGTCTCAACGTAGGCGCTACCCCGCTGTGAGGTGGTGCGGGGGGTTCGGGGAGGCGCCTCTGGTTCACACGGCCCAATCGAAACGGGACGGGCCAGCGATATTCTGCCTCCAAGCCATCCGAGGCCCCCCGTCTGTCGCCGGCGGCGAGGGCCCCCGGTCGGTCGCTGAACGACGCGAGGCGAGCGAAGGCAGAGGTTCACCCCTCAGGACAGCGGGGGGAACCTGGTCCGTCTCGAGTGTCCGGGAGATCGCCGGTCACGGGCCGTGGCGGGGATCGAGGAGCAGCAGGCGGCTTCGGGGGTCTCCTGCGCGGTCGCGGGCGATCGAGACCGCGATCGCCCCGTCGGGGAGCTCCGTCGCGCTGCGGACCTCCCCCCGCACCCGGCGCTCCCATGCGGTCGTGCCGTCGCGCCAGCGCACGGCGCGGATGGAGCGGCGGAGGGCCGGCGCGTCGATTGCGAGGTAGACGCGTCCACCGCGACCGACCGCCAGGACGCGCGCCTGTTCGGTTGGCCGGGTCCTCCAGACCTGGCGACCGGTGGACGCCGTCAGCGCGGTGACCCCCTCCGCAGCGTCGCGGCGAGAGCGGCCGAGGTAGACCTGCCCCCGGGCATCGTCGGCCATGGCGGTGAGGACGGTCTGGGGTCGGACCACCGGGCGTGTCCATCGTGTGCTGCCGTCGGGTGACACCGCCGCGACTCCTTCCCCCTCGACGATGAGGACGCCGGCCGCGAGGGCCGTCAGGACCCGCACCGGCCCGGGCGTCGCCCACACGATGATCCGTGCCTCGGGGTCGAACGCCGCGAGGACACCCGGCAGCATCACGCCGCTCGCCCGGTCGACGGGCCCGCGGAACGCCGCGTAGGCCAGTCCCCCCGCGTCCTGCACGATGAGGGGGTTGTCGTCGCCCCCGTCCGACCACTCATAGCCCGGGAGGACCGCGCTCCCCGAGGCCGGAGGCACGCCCGGCAGATCCCCGGGCGGGCCGATCGTGAACGCCGGGTAGGTGAGGAGCGGGAGCCGTGGATCGTCCGCGGCCGTCGTCGCCGCGAGGCAGGTCCCGTCGGCACGGAGGATCCCGTTGCACCCGGGGATGCGGCGTCCGCGCCGGTCCACCGCCCAGTACCCGGCGGTAAGCCCGATCGGCCCGGTCGAGCCATCGGCCTGGATAGACGGTGGCCGTGAGAGGGGGCCGCAGTTCCCGCAGACGGTCCGCGTCCGGTCGACCCAGGCGAGGGAGCCGTCGCGCCGGAAGGACCGCGTGCCGGCGCCGACGAGGACGACACCGTCAGCGGGACCTGGCAGGACGACGCCGGGCGCCGCCGCCCGCGGCCACCCGGCGATGACGGAGGGCGAAGGAGGCGCGCCCTTCCCGACCGCGGGCAGTGCGCCGACCAACACGGCCACGAGGCATGCACAGGCGACAGTCACTCCACAAACGACGGATCCCGCGGCGGATCGCCAACCGGTCGACCATCGCGTGAAGAGGCCACCCCGCCGCCCCGCGAGATGCGGCGCTGACCCCTTCGCGCCCATGTCCTTCACTCTCCTCACCCCCAGTACTGGAACGCCCTCAGGGTATGCCCGTGGGCGGACACGGGCGACGTCTGGCCCACCCCTTGCGTCGCTCGGGTCGCCCAATGTGCCGAGAGCGCGGCCGCGCTCTTCGGCGCGCTGCGTGGCGCACACGCGGTCAGCTCCTACAGCTGGGGGAGCGTCAGTCGGCCGGTCAATGCCTCGACCCGCACGGCATCCGCACCGATGACTGCAGTCTGGGCTGCCAACCCAGAAGCGGAGCGCCAGCCCCCGACTTCACAGACCACCATCCGCCGATCGCGAATGGCTTGCGGGCGCCGCGCGGGTGATCTCAGTTCCCGGGCCCGAGTCCCGACTACGGGACCCGGAGTGGCGTGCTCTCGAGGCCCGGCATGAGCAGGCGACGGCGGTGACGCCCACCCGACGCCAATCTGTATCGCCCCCGACCCGCCTCGGACACGCTCGCTCTTGATCAGCTGCAAGGGGACAGTTCGCAGCCGCCCCTTAGACTGCGTCACATGGGAGGCCGGGGGAGGTCGATCACCGCCATCGCGGTACTGCTCTTGGTGGTCCTAGTGGCGGTGGCGTGGCTAACGGGAGCCAACTGCCAGGGCTGCCGGTAACGCCCATGGGGCGCCGCCCCTGCCCCGATGCAGCGGAGGACGCAGTGGAGTGCACCGGGCGTCTCGGCGGATCCCGCTCCCCTCAAAGGATCCGGGCTGCGTCGCGCCTCGCCTTGTAAGCGGCAGGTCAGGGGTTCGAGTCCCCTCTCCGGCTTGGCCGTCGACGCGCGTGGTCGCCGCGTCCCCGGTCGTTCGCCCGACGGATCCACGATCGCCCGCGCGGACGACGACAGGGGCCACAGCCGTGACTACCGTGTGCAGCGGAATCACAGCGTGGGAGAGGAGAGGGGACCGATGGCGAGGATCGATGTCACGGACGAGGCGGTGGTCATCCACCTGTCGGCCTTCGAGAAGGTGGCCGGCCTGCTCGGCGACCAGGAGATCCCCCTCGCGGCCGTGACGGACGTCGAGGTGGTGTCCGACCCGCTCACCGCCACGCGGGGCCTGCGGGCACCGGGCCTCGCCGTGCCCGGCCGGACCAGGATCGGGACGTGGCGCGGCGGCGGCCGGCGCCAGATGGTGCGGGTGCGCGCCGGCCGGCAGGCGGTGCGGATCCGCGCCGACGGCCAGCGCTTCGACAGCTACCTCGTCGACGCCGACGACCCGGCGGCGGTCGCCGACGCCATCCGGGCCGCGGCCGGAGGTGCCTGACGGGGCACGTCGACCGCGTTCACGACGCCCCGGGGTCCGAATGGGTTCGATGTCGAGACAGGCGATCGGCGGGCCGGTGGCCGGAGTGATCCGGGCGGAGGTCGCCCCGAGGTCATGACCGGCGCGCGGAACGCCACATCGACCGGGGCGGACCGGGGGAGGGGACACCCGATCTTCGCCGCGCTCTACGACCGCAGCCTCGCGTCGGCCGAGCGCGGGTGGCTCGGCGATCAGCGGCGGGCACTGCTCGGCGCCGCCGAGGGGGTGGTGCTCGAGATCGGGGCGGGCACCGGCGCCAACCTGCCGCACATGCCCGCCACCGCGACATCCATCGTCCTCAGCGAGCCCGACCCCGCGATGCGCCGCCGGCTCGTCGCCCGCGTGGAACGGTCGGGTCGCGCCGGCGTCCTGGTCGACCCGTCTCCCGCCGAGCGCCTCGACATGCCCGACGGGAGCGTCGACACGGTCATCACGACGCTCGCCCTCTGCTCGGTCGCCGACCCCGCCCGGGCGCTCGCCGAGGCCCGCCGCGTCCTGCGACCCGGTGGGCGCCTGCTGTTCCTCGAGCACGTGCGCGGCGCCGGTCGGCGGGCGCGGTGGCAGGACCGGATCACGCCGGTGTGGCGCCGTGCCGCCGCCGGCTGCCACCTCGACCGCGACACCGTCGCGGCGATCCGCGACGCCGGCTTCGTGGTCGAGTCGGTCCGGATCACCGACGACGGGCCCGGCCTGCGGGTCGCGAAGCCCTACGCGGTGGGCAGCGCGGTCACGCCCGCCTGAGCACGGGCCCCAGCGGAGCCGGTGGCTCAGGGGGTCGCGCCCCATCCCCGGTCCGCCCCGAGCCGTTCGTACAGCAGCGCGTGCCGGAGGCCGCGGTCGGTGACCGTGACCGACTCCGCGTCGAGCGCGTCGAGGATGGCGCGGACGATGACCGCCCCCGCCAGGATCACCTCGGCGCGGCCCTTCTGGAGGCCCGGGATGCCGCTGCGCTCCTCCGCCGTCATCGACCGGTAGAGCGCGATCTGGCGGTCGATCTCCGGGCGGTCGAGGACGGTGCCCTCGACGACGGAGGGGTCGTACTCGGTCAACCCGTGCCGCACGGCGGCGAGGTTCGTGAACGCGCCGCCCATCCCGACCAGCGCGTCCGGCCGGGGCAGGCCGGCGACGCGGCCGAGCTCCGCCGCCGCCTCGGCGGACGCCGCGGCGAGCGCGTCCGGGGAGACGGGGCCGCCGAGACCGTGGCGCTCCGTGAGGCGCACCGCCCCCAGGTCGATGCTGAACCGATCCCGGATCCGCTCACCCTCGCCGACGGTGAACTGGGAGCTGCCCCCGCCCGTCTCGACGACCACCACGGAGCCGCTCCGGGGTCCGGCGGCCGACATCGCCGCGAGGTACCCGAGGCGGCTCTCCTCGTCGCCGGAGATGACCTCGACCTCCACGCCACAGCGGTCCCGCACCGCCGCCACGAACACGTCGCGGTCGCTCGCCATGCGCAGCCCGGCGGTGCCCACCGCGACGATCGCGGGGGCGCCCGCCCGGCGCGCCTGCCGCGCCAGGTCGCAGACCGCGTCGACCGTCCGGGCCACCGCCTCCGAGGTGAGCGCGCCCGACGCCTGCAGCCCCTCGCCGAGCCGCGTGACGACCGCCCGGTCGGCGAGGGTCCGCCGTTCGTCCCCCCGGCGCTCGCCGACGTGCAGCTTCACCGAGTTCGTCCCCACGTCGATCACCGCGCCGCGGGACCCCGCCAGGCCGGCGACCGCCGCGAGCGCCCGCGGGTAGCTCGTGTTGAGCCCGGGGTCGAGGCCCAGCTCGTCGAGGGCGGCCATCACCCGGGCGGGGTCCTCCGACTCGACCGCGACCGTCACCAACGCCGACCCGCCGACGGTCACCTCCGTCACCTCGGCGGCGCAGCCCGCGATCGCGTACCGCGTGCGGCGCTTGTGCACCGCGACCGCCCGGACCAGCTCGCCGTCCACCGTGCGCGCGATGAGCTCGTCGATGCGGAACGCGTCGCGGTCCAGGGGAGGGGCCGCGACGCCGAGGGCGTCCAGGACCACGAGCAGGTCGGCCGCGCCGACCGGGGACGGCGACTTCAGGATCGGCCGCCAGCGCTGGAGCCCGCGGTCGTCGACCTCCTCCAGGCGCTTCACGTCCAGCAGCCCGTCGCGCACCTTCACCGCGTTCTCGCCGTCCCGCGACACGAAGTAGGACTCGGCGCTCTCGTGCACGCCCTGCGGCGGGGTGGCCCGCAGCCGCGCGACCGCGTCGTCGGACGCGCCGAAGCCCCGCCACTCCCAGCGGGGGACGATCCCGGTCGTGACGGACGTCGTCATGTGCCCTCCCGGCGGTGGCCGTTCGCGCGGTACGCGCCGACGGCCTCGTGGATGGTGGCGTGGACGTGGTCCGCCCCGATGCGCGCGATCAGCCCGTCGACCTCGAGCACCCGCAGCACCCGGGGCCTCGCCTTCGCGAGGCGCAGCTCGACGCCGTCCGCCGCGGTCGCGGCGTGCACCTCGCCGAGCGCGGAGGCGCCCTGGGAGTCGATGAAGCCGACGCCCTCCAGGTCGAGGACCAGCCCACGCAGGTCCCCGTCGCCGGCGACGGCGCGCACGCGGTCCTCCAGGGCGTCCGAGGTGGCGAAGAACAGCCCGCCGTCGACCCGCAGCACCGCCACGCCGTCCGGGGCCGCCGCGTCGCCGGGGCGCTCGTCGAGCTCGCGGAAGACGCCGGTCGCGGGGTCCTCGCCGAGCAACGGCATCGGCGGGCGCGTCGCGACGTGGACGAGCCACCCCAGCGACAGCACCACACCGACCAGCACGCCGGCGAGCACGCCGACCGAGAGGACGCCGACGAACGCCGCCACCGCGACCCAGAAGTCGAACCGGGTGACGCGGTGGAGCCGGCGCATCTCGGTGACGTCGATCATCCCGAACACGACGGCGTCGATGATGATCGCGCCGAGCACCGCCGTCGGGAGGTCCGAGAACAGGGGCGCCAGCACCACGAGCGTCGCGAGCACGAGACCCCCCGTGACGAGCGAGGCGACCGGGGTGCGGGCCCCCGACGACTCGTTCAGGGAGCTGGCGGAGAGGCTCGTCGAGACCGGCATCCCCTGGAGGAGCCCCGCACCGGCGTTCGCCATCCCCTGGGCCACGGACTCCTGGTTCACGTCGATGCGGTAGCGGTGCCGCGCCGCGAAGGCGCGTGCGTCCCCCGCGGTCTGGGAGAAGCCGATGAGCAGCAGGGCACCCGAGGCGGCGACCACGACCGCGAGGTTGTCGGCGACGAGGCCGAGGTCGGGGACCTCCGGCGCCGGCAGGCCGCGGGGCACCTCACCCACGAGCGCCACCCCCCGCCCCGACAGGTCGAGGGCGGCCGATGCGGCCAGCCCGCCGACGAGCAGCACCAGCGCCCCCGGCACCGCGGGCGCCAGGAAGCGGACGGCGAGGATCGCGCCGAGCGCGCCGGCGCCGACGACGAGGGTCGCCCCGTGGACGTCGCCGAGCCCGCGCACCCACGACCCCAGCTCGCGCCACGCGTTGTCGCCGTCCGCCGAGGTCCCCGTCAGCTTCGGCAGCTCGCCGATGACCACGTCGACCGCCGCGCCCGCGAGGAACCCGACCACCACCGCCTTCGAGAGGAACTGGGCGATCCAGCCCATGCGGAGCGCCGCGAGGAGCAGGAACAGCAGCCCCGACAGCAGCGCGATCGCCGCGACCAGCTGCGCCGCGTCCTCGCCCCCGACGCCGGTCACGATGACCGCCCCGCCGGCGACCGCCGCCAGCGACGAGCTCGGACCCGTCGAGATCTGGCGCGACGTGCAGAAGACGGCGTAGATCAACGCCCCGGCCGCCGCGGCGTACAGCCCGTTCTGCAGGGGGATCCCCGCGATCCCCGCGTAGCCGAGGTTCTTCGGCACGATCAGGGCCGTGACGGCGATCCCCGCCACGACGTCCCCCCGGAGCCAGCGGCGCTCGTACCGGGGCAGCCAGCCGACGATCGGCACGAAGCGGGCCAGGATGGGACCCGGCCCCGCCCGTGCGCCGGGGGTCACCCGGGCGCCCGCCCGCGGGCGCGGGCGGGGCTGACGGCCTCCAGGGCGCCGATCCCCGGCGGGTGCGGCGCCTGCCGTCGTCGGACCCACTTCGCGGTCTCGATCGTCACCGGCAGCAGCGCCGCGAGCCCCAGGCAGGCGAGCCACTCGCGCCCCGTCAGCGAGGTCGTCAGCAGGCCCCGCTGCAGCCCCGGCAACTCGGTCGCGAGCACGATCAGGGCGGCGGGGACGAGGGACACGGCGGCGGCCCTCAGCACGGGCGGCGCCAGCCCGGGCGCCGGGTCGCGCCGGTTCGCGAGGGCGTTGAAGATCGTTCCGAAGCCCATCACGACGAAGGTCATGGTCATCGACACCGACGCGGCGTCCTCGCGGGGGTCGTCCGGGCCGAACACGAGGGGCGTCAGGGCCGCGACGAACAGCACCGCCGCGTAGAGGAGCCACATCGCCACCGCCGGGCGGTTGGTGATCGGCAGCCCCGGGTCCCGCGGGGGCCGGTGCATCACGTCGGGGTCGCCGGGGTCGAGGGCGATCACCACCACCCCGGCGGCGGTCGCGAAGAAGAGGAGGTACAGGACCATCAGGGGCGTCATCGCGACGCCCGAGTTGATGTCGAAGACCGTCGCCGCCAGGAACAGGAGGACCAGCGCCAGCAGCTGGGTCATCTGGTAGCGGACGTACGACACGACCTTGTCGTACACGCGGCGGCCGATCTCGACGGCGTGGACGAGGGTGCCGAAGTTGTCGTCCGTCAGGATCATCCGCGCGGCCTGCTTGGTCACCTCGCTGCCGCTCCCCATCGCCACGCCGATGTCCGCCTGCTTGAGGGCGGCGGCGTCGTTCACGGCGTCCCCGGTCATCGCGACGATCAGCCCCTGCTGCTGCATCAGCCGCGCCAGCCGCAGCTTGTCCTGGGGCGTCACGCGGCCGAAGACGTGCAGCTCGGGCAGCCGCTCCGCGAGCTCGTCGTCGGAGAGCGCCTGGAGCTCGGCGCCGCTGATCGCCCCCGGCCCGAGGCCGAGCGTCTCCCCGATGGCGCGCGCGGTGACGGCGTGGTCGCCGGTGATCATCCGCACGTCGATCCCCGCCGCGAGGGCGGTGGTGACGGCGTGCCCGGCCTCGGCCCGCAACGGGTCGATGATCCCGGTCATCCCGACGAACGAGAGGTCGTGGACGAGCGCCATCGGGTCGTCGGTCATCGTCGCGAGGTCGTCGTCCTCCACGAGCCGGGCCGCGAACGCGAGCACCCGCAGCCCCTTCTCGCCCATCCGGGCGTTGGCGGCGTCGATGCCGGCGCGCGCCTCGTCGATCGGCGCCTGATCCGGGTTGAGCGGACCCCCGGAGCGGGTGCAGCGGGCCAGCACCACGTCGGGAGCGCCCTTCACGAGGCCCACCACCCGTTCGGTGCCGTCGATCGGCACGCGGTGGAAGGTCGCCATGAACTTGTAGTCGGAGTCGAACGGCACCTCCGCCAGGCGCGGGTACGCGCGGCGGGTCTCCTCGGCGTCGACGCCGAGCTTCGCGGCGAGCACGACGAGCGCCGCCTCGGTGGGGTCGCCGACGACGTCCCCGCCGTCGGAGACGGTGGCGTCGCTGTCGAGGCACAGGCCGTACGCGAGCCGGGTGAAGTCGGGGACGGGGACGCCGGCGGCGGAGGTGATCGCGCCCGACTTGCGGTAGCCCTCGCCCTCGACGGGGAACCAGGCGCCGTCCGCGTAGATGACGGACACCATCATCTCGTTCATCGTGAGCGTGCCGGTCTTGTCGGTGTTGATCGCGCTCGTCGCGCCGAGCGTCTCGACGTCGGTCAGGTTCTTCACGACGGCCTTCGCCTCGGCGAGCTGCTTCGAGCCGAGCGACAGGAGCCCCGACACGAACGCGGGCATGCCGGTCGGGATCGCCGAGATCGCCATCGCCGTGCCGAGCAGGACGACGTCGGTGAACGACTCGCCGCGCGCCAGGCCGACGACGACGATGACGGCCACCGCCGTCCACGCGACCACCCCCAGCACCTTCGTGAGCGTGTCCAGCTCCCGTTGCAGGGGGGACCGGGTGCGGGTGACCGAGGTCAGCATCGTCGCGATCTGACCCATCTGGGTCCCCATGCCGGTCGCGGTGACCACCATCGACGCCGCCCCGCGGGTCACCGCCGTGTTCTGGAAGAGCATGTTGGCGCGGTCGCCGACGGGGGTGTCCGGCGGGAGGACCACCGCGGCGTCCTTCGCGACCGGGGCGCTCTCGCCGGTCAGCGCCGCCTCCTGCGCCTCCAGCGTCGCGGCGCGCACGAGGCGCCCATCGGCGGGGACGATGTCGCCCGCCTCGAGCTGCACGAGATCGCCGGGGACCACCCCCGTCGCCGGGATCAGGGCCACCGTCCCGTCGCGCACCACCTTCGCCTGCGTCACCTGGAGGTTCGCGAGCGCGTCGATCGTGGCGCGCGCCTGCAGCTCCTGCCGGGTCCCGAGCACCAGGTTGAGCAGGATCAGGAGGGCGACGATCACGGCGGTCGACACCTCGCCGATCACCAGGCTCACCACCGTCACCGCGACGAGCATGATGTTCATCGGCTCGCGCAGCTGGGCGAGGGCGATCTGCCCGATCGACGGGGGCGCCTCGGCGGCGATCTCGTTCGGGCCGAGCCGGCCCAGCCGGTCGGCGGCCTCGGCCGCGGTCAGGCCGGAGGCGGCGTCCGAGCCCAGGTCGCCGACGACCCCGTCGGCGTCGTGCGCGTGGGGTGGGACGGTCGCCTCGCCGGCGGCCGCCGGGGCCCTCACGGGCCGGACCCGGGCGCGGGGCCCGGCGTGATCGGCGCAACGGGGATCGTGCGTGCCACCCTCGCCCTCCCGTCCGGACGGACGGCACGGCGCGCCGTCCTCGCGCGGAGCATCCGGGGGGCGCCGTCGCGACGCATCGTCCCGATGGGACGAGCGGACCGCCCGTCGTTCAGGGGCCCGTGACCCGCCCGCGGTGGGGGAGGGCGGCGACGGGACGTGCGACCGGCGGCGGGCCGCCCCCGGGGGCCGCCGCGGGCAGCGCGACCGTGACGCGGAGCCCTCCGCCGGCGCGGGGCTCGAGCGTGAGGGTCCCGTCGTGGGCCTCGGTGATGCTCCTCACGATCGCCAGGCCGAGGCCGGCGCCGGCGTGGGCGCCGCGGACGCGTTCGGTGCCGCGCTGGAACGGCTCGACGAGCGTGGCGACGACCTCGGGGGTGAGCTCCCCTCCGGTGTTCTCGACCGTGACGACCGCCCCCGCCGGGCCCGTGGCGGTCGCGACCCACACGGCGCCGTCCCGGGGGAGGTTGTGGACGATCGCGTTGTGCACGAGGTTCGTCGTCAGCTGCAGCAGCAGGGCGTGCGAGCCGGTGGTGGGCGTCACGTCGCCGGAGGTCGCGATCGTCACGCCGCGGTCCTCCGCGAGGGGGAGGAGGGTCTCGACCGCCTCCTCCACCGCGAGGGACAGGTCGACGTCCTCGCGGGTGAACGCCCGCCGGTCGGCGCGGCCCAGCAGGAGGAGCGCCTCCGTCAGGTCGATCGCGCGGGCGTTCACGGCGTGGAGGCGCTCGACCAGCTCCGCGGGGTCGGTGTCGGGGTCCCGGCGGGCGACGTCGAGCAGCGTCTGCGTGGTCGCCAGCGGCGTGCGCAGCTCGTGGGACGCGTTGGCGGCGAACCGCTGCTGCTCCGCGACGTGCGCCTCCAGCCGCGCCAGCATCGCGTCGAACGCGTCGGCCAGCTCGCGGAACTCGTCCTGCCGGCCCTCCAGCGCGATCCGGTGCGACAGGGACCCCGCCGCCGCGGTGCGCGTCGCGTCCGTGATGCGGCCGAGGGGGGCGAGCATCCGGCCCGCCAGGAACCACCCGCCCACCAGGCCGAACACCAGCAGGACCAGCAGCACCACCGCCGCGCGCGGGGCGAAGACCCGCAGCAGCTCCGACCGGACCGGGAAGACGTCGAAGCTGTTCGGCTCGGCGTTGATCAGCATCGCGCGGTCCGGGACGTACCGCAGCAGGAACACCCAGACGGCGGCCAGCAGCAGGCCTCCGGCGAGCATCAGGAACCCCGCGTAGCTGAGGGTGAGCCTCATGCGGACGCTCAACCCGGGGGGGCGCGCCACGTCAGCCCCCCTCGGCCGGTCCGGCGTCGATGCGGTAACCGACCCCCGGCACCGTCCCGATGACCCGCGGCTCGCCGAGCCGCTTCCGCAGACCGGACACGGTGATGCGCACGGCGTTGGTGAACGGGTCGGCGTTCTCGTCCCACGCCCGCTCGAGCAGCTCCTCGGCGCTGACCACGCCGCCGTCGGCGGCGACGAGCACCTCCAGCACCGCGAACTGCTTGCGGGTGAGCGGCACGTACCGGCCGTCGCGGTGGACCTCCCGGCGGAACGGGTCGAGGCGCAGGCCGGCGATCTCCCGCACCGGCGGCCGGTTGTGCGCCCGCCGCCGGTCGAGCGCCCGGAGGCGGAGGACGAGCTCGCGCAGCTCGAACGGCTTCGTCAGGTAGTCGTCGGCGCCGAGCTCGAACCCCGACGCCTTGTCGTCGAGGCGGTCGGCGGCGGTCAGCATCAGGATCGGCATGCCGCTGCCCGACGCGACGATCCGCGCCGCGACCTCGTCGCCGGAGGGGCCGGGGATGTCGCGGTCGAGGACGGCGATGTCGTACGCGGTCACGCCCAGCAGCGCCAGGGCGGTGTCGCCGTCGCCGGCGACGTCCGCCGCGATCGCCTCCAGGCGCAGGCCGTCCCGGATCGCGTCCGCCAGGTAGGGCTCGTCCTCGACGAGCAGCACGCGCATCCCCCGATGCTAACGAGGGGGTGTATCGCGGGCGTATCGGGAACCGGATACGCGCGGGCAACACCGTGCCGCCTTCCATGGGGGCATGCCCCACGTCCGACGAGCCCCCCCGGCGCGCCGCATCCGGATCCGCCGGGCCCGCGCCACCGGCCTTCTCGCGGCGGTCGTCGCGCTCGCCGTGGCCGTCGGCCACATGGTCCCGGCGTCGCCGTCCCCGTCTCCGTCCGCGACCGTGGCGGCGTCGCCGCCCGCCACGCCAGCCGCCGACGTCCCACGCCCCGCGGACCCGGGTGACCTCGGGGCGGCCGACGGCGCCGTCCCCGACGACACCACCGTCTTCGACGACGACGTCCCCGGCGTCGCCGGCCTCGACCCCGCCCTGCTCCGCGCCCTCCGGGCCGCCGCGACCGACGCCGCGGGCGACGGCGTCGCGATCCTCGTCGACAGCGGCCGGAGGTCCCCCGCGTACCAGCGACGCCTGCTCGACGAGGCCATCGCGAGGTACGGCTCGGAGGCGGAGGCCGCGCGGTGGGTCGCCACCCCCGAGACGTCCGCGCACGTGTCCGGCGACGCCGTCGACATCGGAGGCGCCGACGCGATGGCGTGGCTGTCCGCGTACGGACGCGCCCACGGGCTCTGCCAGACCTACCGCAACGAACCCTGGCACTACGAGCTGCGACCCGACGCCGCCGCCAGGGGGTGCCCGCCCCCCTACGCCGATCCCACGCAGGACCCCCGGATGCGGGGGTGACCCCACCCGGGGTATCCTCGGCCCCCGACGTTCCGGAGGTGCCGATGGGCACGACGGGTGTGGCCCGATCCGACGGGCCGGGGCAGCGGATCCACGACGTCGCCGACCCGGCGAGCGGCACGCTGAGGTCCTTCCCCGTCCCCGGCGCGCTCCGCGCGACGACGCGCGCCGCCCGCATCCGCGGGCTCGGCTATGGCGCGACCGCGGCGGTCTTCGGCACGGCGTCGCACCGCCTCTCGCCGCAGGCGCCGTACCAGGCGGACCCGGGGGCCTGGGTGGACGCGTTCGAGGGGTCGTGGGGCGCGGGGCCCGGCAACGACCAGGTCTGGTGGCGGCTGCCGGCGACGTTCCCGACCGAGTTCATGTCGGGCGTCAACCTCAACTTCCAGGGCGTCGGTCAGGGCGCGCGGCTCCTCAGCCTCACCGTCCAGACCTGGCCGTTCACCGGCATGACCGGCACCGTCGTCATCGACATCGGGGCGCTGCGCACCGAGATCCCGATCGCGGTGGCCGCGGAGCACGTCATCGACATCGCGTTCGTCCACGGCGGCGGCTTCATGGACGCCCGCATCTTCTGGCGGCCCGGCATCCTCGACTTCGTCTGGAAGCGCGGCGCGATGCGGAGGGGGCTGACGCCGCCCGGGGCGTGACCGGGGGCCGGGGGTAGCATCGCGACATGCCGTTCACCCACCGGAACCTCAGGAGGGACCCGGAGGACGTCGGCGCCCGGTTCGACGGCGCCCCGGACCTCGAGTTCCGCCTCGCGACCGACGCGCTCGGGCTCGCGGAGTCCGGCCTCAGCTACCAGCGCATCCCGCCGGGGTACCGCTTCCCATACGGCCACACGCACGCGCGTCAGGAGGAGGTCTACGTCGTCGTGCGCGGCAGTGGCCGGGTGAAGCTCGACGACGAGGTCGTCGCCCTCGCCGAATGGGATGCGGTGCGGGTGCCCGCCGGCACGTGGCGCGGTTACGAGGCCGGCCCGGACGGGCTCGAGATCCTGGTCTTCGGCGCTCCGAGCCTCGGCGACGGCCGGCGCGACGACGTCGAGGGACTCCGCGACTGGTGGGACGCCGCCGGCTAGCAACCGCGCGCGCGGGGACCGCAGCCCCGCCGGTCCCGGGACCCCCTCACATGGCGTCGCGTGCACGGGTGACGTGCAGGTCGTGCGTCTTCCGCCATGACCCCCTCGCGGCCTACGGTCGTCGCGGACCCGCCCGACGCGGTCCCACGACACCACTCCACGTCCCAGCGAGAGGACGGAGGTCGACATGCACGCCGAACGGCTCATCCTCCCCCGGCGGGTCTCACTCGCCGCCGGGGTGCTCTTCCTCATCACCTACGTCACGTCGATCGCGGCGTACGCCCTGTTCCAGCCGGTGCTCGACGATCCCGCCGGGTACATCGCCGGCACCGGGCAGGACGGCCGGATCCACCTCGGCGTCCTGCTGGAGCTGCTGCTGATCGCCGCCAACATCGGGACCGCCGTGGTGCTGTACCCCGTCCTGAAGCGGCAGAGCGAAGCGCTGTCGCTCGGCTTCGTGACCGCCCGCATCGTCGAGTCCGTCTTCATCGCGGCCGGGATCCTCTGCGTCCTCGCGATCGTCTCGCTGGGGCACGACGACCCCGGCGCCGGCTCGCTCGCCGTGTCCCTCGCCGCGACCAAGGACGGGACGTTCCTGCTCGGCCCCGGCGTCGTCGAGATCGGCAACGGCCTCATCCTCGGGTGGCTCCTGCTCCGGTCGGGGCTCGTGCCGCGGCGCATGGCCCTGCTCGGCGTCGTCGGCGGCCCCGTCCTGCTGGCCTCCGGGATCGCGGTGCTGTTCGGCGTCGTCGAGGCCGGTGGCATCGTCCAGAGCCTCGCCACGGTCCCCGAGTTCCTCTGGGAGCTCTCGCTCGGCGTGTACCTCACCGTGCAGGGACTCGCCCGGCCGTCCGCCGGCCGCGGCGCCGCCGCGCCGGCCGATCCGCGGCCCGTGACGGCGTAGCGCTCAGCCGGGGGCCGCGCACGTCTCCCGCAGGACCCTGCGCAGCCACCGGTGCGCAGGGTCCGCGTCGAGCCGGGGGTGCCAGAGCAGCGACACCGTGAACTCCGGGGTCGGGAACGGCAGCGGGAAGCTGTGCATCCCGTCCCGCAGGTTCGCGGTGTGCCGCCCGGGGACGGTTGCGATCAGGTCCGAGGCGCGGGCGAGGCCGACGGCCGTCGCGAAGCCGCCCACGACGGTCACGACGTCCCGCCCCAGCCCGAGGGTCTCCAGGGCGTCGTCGACCGGCCACTGCGCCACGGCCCCGCGGGACACGGCGACGTGCCGGGCCGCGAGGTAGCGCCGGCGCGTCACGGTCGCGCCCGCCAGCGGGTGACCGTCGCGCACGACGCCGACCATGTGGTCCCGGAAGAGCGCCCGGGCGCGGAGCTCGGGGCCGGTCGTCGGCTCGATCACCCCCGTCTCGAGGTCGACCGTCCCCTCGCGGAGCGGCGCGGCGTCCTTGTCCGGCTTCGGCACGAACCGCAGGCGCACGCCCGGCGCCTCCGCCAGGACGCGCGCGATCAGGTCCGGCCCGAAGTTCTCGACGAAGCCCTCGCTCGTGCGGAGCGTGAACGTCCGGGTCAGGGTCGCGAGGTCGGGTTCCCGGGCGGGCCGCAGGACCGCCTCGGCCTCCCGCACGAGCTGCGGGACCCGCGCGCGCAGCTCGATCGCCCGCGGCGTCGGCACCAGGCCGCGCCCCGCCCGCACGAGCAGCGGATCGCCGGTGGTCTCGCGCAGGCGCGCCAGCGACCGGCTCATCGCGGAGGGGCTCAGCCCGAGCCGGCGCGCGGCGCCCGCGACGCTGCCCTCCTCGAGCAGCACGTCGAGGGTCGCGAGGAGGTTGAAGTCGGGGCGGGTCATGCCGCCAACCTCCCACGGACATGGCGTCGGACGCAACGATCACGTGCGGGTCGTGCGTCTTCCGCCCTGTCCGACGCAGGCCTAGCGTCGGACCCATGACGTCTCACGGACACAGACGCCGGAGCGCCGGGGCCCCACCCGCGATGTCGTCCCGCGCGCGCCGGGCGCTCGCCGCGCTGTCGCTCGCGATGCTGCTGTCGTCCCTCGGCACCAGCGTCGCGAACGTCGCCCTGCCGACCCTCGAGGACGAGTTCGGCGCCACCTTCGGCCGGGTCCAGTGGGTGGTGCTCGCCTACCTGCTCGCCGTCACCACCCTCGTGGTCAGCGCCGGGCGCCTCGGCGACCTCGTCGGCCGTCGCCGGCTCCTGCTCGCCGGCGTGGCCGTGTTCACCGCGGCGTCCGCGCTCTGCGCCGCCGCGCCGACGCTGGCCATCCTCGTCGCGGCGCGCGCCGTGCAGGGCGTCGGCGCGGCGCTCATGATGGCCCTGACGCTCGCGTTCGCCGCGGCGGTCGTGCCCGCGGCCCGCACCGGCACGGCGATGGGGCTGCTCGGCACGACGTCGGCGATCGGCACGGCCCTCGGACCCTCCCTCGGCGGGGTCCTCGTCGGCGGCCCCGGCTGGCGGGCGATCTTCCTCGTGAACGTGCCGCTCGGGCTGATCGCCCTCGCCCTCGCCCACCGGCACCTCCCCCGCGACCCGCGCACGGCCGGGGCCGCCCCGCCCCGCTCCGACGTCACCGGGACCCTGCTGCTCGCCGCCACCCTCGGCGCCTACTGCCTGGCGATGACGACCGGACGGGGCCGCCCCGGCGCGACGGGGGCGGCGCTCCTCGGCGTCGCGGCCACCGGGGCGGTGCTGTTCGCCGTCGCCCAGGCGCGGGCGGCGGCGCCGCTCGTGCGGCCCGCGACGCTGCGCGACCCTGCGCTCCGCGCCGGGCTCGCCACGAGCGCCCTCGTGTCCACCGTGATGATGGCGACCCTCGTCGTCGGGCCGTTCCACCTCTCCCGGGCCCTCGGCCTCGGCGCCGCGGCCACCGGGCTCGTCATGTCCGCCGGCCCGGCGGTCGTGGTGCTGGCCGGTCTGCCCGCCGGCCGCCTCGCCGACCGTGTCGGCGCCGGCCGCGTCGGACTCGCCGGGCTGCTGACGATGGCCGCGGGCGCGCTCGGCCTGGCGGTCGCGCCGACCGGGCTCGGGGTCCCCGGCTGGGTCGTGCCGGTCGTCGTGCTGACCCTCGGATACGCGCTCTTCCAGACCGCGAACACCGCCGCCGTCATGGCCCGCGCCGACCCGGACGGGCGCGGGGTCACCTCCGGGCTGCTCGGCCTCTCCCGGAACCTCGGGCTGGTCACCGGCGCGTCGGTCATGGGGGCCGTGTTCGCCCTCGGTGTGGGGTCGCCGCGCCCGTCGGGCGCGGCGCCGGGGGCCGTCGCGGCGGGCACGCACCTCACTTTCGCCGTCGCGGTCGTGCTGATCGCCGCGGCGACGGCGATCGCCGCCGGCGCGCACCGCGGTCGTCGCGGACGGGCGCCGGCCACGACGCCCCGGGGTCCCGGTACCGTGGTGGGTCACCCACCGGGAGCGCAACGCACATGAGCGGCACCATCGTCGGCCTCGTCGCCGTCGTCGTACTGATCCTCGCGACGGGGTTCTTCGTCGCGGCCGAGTTCGCCCTCGCCCGTGCGCGGGTCGTGCGGCTCGAGGCGCTGGCGGGGGAGGGGTCCCGCGCGGCGGCCCTCGCCACCCGCCAGTCCCACGAGATCGACCGCTACCTCGCCGCCTGCCAGCTCGGCATCACCGTCACCGCCCTCGGTCTCGGCTGGCTCGGCAAGCCGGCGGTCGCCAGCCTGCTGGAGCCGCTCTTCGAGCAGGTCGGCGCGGGGGAGGCCGCCGGGGTGTTCGCCGCGGGGGCCATCGCGTTCGCGGTGATCACCGTGCTGCACGTGGTGGTGGGTGAGCTCGCCCCGAAGACCCTCGCGATCCAGAAGGCCGAGGCCACCGCCATCCGCCTGGCGTTCCCGCTCGAGGCGTTCCGCCTCGTGTTCGCCCCGATCATCGCGGTGCTGAACGGCGCCGGCGTCCGGCTCGTCCGCCTCCTCGGCGTGCAGCCCGCGTCCGAGCACGAGATGGCCCTCACCCCCGAGGACATCCAGCGGCTCGTCGCCGACAGCGAGCGTGGCGGCACCCTCGACGCGGAGGAGGCCGGGATGATCGAGGGCGTGCTCGAGCTGCACGAGACCTCGGCCCGCCAGGTCATGACCCCGGCCCCGTCCGTCACGACCATCGCCGGGGACCAGCCCGCCCGGGAGGCCCTCCTCGCCGTGCTCGGCACCCCCCACAGCCGGTTCCCCGTCGTCGGACCCGCGGGGGAGCCGCTCGGGGTGGTGCACCTCAGCGCCCTCAGCCGCGGCTACGTCGAGACCCCCGACACGCCCGTCAGCGGGATGATGGACCAGGTCCACCTCGTCCCCGAGTCGCAACCCCTCGACATCCTGCTCGCGGGGATGCGGCAGGCGCGTGCCTCGCTCGCGGTCGTGCTCGACGAGTACGGCGAGCTCGCGGGCGTCGTCAGCCTCGAGGACGTCCTGGAGGAGATCGTCGGGGAGATCCACGACGAGCGCGACCCCGAGCCCGACGTGACGACGACCGGCGACGGGGAGATCCTCGCCCGCGGGCACGTCTCCCTCGACGATCTGCGCGAGCACGGCCCCGACCTCGCCGCGGAGGGCGTCACGAGCATCGGCGGGCTCATCTTCACCCACCTCGGCCGGCCCGGCCGGGTCGGGGACATCGTCGACGTCGGCGACTGGTCGCTGCGGGTCGAGGAGGCGCGGGGCACGCGCATCCTGCGGGTCCGGTGCACGGCGCGGGCGGCCAGCCCGGCCTGACGCCCCGCGCCGGGGGGCCCTCATCCGGACGGTCTGACCGATCGGGGTATGGGACGCGCCCCGCCCCGGCCGATGGAAGGGCATGGCCGAGACACCGACCCGAGCGCGGCGCACATCCCCGGCGTCGCCGTCCCGCACCGATGTCGCCGGGCGGTGCCCTCCGGCCCGGCGACCGGGCCGGCCCCTCGACCCCCACCTCCGGCGTCGCATCCTCGACGCGACCCGCGAGGTGGTCGGTGACGTCGGGCCCGCCGACGTCACGTTCACCCGGGTGGCGCGCCGCGTCGGCTGTGGCGTCCCCGCCATCGCCCGCCGCTGGCCGTCGGCGCGTGCCCTGATCCTCGACGCCCTCGAGGACATCGGCGGCGACGCCGCCGGCACCGGCGGGGAGGGGGACGCCCCGTCCGTGGCGACCACCCTCGCCGCGCTCACCGCCGGGCGGGCCCGCCCCTTCGTGCGGCACGTGGTCTTCGCCGCCGGCGACGACCCCGCCCTCGCCGCCGACGTCGAGCGCATCCTGCTCGCGCCGATGCGCGACCGCCTGCGCGTCGCGCTCATGCGCGAGACGGGGGTGGGGGGGACGGCCGCCGCCGACCTCGACGCCGCCGTCGAGGTGCTCCACGGGGCCGTCCTCACCGCGATCATCACCGGCCGGCCCGTCCCCGCGAACGTGCGGGACGTCGCCCTCGCGACGCCGGGGCGCGCGCGACCGTGACCCCGCACCCGCCCGGCCCCCGGCCGGCGCGCGTGCTGATCGCCGACGACCGGCGGGCGTCCCTCGCCTCGCTCGCCCGGCACATCGACGCCCACCCGGGGCTGGAGGTCGTCGGCGTCGCCGGCGACGCGGGCGCCGCCCTCGCCCTCGGCCTGCGGATGCTCCCGGACGTCGCGGTGCTCGACGCCCGCACGCCGGGCCTCGGCGCCGGCCCCCTCCCCGGCACGCCGGCGCACGGCGCCCCACGGCCGGGGATCCCCGTGATCCTGATGAGCGCCGCGCCCGCCGAGATCTTCGGCGCGGGATGCGGCGCCATGGGCGCCGTCACCGCGCTGCCCCGCGACGCGGACCCGGACGCCCTGCTGCGCGCCATCGCACGCGCGGGCGGCGCCCCCCGGGCGTAGCCGGCCGGACACGGACCGCCCGCCGTCTGGGACGATCCCCGGCGGACGTGGCAGCCCCGGAGGGAGGACGCGGTGCGCGGGATCGGGGACATCATCGTGAGCAGCCGGCCGTACGAGGAGTACCGCGACATGTTCGGGCTGACCGACGCGGAGCTGCTCGCCGGCCCCGTGCTCGACTGCCCCGGCGGGGCCGGCGGGTTCGCCGCGGGCCTGCGGGCGCGCGGCGGCGAGGTGGTCAGCGCCGACCCGGCGTACGCCGAGGACCCCGCCGCGCTCGTCGCCCGCTCCCGCGCCGGACTGGAGCACGGCCTGCGCTACCTCGCGGAGAACCGCGACAGCTACGTCTGGACGTGGTTCGACTCGGCGGAGGACCTCGCGGAGCGGCGGCTCGGCGCGCTCGACGCCTTCGCCCGCGACCGCCGCGACCTCGCCGACCCCCGCTACGTCCCCGCCGCCCTCCCCGACCTGCCGTTCGCCGACGGGGCCTTCCGGCTGGCGTTGAGCGGCTACCTGCTGTTCGCCTACCCCGACCACCTCGACCCCGAGGCGCACGAGGCGGCCCTGCGGGAGCTGCTGAGGGTCGCCGGCGAGGTGCGCGTCTACCCGCTCATCGACACCGCCTACGTGCGGTATCCGGGCATCGACGACCTGCGGAGCGCCCTGGAGCGCGACGGCGTCGCGAGCGAGGTGCGCCGCGTCGACTACGCCTTCCAGGCGGGCGCGGACGAGGTGCTGGTGCTGTCCCGCCCGTGACCGGCGGGCGGTGGACGCCGCCGCGGGGACGCGAATAGAGTCGGATCACTCGCGAACCGCCCCCGGTCACGGACGTCCGTATTCCGAGGAGGCCCCGTCTCATGGGCTCGCCCGAGATCAAGCTCATCCCCACCGAGTTCGACGTGGGGGTGGATGCGACGGTCACGACGGCGTCGACGGCCGACGTCACGGCCACCACGAGCGCCGTGCTCACCGGAGACCGGGACGCGCCGATCGCGATGCGGCTCGACCCGCTGGAGGTCGCCGCCACCCTGAAGGGCGACCCGAAGGCGCCGATCACCGCGAACGCGGGCATCGACCTCGACCTGCGCAACCTGCCGCACCTGACGTTCGAGCAGATCACCGAGCTGCTGCGCACCGTGACGTTGGCGCGCTCGCGCATCCGCTTCCCCGTGGACGTCAACGTGGGGCTGTCGGTCTTCCCGCTGACGCTGCTCGGCATCGACGCCCTCACGTTCTCCGTGTGCGGCGAGCCCGCCGTGATCCGCGACGACTGCGTCCCGGACTGCGAGGAGCCGTGCGCCGAGGGCGACGACCGGCCACCGAAGGGCTGAGAGGGGGGCGACGATGTCGACCACGCGGGCCCGGAAGCCCACCGTGCGCGCGAGCGCGTCCCTGCTGGCGGGGCAGCCCCGCCGGGTGAGCGGGCACGTGGAGGTCGAGAACGCCGGGAGGGACGACGTGCTGCTGCGCACCGTCGAGGTCTCGGGCGCCGCCCTCGGACCGGACGCCGCCGGCGGCGCGGGCACCGTCCCGGTCATGTCGCGCCTGCCGGCCGGGCGGTCGGCGCGCGTGCCCGTCCGCCTGCGGCTCGACCCCTGCACGCCCCCCGGCCGCCACGAGGTGGAGGTCGTGGTGGGCGGGGCCCGGACGACGGCGGTCGTCGAGGTCGCCGCGCACCCGCGGGCCCGCATCTCGCCCGCGGAGCTGGCGGTGCGCGGGGCGCCCGGGACGACGGTGACCGCGCGGGTCGTGGTGGCGAACCTCGGGAACGTGCCCGTCCCGCTCGACCGCCTCGGGGCGGTGACCGTCGAGGAGCGCGGCGGGGTCTGCCGCAGCCTCGAGGGGGCGCTGCGCGCCGAGGGCGAGCACGGCCACCGGGCCGTCCTCGACGAGGCGGTCCGCCGGATCGCCCGGACGCGCGTCGACCGCATGCGGGTGCGGGCCGCCGAGCCCGCCGCGATCGAACCCGGCGCGACGCGCGCCGTCGACCTGGAGCTGCACCTGCCGCCGGACATGGCCGCCGGGCGCACCTACTCGGGGCTGCTGCGACTCGTCGGCGCCGCGCTGCTGGTGGAGGTGACCGCCGAGGGCGTCGCCGCCGACGAGGCCCCCGAGCCGGTCGCGCCGGCCCCGTCCCGGCCACGGACCCGCCGCGCGGCGCCGCGGCCACGGCCGTGAGCGCGCGACCGCTGGCGCGGGGGAGGGGCGGGCTGCCCGGCGTGGTCCACCGCAACCTGCGCCAGATCCGCAGCACGACGTGGACGCTCGCGGACGCCGCGGGGCTGCGGCTCGCCGTGTGCCGCCCGGTCGAGCACCACGACTGCGACCCCCACCTCGGCACGGTGACGCGCGACGCGTTCGTGGGCGAGACGATCCGCATCCCGGTGATGCTGCGCAACCGCTCCGGCCGGCGCCGCGCCCTGGTGCTGAGCGCCGGGCCGCTGCTGCGCGAGGACGGCGTCGCCGGGGGCGTGCCGACCATCGACCCGGGCACCCTCGACCTGCTCGAGACCGCGAGCGGGCTCGTCGTGATCGGCGTCGAGGTGACGCCCGCGTTCGGCACCGGGTACGAGTACACGTCGACCGTCACGGTGACGTCGAGGTGCTGCGACCCGCAGGTCCTGAGGGTGCGCCTGCGGGTGCGCCCCGACGGGCGCGCCCCGACGTTCGGCGTGTGCTGCGCGGGCGACGCGCCGCCCGGCCCCCGGCGGAGGTCGCCCGCCCGACCGGCGCGGTGATGTCGGGCCTGCCGCCCGATCCGACCGGTCTCGGGGTGATCCTCGGTGACCCGGAGGTGCGGCGGATGGTGGGCGACCTCGTCGCCCGCAAGCTGAAGGCCGACCTCGCGGCGATCCGGGGTGGCGCGGACCTCCTCGGCCGCTGGCATGCGGATGCAAACGGTGGCCGCCCGGCGGGGGGAGCGGCGGCGGTGGCGGCCGCTCCCCCCGGCGACGGGGTCGTTAAGGAGCTCGTGCGGCTCCACCTCGAGTACTACTCCGCCCTCGTGGACATGACGGCCGAGTTCCACGAGCGCACACGGGCCCTCCTCGGCGCCGGGCCCGCGGAGGAGGCGACGCCGGCGGCGGAGGACCCGGAGATGCGCCTCGCCGCCCCGCCCGGCGGCACCGCGCGGGCCGCGTTCCGGGTCGAGAACACCACGACCACGGTGATGACCGTGGAGCTCGTCGCCGGTCCGTTCCGCCGCGACGGGTCGGACGACGTCACCCGGCCGGCCGTCGCCTTCGACCCGCCCCGGGCCGAGCTCACCCCGGGGCAGGAGGTCCCCGTGACGGTGATCGTGCCCGTCCCCGCCGACCTCGAGCCCGGCACGACCCACCGCAGCACCATCTCCGCCGCCGGCGTCGACGCGGTCCGCATCGCGGTGCGCCTCGACGTGGAGGACCGCCCCGCCCCGGCCCCCGCCGCGCGGACCCCCGCGGCCGGGAAGCCCGCGGCGAAGAAGCCCGCGGCGAAGAAGCCTGCGGCGAAGAAGCCTGCGGCGAAGAAACCCGCGGCGAAGACGGCCGCGACGAAGAGACCCGCGACCGGGAGACCGGCGGCCACGACGCGGGCGGCGAGGCGACCGGCCGGGGAGGGGACGTGACCGCGCCCCCCGTCCTGCGCGTCGTCGGTGTCCCCGCGGGGGCCGCGGGCGGGGGGGATCGCCTCGAGCGGGCGCTGCTGCGGGGCCTGTTGCTCGCCCTGATCGACGAGGGTCGCCGCTTCGCCGCGACGCCCGCCGGCGAGAGGTGGCGGCACGTGCTGCGCGAGGGGTCGCTGGCGCGCGACGGCCGGGCCCGCTGGGACGCGGCCGGCCTCGGCCTGTTCCTGACCGGCGCGGACCGGGGGCCGGGCTCGCCGCGCGCGATGGCCGACGACATCCTGGCGTTGCTCGCCGCGGAGGACGCCGCGCCGCCGGGACCGGCGCTGCGGGTGACCGTCGGGACGGCCGGGCGTGCCTGACGACGACGAGTTCGACGAGCGCGACCCGTTCCTGCTCGCGATGCTGGGGCTCGTCGCGCTCGCCGACGACGCCCTCGGCGCCGGGCCCCCGGACCCGTGGGTCCCGCCGGCCCGCCACGACGACGGCCCGCTGCTGCGGTGACGACCTCCGCCGGCATGGTCCTGTCCGTCGCCGACCGGCTGCACCCGCCCGAGCCGGGGGCGCCGGACGCCGTCCGGTACAAGGAGTGGCAGCACTTCGTCCTGTTCGACGGCGGCGACCGCACCGTGATCGTCAACCTCAGCGTCGACGGCGACCTGGCGGGATCCGGGGGCGGCCAGGCGAAGGTGGTGCTCCTCGCGCACGGACCCGGGGGGTGGGCGGGGGGCGTCGACCTCTACGACGGCGGTGACGCCCGCCTGTCGGCGCGCTCGCCCGCGCTGCGGGTGGGGCGCCAGCGCGTCGGCTACCGGGGCGGCCGATACCACGTGTCGGCGGCGCTGCGCGACCGCTCGGTGGCGGTGCGGGCGGTGCTCACCCCCGCGGCGGCGCCCGCGATGATCTGGCACGACACGCCCGTCGGCAGCGGGCACGTAAACTGGCTCATCGTCCCCGACCTCACGGTGGAGGGGGTGGCCCGCCTGCCGGGCCGGCGGGGCGCCCTCGACGGCTGGCGCGGCTACCACGACCACAACTGGGGCCGGTGGTGGTGGGGCGAGGACTTCGGCTGGCAGTGGGGCGTCGCGCGCGAACCCGCCGGCGGCCCGGACGGCCCGCCCCTCACCGTCGTCTACGACCGGACGTCCGACCGGGGCGGCGCCGTCGCGAAGGAGCACACGCTGTCGGTCTGGAGCGGGTCCGACCTGGTGCGGGTGTTCACCCGCCACGACCTGCGGGCGCGGATGCGGGGACGCCGCGGCGGCCCGCCGCCGCCGCGGGTGCCCGGCGTGATGGGGCTGCTGGCCCAGGGCGCCGCGTCCGGCATCCCCGCGGTGCTGGAGGCGGAGGCCGGGGACGGCGCGGACGGCCTCGCGCTCCGGTTCGTCCCGGACGACGCGATCGAGGTCCTCGTGCCGAGCGAGATGGGGACGGGGTTCGTCCGCCTCGCCGAGGTCGTCGGCGACATGGACGTCGACGGCCGCGTCGCCGGTCGCGACGTCGCGTTCCGCGCCCGCGCCGTCGTCGAGTTCATGGGCGCCTGACATGGCGGGCGCGCCGCCGCCGGACGCGACCACCGCCGTGTTCCTGCGGCGGGCGCTGGTGCTGCTGGAGGCCGAGGCCCCGGCGGCGTTCCACCGCCTGGTCGACGAGCTGCGCGCCGGCGCCACCCGCCTCGACGTCGGCGGCGAGCGCGTCACCGTGGAGGTGCACGGCGACCGGGTGCGCGTGCGCCGGCGCGGGACGCGGCCCCCGTCGGGGTGGGTCACCGCGGGCGAGGGGGTGGTGCTCGACCTGATCGACGGGCGGCTCGACCTGCTCGGCGCCGTCGAGGCGGGCCGGCTGGACGTGCGCGGCGACCTCGGGACGGCGCTCGCCCTGGCGCGCGCGCTGGTGGCGTTCGTCGACGGGGCCGTCCGCTCCGCGGGGGTGCGGCTGCTGCTCGACGACTACCGGGCCGTGGCTCCCGGGGCGCCTACATCCGCCGCGTGACCATGTAGTCGATCATCTGCCCGAGGAAGCGCCGGTGGGGCGACGACGGGATCCAGCGGAGGTCCCGCTCGAACGACGCCTCCGCCCGCAGCGCGAGCCGGTGGGCGAGGGCGCGGGCGAAGTCGATCGACCCGCACGCGTCCATCGTCGCGCGGACGAACGCGATCTCGGCGTCGGTCTTGTCCCGGCGCTCCTTGCCGTAGATGCGCAGCAGGCGGGCCCGGTCGCGCGGACGCGCGGTGCGCAGGGCGTGCACGACCATCACCGTCCGCTTGCCCTCCGCGATGTCCCCGCCGATCTCCTTCCCGTAGAGGTCCTCCTCCGCCGTCAGGTTCAGCACGTCGTCCTGGATCTGGAACGCCGCCCCCACGTGGAAGCCGAACCCGTCGAACGCGCGCAGGCGGGCCGGCGGGACCCCCGCGATCAGCGCCCCGATCCGCATCGGGGCGATGCACGTGTACCAGCAGGTCTTCTTGCGGCACATCGTCAGGTAGTCGCGCACCCCGAGGTCCGGGCTGTTGCGCCGGATCCAGTCCAGCTCGATGGCCTGGCCCTCGACCGACTCCCGCGCCATCCGCTCCGCCTCCCGCACCGTGGCGAGCGCCCGCTGCAGCCCGATGATCTCCACGTTGCGCAGCAGCGTCCCGAGCGCGAGCACGTTCATCCCGTCGCCGACGTTCGCCGCGATCGCGACGCCGTGGGTGGCGTGGAGGGTCGGCCGGCCGCGGCGGTCCAGCGACCCGTCCTCCAGGTCGTCGTGGATCAGGAACGCGTTGTGGAACAGCTCGAGGGCGGCGGCGGAGGTGACCGCGTCGGCGAGGCGCCCCCCGCAGCCCTGGCACGTCGCGAGGCACAGGGCGGGCCGGAACCCCTTCCCCTCGCGCAGGGGGTACTCGAGCATCAGGTCGTAGAGGACGCCCCGGTACCCGTTGTCGGGGATGAGCGCCCGCAGCTCCTCCAGGACCTCCTCGCGGTACCGGGCGAGCGTCTCGAAGAAGAGGTCGTGGCCGGACCCCTCCCGGCCCGCCCGCTCCTTGTCGCGCATGGAGGACCCGGTGGCGGTGCGGGCGGCCGAGGTCATGCCCGGGCGGCGACCATCTCGTCCATCATCTCCTGCATCCGGCCCTCGACCCGCTCGTAGCAGGCGCGCACCACGCGGCGGTCGCGCATGTCGGAGGGCCCGACGCCGAGGTCGATCGGTTCCCCGACGCGGATGTCGATCCGCGCCGGGAAGGGGATGTTGTAGGTGAAGCCGACGCTGACGCCCCACGGCCAGGTGAGGGCCACCGGCAACCGGGGGAGCCCGCGGCGGTCGAGGCCGAGCCGGCGGGCGAGGCCCTCGCCGTCGTGCACCACGATCAGCGTCTCGTGCCCGCCGACGGCGACCAGCGGGACGATCGGCGCGCCGTGGCGGACCGCCAGCTTGATGAACCCGGTGCGGCCCATCAGGTCGACCTCGTTGCGGCGGGCGTAGCTGCGGTACACCTCGTCGCCGCCGCCCGGGTAGACGAGCACCACGGCCCCGTCGTCGAGGGCCTCCATCGCCTGCCGGGGGTGGGCGCTGATGCCCCCGATCTTCATGGTGTGCACGTTGAGCCAGGGGATCCCGAAGATCGCGGGGTGCACCAGCCCGTAGACCGGCGACTCCGGTCCGAGCGCCGTCATCCACGCGTGCAGCGTCATGGCGGTGTCGGGGGTCATGATCCCGCCGCTGTGGTTCCCGACGACGAGCGCGGGCCCCGTCCGCGGCAGGTTCTCGAGCCCGGTCGCCGACGCGCGGAAGTAGTACCGGTAGAACAGCTCCATCACCGGCAGCAGCTCCCGGATGTACGCCGGGTCGCGCCGACCGAGGCCCCTCCCGTCGAACTGCGACGGGTCCTCGCGGAACACGCTGGGTGGCAGCGACATCGGCGGCTCCCGGTGACCCCGCGAGTCTATTCCCGGCCCGTCCCCGGAGCACCACCCCGCCCGGTGCCGGAGGCGCGATCGGGGCCGTCCGCGGGCCGGGGCGGCGCCCGGGTGCGCGCACCCGGCGGGGGAACCGGTATCCTCCCCTGGCCCCACGCGCGTGTGGCGGAATTGGTAGACGCGCAGCGTTCAGGTCGCTGTATGGGCAACCATGTGGAGGTTCGAGTCCTCTCACGCGCATCGGACGCGGCCGGCCCCCCCGGGGCCGGCCGTCGTCGTCGACGGGCGTGCGAACGCGATCCGGGCGGGAGCGGTTCGCCGCGCCCCCCGGAGGGGTACCGTGCGGCGATGACATCCCCCGCGGCACCCGACGGACCCGTCGCCGCGCTCGAGCAGGCGCGTGACGCGCTGCAGCGGGTACGACTCGGCCTGGAGATCGCGGGGTCGGAGGAGGGCCGGCGGGTGCGCGACGCCCTCGTCGCGCAGATCGACGACTACCTCCTCCCGCGGCTGCGGCAACGGGACGCGCCCCTGCTGATGGTCGTCGGCGGCTCCACGGGCGCCGGCAAGTCCACGCTCGTCAACAGCCTCCTCGGGGCGGAGGTGTCCGCGGCCGGGGTCCTGCGGCCCACGACGCGCGCCCCCGTGCTCGCCCTCAACCCCGCCGACGTGCCGTGGTTCGCCGACGACCGCGTCCTACCGGGGCTCGCGCGCGTCACCGGTGGGGAGGTGGGACCCGGGACATTGGTGCTCGCACCCACCGACGCCCTGCCCGCCGGTCTCGCGCTGCTCGACTCGCCCGACGTCGACTCGGTGCGGGAGGAGAACCGCGCCCTCGCGCGCCAGCTGCTCGCGGCCGCCGACGCGTGGCTGTTCGTCACCACCGCCGCCCGCTACGCCGACGCCGTCCCGTGGGAGCTGCTGCACGCCGCCCGCGAACGCGGCACCGCGCTCGCCCTGGTGCTCGACCGGGTCCCCGACGACGCCGGCGACGAGATCTCCGTGCACCTGCGGGCGATGCTCGCCGACCGCGGGCTGGGGGACACCGAGCTGCTCGTCGTTCCCGAGGCGGAGCTGGGTGAGCGCGGGATGCTGCCGGACGAGGCCCTCGCCCCCGTCCGCCGGTGGCTCGACGCCCTCGCCGCGGACGCGCAGGCCCGCGCCGCGCTGATCCAGCGGACGCTCGCCGGCGCGATGGGCAGCGTCGGCCCGCGCGTCGCCGCCGTGGAGCGCGCGGTGGGGGAGGAGGACACCGCCGCCCGGCGGCTGCGCTCCGAGGTCGACGGCGCCTACGACCGCGCCGTCCGCGAGGTCGACGACGCCCTGCGCGGGGGGGCGCTGCTGCGCGGCGAGGTGCTCGCGCGGTGGCACGAGGTGGTCGGCACCGGCGACGTCATGCGGGGCCTCGAGTCGACCGTCAGCCGGGCGCGCGACCGCATCAAGCAGGCGTTCTCGGGCCGCAGGCCCGAGGAGGAGGTCGCCGCCGCCGTCGAGACCAGCGTCGAGGCCCTCGTCCGCGCCGCGGCGGAGCGGGCCGCCGAACGCGCGACCCGGGCGTGGCACGACGACCCCGCCGGCCGGGCGCTCGGCGCCGCGCAGGCCGGCCTCGACGGCGCATCCCCCGGCCTGCGCGAGGAGCTGGAGCGCGAGGTGCGTGCGTGGCAGGGCCACGTCTTCGACCTCGTGCGCACCGAGGGCGCCGACAAGCGCTCCACCGCCCGGCTCGCGTCGCTCGGCGTCAACGGGGCCGGCCTCACCGTGATGCTCGCCGTGTTCGTGCAGACCGGCGGGCTCACCGGCGCCGAGGTCGTCGTCGCCGGCGGCACGTCCGCGGTCGGCCAGAAGGTGCTGGAGGCGATCTTCGGCGACCAGGCGGTCCGCTCCCTCGCCGCCCGCGCCCGCGACGACCTGCTCACCCGCGTCCGCGCCGTGATGGCGGCCGAGGCAGCACGCTTCGAGGCCCTCCTCGAACCGGTCGTCGCGACCCCGGACGCCCTCGCCGCCCTGCTGGAGGCACGGGCGGCGCTGCTGCGGGCCCGGGTGTGAGCGACCTCGAGGGCCGGCTCGCCGCGCTCGGCGACGCCGTCACCGCCGCGACCGGGCGCCTCGAGGAGGACGTCGTCGGCCCCGCCCGCGCCGTCGTCGACCGCGCCGGTACGCGCCTCGGCCTCGGCCTCGCGTCCACCGTCGTCGCCCTCGCCGGACCGACGGGGGCGGGCAAGTCGTCGCTGTTCAACGCGCTGGTGGGGGAGGAGGTCGCGACCGCCGGCCGCCGCCGTCCCACGACGTCGGCGGCGTCGGCCGCCCTGTGGGGCGAGGCGAACCCCGCCCTCCTCGACTGGCTGGAGGTCGGCCGCCGCCACCGCGCCCCCGCCGACCCGGCGCTCGACGGGCTGGTGCTCGTCGACCTGCCGGACTTCGACTCCGTCGAGGGCGCCCACCGCACCGAGGTCGACCGGCTCGTCGGCCTCGTCGACCTCGTCGTGTGGGTCACCGACCCCCAGAAGTACGCGGACGCGGCGTGGCACGACCGCTACCTCCGCCGTCTCGCCTCCCACTCCGCCGCGATGGCGGTGGTGCTGAACCAGGTCGACCTGCTGGCGGCCGGCGACCGCGACCGGGCCCGCGGGGACCTGGTGCGTCTCCTCGCCGACGATGACCTCCCGGGCGTCCCGGTGCTCGCCGCGTCGGTGCGGACGGGGGAGGGCGTGGACGCGGTCCGCCGCCTCGTCGCGGAGCGGGTCGCCGCCCGGGAGGCGGCGCTGGTGCGGCTCGACGCCGACGTCGACGCGACCGCCGCGGCCCTCGCGGCGTCGTGCGGACCGGAGGGCGCCCGCCGCGTCGACGGCGCCGCCCGCGACCGCCTCGTCGACGCGCTCGCCGTCGCCGCGGGCGCCCCGACCGTCGTCGACGCCGTCGAGCGCGCGCACCGGCGCCGCGGTGTCCTCGCGACCGGGTGGCCGTTCGTCCGCTGGGTCCGGCGCCTGCGGCCCGATCCGCTGCGCCGGCTGCGTCTGCCCGAGTCCCCGCAGGAGGCGGTGCGGACCTCGATGGCCCCGCCGTCCCCGGCGGCGCTCGCGGGCGTCGAGAACGCGGCCCGCGCCCTCGCCGCGGGGGTGTCCGACGGGTTGCCCGCCCCGTGGCCGGGCCTGGTGCGCGACGCCGCCCTCGGTTCGCGTGACGCCCTGCCGGACGCCCTGGACCGCGCCGTGGCCGGCACCGACCTCGGGGTGGGCGCGCCGCGGTGGTGGGCGGCCGCGGGGGCGCTCCAGTGGGTGTTCGCGCTGGTCGTCGCCGCCGGCGCGCTCTGGTTGGTGGCGCTCGCCGGCCTGCGCCTGCTGAGGATCGAGGACGTGGTGCCGCTTCCCGAGGTGTGGGGCATCCCGGTGCCGACGGCCCTGCTGCTCGGCGGAGCCCTCGCCGGGGTCGTCGCCGGTTTCGTCGCCCGCCTCGTGAACGGCGCCTCCGCGCGCCGCCGCGGCCGGGCCGCGGGGAGGGCGCTGCGACGGCGCGTCGAGGTCGTCGGCGCGGACCTGGTCGTCGCCCCCGTCGAGGCCGAGCTCGACGCCCACGACCGCCTCGCCCGAGCGCTCGGTTCCCTCACGCGGACCCCCACCCGCCGGCAACGCCTGAGGGCCGCCCTGAGCTGAACCCGGGGGGGCGGCCGTCGCCATCGAGGCCCGGATCGCGTCCCGGGGCCCGCGTCGCCGTCATGGTCCAAATGGACCTCGGCGCACCGGTCAATTCGCCAACCCCTCGATGGCGGTGGGATCGGTCCTCGATCGGCCGGTCCCTGGTTCGCTCGGCCGATCGGACCTCGGCTCGCCGGCTGATCGACCACGGTGACCCTGACCGCCCGGGAACCGGTTCGCCCTGTCGTCCTGCGGGGTCTGCGGCCAAATGGACCTCGCTGCGTCGGCCAATTGACCGACCCCCACGGGGACCGGGGGCCGGCCACCTTCCGTCCCGGCCCATCGGATCTCGAGGTCGGGTCCAAATGGACCCGGGCGTGCCGGCCAAATGGACCTCGGCCCTCCGACCGACCGATCCGTGACGAGCCCGGCGCCCGTGGGAACCGGTTCGCCGAGCACGTCCGTGCGGGTCTGCGTCCAAATGGACCTCGCGGTCGCGGCCAATCGGCCCACCCCAGGCGTCCCGGGGCCGGCCCTGGCTCGTCCCTGCATCGGATCTCGCTCCTGGCCAAGCGGACCTCGGGGCGTCGGCCAATCGGACCTCGGAGGCGGGGCCGATCGAACATTCACGGGGACTGGGCCGGCGACGCGGTCGCTCCGCCGTGGTCCGTGCCGGGAGGTGGCTCGGGGACGGCGCGGAGTCGACACGGACACGGCGACGGGGGTGCGGGAGGGCGTCCTATCGTCGGGAGTCCCGCCCTCCGACCGGCGCCGGCCCCCTCTCCTCGACTGAGCCTCCGGAGCGCCCACGGTCGTCCGTCCCCGTGGCCGTTCCGCGCGCCGCGACGGGGCCCGTCAGGCGTCGTGCCGGACGACCTGCCGCAGGAGCGCGGTGGCCGCGCGGACGACGAGGTCGCGGTCGTAGGTGACCGCGAAGTCGAACACGGGACGGCCGGGTCGGTCGTCCGGCACCTCCCGCGAGACGAGGGCCCCCGCGAAGCGGGGGCCGAGGACGACGACGCTCCACTCCCCGCGCAGGGGATCGTCGGGGCGCAACGTCGCGCCCCGCACCCCCGCCACCGGCGTCCGCGCCATCCCGACGCCGAGGGCCGCGACGAACGCCGCGTCCCGCGCGAGGAGGCGGTACCGCTCCGCCGTCCGCGGGGTGAACCGCGACGCATCCTGGAACGCCGACACCACCAGCGCCTCGGGACCCTGGTGGCGGGCGTGGGTCTCGAGGACGTCACTGACCTCCAGCAGGGTGCGCCACCCCGCCCGGCGGACGGCACGTCCCGCGGCGACCACCGTGAACGGCGTCGACCCGTCCGTCGCCGCGTGCAGCTCCGGCAGCCGCGGCGGCCGCCACCCCGTCCGCACCCCCGCGGCGAGGGGCCCCGGCCGGCCGAAGTACCAGCCCTGGCCGAGCACGGCACCCGACGCCGCCGCCAGCCGGCGGTGACCGCCGTCCTCGATGCCCTCCGCGAGCATCAGGGCCCCCGTGCGCTCGCACTCGGCCGCGACGGCGCGCAGGATCGCGGCCGTGTCCCGGCTGCGGGGCCCCTGCAGGAGGCTGCGGTCGAGCTTCACCACGTCCGGCCGCACCACGGGCAGCAGGGCGAGGGAGCACGGGTCGACGCCGACGTCGTCGAGCGCGACCCCCCACCCCATCCGCCGCACGCGGGCGAGGAACGCGATCAGCTCCGACGGGCGCGCGGTGAGCGCCCTCTCGGTGATCTCGACGACGAGGGGGACGCGCCCGCCGAGGATCGCGGCGGCCCGCGCCAGGCTCCCCCAGGTCGTGCTCCAGCAGCTCCGCCTCCACGTTCAGGAAGAGGGGGACCGCGATGCCGGCGCGACGGGCCCCGGTGACCGCCGCCATCTGGCACCGCTCCTCCAGCTCCGCCGCCCGGCCGTGCTCCCGGGCCGCGGCGAACAACGCGACCGGGGCCTCCAGGTCGCCGCCGCGCGGGCCCCGGGCGAGGGCCTCCACCGCGACCGTCGCGCCGGACGCCAGGTCGACGATCGGCTGGTAGACGGCGTGCACCCCGCCCTCCCGGAGCACCCGGTCGAGGGCCTCGCCGTCCCCTGGACGGTCGAACCGGCGAGCCGCCGGGATGGCGGAGGGGGCGGTGTGGATCGACACGGTGGCGGCTCCCGAGGGTGGCGGCGTGGCGCGCACCGATGCGCCGGGGGCCGATCCCCCATGACGTCGCCGAGGTCCGGGGCGTGTCCGGCGGGACCACCGCCGTGCCCCGTCCACGGGCGCCGGGGGGACGGGGATCAGCCGACGGGGGCGCCGCAGGGGTTCCCCGCCGCCCACGCCCCCGGGTATCGTGGCCGCCGATGAACCGCACAACCGCCCCCCGGCGCCGGTTGCCGGCCGCGCGCCTCGCGGGCGTCGCCGTGCTCGTCGCGGCCGCCGTCGCCCTGCTCGCGGGGTGGCCCACCGCGCGGGCCGCGGCACAGGAACCGTCGGCGCCGGCGGCCGCGACCCCGGCGGAGGTCGCGCTGGCGGAGGCGTACGCGCCGATCGTGCGGCTGCGGGAGCAGCCGGACTCCTGCGAGGGCGGGGTCCCCTACGAGCCGATCGACATCGACCTGCTCCTCGGCAACGAGGAGGTCGCGCTGCGCGGTCCGTGGGACGGGACCGACCTCGTCGCCATCGGACCCGAGGGGTCCGACCTGCGGCGTGGGCTGTGGGAGCACCACCTCGACTTCCCCGGGGACACGCTCGACCCGGGGTGCACCTACGAGGAGTGGGAGGCGCGCCTGCAGGCGGAGGGCACGCCCACCACCTACGCGCGCGTCGTCACCGAGGACGGCCACCCCGGCCGGCTCGCGCTCCAGTACTGGTTCTACTACGTCTTCAACGACTGGAACAACAAGCACGAGGGCGACTGGGAGATGATCCAGATCGTCTTCGACGCCGCGACGCCGGCCGAGGCCCTGGAGCGGGGACCGACGGAGGTCGGCTACAGCCAGCACTCCAGCGCCGAGCGGGCCGCCTGGGGCGACGAGAAGCTGGAGGTCGTCGACGGCACCCACCCCGTCGTCTACCCGGCGGCGGGGTCGCAGGCCAACTTCTACGAGTCGCGGCTCTACCTCATGCGCAGCCAGGCGGAGGGGGTGGGGTGCGACAACACGCTCGGACCCTCGTCGACCGTCCGTCCCGTCGTCCGCACGATCCCCACCGACCGCGACGCCTACCTCGAGGCGTACCCGTGGCTCGCGTTCGAGGGACGGTGGGGCGAGCGCCAGCGCTCGTTCTTCAACGGCCCGACCGGCCCGAACATGAAGACCCAGTGGACCCAGCCGTTCACGTGGGCGCAGGAGAGCTGGCGCGACACCAGCTTCGACGTCCCGGCGGGGGGCTCGGTGAACACGTCGGCCACCGACGTGTTCTGCAGCGTCGTCGCGATCGGGTCGGAGGTCCTGCGCCAGGTGAAGGTCAACCCCGGCCGCTCCGCCCTCGTCATCGGCGGGCTCGTCGTCCTCCTGCTGTGGGCCCTGTCGCGCACCCACTGGGAGCCGGGGGCGCCGCTGCGGATCGCGCGCCGCCGGGCGTGGGGGCAGCTGCTCACCGCCTCGGCCCGCGTGATGCGCGGCCATCCGCGGGTGTTCCTCGGGATCGGGCTGCTGTTCGTCCCGGTCGGGATCCTGATCACCTTCATCCAGTGGCTGCTGTTCCGGGTCGCGGTGTTCGCCCCCCTCGTGGAGGAGGCGGGTGAGACGAACGCCTTCGTCGACGTCCTCGCGCTCGGGGTCGGCCTCGCGTTCACGTTCCTCGGGTTCGCCGTGGTGCAGGCCGCCGCCGCCCGCGCCCTCGTCGAGATCGACGCGGGACGGCCCGTGACCGCACTCACCGCGTACCGCTCGGTGCTCGGCCGGCTGCAGCCGCTCGTGCTCGCCCTGCTCATCGTCGTCGGGGTCCAGGTGCTCCTCGACCTCACGATCGTGCTGGTGCCCGTCGCGGTGTTCCTGCTCGTGCGCTGGTCCCTGATCGGCGTCGTCGCATCCGTCGAGGGCGGGTCCCCGATCGCGCTGCTGCGGCGCAGCTCGGCGCTCACCCGGGGCCACTGGTGGCGCGTCGCCGCCGTCGTCCTCGGCGTGACCGGGTTCGCGCTCCTGTCCGGCCCCGTCGTCGGCGTGCTTGCCCTGCTCGTCACCGGCGCCGCGTTCGACCTCGTGAACATGATCGCCGCGCTCGTCTACGTCACGGCGCTGCCGTTCGCGGCCCTCACGATGGCGTACCTCTACTTCGACCTCCGGGTCCGGCACGAGCTCTCGGCCGCCGAGGTGGAGCCGGCGGGGGACCTCCCCCCGGAGATCCCCGCGACCGCCTGAGCGGCGTGCCGTCCGACGTCCCCCTGCGGGACCTCGTCCCGCCCCCGTGGACGCCGTACCTCGCGGGCTGCGACGCGCTCGAGCGGGTCGACGCCTACCTGCGCGCCGAGGAGGAGGCCGGCCGCCCGTGGCACCCCGACCGGGGCCGGATCCTCCGGGCGCTCGACCTCTGCCACCCGGACCGCCTCACCGGCGCCGCCGTGGGCCAGGACCCCTACCCCCGGGCGGGGCAGCCGACGGGTCTGGCCTTCGACCTTCCCGACGGCGAGATGTCGCCATCGGCGCGCACCATCCTCGCCGAGTACGCGGAGGACCTCGGGCGGCCCCGTCCCCCGCGGGCCGACCTGGAGCCGTGGGCCCGCCACGGGCTGCTGCTCTGGAACAGCGCCGCCACGACCGCCGTCGGGGTCGCCGGCGCCCACGCGCGCTCCGGGTGGCACGACGTCACCCGCCACCTGCTCCGCGAGATCGTGCGCCGCCACGAGGGGCTCGTCTTCATCTGCTGGGGCACCCACGCCCAGTCGCTCGTCCTGCCGCTGCTCGACGACCGCCACCGGGCGATCGTCTCCAACCACCCCTCGCCGCTGTCGGCCCGCCGCCCGCCCGTGCCCTTCGTCGGGTCGCGTCCGTTCAGCCGCTTCGACGCGCTGCGTGCGGAGATGGGGCGCCCGCCGATGGACTGGACGCTCCCCGCCTGACCGGCGTGTCGAGGACCGCCCGGACCGCGGCGGCCAGCTCCGCGCCGCCGTAGGGCTTCGGCAGGACGGCGGGGCCGTCGTCGCCGACGTCCCCGTCCTCCAGGTCCGCGCCGCCGGAGGTCAGCAGCACCCGCAGGCCCGGCCGCAACCGGAGGGCCGCCCCGGCGAGGGTCCGGCCGTCCATGCCCGGCATCCCGAGGTCGGTGAACAGCAGCTCGACCGGGTCGCGGCCGCGGAGCACGGCGAGCGCCTCCGCCCCGTCGGCGGCGACGCGGACGCGGTACCCCAGCGCCCGGAGCTGCTCGCCCGCGTAGCGGCGCACGAGCGCCTCGTCGTCGACGACGAGCACGCCCTCGGCGCCCCGCGGGGGCGCGGGGGGCGGGGGAGGGGGTGCCGCCGGGGGCGCCGCCGCCGCGTCGCGCGGCAGGTGGAGGCCCACCGTCGTGCCCCGGCCCGGCTCCGACGCGATCGTGACGTGCCCCTGCGACTGGGCGGCGAAGCCGTAGACCATGCTCAGGCCCAGCCCGGACCCCCCGCCGGCCTCCTTCGTGGTGAAGAACGGGTCGAAGACCCGGCCGAGGTCCTCCGGGACGATGCCGACGCCGGTGTCCGCCACCCGCACGACGACCGCGTCCCCCGCGGCCGGCTGCCCGGGCGCCCCCTCGGCCGCCGGCGCCGCGGACGTCGAGATCGTGAGGCGCCCGCCGCGGGGCATCGCATCCCGTGCGTTGATGGCGAGGTTGAGGAGGGCGATCTCGAGCTGCGACGCGTCGACCCGCGCCGGCGGCAGGCCCTCGGCGAGATCCGGCACGACCGCGACGCCCGGTCCGAGCGCCCGTCGCAGCATCGGCTCCATGCCCCGGACGAGGGCGTTCACGTCGACCGCGCTCGGCGTCAGCGGCTGGCGGCGGGCGAACGCGAGCAGGCCCCGGGTGAGGTCGGCGCCGCGGCGGGCCGCCTCCGCGCTCATCGTCGCCAGCTCCTGCAGCTCGGGCCAGCGGGCGAGGTCGGACCGGAGCAGCTCGGAGTTCCCGAGGATCACCGTCAGCAGGTTGTTGAAGTCGTGGGCGACGCCGCCGGTGAGCTGGCCGAGCGCCTCGAGGCGCTGCGACTGGCGCTGGCGCTCCTGCCGGGCGCGGGCCTCCGTCACGTCGCGCATGCCGCCCACCATCCGGACGGGTGTGCCGGCGTCGTCGCGGATGACCAGTCCCCGGTCGGTGACCGTGGCGTACGTGCCGTCGCTGCGGAGGAACCGGTACTCGTCCATCCACTCGCCGTCCCCGCCCGCGATCACGGCCTCGACGCCGGAGACGACGCGCCCGAGATCGTCCGGGTGGATCCGGGAGGTCCACGACCCCTCGACCGTGGCGACCTCGCCGATCTCGTGACCGAACAGGGTCCGCATGCCCGCGCTCCACCACACGTCGTCGGTCGCGAGGTCCCAGTCCCAGATCGCGTCGGCCGCGGCGTGGGCGATGTAGCGGAACCGCTCCTCGCTCGCGGCGAGGAGGGCCGCCGCGCGGCGCTGGCCGGTGATGTCCTGCAGCGCCCCGGCGAGCCGGACGATCACCCCGGACGCGTCGCGCTCGGCGGCGCCGACGACCCGCGCCCAGACGGACCGGCCCGCCGCGGTGCGCATCTCCACCTCCAGGTCGAACGGCGTCCCGTCGGCGGCGCACCGCTCGACGGCGGCGTCCACCGCGTCCCGGTGCGGGGGGACGTACAGGTCGAGCGCCTCCGGGAGGGCGGCCTGCTCGGGCGACGGCCAGTCGAGGATCTCGAAGATCTGCTCGGACCAGTAGACCTCCCGGCCGGGGAGGTGGATCGCCCAGCCGCCGACCCGGCCGAGGTGGGCGGCGGTCCGGAGCAGCGCGTGGTCGTCACCGTTCACGGGCTCGCGCATCGCCCCGAGACTAGCGAGGGGTGCGTCCGGGGGGAGCGGACGGTGGCCCCGGGGGCGACCGTCCGGGATCACCCCCGATCGTGGCGGCTCCGCGCCCGGATCATCCGATCGGATGATCCGATCGGATGGCGATCGGACGTCCCCCGCCGTCGATGACCCCGGTGTGGGCCGCCGCGGCGACGCGGCACCCCGATCGGATCGCCTCCCCCGGCGACCGCCGTGACGACCGAGAGGGACGCCCGATGACCACCGCACCGACCCCCGCCCCGGACCGCGTCCGCGGGCGACGCCCCCTCCGGGTGGTCACCCTCGCCGCCGCCCTCGCCGGGTTCGCCCTGACGTCGTCCGCGGCGCTCGCCGCCCAGCCCCCCGTGGGGCTCGGCACCGCCGACTCCTACGCCGTGATCGCCGGCTCCGCCATCACGAACACCGGGCCCTCGACGATCAACGGCGACGTCGGCCTCAGCCCGGGGACCGCGATCTCCGGCTTCCCGCCCGGCACGATCAACGGCACCGTCCACGCCGCCGACGCCGAGGCGGCCCAGGCGACGAGCGACCTGACCCTCGCCTATGACGACGCCGCGGGCCGCACCCCCGCCCTCGCGGTCCCGTCCGAGCTGGGTGGGCTGACGCTCACCGCCGGCGTGTACGCCTCCGCCTCCGCGCTCGGCCTCACGGGCACCCTGACGCTCGACGCGCAGGGCGACCCCGACGCCGTCTTCATCCTGAAGGCCGCGTCGAGCCTGACCACCGCCAGCGCCAGCCGGGTGAGCCTCATCAACGGCGCCCAGCCCTGCAACGTCTTCTGGCAGGTCGGCAGCTCCGCGACGCTCGGGACGTCCTCGACGTTCGCCGGCAACATCCTGGCGCTGACGTCGATCTCGATGAACGACGCGGTCACGGTCCGGGGCCGCGCCCTGGCCCGGAACGGCGCGGTCACGCTGATCAACGACACGATCACCGTCGGCCGCTGCTCCACCCCCGTCACCCCCCGCAACGCCACCCCCGGTGACGGCTCCGGCCCCGGTGGGCCCGGCGCCCCCGGCACCCCCGGCGGCGGCTCCCTCGACGCCCGCAACGGGTCGAGCCTCTTCACCACGTCGCCCCGGGCCGTCGCCCGCACGATCGCCCGGTACGGCACGTCCCGCTGCGTCGCACGCAACTTCCGCGCCGTCGTGACGGGCCTGCGGATCCGCTCGGTCGTGTTCTCGCTCGACGGCCGCCGCATCGCGCGGCGCACCGCCGGCCCGTTCGCGACGATGGTGCGCGCCCGCGCCGGCGTCCGCGTGCTCACCGCGCGGATCACCTTCACCGACGCCACGCCGGCCGTGACCCGCCGCCTGCGCTACCAGGCGTGCGCACCCGCCCAGGCCGTCGTCACCCCGCCGTCGGTCTCGCTGCCGCCGCGCGGTCCCGGCGGCTTCACCGGCTGATGCCGTCCCCGTCCCGAGGGTGAGACGGCCGGCGGTCGCCGCCTGCCTGCTCCTCGCCGCCACGGCCACGGTCACCCCCGTGGCCGTGGCGGCCCCGGCGCCCGCCCCGCCCCCCCGGCAGGAGGTCACCGAGGTGCGCGGCACCCACCCGGCGCGGGCGCGTCCCGACGCCGCCGGCCGGCAGGTCGGCCTCGTCCGCGACCGGCGGCCGATCACGGGGACGCGGACGGTGCTCCCGGTCCTCGCCCACGCGGTCGACGCCCGCGGTGGCGGGTGGCTGAAGGTGCGCCTGCCGGGCCGCGTCATCGGGCGCGCCGCCCCCGTGCGGGCCGGCTGGATCAGCGCGCGCGGCACGCGGGTGCGCACGACCGCCTGGCACCTCGTCGTCGACCTCTCGGACCGGCGCCTCCGCGTCTGGCACGCCGGCCGGCTGCGGCGCTCGGTGCGCGTCGTGGTGGGCGCGCCGTCCACGCCGACGCCGCGGGGGACGTGGTTCGTGGAGGAGAACGTCCGCATGCCCGCCGACCGCGCCGGCGGACCGTTCGCCCTGGCGCTGAGCGCCCGTTCGGGTGTGCTGCAGGAGTTCGCGGGAGGGCCGGGCCAGATCGCGCTGCACGGGCGCATGGGCGTCGGGGGTCTGCTCGGCACGGCCGTCTCGCACGGCTGCGTCCGCCTCGACGACGCGGCGATCACCTGGCTCGCGGCGCGCATCGCCCCGGGCGTGCCGGTCACCGTCGTGTCGTGACCGCGGGTTCATCCGGTCGTTCGACCGATCGGACGATCGATCCGGCGGCCGCCCCGCCGATGGACGGATCAGACCCCCACCACGCCCGGTCCACCGGGACGCGGAGGGAACCGGCCCACGGATGGGCCGGTCACGCCACGGACGGCACGGTCGACCCACGGACGGGTCCCGCGCCACGGACGGCGACCCACGGGCCACGGACGGCCCACGGAGCGGCCGGCGGGCCGGGCGCGGGCCGTCCCGCCGGTCCGCCCCGCCGTCAGCCGCTCGGCGGCGGCGCCTCCGGCCGCCCCATCTCCGCCAGCACCCGCCGCACGTCGTCGAGCACGGCGGGGTCCTCGATCGTCGCCGGCATCCGCCACTCCTCGCCGTCGCCCATCCGGCGGATCGTGCCGCGCAGCACCTTGCCGGAGCGCGTCTTCGGCAGCCCCCGCAGCGTGCGGGCCTCCTTGAACGAGGCCACCGGCCCGATCTCGTCGCGCACCCGGGCCACGAGCTCGGCGGCCACCTCGGCCTCGGGGCGGTCGACGCCGGCCTTCAGCACCACGAACCCGACCGGCACCTGACCCTTCAACGGGTCGGAGAGGCCGACGACGGCGCACTCCGCGATGTCGGGGTGACCGGACAGCACCTCCTCCATCGCCCCCGTCGAGAGGCGGTGGCCGGCGGTGTTGATGATGTCGTCCATCCGGCTCATGACGTAGAGGTAGCCGTCCTCGTCGAGGTAGCCGGCGTCGGCGGTCATGTAGTGGCCGGGGTGGCGCGTCAGGTACGCCTCGATCCACCGCTCGTCGCTCCCCCACAACGTCGGCGCGCACCCGGGCGGCAGCGGCAGGGTGAGGCAGATCGCGCCGATCTCCCCGGCGGCCACCTCATCGTTGTCCTCGCCGCGCACGGTGATCTCGTACCCCGGGACCGCCTTCGCGGGTGACCCGGGCTTCACCGGCAGGGCCTCGATGCCGAGGCAGTTCGCCGCGACCGGCCACCCCGTCTCGGTCTGCCACCAGTGGTCGATCACGGGGCGGTCGAGGAGGCGCTCCGCCCACGCGAGGGTGTCGGGGTCGCACCGCTCCCCCGCGAGGAACAGCGCCCGCAGGCGCGACAGGTCGTACGCCGCGGCGAGCTCCCCCCGCGGGTCGACCCGCTTGATCGCGCGGATCGCGGTCGGCGCGGTGAACATGACGTCGACCCCGTGGGCGGCGCAGACCCGCCAGAACGCGCCGGCGTCGGGCGTCCCGACGGGCTTCCCCTCGTAGAGGACGGTCGTGCATCCGGCGAGCAGCGGCCCGTAGACGATGTACGAGTGGCCGACGACCCACCCGATGTCGGACGCCGCCCAGAAGACGTCGCCGGGGCGCGCCCCGAAGACGGCCTCCATCGACCACCGCAACGCGACGGCGTGCCCGCCGTTGTCGCGGACGATGCCCTTCGGCAGTCCCGTCGTCCCGGAGGTGTAGAGCACGTAGAGCGGGTCGGTCGCCGCGACGGGGACGGGGTCCGCGGGGGGCGCGCCGTCGAGGGCCTCCTCCCACGTCACGTCGCGACCCGTCGTCATCGTCGACCGGTGCTCGGGGCGCTGGAGGATCACGCAGGGCGGCGGCGGGACGTCGGCGAGGGCGAGCGCCCGGTCGAGGAGGGGGCCGTACTCGACGATGCGCCCCGGCTCGACCCCGCACGACGCCGACACGATCAGCGCCGGCCGGGAGTCCTCGATCCGCGACGCCAGCTCCGACGCCGCGAACCCCCCGAAGACGACCGAGTGGATCGCCCCGAGCCGCGCGCAGGCGAGCATCGCCATCACCGCCTCGGGCACCATCGGCATGTAGATGACGACGCGGTCGCCGCGGCCGACGCCGAGGCGCGCGAAGGCCCCCGCGACGCGCGCGACCTCGTCCCGCAGCTCGCGGTAGGTGCACGACGACGCTCGCCCCGTCACCGGGCTGTCGTGGATGAGGGCGATCTGCTCGCCGCGGCCGTCGCGCACGTGGCGGTCGAGGGCGTTCGCGCAGGTGTTCAGGCGGCCGCCGGGGAACCAGTCGTAGAGGGGCGCGCGCGTGCGGTCGAGCACGGCGTCGGGCGCGCGGTCCCACTCGATCGCCTGCGCCGCGGCGTCCCAGAACGCCTCGGGGTCGGCCCGCCAGCGGTCGTAGGTCTCCTGGTACGCGCCCATCGCACCGCCCCTCCGTCCGGGTGGACCGACCCTACGCCCGGGCCGTGGCGGCGGTCCAGGCGACGTGTGCGCCCGGTGTTCCGCCGGGCCCGCTCAGGCGCCGCTGCGGAAGCACGCCCGGCAGCGCGCCTCGTACCGCTCCCCGTTGCCGATCTCGACGGTCGGACCGGCGTCGCTGGCCGGCGATCCGTCCGCCTCGAGGCGCTGGCTGAGCGTGGCCGGACCCCCGCAGACGAGGCAGACGGCCTGGAGCTTGTCGGCGAACTCGGCCCGGGCGAGCAGGGCCTGCGTGACGGGCCACGGGCGCCGGCGGTAGTCCATGTCGAGGCCGCAGCAGACGACCCGTACCCCGCGCTGCGTGAGGTCGTCGATGACGTCGACGATCCCCTCGGGGAAGAACTGCACCTCGTCGAACCCGATGACGTCGGCCTCGAGGGCGGCGATCTGGTCGAGGTCGGCGATGCGGCGGCCGTCCATCCGCTGCCCGGCGTGGCTGACGAGCTCGTCCGGGCCGTGGCGGGTGTCGGCGGCGGGGCGCAGCAGCTCGACGCGCTGCCGGGCGATGGTGGCGCGGGTCAGCCGGCGCATGAGCTCCTCGGACTTCCCCGAGAACATGGGCCCGCAGACGACCTCGAGCCAGCCGCCGTGGCGGGGGACGATGCGCATGACCGGGGACCCTAGAGACGGCGGCGGACGCGCCGCGGGGCGGCGGGTCCGGCGGTCCGCTCAGCCGCCGGGGGACACCCCCGCGGCCGCGGCGCCGGCGCCGGCCGCGACGGCCGCGACGAAGACCGCGAGGTCCCCGTCCCGCAGGCCGAGCGCCACGCCGACGAGCGCGGCGCCCGCGACGACGGCGACCGCGAGACCGGCCCCGCGCGCGAGGCGCCCGGCGGTCCATGCGCCGGCCGCCGCCGGACGGGCGGGGCGGGGGCCGCGGCGGGCGGGCATCGCGGTGACGGCGGGGACCGTCGACGCGCACCCGATCGCGAGGACCACGCCGAGGAGCCACGAGTCGAGGGTCGCGACGCCGAGCCACGCCCCGAGGCAGGCGAGCACGAACGCGGCCGCCGCCGTGGCGCCCCGGGGGATCAGGCGCCCCGGTCGCGTGCGGCGTCGAGGGCCGCGCGCACCCGGGCGGGCGCGCGGATGCGCCACGAGTCGGTGAGGAGCGCGTCGAGCTGGTCGTCGCCGACGGCGTCGAGGCGCACGAGCACCATGGGGTGCCCGTCGTAGTGCGGGGTCGTCGTGAACACGGCGGGGTCGCCGTCGAGGAGGGACTCCTTCTCGGCCTCGTCCTCGCACCACACCACGAGGAGGCCCCCGTCCTGGTGGATGCGCGCGAACAGGCGGTCCCCCACCCGGAACCCCGGGGCGCCGTACGACGGCTTCTCGGTCGTCCGCGGCAGCGACAGGGCGATGCGGCGGACGTCGTCCTCGGTGGCCACGGGGGCTCCTCAGGCCTCGTCGAGCGCGAGGGCGGCGACGCCGGTCGTCGCGAAGCGCCGCCGGTAGGCGTGGGGGGTGACGCCCACGGTGCGGGCGAACGCGCGGCGGAGCGTCTCGGCCGACCCGAGGCCGCAGCGGCGGGCGATGACGTCGAGGGACGCGTCCGACGATTCGAGCATCGCCCGGGCGGCCTCGACGCGCACCTGCTCCACGTACCGCCCGGGGGTGGTCGACAGCTCGCGCGCGAAGACGCGGGTGAGGTGCCGTTCGCTGAACCCCGCCCGCGCGCTGAGGGCGGCGAGGCGGTGGTCGCCCGCGGGGTCGTCGGCGACGGCGTCGAGGAGGGCCCGCAGCGGGGAGCGCTCCGGCGGCTCGGCCCGGAGGCGGACGCTGAACTGCGACTGGCCGCCCGGGCGTTGCATGAAGACCACGAGGTGGCGCGCGACGCGGCGGGCGACGGCGGCGCCGAGGTCGTCCTCGACCAGCGCGAGCGCCAGGTCGATGCCGGCGCTGACGCCGGCGGACGTGTAGACGCCGTCGTCGCGGACGAAGATCGGGCCGCGCTCGACCCGCACGGCGGGGAAGCGCCCGGCGAGCTCGTCGAGGAACTGCCAGTGGGTGGTGGCCCGCCGGCCGTCGAGCAGGCCCGCCGCCGCCAGGATGAGGGCGCCGACGCAGACCCCCGCGACGCGGCGGCTGCGGGCGGCGGCGTCGGAGACCGCGGCGAGCAACGCGGCGTCGCCGATGGCCTCCGGCCAGGTCCACGTGCCCGGGACCATCACCGTGTCGAGGGGGCCGGCGACGTCGCCGGCGGCGCCGGCCACCCCGATCCGGAACCCCGAGCTGCTCACCGGGTCGCGGCCGTCGGGCGAGGCGATGACGACGCGGTACGCGTCTCCCAGCGTGATGGCGTTCGCGACCGCGAAGACCTCCGCCGGACCCGACACGTCGAGCAGGCCGGCGCCCTCGAAGGCCAGGAGCATGACCGTGCGGTGGGGCACCCCCGCAGTATGGACGCGCCGGCCGCCCGGTGGCGCCCGCCCGTCTAGGGATCGACGGTGGTGGGCTCCCCGATCGGCAGCCAGCGGACACGGCGGGCGACGTCGGCGGGCGCGCGGGCCAGCGCGCGGGAGATGGCGGGGCGGCCCTGGCGGAAGTGGCGCCACCCCTCGTAGTGGACGGGCACCGCGACGCGCGGGTCCGCGAGGGCGATCAGCTCGATCGCCTCGCGGGCCGTCAGGGTGTACCGGACGGGGCCGGTCACGGGGAACCGCACGCCGCCCATGTGGAGCACCACCACGTCGACGTCCATCGCCGCGGCGGCATCCCGGAGCCCGGCGAACATGACGGTGTCGCCCGTGATCCACAGCCGGACGCCCCGCCGCCCCTCCCACGCCAGGGCGAAGCCGATCACGTCGCCGACCACCGGGCGGCTGAGCGGCGGTCCGTGGCGGCAGGGGGTGGCGGTGACCTCGACGGCCGGACGCCCGGGCGCCTCCAGCGTCGTCGCGTCCCCGGGGTGCAGCCCGCGGGCCGCCCCGCCGAGGCGCCGGGCGCCGGAGGCGGTCGTGACGACGACGCCCGCGGACGGCAGGAACGCCCTCCCGGCGACGTCGAGGTTGTCGCCGTGGTGGTCGTGGGTGAGCAGCACCGCGTCGACGGGGAGGAGGTCGGCGGCGGGCACCGCCGGGCCGGCCGTCTTCCGCGACCCGGTGCCCCAACCGAACCGGTACGCGCCACCGGCCGGGTCGAAGGTGGGGTCGGTGAGCAGACGCCACCCGCCGGCCTCGATGAGCGCGGTCGGCCCCCCGACGTGCGTGATGCGGAGGGGCTCCACCCCCGGACGCGGTGCCGTCCCCGTCAGCCGGCCGTCGTCCGCGCGTGGCGCTCGGCCCACTCCAGCGCGTGGTCGGCGACGGCCTCCCAGCCGTCGGCGGCGGGCAGCAGGTGCGGTCCGGGGAACTCCACGATCTCGGTGACCGTCCCCTCGGCCTTGTAGTGCTTCGCGTTGGAGCGCTGCACGGACGGCGGCATCAGGTGGTCGTCGCTGCCGGAGATGAAGAGGAGCGGGGCACGGTCGGCGTTGTGGTAATCGACCCACTAGCCCTGGTGGCCGGGCTGGAGGGTGGCGAGGGCGCTCTCCCAGAAGATGCTCGCCGAGGCGGGCACGTGGTACCGCTCCCACAGCGCCCGGGAGCGCTCCTCGTCCATGCCGTTCGTGAACGCGTAGTGCCACTGCTCGGCGTCGAGGCCGACCGCCCCGTGCCGCTTGAAGGGGTTCTTCAGCACCGGGAACGCCGCCTTCACCTGCGACGGCGGCACCACCGCCACGCCCTCCGTGGGCGCCGAGTTGATCGCGACGCCGCAGGCGCCGTACCCGTGGTCGAGCAGGACCTGCGTGAAGACGCCGCCCGCCGAGTGGCCGATCAGGATGGGGGGCGTGTGCAGCGCCCCGACCACCGCCTCGAGGTGCTCCACGATCTGCGGCACCGTGATCGACTCGATCGGCCCGGTGTCGGCGTTGAGCGCCTCCACCTCCACCTCGAACCCCGGGTAGGCGGGTGTCAGCACCCGGTACCCCTTCGCCTCGTAGTGGGCCACGAAGTTCTCCCAGCTGCGGGGGGTCACCCAGAAGCCGTGGATCATGACGATCGTGCCGCGCTCACCCGTGTCCGTTCCCATGCGTCACACCTCTCCGTGTGTGGTCACCGTGAGCGGTCTCGGGGCGGGGGGACCCGCCGCGCCGGGAGGGCGACCGCACCGCGACCCTCCGTCCCGCGGCCGGGCGGGGCAAGGACGCGTCGGCCACGGATCCGGACATCCGCGGATCCGGACGCGTCGCGGCGCGACCGCCACCGATGACCCCCGCCGCCGCGCCCGGTCGACCCGGGACCCCGCCACGACACCTGGAGACCCGATGACCACCACGGACCGCACCGCCCTCGCCCGCGCCTCCTACGCGGCGTTCGCCGCCGGCGACCGCGACGCCGTCGAGGGACTGCTCCACCACGACCTTGTGTTCTCGGCGCCCCCCGACGTCGGCATCGACCGCGCCGCCTGGTTCGACCGGTGCTGGCCGGGCGCCGGGACCCTCACCGGCTTCGCGTTCGTCCGGCTCCGGGAGATCCCGGGCGACGAGGTGCTCGTGACGTACGAGTGCACGCGCGCCGACGGCACCCGGTTCCGCAACACCGAGATCCTCGGCTTCGACGGGGACCGCATCCGGACCATCGAGGTCTACTTCGGGTGGGACCTCGACTGACCGGCGCCCGCGGCCGGGGGCGGGGCGACGCGCCGCGGGACGGGTGCCTGGTGTCCCGCGGGCCGCCCGGGGGCATCACCCACCGCAGGTTCCGGTCCTTCGGTGGGGGTGGCGGCATGGAGATCCTTCTCACGATCGTGGTGCTCGTCCTGGTCGTCGGCGCGATCGGCGTCGTCGCGCAGCGTCGGCGCCGCGCCGGTGGCGTGGTCGCGGCGCGGAAGCGGCGCGGGCGATGAGCGTCCTCATGCGGGCCCGTGAGATCACCGGTCGCCCGGTGGTGACCCGCGACGGCGGGGAGGCGATCGCCGAGGTCAAGGATGTCGTCATCGCCCACGGCTCGGCGTCGCTCGTCGGCTTCACGCTCAACAAGCGCGGCTTCCTCGGCTCGCCCCTCAAGGAGGTGCTGCCGTGGAGCGCCGTCGGCGCCCTCGGCCGCGACGCCGTCATGATCGACGGCGGCGCCCTCGTGGCGAGCGACCCCGTCATGGACGCGGCCTCCGCCGAGGCCCGTGAGCGCGACGTCATCGGCGCGACCGTCATGACCGACGCCGGCACCGCACTCGGCACCGTCGTCGACGTGATCGTCGAGGTCGGCGACGACGCGTCGATCGTCGGCTTCGAGGTCGACGGCCCCGACGTCGCGCGCGACCGCACCGCCGCGACCCTCCTGATCCCCGTCGACGACACCATCGCCGTGTCCGGCACCACCCTGATGGTCCCCGCCGCCACCGAGCAGTTCGTGCACGACGACCTCTCCGGGTTCGGCAGCGCCGTCGCCGACTTCCGGGCCCGGCTGAAGGAGGGCACGTCGTGATGCGCCTCAGCGAGGCCGACGGGCGCCCCGTGCTCAGCCGGGCCAGCGCCGAGACGGTCGGCGACCTCAAGCACGTCGTCGTCGACGTCGGCGCCCACCGCATCACCGCGCTCCACGTCGGCGGACGACGCCGGAAGGCCGAGCTCGTCGCGTGGGCGGACATCGTCGGCTTCGGCCCCGACGGCATCGTGGTCACCGGCGAGGACTCCCTCCGCGCCCCCGCCGACGACCACGAGAAGGCCGTCGTCCACGGGGACCTCGACCTCGACGGGCGCCTCGTGCTCGGCGACGACGGCAACGCGGTCGGCGCCCTCACCGACGTCGTCTTCGACGAGGCGACGGGGGAGATCACCGCGATCGTCTGCGGTGAGGACGAGATCGCCGGTGCGCGACTGCGCGCCGTCGGCCCCTACTGCGTCGTCGTGCGTGCCGCCCCCGAGCCGGCCGCCCTCCCCGCCGGGACGCCCGGCCCCGCCGGGGCCGCGTGATCCAGCCGTGGTGATGGTCGACGAGAGCCTCGCCGCCACCGACCGGGCCCCCGCCTCGGCGCGCGACGCCCTCCGGCGACGGTCGTGGGAGCGCCTCGACGCCGACGTGTTCGAGCACCTCGTGCTCGTGGTGTCGGAGCTCGTCACCAACTCCGTGCTGCACGCCGGCCTCGCCGACGGCCAGGCGATCCGCCTGCGCGTCGTCCAGGGCGCCGACCGCGTCCGGGTCGAGGTCGAGGACGACGGCCTCGGGTTCCGCTTCCGCCCCCTCGCCGACGGGTGCGAGAGCCGCGGACTCCTGATCGTCGCCGGCCTCTCCGAGCGGTGGGGCCTGGAGAGCTGCGAGCCGACCCGCGTCTGGGCCGAGCTGCGCGAACCCGCCCCGCCCGCCCGCGCCGGTCACCTGCACGTGGTGCCGACCCCCGCGGACTGAGGCGCGGCGCGCAGGTGCGGGGCCGGCAGGACCACCCTCCCGACCCCGCGGTGCGCATCCACTCCCGGGCGCGACCCCGGGGGCACCACGACGATACGACGACGCCCCCGTCCGTGTCGTCCCCGCCGGGGCCCGACCTTTCCACGTAAGTGAGGTTCTCGTCGTTTTCCCTCGCGTCCCGGACCGGGGGGCGGGGGAGAGGGACCGGCCGCCGCACGGCGAAGTCGTGGTGGCGCACACGCGCGGGACCCCGTCCCGCCCGGACCGTCGCGGACGAGGGACCCTCGATCATCAGTCGAGACTCTGCAGCCCACACTCGACGTCGCATCGAGTGTTTCCACGACCCGCGTGGGACGGGATGCCCGAGCCCGGCGGCGCGGCCCGACGTCTTACCGCATCCGGCGCCGTGCATCCTGCAGAATCCCTTCGTGACGGCCATCTCAGCCTGTCAAGATGTGACCTCGCGAGCGTACGTGTTGTCGTATCACCCTCCGAGGCCTCCCGACGCGCCCGACCTCCGGGGGCACCCGCCGCGCGCCCGACGGGCCATGGATCGAGTGATGCTCGAGGGTCGTCGCCGCCCATGAGCACCCTGCGTGTCGTGGGCGAGCTGCCGCTGCCGGTTGATCCCGGCCACGCCTGGGAGGTGTTTGCCCGGGTCGAGGACTGGCCCGTTTGGGACTGGATGGGCTCGCGGGACGCCGCGTGGGTCGACGGCGACCCCTGGACCGTCGGGGCGCGCCTCCGCCTCGGCCACCGGCCCTTCACGTTCGTCGGCGTCGTCACCGTCGCCGACCCGCCCCGGGTGGTCGTGTGGGAGGCGCCCGGCCTCGGCATCCAGGGGCACCACGCGTTCCGGTTCCCGGCCCGGCCGGGCGGTTGCGCGATCCGCAGCGAGGAGACGTTCACGGGTCCCGGCGCCCGGCTCCTGCGCCCCCTGGTCCGCTGGTACTGGCGGCGGCAGATGCTGGCCTTCCGCCGCCACCTCGCCCGCACGCCGCCGCCCGGCGGGGGCACTCCGCCGGAGAGCGGCGTCGGGCGGCCGCCCGATCCCCGGGGCGGGTGATTCCCCGCGCACGCACCGCCGGGGGATGATCGACGTGGACCGCGCCGCCGGTGTGCACGGCGACCGGTCACCCACGCCACCCGACCGCCAACCGATCGACGCCGACAGGAGGACTCCATGTCGATCGTCCACGAGAACGGTGTGGCCACCCGCCAGATCCACGCGCCGCGCACCACCGAGCAGCTGATGGCCACGGCCACCGCCGCCCACGAGATGGGGTGCGGCTCGCGCTCCGCCCGCGGCCACGGCTACGAGATGCGCGGGGCCTCCTACGTACCGGTGTCCCGGCTCCACGAGGGCCGCTTCGGCCGGATGTTCCGGCTGACGCCGTTCGTGCCGAGCGACGCCCGCATCGCGGAGATCGCCGCGACGATCCCCGAGAACGCGACCGGGCCGACGCCCGAGCTCGACAACCCCACGATCCCGGCCGGGTACACGTACCTCGGCCAGTTCATCGACCACGACCTGACGTTCGATCCGGCGTCGAGCCTGGAACGGCAGAACGACCCCGACGCCCTGACGAACTTCCGCAGCCCGCGCTTCGACCTGGACTGCGTCTACGGGCGCGGGCCCGTCGACGACCCGTTCCTCTACGACCGGACCGCCGACGGGCAGAAGATGCTGATCGGCCGCCACGACGACGAGGACGACCTGCCGCGCAACGTGCAGGACACCGCCCTCATCGGCGATCCGCGCAACGACGAGAACATCTTCGTCAGCCAGCTTCAGCTCACGATGCTGAAGTTCCACAACGCCGTGGTGGACGCCGTCTCCGGCGACCCGTCCATGCGGCGCGGCAGCGAGACGCTCTTCGACGCCGCGCAGCGGGTCGTGCGCTGGCACTACCAGTGGCTCGTGATCCACGACTTCCTGCGCCGCACCGTCGGTGAGGAGATGCTCGCCGACGTCCTCGACGAGGACGGGCCCGTGCCGCGCGTGGACCGCCGGTTCTACGACTGGCGCAACGAGCCGTTCATGCCGGTCGAGTTCTCGGTCGCGGCGTACCGGTTCGGCCATTCGCAGATCCGCGGCCGGTACCGCCTGAACACGCTCGTCGGCCCGCTCCCGACGTTCCTCCCGGACCCCGTCGCCGCGCAGCCGCTCGGCCACTTCGGTGGGTTCCGCATCCTGCCGCCGTTCTGGACGATCGAGTGGGGGAGGTTCTTCGAGGTGCAGGGCGCGGGCTCCGCGGACCTCCAGCTGTCACGCCGCATCGACACGCGCCTCGCGGACCCGCTGAAGGCCCTGCCGCCGGAGATCGGCGGCGCCCGGCCGTCGCTGATCGACCGCAACCTCACCCGCGGCGCGCGGATGCTGCTGCCCTCCGGTCAGGACGTGGCCGGCCGGATGGGGGCGGACGTCCTCACCGACGACGAGCTGGGCCTGCCCGGAGGGGGACCCGCGCCGCTCTGGTTCTACATCCTCCGGGAGGCCGAGGTGCGTGCCGACGGCGAGCACCTCGGTGAGGTGGGGGGACGCATCGTGGCCGAGGTGTTCCTCGGCCTGATGGAGGCGGACCCCTCGTCGTACCTGCGCAACGAACCGGACTGGCGGCCGTTCCTGCCGTCCGCGACCCCCGGTGACTTCGCGATGCCCGACCTGATCGCGTTCGCCGGGCACGGGCTGGGCGTCACGGACCTGCCGGGTCGTCCGCCGGCGCCGGGCGGCTGACGCCGGCGCCCCCGTCGAGGCGGTGGCGCATCACGGCCACCGCCTCGGCGCTCTCGTCCACGAGGACGTACCGGCGGCCCAGCCCCGCCGCGACGGCGCCGAGCGTGCCGCTGCCGGCGAAGAAGTCGAGGCACCAGCCGCCCGGTCGCGACGACGCCGTCACGATCCTGCGCACGATCCCCTCTGGCTTCTGGGTCGGGTACCCGGTCTTCTCGCGGCTGCTGGTGCCGACGATGGTGTGCCACCACACGTCGGTGGGGAGCTTGCCCCGCGCCGCCTTCTCGGGCGTCACGAGCCCGGGCGCCATGTAGGGCTCCCGGTCGACCTCGCCCGCGTCGAAGTGGTACCGGCTCCGGTCGCGCACGTAGACGAGGATCGTGTCGTGCTTGGCGGGCCAGCGGCGCGTGGTGCGGGCGCCGTAGTCGTAGGCCCAGATGATCTCGTTGAGGAAGTGGTCGCGGCCGAAGACCTCGTCGAGCATGACCTTGACGTGGTGCGCCTCGCGGTAGTCGAGGTGCACGTACAACGTCCCCCACGGCGCGAGGAGCCGCCGCGCCTGCTCCAGCCGCGGGCGGATGAAGGCGGGGTAGTCGTCGATGGCGTCCGGGTACCAGCCGCCGCCCACGGTCCGCGTGCGGTACCGGGCACCGCCGAACCCGGTGCGGTCGCCGTCCTCGTCGCGCTCGGTGACGATCCCCCGGCGCGTCCTCCGCGACCCCGTGTTGAACGGGGGGTCGACGTAGACGAGGTCGAACGCGGCGTCCGGCAGCAGGGGGAGCACGTGGGCGTTGTCCCCGTGCACGACGAGGTCGTCGTCGAGCCGCAGGGCCGCCGCCGTCGGGGCCGTGACGATGCGCACCCGGCGAGGGTACCGGCGCGGGACCGGCCGACGGGTGAGGATCCGCGCCCGTCGGGGAACATAGGACGGGCATGACGACGGAACGGATGGACAGTCACCCGGGGCCGGGGGCCCCGGCGGAGGACGGGGCGGCGGGGCGCCGGCAGGCCGACCTCGACGTCGAGCGGATGCTGCTGGGCGTGACCGACCTGGCGCCGCCCCTCGGGACGGGTCCGGCGCAGGCCGAGCTGCGGCTGCTGCACGCCAACCTCGCGCTGGAGCGCGCACGCCGGTCGGACCTCGTGCGCCCCGACCTGATCGCGGCGCTCGAGGCGGCGATCGCCGCGCGCCGCGGCGGCACGCCGGCGTCCCTGCCGCCGCCGCCGCCGGAACCCGCGACGGTCGCCGACGAGGCGCGGGCCGTCGTCGAGGACGCCCAGGCGGTGGTCGACGGCGAGCGGGACGCGCTCGACCGCCTGCTCACCGAGCGGATCCTCGCGCGGGAGTCGATCGACGCGCTGGCGACCGAGCTCGCGGTGCTCGACGAGGCCGGCCGGATCATGATGGTCAACCGGGCGTGGCGTGCGTTCGCCCTCGAGAACGACCCGGGCCGGCGGGACTTCGTCGGCGAGAGCTACCTCGCCGCCTGCATCACCCACGGCGACGCCGAGCTCGAGGGCGGGCCCGACGGTTTCGCGGCGGGCCTCCGCGAGCTGATCGCGGGGAGCCGCGACCACGTCGAGTACGAGTACCCGTGCCACTCTCCGACGGAGCAGCGCTGGTTCCTCGCCCGCGGGGCGCGCTTCGAGAGCGACGGGGCCACGCGGGTGGTCGTCACCCACGAGAACATCACGGCCCGGCGCCGGTCCGAGGAGCGTCACCGCCAGATCGCCCAGACGCTCCAGGAGAGCCTGATGCCCCCGGCGCTCCCCGCTCCGGCGGGGCTTGAGCTCGCCGCCCGGTACCGGGCGCAGGGGGAGGGGCACGACGTCGGCGGCGACTTCTACGACGTCTTCCCCGAGGGCGACGGCTGGCTCCTGGTGATCGGCGACGTGTGCGGGAAGGGCCCCGAGGCGGCGGCGGTGACCGCGGAGGCGCGGTGGACCATCCGCGCCCTCTCCGACCCCGGGGCGTCCCCCGCGGGCCTGCTGCGCGTCGTCAACCGGTCCCTCGTCGGGCGTGCGCGGCGGGACCTCACGTTCCTGACGGCGGCGGTCGCCCGCGTCACCGCCGACCGCGCCGGCGCCCGCGTGGCGTGCGCCCGCGCCGGCCACCCGGTCCCGCTGGTGGTGCGGGCGTCGGGCGACGTGGAGGAGGTCGACGGCCGCGGCGGGCTGCTCGGCGTGTTCGACGACGTGAGGTTCGACGACGCCGAGGTCCACCTCGGACCGGGCGACGCCCTCGTCCTCTTCACCGACGGCATCACCGAGGCCCGCCGTGGCGACGAGGAGCTCGGCGCGGCCGGGGTGCGGGCCGCGCTCACCGGCGCCGGGGGCCTCGCCGCCCAGGACCTCGCCCGCCGCCTCGAGGACGCCGCCGTCGCCTTCGCGGACGGGCCCCTCCACGACGACCTCGCGATCGTCGTCGTGCGGGCGTCCCTCCAGGATCCGGACGCGCCCGCCGATGCAGTGGTGGGATGAACGGGATCTCGGCGACCCAGATGAGCGCCCTCACGGCGATGGCGGCGGCCCTGCAGCAGCAGCGCGCCGTGCTGCCCCTGCTCGAGACGATGACGGCGCCGCCGCCCGCCGCCGCACCCGGCGCCGGCGCCCGCGTGGACGTCCGGGCCTAGCCGCTAGTCCTTCGCCCCCGCGACGGGGGCGGATCCCGGCTCGGGCGGCGGCGCGAGGTCGCACGGGGCGCGGCGGGGCAGCACCTGGCACGCCGGCAGGCGCGGCACGCCGAGCCGGATCGCGCGGGCCTGGCGCGCCGTGAGCCGCCCCTCGAGGTACGCCCGCGCCAGCCGCTCGGCCTGGGGCGGGGTCAGCGACGGGGAGATGCGGAAGTCGGGTTCGCGGATGTTGCCGCGCGGCACGCCGTACCCGAACGGGGCGGTCAGATCGAGGCGCGGGCCGCTCCGCGACGGCGCCCACACGGCGCCCCGGGGGAGGGGCGGGGCGAAGCGGGTCCCCCGCGGCATCGTCCCCTCGCGTCCCACGGACGCGACGAGGCCCCGCAGCGCCTGGCCGTACGTCGTCCCCTCCGGGAACCGCAACGAGGGCAGCCGCGGCACGACCTGCACGAGCGGGGAGCCGCGGTACCCCGACCGCAGCCACGCGGCGCGCCCGACGACCGACTCCCGCAGGGCGGCCTCGGCCTCCGGCGACACGGGGACGGTGGCGCTCGAGCCGCCGGAGAGCATGACGGCGGCCGTCGCGGCGCCACCGGTGAGGACCGCGCCGGCGAGCGCGTAGCCGAGGATGGCGCGCCGCGAGCGGAAGCGCCGCGCCGCCGGTCGCGCCGCCCCGGCCGCGCGCGCCGCCGTCCGGCGGACCCGTGCGATCACCTCGTCGGAGGGTCCGACGCCGTCCACGGAGCCGCGGATCCGGCGCTCGAGCTCGTCGTCGTTCACCGGGCGGTCACCTCCAGCGCGCGTCGCAGGTCGGCGAGGGCGCGGTGCAGGCGCGAGTGCACCGTGCCGACGGGGACGTCGAGCGCCGCCGCGGTCTCGTCGGGGGAGAGCCCCACGACGACGCGCAGCACCACGACGGCACGGCGGTCGGGGTCGAGGCGCATGAGGGCGTCGACGACCTCGCGGGCCGCCTCCGCGCCCTCCGACACCCCGTGGACCGTCTCGTCGAACTCGACCGACGGCGCGGTGCGCGTGACGAGGGTGAGCGCCCGGTTGACCACGATCCGCACGAGCCACGGGGCGAACGGACGCGACAGGTCGAAGCGGTCGAGGGCCTCGAAGGCGCGCTCGAAGCCGTCCTGGACGGCGTCGTCGGCGAGGTCGCGGCGCCCCGTGACGGCGTAGGCGGCCCTCCACGCGGCCCGCACGTGGCGCTCGGCCAGCTCCTCGGCGGCCCGGGTGTCGCCGCCGCGTGCGCGGGCCACCAACCGTCCATCGGGTGACATCGCGTCCACGGTCACACCCTAATGCCTCGGTCCGCCGGCCCGGCCCGTGCAGGTCGGTCCGGGCGCGGGAAGCAGGGCGCCGTCCGCCGGGTATGGGTGGCATGGACCATCACCGCGCACCCCGTCGCGCCGGGCGGCTCCTCGTCGCCCTGGCGCTGGCCGCCCCCCTCGTCCTGTCCCTCGCCTCGTGCGCCGACGACGCCTCGGTCGCGGCCGCCCCGGCCGCGGTGCAGGCGGCGGACGGCGGACCCGAGCCGATGCCGTGGGCCGAGCAGCCGGACGGCTCGCCCTCGATCCACGACGTCACGCCGCAGGCGTCCCTGGAGTTCCCGCCCGGCGTGGACTACGGGCAGGCCCTCGCCCGCCTGTTCGCGGCGGCGCGTGGCGGCGGCCTGCCGGAGGGCACCCGGACACTGCCGCCCTTGCCGGTCGAGGTCGTCTACGCGGAGGCGCCGGACGCCGCACGGGGCCTGCGGCTGTCGCTGACGGCGCCGTGGGGGTGGGTGCCGGCCACGGGGGCCATCCGGGCGGCGAGCGTGGCGCTCCCGGGGTCGCTGAGCCCCGAGGAGGCGGCGGAGATGGCGCGCGGCATGGCCGACCCGGCGACGCCGCTGCCCCCGGAGGCGCGGGTCGACGTCCCCGACCTGCCGGCCTGCCAGGTCCTCGACGCGGACGGGGGGCGCCCGCCGTGTCCGTGAACCGGGTCGTCCGCCCCGCCCACGTGCTGCTGGCGGCCGCGGTCGCGGCGGTGCTCGCGGCGGCGATCGGCGCCGCGCCCGCCCGGGCGACGAGCGCGACCTGCGGCATCGCGGCCAGCGCCGGCTTCGTCGGCTGCGTCACGCACACGTCGCCGACCCTGGAGCAGGCCCGGTCCCTCCACGTCGCCGGGCGGCCCTACCGCTTCCAGCTCCACCGCCCCTCCGACGGGGCGATCTGGGGGTGGTGGGAGTGGAACGACGGCGACTACCACACGGTCTACATCTCCATCTCGGGCAGCGTCACCGGGCAGGTCGACAACCGCGGCTCCGGGACGACCTCGTACAACGTGACCCTGAGCTGAGCGCGCTGCCCCGGCGTCCGACATCGGTCCGGATCGCGCAGCAGCGGATCGGGCGCCTCCACACGCACCTGCTGGGCGTGGCGCGCGACGCGGTGCTGACCCCCGCGCTCACCGACGCGTCGCGGCGGTCGGACCGGCTGCGCGAGATCGGGTTCCCCGCCCGGCTGGAGCCGGGGCAGAGGCTGCTGCCCGCCGTCGTCGGCCCCCGCAGCCGCATCAACGCCGACGGGGAGGACGTGCCGCGGCGCGACCTGCCGAAGGAGCGGGTCTCCCGCCTCGCGTGGGCCCGGTGGATCGAGCACCACGGCCGCGAGCAGCGGGAGGTCCGCGGGGTGCGCCCCTGGAGCTACACGCGGTTCCCCCGGGCGCACGTCCCCGCGCCGCACCTGGAGCTGCAGGTCTGCCGCGACCCCTCCGACCGGCTGGTGGTGGCGACCCGGCCGATCGCCCGGGGCCGCGAGGACGACCTGCTGCTGCACGCCGTGAACCTCCTGCTCGAGCTGTTCGAGGAGTGCACCCTCATCGACGAGGCGCGCATGCCGCTCGTCCGCACGGCGGGGCCGCGGCTCAACTGGGACGTCCGGCCGCGGCCGGACGGCCTCGACCCGCTCGTCGAGGGCCTCCCCGACACCGAGCGCCGCGTCGCCGAGTACCGCCTCGCGCGGATGCGGGAGCTCGGCCCCGACTTCACCGCGGTGGGGCGCGCCGGCTTCCGCGGCTGCGCCGTCTTCGGCTTCGCCGACCGCGGGCGGATGGTCGTGGAGCGGCTCCACGGCGACACCGCCACCTACGTGACCGAGCGCAGCTGGGACGACCTGGAGGCGATGGGCAAGGACGAGCTCATCGACGAGGTCGGGCGGGAGCGGCGCATCGACCACAGCCCCGGCTGGGAGACCCGGCTGCGCGCGGCGGTCGCCGGGGACTGACCGGGGTCCGGCCCGGGCGCGCGGCGTCCGGCCGATGCGACACTCCGGGCCTGCCGGACCGCCAGGGGGTCGCCGTGGGGACGAGAGGTGTGCTGCGGGGGGGCGTCGGCGCGATCCCGCTCGCCGCGGCCGTCGCGCTGGCCTTCGCCGACTCCTCGATCGTCATGCTCGGCCTGCCGGAGATCTACGGCGAGCTCGACGCCTCCATCTCCGGCGTCTCCCTGGTCATCACGGCCTACAACCTCGTCGTCGCGGTGGCCGCGTTCGCGCTGATCCCCGTGCTGCGGGTCGTGCGCCCCGCGTCGCTGCTGGCCGTCGGCCTCGTCGTGTTCCTCGCCGCCTCGCTCGCCTGCGGCGTCGCCGACACGCTCCCGTTCCTCGTGGCGATGCGCGCGGCCCAGGGGCTCGGCGGCGCGTTCCTGCTGGCCGCGTCGCTGCCGGCGATGGCCGCCGTCACCGGGTCGGCGTCGGCGGGGCGGGCGTGGTGGGGGCTGGCGGGCACGCTCGGCGCCGTGCTCGGACCCGCCGTCGGGGGCGTGCTCACCGAGCTGTTCGACTGGCGGGCGATCTTCATCGCACAGGCGCCGGTGGCCCTGCTCGCCCTGGTCGTGCTCGCCGACCCCCGGGTGCGGGCCCTGGCGCCGGAGGCCCGCGGCGGGCGGGTGGCGCTCTGGCCGAACCTCGGGCTGGTGTTCGCGTTCGGCGCGCTCGTCGGCGCGCTGTTCCTGGCCGTCCTGATGATCGTGACGGTGTGGGGCCTCGGGCCGCTCCCGGGCGCCCTCGTCGTGAGCGTGCTGCCCCTCGCCGCCGTCCTCGTCCGCCCCGTGTCGCGACGGGTGGGGGCGGCGTGGAGCGCCGCCGCGGGCGCGCCGTTGCTCGCCGCCGGGCTGGTGGCGCTCGCCTACCTGCCCGAGGTGTCGTCGGCGTGGGCCGCTGCCGCCCTCGTGGTCTGCGGCGCCGGCTTCGGCCTGCTCGTGCCGCCGCTGACGGCGGGGTCGGTCGACGGGGCGGCGGGGCTCGGCAAGGCGGGGACGGTGTCGGTGGGCGCCCGGCACGTCGGCCTGGTGCTCGCCCTCGCGCTGGTCGCCCCCGTCCTGGCCGCGGACCTCGACACCGCCGGCGACCGCGCGACCCTGAACGCGACGCAGGTCGTGCTCGACGCCCGCCTCGGGCTGCAGCAGAAGGTGCCGGTCGCGATCGACCTGTCCGACGAGTTCGCCCGGACGCCCCGCGGGGCCGTCCCCGACCTCGAGGGGGTGTTCGCGGCGAACGGCGCGGCCGACGACCCCGCGGTGCGGCAGGTGCGGGACGACCTGGTCGGCGCGATCGAGGCGGCGATCACCCGCGGCTTCCGCGCCGGGTACCTCGTGTCGGCGCTGTTCGCCCTCCTCGCGCTCGTGCCGGTGCTCGCCGGGTGGCGCGCGATCGCCGGCCCCGCCCGGCCGCGCCCGCCCCCCGCCGCGCTCGCCCCGCTCGCCGTCCTCGTCCTCGCCGGCGGCGCGCTGGTGGTGGGTGCGCTCGCGACGGGCGGCCCCGACCTGGGGCGCTCCACCACCACGGACCCGTGCGCGGCGCGCACCGCCGATCGCGGCGGCGGCATCGACGCGACCGTCCAGGGGATCGTGCTCGACGGCCTCGCGGGCGCCGCCTGCGAGCTCGACGTCGGCCGCGAGGAGCTGGTGCTCTCGTTCGGCTCGGGCGCCGGCACCCGCGACATCCCCTGGGACCCGCCGACCGTCGAGCGGGCGGTCCGCTCCGGGCTCGTCCGGGCCGTCGACGACGCCGAGGACCGCGGCTCGCTGAACGGCGTCGTCGCGGACGTCCTGCGGGCGGTCGTCCAGCGCGCCCCCGTGGAGGAGCTCATCGAGGGCGGCGGCGCCCTGCGCGACCTCGCGGCCCGGGTCGATGACATCGACATCGACCCGGGCGCGCTGATCGACCGGGTGCAGGACCTGCTGCCCTGACCGGGTGACGCGTCCCTAGGGGCGAAGCCCCCGGGGGCCGTGCTCGCCCGGCTCCGGGCGGGTGTCGTCGGCGATGTGCGCGGCGAGCTCCGCCGTGCGGGCGGCGGGGACGCCGTCGGCCGTCAGCGCGGCGCGGATCGTGGCGATCAGCTCCGCTCGCGCGACGCCCTGGGCCTTCGCGATCCTCGTCAGCGTCGACCCCGCCTCGAGCTTCGTGCGGATCTGGGCCTCGGTGAGCTTCAGCTTCGCCGCGACCTCGTCGAGCACGGCGCCGTGGGGGCCGCCCGGGCCGCCGCGACCCATGCCGGGCCCGTGACCGCCGAATCCGGGCAGGCCGGGGGCGTCCTTCGCGCGCTCCAGCATCTCGTCGGCCTGGGCCTGGGTGATCCGGCCCGCGGCGACGGCCTCGTCGAGGCGCTCCTTCAGCAGGTCCTGGTAGGCCCCGGTGACGTCGTCGGCGGTGATCTGGGTGCCGGCGCGCTCGTTGATCGCCTCCGCCAGGTCGGACGCCTGGTCCCCTCCGCCGCTCGTCGCCGCCACGGCGCCGCCGGCGATGCCGGCGCTCGCCACCGCGCCCGCCGCCAGGATGGCGATCTTGGTGCGTCGTCCCATCGTCACGTTCGTCCCCCTCGTCGGAATCCGGGTGGTCCTGCACCACCGTAGGACGGCCCCATGTGGAGCCCCGGGGGGACGGATCGGAGTCCGCTGTGAACGGGGGCCCGGCACGACCGGCGGACGCCGGTCGTGCCGGGGCGACCCGGTCAGGCGGTGGCGGTCGCCAGCGCCTGGTCGATGTCGGCCAGGATGTCGTCGATGTGCTCGATGCCGACGGACAGCCGGACCATGTCCTGCGTGACGCCGGCGAGCGCGAGCTCGGCGTCGTCGAGCTGCGAGTGCGTCGTGGACGCCGGGTGGATCGCGAGCGACTTCGCGTCGCCGATGTTCGCGAGGTGGCTGTGCAGCTCCAGCGCCTCGATGAAGCGCTGCCCGTTCTCGCGGCCGCCCTGGATCCCGAAGGTCAGGATCGCGCCGTACCCACCGTTCAGGATGCGCCCGGCGACCTCGTGGTACTCGGACGACGGCAGGCCGGGGTAGAGGACCCACGACACGCGGTCGTCGGCCTCGAGGTGCTTCGCCACGGCGAGGGCGTTCTCGGTGTGGCGCTCCATGCGCAGCGGCAGCGTCTCGACGCCCTGCAGGAACATGAACGCGTTGAACGGCGACAGCGCGGCGCCGGTGTTGCGCAGCAGCACCGTCCGGACGCGCCCGATGTAGGCGGCTGGCCCGAGGGCGTCGCTCCACACGACCCCGTGGTACGAGGGGTCGGGCGTCGTGAGGCCCGGGTAGCGGTCGGAGTGCGCCGTCCAGTCGAAGTTGCCGGAGTCCACGATGATCCCGCCGATCGACGTGCCGTGGCCGCCGATGAACTTCGTGAGGGAGTGGACGACGACGTCCACGCCGTGCTCGAAGGGGCGGCAGAGGATCGGCGTGGGGACCGTGTTGTCCACGATCAGCGGGAGGCCCTCGGCGTGGGCGGCGTCCGCCCAGGCGCGCAGGTCGACGACGTTGACCTTCGGGTTGCCGACCGTCTCGGCGAACACGAGGCGGGTCTTGTCGTCCACGCGGGAGGCGAGCTCGCCCGGCTGGTCGGGGTCGACGAACCGGACCTCGACGCCGAACTGCGGGAGCGTGTGCGCGAACAGGTTGTACGTGCCCCCGTAGAGGGTCGAGATCGCGACGATGTTGTCGCCGGCGCGGCACACGTTCTGCACCGAGTAGAGCACCGCGGCCTGCCCCGAGGCGGTGACGCATGCGGCCAGCCCGCCCTCGAGCGCGGTGATGCGCTTCTCGAGGACGTCCCAGGTCGGGTTCATGATCCGGGAGTAGATGTTGCCCGGCACCTTCAGGCCGAACAGGTCGGCGGCGTGCTGGGTGTCGTCGAAGACGTAGGAGGTCGTCTGGTAGATCGGCACGGCGCGGGCCTTCGTCGCCGGGTCGACCTCCTGACCGCCGTGCAGGGCGATGGTCTCGGGCCGCTGGGGCGTGGGGGAGGTGCTCATCGAGCTCCTTCGTGGGGAGGAAATACGGGAAACTTGGTGGGATTGGGGAGTAACGCTAGTGGCCACTCCCGTCCCACGTCAAAGTGCGCAGGAGGATGACGGGTCCGCGCGACGAACATGTGTTCGTGGGGGCGGCGGGGTAGGATCGCCGCCCACGGTCCAGGACGGAGGACGACATGGACGGGACGACGAACGGCGTGGCGGGACGGCGGTTGCGGGCCGTGGGCGGCGACCCCGTCACGGACACGACGGTGCTGCGCGACGCCGCGGAGGCCTGCGTGGCCGCCGCGACGGGCGGCATCCCGCCGCGTTCCCTGGGCGCGGCCGTCGCCGGGCACCTCGGCGTGGAGGCCGGCGACGTGGCGCCGCACGCCCTCTCGGTGGCGCTCGGCGTGCTCATCGCGACGGGCCGCGTGGACGAGGTCGGCGGGCGGCTCCTGCACGTCGCCGAGGAGCGCCGCGAGGCGGGCTGATCGTCCGGACGGAGGGCGCGGCGCCGTCATGTGCGTACCATGGCCTCCGTGAACACACGAGACGATCTCAGAAACGTGGCCATCGTGGCCCACGTCGACCACGGCAAGACGACGCTGGTCGACGCGATGCTCTGGCAGTCGGGCGCCTTCCGGGCGAACCAGGACGTCAACGAGCGGGTGATGGACTCGACGGACCTGGAGCGTGAGAAGGGCATCACGATCCTGGCCAAGAACACCGCCGTGCTGCACGGCGGCATCACCATCAACATCATCGACACCCCCGGCCACGCCGACTTCGGCGGGGAGGTGGAGCGCGGCCTGCACATGGTCGACGGCGTCCTCCTGCTCGTCGACGCCTCGGAGGGGCCGCTCCCGCAGACCCGCTTCGTGCTGCGCAAGGCCCTCGCCGCGCGGCTCCCGGTGGTGCTGGTCGTCAACAAGGTCGACCGGCCCGACGCGCGGGTGAAGGAGGTCGTGGACGAGGTCTACGAGCTCTTCCTCGACCTCGACGCCGACGAGTCGCAGATCGAGTTCCCGATCGTCTACTGCGTGGCGCGGGAGGGGAAGGCGTCGCTGACCCCCGACGACCGCGGCGAGGACCTCGAGCCGCTGTTCGAGGTGCTCCGCGACACCGTCCCGGCCCCGTCGTACACCGAGGGCGCCCCTCTGCAGGCCCTCGTCACGAACCTCGCGGCCTCCAGCTACGTCGGGCGCCTCGCGATCTGCCGGGTGCACGAGGGCGAGATCCGCTCCGGGCAGACCGTCGCGTGGTGCAAGGCCGACGGCACGATCTCACCGGCGAAGGTCACCGAGATCTACATCACCGAGGCCCTCGACCGCGTCCCCGCGGAACGCGCCTGGGCGGGCGACATTGTCGCCGTGGCCGGGCTCCCGGAGGTCACGATCGGCGAGACGCTCGCCGACCTCGACGACCCCCGGCCCCTGCCGGTGATCTCCGTCGACGAGCCGAGCCTGTCGCTGACCATCGGCATCAACACATCGCCGCTGTCGGGGCGCGACGGCACCAAGCTGACCGCGCGCCAGGTGTCCGACCGCCTCGACCAGGAGCTGATCGGCAACGTGTCGATCCGCGTCCTCCCGACCGAGCGGCCCGACGCCTGGGAGGTCCAGGGCCGCGGGGAGCTCCAGCTCGCCGTGCTCGTCGAGACGATGCGCCGCGAGGGCTTCGAGCTCACCGTCGGCAAGCCGACGGTCCTGACCCGCGAGATCGACGGGGTCATCCACGAGCCGCTCGAGCGCGCCTCCATCGACGTGCCGGACGACTTCCTCGGCGTCGTCACCCAGATGCTGGCCCTCCGCAAGGGGCGCCTCGAGCAGATCGTGAACCACGGCACCGGCTGGGCGCGGATGGAGTACCTGCTGCCGGCCCGCGGCCTCGTCGGCTTCCGCACCGAGTTCCTCACGGAGACGCGCGGCACCGGGCTGCTGCACCACGTCTTCGACCGCTGGGAGCCGTGGATGGGGGAGATCCGCACCCGTCCCCGCGGCAGCCTGGTGGCCGACCGCTCCGGCGTCACGACGAACTTCGCGCTGTTCGGGCTCCAGGAGCGCGGCACGCTGTTCATCGGCCCGGGGGAGGACGTCTACGAGGGCGTCATCATCGGTGAGAACGGCCGGGGCGACGACATGGACGTCAACCCCACGAAGGAGAAGAAGCTCACCAACATGCGCTCCTCGACCAGCGACGAGCTGGTGCGCCTGGTGCCGCCCCGGAGGATCAACCTCGACCAGGCCCTCGAGTTCGTGCGCGACGACGAGTGCGTCGAGGTGACGCCGAAGGTCGTGCGCCTGCGCAAGGTGGAGCTGGTCGGGCACGCCCGGGCGAAGCTCGCCCGGCGCGGCGGCGCGGCGGCCCCCCGCCCCTCGTAGGGCTCAGCGGGTCGCGGGCCGCCGCCGCCGGGCGGCGCGGAACGACAGGACCGTCACGACCCCGATCAGCAGCGCGGGGCCGCCGACGGCCTGCACGATGTCGCCGAGGTCCATGCCGGACCCCCCGGCGGCCCCGGCGCGTCGCGCGTGGTCGTCCTCGATGCGCGTGAGCAGCGCGTCGAGCCGGGCGGCGTCGATCTCCCCGCGGGCGTGGCGTCCCACGGCGTCCGCGACGTCGGCGTCCGCCGACGCGCGGGAATCGACCGCGGCGGCGACCTCCGGAGGCGTCCCGGCGGTGCTGGTGCGCAGCGCGGCGGCGAGGGAGTCGAGGCGGGCGCGGAGGTCACCGGCGGTCGTCGCGGCGGCGGGCGTGCCGGGGCCGGCGGCCGCGATGCGCTGTCGCGCGTCGGTGACCGCGGCGTCGCGCCCGGCCGTGTAGGCGGCGATCAGGTCGGCGGGGGTCGCCGCGGTCGCCACCGGCACGGCGGCCAGGAGCGCGCACAGCACGACCAGCAGGATCCGGCCCGTCATGCCGCCCCATCGGCCGGTCCGGCGCCCGACATGACCGGCGGGGGACGTCATCCTGTCGCCGGGCGACATCGTGGTGATTGACACGTGGCGATGCGGGGGAACCTGCCGCCGAGCGGTGCGGCGGCGGTGAAGGCGCCGCACCGTGGCGAGTCTCCCGCCGGGCCGGCGAGCACGTCGATCAGGGCACGGGGTGCGAGGGGAGGGGCGGGGCGCCGGTCACCATCCGACCGGCGCCCCGCCGCGTGTCAGGCCCCCGCGGTCAGCGCTTGTCGAGGTCGTGCGCGGGGTCGGCGGGGTCGCCGATGCCCTCCGGCCCGCGGCCGGTGTCCTCCTCGACCGTGCGCTCGATGCGGCCGTCCTCGCGCTCCAGCGTGAAGAGCGCCGCGAGCAGCGCCACCACCAGGGCGAGGGCGCCGCCGAGCAGGGCCATGTAGCCGATGGTGCCGCCGACGCTGCTCGTCTCGAACGGCCCGGGCGACAGGCTCAGGATCAGCCCGGCGACCATGCCGATGACGGCGCCGACGATCGCCCCCGTCACCAGGGTCCGGGCGAGCGTCCGCTGTACCCCCCGGCGCGTGCTGGGGTCGGGGGAGCCGCCCCGATGGGCGCCGACGGCCTCCTCGGCGTCGACCACCCGTGCGATCGTCTCCTCGCGCGTCTCCACGTCGGGGTTGGCGGGCAGGTCCTGCGCCACGTGCGGCGCGTCACCCGTCGTCTGCTGGTCGTCGGCCATCTCCACCCTCTCTCGTTCGTCCCGGTCCGGCTACCCCGGGGAGGGTGGGTGCAAACGGGATCGGTGGTTTCGTCCGCCCCCCGGGCGGGAACGGCGGCACCGACGCGGGTGCGGACGGGCGCCGGCGTCTCGGAGGGCCGGGACCGCAGGGAGGCGGGCCGCCGGGTGACACCCCCTTGTCGCCCGGCGGCCGTCCCGCGATCAGCCCCCGCCGGCCCCCGGGCAGGCGTCCTCGGTGTCCTCGGCGCCCGGGAGGCGCGAGAGCAGGGCGATCAGGGTGTCGACCTCGTCCGGCTCGTACAGCTCGCCGAAGAGGGCCGTGAGCCCGGCCAGGTGGCTCTCCGCGGCGGCGAGCATGGCCGCCCGGCCCGCCGGCGTGAGCTCCGCGTAGGTCACCCGCGCATCGGACGTGCAGAGCCGCTTCGCGACGAGCCCCGATGCCTGCAGGCCGTCGAGCAGCCGGGTGATCCCCGAGGGCGTGAGGCCGACGGCGGCGGCGAGGTCGACGCGGCGCATCGCCCCGTCGGGCGCGGTGGAGAGGCGGCGGAGGACCTCGAAGTCGGTCACCGTCAGCCCGCTCGACGCCTGCAGCTCGGCGTTGAAGGCGCGCGTCATCGCGGAGTGCGCCCCCATGAGCCGGGACCACGCTCCGATCGCGGCATGCGCTTGTGTGCTCAACACTTGACTGGTCAAGGGTCACCCGCTAGCTTTGTTTGCGGAGTCAATGATAACCCATCGAGCGGGAAGGGTCACCACATGAGCACCACCGAGCAGCAGGTCGTCACCGCGGTCCCCACCGGGACGTGGCGGCACGACCCCGTGCACTCGTCCTTCGGCTTCTCCGTGAAGCACATGGTCGTCGCCACCTTCCGCGGTTCGCTGACGGACTTCGACGCGACCCTGACGGGCGACGAGGACGGCACCGCCACCCTCGAGGCGGCCGGCCGCGTCGCGAGCGTCGTCACGCAGGACGACAACCTCACCGGCCACATCCAGTCGCCGGACTTCTTCGACGCCGAGCGCTTCCCCGAGGTCCGCTACCACGCCACGGGCATCGTGCGCGACGGCGAGTCGCTGCGCGTCCGCGGCGAGCTGACCCTCAAGGGCACCACCCGCCCGCTCGAGCTGACCGGCACCATCGTCGGCCCCGTCGTGGGCCTCGGGGACGCCGAGGTCATCGCCGTCGAGCTCGAGGGCGTCATCGACCGCACCGCCTACGGCCTCAACTGGAACGCGCCGCTGCCGGGCGGCGGCTTCGCGGTCGGCAACGACGTCCGCCTCACCGCGCACCTCGAGATGCGGAGGGCCTGACGCCATGGTGATCCTCGGCATCTCCGGGAGCCTGCGCCGCGACTCCCACAACTCCATGCTGCTGCGGGCGGCCGGGGCGCACCTCCCGGAGGATGCCGAGCTGCGGGTCTTCGACGGCCTGCGCGACGTGCCGCCCTACGACGAGGACGACGACCGCGACCCCGCCCCCGACGCCGTGACCCGGCTGCGGGAGGCGATCGCGGGGGCCGACGCGCTCCTGATCGCCACCCCCGAGTACAACTCGTCGATCCCCGGCCAGCTCAAGAACGCCCTCGACTGGGCGTCGCGACCCCGCGACACGAGCCCCCTGCGGTTCCTGCCGGTGGCCGTCGTCGGCGCGAGCACCGGCGCGTTCGGGGCGGTCTGGGCGCAGGCGGAGCTGCGCAAGGTGCTGTCCGCCTCAGGCGCCCGGGTGGTGGAGGGCGACCTGGCGGTCGGCCACGCCCGCGACCGCTTCTCCGCGGACGGGGTCCTCACCGACCACGACCTCGGGGACCAGCTCCGCGAGGTGGTGGGGCAGCTCGCGGACGCCGTCCGCGAGCGGACCCGGACCCGGGTCGCGGCCTGATGGGCGTCGCCCTGCTGGCCATGGTCGGATCCGGGGTGGTCGTCGCGGGCCTCGTCGGCCGCGTCCGCCGGACCCTCGGGGGCGACGACCCCGGGGACCGCGACCGCTGACGACCGGCCGTCCCGCCCCCCGGCCGGGGGCGGTACGGGCTCCATCGTCAGCCGCAGGTCGCGGCCGGGGTGGCGGAGGTCGTCGCCGGCCGGCTGCCGAGCGTGACATCGACGGTGCGCGGCTCCCCGCCGGGGCCGACCACCGTGAGCGTCGTGGAGGTCCCCGGCGCGAGCGCGTCGACCGCCTCCTGCAGCGTCGCGGCGTCGGTCACCTCGCGGTCGCCGATGGCCGTGACCACGTCGCCGCCCACGCAGACGGCCGCGCCGCCGTCGGTGGCGGGCGTGTCGCCCGCCGCGAGGCCGGCGTCGTCGGCGGGGCCGCCCGCCACCACCCCGGTGATGAGCGCGCCCGTGTCGGCGCCCACGCCGTCGGTCCCGGCGAGGTTCGCGTCGACCGTGGCGGTCGTCACGCCGAGCCACGCGTGGTCGACCCGCCCGTCGGCGAGCAGCCCGTCGATGACCCGCCGTGCGGTGTCCACGGGGATCGCGAACGCGACGCCGACGTTGGCGTCGACGCCGGAGTCGGCGATCTGGGCGGGGATCCCCACCAGCTCGCCGTTCGCGTCGAGGAGCGCGCCGCCCGAGTTGCCGTGGTTGACGGCGGCGTCGGTCTGGACCGCGCCGGTGATCGTGAACCCGTTCGGGGCCTGGATGCTGCGGTCGAGGCCGGACACGATCCCGGCGCTGGCGCTCGCCTGGTAGCCGAAGGGGTCGCCGACGGCCAGCACCGGGTCGCCGACGTCGACGGTCGATGCGTCGCCCAGCGGGATGGGATCGAGCGCGTCGGCGGGCACGTCGATGTCGAGCACGGCGAGGTCCGTGGAGGGGTCGGTCCCCACCACCGTCGCCGCGGTGGTGGTGCCGTCGGCGAGCTCGACGCTCACCGCGCGGGCGCCGTCCACGACGTGCTCGTTGGTGAGCACGTGGCCCTCGTCGTCGATCACGACCCCGGACCCGGTGGCCGTCGCCTCGCCGCCCCCCGGGGCGCCTGGGGCGCCGGCGCCCGCGGCGACGGTCGCGGTGACCGACACCACCCCGGCGCGTCGCGCCGCGTACACGGCGCTGAAGTCGACGGTCGTCGCGGCCCCCGCGGCCGTCGTCGTCCGGGCGACGCTCGTCGCCGACGCCGCCGTGGCGGGCGAGGCGGTCGCGGTCGCCGGCCCCGGGTCGGAAGCGAGGTCGGTCGCGGCGACGACGCCGCCGCCGATGGCGGCGGCCGACAGCGCGATCGCCGCCGTCCGCGCGGCGCCGCCGCGCAGGGCCTGGCGCATGGATCGGGTCCTCGGCATCTCGACCTCCGGCTCGGTTCGGTCCTGGACCGGCCGCGCCCCGGGGGTGCGGGGGCGCGACGCGGTGAGGACATCGAACGCCCCGGTCCTCAGAGGGGGCTGTGGACGCCGTGAACCCCGCGTGAGGGTTGCGCGAAGATCGCGTTGCGACGCCCGCCCCGCCGGTGGGGGTCAGCCGGTGCGGGCCTCCGCCACCTCGTCGGCGCGCCGCTCCAGGTCGGGGGCGTCGAGGGTGCGGCACATCGCGGCGAACCCCTCCGCCGGGCCGGTCCAGGCGATCTCGTCGACCCCGTCGGCGAGCACCCCGGGGGCCTCCCGCCGCAGCGTCGCCAGGTCGAGGAAGAGGGCGGCGGCCTCCCGCCCCTCGCGCAGCGCGTCCGCGAGGCGGGCGGCGCCGCGGACCGTGACGTCCCAGTCGGCGGGGTCGTCGGGGATCGCGTCGATGTGGCCGTGGCGGGCGAGCACCGTCGCGGCGCTCTTCGCCCCCCAGCCGGGCAGCCCGGGGAAGCCGTCGGCGGTGTCGCCGACGAGGGCGAGGTAGTCGGGGATCGACGCGGGACCGACGCCGAACCTCTCGCGCACCCCGTCCTCGTCGCGGGTGATCCCCTGGCGGCGGTCGAGCTGCACGATCCGGGTCCCCGACACGCATTGGGCGAGGTCCTTGTCCGGCGTGCACACGATCACCCGGTCGACGCGGTCGTCCCGTGCGGCGCGGTCGGCCGCCGTCGCGAGCCCGTCGTCGGCCTCCAGCTCCACCATCCCCCAGACCGTGACGCCGAGGGCGGCGAGCGCCTCCTCGAGCAGGGGGAACTGGTCGAGCAGCACGGGGTCGATGCCCGCGCCGGTCTTGTAGCCGGGCCACAGGTCGTTGCGGAACGACTCGATCACGGTGTCGGTGGCGACGCCCACGTGCGTCGCGCCGTCGCCGAGCAGCTCCAGCACCGACCGCACGACACCCCGCGTCGCGGCGCGGGTGGAGGCGGCCGCGACCTCGCTCGGCAACCCCATGTGCTGCCGGAAGATCTCGTAGGTGCCGTCGATCAGGTGGACCTGCACCGTCACATCATCCCCGACGGGCGGTGCGGGCGCCGCGCCGGCGGTCCGGGGGCGCTAGGCTCGCGCCGGGTGAGACGTCCTCCCGGGGGGCCGATGTCCGGCGTGCGCAGCGAGGTCCGGCAGGTCGCCGTCGAGCGCGACGGCGCCGTCGTGACGCTCGTGCTCGACGAGCCGCAGCGGCGCAACCCGCTGTCCCTGGCGACGATGCGGGCCCTGCGCGCCGCGCTCCGCGCCGCCGGCGACGACACGGGCGTCCGCGCCGTGGTGATCGGGGCCCGCGGGCCCGCGTTCTGCGCCGGCCACGACCTGCGCGAGCTCGCGGCCGCCGACGCCGCGGCCGCGGAGGAGGTCTTCGCCGCCTGCACCGAGCTGATGCTGACGATCCACCGGCTGCCCGTCCCCGTCGTCGCGCGGGTGCAGGGCGTGGCGACGGCCGCCGGGTGCCAGCTCGTGGCCGCGTGCGACCTGGCGGTGGCCGCCGAGGGCGCGACGTTCGCGACCCCCGGCGTGCGCATCGGCCTGTTCTGCTCGACGCCGATGGTCGAGGTGATGCGGGCCGTCGGCCGGACCCGGGCGATGGAGATGCTGCTCACCGGCGACCCCGTCGACGCCCCGACCGCCCTCGCGTGGGGCCTGGTGAACCGGGTCGTCCCCGCGGACGCCCTGGACGGTGCGGCCGCCGGGCTCGCCGCCCGGATCACGACGGCCAGCCGCGCGACCGTCGCGATCGGCAAGCAGGCGGTCGCCGACACCCTCGGCCTGCCGCTCGACGAGGCCTACGCCCACGCGGCGCGGGCGATGTGCCGCAACGCCGCCACCCCCGACGCCCGCGAGGGGATCGACGCCTTCCTCGGCCGCCGCCCGCCCGTCTGGTCGCACGGCGCGTGAGCCCGGCGGCGGGCGGGGGACCCCGGTGACGACGGGTCGCAGCGACCCCGCGGCCGCGTTCGGGGCCCTGCGGTCGGACCTCGCCGAGCTCGCGGCGATCGTCCTGTCGCAGGTCGAGCGCGCCGTCGCCGGGTGGGACGACTCCGATCCGTCCGCCGCGGCGGCGGTCGCCGCGGTCGACGCGGAGGTCGACGCGCGCAGCGCCGGCATCGAGGAGCGCATCCTGTCCCTCCACCGCGACTGGAGCGCCTTCGCCGGCGACCTGCGGCTGCTGCACGTCGGCCTGATCGCGGCCGTCGCCCTGGAGCGCGTCGGCAACCTCGCCGTGCAGATCGCCCGCCTCGCCGGGTCGGTGCCGCCGCCCGAGGAGGCCCTCGACCCGGTGCGGTCGCTGATCCGCGGGATGGGCGAGCGGGCCGTTGACGCCCTCGCCGACGCGGTCCAGGCGATCGCCCGCGGCGACCTCGCGGCGGGCGAGCGCGCCGTCGCCGACGCCCGCACCGTCAGCCCCATGCTCGACCAGGTGCTGCGGGAGGTGACGCGCTCCGCCACGGGACCGGGGATGCGGGCGTGGTCGGCCGCCGCCGTCCTGGTGGCCCGGCACGTGGAGCGGGTCGCGAACAACGCCGCCGAGCTCGGCGCGCGGGTGCGGTTCCTCGTGACGGGGGAGAGCGGGCAGGCCGAGGCGGGGTGACCGGGGGGCCCCTCCTGATCGCCCACCGCGCGGGCAACGACCCGGCGGGCGTCGCGCCCGCCGTCGCGGCGGGCGCCGACGTCATCGAGATCGACGTGCACATGACCGGCGGCCGCCTGGAGGTGCGCCACCCCCGTCGCGCGGGCCCGATCCTGTGGGACCGCGCGGGGGTGGCGTGGGCGGCCCGCCGGCGGCTCCCCCGGCTCGAGGAGGTCCTGGAGCGCATGCCCCCGGGCTCCACGCCGATGCTCGACCTCAAGCAGGGCCCCGCCCGGCTCGCCCCGGCGGCGCTCGCCGCGTGCCGCGACCGGGGGTTCGCGGAGGTGACCGTCGCGTCCCGGCGCTGGGAGCTGGTGGACGCGCTGCGCGACGCGGAGGGCGTGCGCGTCGTGCACTCGGCGGCGGGCGCCCGGGAGCTCGCCCGCCTGTTGCGCCGCCCCGGGGACCTGCGCCCGCGGGTGGTCTGCGCGCGGCGCGACCTGCTCGGCGAGGAGCCGGTCCGGGCGATCCGCGCGCACGCCGGGACGGTGATGACGTGGCCCGTCGACGACGCCGGCGACGCGGCGCGACTGGCGGCCTGGGGGGTCGGCGGGCTGATCTGCGACGACCTCGGCCTGATCGCCCGGCTGGCCGCGCGGCGACGGCGGTGAGCGTGGGAACGCGACGGATGGGGGATCGTCAGGCGGGCCGCGCTCGACGATGGTCCGGCAGACTGACGGCCTGCACGTCGCGTCCCCCTTACCTGCTAAGGCGGAAGAGGGTATGCTGTCGGCTCCCGTAAGGAAAGGGAAGACGATCGACAACCAGAACTCAGCGGAGCCCCCGGCCAAGCGCAAGCGCGGCCGCCCGCGGGATCCGGGCGCCGACCGGCGCATCCTGACGGCCGCCCGCGCGGTCGCCGCCGACGTCGGCGTGGCCGGCGCATCCATGTCCGCCATCGCGGACCGGTCCGGGGTCGGCAAGCCGACGATCTACCTGCGGTGGGCGAACCGCCGCGACCTGATGGTCGCCGCCGTCGTCGACCTGCGCGCCCCCGTCGTCACCGAGCACACCGGGTCCGTGCGCGCCGACCTGCTGCGGTCCCTGATGGACGATCGCGAGCTCCTCGTCGCCGGTCCCGAGTCCCGCTTCCTGCGGTCGGTCCTCTTCGAGAGCGAGTCCGACCCCGATCTCGCGCAGGAGCTCGAGTCGAGCATCCTCGGCCCGCGCCGGGAGCGCCTCGTGGCGATCCTCGGCCGCGGCGTGCGCGAGGGCGAGGTGCGCTCCGAGGTCGAGCCCGAGGGCATCGCCGACCTGCTGTCCGGTCCGCTGATGCGGGCGATGGTCGTCGGCGGGGCCGCCGCCGTCGAGCCGGACGCCGTGCGCCGCCACGTGGACGTGATCGTGGACGGCATCGGCTCGCCCTCGTCGCGTGTCCCGGAGGGCAGCCGGAGCTAGGCGCGGGCGGTCCGCGGACCGCCCCCGGCGCCACCGATCGACGCCGCCGGCACGGCCCGGCGGCGTCGCCGTGCCCGGCACCGGTTGCTCAACATATGTATTTGACCTATAGTCGCGGCATGGGACCGGGACACCGACACCCGCGGGGCCGACCGGGACCGCGCGGCGCCCGCACCCGCCGGCAGGCCGCCGACGGGACGTGGGAGGTCAGCGCGCGGATCGAGCGGTTCATCGAGCCGGTGCTCCTGCTCCTGCTCTCCGAGCGGCCGATGCACGGGTACGAGCTCCTCGAGCACGTCCCCGGGCTCGCCCGCGAGGAGCGACGGGTCGACCTCGGCAACCTCTACCGCCTGCTGCGCTCGCTCGAGGAGGAGGGGATCGTCACGTCCACGTGGGACGAGGCGCTCCCCGGTCCCGCCAAGCGCGTCTACGGGCTCACCGACGCGGGACGCGACCTGCTCGCCCGGTGGGCCGCCGCGCTCGGCGACGCCCGCGAGCTGCTGGGGGCCTACATCCACCGCTACGAGGAGGGGAGGGGGTGACGACATGACCCATCACCGACCGCACCACCACCGCGGCCACGGCTGCGGGCCGCGCAGGGAGCGCCTGCCCGGCGACCGCGCGGAGTGGCTGGCCCGGCTCGAGGAGCACCAGCGCGACCTGGAGCAGCGCACGGCCGACGTGGCCGACCTGATCCGGCGGCTGCGCGACGACGAGCCGGCCCCGGCCACCACGACGGCCTAGCCGCCGGGCGGATGACGAGGCCCCGGCGCACGCCGGGGCCCGCACGCCCCCCTCCACGCACCGTCGCCCCGTCTCCGGCTCAGGCCGGCGTCGTCGGCCCCCGCAGCACTGAGTCGCCCGAGTGGCCGGGGTCGCCGTCCTCGCGCTCGACCGACACGTCGATGAACGCGAAGTCCCCGATCGGCACGGGCAGCGGCACCGCGACGTCCGCCGAGCCCGAGGCCGGCACCCGGAACGACCCCAGCGAGACGAGGCGCTCCGGCCCGTCGAGCAGCCAGAGCTCGTAGAACTCGCCCGACGACGACGGCGCCAGCCCGGCGACCCGCAGGCGCAGCCCTTCCCCGGCGTCGTCGACGAGGCGGGCCTCGCCGCCGGCGCCGGCTCCCGCGCCCCCGAGGCGCTCCAGCGCGAGGACGGGGCCGTCGCCGCCGTCGCCGTCGCCACCCCCCGACACCAGCACCCCCAGTCCGATGCCGGCCGCGAGGACCACCACCGAGGCGGCGACCGCGACCATCGGGCGCACGGCCAGCAGACGCGAGCGGCGCGGTCGCGTCAGCTCCGCGAGCGGCGGCAGGTCGGGCAGGGGAGGGGGCTCGGCGGCGCCCCAGCCGAGGGAGGGCATCTCCTCGAGGTCCGTCACGATGGACCTCATGCGCGCGACCTCCTCGCCGAACGCGGGGTCGCGGGCGATGCGCTCCTCCACCGCGGCGTGCCGGTCGGGCGGCAGCTCACCGAGGAGGTAGTCGACGATCTCGGCGTCGCGCGTCACCCCTCCTCCTCCATCAGCTCGCGCAGTCGTCGCAGGCCGCGGACCATGTACGTCTTCACCGTACCCAGCGGGATGCCCGTGCGCGCGGCGATCTCGGTCTGGCTGAGGCCCTCGTGGAACCGCATCCGGAGGATCCTGGCCTGATCCTCGGGGAGGCGGGCCACGAGCACCGCCATCGCCCACCGCTCGACGAGCAGGTCGGGAGAGCTGGCGGCGTCCTCCTCCTCGCCGAGCACGCCGCCGCCCGGCGCCTGGGGGTCGTGGGGCTCGGGGACGCGCTTGCGGAGGTGGTCGATCGCCCGGCTCCGCGCGATCAGCATGATCCAGGTGCCGAGGGAGGCGCGCTCGGGGTCGTACGCCGACCCGCGGCGCCAGACCTCCAGGAAGACCTCCTGGTGGACGTCCTCGGCCGCGGCCGGGTCCCGCATCGCCCCCCGGAGGTAGCCGAGCACCACGCCGCCGTAGAGGCGGTGGATCTCGGCGAGCGCGTCGGGATCGCCGCGGCGCAGGCCGGCGAGGAGGTGGCGCTCGCCGCGCGCGCCACCGCCCGCCCGCATCGCGGACAGGGGGTTCCTCATGCGGCTCCGCCCGGCCAAGGGCGGTGCGAGGGTCGGTGTGAGCGTCTCCACATGGATCGATACGGATCCGGGGCCGCATCCGGATGACTCAACCGTTCGCGGTCCCCGTGTCGGATGAGTGGGTGTACGTCAACCTCCAGGGAGGACCCCACCGTGACACGTGCACCCATCCGCCGCCACCTCGGCATCGCCGCCGCGGCGCTCGCCGCCGGCGCCGCGATCGCCGCCCCCGCGGCGACCGGCGCCGAGGTCGGCGTCCGCGACGGCGTGACGAACCTGCACCTCGACCGGGCGACCGCCGCCGCCCTCGGCGACCTCGGTCTGACCGTCGCCCCCGTCGGCCCCGCGACCGCCTCCGGCACCCGGGTCAGCTTCCCGATCACGGGCGGCGCGATCGACCCCGCCACGGCGGCGGGCCGCGTGAACCACTCCGGCGGCCTCGCGTTCTCGGCCCACGGGACCACCGTGCGGGTCACGAACTTCATCGTGCGGACCGACCGCTCGTCGCCGGTCCTGACCGCCGCGGTCGGCAACGCCCGGGTCCCGCTGCTCGACCTCGACACCTCCGACGCCCGCGTCCTGCGCCGCGGTGCGGGCGGCGCCGGCACCTGGGTGGTGCGCGTCGATGCGACGCTCACCCGCGTCGGGGCCACCGCCCTCAACGCGGCGTTCGGCAGCGAGCTGCCCGCCGGCGTGCGCATCGGGCGCGTCGACCTGCGGGCCCAGCCCTCCCAGGTCCTCCTCGACGGCGGCACCACCACGCTGGCGCTCGACGCCGGCACCGCCGCCGCCCTCACGTCCCTCGGCGTCACGCCGTCGGTCATCGCACCGGGCACCGCCGGCGCGGCCGGCCTCGGCTTCCCCGTCACCGGCGGGCGCCTCGCGGCCGGCACGTTCGCGGGCCGCATCGACCACTCGGGCGGCATCGCCCTCACCGCCGGATCGACCCGCGTGGAGCTGACGAACTTCCGGATCAACGTCACCTCCCGCCCGAACCTCACCGCGCAGGTCGGCGGCACCACGACCCGCGTGCCGCTCACGGTGGACCTGTCGAACGCGCGGACCGGCCTCTCCCGCCGCACCGCCGTGGTGCGCGACGCCGGCGTCGCCCTGACGGCCGAGGCCGCCACCGCGCTGAACGGCGCGTTCGGCACGACGGCGCTGACGGCCGGGCTGCCGCTCGGCGTGGCGGACGTGCGGGCCCGGGTGCAGTAGCCCCCGGCCAGGTTCAGGCCGAGGCCTCGGGGCGCGTCGCCAGCGTGTGCTCCAGGGCCTCGGCCAGCACCTGGACGTGCGCCCAGACCGACGCGGCCTCGCGGACGCGGGCCTCGTCGGTCTCGGGGGCCGCCGTCATCGGCTGCTCCGCGCCCGGGTGGGGGGCCGCGCCCCAGGCCGCGACCGCCTCGGCCTCGATCTCGCGGCGGTGACCCTCCTGCGACCGCGCCCACGTCGCCAGCCGGCGCGAGAAGTCCGGGGGCGACTCGGGGGAGGCCGCGAGCGACTCCGACAGCGTCGCGAGGCCCTCCGCGAACAGGCGGCAGTGGGCGGCGAGCTCGGCGTCGCGGTCGTCGGCGAGGGGGTCGCCGGACGCCCCCCGCCGCTCCGCGATGGCCCGCTCCTCCAGCACGAGCGCCTCGAGGCGCTCGCGGTGGGCGCCGGTCCACCGCTCCAGCTTGTCGGCGAGCTCGGGCTCGGCGTCGGGCCAGACGGCCGTGAGCCCGCGGCCCAGGTGGCGCATCCAGGCCCGCGCGCTCGCGCCGCGGGCGCGCTCGATGCGGGTCGCGCGGTCGGGCAGCGTGCCGCCCTCCGCGAGCATGAACTCCTCGTGGACGGCGCGGGATCCCTCCTGGGACATCAGCGCGTCGAGGCCGGGTCGGTTCTCGGCCATCCAGCGGACCAGCTGGTCCGCGAGGCCGGCGTCGGATTCGGTCATCCGCTCACCGTACCCGTCGGCCGCCCCGCGCGGTGGGCCTCCGTCGCGGCGCGCGCGATGCCCTGGACCATCCCCCGGAACACGAAGCCGTGGATCGGCCAGATCGCGTACCAGTAGAGGCGCCCCAGCAGTCCCGACGGGTCGAAGATCGCGGTCTGGCGGATGATCGACCCGCCCGGGTCCTCGACGACCTCGAACTGCAGCCACGCCCGTCCCGGGACCCACATCTCGGCGCTCAGCCGCAGCAGGTGGTCGGGCTCGATGGCCTCGACCCGCCAGAAGTCGACGGTGTCGCCGGGCAGCAGGTGGCGGGGGTCGCGGCGGCCGCGGCGCGTGCCCGCGCCGCCGAAGGGCAGGTCGAGCAGGCCCCGCAGGCGCCACAGGGCGTTGCCGTAGTACCAGCCGCGCTGGCCGCCGATGCGCTGGATCGGGTCGAACGCCACCTCGGGCGGGACGGGGACGCGGGCGACGCGCGAGTCGACGAGGCGCGACCCCACGGCGGTGCCGCCGAACGCCCGTCCGCCGTCCGACGGGGCCGGTCCCGACGAGAGGGCGTCCGACCAGCGGGTCGCCGCGAACTCGCGGTCCTCGTTGACGAGGGCGCGGGCGACCGCCTCCTTCACGCCGCGGGGGCGCACCCGGAAGATCCGGCGGGCGGCGGGGTCGCGGACGACGGTCTCGTTGCGGAGGCCCTCGACCAGCTCCCGTCCGACGCGCGCGTAGACCGGCGTCACGAGGCCGAGCCACAGGCTCGACAGGTGGGGGGTCAGCACGGGGACGGGGATCATCAGCCGCTTCAGGCCGCGCTGGCGGGCGTACTCGCGCATCAGGTCGCCGTAGGACACGGCGTCCGGCCCGCCGATCTCGAGGACCGCCCCGCCGTCCATCTCGACGTCGGCGGCCTCGGTGAGGTAGGAGAGGACGTCCTCGATCGCGATCGGCTGGGTGCGGGTGCCGACCCACTTCGGCGTGATCATCACGGGGAGGCGGTCGACGAGGGCGCGGATCATCTCGAAGGACGTGCTGCCGGAGCCCACGACGATGGAGGCGCGCAGCTCGATCACCGGGACGCCCGACGCGGCCAGGACCCGCCCGACCTCCTGGCGGCTCCGCAGGTGGCCGGAGAGGTCGTCGCCGTGCCCGAGGCCCCCGAGGTAGATGATCCGCCGCACGCCCGCGTCGCGGGCCGCCTCGCCGAAGGCGGCGGCGCCCTCCCGGTCGGCCCGGTGGTAGTCGGCGTGCCCGGCCATCGAGTGGATGAGGTAGTAGGCGATGTCGACGCCCTCGAGCGCGGCGCGCAGCGAGGCGGGGTCGGCGACGTCGCCGGCGACGACCTCCGTCGTGGGCGCGGTGCGCGCGGCGAGCTGCTCGGGACGGCGGGTCATGCACCGCAGGCGCCGGCCGGAGCGCTCGAGCCGGGTGAGCAGGCGCCCCCCGACGTAGCCGCTCGCCCCGGTCAGCAGGATCAGGGGTCCGCGTGTGCTCGTGGGGGCGGGGTCGTCGGCGTCGGGCATGCCACCCAGGGTAACCTCGGCGGGGTCCGGTGGCGGGGGATCGGGAGCGTGCGCATGCGTGTCGCGGTGGTGGGGGCGGGCCTCGCGGGGATCGCGGCCGCGCGTGAGCTGGTGGCCTCGGGCCACGAGGTCGTCGTCTTCGAGAAGAGCCGGGGCCTCGGCGGTCGCCTGGCGAGCCGCCGCGCCGACGGCGGGGCGGTGCTCGACCACGGGAGCCCGGTGATCGCCGCGCCGGCGGGGTCGGCGCTGCGCGCGCTGATCGAGGCCACCCCGGCGGAGGACCGCGTCGACCTGCCGGACGGGGTCGCGTACGCGGCGGGGGCGACGCGGCTGCCGAAGATCCTGGCGGCCGGGCTGGACGTGCGGTTCGGCGTGCGGCTCGCGGCCCTGCGCGCCGCCGGGGCCGGCCTCGAGCTCGGCGACGAGCAGGGCAACACGCACGGCGTCGCGGGCGCCGTCGTCGTCACGGCCCCGGCGCCGCAGGCCGCCGACCTGCTGGCGCGCAGCCCCGAGCCCCCCGAGCGGGTCGCGGCCCTGCGGGCCCTCGCCTACGCGCCCGCCGTCATGGTCCTCGCCGGTGTCGCGCTCGCGCCCGGCGCGGTGATCGGCCCCGTCGCGGGCGGCCCGCTCGCCTCCGTGCGCCGCGAGACGGCGAAGGGGCGCGCCGACGCCGACGGCGTCGCCCCGCTGGTGGCCCGGCTCGACGCCGCCGCGTCCGCCCGGTTGCTCGACGCGTCCGACGAGGAGGCCCTGGCGCTCGCCCTGCCCGCGCTCGCCGCCGTCCTCGGTCCGGGGGCGCCCGCCCCCGCGTGGGCGCAGGTGAAGCGCTGGCGGTACGCCGTCCCCGAGGGGCGCCTCGACGAGGAGGCCGTCAACCCGCCCGGCAGCCGCGTGATCATCGCGGGGGACACCGTCACCGGGGCCCGCTTCGGCGGCGACGACCACCACCGGGTGTTCGACAGCGGGGTGCGCGCCGCGCGCCGCGTCGCCTCGATCCCGACGGCCGAGGCCGTCCGATGAGCGCGCGCGACCGCGCCCTGCGCGGCGCCGCGGCCGGGGCCGCGGCGGCCGCCGCCTGGGCGGCGGTGGAGCCGCTCGCCGCCCGCGCCTTCGGCACCGACTACACCGACGTGCGCCTGCTCGGCCGGATGGCCTCGGAGCGCCACTGGGTCGCGGCCGGCCTCGCGGTGCACGCCGCGAACGGCGCCGCGTTCGGCGCCGTCTTCGCCCTGGCCGGCGGCCGCGGTCCCCGTGCCGGGCTGGCGTGGGCCGCCGCGGAGACGCTCGCCACCTGGCCCGGCATGGCCGTCCTCGACCGGATCCACCCCGACCGCCGTTCCGGTCGCTGGCCGCGTCTGCTCACCGACCGGCGTGTCTTCGCGCAGGAGGCCGCGGTGCACGCGCTGTTCGGCCTGCTCCTCGGTCTCATGGTGTCCGGGGAGGACTGAGGTGCCCCGGGCCGTCCTCGGGAGCCTCGTCGTCGCCCTCGTGCTGGCGGCGGTGGCGGCCGCCCCGGCGGCGGCCCTGCCCGGCGACCCCGGGTTCGCGCCGACGTCGCCCGCGCCGGGCGCCGCGGTCCCGGTCGACCCCGACGGGATCCCCGTCGCGTTCACCTGCCCCGTCTACCGCGTCTTCACCGCCGGCACCGGCTTCACCGTCTTCGGCGGCGCGGCCGACTACGGCGTGGACATGTCGACGTCGTCGCAGACGGGTCCCGACGGGCGGCTGGCGCCGGAGGGCGTCGTCGCGTGGGTGTCGGGGTCGTCCGACGGCGCCGGCGGGTGCGTCGCGGCGCTCGGGGCGGGCGGCGCGCCGCCGCGCGTCCAGGAGACGCCGGGCTCCTACTTCTGGCAGGTCTGGCGGCTGTGCACCGGGTGCGACACCGGGTACGAGACGGGCCCCGTGCAGGCGTTGACGCTGCGCTCCCCGGCCGTCCCGCGGGTCGGCGCCGCCCGGCCGTACGCGGGATTCCCGGTGGTGCTGACGCTCTCGCTCGCCGGCGTCCCCGACGGCGCCGCCGTCGCGGTGGAGCGGCGCGCCGGCGCACGGGTGGGTGCGCGCGGGCGCGGCGACGGCCCTCGGCGGCAGGGGGGAGGCCGTGGTGACGCTGCCCCGCGGCCGCGTCGCGGTGCGGGCGGTCGCCCGGATCGGCGCCCAGGACGTCGCGGGCCCCGCCCGCACCCTCGTGGTCGCGCCCGCCGGCGCCCGGCGCGCGACGCGCCCCGCCGACGACGGCCGCTACGCCACCCGGGTGCGGGGCGCCACGGTCCGCCTGCGGGTCACGGGCGCGGGGCGGTGGGTGCGCGACGTGCGCGCGTTCGTCCCGATGCTCTGCCCCGGCGTCACGGCCGGGACGTTCACCACCCAGATCGGCACCCTCCGGATCGCCCGGGCGCGCATCGCCCCCGACGGCCGGTTCGTGCAGGCGTCCGTCGCGGGCGGGGACACCGCGCAGCGCGTCCGCGGGCGCCTCTCCGCGGGGCGGGTCACCGGCCGCGTCGAGCTGTCGCTCGGCCCGTGCGCCGGCAACGCATCCTACGCCGTGGGGCGCACCGGCCCCTGAGGGGGCGCGCCGCCGGTCACCAGCGCTCCGGCACCCGGGCGACGCTCTCGGGTGGTGGGACGGCGGTGCCCGTCCGCTTCAGCTTCGGCAGCTTCGTCGGCCTCGCGACGCGGCGCTGCGGGATCGTGTCGAGCAGGTGCTGCATCAGGTTGAGCCGGGCGCGCCTCTGGTCGTCGGCGTCCACCACGTACCACGGGCACTCGGGCGTGTCGGTGCGCAGCAGCATCTCGTCGCGGGCGGCCGTGTAGTCGTCGTAGCGCTTCCGCGCCTCGGCGTCGATGGGGCTGAGCTTCCACCGCTTCGCGGGGTCGGTCGCCCGCTCCCGGAACCGCTCCTCCTGCTCCTCGGGGCCGACCTCCAGCCAGTACTTGACGAGGATCAGGCCGTCCGCGACGAGCATCCGCTCGAGATCGGGGGCGGCGCGCAGGAACGCCTCGGCCTGCTCCTCCGTGCAGAACCCCATGACACGCTCGACGCCGGCGCGGTTGTACCAGGACCGGTCGAACAGGGTCATCATCCCGCGGGTCGGCAGGTGCGCGACGTACCGCTGGAAGTACCACTGGCCGGACTCGCGCTCGCTCGGCACGCCGAGGGCGACGATCTCGTAGGAGCGCGGGTTGAGGTGCTTCGTGATGCGGGAGATCGTGCCGCCCTTCCCCGCGGTGTCGCGCCCCTCGAAGATGACCGCGACGCGCAGGCCCTCCTCCTTGACGGCCTCCTGCAGGTCGACCAGCTCGAGCTGCATGCGCTCCAGCTCGGCGTCGTAGACGCCGCGGTCCAGCGTGCCCATCGGTCGCCCCCCGGTCGCGCGGTCGTGGCGGTGACCATATCCCGGGCGGCCCAGGACTCGCGGCACGGGGGGCGAAGGACCCCCGGGTGAGATCCGACGGCCTCTCGACACGTGCGCTGCTGCGCATGGTCGGCGTCCTCTTCGCGGTCCTGGCTGGCCTCTACCTGCTGTGGCTGTCGCGCGGCGTCATCACCTGGGTGGTGATCGGCGGCTTCCTCGCGGTCGCGATGAACCCGCTGGTCAGCCTGCTGCAGGTGCGCCTGCGGATGCGGCGGGCCGCCGCGATCTTCATCGTCTACCTCGCCGTCGCCGGCGTGATCGCGGGGGCGGCGCTGCTGTTCGTCCCCCCGTTGATCGACGCGGGGCAGCAGCTGACGGAGGAGGTGCCGACCTACGTCGAGCAGCTCTCCGAGTCGGAGCTCGTGCAGCAGCTCGACGAGGAGTACGACGTCCTCGACCGGATCGAGGAGGAGGCGACCTCGGCCCTCGGCGGGGTCGCGGGGCCGGACACCGCGGTCGAGCTGGCGACGCGGGTGATCAACGGCCTCGTCGCCCTGATCAGCATCGCGGTGATCGCGTTCCTGCTCAGCCTCTACGGCCCCCGCGCGCACGACTGGGTGCTGGCCCAGCAGCACGGGGAGAAGCGGGTGCGGCTCCAGCGGGTCAGCGAGCGCGTCTACCGCGTCATCTCGGGGTACGTCGTCGGGGTCTTCCTGGTCGCGATGACCGGCGGCGTCGCCGTGTGGATCTTCCTGACGATCATCGACGTGCCGTTCGCGCTGCTGCTGGCGTTCTGGGCGGGTTTCGCGTCGCTCGTGCCGTTGGTCGGCGCGACGATCGGGGGCATCCCGTACATCGCGGTGGCGTTCTTCCAGGGGTGGCCGATCGGGGTGGCGGCGATCGTCTTCCTGATCGTCTACCAGCAGATCGAGAACAACCTCTTCCAGCCGATGATCCACCGCTTCACGGTGCAGCTGAACCCGCTCTGGATCATCCTGGCGGTGCTCGTCGGCGCGACGCTGATCGGCGTCGTCGGCGCCCTCATGGCGATCCCGGCGGCGGGCATCGCCCAGGTCCTGATCCAGGAGTGGTGGGCGGCGCGCCAGGGCGGGGTGCCGCCGGCGCTGGCGCCCCAGGAGCCGAGCCCCGAGCCCTAACATCCGGGTGATGGACCCGCGCAGCGCCGACCTGCTGGAGCTGCCCGCCGTACGCGAGCGCCTGGCGGGCATGACCGCCTTCGCCGGCGGCCGCGACCTCGCGCTGGCGCTGACGCCGTCCGCCGACCCCCACGAGGTCGCGGCGCGGTGCGCGACCACCGAGGAGGCGGTGCGGCTGCGGGACCTCGGCGTCGCCGGGCCGGGCGGGGCCTTCGACATCCGCCCGGCGGTCGCCCAGGCCGTCCGCGACGTGCCGCTCGACGCCGCCGACCTCTTGGAGGTGCTGGTCACGGTGGGCGTCTGGCGCGAGCTGCGCGAGGCGGTGGGGGAGCACCGCGAGCACGCGCCGGGGCTCGCGGAGGTGATGGAGCTGCCCGACCTGGCGGCTGCGATGCGCATCGAGTCGGCGCTCGCCCGGGCGATCGACCCCCGCGGCGGGCTCCTCGACTCGGCGTCGGCCGAGCTCGGGTCGGTGCGCCGCCGCCTCGTCGGCGCCCGCCGTGCGGCCTCCGACCTGCTGCGCGACCTCGCGGTGCGGCTCCGCAGCCACCTGCAGGAGTCGTTCACCACGCTGCGGGGCGGCCGTCCCGTGCTCGCGGTGAAGGCGTCGTCGCGGTCGGCGGTGCCGGGGATCGTGCACGACAGCTCCGGCTCGGGGGAGACGATCTTCGTCGAGCCGATCGCCCTGGTCGAGGCGAACAACCTCACCCGCGAGCTGGTCGCGCGGGAGGCGGAGGAGGAGGAGCGCATCCTGCGGATGCTCTCCCGGGCGGTCGCCGAGGAGCACGTCGCCCTCGACGGCCTGACGGAGGCGCTGGCGGACCTCGACCTGGCGCTCGCGTGCGCCGCCCTGTCGCGCGCCTGGGACGGTTGTCCCGTCGAGCCGGCCGCCGAGGTCGACCTGCGGGCCGCCCGCCACCCGCTCCTCGACCCGGCGACCGCCGTGGCGATCGACCTGCCGCTGGAGGGGGTGCGGGCCCTGGTGGTGTCGGGCCCGAACACCGGCGGCAAGACCGTCGCGCTGAAGACGCTCGGCCTGCTCGCGATGCTGCACCAGTGCGGGTTGCGGGTGCCGGCGCGGAGCGCCCGGCTGCCGGTGTTCGACCGGGTGCTCGCCGACATCGGCGACGACCAGTCGATCGCGGAGAGCCTGTCGACCTTCTCCGCGCACGTGCGGCGCCTCGTGGTGATCATGGCGGCGGCGGGCCCCCGGTCGCTGGTGCTGCTCGACGAGCCCGCGGCGGGGACCGACCCCGACGAGGGGTCGCGCCTCGCCCAGTCGGTGGTGGAGCGCCTGGTGGAGCAGGGCGCCCTGGTGCTGGCGACGACCCACCACCCCGAGATGAAGGCGTGGGCGAGCGACGCACCGCGCGCCGCGAACGCCGCCGTGGGCGTCGACCTGCGGACCCTCCGGCCCCTCTACTCCCTGAACATCGGCGAGCCGGGCGCCTCCCACGCCCTCGGCATCGCGGAGGGGCTCGGGCTCGACCCGGAGGTCGTGGAGGCGGCGCGGCGGGCGGGTCCGCCGGAGCGGCGGGCGCTCGAGGCGCTGCTGGCCGAGGCGGGCGCCGCGCGGGCCGCCGCCGACGAGGAGCTGTCCGCCGCCCGCGAGGCGCGCGCCGCGCCGAACGCGCGGAGCGCGACGCGCGGGTCCGCGAGAGGGAGCTGGAGGTGCGCATCGCGAAGGTGCGCGAGGGGGCGGAGGCCGAGCGCGCCGCGGCACGGGCCCGCGCGGAGGCGGAGCTGACGGGCCTGACCCGCGAGCTCAGCGGTCTGCGGCGCGCGATCTCCGACGCCCGGAGGGCGGAGGCGCGCCGGGCGTCGGAGGCGGCGGCGCCCGCCTCGCCGCGGGCGCGGGAGCGCGACCGCGGCCTCGACGCCGCGTCGCGTGCCGCGTCACGGGCCCGCGAGGCCCTGCGGGAGCCGGCCCCCGAGCCGGTGACGGAGGGGCCCCCTCCGGGCGTCGGCGACCACGTCCACGACCCCGTGATGGGGTTCCGGGGCCGCATCCTCGCGATCGACGGGGACCGCGCGGAGGTGCAGGGCGGCTCGGCCCGGATGCGCATCCCGCTGGGGCGGCTGGTGCGCGACCGGGCGGCGGCGCGGCGGGCGGAGTTCACGGAGCCGCCGCCGCCGGTGGCGTCGGTCTCCGCCCCGGCGGCGACCCTGGAGGTCGACGTCCGCGGGCAGCGGGTCGAGGAGGCGCGCGGCGAGGTGCGCGACCGGATGGACGCCGCGGCGATGGCGGGGTTGCCGTCGGTGCGGGTGATACACGGGCACGGCACCGGGGCCCTGCGCACCGTCGTGCGCGAGGAGCTCCGGAGGCACCCCCTGGTGGCGCGGGCCGAGCCCGCCCCGCCCGATCAGGGCGGGGACGGCGCGACCATCGCCCATCTCACCGACGACTGACGCCGCCGGCGGACGGGGTCACGACGGGAGCGGCAGCTCCCCGACGCCCTTCAGGACCCCGACGTCCGGCGCCATGGTGCGGAAGGCGTCGTCCTTCTGCATCACGCCGACGGTGTAGACCGGGAGGTCCTGCATCCGGGCGAGCATCGACGCGGCATCGCGCGAGCGCGGTGCGGCCTTCCAGGTCGAGACCAGGATGGCGTCGTACTCGCCGGACTTGGCGGCCTCGAGCGGCTTGGGCCACGTCGGGTCGATGACCTCGACATCCCAACCGGCGTCGGTGAGTTTGGCGATGGCGGCCTCGGTGCCGGGGAAGCGGACCTTCCCCTCCTTGCCGAGGACCTCATCGGTGGGAACGGTGGCGAAGAGAAGTTTTGGCATGGCGCGGGAGCCTACCGAGTCGTCGCGCGCCTCGTCGGGCGACCGTCCTCACGGAGTGGGACGGTCGGGCCCGGGACGTTCGCAACGGTCGCCACGAGCGTTGCCGCCGGTGTAGATTCCCCGTGCCTGGCGGGTCCCGTGTGCAACCCGCCGTCCGTCACACACCGAACCAAACCCCAGGGGGGCCCATGTCCGTATCCGCAGCCGATATCCCCGACAAGAGTTTTCTTCAGACGGTCGGGGACCGTCGGAGCATCCGGTACTACGACCCGGACAAGAAGGTCGAGGACTGGAAGATCCAGACGATGCTCCAGGCCGGGCGGCTCGCCTCCTGCCAGGGGAACATCAACGCCACCGAGGCGATCGTCGTCGACCGTGAGACCTGTGATCTCTGGGACGAGATCGAGGAGTGCGTCTCCGGCTTCAACGTCCAGATCATCAACCAGAGCTCGCACCTGATCTTCTGGCTGACGAACCTGAACGCCTGGTACGGCCGCGCCAACGACGGTCTCTCGACCCTCGCCCTCTCCGGCGCGCTCACCAAGTACCACGGCTGGAACTACGAGTTCACGATGACGCAGACCGTCCCGCGTCTCATGAGCTTCCCGACGGAGCGCACCGAGAACCTGCTCCGCTTCGAGACCGGTCTCGCCGTCTGCCAGTCGATCCTGACGGCGACGTCGCTCGACATCGGCTCGATCCTCATCGCCTTCGGCCGCAAGCCGGGCGGGATCGAGAAGGCCTTCGGCCTGCCGCCGCACTACAAGCTGACCTGGGGCCACGCCGTCGGCTACCCCCTCGAGGACTTCAAGGCCGGCGGCCAGCGGCCCCGCCTCAAGTTCGAGAAGCTGTTCCACAAGGACGCCCACGGCACGCCGTACCACATGGACGAGGACCTCAAGGAGGCCCTCAAGGCCAAGGGCATGATCCAGGAGCAGTCGCCGGTGGACGGCCGCATGGACGAGATCGAGGCCCTCGCCTCCAAGTTCTCCCGCGAGCCGGGCGTGGTGTCGTGGCCGGAGAAGGAAGTCCGCCGTCTGATCAACGACGACGACTGGGACTTCGGCCCGAACATCAAGAAGCGCGCCGAGGAGGTCCTCGCGCAGGGTGGCCTGCCGGACTACCCCGAGGAGATGCGCGAGACGTTCACCAAGCTCATGGAGGAGCACGGGATCGACGCGAGCAAGTACCTCAGCTAGCACCACCCGCTGAGAGCGCGTCCCGCGGCCCCCGTCTCACACCGAGGCGGGGGCCGCGGCCGTTCCGGGGCACCTCCGCGCCCCGGTCGCGCTACCGTCCCGCCCCGGGCGCCCGTAGCTCAGCTGGATAGAGCGACGGCCTTCTAAGCCGTTGGTCGCAGGTTCGAATCCTGCCGGGCGCGTCGCCAGAACGCTTTCCACGACGGGGATGCCGGCCGATCGGCCGCCCTCGTCGCCGGGGCCGAGGTGCATCTGATGACGGTGCGGGAGCATCCCCGCACCACCAGGACGGTGCGGGAGACGGTGCGGGAGCCGGCCAGTCCCCGCGGGATGCCCCCGCGGCCGCCCATCCGAGGCGGGACGTGGGCGGGGGGAGGGGGGAGTAGGGGGTGGGCTCCCGAGGAAGGCCGGGGCGGGTGTTCGAGTTGGGTGCCCTGCGCGGCGCATCCGCGGACCGAGATTGGGTCCATCCGGCCCTCGCACTACCGTGCCCTGCAATACGAGGAGAGAGGAGGACGCCGATGGCGGTGGCTAGTGGCACCCATGAGCCGCGGTTCCAGGGGGCGTGGATCGACGACGCGCTCGATCCGGGCCAGTTCGTCATCGTCCCGGACGATGGTCTGGAGTACGTCTGCGCTAACCGGGAGGAACTCTTCGTCCTACTAGCCCGCGACTACGTCGGGCGCTGCGACTTCTGGGTCCGGTGGAAGGCCCCGACCGGGTCGATGGACTACCGCCGAGCCGGAGAGATGGAACCAGGCTGGGGCGCACAACCGGCGGCCTAGGAACGGCATGAGGCACCTGACGACTCGCGAGGCGGCTGCCCTCCTAGGGGTGTCCTCCAACTCGGTGCGCGCCTACGCTGACGCTGGTTTCCTGCGCTGTTCGAGGACGGCGAGGGGCGACCGGCGGTTCCTCGAGGCGGATGTGCTGGCGTATCTGGCCAGCCGGCAGGCTCAGGAGAAGCCGTTCGCTGAGGTCAGGGCCGAGCTCTGGACGAAGACGATCTTGTCGGTGCTGCGTGCCGCTGAGCGAGACCTCGGCGGCTCGTCGTCCCAATCTGCTCGGTTTGCCGCGGCGCGAGAGCTGATCGTGAACTCCTCCGGGGTCCGCCCGGCGTCGTAGGGTCGCGAGCGTGTCTCCGCTCCGTCTCGTGTCGTTGGCCGCGGTCGTCCTCGGTGCGCTGGTGCTCTTGGCGGCGTTCGCCGTCCCGACGTGCCGCAACTTCGCGGGCACGGCGAGGGACTCCGGTTACCCCTGCAAGGTGCAGCACTCGAGCGGCTCGACGGAGTTCATCTTCAGCCGCGCCTCTTCCGTGAGCGTTCCGAGAGCTGAGGTTGTGGCGATCGTCGTCCTTGGCCTTGGTGCTCTGGGACTGCGCCGAAGCCGTTCGGCATAGGCGTTCCCGTCCGCCCCCCGCACTAGCGTCGCGGGATGGACCGACTTCGAGGAATCGCCTCCGCAGTCGCCATCGTCGTCGTATTGGCGGCCGTTTTCGTGACGACCCAGATCGCGGATTCGGAGGGACGGACGCTTGCGGACCGCATCCCGGTCGTCGGTCCCGTGGTCGATGCCATCGGACTGGAGAGCGGGGGTGTTCCCGGCGGCGGGCCACTGATCCAGGCCCACGACGGGGACGAGCGCATCGCGGAGACCGCGACGTGTGGCCGCCTCCGCGACGCGGACGCGGCGGGTCGCCGCCGCATCGCCGACGCGATCATCGAGGTCGGCGGTCGCGAGGATGAGCGCATCCGGGCGATCGATCCGAGCGCCGTCGTCACGGGCATCGTCCTGGCGTGCGAGGGCCGGCCGGACGGCCACCTCGTCGTCGATGCGATCGCAGCCGCCGCTGGTTAGGGACGACCGAACGTGTGTTCTATCCTGCTCGACCCATGGCCGACCCTCTTGCAGAAGTCATCTGCCTTGCACGGCTCTATCTGACGGACACGGAGGTCGGGCGGCTCGTGGTCTGGATCGCCCACCGCCTCGGTCGTAGTCAGGCGCTCGCAGGTGATCGGCCCGAGATCGAGCGACTGGAGCACGTCGTCCGTCATTGGCTGAGTGAGGAAGAGCGGGAGTCGCTCGCCAGGTGGATGCTGATCCAGGCGGGTCAGCGGGCGCCTGGTCGTTCCGGAGCGACCTATGGGGCGACCGGAACGAAGGAAGGGGTGAGCCTCAGCCGCACGAGGGGTCCTGTCAGGAGCGCCCACGACCCTCCTTCACGACTCGACAACTTTAGAGTTGTGGAGTAGAGTTACGTGGCATCGGATCCCCACGGACGACGCCACCGGAGAGCAGCCGCATGATCGACACCGAGACCCACGGCCTGGCGGTGGACCTCCGCCGCGAGGCGCCCGACGCCTACCGCGCGCTCGCCGCCCTCACCCGGGCGAGCACCCTCGACCACGGCCTCGCCGAGCTGATGAAGGTGCGCGCCTCGCAGCTCAACGGGTGCGCCTACTGCGTGGACCTCCACGTGCGGCTGGCGCTCGAGGCCGGCGAGGACCCGCGGCGCCTGCACGCGCTCGCCGTGTGGCGCGAGTCCCCCTTCTTCAGCGCCCGCGAGCGGGCCGCCCTCGCCCTGACGGAGTCCCTCACGCGCATGGAGGCGGTGCCGCTGCCCGAGGTCGTGGCCTCGGCGGTCGAGGACCACTTCGACCCGGCGGAGCGCGGCCAGCTGATCGTGGTGATCGCCGGCATCAACGCCTGGAACCGGGTGATGGTCGCCGCCGGCGACCCGCCCCCGCCGCTCGACGCCCGATGATGGGGGGAGGATCCGTGACGCCCACCGACACCGTCTACAGCGACCGGGTGGAGGCACCCGGCACCTTCGACGAGGTCCTGGACCGCACCCGCGCCGCCCTCGCCGCGGAGGGCTTCGGCGTGCTCAGCGAGATCGACGTCCAGGCGACCATGAAGGCGAAGCTCGGCGTGGACCGCGAGCCGTACGTCATCCTCGGCGCGTGCAGCCCCGCGCACGCCCGCCGGGCACCGGCTCGGTCCTGGTCGGCTTCGGTCCCGGCTCGCTCGACCGGGCCCGTGCGCTCGCGCTGCAACCCGACGGGCGCATCGTCGTCGCCGGCTACAGCAACGCGAACGGATCGAACGACTTCGCGGTGGCGCGCCTGCTCGGGACCGGGGTCCTCGACCGCTCGTTCGGCGGGGGCACCGGCACCTCGCTCGGGGGTTTCGCGCCGGGTTCGTCGGACGTGGCCAACGCGGTCGTCCTGCAGCCCGACGGCGCGGTCGTGCTCGCCGGCCACAGCAACGCCGGCGGCACCGTCGACATCGCGGTCGCGCGACTCCGGACCCCCGACGGGACGTTCGATCCCACCTACGGCGGCGGCACGGGGAGGTCGCTCGGCGGGTTCACTGCCACCTCGCACGAGACGGCGAGCGCGATCGCGCTGCAGCCGGACGGGAGGATCGTCGTCGCCGGCGGCACCGACGCCGGCGGGACCGCCGACATCGCGGTCGCCCGCCTCGGCAACCCCGACGGCGGGTTCGACGCGACGTTCGGTGGGGGCACGGGCCGGGCGATCGGCGGAGTCGGCCCCGCGACCGGCGACCACGCCCAGGCCGTCGCCCTGCAGCCCGACGGCCGCATCGTGGTCGCCGGGGCCTCCGAGTCCGACGACGGCCCCCGCATGGTCCTGGCCCGCCTGCGGTCCCCGGAGGGCACGTTCGACCCGTCCTTCGGCGGAACCGGTCGCGCGATCCCGCGCTTCGGCGTGGAGTCGTTCGACGGCGCCGCCGCCGTCGCCGTACAGCCGGACGGCCGCATCCTGGCCGCCGGGAACAGCAACGCGCGGGGCACCGTCGACATCGCCGTCGCGCGTGTCACACCCGACGGCGACCCCGACACGTCCTTCGGCGCCGGCAACGGGAAGGCGCTCATCGGGTTCCGCGCGACGTCGAACGAGGCCGCCCAGGCGATGGCGCTGCAGGCCGACGGCAAGATCCTGCTCGCCGGGACGACCGACGGCGACGTCGCGGTGGTCCGACTGCAGCCCAACGGCGGACTCGACGCCACGTTCGGCGACGGCGGAACCGTCCGCGTCGACCTCGGCGGACCCGACGACATCGCCTTCGCGATGGCGGTGCAGCCCGACGGCCGCATCGTCCTCGCCGGCGAGACCCGGGCCGGCGGCAGTGAGGACATGGTGGTCGTGCGCCTCCAGGGCGACCCGCCGGTCGCGGGCTCCGGCGGGGGCGGCGCAGCCGGCGGCGGCGCTGGCGCCGGCGGTCCGGCCGGCTCCCCTCCTGCCTGCCTCGGCAGGCCGGCGACCATCGTCGGCACCGCCGCCGCGGACCGCCTGCGCGGCACCTCCCGGGCCGACGTGATCGTCGCGCTCGGAGGCGCCGATCGCATCGCGGCGCTCGGCGGCGACGACCTCGTCTGCGCGAGCGGGGGAGACGACGTCGTCACGGGCGGCGCCGGCGCCGACGTGCTCCGCGGCGAGAGCGGGCGCGACCACCTCATCGGAGGCCGCGGACGCGACCGGCTGACCGGAGGCGCCGGCGCCGACCGGCTCGTCGGCGGCCCGGGTCGTGACCTCCTGACGGGCGGGCCGGGCCGCGACCGCGAACGGCGGTGACGACGGCCGCCGAGGGGCCGCATGGCGGCCCCCCGGCGCCCGCACGTGACCCGCGGTGGCGCGATGTCCACCACGCCGCCACGCACACGCCGATCGCCCACGATCGTCCTCGTCCACGGGGCCCGGGCCGACGGGTCCCGCTGGGACGCCGTCGACGCACCGCATCCGCGGCGGCTGATCGTGCCGGTGTACCGCCTCGTGAAGCGGCTCCGGCACCTCGATCGGCACGCACGGCGCCTACCTCGCGATCAGGCGGCGGGCATAGACTCGGTGACATGGGAGGGGAGCCGCCGCGCCGGAGCGTCGGGAGGGCCGAGCAGTCCTCCGAGGCCGACCCCGGCGGGCCCCGCCCGCCGGCGGCCGTGCACCCCGTCGTCGCGGTGCAGATGGCGATCGGGAACGCCGCGACGGCGCGGCTCATGCGCCAGCCCGCGCCCGGGGGCGGCGGGCGCCACCCGCTCGCCCCGCCGCCCCACCCGCTCGCCGAGCCCCCCGGCCTGCTGACGGTCAACGAGGACGACCGGCCGCTCGTCCTCGCCGACACGCCGCCCCCGATGCCCGCCGACACCGCGGCGAAGCTCCTCGCGGTCCGGGCGACGCTCAGCAAGGTCCCGCCCCTCGCGGAGAAGGACGCCGCCACACTCCGCACCGCGATCCCCGGCGCGCCGATCCTCGAGCTCATCGAACGGCGCGACAACCGCCGCGGGTGGCTCGAGAACTACCCGTCCATGGTCACGTCGATCTCGCCGCCCGCGGGGCAGCCCGACGAGTCCGTCGCCTACCAGCTCCACTCGCTCCACCAGACCGCCGAGGCGTACCGTGCCGAGCTGCCCGAGATCCAGGCGAGGATCGACGCGCACGTCCAGCGCGCCGGGGTGGGGGGCGAGACCGAGCTCGCGACGCTCGTCGGGGAGACGTTCCCCCGGATGTTCGTGGAGCGGGCGAAGCTCATCGCCCTGCGCCAGCTCGACGACAACCTCCGCATCGCCGAGGAGGAGGGCGCCCGGTACGGCGTCGCCGCGAACCCCGGCGGCATGTACGGCGGGGCGACGTTCGGGGGGACCCCCGACTACATGGCGGGGCCGTCCGACCCGCTCGACGTGCAGTCCCTCCGCGACGCCGCGTGGGAGCTCCTCGCCCTCCAGGCGAAGCGGGAGGAGGCGCAGGTCAAGGCGGGCCGCCTCATGCGGATGGAGGACGAATACGACGCCGCCCAGAAGGGCGACCCCGACCCCGGGGGCCGCATGGGCCTGCCCATCGCCATCGAGGCGGAGGCCGCCGGCCGGGCGCGCCTCGGCCTGCGGCACCCCATCCTCTTCCAGGCCGACCCCGCCGTCATCGCGAACGCCACCGACGAGCAGCTCACCGACCACGTCCTCGGCAAGGTCCAGTCCCTCCGCCGCGACATCCTCGCCACGCAGGAGAACATCCGCGACGGCGACCTCGAGATCTGGAACCTCCGCGGCATCGTCGACCTCACCCGCCTCGACCTCGGTGTCGCCGACGACTCGCCCCTCGTCGGCGCCATCGACGCCCACATCGCCGCGGCGAAGGCCGACGACGGGATCCTCAGCACCGCCCTCACCGCCCTCCAGATCACCGCCGGCGTCATCGCCGCCGTCGCCAGCGGCGGCCTCGCCCTCGTCGCCGGGGGCGTCGCCCTCGGCGTCGGCGCCTACCAGGTGTCCGAGGCCGTCGAGGACTACATGGTGGAGTCGGCCGCCGAGAACGTCGCCCTCGACCCGACCATCGCCGACATCTCCGTCAACGAGCCCGCCATCCTCCCGATCGTCGTCGGCGTCCTCGGCATGGCGCTCGACGGCGCCGCCGTCGGCAAGGCCATCATCGCGCTGCGGGCCCCCGCGCGCGCCCTCGTCGCCGACGGGGACCTCGGGGCGTTCTCCGTCGCCGCGCACAAGGCCCTCCCCGCCGCCGAGGCGGACCGCCTCATCGAGCGCGCCGCGCTCCTGCCCGAGGTCGTCGCCCGCGGCGCCGTCGGCCGCGGCGCGGTCGCCGGCCACCACTGGACGCAGGAGGAGATCCAGACCCTCTTCGTGCGGGCGTTCAAGCGCCCGGGCCCGCCCGCGGACAACATCGTCGTCCACCAGAGCCAGGCCGCGTTCGACCAGGTGCGCATCTCCGCCGGGATGCCCGAGAACACCTTCGGCTTCTACATCCCCGCCGCCGCGGACCAGGCCGCCGGGGACGCCCTCCATGCGATGGGCGTCCTCCACCTCCCGCCCCGCGCGACGACGCTCACCGTCATCCACGAGTCGCTCCACATGATCGGCGACGCCTCCGGGGTGCCGGCCCTGCTCGGGCGCTACGTCGACGAGGGGCTCACCGAGCTCCTCGCGCGCGAGGCGTTCGGCCCCGAGGCGGGGCGGTTCATCTACGAGGGCAACATGGCGTTCGTGAAGATCCTCCGGGACGTCGTCGGCCGCGACGCCCTCGAGGAGGCGTTCCTCCACCGGATCTGGCAGCCGCTGCGCTCGGCCCTGGAGGCACGCCTCGGCGGGAGCGCACCCGTCAGCCACATGTACGCGCTGCTGCGGCAGGTCGGCCCGGACGGCCAGAACGGGCGCCTGCTCGACGAGGTCATCGGGATGCTCCACCCGGGGTCCGCCACCCCCTGACCGGGGCGGGGGAGGGTCCCCGCGAACATGCGTGCGCCCCGTCACGGTTGGTGACCGGGCCGACCGGGGAGGATCGGCCATGAGCGACGCCCCGCAGCGACCGACCACCTCCCACCTCCACCCCGGGGACGAGGTCGAGCTGCTGCGCCGCGTCGCGATCCGCCCCGAGAGCGTCATCACCTGCGAGCCCGGGGACATCGCCACCGTCGAGGTCGTCGGGGACCGCGGGTGCCTGGTCACCCTCCACGGCATGGGCATCGCTGTGCCGCACACGCACCTCCGGCTCCACCACTCCGCGAACCGCTGACCCCCCGGGGTCAGCGCGGCCGGGGGCGGTCCCGCGGCAGGAGGTAGGGGAGGGGGTCCACGGCGCGACCACCCCGCCGCACCTCGAAGTGCAGGTGGACGCCGTGCGCGTTCCCCGTCTCGCCCATGCGCCCCACCACCGCGCCGCGCGCGACGGGCCGGCCGGGTGCGACCCCGGTCGCCGAGAGGTGCGCGTACGCGGTGCGCAGGCCGTCGGCGTGGCGCAGCACCACGATGAGCCCGTACCCGCCGTGCGCCCCGGCGGAGACGACCACGCCGTCCGCCGCGGCCCGCACCGGCGCGCCGCTCGTCGCCCCGCCCCCGATGTCGACCCCCTCGTGGGCGCGCCCCCAGCGGGGCCCGAACGGCGACTCCAGCGGCCCCTCCGCCGGGCGGCTCAACGGCCGTTCGACGTCGCGGGGCACCTCGCGCCGTGACGCGAGCCACCGCGAGATGTCACGCCACCGCCGCCGCTGCCCGTTCGTGCGCGCCGCCGGCCGGGCGGGGAGGCGGCCGAGGCCGAGGCGCGCCACGTGACGCACCGCGGCCCCGTGGGTCGTGGCGCCCCCCGGGCGGGAACCCGTCGCGTCCGCGACGCGGGTCCGCACGGCCTCGCGCCGGGCCGCCAGGAACGCCGCGACGTCGGCGAGCGCCCGGACCCGGTACGCCATCTCCTCCGGGACGCCCGGCAGGGCACGCCCCCGCTCGCGGGCCAGGCCCAGCTGGACGGCGCGGCTCTCGGTCCGCGCCTCCAGGGCCCGGATCGTCGCGGCGACCGCCGACGGGTCGGTGCGGGCGCGCTCGACGAGCGCCGCGATCGGCTCGGACGCCCCGGCGGGCTCCGGCGGGGCGACCCCGGCGACCGCGACGGCCGTCAGCGCGATGGCGAGGGCCGCCCGGATGGACGGGGTATGTCCGATCGCGCCACCCTAGGCCCTCGCACGGCCCCCGCCCGGTTGCGGGTTCCGCCGGGACCGCCGGCGGTGCCGGAGCCGGGACCGCGTCGCGGTGGGGGTGCATCCGGGGCGGCCGCCAGACTGGTCCCATGGACGTCTGCCCACTCTGCGGAGGCGCGCTGATCGACATCCGCGCCAAGGCGGTCTGCTCGGCGTGCGGGCGCATCTGCGAGGGGTGCTGCGAGGGCGCGCCCGACGCGTCGTGCCCGCCCGCCGGGGTCGGCCGGTCCCCCGCCGCGGGGCGCAACGGCCCGGCCACGGCAGGGGAGGGGCGCTAGGGTCGGAGGGCCGGTCCGCCCACCGTCCCCGGGATCCCGCTGCCCACCTCGCGTCCGCCCAACCTGCGTCTGCTCGCGTTGATCGCCTCGGTGGCCGCGGCCGTCGCGGCCCTCTCCCTCGTGCTCCTCGGCGTGGCGTCGCGCGGGGGTGACGACAGCCGGTTCATCGCCCCCGAGATCACCCCCTCCCGGCCCGCGCCCGCGACGACGGGGACCGGGTTCGACGGCCGGCCCGTGTCCGTCCCCACCTCCGGCCGCCCGGCGCTCGTGACGTTCCTGTTCGCCAACTGCCCCGACGTCTGCCCGACGATCGCCGCCACCATCGCCTCCTCGCTCGACGCCCTCGGCCCCGCCGCCGACGACCTCGACGTCGTCGCCATCAGCGTCGACCCCGAGGGCGACACCGCCCCCTCCGTCGGTGAGTTCCTCGACCGCTTCCGCCTCCGCGGCCGCATGAGCTACATCACCGGGACCCGGGCCGAGCTCGCACCCCTCTGGAGGGACTGGCTGATCACCGCCCAGCCGGAGGGCGAGGACGCCTCCATCCACTCCGCCCGCGTGGTGCTGGTCGGCCGCGACGGACGCCAGGTCGCCTCGTACGCCGCCGGGATCGTCGTCCCCGTCGGCGATCTCACCGCCGACCTCCGGACGCTGATCGCCGGGTAGGGCCCGCGCGTCCCGATCCCGCGGATCCCGCGTCCCGGCGGTCACGGGACGCGCGGCCGTACCGGCGGGCACCCCGGGATGGTATGAGAGTGCACCCCCGCGGCACCGCGCGGGGGACCGTGCCCGCGGAGCCCGTCGGAGGACGTCGTGATCGTGTCCCATCAGTCCCGGACCCCCGCGGTCCGGCGTCCCGCGCGCCTCCTCGCGCCCGTGTGCGGCATCGCCCCCGCCGCCCTGTCCTGGGGCGCCCCCGCCACATCGACGACATCGTCCGTGACCGCGGTGCCCGCCTGAGGACGCCGCCCATCCCGCCCGCGCCCCCCGTACCGTGGCCGGCGTGACCCCGCCCGGTCAGACACCCGCCACCCCGGGGGCGGGCGCCCCTCCCCCCGGGGGCACCCGCTCCCCCCTGCGCCTGCGCGAGGCCCGCCGGTCCCTGACCGTCACCCTCGGCGTCCTGATCGGCCTGCTCCTGCTGATGCTGGGGGTGGGGATCGGGGTGTCGCGCGCGATCCACGACAGCGCCACCGACGAGTACGTCCGGGACGCGATCCCCCTCAAGTCGGACGTCCAGGACCTCGTCCGCCACATGTACGCCCAGCAGGCCTCGGTGCGCGGTTACCTGCTGACGGGTCGCGAGAGCGTGCTCGCGGGGTACGAGCAGGCGCGCGTGGCCGCCGCCGAGGACGTCCGGTCGATCCGGACGCGCCTCGACGGACACCCCATCCTCGCGGACCTCCTCACCGAGGCGGAGCCGCGGATCGCGGAGCTGGAGCGCTACTACGCGCTCCAGATCGCCCGTGGCCGGGGCGCCGAGGCGACCGAGCGCGGGCTGGCTCGCCGCCAGGTGCTCGGCGGCGAGGTGCGCTTCGCCCGGTTCCGGGACGTCGCCGACCGCATGCTGGCCGACACCGACGCGTTCGTCGACGACGCCCGCCGCGAGCAGGACCGCCTCACGAACGCCCTCACCGTCGTCCTGCTCGCCCTCGGCGCACTCGCGATCGTCGCGGCGCTGCGGGTCAGCGTCGTCGCGCGCCGCCGCGTCGCGGGGCTGCTCGGCGACCTCGACAACGAACGCGACGTCACCGCCCTCGCCGCCGTCCGCGCCGACGCGCTGCAGCGGGTCACCGCCGCCCTCGCCCCGGCGCTCGACGAGGAGGCCGTCCTCGGCGCGCTCGCGGGGGACGCGTCCCACGTCGCCGGCATCGACGAGGTGGTGCTGGCCCGCCCGGGCCCGGGCGGGCAGTTCCTGGAGCGGCGCAGCCTCGGCGGGGAGACCGCCGACCTCGACCGCCGGGTGCCCCTCGACGACGACCAGCCGCTCGCGAACGTCGCCCGGACCGGGGAGCCGCAGTTCCAGCCCTCCTCCGCGATCGCCCGGCTGCCGGGCGTCGCCGAGATCACCACCGACGTCCCCGGCGTCGGGTGGGCGCTCCTGCCCCTGCGGGCCGGGCGGGGCGGGCGGGGCGTGCTCGCCCTCCGCTTCGACACGCCCCGGGAGTTCACCGCCGCGGAGCGGACGTTCCTGCTGACCCTCGCCGACCAGGTCGCCCAGGCGCTGGAGCGGGTGCGCCTGCACCGGGAGCAGCAGGAGATCGCCCACGTCCTGCAGCAGAGCCTCCTGCCCCGGGCCCTGCCGGAGGTGGCCGGCGTCGAGATGGCCGCCCGGTACGTCACCGCCGAGGCCGGCCAGGAGGTCGGGGGCGACTTCTACGACGTGTTCGAGGACTCCGGCGGACGCCTCACCGTGATGATGGGCGACGCCTGCGGGAAGGGGCCCGAGGCCGTCGCCCTGACGGCGCTGGCCCGGTACACGGTCCGCGCGGTCGCCGACGGCGACGCCGGCCCCGCCGCGGCGCTCGGACGCCTCAACGAGGCGATGCGCCAGCAGGGGTTCGGCACGCTCTTCCTCACGGCGGCGCTGCTCGCCTTCGGGCGCGACGCGGAGGGGATGACCGTCACCACCTGCCGCGCCGGCCACCCGTTCCCCCTGCTGGTGCGGGCGTCGGGGGCCGTCGAGGAGGTCGGCGGGCCCGGGACGGTGCTCGGCGTCTTCGACGACCCGCCCCTCACGGACGTCACCGTGCGCATCGCACCCGGCGACTCGATCGTGGTGTTCACCGACGGCCTGACCGAGGCGCGCCAGGGCACCGCCCTGCTCGGCGAGGAGCGCCTCAGCGACGCGGCGTCGGCCTGCGCGGGCATGGGCGCCGAGGCGGCCGCGGCGCACCTGCTGCGGACGGCGGCCGACTTCGCGCGGGGACGGCTCCGCGACGACGTCGCCGTGGTCGTCGTGCGCGTCCTCGGCGACTGAGGGCCGGGTGTCACCCACCACCGGCCCCCGGGTCGTCATGATGGGCGCGTCGTCGGTGCGGGGGGAGAGGCGTGACCGGGAACGTTGACGTGGCGGTGGTGGGCGCGGGCCCCGGTGGCTCGACGACCGCGCTGCGGCTCGCGCGGGCCGGCGCCCGGGTGGTGCTCCTCGACCGGCAGCGGTTCCCCCGCGACAAGCCGTGCGGCGGCGGCCTCACGATGCGTGCCACGACCCTCCTGCCGGTGGACGTCTCGCCGGTCGTCGAGGACGTCGTCGACCGCCTCGACATGCGGCTGCGCTTCGGCCGCACCACGCGGCAGCACTTCGACAGCCCGATCGCCCTGATGACCCAGCGCCGCCGCCTCGACGCCCTGCTCGCCGAGAGCGCCGCCGCCGCCGGGGCGGACTTCCGCGACGGCGTCCGGGTCCGCGACGTCACGACGTCGGCGACGGGCGCCGTCGTCTCCCTCGACGGCGGCGAGCGCATCCACGCCGGCGTCGTGATCGGCGCGGACGGGGCGAACGGGATCAGCGCGAAGGCGCTCCGCCTCGGCGCGGACCGGCTGTTCGGCGTCGCGCTCGAGGGCAACGCCCCCATGACGCCGGAGCGCGAGGCCTGGCACCGCTCGCGGGTGACGCTCGAGATGGCGACGGTCCCCGGCGGCTACGGCTGGGTCTTCCCGAAGGGCGACCACATCAACCTGGGCGTCGGCGGGTGGGAGGCCGAGGGCCCGAACCTGCGGGGCCACCTCGACGCGCTGTGCCGCATGCACGCCGTCGCGCCGGAGGAGCTGACCGCCGTCCGCGGCCACCGCATGCCCCTCCGCCGGGCCTGGACGGGTGTCGCGCGCGGCCGCGCCGCGGTCGTCGGGGACGCCGCCGGCCTGATCGACCCGCTCTCGGGCGACGGCATGTTCGAGGCGTTCCTCAGCTCCGAGCTCGTGAGCCAGGCGGCGCTCGACGTGCTCGCCGGCCGCGCGGAGGGGATGGAGCCCTACGGGCGCCGCCTGCAGATGTCGCTCGCCGGCCACGCCGCGACGGCGTGGGTCGCCCGCGCGGCGCTGGAGCGCACACCCACGCTCACGTGGCACGTGCTCCGCTCGAAGCCGGCGCAGAGCCTGCTGGCCCACCGCCTCGCGACCCGCCCGCCGGAGGTGCGCGTGCCGCTCGTCGGCGGGGTCGAGCGCATCGCCCGCCGCGTCCTGGGGCCCGCCGCGGTCTAGGCCCGTACCGGGTTCACGGCGGTTAACGCCCCATGGTATGAAGGCGCATGGCCGCTCGGGTACTCGTCGTGGACGACCAGGCGCCCGTGCGCCGGGTCGTGCGGCGCCTCCTGGAGCGGTCCGGCTACGAGGTCGACGAGGCCGGTGACGGCGGGGTCGCGCTCGACCGGCTGAGGGTCGACGTTCCGGACGCGATCGTCCTCGACGTGTCGATGCCGGTCGTCGACGGCTGGACGACCCTGGAGCGCATCCGCGAGCTGTCGGACGTCCCGGTGCTGATGCTGACCGGCCGGTCCGCCGAGCTCGAGCGCGCCCGCGGGCTGCGCGGCGGCGCCGACGACTACCTCATCAAGCCCTTCGGCGGCCGCGAGCTCGTCGCACGGCTCGACGTGCTCGTGCGCCGCGGCGACCTGTCCGCCACCAGCGCGGGCTACTCCGACGACTGGCTCGAGGTCGACCGGACGGGGCGCCGCGTCCGCGTGGACGGCACCCCCGTCGAGCTGTCGTCCGTCGAGGCCCGGCTGCTCGGCGAGCTCGTCCGCCGCGCCGGGCGCCTCGTGTCGGTACCCGACCTCGCCTGCGCCGGCTGGGGCCACGACTCCGCCGTCTCGACGGGGCAGGTCGTGATCGGCATCGCCTGGCTGCGGGCGAGCCTCGGGCCCGCGCCGCACGGCGGCTCGCCGATCGAGACCCTCCGGGGCTTCGGCTACCGCTACGTGCCGCCCGCGGGGCCCTGACCGACCGGGAGCCACCGCCGGGCGCCCCCCTCCGGGTGCTCGTCCTCGAGGACTCCGACGCCGACTACGAGCTGCTCCGGCGCCGCCTCGAGAGCGACCTCGGTCCCGTCGACGCCCGTCGCGTCGACTCGGAGGCCTCGTTCGCCGCGGCCCTCGCCGACCCCCCGGACGTGATCGTCGCCGACTTCCTCCTCCCGGGGTTCGGGGCGATGCGGGCGCTCGACCTCCGCGACGTCGCCGGCCTCGACACGCCGGTGGTCGTCGTCTCCGGCGCGATCGGCGAGGAGCGCGCCGCCGCCGTCATCAAGCACGGCGCCGCCGACTACCTCTCCAAGGACCGCCTCGAGAGCCTCGCCGCTGTCGTGCGCGGCGCCGTCCGCGAGCAGGCCCTCGTGGCGGCGGGCCGGCGGGCCCGCGAGCAGGCGCGCCTCAGCGCCGAGCGCTTCGACCTGCTCGTCGAGAGCGTCGAGGAGTACGCGATCTTCCTGGTCGACGCCGCGGGCCGCCCCCTCACGTGGGGACGCGGCGCCGAGCGGGCCTTCGGCTACCCGGCGGAGGAGGTCCTCGGCGCGTCGCCGCCCGGCGTGCTCGTCGCCCCCGACGCGGCCGACGGGGAGGCCGTCCGCCTGCTCGGGGCGGCGGCGGCCCGGGGCCGCGCCGAGGACGAGGGCGAGCGCCGCCGCCGCGACGGCTCGCTGTTCCGCGCCAACATCGTGGTGCGCCCCCGCGGGTCCGGCGGGACGCAGGAGGACTTCCTGGTCGTGGCCCGCGACGTGACCGAGCAGCGGGAGCTCGAGCAGCGCCTGCTGCGCTCCCAGAAGATGGAGGCCGTCGGCCGCCTCGCCGGGGGCGTCGCCCACGACTTCAACAACCTCCTCACCGTCATCGCGGGGTCCGCCGAGCTGCTCGCCGACGACCTGCCGCCCGGGGACGCGCGCCGCGGCGACGTCGAGGAGATCCGCCGCGCCGCCGAGCGGGGGGCGGCGCTCACCCGGCAGCTGCTCGCGGTGAGCCACCGGAACCCCCCCGCCGACCGTGCGATCGACCTCCGGGCCGTCGTCGACGACATGGACAGCCTGCTCGCGCGGGTCATCGGCGAGCACATCGAGGTCAGCTCCCACGGTCCGGACGTGCCGCTGATGGTGCGGGCCGACCCGACGGAGGTCGAGCAGCTCCTCATGAACCTCGCCGTGAACGCCCGCGACGCGATGCCGGAGGGCGGGGTGCTCTCCATCGGCCTCGACGTGGCGGAGGCGGACGGCCTCGCCGGGGACGACGGGAACCACGGCGCCCGGTACGCCCGCCTCCGCGTGGGCGACACCGGCGTCGGCATCCCCGACGACGTCCTGCGGCACCTCTTCGAGCCGTTCTTCACCACGAAGGAGCCCGGGCGGGGCAGCGGGCTCGGCCTGCCGACGGTCCACGCCATCGTCGTCCGCCACGGCGGCCACATCGGCGTCGACACCCGCGTCGGCTTCGGCACCACCTTCACGATCCACCTGCCGCTCGTGGAGGGGGCCGCCCCCGCCACCGACGGCGGCCCCGGCCCCGCCCCGCCGCGGCCCGGGGGCGGGCACGAGTCGATCCTCGTGGTCGAGGACGAGCCGGCGGTGCGCCGCCTCGTCAGCCGGACGCTGGAGCGGGCCGGGTACGCGGTCCTCGTCGCCGACTCGGCGGCGTCCGCCGCGGCGCTCTGGTCGCGGACCCCCGTCGACCTGCTGCTGACCGACGTCGTGATGCCGGGCGTCAACGGGCCGGAGCTGGCGCGCCGGTTCCGCGCCGCCCGCCCCGACGCGCGGGTCGTGTTCATGTCGGGGTACGCCGAGGGGACGCTGATCGACCGCGCCGCCCACGAGGCGGAGGGGGTCTTCCTGCAGAAGCCCTTCACGCCCGACGAGCTGGCGTTCCGGGTGCGCCAGGTCCTCGACGCCGCCGCCGGGGCGTGAACCGGGGCGAGCACGCCGGCGAGCGGTTCCGCGCGCTCGTCGAGGTGCTCCGCGACGGCGTGACGCTGTGGGACGAGGACGGCCGCCTCATCCTCGCGAACCCCGCCTTCTGGGAGATCTGCGGCGCCGACCCCGACGACGGGCCGGCGTGGCTCTCGACCCCCGGCTGGCGGGTGGTCGACGAGGACGGGGCCGACGTGCCGGTGGAGGACCACCCCGTCGCCCGGGCGCTGCGCGACGGGGAGACCGTCACCGGCCGGATCCTCGGCGTGCTCCGCCCCGACGGGCGCCGGGTCTGGGTGTCGGTCAGCGCCGCCCCCTCGACGGGCCCGGACGGGCGCCCCGAGGCCGTCGCGTCGATCGCCGACGTCACCGCCCGCCAGGAGGCGCGGGAGGCGATCCGGGCCCGCCGCGACCTGCTGTCGTCGATGATCGACGCGGTCCCCGACCCCCTGTTCCTGCGCGACGCGGACGGGTGCTACCTCGCGGTGAACCAGGCGTTCTGCGACTGGTGCGGGCGCCCCCGCGAGGAGATCCTCGGCCGCACCCCCGACGAGGTCGCCCCGGCGGAGTGGCGGACGTTCGCCGCGGAGGCACTCGGGAGGGTGGTGGACGGCGCGCCGTCCACCGTCGAGGCCCACGACGCCGCCCGGGGGCGGACGTGGCGGGTGACCCGGGTGCCCTGGTTCGGCGCCGCCGGCGACCTCGCCGGCCTCGTCACCGTCGCCACCGACGTCAGCGACTACCGGGCGCTCGAGGAGGGGCTGCGCCGCGCGAACGCCGACCTGGAGGTGCGGGTGGCGGCCCGCACCGCCGAGCTCGCCCGCGCCTACGAGGAGCTCGAGGCGTTCTCGTACCGGGTCTCCCACGACCTGCGCGCCCCGCTGCGGGCCATCGAGGGCTTCTCGCGCTCGCTGGAGGACGATCTCGGCGACGGCGCGCCCCGCGACCTGCGGCGCATCCGCGACGGCGCAGAGGTGATGACGGCGATGATCGGCGCCCTCCTCGAGCTCTCCCAGGCGGGACGGCGCGCCGGCCGGATGGCGCCGGTGCCCGTCGACCTCGGCGCGCTGGCGCACGAGGCGCGGGCCGACCTGGCCGAGACGGCCCGTGCCGCGGGCGTCCGCATCGAGATCGGGGACCTCCCGACGTGGCCGGGGGACGGGCCGCTGCTGCGCCAGGTCTTCGCGAACCTGCTGTCCAACGCCGTCAAGTTCAGCCGCCCCGGGGGAGGGACGGTGACCGTCGCCGCGCACCGCGAGGCGGACGGCCTGGTCGTGTCCGTCCGCGACGACGGCGTCGGCTTCGGCCCGGGCGACCGCACCGACGCGATCTTCGGCGCCTTCGAGCGCCTGCCCAACGCGACGGGCGTGGAGGGGGCCGGGATCGGGCTGGCGATCGTGCAGCGCGCCGTGACCGCGCACGGCGGGCGGGTGTGGGCGGAGGCCGCCCCCGGGGGCGGGGCGGTCCTCGCGTTCCGGCTCCCCGCGACCGACCCGTGATGGGTGGCGCCGCCGCGACGTAGAGTGCCCGCCGTGGCCCGCCGACGCCGTGAGCAGCAGGGGCTCGAACGCGTGCTCGGGGCCCCCGCCCTGTTCGCGACGGCCTACGGCAACGTCGGCTCGTCGATCTACTACGCGCTCGGGGTCACCGCCGCTTTCGCCCTGGGGCTGACGCCCCTCGTCTTCCTGATCGCGGGGCTGATCTTCGCGGCGACCGCCGCGACCTACGCCGAGGGCACGGTGCGCTACCCGGAGGCGGGCGGGTCGGCCAGCTTCGCGCGGCACGCGTTCGACGAGGTCGTGAGCTTCGGGGCCGGGTGGGCCCAGATGCTCAACTACATCATCACGATCGCCATCTCGGCGTTCTTCGTGCCGCACTACCTCTCGATCTTCTGGGAGCCGCTGAAGCAGAACCCGTGGGACGTGATCGTCGGCGCGGCGATCATCGTGCTGCTCGTCGGGGTCAACATCGTCGGGGTCAAGGAGGCCGCCAAGCTCAACGTGCTGCTGGCGGTCATCGACTTCGCCACCCAGGCGCTCCTCGTGGTCCTGGGCTTCGTCCTGATCTTCTCGCCGGACATCCTCACCGCGAACGTCACGTTCGGCGTCGCGCCGACGTGGAGCAGCTTCTTCCTCGCGATCCCCGTCGCGATGATCGCCTACACGGGAATCGAGACGATCTCGAACCTGTCGGAGGAGGCGCGCGACCCCTCCCGCGACATCCCGAAGGCGATCCGGATGGTCGCCATCGCCGTGTACGCCATCTACTTCACGCTGCCGGCGATCGCCCTGTCGGCGCTGCCGGTGACCCTCGGCCCCGACGGCTACACCACCCCGCTCGGCCTGCCGCCCGAGGAGGGGGGCTTCGCGAACGACCCGGTCCTCGGGATCGTCGACAACCTCGGGATCACGGGCCTCACCCTCGACGCCCTCGAGATCTACGTCGGCGTCCTCGCCGCCACGATCCTGTTCATCGCCGCGAACGCCGGGGTGATCGGCGCGTCGCGCATCACCTACTCGATGGCGAGCTACCGCCAGCTCCCGGAGCCCTTCCGGCGCCTCCACCCCCGTTTCCGCACGCCGTGGCTCGCCCTCGTCCTGTTCGCGGGCCTCGCGGCGATCATCGCGCTGCTGCCGGGGCAGACGGACTTCCTCGGCACGATGTACTCGTTCGGGGCGATGCTCTCGTTCACGATCGCCCACGTCTCGCTCGTCGCCCTGCGCGTCCGCCGCCGCGACGAGGAGCTCGTGTACCGGGCGCGGCCGAACGTCCGGTTCCGCGGCGTCGACTGGCCGCTGTTCGCGATCCTCGGCGGCCTCGCCACCGGCCTCGCGTGGCTCGTCGTCGTGGTCCAGGAACCGCTCACCCGCTGGGCGGGCCTCGGGTGGCTCGCGCTCGGGTTCGTCGTCTACACCGTCTACCGCACGCGGGTGCTCCGCCTGCCGCTGCGGGCGACGGTCCGCGCGCCCGCGCTTGTCATGGCCGCGGGCCTCCGCATCGAGTACCGCTCGATCGTCGTCCCCGTCGTCCGCTCCGCCGAGACCGAGGAGGCCCTCGTCGCCGCGGCCCGCCTCGCGGGGGAGCGCCGGTCGCGGGTGGCGATCGTCCACGTGCTCGAGATCCCCATGACCCTGCCGCTCACGGCGGTCCTGCCCGACGAGGAGCGGGAGGCCAACGAGCTCCTCGACGACGCGCGCGCCCTCGTCGAGAGCCACGGCGTCCGCGCCGTCACCCGCCTCGTGCGCGCCCGCAGCGCCGGCCCCGCGATCGTCGCCGACGCCGTCGCCCGCGGCGCCGAGCTGATCGTCATCGGGGCGCCGCGGCCGGGCATGAAGCGCCGGGCCCCGGTGTTCGGCAGCACCGTCCGCCACGTCCTCAAGCACAGCCCGGTGCGGGCGATCGTCGTCGGCGGCCGCGTGCCGGCACGAGCGGCGGCATGAGGGGGATCCCCGCACCCGCGGTGTTCGCGCTCGTCGTCCTCGCGCTCGGCGTCGCCGTGGTCGCGCGGACCGTCGCGCTCGGCGTCGGCGGCGGCCTCGGCCTGCTGATCGGCGGCCTGATGGTCCTCGGCGGCGGCCTGCGGCTCTACATGGTGCTGGCGTGGCGCCGCCGCTGAGGGGGCCCGCCCGGGCCCTCAGCGCACGGGCCCTGTCGCTCGTCGCCTACGGCGAGATCGGCACGTCGCTGATCTTCGCCCTCGGCATCGTCGCGCTCTACGCCGTCGGCCTGACGCCGTGGATCCTCCTCGCCGTCGGCGCCCTGATGCTCGTGGTGACCCTCTCCTACGCGGAGGGGTCGTCGGCGATGCCCGAGGCGGGCGGCGCCGCCACCTTCGTGCGCCGCGCGTTCAGCGACCCGCTCGGCTTCGCCACCGGCTGGCTGCTGTTCCTCGACTACCTCGTCGTGATCGCGATCGCGGCGCTCTTCGTCCCCGCCTACATCGGGACGGCGTTCGGCTGGGACTCCCTGTCCGACCGGCCGTGGGACGCCGTCGTCGGGATCCTCGTGATCCTGGCCCTCGCCATCGTCCGGCGCGTGAAGCGCATCCGCCTGTTCGCCGTCGCGGCGGCGGCCGCCGCGGTCGCGCTGCTGGTGCAGACCGTGATCGCGGTGCTCGGCTTCGCCCTGGTCTTCTCCAGCGACGCGCTGACCGTGGGGATGGACGTCGGGCGCACCCCGTCGTGGACGTCGATCATCCTCGCCCTGTCGCTCGCGACCCTCGCCTACACCGGGCTCGAGACGGTCACGAACTTCGTGGCCGAGGTCCGCGAGCCGGGCCGCACCCTGCCGCGCAGCCTCTTCATCGGCATCGGCACCGTGGTGGTGCTGAACGTCGCCGTCTCGATGGTCGGCGTGACCGCCTACCCGACCCACCCCGCGCCGGGGGAGAGCGACGGCGTGGCGAGCGACCTCGCGACCGACTGGCTCCAGGCCCCCCTCGTGGGGATCGCCCGGGCGATCGGCGACGAGCTCCCCGGCGGCGCCGACCTCCTCGTCGGGATCGTCGGCGTCACGAACGCGCTGATCCTGATCACGGCGATCGCGACGTCCCTCGCCGGCGGGGAGCGCCTCGCGTACTCGATGGCCCGCTACGACATGCTGCCCCACGCGTTCGCGCGGCCGGAGCGCGGCTCGTTGCCGACGCCCGCCGCCACCCTCGCCGCCGCGGTGATCGCCCCCGCGCTGATCGTGGTCGCCGACGCCGTCGGCGACGGGGCGCTCTTCCTCGCCGGGCTCTACAGCTTCGGCGTCCTCATCGCGATGACGCTCGCCCAGTTCGCGGTCATCCGCCTCCGGATCCACGAGCCCGAGCTCGCGCGGCCGTTCCGGGTCCCCCTGGGCGTGCCGTGGCGCGGCGCGGTGATCCCCCTGCCGTCGGTGGTCGGCGGCCTCCTGACGCTCGCCCTCTGGGTCGCGTCGTTGTTCACCCACGGCGGCGCCGCCGTCGTCGGCCCCGTGTGGCTCGCGATCGGGGCGGTCGTCTACCTCGTGTCGCGGCGCGCCGGCAACGAGACGCTGCTCGGGCGCGCCACGCCCGCCGTGCCGGACCTGGTGGGCGGCGACGGCGAGGGCGACGCCCGCCGCATCCTCGTGCCGCTGAAGCTCGCGGACATCGGCGAGGAGGTCCTCGCGACCGCCCTGCGGCTCGCCGAGGAGCGGGGGGCGGAGGTGCGGGTGCTGCACGTCGTGCGGGTGCCGATGTCGATGGAGCTCGACTGCGACCTGGGGGACGAGGAGCGGGAGGCCGTCGAGGCGATGGAGGAGGCCCGCGAGATCGCCGCCGAGCAGGACGTCGACCTCGTCCCGCACGTCGTCCGGGCGCGGTCGCTGGCCGAGGCGATCGTCGGCGAGGCCGACGCGATCGGCGCGGACCTGATCGTCATGGGGTCCGCGGCCCGCTGGCGCCGCCACAAGCGGTTCTTCAGCCCGACGGTCGACACCGTCCTGCGGCGGGCGCGGTGCGAGGTGATGGTCGTCACCTATCCCGAGGGCGTCCTGGACGACCCGGACGCGTCATGATGCGTCGATGAAGGCCATCGTGATCGGGTGCGGACGGGTCGGCGCGACGCTCGCGCGGACCCTCGCCGACGAGGGGTGGAGGATCGTCGTCATCGAGATGCGCGAGGAGAACCTCAGCCGCCTCGGTCCCGAGTGGAAGCAGCCGGTCGTGATCGGCCACGGCATGGACACCGCGGTCCTCGAGGAGGCCGGCGTCGCCGACGCCGACGTCCTGATCGCGGCGACCGACGGCGACAACACGAACCTCGTCATCGCCCAGGTGGCGGTGAAGCGGTACGAGGTGGAGCACGTGGCGGCGCGGATCCAGGACCCGGCGCGGGCCGACGCCTACGCCGACCGCGGCTTCGAGGTGATCTCGCCGGTGAAGATGGCGATCGACGGCCTGGCGGGCTGGGCGCTCGCGGCGGGCCGGGAGGCGGGGGGCTGATGTTCGCGATCATCGTCGGGGGCGGGAAGGTGGGCGCGAACGTGACGCGCTCGCTGATGGAGCGCGACCAGGAGGTCGTGCTCATCGAGAGCGGCCACGAGCGCGCGGACACGCTGGAGGCCGAGTTCGGCCACCGCGTCATCCACGGCGACGGGACCGAGCTCTACGTGCTGGAGCGCGCCGGCGTGGCCCGCCCGCCCGACATCGTGGTGGCGGTGACCGGCGACGACGAGGACAACCTCGTGATCGCCCAGCTCGCCCAGGAGCGCTACGGGGTCCAGAAGGTGATCGCCCGGGTCAACGACCCGCGCAACCAGGTGCACTTCGACCTGCTCGGCATCTCGCCGACGGTGTGCCCGACGGCGCGGATCATGGCGCTGATCGAGCACGAGGTGCCGGAGCACGACCTGGTGCATCTGCTGGAGCTGCGCGGCGAGAACCTCGAGATCATCGAGGTCGAGATCGACCCGAGCTGTCCGTGCATCGGCAAGGCCGTCGACGCGATCGGCCTGCCGACCGGGTCGCGCCTGATCTCGGTCGTCCGCGACGGCACCGCCGAGCTCGCCGCGGGCAAGACCGTGCTGGCCGCGGGCGACCAGGTGCTGGCGATCCTGGAGCCCGGACGCGAGGACGAGGTCCGTGGGATCCTCCTCGGCCGCTGACGCCTGTTTGACCACCGGCCCGCCGGGGTAGCGCGCGATCATGCGTGGCGCACGCCCCGTCGACCGGGTGGTCCTCGTGCTCTCGCCCTCACCGGTGCGGCGGATGCTGCACGAGTGGCTGGTGCGCGACGGCGTGGACGTCCGCGAGGCGGCGGCCTGGGAGGTCGACGGTATCGTCGCGGACGGCGACACGGGGGTGGTCCTGACCTCCGACGACCTCGACGGGGAGTGGGAGTGGTCGCGCCGCCTCGGCGCCGAGGTCGTCGTGCTCACGCTGCCGCGACCGACCCGGGTGTAGCCCGGGTGGGGACCCGTTTCCGCGGTCCGTTCCCGATCCTGCAGGTCGCCGACGTCGGCCGGGCGCGCGGCGCCCCCGCCGGCTGAGTCCGGCCCCGCGCGCCGGCCGCAGGTGGGAGGATGACCCCGTGACCGTCCCCGGGACCGCGGAACGCCGCGAACGCGTGATGGAGGCCCTCGTCCGGGCGGGCCGCGGCGGCGTGTCGGGTGAGGCCCTCGCCGGCGACCTCGGGTGCTCCCGCGCCGCCGTCCACCGGCACGTCGAGGCCCTCCGCCGCGAGGGCGTCGCGATCGTCAGCGCCCACGACGGCTACCGGCTGGGCGACGACGAGGACCCCGTCGTGCCGTCGCTCGTCGCCCCCCGGCTCACGCCGCCCCTCGCGGGTCCGGTCGCCTGGTCCGCGGAGACCGGCTCCACGAACGACGACCTCACCGAGCGGGCGCGTGCGGGCGCCCCGGAGGGGACGATCGTCGGCGCCGACCGCCAGAGCGCCGGCCGCGGCCGCCGCGGCCGTGCGTGGCTCGCGGGCCGCGGGGACGCCCTGCTGGTGTCGGTGCTGATGCGGCCGCCCGTCGCCCCCGTCGACGTCGCCCTGCTCCCGCTGGTCGTGGCGGTCGGCGCCGCGGACGCCCTCGGCGACGACGCCCGCATCGTGTGGCCGAACGACATCCTCATCGATGCCCGCAAGGTCGCCGGCATCCTCTGCGAGATGTCCGCCGACCAGGAGCGCGTCGCCTGGGCCGTCGCGGGGATCGGCGTGAACGTCCGCGCCGCGCCGCCCCTCGAGGACGCCCGCTGGACGCCCGGCTCCCTCGCCGACGGGGGCGACCCCCCCGCCCGCGCCGATCTGCTCGTCGCCCTGATGGCGGCGGTCGGCCGCCGCTACGCGGAGTGGACCGCCGGCGGCGCGGCCGGCGTCCTCGCGGCGTTCGCCGCCCGCGACGCGCTCGCCGGCCACGGCGTCACCGTCAGCCTCGGCGACGAGGAGGTCGTCGGCACCTGCGCCGGGACCGACGAGCTGGGGCGCCTGCGCGTCGTCACCGCCGTCGGTGAGCGACTGCTCGGCGCCGGCGAGGTCGTGCGCGTCACCCGGTAGGGCCGGGAGGCGCAGCCGGGACGGACGGGGGAGGGGCGATGGCGGACGGGACGGGCGGTCGGGGGGCGCCGGACGTGGCCCGGTCGGCGCGGACGGTCGTCCCGGTCGGCGGGGTGGGGATCTGCGTCCAGACGTTCGGCGACGACGCCGACCCCGCCGTCGTCCTGGTCGGCGGCGCGGGCGCCCCGATGGACTGGTGGCGCGACGGCTTCTGCGCCGCGATCGCGCGCGGCGGCCGCCGGGTCGTGCGGTACGACCTGCGCGACACGGGCCAGTCGGTGAGCTACCCGGCGGGCCGGCCCGGCTACGACGGGGCCGACCTCGCGGCCGACGTGGTCGGCGTCCTCGACGCCCTCGGGATCGCACGCGCCCACCTGGCGGGGGTCTCGATGGGCGGCGGCATCGTCCAGCGCGTCGCCGTGGACCACCCCGGTCGCGTGGCGTCGGTCACCCTCATGTCCACCAGTCCCATCGGCCCCGGGGACCCGGGCGAGCCCGACCTGCCCCCGCCGTCGGCGGCGCTGCAGGCGGCCGTCGCCGAGGAGCCGGCCCCGCCGCCGGACCCCGACGACCGGAGGCGGTGATCCGGGCGTTCCTCGCCGACGAGCGGCGGTACGCGGGTGGCCTCGGGGTCGACGAGGCGGAGGTCCGCGCGCTCGCCGGGGCCGTTTTCGACCGGACGCGCGACATCGCGGCGACCCTGACCAACCACGGGCTCCTCGACGAGGGCCCGCCGCCGCGCGGCGCGATCACGTCGATCACCGCGCCGGCCCTCGTGCTCCACGGGCGCGACGACCCCCTGTTCCCGCCCGCCCACGGCGAGGCGCTCGCCCGGCGGATCCCCGGCGCCCGCCTGATCCTGCTCGACGGCGTGGGGCACGAGGTGCCGCCGCGGCCGGTCTGGGACGTCGTGGTGCCCGCGATCCTGGAGCACACCGCGACGCGCTGAGCCGGGTCCGCGGGCGCCGCTACGCCGCCGGGTCCCCCTCGACGGCGCGCTTGAGGCGGCCGAGCCGCCCGTCCCACGCCGACTCGGCGGCGCGCACCCAGTCCGCGGCGGGCGCGAGGGCGCCGGGCCGCAGCCGGTAGCGCACCTCCCTCCCCGCGCCGTCGACGCGCTCGACGAGTCCGGCGTCGTCGAGGGTCGCGAGGTGCTTCGCGACGGCCTGCCGCGTGATGGGGAAGCGACCGGTCAGCGACGGCACGCTCGTGACGCCGTCGGCGAGGAGCACCTCGACCATCTCGCGGCGCGTCGGGTCGGCGAGCGCGCCGAGCACCGCTCCGAGCGGGTCGCTCACGCGTACGCCGGGGCGAACGCGGCCGCGAGGCGGGCCATGGGGACGACGGGGGAGGTCTCGGTGACGACGACGCGGGTCCCCGCCGGGGCGGGGACGACGAGGAACTCGACCCGGGTCGCGGGTTCGTCGCCCTCCCACCACCACCACACGAGGCGGTGCGGCGCGTCGGCGACCTCGACCACCACCTCGCGTCCCGGCTCGTCGAGCCAGCGCTCGCGGCCCTCCTCGGTGGAGAGGGCCTCCCACACCTCCTCGGGGGTGGCCTCGACATCGGTCTCGCGGCGGACGCCCACATCGGCTCCCTTCGACAACCATTCGGTTGCTATCGTCTGACAACCAACCAGTTGCCGAGAGGATAGCCGAGATGCCCCTGATCCCGATGGTGGTCGAGCAGAGCCCGCGCGGGGAGCGCTCGTTCGACATCTACTCCCGCCTGCTGAACGAGCGCATCGTCTTCATCGGCACCCCGATCGACGACGCCGTCGCGAACCTCGTGGTCGCACAGTTGCTGCACCTCGAGAGCGACGACCCCGACAAGGACGTGTCGCTCTACATCAACTCGCCGGGCGGGGTCGTCTACGCCGGCCTCGCGATCTACGACACGATGCAGTTCATCCGGCCCGACGTGCAGACGATCTGCTTCGGGGTCGCGATGAGCATGGGCTCGCTGCTCCTCGCGGGCGGCGCCCCGGGCAAGCGGATGGCCCTGCCGAGCAGCCGCATCCTGATCCACCAGCCGAGCGGCGGGTACCAGGGCCAGGCGACCGACATCGAGATCCACGCCCGGGAGACGATCGCCCTGCGCCGGGAGGTCGACGAGATCTACGCCCGCCACACCGGCCGCAGCACCGAGGAGGTGCACCGGGACATGGAGCGCGACCGGTTCTTCACCGCCGCGCAGGCCCGCGACTACGGGCTGGTGGACCGGGTCATCAGCTCCCACGACCTCACGACGGTCCCGACGGGCTTCCGGGTGCCGGCGGGGGAGGGGGACGGCCCGGCGGCCGGCTGAGCGGGCGGCCCGGCGGGCGGTGCGCCCCGCCCGCCGGGCCACGGGCTAGTGGTGGTGGGGCGCGTCGCAGGAGTCGTGGTGGCAGTGGCACTCCGGCGCCTTCGCGTTGGCCTCGCACCACGGCGAGCAGAAGCGCTCGCCCTTCTTCGCGTCGCAGGTGCAGCTCGTGTGCGCGCACTGGGCCATGCGGATCTCCCCGTCGTATCGGAACCGGCTCGTCGCCCCGGGTGCACCGGGGGTCCCCAACCCTGGCAGGCTTCCGGGCGATCCGTCCACCCGGAGGCGGCGTCGGCACCCAGGAGCGCACGTGGACCCGACCTCGAGCGACCTCTTCCTCACCGAGGACCTGCTCACCGACGAGGAGCGCGACGTCCGCGACCGCGTCCGGCGGTTCTGCGACGAGGACGTCCTCCCGGTCATCAACGGCTACTGGGAGCGGGCGGAGTTCCCCTTCCCCCTGCTGCCGAAGCTCGCGGCGCTGAACGTCTGCGGCGGCACCTTCACCGGCCACGGGCTGCCGGGCCTGTCGCCCCTCGCCGCCGGTCTCGTGTCGATGGAGCTCGCCCGCGGCGACGGCAGCGTCAGCACCTTCCACGGCGTCCACTCGGGCCTCGCGATGACGGCGATCGCCCTGCTCGGCTCGGAGGAGCAGAAGGAGCGCTGGCTCGGCCCGATGGCGCGCCTCGAGCTGATCGGCGCGTTCGCCCTCACCGAGCCGGACCACGGGTCGGACGCCGTGACGCTCGAGACGCGCGCCCGGCACCTCGGCGACGGCTACGTCATCGACGGCGCGAAGCGGTGGATCGGCAACGCCATGTTCGCCGACCTCATGATCGTCTGGGCGCGGGACGGCGCCGGCGACGTCGGCGCCTACGTCGTGGAGAAGGGGACACCCGGGGTCGAGGCCCACACCATCACCGGGAAGATGGCGAAGCGCGCCTCGTGGCAGGCCGACATCACCCTCACCGACGTGCGCGTGCCGGCCGAGAACCGCCTCGCCGGCGCCACCAGCTTCGACGACGCCGCCTCCGTGCTGGCGCGGGCCCGCCCGAGCATCGCGTGGGGCGCCCTCGGCCACGCGACCGCGGCATACGAGATGGCCGTCGAGTACACGCTCGGCCGCGAGCAGTTCGGCACCCCGATCGCGGGGTACCAGCTCACCCAGTTCCGGCTCGCGAAGATGCTCGCCGACCTCACCTGCATGCGCCTCATCTGCCTGCGCCTCGCCGCGCTGCTCGACGAGGGCAAGCTGACGGCGCCGATGGCGTCGCTCGCGAAGATGCACAACGCCGCCCGCGGCCGCGCCGTCGTCGGGGAGGCCCGCGACCTGCTCGGCGGCAACGGCATCCTCCTCGAGAACCACGTCGGCCGGCACCTCGGCGACATCGAGGTCGTCTCGACGGTGGAGGGCACCGACGTCGTCCACGCCCTCATCGTCGGGCGGGAGATCACCGGCCTCAGCGCCTTCAGCTGACGGCCCCGCTCAGGGGGCGCTCGCCAGCATCTCCAGCGACTCGCGCAGCGCGGCCATGCGCGCCTCGCCGAGGTGCGTGGTCCACGCCTCCTCGATCTCCGCGTTCACCTGCCGCGCCAGGGCGAAGACCTCCCGGCCGCGGTCCGTCGCCCGCACGAGGCGCGCGCGCCGGTCCGACGGGTCGGCCACCTGCTCCACGTAGCCGTGGCGCTCCAGGTGCGCCACCAGCTCGGCCATCGACTGGCGCGTCACCTGGGCGCGCTCGGCGAGGACCCCGACCCGGGTCCCGGTGTCGTCGAGGAACCCGAACACGTTCCCGTGGGCGGGCCGCACCTCGGGGTGCCCCCGCTCGGCGAGACGTGCGGTGACCCGCTCGGTGAGTGCCATGAAGGGCTCACGGAGCAGCACGGCGAGGATCGGCGGCGCGTCGCGCGCGGTGGTGTCGGGCAACCGACTTGACATATGCAGGGTACCTGCCTTTCACTTTGCCAAGGAACGCAGCCCACCTGCATATATCACCGGAGGTCCCCATGAGCAGCCACACCGCGCCCGACCGGATCGTCGTCGGAGGCGACGAGGTCGTCGTCCGCGTCTCCAGCGCCGAGACCGGCGGCGCGCTCCTCGCGATCGACGTGCGCATGCACGCCGGCGGCGGGCCGCCCGCCCTGCACCGTCACGCACCCGCCGAGGTGTACCGGGTGGAGACCGGCGAGCTGACCTTCTACGACGCCGACGCGGGCGGCGTCGTGCGGCGCGCCACGCACGGCCCGGGGGACGTCGTCCACATCCCGGCCGGGCGTGAGCACACCGTCCGGAACGAGTCGGGCTCGGCCGCGACCGCCTCGGTCACGTTCGTCCCCGGAGGGGCCATGGAGCGCTTCGTCCGCGCGGCCGGGCGCGTCCCCGAGGGCGCCACGATGGAGGACGTCGTCGCCCTGGCCGCGACGCACGGGGTCGAGATCACCCGACCCCTCCCGGGCTGAGCACCCCGGCGGCCCTGCGGGCAGGCCTGCCCGCGGGGCCGCCCGCGACGATCAGGCCCCGGCGGCCGCCGCGATCACGTCGGCCAGCTCGGCGGCGCGCGAGAGCTGCGGGATGTGGCCCGCGTCGACCTCGACCACGGTGCCGGCGTTCGCCGACATCCGGCGCTGGAGGGCCGGGGAGAACACGAGGTCCTGCGTCGTCAGCACGTACGTGCTCGGGTGCTCCTTCCAGCCGAGGGCGGTCGGCGCCTCGCCGAACACCGACAGGCGGTGCGTGCCGAGCGCCGCGATGATCGGGTCGGCGGTCTCCTGGCTGACGTCGTTGAAGAGGATCTCCTTCGCGCCCTCCGCCGAGAGGGTGGAGAGGCCGTCGTCGGTCGCCTGGATCGCCTCGCCGACGCGGCTCGGGCTCGGGTCCTCGCCCATCAGGCTCCCGGTGGACTGCCCCTCCTCGGGCAGCACGGCGCACACGTAGACGAGGTGGGCGACGCGGTCGTTGCCCGCGGAGGCCTCGGTGACCGGTACGCCCGCGTAGGAGTGGCCCACCAGGACGGCCGGCGCGTCGAGGGCGGCGAGCGCGTCGCGGATCGCGGCGGCGTCGTCGGCCATGGTGCTCGGCGCGGCGTCGGCGGACGGCAGGTCGACGGTGGTCGACGTCACGCCCCGCTTCTCCAGCTCGGCCTGCACGAACCCCCAGGCCCAGCCCTTCGCCCACGCGCCGTGGACCAGCAGCACCGGTGTCGCCATGTTCCCGCCCCCTGTGGTGGATCCGACCTGACGAACACCCTACGTACCCCGGGGGACCCCGGTTCACCGCACCCGGGCCATCGCCACGGCCGCCCGGCGGGCCGTGTCGACGAGGTCGGCCGGCCCGACGCCGAGCGTCTCCAGGCCGTGCCGCACGAGGGCCGGGTCGATCAGCCCGAGGATCGCGTCGGGGAGGTACCCGGGGTCGCCGCCCCCGCCTCCCGCGTCCCGGCCGGCCTCCCGCAGCAGGCCCGTCACCACCATGCGCTGCCACAGGTAGGGCGCCGTCGTGCGGGGGTCGTCGCGGCGGCCCTCGCGCGCCAGGCACAGCAGGTCGAGGTTGTCGACGGTGAACTCGCCGGCCATCGCGACCACGTCGCCCAGGCGGTCGAGCGGCGGTGCGCCGGGCCGCCCCGCCGCGGCGAGCACCCGCGCCTGCAGGTCGCGGGAGATGTCGTCCAGCAGCGCCTCCGCGAGCGCCGCGCGGCTCGGGTAGTTGCGGTACAGCGTCCCCTTGCCGACGCCGGCGGTGGCGCTGACGTCCTCCATCCGCACGGCGTCGCCGCGTTCGCGCAGGAGCGCGTCGGCGGCCCGGAGGATTCGTTCGCGGTTCGCGGAGGCATCACGCCGTCGGCGGCGTACCGGACGCCCGTCCATGTCGAGGCGCGCCAGGGGTTGTCCTCGCGGGGGCATCCCGCCATCATCGCTCGGAGTCAAAACGGACGCACGTCCACTTTCAACGCGGGGAGTCACAGCATGGCGAAGGTCGCGATCATCTACTACAGCGCCACGGGCAATGTGCACCGGCTGGCCCACGCGGTCGACGAGGGCGCCCGCACCGCCGGCGCCGAGACCCGGCTGCGCCACGTCGCCGAGCTCGCCCCCAAGGAGGCGATCGCCGCGAACGACGCCTGGTCCTCGCACCGCGACGAGGTGAGGGACGACCCGACGGCCACGCTCGACGACCTGGAGTGGGCCGACGCCTACATCTTCGGCACGCCCACCCGGTTCGGCAACGTCTCGTCGCAGCTCAAGCAGTTCATGGACACGACGGGCGGCCTCTGGGCCCAGGGCAAGCTGGCCGACAAGGTCGCCGCCGGCTTCACCAGCAGCCAGAACGCCCACGGCGGGCAGGAGTCGACGATCCTCGCCCTCTACAACACGTTCCACCACTGGGGCGCCCTGATCGCGGCGCCGGGCTACACGTCCGAGCGCGGCTACCCGGCCGGCGGCAACCCGTACGGCGCGAGCAGCGTCAACGGCGTTGACGAGGCCGAGCTCGACTACGCGCGGTACGTCGGCGAGCGCGTCGCCACGCTGGCCGCGAGGCTCGCACCGGTAGCCTCCGCCGTGTGAGGGTCGCGGTGTACCACGGCGGGGGACGGGTCGCTCTGGAGGAGCGGCCCGACCCCGTCGCGGGCGCCGGCGAGCTCGTGGTGCGCATGAGCGCCTGCGGGCTCTGCGGCAGCGACCTGATGGGGTGGTACCAGGACCCGCGCGCGCCCGTCGTCCTCGGGCACGAGCCGGTCGGCGAGGTGGTCTCCGCCGGCCCCGGCGCGCCGGTGGAGGTGGGGGAGCGCGTCCACGTGCACCACCACGTCCCGTGCATGACCTGCGCGCTCTGCCGCGCCGGGCGCCACACGCTCTGCGCCACGTTCCGGGCGACCCGCATCGACCCCGGCGGCCTCGCGGAGCTGATCCGCGTGCCCGCCGAGAACGCCCGGCTCGACGTCCTGACCGTCCCCGACGGCCTGCCCGACTGGGCGGCGACGCTGATCGAGCCCCTCGGCTGCGTGCTGCGCGGCCAGCGCTGGGCGGGCGTCGGGCCGGGCGCCCGCGTGGCGGTGGTGGGGGCGGGGGCGATGGGCCTCCTCGAGATCGGCGCGGCGCGCGCGGCCGGCGCCCGGGCCGTCGCCGCCGTCGAGCCGCGGGCCGACCGCCGGGCGCTCGCCGCGGCGGCGGGCGCCGTCATCCCCGACGGCGACGACGCGGCGGCCGTCGCCGAGGCCCTCGACGGGCCGGCCGACCAGGTCTTCGTCTGCACGACGGCGCCGGACGCCATCGCGGGGGCCCTCCACATGGCCGGCCCCGCGGGCGTGGTCCAGCTCTTCGCGCCGCCGCGGCCCGGCACGCCCGTCCCGCTCGACCTCGGGGCGGTGTTCTTCCGCGAGGTCACGATCCAGTCGACCTACTCGGCGGGTCCCCTCGACACCCGCGACGCGCTCGCGCTGCTCGCCTCCGGGGCGATCGACGCGGGGCCGATCGTCTCGCACCGCCTGCCGCTCGCCGACGTGGAGGAGGCGTTCCGCCTCGCCCGCTCCGGGACGGCGGTCAAGGTGGTCGTCGAGCCGTAGCCCCGGCGGGCGGGTCAGCCCGCCTTCCGGGCCACCCCCGCGTCGAAGCGGTCGCGGTCGACGACGAAGCGCCGGTGCGTCCCCGCGCAGATCCGCTCACGGGCGTCGTCGGCCTCGACCGAGAACGTCAGGGCGCGGCCCTCGACCGCCTCCAGCCGCACGCGCGCCACCACCTCCATGCCGGGCGGCGTGGCGGCGTCGTGGCTCAGGTCGACGTGGACGCCGAGCGAGACCTCGCCGGGGTCGAGGTGCGGCGCGATCGCCCGGATGCACGCCCACTCCACGAACCCGACCATGAAGCCGGTCGCGAAGACCTCCGGCATCCCCGCGAACTCCTCCGACTCGGGGTAGAGGTGGGGGACCGTCTTGGTCGCCGGGACCGTGAACCTCAGCTCGTGCTCGATCCCGGGGACGAGGGTGTCGCGCATCGGTGCTCCTCCGGTGGCCGCTCGACGCGGCCCATTCTGTCGTCTCGCGCGGGGGTGGGGCCGCGCCGCGCATCTCCGCTATGCTCCGCACCGGCGGGCCCCCGGCCCGCCCCATGGTGGACGTAGCTCAGCTGGTAGAGCTCCTGGTTGTGGTCCAGGCGGTCGTGGGTTCGAATCCCATCGTTCACCCCTCGGCGCCTGTTTCCGGCGGGTGTGGCGGAACTGGCAGACGCGCTAGGTTTAGGTCCTAGTGGGGCAACCCTTGGAGGTTCGAGTCCTCTCACCCGCATACATCAGACAGACCTGGGCGAGGACGCACGCATGCCGCTGACCGCAGAAGTCACCACCCTCGAGGAGAACCGCGTCCGCCTGGACGTCGCCGTCCCCGAGGACGAGGTCCAGCGCCGCATGGACCGTGCCGTCCGGCGGCTGGGACGCGAGGTCCGCGTCCCCGGGTTCCGGCCCGGCAAGGCGCCCGCCGAGGTCATCATCCAGCGCATCGGCCACGACGCCGTCGTGCAGGAGATGCTCAAGAGCGCCCTCGGCGACTGGTACTCCGAGGCCGTCGCCGAGACCGGGATCGTCCCGATCGACGACCCCGACCTCGACCTCGAGGGCGTCCCGGAGGCCGGCGACCTGACGTTCACGGCGACGGTCGACGTGCGACCGAAGGCCACGCTCGGCGACTACGCCGGCGTCGAGGTCGGCAAGGCCGAGGGCGAGGTGCCCGAGGGCGCGCTCGACGAGCAGATCGAGCGCCTCCGCCAGCAGGCCGCGCGCCTGCAGGTCGCCGACCGCCCCTCTGCGACGGGCGACTTCGTCGTCATCGACTTCGACGGCTCCGTCAACGGCAAGCGCATGAAGAACGCCACGGCGCGCGACTACCTCGTCGAGCTCGGCGGCGGCCGCCTCGTGCCGGAGTTCGACACCGCTTTGACCGGCGTCAGCGCCGGTGACACGGTGTCATTCCCCGTCTCCTACGGCGAGGGCGACGGACGCCCCGAGCTGCGCGGCACCACCGTCGACTACGACGTGACCGTGAAGGCCGTCCAGGAGAAGCTGCTCCCCGAGGTCGACGACGAGCTGGCCGTCGCGGTCAGCGAGTTCGAGACCCTCGACGAGCTGAAGGCCGACCTGCAGCGCCGCCTGCAGGAGTCGGTCGACGCGCAGGCCGAGGAGCTCTACCGCCGGATGGTCATCGACGCCGTCACCGAGCGCTCGAGCGTGGACGTGCCCGCCGTCATGGTGGACCGTCGCATCGGCACCATCCTGCAGGGCACCGCCGACCAGCTCCCCGAGGGCGTCTCCTTCGAGCAGTACCTGCAGGCCACCGGCCGCACGCTCGAGGAGATCGTCGCGGAGCTGCGCCCCGACGCCGAGCAGGCCCTGCGCCGCGAGCTCGTCGTCGAGGCCGTCGCCGACGCCCAGGCGATCGAGGTCTCCGACGAGGAGATCGAGGAGCAGGTGCGCATCGACGCCGAGGCCACCGGCCGCAGCGTCGACCGCCTCATGCACGACCTCAGGGACCACGGGGGCTGGGAGGCGCTGCGGCAGGACATGCGGCTCCGCAAGGCCGTGGACCACATGATCGAGAGCGCGACCGCGATCCCGATGGCGCAGGCCGAGGCGCGCGAGCGCCTGTGGACGCCCGAGGACGAGCGGAGGAAGACGGCGGCCGCGGCCCCGTCGGAGCCGTCGGAAGGGAAGCCGGCCCCCGCGGGGAAGCTCTGGACGCCCGGCGACCCCCGTTGACCCGCACCACCGGAACGGAGCCCCACGCATGAGCCCACTGATCCCGATGGTCGTCGAGCAGACCTCGCGCGGCGAGCGGTCCTTCGACATCTACTCGCGCCTGCTCAACGAGCGGATCGTCTTCCTGGGGACCCCGGTCGACGACCAGATCGCCAACCTCATCGTGGCGCAGCTCCTGCACCTCGAGAGCGAGGACCCCGACAAGGACATCTCGCTCTACATCAACTCGCCCGGCGGGTCGGTGTACGCGGGCCTCGCGATCTACGACACGATGCAGTTCATCAAGCCGGACGTCTCGACGATCTGCGTCGGCATCGCGATGAGCATGGGCGCCCTGCTGCTCGCCGGCGGCGCCCCGGGCAAGCGGATGGCGCTGCCGAACGCCAAGATCCTGATCCACCAGGTCTCGAGCGGCTTCAGCGGGCAGGCGACGGACATCGAGATCCACGCCCGCGAGATCCTCGACCTGCGCAGCCGCCTCGACGAGATCATCGCGAAGCACACCGGGCAGTCGCTGGAGAAGGTCTCCAAGGACACGGAGCGCGACTTCTTCATGAGCAGCCCGGAGGCCAAGGAGTACGGCATCGTCGACCGGGTCATCGAGAGCCACTAGCCCCCCGGCGCCCCGAACCGATGCCGAAGTCCCCCGAGACCAACGAGCAGCTCCTCTGCAGCTTCTGCGGCAAGTCGCAGCGGCAGGTCAAGAAGCTGATCGCCGGTCCCGGCGTCTACATCTGCGACGAGTGCATCGACCTCTGCAACGAGATCATCGACGAGGAGCTCACGACCCCGGTCACCTTCGACCCGGAGTCGCTCCCGCGCCCGCGTGAGATCTACGACGTCCTGAACGACTACGTGGTGGGGCAGGAGGAGGCCAAGCGCACGCTGGCCGTCGCCGTCTACAACCACTACAAGCGCGTCAACATGATGAACGCGGGCGACTCGGACATCGAGCTGCAGAAGAGCAACATCCTGCTGCTCGGCCCGACGGGGTGCGGCAAGACCCTCCTCGCCCAGACGCTCGCGCGCATCCTGAACGTCCCGTTCGCGATCGCCGACGCCACGGCGCTGACCGAGGCCGGCTACGTCGGCGAGGACGTCGAGAACATCCTCCTCAAGCTGATCCAGGCCGCCGACTTCGACGTGAAGAAGGCCGAGACCGGGATCATCTACATCGACGAGGTCGACAAGATCGCGCGCAAGGCGGACAACCCGTCGATCACGCGCGACGTGTCGGGCGAGGGCGTGCAGCAGGCGCTCCTCAAGATCCTGGAGGGCACCGTCGCCTCGGTGCCGCCGCAGGGGGGCCGCAAGCACCCCCACCAGGAGTTCCTCACGATCGACACCACCAACGTCCTCTTCATCTGCGGCGGCGCGTTCGCGAACCTCGAGAAGATCATCGAGCGGCGGATCGGCCACAAGGGCGTCGGCTTCGCCGCCGACGTGCGGAGCCGCCACGAGGAGGACCCGCACGACCTGTTCAGCGAGGTGCTCCCCGAGGACCTCATGAACTACGGGCTGATCCCGGAGTTCATCGGCCGCCTGCCGGTCATCTCGGCGGTCCACCAGCTCTCCCGCGACGACCTCGTCCAGATCCTCACCGAGCCGAAGAACGCCCTGGTGCGCCAGTACCGCCGCTTCTTCAGCTTCGACGAGGTCGACCTGGTCTTCGCCGACGACTCGCTCAACGCGATCGCCGACAAGGCGCTCGAGCGCGAGACGGGCGCCCGCGGCCTCCGCTCCATCATGGAGGCGGCCCTCCTCAACGTCATGTTCGAGCTCCCGTCCCGGGACGACGTGCGCAAGTGCGTGGTCACCAAGGAGACGATCGAGAAGGGGCTCCCGCCGACCCTCGTCACCGAGGCGCCCGACCGGGCCGCCGAGGCCGGCGGGGAGTCCGCCTAGTCCCCCCGGGTCCGTCGTGACCACCGCTCCGACCCGGTTCGACCCTGCCCAGGTCGAGGCTCGGTGGGACGCCGCATGGCGTGAGGCGGGGGTCGGCCACGCCGACCCCCACAGCGACGCGCCGTCGTACGCGATCGCGATCCCGCCGCCGAACGTGACGGGCGTGCTCCACATGGGGCACGCGCTGAACAACACGATCCAGGACCTCCTGATCCGCACGCGGCGGATGGCGGGGCACGAGACGATGTGGATCTGCGGCACCGACCACGCCGGCATCGCGACGCAGGCCGTCGTGGAGAAGGCGCTCGCCGCGGAGGGCATCCGGCGCGCCGACCTCGGGCGCGAGGAGTTCGTGCGCCGGGTCTGGGAGTGGAAGTCCGAGTACGGCGGCCGCATCATCGACCAGCTCCGCCGCCTCGGCTGCACGCTCGACTACGAGCGCGAGCGCTTCACGATGGACGACGCCTACGCGCGCGCGGTGCTGCACGTGTTCGTCGACCTGTTCGAGAAGGGCTACATCTACCGCGACCGGTACATGGTCAACTGGGACCCGGGCCTCGGCTCGGCGATCTCGGACCTGGAGGTCGAGGACCGCGAGGTCACCGACACGCTCACCGGCATCGCGTACCCCCTGACCGACGGCGACGGCGAGATCGTGGTCGCGACGGTCCGGCCGGAGACGATGCTCGGCGACACCGCCGTCGCGGTGAACCCGGAGGACGAGCGCTACCGCCACCTGGTGGGGCGGACGGTCACCCTGCCGCTGGTCGGCCGGGAGATCCCCGTCATCGCCGACGACCACGTCCAGCCGGAGTTCGGGACGGGTGCGCTGAAGGTCACCCCGGCGCACTCCGGCGACGACTTCGAGATCGCCCGCCGGCACGGCCTCGAGGCGATCAACGTGATCGGCGAGGACGGCCGCATGACGGCCGCGGCGGGGGAGGCGTACGCCGGCCTCACGCCGGCCGAGTGCTCGGCGAAGGTGGTCGAGGACCTGCGGGCGCAGGGGCTGATCCGCTCCGAGCGCGACTACACCCACGTCGTCCCGTTCTCCCACCGCTCCGGCGCGCGCGTCGAGCCGCTGGTGTCCCTCCAGTGGTTCTGCGACATGACGCGGCTCGCCGCCCCGGCGATCGCCGCCGTCGAGGAGGGCCGCGTCCGCTTCACCCCGCCGAAGTGGGGCGAGGTGTACCTCGACTGGATGCGGGAGATCCGCCCGTGGTGCGTGTCGCGCCAGCTCTGGTGGGGCCACCAGATCCCCGTCTGGTACCGCGGCGAGGAGGTCTACGTCGGCCTGGAGGCGCCGGAGGGCGACGGCTGGGAGCGCGACCCCGACGTCCTCGACACCTGGTTCAGCTCGGCGCTGTGGCCGTTCGCCACGCTCGGGTGGCCGGACCGCACCCCCGAGCTCGAGAAGTTCTACCCGACGCAGGTCCTGTCGACGGCCCGCGACATCATCTTCCTGTGGGTCGCCCGCATGGTGATGATGGGCGTCGAGTACATGGGCACCGAGCCGTTCTCGGACGTCTACATCCACTCGGTGGTGCAGGCGCCCGACGGCCGCCGCATGAGCAAGTCGCTCGGCACCGGCCTCGACCCGCTGGAGCTGATCGACCGCAACGGCGCCGACGCCCTCCGGTTCGGCCTGCTGATGATGTCGAGCACCCAGGACGTGCGGTTCAGCGCGGACCGCATCGACCAGGGCCGGCAGCTCGTCACGAAGCTGTGGAACGCCTCGCGGCTGGTCATCGACCGCGGCGGCCGGGTCGTCCCCGAGGCGCCGCCCGCGTCGACCCTCGCCGACCGGTGGATCGCGTCGCGCGTCGACGACGCCGTCGCCCGGGGGCGCGAGCTCACCGACCGCTTCCAGCTCTCCCAGCTCGCGGACCTCGTCTACCACCTCGTCTTCGACGACTACTGCGACTGGTACCTCGAGCTGCTGAAGGCGGGCGAGGCGACGCCGGAGATGGCGGGGTACGCGCTGGAGCAGGTGCTCGCGCTCGCCCACCCGCTGATGCCGTTCGTGACCGAGGAGACCTGGTCGCGCCTGCCGGGCTCCGAGGGCCTGATGGCGCGGCACGCCCCGCCGCTCGCGCCGGGTCCGCGCGACGAGGACGCCGAGGCCGAGATCGCCGGGGTGCGGGAGGTCGTCACCGCCCTCCGCGCCTACCGCTCGACCCGCGGCCTGCCGCCGCGGACGCCCCTGGTGATGAGCCCGGCGCCGCACCCCGCCGTCGCCGCCCTCGACGCCGTCTCCGCCGCGCCGGACGACGTGGTGCCGACCCTCGTCGCGACGCTGCTCGGGGACGGCCGGTCGATCGCCGTCGGTCCCGCCGCGGACGCCGTCGACCCGGAGGTGGAGCGGGCACGGGTGCGCGACGAGCTGGCCCGCGCGGAGGCCGAGCTGGAGCGGGCCGAGCGCAAGCTCGGCGACGCCCGTTTCGTGGAGCGCGCCCCCGCCCACCTGGTGGACGGCGAGCGCGAGAAGGCCGCCCGCTACGCCGCCGAGCGCGACGCCCTCGCGGCGCGGCTCTCCGCGCTGGGGTGACGCCGGACCAGGCCCGCGCGTGGATCGCGGGGCTCGAGATCCTGGGCATGCGCTTCGGCCTGGAGCGCATCCACGCCCTGCTCGCCGCCCTCGGCGACCCCCAGCGTCACGCCCCCGCCCTGCACGTCGTCGGCACGAACGGCAAGTCGTCGACGACCCGGCTGGCGGCGGCGGCCCTCGCGAGCCGCGGCGGGAGGGTCGGCGCGTACCTGTCGCCGCATGTGACGGACTGGTCGGAGCGGGTGCAGATCGGCGGGGCGCCCCTCTCCCCGGAGGGCCTGGCGGAGGCGGCGACGGCGGTGCGCGCGGCGGCGGAGGGGCTCGACCTGGAGGAGGGCGACCGGGTCACGCAGTTCGAGGCGCTGACGGCGATCGCGTTCTGGTCGTTCCGCGCCCACGACGTGGATGCGGTGGCGGTGGAGGCCGGGCTCGGCGGCCGGTTCGACGCGACGAACGTCCTGCCGCCGAGCACGGCGGTGGTCCTGACGAACATCTCGCTGGAGCACACGCAGTTCCTGGGCGACACGGAGGCGGCGATCGCCGCCGAGAAGCTCGCGGTCGCACCGGACGGCGCGGACCGGCTGGTGCTCGGCCCGTTGAGCGCCGCGGCCCGGGCGGCGGTCGACGACATCTGCGCCGCGCGGGGTCTGCGGCCCGTCCGGTACGGGGAGGACCTGGTCGCCCGGGACACGCCCGGCGGGGTGGAGGTGGTGACCCCGCGGGCGCGGTACGAGGGCCTGCCGCTCGGCCTGCGCGGGGCGTTCCAGCGCGAGAACCTGGCGGTGGCCCTCGCCGCGGCGGAGATGGTCGCCGGCGGGCCCCTGGACGTCGCCCCGTTGCGGGAGGCGGTCGCCCGCGTCGAGGTGCCGGGGCGGCTGGAGCTGTTCGCGGGGCGGCCGGACGTGGTGATCGACGGCGCCCACAACCCGGCGGGCATGCGGGCCCTGGCGGACGCGCTGCCGGAGGTGGTCGCGGGCCGCGGCCCGGTGACGGCGGTGGTGTCGGTGCTGGGGGACAAGCGCGCGCTGGAGATGGTGGAGGCCCTCGGCGGCGTCGTGGACCTGGTGTTCACGACCCGGTCGAGCCACGCGCGGGCGGTCGACGCGGTGGAACTGGCGGGCCTCGCGGGTGACGTGGGGGTGCCGGCCTGGGCGGTCGACGACCCGGCGGCGGCCCTCGCGGAGGCGCGTGCGGCGGCGGGCCCGGACGGCGTGGTGGTGGTCGCCGGGTCGCTCTACCTGCTGGCGGACCTGCGGGCGGCGCTCGTGGCGGAGGGGATGGGGACCCCTGCTACACTCGCGCCCGCCCGGAAGGGCACCGACCCCCCCGAGGCGAACTAGTCCGCATGGCCAGAGCAGAGGCAGCATGATCGCGTCCGTCCTGACGGCACAGGCCGGCGGCGACACGAGCGACCCGTTCGAGTCCATCTCGGGCTTCTTCGACTCGGCCCTGTGGAGCGCGATGAGCGTGCTCCTGCAGATCTTCGTGGTGTTGTTGTGGCTGGCGCTCGTCTACTGGACCTACCAGGACGCCCGCCGCCGCATCGAGGCGCCCCCCGTCGTCGCCGGGTGCGTGGCGCTGTCGGTGCTGATCCCGTTCCTCGGCACGATCATCTACCTGATCGTCCGCCCGCCGGAGTACCTCGACGAGGCCCGCGAGCGCGAGCTGGAGCTGCTCGCCCTGGAGCAGCGGCTCGGTGAGCTGGGCGACGCCGAGGGGCAGCAGATTGTGGGGCGGATGCTCGCCCGCGAGGGGATGACCCCCGGCAGCGACGGCATCGCGACGGCCCGTGCCCTGCGCCAGGCGGGGGTGGCCTCGCACGACGAGGTGCGCGACCTCGACCAGAGGCTGACGGAGCTGGAGTTCCGCCTGCGCCTGCTCGACACGTCGTCGGCGTCGGCGTCGGCGTCCGAGTCGCCGGCGGCCGCGCGGGCGCGTTCGCGCCGTTCGCGTGAGCTGCCGGACAGCACGACCCCCGAGAGGGACAGCAGCGGCGACACCGGCAGGACCGGGCGCTGGAGACGACCACGAGGTGACCAGGAAACGTATGAGTGAGCGATCGTTCGTGATGGTGAAGCCGGATGGCGTGGCGCGTGGCCTGAGCGGGGAGATCATCTCCCGCATCGAGCGCCGCGGGTTCACGATCCTGGCCATGCGCAAGACCGTGATGGAGCGCTCCGCCGCCGAGGAGCACTACGGCGAGCACCGGGAGCGGCCGTTCTTCGGCGAGCTCGTCGAGTTCATCACCTCCGGCCCCGTCGTGATGCTCGCCGTGGAGGGCTCGGAGGGTGCCGTGAAGGCGCTGCGGGACATGATGGGCACCACGAACCCGCTCGACTCCGCCCCCGGGACGATCCGCGGCGACTACGCCCTCGAGGTGGGGGAGAACGTGATCCACGGCTCCGACAGCCCCGAGTCGGGCGTCCGGGAGCTGGCGCTGCACTTCCCCGGCCTCTGAGCCGGGCGCGGGGGACCGCGGCCTGATCCTGCTGGCGTCCGGGTCGCCCCGGCGGCGTGAGCTGCTGGGGTTGCTCGGCCTGCCGTTCCGCGTGGTCGTGTCGGACGCCCCCGAGGGGGCGGACCCCCTCGCGAACGCGCGGGCGAAGGCGCGGGCCGTCGCGGAGCGGGAGGGCGTGCCGCCGGGCGGCGCGGTGCTCGGCGGCGACACGGAGGTGCTCCTCGACGGGCGCGCCCTCGGCAAGCCCGCCGACGTCGCCGACGCGCGGAGGATGCTGACCGCCCTGTCGGGCCGCTCCCACGTGGTGGAGACGGCGATGGTGCTGGTGACCGCCGCCGGTGAGCACGAGGTGCGGGATCGCGCGACGGTCCATGTCCGTCCGGCGTCGGACGCGGGCGGCGCGGTGCTCGACTGGTATCTCGCGACCGGCGAGTGGCGGGACCGTGCCGGCGCGTACGCGGTGCAGGGGGCGGGCGCCGTCCTCGTCGAGCGGATCGAGGGCCACCCGTCGACGGTGATCGGTCTGTCCCTCCCCGCCCTGACGGCGATGCTCCAGGAGGCGGGCCTCGCGCCGTGGGGTGCCGCGCCGCCATACTCCGCCGACGACCCGGGCCCGGAGGGGGACACGTGACCGAGAAGCTCTACGCGATCATCCACGAGGCCGACGGCGACACGATCTGGCGCTGGCAGACCGGCCGCAAGGCGAAGTTCGTGGAGTACGGCGGCTACCAGAAGGCGAAGTCCCTGGCGGAGGGGGCGGGGTCGATCCTCGCGCTGTGGGGGTCGCAGTACGGCCACCGCGGCGTCCCCGGCGACGCGAGCGAGGCCGACATCCAGGCGGCCGTCGAGTACGCGATCGAGCGGCGCGACACCCACGCATGACCGATCCCGACCGCCACCAGGACTTCCTGGAGCTGCGCCAGATCCTCCTCTGGCAGTGGGACCCGCTCGGTTCACGTGACGCGTTCCCGCATGCCGCGGGGGAGTACGACGAGTACGCGTGGGAGTTGCTCAGCCTGCTCGAGCACGAGGCGAAGGTGGACGCGGTCGCCGCCTACCTGCGCACGGTCGAGGTGGAGTCGATCACCGTGGGGGTCGCCGACGAGGAGCGGCGGCGGGTGGCGGAGGGCATCGCCTACTGGTTCCTCCACCGCCGCAGTCCCGCCAACGAGGCCCGCCACCCCCTGTCGTCCGCCGCCGGGCACGCGGGGGCCACCCCCGCCTGACCCGGGGTGGCGCGTCGGCCGGCCGGTGGCGCCGCCGCCGCCGCCGAGCCACCGTCCCTCGCGGAACCAGCGGCGCATCGTCCGCACCGTCGGGGGGAGGGCGTCGCCCCGCCGTGCGCGCTCCCGCAGCCGGGCGCTGACCCCGGCGGGGGGCTGGCCGGCCGCGAACGCCGCCTCCGCCTCACGGCGGAGCGCCGGCCAGCTGTACGACCCGGGCCGGGGACGCTCGGCCGGGGGCGCGGTGAGGCGGGCCCGGTGGACGTCGAGCGCCCGCGCCCGCCGTCGTGTCATGCACCCCGCCGCCTGCCAGACGTTCATGAGCGACACCACGAGGTCCCGTCCCGCCCTCCGGGCCTGGAACTCCGTGGACCGGTGCGCCTCGCACAGCCACACCCGGACGCCACACGGCAGGTGCAGCTCGGCCCGCGGCCCCTCGCCCGGCCCCATGCAGATGGCGCACGGGGGACGGGACCCCATCCCCCGCGCCTTGTAGAACGACGTCGCCATGAGGGGATCCTGGAGGACCCCGACCGACACGTGACCCCCGGGGCGTGTCGACCCCGTGCCCTCCCCGTGCCGATCCTCGTCACGACCGTCCTCCCGGGGCGCCCCCCGTCCGCTGAAATCCCGATCGGTCCCGCGGTCGAGGTCCGATTGGACCTCGACACCCCGTCATTCCCCCGAGGCCTCGTCGGCACCTATCCGGAAACCCCGTTGGTCTGGCCATCGGGGATCGCAGATCGGTCGCGTCGCCCAGGCCCAATCGGACCCACGACGACGCCGCGGCCTCCGCGATCCGGCACCGGCGCCCGTCTCATCCTGGTTCCCGTTCGATCGGTCCCGTCATCGAGGTCCAATCGGACCCAGGACGACACCGGGGCCGCCGCCGGACCCGGGACCGTCGCCGGCGTCGCCGCTCCGCCCCCGGCTCTGGCGACGGGCCCCCTCCGCCCTCAGCGCCCCCCGGGGGCGGAGCCGGTGCCTCCGCAGGTGACGCAGGGGTGCCGGCCGACCTCGTAGGTGATGTCCTGGATCCTCTGACCGGTCCCGCCGCAGGACGGGCAGGCGCCCTCCCGTCCGAGCCGCTCCCGTTTCGCCCGGGGGCGCTCCCGGGTCGACCGGGCCACGATGACCGCGGTAACGACGCAGACCGCCGCGAGGACGTAGGTGACCCTCCGGTCCACCGTCACGGACGCGACGGCGGTCGCCGCCGCCACGGCGGCGAGGACGGCGACGCCGACCGCGCCCCGGTGGCCGTTCGTCCGATGTGACTCCACGACCCCGACCGTACCGCCCACCCCGGCTCCGGGGCGGGGGATCGCTAGAACAACGGGGGGTACCGGTCGAGCAGGTCCGCGTGCCGGCGGGCGCGGTCGCGCTCCGCCAGGACCGACGGATCGCCCGCCTCCTCCTTCAGCCTCCGGAGGGTCGCGAGGATCTGCTGACGCCGCTCCTCACGCACCTTCTCCTCGCGCTCCGCCCGTCGCACGGCACGCCGGTAGGAGCTGTTGTCGTCGGCGAAGAGCGGGGGCGGGGGCATCCGACAAAAGGTAGCGGAGAGGCCCCCCGGCGCCACGCCGTGCCGGACTCGGGTGGCGGGCCGGACGAAGGGGCGGTACGGTGGTCGCGGCCCGGGGCACGGAGACGGATGCCCGGAATGGTGTGCGTTCGTCTAGAATCCCGCGCTTTGCAGGGTCGCTTGCGGCCGCAGACGCCACACTCAGGGGGAGGCGACCGATCGGCTTCTGGAGCTACCTGACCGGTTTCGGCGGACGAGACATGGCCGTCGACCTCGGCACCGCGAACACGCTGGTGTACGTCCGAGGCCGTGGGATCGTGCTCTCCGAGCCGTCCGTGGTCGCCATCGACCAGCGCTCCGGCGAGGTGCACGCCGTGGGCATCGAGGCCAAGCGCATGCTCGGCCGCACCCCCGGCAACATCAGCGCCATCCGCCCGCTGAAGGACGGCGTCATCGCCGACTTCGACGTGACGGAGCAGATGCTCCGCCACTTCATCCAGAAGGTTCACCAGAACCGGTGGGCGCACCCGCGGGTCGTGGTCTGCGTCCCCTCCGGCGTCACCGGCGTGGAGAAGCGCGCCGTCGAGGAGGCGACCCTCTCCGCCGGCGCCCGTAGCGCGTTCCTCATCGAGGAGCCCATGGCCGCCGCCATCGGGGCGGGCCTGCCCGTCGCCGAGCCGACCGGGAACATGGTGGTGGACATCGGCGGCGGCACCACCGAGGTCGCCGTCATCTCCCTCGGCGGCATCGTCGTCGCACAGTCGATCCGCGTCGGCGGCGACGAGCTCGACGAGGCGATCATCAGTTATGTCAAGAAGGAGTACAAGCTGATGATCGGCAGCCAGACCGCGGAGGAGGTGAAGCTCGAGATCGGCTCCGCCTACCCCCTCCGGGAGGAGGTCCAGGCCGAGATCCGGGGTCGCGACATGATCACGGGACTCCCGAAGACCGTCGTGCTGTCCTCCGAGGACGTCCGCGACGCCCTCGAGGAGCCCCTCCTGCAGATCATCGACGCCGTGAAGAGCACGCTCGACAAGACACCGCCCGAGCTGGCGTCGGACATCATGGACCGCGGGATCATGATGGCCGGCGGCGGGTCGCTGCTGCAGGGCCTCGACGAGCGCCTCCGCCGTGAGACCGAGATGCCGATCCACGTGGCCGAGTCGCCGCTCACCTGCGTCGCGGTCGGCTCCGGCCGTTCGCTGGAGGAGTTCGAGGTGATGCAGAAGGCCGCGTCGAACGGACGGCACCGGAAGCGCTACTGAGGAAACCCGCCTGATGTCGACGACCGGGAGCACCGGCATCGCGCGCCGGCGGGCGACCCTCCGCCGCGCCGTCATCGCCGCACTCGTGATCGCATGCCTCGCGATCTTCACCGGGTACTTCCGCGAGTCGTCGGGTGGGCCCCTGCACGGTGCGCAGAGCGCCGCCGCGAGCGTCGTCACCCCCGTCCAGGAGGTCGCGACGCGGGCGGTCGAGCCCTTCCGCGACGGCTGGGGCTGGCTGACGAGCCTCCGCGACGCCCGCGACCGCGCCTCCGCGCTCGAGGCCGAGGTCGAGGAGCTCCGCGGCCGCCAGGTCTTCGACGCCGTCCGCGAGCAGCGCCTCACGGAGCTCGAGTCCCTGCTCGGGGTGGAGCAGCTCATCGACACCGAACGCGGGCTCGGCGGCTACCGGGTCGAGGTGGCGCTCGTCAACACGCGCTCCATCACCGACTGGTACCGCAACGCCCGCATCACCAAGGGCTCCTCCGACGGCATCGTCCGCAACTCGCCCGTCGTCGCCGGCACGGGACGGGGGGCGGCGCTCGTCGGCGTCGTCACCTCCGTGACCGCGAACTCCGCGGACATCGCGTTCATCACCGACGGGCGCACCGAGGTCGGCGCCACCGTCCCCGAGGCCGGGTCGTACCCCGGGCTCGTCCGGTCGACCAGCCCCGGTCAGCTCAGCCTCACCGACATCCCCCGCGAGGCCCCCGTCAAGGAGCTCCAGGCGGTCGTCACCCGCGGCTTCTCCGGCGGCGGGCTCCCCTCGATCTACCCCCCGGGCCTCCCGATCGGCCAGATCACCAGCGTCGGGCGCCAGGAGGTCGACGTCGCGTTCACCGTCCAGGTGACCCCGTACGCCGACCCGCGCCGCCTGTCGTACCTGGCGGTGCTCGTGCCCGAGAGCCCCGAGGCGCAGCGACGGGCGGAGGGCCGGTGACCACCGACCTCCGCACCAGCGTCGTCGGGCCGGCCACGCGCCGCCCGCCCACGCGCCCCGGGGGCGCCGGCCTCGGCTGGGTCGCCGCGATGGTCGTCATCGCCGTGCTGCTCGAGGTGTCGGTGATGCCGTACGTCAACGTCGCCGACGGCATCCCCGACCTCATCGCCCCGACCGTCGTCGTCGTCGCCCTGCTCCGCGGCACGCTCGTCGGGGCCGTCACCGGGTTCTCCGCCGGCCTGCTCGTCGAGCTGACCGCACCCGTCGGCACCCTCGGCGTCCTCGCCCTGCTCTACCTGGCGGTCGGCGCGTGGTGCGGCCAGTACTGCGAGCGGGAGGAGTCGTCGAGCCTGCTCGCGCCGCTCGGCCTGTCGGTCGTCGCCGCCCTCGCCGTCCAGATCGGCTACATGCTCTTCCAGCTCCTGCTGGGCAACCGCATGCCGGCCTCGGAGTTCGTGGCCCAGGTCCTGTTCCCGACCCTCGCCCTCACCGCCCTGCTGAGCCCGCCGGTGCTGCTCGTCGCGCGCCGCCTGCTCGGCCGGCCGCGGGTCATCGAGTTCTACGGGACGACGACGTGACGACCATGCGCCCACGCCGCGGCAGCGGCGTCGGGGGCGGCTGGGCGCCGGCGCTCACCCCCCGCACCGCCGTCCGCATCGCCATCCTCGGCGGCATCGCCATGGCCCTGCTCGGCCTGCTGCTCGTGCGGCTCTGGTTCCTGCAGGTCATCAGCGGCGAGCAGTACGCCGAGCGCGCCGACGGCAACCGCCTGCGCACCGTCATCACCGAGCCGCCCCGCGGCAACATCCTCGACCGCAACGGCACGGCCCTCGTCACCAACACGACCGGCGAGAACGTCACCGCACGGCCGCGCGAGCTGACCGGCGCCCGCCGCCGCCAGGTGATGACCCGGCTGTCGCCGCTGCTCGGCACCCCCGTGGCGGAGCTGATGGAGCGGATGGAGCTCGGCGACCAGCGGCCCCTGGAGCCGGTGATCCTGGCGCGCAACATCGACCCGCCGCTCTACCGCTACCTCGCCGAGTACCGCCGCGACTTCCCCGGCATCTCGCTCGCCGAGACCTACCTGCGCGCCTACCCCGAGGGCAGCGTCGCCGCCCACGTCCTCGGATCGACGGGGCGCATCACCCCCGAGCAGATCGCCGACTACCGGGCGCGCGGCTACTCGGGCAACGAGACGATCGGCACCGACGGCATCGAGCAGCGGTACGAGCGCTTCCTCTCGGGGCAGCCGGGGCGGGCCGTCGTCGAGGTCGACGCCAGCGGCGAGCCGCGCGGCCGCGAGTACGTCTCCCTCGACAGCCCCGTGCCGGGCCGCGACATCCAGCTCTCCATCGACCTGCCGACCCAGCGGGCCCTGGAGGCGGCACTCGCCGACGCCGCCGAGAAGCAGGGCGCCCCGGGCGCGTCGGGCGTGGCGCTCGACCCCAACACGGGGGAGGTCCTCGCCATCGCCTCCTACCCGACCTACTCGCCCGAGGTCTTCGTCAAGCGCAACGAGAAGGCCGTCTCGCGGCTGCTCAACGACGAGCGCACGCCGCTGCTGAACCGCGCGATCGGCGGTGTCTATCCGGCGGGGTCGACGTTCAAGCCGATCACCGCCGCGGCCGCGTTGCAGACCGGGCAGCTGAGCGTCGGCGAGGAGATCGAGTCGTCGTCGTCGGTCACGCTCTACAAGCAGGAGTTCGACAACTTCCGGGGCAACTCGCACGGCTTCGTCACGCTGCCGACGGCCCTGCAGGTCTCGAGCGACACCTACTTCTACCAGGTGGCCGACCGGCTCTACCGCGCCCAGAGCGAGCGCAACAAGGACTACCCGCTGATGGACGAGGCACGGGCCTTCGGCCTGGGTGACACCACCGGCATCGACGTCCCCGGCGAGCGCGCCGGCACCGTCCCGGACCCCGAGTGGAAGAAGCAGGCGTTCGCCGGCATCAACCCCGCGACGGGCGAAAAGTTCACCGACTTCGACCGGAGCTGGCTCGCCGGCGACACCATCCAGCTCGGCATCGGGCAGGGCTACCTGCTCACCACGCCCCTCCAGATGGCCGTGGCGTACTCCGCGATCGCGAACGGCGGCACCGTCGTCACGCCGAGCGTCGCCCGCGAGGTGCAGGACCCCAACGGCCGCGTGGTGCAGGAACTCGCCCAGGGTCGCCCGACGCGGCAGCTCGACCTGCGCCCCGAGTACATCACCGCGCTGCGGCAGGGCCTCTTCGAGGCCGCCAACGGCCCCGACGGCACCGCGACCGCCGTGTTCGGCAACCTGCCCGACGGCCAGAAGGTCGCCGGCAAGACCGGCACCGCCGAGCAGTTCAGCGGCGACGACAAGCGCGACCACTCCTGGTTCGTCGGCTACGCCCCCCACGACAACCCCGACATCGTCGTCTCGGTCGTGATCGAGCGCGGCGGCACCGGCGCCAACGCCGCCGCCCCCGCGGTCTGCACGACCATGGCCGCCTGGGAGGACTTCGACCCGGGCCTGTGCGGCGTGCCCGTCGAGGAGACCAACTGATGACCACCATCGCGCCCCCGCGCTCCACCCGCAGCGGCATCCCCGACCGCGTCCGCTCGGCGGTCGTCGGCATGGACTGGCTGCTGCTGCTCGCCGTCGCGGGCATCACCGCGTTCAGCGTCTTCGTGATCGGCAAGACGACCGAGAACGACGTCCCGGGCGACCCGCGCTACTACCTCGACCGCCAGCTCCTATTCGTCGCGATGGGCAGCCTGTTGCTGATCGTCGCGATGCGGGTCAACCTCGAACGGCTCGCGCGCTGGGCGTGGGGCCTCTGGGGCAGCCTGCTCGGCGCCCTCGCGGTCGTGTTCGTGATCGGCAGCGCGGTGAAGGGGTCGAACCGGTGGATCACCATCGGGCCGCTGAACATCCAGCCGTCCGAGGTCGGCAAGGTCGCGATCGCGGTGATCCTCGCGGGCATCGCGATCGAGCGGATCGACGCCGTCGGCACGGCGCGGTTCACGCTCTTCCTGACCGGCGTCGCGGCGTTCCCCGCGATCGTCGTGTTCCTGCAGCCCGACCTCGGGACGTCCCTCGTCTACGGGGCCGTCCTCGCGACCGTCCTCTTCCTGGTGGGCGTCCCGTGGTCGCACTTCGCGGTCGCCGGGTCGCTCCTCGCGATCCTGATCCTGGCGGTGCTGTGGGTGCTGCCCACCGCCGGCGTGAAGGTGCTGCAGGACTACCAGGTGGAGCGGTTGACGGCGTTCATCGGCGCCGAGCGCGACACCAGCGACGCCGGCTACCAGCTCGACCAGAGCAAGACGGCCATCGGATCGGGCGGGGCGATCGGCAAGGGGCCGGAGGGCGCGACCCAGGCGAACGGCGACTTCATCCCCGAGCACCACACCGACTTCATCTTCGCGGTGACGTCCGAGATGTTCGGTTTCGTCGGGGGCGGGGTGCTGATCCTGTGCTTCGCGCTGGTGCTCTGGAGGGGGTTGCGCACCATGGCGCGGGCCTCCAGTCAGGTCGACATGCTCGTCGCCGGAGCGATCGTCGCCATGATCGGCTTCCAGGTCTTCGTTAACATCGGCATGACCGTGGGAATCATGCCGATCACCGGAATCCCCCTACCGCTCATGAGCTACGGCGGGAGCCACACCATCTCCACCCTGATCGCCATGGGCCTGCTCCTCGGGATCCATCAGCGCCGCTCGGCCGTCCCGGGATAGCGGGCGGCGTGGGAGCAATCGGACTCGCCTCGCGCGGAGCGAAGGTCGTACGGCCCCTGTCGGAGGCGATCCGCGCGGCCGACGACCTGTCGCAGGACGGTGGCGAGATCGCCGTGCTCCCGGCCGATCCGGCCGCGACGGCGCGGCTGCGGGAGATCCTCGGCACGCCCGCCCCGGCCCCCAGCGAGGACGCCCTCGCCGTCGTCGCGCTGACGCCCGGCCACGACGTCGGCCCGTCCGCCGCCGCGCTGGCGCACCGCCGCCGGTCCGGGGGCGGCGCCCTCGCGATCGTCACCGGCGACGCCGTGGAGCGCGCCGCGCTCGAGCGGCGGGTGCTCGACGGCCACCGCCTCGAGCCCTCCAACGTCGCCCACGTCACGTCCCTCGACGACGACGGCGCCGACCGCGTGATCGACGCCGTCCTGCGCGTCCTCGGCGACGAGCTGATCGCCGCGGGCCGCCGCAACCCGGGTCTGCGTCCCGCCATCGGCCGCATCCTGGTCACGCGGGCGTCCCGGCGCTCCGCCGCCGTCGGCGCCCTGCCGCTGCCCGGCGTCGACATGCCCGTGCTGGTGCTCATCCAGATCCGCCTGGTGGCGGACCTCGCGGCGCTGCACGACCGTCCGTTCGGCGCCGAGCGCGCCGTCGAGGCGCTCGCCGTGGTGGGCGCCGGCTTCGGCTGGCGCGCCATCGGGCGCAGCGCCTCCGCATTCGTCCCGGTCGCGGGGTGGGCGGTGCGCGGCACCGTCGCCTACGGCGCGACCCGCGCCATCGGCGAGGCCGCGCTCGCGCGCCTCTCCGCCGGCCACGAACTCATCGAGGGCCCGGCGATCGACAAGGCCCGCCCTCTGATCGATCGCGTCACCGCGAAGCTGCGCCGGTGACGCCCCATTCCGAGGGGAGACTCTCCTGAAGAAGCAGATCCTGGTGTCGGTGGACCGTGCCGAGACGCGAGTCGCGATACTCGAGGACGGCCGCGCGGCCGAGTGCTACATCGAACGGCGTGGCCACCGATCCGTCGTGGGCCACGTCTGGAAGGGCCGGGTCGAGAACGTCCTCGCCGGCATGGAGGCCGCGTTCATCGAGATCGGCCTCGAGAAGAACGGCTTCCTGCACGTCGACGAGGTCGTCGCGATGGGGGTGCCGAAGCGCAAGCGCCAGATCGCCGAGCTGCTGAAGCGCGGTGACGAGGTGCTGGTGCAGGCGACGAAGGACCCCATGGGCACGAAGGGCGTCCGCCTGACGATGCAGCTGTCGCTGGCCGGGCGCTTCGTCGTCTACGTGCCGTTCGGCGACGGGGTCGGCGTCAGCAAGCGCCTCCCCGACGACGAGCGGGTGCGGCTCCGCGCGATCTGCGCGGCGTTGCCGCTGGAGACGGGCGGCCTCATCGTCCGCACCGCCGCCGCCGGCGCGTCCGCCCGCGAGATCGCCCGCGACCTCGCGTTCCTGAAGCGCCTCTGGCAGACCCTGCAGGAGCGCGGCGAGCTGGCGAAGGCGCCGACGCTGCTCTACTCCGAGGCCGACATCTCGCTGCGGGTCATCCGCGACCTCCTGAACACGGACGTCGAGGAGGTCCTGGTCGACGACGAGGCCCAGCACCAGCGGATCACGGGCTTCCTGCGCCGCACGTCGCCGGAGATGGCCGACCGCGTCCGCCACTGGACGGGGGAGGGCACGCTCTTCGAGGCGATGGGCGTCGAGGCCGCGGTGCGCTCGACGATGGAGCGGCGCGTGCCGCTGTCGTCCGGGGGCTACCTCGTCATCGACGACACCGAGGCCATGACGGTCATCGACGTCAACAGCGGCCGCAACGTCGGCCGTGGCGGGTCGCGTCTCGAGGACACCATCACGAAGACCAACCTCGAGGCGGCCACCGAGGTCGTGCGCCAGCTCCGCCTGCGCGACATCGGCGGCATCATCATCATCGACTTCATCGACATGGACGACGAGCGCAACCGCAAGGCGGTGAAGGCCGCGCTCGACACGGCGCTGGCGGGTGACCGCACGCGCACCTTCGTCGTCGACATCTCACCGCTCGGCCTGGTCGAGATGACCCGTCAGAACATCTCCGACGGGCCCCGCGAGATCATGACCGAGGTCTGCCCGACCTGTCTCGGCGTCGGCGTCGTTCCGAGCGACGAGACGCACGCGATCACCATCGAGCGCGAGCTGCGGCGCACGCTGGCCGGTCGCGCGTCGGACCGCGTCGCCGTGGTCGTGCACCCCCGCATCGCCGACGTCCTGACCGGTGAGGACGGTGCCCGCCAGGCCGACCTCGAGGCCGAGACGGGCGTGAAGATCGACCTGGAGCGCGACGGCTCCATGAAGCTCGACGCGGTCCGCGTCCGGGCCCTCGAGGAGCCGGCCGCCGCGGGGTCCACCCCGGCGGCGGCGGCGTCGACCGGGCGGGGCGCCTCCGCGCGCCGCCGGGTCTCCTCCCGCTCCACCACCTGACGTCCGGCCGGGCCGGCCCCCCGCGGGCCGGCCCGGGTCAGGGCACCCGCGCCCGCATCCAGAGGAAGCCGTAGACCTGGTGCGGCACGTAGCCGGCGACGCGGCGGGAGACGATGTCGCGGCGGACGGTGTTGGCGAACGGCGCCCACGCCGCCCTCCGGGCGACCGCCGCCTCGACCCCCTGCCAGCGCCGCGCCCGGGTCGCGTCGTCCCACGTCGCGGCGGCCGCGGCGATGCGCCGGTCGAGGGCGTCGTCGTCGAGGAGCGCGTAGTTCAGGGTCGCCCCCGGACGGATGCCGTCGCCGGAGAGGAGCAGGGGGAACCAGTCCGCCGCGTCGGGGTAGTCCTGGCGCCAGCGCGCGTACCCGATCTGGGAGGGGGCCGCGGGGTCGGCGAGCGTGGCGAGCAGCGTCGTGCGCTCCCACAGCCGCGACGTCGCCCGCAGGCCGATCGCGTCGAGGGTGCGCGCGAGGCGGGCGGTGACGTCGGGGGAGGGGGTGTTCGTCTGGCCCCACACCGTCACGTACGCCCCGGTGGCGCCGGCCTGCGCGACGAGCCGGCGGGCGGCGGCCACGTCGGGCGCGGGCGCCGCGGGCGTGACGCGACGTCCCGGGACGCCGGGCGGGAGGACCTGCGCCGTCGGGACCGCCTGCCCCTCGAACGCCTTCGCCAGGGCGGCCCGGTCGATGGCGAGGCCCACCGCGCGGCGCACCCGCACGTCGTCGAACGGGGCGCGGCGGGTGTTCATGAAGAAGTAGTAGGTCGTGCCCTCCACGTGGCGGCGCACCCGCGCGGCCGGTGACGCCGCCGCAGCGGCGACGTCGTCGCCCGACGGCCGCGGCTGCACGTAGTCGGCCCGCCCGCCGCGCACCAGCGCCGCGCCCTCCTCGGGGGAGAGGCCGAGGCGCACGCTGATCGCGTCCGGCCCCGCCGCGCCACGGGTCGCCGCGCCGGGGGCGTAGCCGGGGTTGCGGGCCAGCTCGATCCCCGCGCCCGGGGTGTACGCCGCGACCCGGTACGGGCCCGCGGAGGCGAGTCCCGGGCCCGCCTGCGGCGTCGCCGGGGTGCCGGCGGGCAGCGCGAACGCGAACGGCAGCGCCAGCACCCGCAGGATCGCCGGGTCGGAGCGCACCAGCCGCACCTCGAGCGTCCGGGCGCCGTCGCGCGCGACGAGGCCCGGGATGCCGCCGCTGCGGGTCGCCTCGAACCGCGTCGCGCCCGCGATGCTCCGGAAGAGGCCGCGACCAGGGGAGCCCGCCAGGAACAGGCGCTCGATGCTCGCCTTCAGGTCGGACGGCCGCACCGCCCGGTTCGCCGGCGGCCCGAAGCGGGCGTCGCGGCGGACGCGGAAGACCAGGCGGCGGCCGTCGGCCGAGACGGACGGCATCGCCTGCGCCAGGGCCGGCACCACCTCCGCGCCCGCGGCGCCCGCGGCGTGGCGGTAGGCCACGAGGCCCTCGCCGGCGTTGACGAGCACCTGCCAGCTCTCGGTGTCGTAGGCGATGGCGGGGTCGAGACTGTCGGGGTCCTCGGCGGCCGCGACCACCAGCGTCCCCCCCGCGGCCGCGGCCGGGAGGGCGCAGACGAGGGCCGCCACGACGGCGGCGGCGCTGGGGATGTGCCTCACGGCGCGGTTCTACACGGCGTGGGCCGGTGGTCAAAGGGGCACGGTGCGTGGCGGTCGGCCGCGCCGATCGCTAATATCCGCCGTCGCTCGTCAAACGGTCAGGACAGGAACGTGCCGAACTACGCCGTCATCGCCCTCGGGGGCAAGCAATACCGTGTCCGCGAAGGGGAGACCCTGCTCGTGGACCGCCTCGCCGAGGAGGAGGGCGCCAGCTTCGCGCCGCGCGTCCTCGCCACCGGCGACTCGGACGGGATCGCCGACGGCGGGACCGTCAGCGCGACCGTCGAGGAGCACGTGCTCGGCACCAAGATCCGCGTCTTCACCTACAAGCCGAAGCGCAACTCGAGGAAGACCCGCGGGCACCGCTCGCGTCTCTCCCGGGTGCGCATCGAGTCGATCACCGCCGGCTGAGGGCAGGGGAGCTCCGACATGGCACACAAGAAGGGTGGCGGCTCCAGCCGCAACGGGCGTGACTCCAAGCCGAAGATGCTCGGCGTGAAGGCCTTCGGGGGCCAGGTCGTCCCCGCCGGGTCGATCATCGTCCGCCAGCGCGGCACCCGCTTCAACCCGGGCCCCGGCACGGGCATCGGGCGCGACCACACGATCTTCGCGACCGTCACCGGCCGCATCGAGTTCACGACGGGTCACAAGGGGCGCCGCATCTCGGTCCACCCCGAGGAGCCCGCCGCCGTCTGAGCGGGGGGCGCGGCGCGGCGGTGCCCTTCACGGACAGAGCTCAGATCAACGTGGAGGGCGGCCACGGCGGTAACGGCTGCATGTCGTTCCGCCGCGAGCCCAAGATCCCGAAGGGCGGACCCGACGGGGGCAACGGCGGGCGCGGCGGCAAGGTCGTGCTCGTCGCCGACGAGCAGGTCACCGACCTCTCCCGCTTCCGCCACGCCGTCCACCACCGTGCGCCGAACGGCGGCCACGGCGAGGGCAAGAACCGCCACGGGCCCGCCGGGTCCGAGCTGATCGTGCCCGTCCCGCCCGGCACCCGGGTCATCCGCGACGGCCACACCATCGCCCAGCTCGACGCCGTCGGCGACCGCGTGCCCGTCGCGCGCGGCGGCGACGGCGGCGTCGGCAACCGGGCGTTCCGCAGCTCCACCCACCGCGCCCCCCGCACGACCGTCCCCGGCGGCCCCGGCGAGGAGGCCTGGATCACCCTCGAGCTGCGGCTGCCGATCGACGCGGCGCTCGTCGGGCTGCCCAACTCCGGCAAGAGCGCGCTCCTCGAGGCGCTCACCGGCGCCGCCGTGGTGGTCGCCGCCTACCCGCAGTCCACCCGCGAGCCGGCCTTCGGTCCGCTCGAGGACGAGGACGGCGTGCTCTACACCCTCGCCGACCTGCCGGGGCTCGACGCCGAGGGCGTGCACCGCCGCGACGGCCACCTCGAGCAGCTCGAGCGCGCCCGCCTCGTGATCCACTGCGTCGACGCCGCCGACCCCGAGCCCGCCGCCGACCGCATCGCCCGCGCCGAGGCCGGCCTCACCACCTTCATCCCCCCGGACGCGGTCCGCCTGCTGGTGGCGACCCGCGCCGACGAGGAGGGCGCGGACACGTCCTTCGCCGACGTCGCCGTCGACGCCGTCACGGGGACGGGCGTCCCGGAGCTGCGCGCACGCATCCTGTCGGCCCTCTCCTAGGGCGCGCACGTGGCCGTCATCGTCGTGAAGCTCGGCTCGTCGACCCTCGTCGACGCAGCGGGGGAGCTGCGCCACGAGGTGCTGGAGGCGCGGGTGCGCGACCTGGTCCGGGTGCGTCGCCAGGGGCACCACCCCGTGCTCGTGACGAGCGGCGCCATCGCCTGCGGCCTCGGGCGGCTCGGGATGCGCGAGCGGCCGACCGCCCTCCCCGACCTGCAGGCCGCCTCCGCGGTCGGCCAGGGCGTCCTCTTCCAGCGGTACGCCGAGGCGTTCGCGCCGCACGGCGTGGTCCCGGCGCAGGTGCTGCTGACCTCCGGGGACCTCGCGGCGCGGTCGTCGTACCTCAACGCCCGCACCACCCTTCGCCGGCTCACCGAGCTCGGTGCGATCCCGATCATCAACGAGAACGACACCACCGCCACCGACGAGCTCACCTTCGGCGACAACGACGTCCTCGCCGCCCAGGTGGCGCTGCTGATCGGCGCGACCTGGCTGCTGCTGCTCACCGACCGGGACGGGCTCTACGTCGCGGGCCCCGACGGCCCGGAGTTGCTCGGCGACGTGCCGGCGGGGACGCCCCCGGACACCGTCCCGCTCGCGACGATGCCCGGCTCCGGGCGGGGACGCGGGGGGATCGCGAGCAAGGTGGCGGCGGCGAGCATGGCGACCGGGGGAGGGGTGACCTGCGTCATCGCCTCCGGCAGCGCCGACGGCGTCATCCCCTCCGTCTCGTCCGGCCACCACGTCGGCACCCGCTTCGGCCCGGCGTCGCGGCCCGAGGCGGCGTTCAAGCTCTGGCTCCGCCACGCGAAGCCGACCCTCGGGCGGATCGTGGTCGACGACGGGGCGGCCCGCGCCCTGCGCGAGCGCGGCACGTCCCTGCTGGCCGTCGGCGTGGTCGCGAGCGAGGGCGCGTTCCAGGCGGGTGACGCGGTCGAGGTCGTCGGCTCGGACGGGAGCGGGGTCGTCGGGAAGGGGATCTCGGCGATGTCGGCCGACGAGGTCCGCCTCGTCGCCGGCCTCAAGACCGAGGACGTCCGCCAGCGGGTCCCCGAGGCCGCGCCGCAGGTGATCCACCGCGACGAGTTCGTGCTCGCCGCCGACCCCCGCTCCGCCGCGGGCCCGGCCGCGGGCGGCGTGGTTTGATGGACGGATCGTGAACGGCCTCCGACGAGTCGTCGCCGACGTGCGTGCCGCGAGCCGGGTCCTCGCGCGCCTGCCCGGGCACCACCGCGACGCCGTGCTCCTCGAGATGGCGGAGGCCCTGGAGCGGCGCTCCGGGGAGATCCTGCGCGACAACCGGCTCGACGTGGAGGCCGCGAAGCGGGCGCGCACCGCACCCGCCCTCATCGACCGGCTCCTCCTCGACGAGGACCGCGTCGCCGACATGGCGGCGGGGCTCCGGGCGGTCGCGGCGCTGCCGGATCCCGTCGGCGTGGTCGACGGCGGCCGGCGGCTGCCGAACGGCCTCGAGATCGTGCGCCGCCGTGTCCCCCTCGGCGTGGTCGCGGTCATCTACGAGGGCCGGCCGAACGTCACCGCCGACGCCGTGGGGCTGTGCCTGAAGAGCGGCAACGCGGTGATCCTGCGGGGCAGCCGCCTCGCGATGCGCTCGAACCAGATCATCGCCGAGGTCCTGACGGGCGCCCTGATCGAGGCCGACGCCCCCCGCTGGTCGGTGGCCCTGCTCGGGTCCGACCGCGACGAGATGCGCGAGCTGGTGCAGATGGAGGGCGACGTCGACCTCGTCATCCCCCGCGGCGGCGAGGAGCTGAAGGCGTTCCTGCGGGAGCACACCCGGGTCCCCGTCATCTACGCGGCGTCGGGCAACAACCACGTCTACGTCCACGCCGACGCCGACCCCGCGATGGCGGTGAAGATCGCCGTCAACGCGAAGGTGCAGCGGCCCGGGGTCTGCAACGCCGCGGAGACGCTGCTCGTGCACCGCGACGCCGCCCCCGCGGTGCTGCCGCTCGCGGCGGAGCGGCTGATGGGGAGCGGGGTGGAGCTCCGGGTCGACCGGGCGGGGCTCGACCTGCTGGGCGACGCCGCCGGGGGGCTGGCCGAGGCCACCGAGGCCGACTACGCGACGGAGTTCCTCGACCTCGTCCTCGCGGTGCGGGTCGTGGCGTCGCTGGAGGAGGCGGTGGATCACATCGCCCGGTTCGGCTCGGGGCACTCCGAGGCGATCGTGACCGACTCCCTGGAGGCCGCCGGCGAGTTCCAGGCGTCCGTCGACGCCGCCGTCGTCTACGTGAACGCGTCGACGCGCTTCACCGACGGGGGGGAGTTCGGGATGGGCGCCGAGATCGGCATCTCCACCCAGAAGCTGCACGCCCGCGGGCCGATCGGCCTGTCGGAGCTGACCAGCTACACGTACCTCGTCACCGGTCACGGCCACCTCCGCTGAGCCGCGCGCGGTCGGGGTGCTCGGGGGCACCTTCGACCCACCCCACATCGGGCACCTGGTCGTCGCCTGCGAGGCCCTCTGGCAGCTCCGGCTCGACGAGGTGCGGCTCGTGCCCGCCCACCGCCCGCCCCACAAGCCGGGCGTCGCGATCGCACCGGCCGAGCAGCGGGCCGCGTGGCTGGAGGAGGCCGTCGCGGGCCGCCCGGGGCTGGTGGTGTCGCGTGTCGAGCTGGAGCGCCCGGGACCGAGCTACACCGCCGACACCCTCGAGGCGATGGCCGCCGCCGAGCCGGGTGTCCGCCTGTGGTTCGTGCTGGGGGCGGACCAGCTCGAGGGGTTCCCGGGCTGGCACGACCCGGAGCGCATCCTGCGCCTCGCCCGCCTCGCGGTGGTCGGGCGCGGCGGCGTCGGCGCGGACGCCCTCGCCGCCCTCGCCGACCGGGTCGCCCCGGGCCGGGCGGACCTGCTCGACGTCCCGCCGATCGGCGTGTCGGCGAGCATGATCCGCGCCCGGATGGCCGCGGGCGTCCCCGTCGGGCACCTGCTGCCCGGTCCCGTCGAGAGGGCTCTCGTCCGGGACGGTCTGGTACCCTCGCCATCCGTAGAGCCGCGAAAGGAACCCCCGCGACCCCGCTCGAGCTGACCCTCGCCGCCGCCGCCCTGGCCGAGTCCAAGAACGCCAGGGACATCGTGATCCTCGACATGTCGGGGCTCGTGTCGTACACGGACTACATCGTCGTGTGCACCGGTCAGACACCGCGTCAGACCAAGGCGATCGCCGAGGAGCTGCGGATCCGGATGAAGGCCGACCACGGCGTCGTCCCCCGCACCGTCGAGGGCGCGCGCGAGGGCGAGTGGATCCTCGTCGACCTCCTCGACTGCGTCGTGCACGTGTTCACGCCGGAGTCGCGCGACTTCTACCGCCTCGACCGCCTCTGGAAGGAGGCCCCCCGCCAGGAGTACGTGGCCGCGGCCTCGTAGTCCGCGCGGTGCCGGGCGTTTTGCGAGCGGGGGAGAGGCTCCTTATACTCCGCTCGTCCCGGGGGATTAGCTCAGCTGGGAGAGCGCTACGCTGGCAGCGTAGAGGTCACCGGTTCGATCCCGGTATCCTCCACTTCACGAAGGCCCCGTCACCGCGGGGCCTTCGTCGTTCCGCCCCGCGATCCGCGCCGGGGCCGAGACGGAGGGGACGTCGCCCGTGACCGACGTGATGCCGCTCGAACACGTCCGCCTCGTCGTCGTGATGCCGATCGGCCCGGGTGAGGACCCGTCGGACACGCTCGAGAGCGTCCGGGCGTACACGGATCCCTCCCGCGCCGTCGTGCTCGTCGACGACACGGGGTCGGACGCCCTCGCGGCATCGGTCGCCGGCGACCCCGACGTCCACGTCGTGCCGGCCCCCGCGGGGGCGTCCGGCGGGTGGGGTGGCCTGTGGGTGAAGATCGCAGCGGGGCACTCCCACGCCTGCGCCCACTGGCGGTTCGACCTGCTGCTGCGCATGGACACCGACGCCCTGCTCATCGGTGCGGGCATCGAGGACGCCGCGCTCCGCCGCTTCGCGGAGGAGCCGGGCCTCGGACTGCTCGGCGCGTACCGCACCGGCCCGGACGGAAGCCCCCGGGACTTCGCGCCGGCCGCCGCGACGCTGCGGGCCGAGACCGGCTGGCGCGGCTGGCGCCACCCGCGGCTGCGCGCCCGGCTCCGCGGCCTGCTTGACCGCGCGACGGCGAACGGCTACCGGCACGGGGAGCACGCCCTCGGCGGCGCCTACCTCCAGACGGGGGCGGCCGTGCGGTCGCTCGCGTCGCGCGGGCTGCTCGACATGCCCGAGATGGCGGACTCCCACCTGGGGGAGGACCAGGTGTTCGCCCTCCTCACCGTCGCCGCGGGGTTCGGGATCGGCGACTTCAGCCGCCCCGGCGACCCGATGGCCGTGCGGTGGCGCGGGCTGCCGGCGTCCCCCGAGGACCTCCTCGCGGGACCCGCCCTCATCACGCACTCGGTGCGCTTCCACGGCGACCGCGACGAGGACGAGATCCGCGCGGTCTTCGCCGCGGCCCGGCGCGCCGGGGCCCCCGCCGGAGGTTGAGGGGGACCCGCCCGGCTCACCCCGGGCGGGGGACCGTCGATAGACCTGGTGGGGCGGGCCGGGACGGCTGCGCCCGCCATCCGACACGGAGGTCCCCACCGGTGCCGCTCGCCCCCCGGGCAACGCTCCGCCGCGCGTCCGCATGGATCGTCGTGGCGACCGCATGCCTCGCGGCGACGGCGACCGCGGCGGTCGTGGCGACGGAGCCCGGCGCGGCGGAGGCCGCCCCCGCGGCGTCGGTCGCCCGCGCCGTGAAGCCCGGCCCCGCACCCGCCCCCGCCACGGGCGACGCGAAGACCGCCTGCATCTACAGCCACAACAGCATGCGCGAGATGCGGGCCATCGGCCGCCGCATCGGCGTGCCCTTCCGGTGCGCGTCGATCTACAACAACGTGGCGACGTGGGAGGACTGGACCGACCCGTGGTTCCTCGACCACCCCGACCCCGACTACGGCTGGGCGGCGTGGGTGCGGGCCGACCCGCAGGCCCGCCGCATGGTGATCGGCCAGTCGATGATCCCGACGCAGGGGATGCCGGCCGACTGGCGCCGCCGCGGCGCGTCGGGCGCCTACGACCGCCACATCCGCGCCCTCGGCCGCAACCTCGTCCGCGCCGGGCTCGGCCGGTCCGTCATCCGCCTGGGCTACGAGGCCAACGGCGACTGGAACGCGGACCACGTGGGACGCACCGACGCCGACTTCGCCCACTGGAGGGCGTACTGGGCGCGGTTCGCGCGCGTCCTCACGTCGGTCCCGGGCGCCCGCTTCACGCTCGACTGGAACCTCAACTCCGCCTACCGGGACATCCCGCTGGAGAAGATCTACCCCGGTGACCGCGTGGTCGACGTGATCGGCATCGACGTCTACGACTCCGCCGGCCCGCCGCTGCCGGCCCCGGGTCCGGCGCGGTGGAACGCGATCATCTCCCAGCCCGGCGGCCTCTCCGAGATCCTGGCGTTCGCGCGGCGGCACGGGAAGCCGATCAGCCTGCCGGAGTGGGGCCTCATCTCGGCGCGCCACAAGGGCGGGGGCGACAACCCCGTCTTCGTCGCCGCCATCGCCGCCCTGGTGCGCAACAACCGCGTCGCCTACCAGTCGTACTTCAACAACGACCAGCTCGTCGGCTGCCTCGAGATCCAGAAGAACCGGAGGGGCCTCTCCACCTACGCCCGCCACTTCGGGCGGGCGGCGGCCTCCGACGCCGCCCGCGGCCTGCCGAGCGCCCGGCGCTCCTGAGCCCGGCGGGTCGCCCGTCCCCGGCGCCCTGTGCTTGCATGACCGGATGACGGACCGCATCCGCAGACTCCGGCGACCGGTCCCGGCGGCGCTCACGGCGTCGGCGGTGTCGCTCGGCCTCCTTGGCGCGTGGTTGTGGGACGACCCCGGCTCGTCGCTGATCTGGATGGCCTGGAACCTGTTCCTCGCCGCGATACCGGTCGGTCTCGCCTGGGTGATCCTGCGCGGCGCGCGCGGCCGCGCGCCCGCCGCGGTGCTGGCCGTCGCCGGGGTCGCGTGGCTGCTCTTCCTGCCGAACGCCCCGTACATGGTCACCGACCTGATCCACCTCGACGACGGCTACGGCGGGTCCGGCACCCTGCTCCTCGCCGTGCTGGTGTCGTTCGCCGTGACGGGGCTCCTGCTCTTCGTCGTCGCGGTCTCGGCGGTGCAGGAGGCCGTCCGGCTGCGCCTCGGGGGCCGGTCGGTGCGGCTGGTGCTGCCGCTCTGCGTCTGGCTGTCCGCGGTCGGGATCTACCTGGGGCGGGTGCTGCGCTGGAACAGCTGGGACGTGCTCGGCGACCCCGCCGGGATGGTCACCGAGCTCGCCGGCCACCTCAGCGAGCCGCGGAGCCTCGCGATCGCCGTCGGCTTCACCCTCGTCGTCGGGGTGGGGCTCCACCTCGCGTACGCCGCGGTGCGCCGCGCGGGCGCGGCCTCCACCGGGGCCTGATCCCCCCGGGACCGTCGTCAGGTGGGGGCCGGCTCCGACCGTGAGAGCCCCCGGACGCCCACGTCGACGGCGTCCTTCGCGAGCGCCAGGGGCCCGAAGCCGCCCCGCGTCCGGGGGGCGTACACGCCGGCGCGCAGGCCACCCGCCAGGCGTCGCACCCGTCGCGTCGCGCGGCGGGGCTCGTACGACGCGGCCCGCAGGTCGCAGCGCCCGGCGAGGCGCGTGAAGTAGTCCGCGGCGCCGGGCGCGACGCCGTCGAGGCCGGCGACGTGGTCGCCGTACCCGCGGGCGATGACGGCGAGGCGGCGGAACTGGGCCCCGCCGACGGCCATCGCCGCGCGCACCGACGCGGCGCCGTGGACGGTCGGGGCGCCCGCCGCGTTGCCGCCGTGCTGGCGGTACCGGGCGAGGGGGTCGGCGACCGCGACCCGCGACGCCCCCGCGAACGCGCGGAGGGAGACGGCGTGGTCGTGGTTGACGGGCCGGCCGGTCTGGTGGGAGGTCGGCCGGTCCCCCCAGCGGATCCCGTCGAGGAGCTCCCGCCGGAAGACGGACGCGAAGCCGGAGGGGACGTCCCACGGGTCGCCCTCGAGCGGTCCGAGGACGACGTCGCGCCGGTGGTCGGGGAAGCGGCGCCCGGTCGGCCGGAGGGCGTCGTCGACGACCACCGCCGAGTGGCACGCGAACGCCGCCCCGCTGCGCCGGAGGGCCTCCTCGCACCGCGCGAGCTTCGCCGGCTCCCAGACGTCGTCCTGGTCGGCCCAGGCGATCAGCTCGCACCCGCCGGCGCGCGCGGCGGCGCTCCAGAAGTTGTCGGCGAGGCCGGTGCGCGGACCGTCGACGAGGCGCACCGGGAACGGCGCCGTGCGGGCGAACCGCGCGACGACGTCGACGGTGTCGTCGGTCGATCCGTCGTCGGAGACGACCAGCAGGTCGGGCGGCCGCGTCTGCGCGGCGATGCTCGCGAGCTGCTCCCCGATCCAGCGGCCGCCGTCGTAGGTCGCCATCACCACGGCGAGCGTGTCGGGCGCCGTGGGCGAGGGGCGCGGTACGCGGGGTTCTGCCGTCATCCCCGCCCCGGCCCGTAGGACTCCGCCTCCGCCGCGGCGCCCGCCAGAGCGAGCGACGCCCGAGAGCCCGGGGACCGCCAGACGCCCGTGACGCGCAGCGCCACGAGCCCGAGCGCGACCGAAGCGGCCTGGGCGACCACCCACGCCGCGCCGGCGGCGGCGAGCCCGTGGGGCAGCGCGAGGCCGACGAGCCCGAGCACGAGGAGCGCGTTGGCCACGTTCATCGCGATGTACGCGCCCATGCGGTCCCGCGCCGCGAGGATGGCGTCGATCAGGTACGTGCACCCCGTCGCGAGGGCTCCGAGGCCGAGGAGCTGCAGGCACGTCGTCGCCCCGTCCGCGTATCCGGGGCCGAAGATCCTCAGCACGAACGGCGCGCCCAGGACGAGGATCAGGACCGCGGGGAGCAGCAGCGAGTAGACGTGCCGGACGGCCTTCGACACGACGACCCGCAGCGCCCGGTCGCCGCGGCTCACCTCGGCCATCAGGACCTGCGCGGTCGTCGAGGGGACGAAGTTGAGGAAGCTGGCGAGCATGAACGCGATCGTGAAGTACGCGGTTTCCTCGGGCCCCAGGAGGGTCAGGACCATGAGGGGCACGATGGTGGCGGGCAGGATGCCGACGACGGTGCCGAGGTAGCTGCTCCCCGAGAAGGACAGATACCGTCGGAGGTCGCGTCGCGGGGGCGCGATCCCGCCGCCCGAGCGCACACGGCGGAACAGCGCGACGCCGCCGAGGAACGCGGCCAGTCCGGCCCCGATCCCGTAGGCGGTGACCAGCCCCACCATCCCGAGCACACCGCTCGCCGCGAGCGCCCCGAGGACGCCGAGCTTGGCGATGCTCCCCGCGAGGTTCTTGGTGAGGATCTGTCGCGTGGACCGCAGCGCGATCAGCCCTCCGTCGATGACGGCACCGACCGCTGCCAGCATCGCGAGGACCGCGACCAGGATGCGATGGTCCGCCTGCGCCAGGTCCAGCTCGCCAGGCAGGTGACCGCCGAGGAACAGCACGACGATCAGGCAGAGGGCGCCGCCCGCGGTGGTCGACGCGACGACGGCGACCGTGGCGAGTTGCCGGGCGCTCGGCGCGAGCGCGAGATGGCGCATCAGCGTGTTCGGCAGACCGAGGGCCCCCACCGCGCCGAGCAACCCGACCCCGGCGGTGATGCCCGCGAAGGCGCCCACGGCATCCGTCGGATAGAGCCGTGCGGCGACGGCCCAGAAGGCGAAGCCGAAGCCCGACAGCAGCGCGGTGTTGAGGAGGAGGAGCGTCGAGCCGCGGTAGAGGGCGTCCTCGGTGATGCGCCGGACGATCGAGTGACCGGCGACGCGACCCCGGAGGCCCCTCATCGCGCGTCCATGGCGCGTCGCATGCCGTCGATCGTCTGCTCGGCGATCTCGGCCCAGGACGGCGGAGTGTACGCGCGGGCGGCGGCACACCTGCGCTGCCGGTCGTCGTCGTCCATGGCGGCGACGTCCCTGATGGTCGTCGCGAGGGCCTGCGGGGTCCCGTCGTAGCGGATGGTCGCGTCGGACGGCAGTTCGCGCAGGGCGGGGAGGTCCGGGACGATCACCGGGCGCCCGTGGTCCAGGGCGTGGATCGCGCTGCTGCTCGTGGTCACGCGGCGGAAGGGGAGTACGACGGCATCCGTGTCGGCGAGAAGGCCGGCGAGGTCCCCGTCCGGCACGTGCCCGAGCGACAGCTTCACGGGATGGCGAGCCCGGGATGCGCGTTCGGTCAGGGTCCGTCGGAGGGTCGGGTCATCGCAGGCGCCCACGACGTCCACCGCCACGCGCGTGTCGTCCGGGACCCCGTCCAGTGCCGTCAGGAGGTCCTCGACGCCCTTGTACGGGGCGACCCGACCGAAGAAGAGCAGTCGAGTCGTGCCGTCAGCAGTGCGCGGCGCGGGCGCCGCGTCCGACGCCGACCGTCCGACGGGCACCACGATCGCTCTGTCGGGACGGATGCCGATCTCCTCGAGAGCCTCGAGGGTCGCCGTGGAGTGCGCGATGACGAGGTCGGAAGCCCCGACCAGCGCGCGCCGCGCGGCGACGTCGTCGTGGAAGATGCGGTCGTGGGGTAGCGCGTTGTGCGCCGTCCAGACAAGGGTCATGCCGAAGGCGCGCGGCAGGCGCAGCCAGAGCCCGAAGAACGCCTGGGCGACCCTGCGCATGACAGGCGCGCGCCCCGCCCCGGGGAGGGCGAACTCGAAGACCCAATGGAGGTGCACGACGCGCCAGCCGAACGCGCGGCGCACCGCCATCTCGAGGGGCAGGAGCAGCACGTTGAGGGTGCGTGAGCGCGTCAGTTCCCCCAGGTACGCCACGGGTATCCCTAGACGGCGGATCTCCCCGTACAGGGCCTCCTGATAGGGGTTCGCGTTCCGTGGCAGCGCGAGGATCCTCACCGGCGCACGACCTCCCGGAGGACGCCGGCACCGAATGCCAGGTGGTCGGCGAGGACCCGGACGGGCCCGTCGGCGCGGTTGCGCCACGCCGGGATCAGCAGCAGGGCGGGGTAGAGGCGGTACCTCAGGGTGAGGGGGAGGCCCAGCAGGAACACCGGGTACACGAGCACCATGGGGTCGCTGCGCAGCGCGCCCGCCAGGCGCGACCGGTGCTTGCGGTACAGACGCGCCCGCGCCCGGCCGTAGCGGTATCCGCGGCGCACCTGGCGCGACACGTCCCCCCAGTCGTGGCTGACGACGGCCCCCGGTACCGCGCGGATGCGGTACCCGGCGTCCACGAGCCGCCACGAGAAGTCGATGTCGGAGCCGTACTGGAACGCCTCGTCGAAGCCGCCGACCGCGTCGAAGGCGGCGCGCGTGAACGCCATCGTGATCGTGGGGCACTCCGGCAGGTACTCCTCCGTGGCGCCCTCGCGCACGTGACGGTCGTAGATGCCACGGCCGTCGGCGGTCAGGGCGACCCCGGCGGCGACCGACTCGCCCGCGTCGAGGGGGGCGACGAGGGCGGCGAGCCAGCCGTCGGCGGGGTCGCAGCCGGCGTCGGTGAACACGATCACGTCGCCCCGGGCCGCGGCGACGCCCGCGTTGCGCTGGTGCGGGATCGAGACGGCCACCCCCGCCGGGCGGGTGAACGCGATCCACCTCACGGCGGGGTGGCGATCGCGGATGTCGTCGAGCCGCCCCTCGGAGGCGTCGACGACGACGGTCTCGGCGGGACGTCCCAGGGCGGCGGCCTGCTCCTGCACCGCGCCGAGGGTCGCGTCGAGGCCGCGCTCGTCCTTGCTGATGACGACGATCGAGATCACCGCCCACCCCCCGTCCCGGCGAGCCCGCGCAGGCGGCCCGCGTAGTAGCCGGCGATCAGGGCGCCGTTGCAGGCCCACGCCGCGGCGCTGCGGGCCGGCGTGGCGCGCACGTCGAACCGGGTCCACAGGTGGGCCCCCGCGGTGACGGCGACGTAGGCGAGCGGCAGGACCGGCGCGGTGCGCGCCGGGACCCGGCCGGTGACGGCGAGCCCGGCCGCGGCGAGCACCGCCGCGACGGCGCCGGCGAAGGCCACGTCGGGTGTCCGCAGGCGCCGCTGCTCCCGCAGTTGCGCGCTCGCGCCGACGCCGCTCTCGAACAGCCACCGCACCGAGCGGACGAACCCCTTCGCCTCCCGGTGGTCCACGAGCAGGTCCGGCAGGGTCGTCGCGCGCATCCCCGCGGCCCCCATGCGGTGCACGATGTCGACGTCCTCGCCGCTCCGCTTGCGGGCGGCGAACTGGACGCGCTCGAAGACCGACCGGCGGAACAGGCCGTTGTTGCCCGTGACGGCCGCCGTCGGGGCGACGGGGCGCGGGCGCAGGCGGAACCGGTTCGACAGGTACGTGACGTCGCCGTCGGGGACCGCGACGCCGCCGCACGCGTCGGCCCCGTCGCCGAGGCAGGCGAGCGTGGTCCCGAGCCAGTGGGGCGGCAGCACGATGTCGGCGTCGACGAACGCCACGTAGTCGCCGCGGGAGGCCTCCACGCCCGCCCGCCGTGCGGCGCCGCGGCCCCCGTTGACGGGCATCTCCACGAGGCGGGCCCGCGGCTCGCGGCCGGCGAAGTCCCGCGCGACCGCGCGGGTGGCGTCCGTCGATGCGTCGTCGACGACGATGAACTCGGCGTCGCAGCCGGCCGCCTGGGCGCGCAGCGACTCCAGGCAGTCGGCGATGTTCGCCTCCTCGTTGTAGGCGATCACGACGAACGAGACGGTCGGTGGTGCGGCGGTCGTGCTCATCGGTGGAACACCTCCGAGGATCCGTTGGCGTAGACCGTGTTCCAGTGGTCGCCGATGAACCGGTCCGGGAACCGGTAGGTCGTGAAGCGGTTGCCGTTCGCGGCGCGGGCGCGGCCCTCGACGGTGTTGACGGACGTCGCGTAGATCCACGCGTGCTGGTCGAGCGTCGCGGGCGTGATGTCGAGGAACAGGCCGTCGGTCGGCACGCGCTCCGAGATCAGCCGGAGCTGGCCGTAGCGGTCGGTGTAGACCGGGCCGCCGCGGTAGCGGGCGGCGCGCAGCCACTGGGCCGAGGCGAGCTCGGGTCCGCTGACGTAGTAGCGCTCAACGTCCTCGCCGTGGTCGGCGAGGTTGAAGGTCGGGCGGTCGAGCACGACGCCGGCGAGGCCGGACGTGCTCACCGCGACCACGCCGAGGGCGAGCGTCACGGCGCCGACGACGACGGGTCCGAGGCGACCGGTCCGCCGCCACGCCCAGTGGGCCGTCCACGCGAGACCGAGGGAGAGCGGCACGAGCGCCTGGATCAGGGCCCGGTCCTGGTTGTAGCTCTCCGAGACGGTCCCGCTGAGCCGCACGAGCGCGAGGGCCGCGACGACGCCGAGGCCGAGCAGCGCGACGGCGCGCAGCGCCGGCGGGGTGCGGCGGCGGACCGCCAGGGCGAGGGCCCCGAGGACGGCGAGGACGTTGGCGAGCTGCAGCACCACGAGCTGCGCCCGGTCGAGCGCCGTGCGGGCCGCGGGGGAGCGCTCGGGCCCCTGGGCGGCCGTCGCCTCCTGCAGCGCGTACCGGGGGTCCCCGGCGTCGGGGAGGGGGACGACGAACGGGCGGTTCTTCGCGTAGTCGTCCCGGGCGATGCGCTCGTACTCGGCGGGCGTCGCGGACGTCGGGACGTTGCCCGTGAGGTAGGACTGGAGGATGCCCTCGCCCTCCCCGCGATTCGGGAGGAGCTGCAGGCCGTCGGCGCGGACGCTGTCGGTGAAGCGGGTGACGTTCCCGGCCGAGTCGGTCATCAGCGGCCCGTACCAGAGGGCCGCGCCGGCGGCGGTCACCAGCAGCGCGGCGACGACGCCGCCCGCCATCCGGGGACGCCGCACGGCGCCGACGAGCAGCTGCAGCACGACCGCGGCGGCGAGCAGGATGATCGCGAGGTAGGTCGTCGAGTAGTGGGAGACGACGAGGGTCAGCCCCAGCACGGCCACGAGGGCCGCCCGCGGTCCGCGGGGGAGCCGCCGGTCGACGGCCGCCGCGACGAGCACGGCGAACACGACGAGGCCGATCTCCTGGCGGGCGACGGCGGGGAGCTGCTGGGCGAAGTTCGCCTGGACGATCACGAACGCCGCCGCCGCGAGCGCGAAGCGCGCGGGCAGGTGCCGCCGGGCCAGCAGGAACACGGCGACGGGGAAGAGGGCGAAGACCACGGGGTAGACGGCCTTCAGGAGGACGAGGGTCGAGATCCCCGTGAGGGCCTGCAGGACCGCCGGCAGGATCGTGAGGCTGAGCATCGCGCCGTACGCGTCGCCGGGGTGCGCGAGCGACCAGGAGCCGGTCTCGGCCGTGAGGTCGGCGATCGGGAGCTCACCGGAGATGTCGAACCCGAAGACGGTCCCGCTGCGCAGCGAGAACGACCAGGCGAGGGCGAGCCCGACCGAGAAGACGATGAACGCCAGGCGGCGGGTGTCGAGCCGCGGGGCGGCGACGACCGCGGCGAGCAACACGACGACGGCTGCCGCGACGGCGACGATGGCGACCGCCGCCCCGTCGCCGTTGGTGAGGCGGGCGGCGCCCGCCGCCGCGGCGAGCGGCAGCAGCAGCGGCACCAGGTCCCCGGCGCGCGGCAGCGGCATCCGCGACGGCCCGGTGGAGGGGGCGGGCGTGTGGAGGGCGGACGCGAGCAGCAGAAGGACGCCGACGACCTCGACGGCGATCAGCACGGGGAGCGTGCGCAGCGGGGTGCCGGCCCCGAGCGCGGGTCCGGCGAAGTTCACCGCGGCGCCCGCCCCCATGAGCACGGCGAGGGACGCGGCGGGAACGTAGACGGGTGTCGCCGCGACGGCCCGCCGCGGCACCCCGATGGCGCGCAGCAGGACCACGCCGGGGACGACGAGCAGCAGGCCGAGCAGCAGGAGCTGGGCGGGCCACAGCTCGCGTGCCGGCACGAGCGCGGCGATCGCGACGAGCCCGGCGGCGGGGGCCGCCAGCGCCCGGGCACGGCCGCCGGACCGCACGGCGGCCGGCGCGGGCGGCGGGGGCGGGGCGAGCGGCGGCGCGCCGGGGTACGGGACGATGCCGGCCGGCGCGCGCGGCGGCGGGGGGATGCGGGTCGTCGTCACGCCGTCGCCTCCACGGCGGGCGCCCGGGCACCCGTCGTCGCGGTCTCGTCGGCGGGCTCCAGGTCGCGGTGCTGCCAGAGCCCCTCGACGACGCCGACGTTGGCGCACAGTTCCTGCACCAGCTGGACGTACGCGTCGAGCACCAGGGCGGGCCGGCCCGCGCGGATCGCGCTCGCGATCCCGGACGGGAACGCGAGGGCGGGGGCGGCGAGCGCGAGCGGGGCGAGGCGCGGACGGCGGACGGCGACGGCGGCCAGCGCCGCGACGAGCACGGGGACCGGGTAGATCGTCGGGTTCACCGACGGCCAGCGGCGGCTGAACCGTGCGGTGCCGCGCCCGTAGGAGCGGCTGCGCCGGAGCGTGTCGCGCATCGAGGGGCGGAAGTGGTGGACGACCCGGGCCCGGGCGTCGAGCACGAAGCGCACGTCGGGCCGCTGCATGCGCATCCGGTGGCAGAGCTCGGTCTCCTCGGCGCCGAACGCGAAGCGCTCGTCGAAGAGCCCCGCCCGCTCGATCGCGTCACGGCGGAACGACATGCTCGCCCCGACGGGGCTGAAGATCTCGCGCCGCTCCGGCAGGCGGCGACGCACCCACTGACGGGTCAGGTACAGCCGCAGGCGGTAGGAGAGGGCGGCGCTCCGCGCGAGCTCGATCTCCAGGGGCTCCAGCGGGTTGTGCCGGCGCAGGTAGGCGCGCGTGAAGTCGTCGCCCGGGCCGGGCGTGACGCTGCCGCCGACGCCGTCGACGCCCTCGCCGTGGGCGTCGAGTAGCCGCTCGGCCCACTGGGTGTCGGCCTCGCAGTCGTCGTCGATGAAGGCGACGATCGGCGCGGTCGACGCGCGGACGCCGGAGTTGCGCGCCGCGGCGAGGCCGCGGTTCGTGGCGTGGCGGATCACCCGCGCGCCGTGGGCGGCGGCCACCGCGGCCGTGTCGTCGGTCGAGCCGTCGTCGACGACGACCACCTCGAGGCGGGACGCGACGGTCTGCGCGGCGATCGTCGCGAGGGCGCGGCCGATGCCGTCGCCGCCGTTGCGCGAGCAGATAATCACGGACATCTCGGGGGTGCGGGACACGGTCGGTCCTCCCGTCGTCGGCTCCGGCGCGCGGCTCATGCGCGCACCGCCGTCATGACGCGGTCCGACACCGCGTCCCAGTCGTGGCCGCGGAGCCACGCGTCGTCGGGGACCGGCGCCTCGTCGCGGGCGAGCAGGTCGCGGACGGCCCCGGCGAGCGCCGGCGCGTCCGGGTCGCAGACGACCCCCGCGCCGGAGTCGCGCACGAGCGCGGCGGCGAGGTTGTCGGGCGCCGACGTCGTGACGACCGGGACGCCGCAGGCGAGGGCCTCGAGCGCGGCGACGCCGAAGCCCTCCCGCTCGGAGGGGAAGGCGAACACGCGGGCGGCCTTCACCAGCGCGTAGAGGTCGGCGGCGTCGTCCACGTCGTGGCGGAAGTCGACGGCGTCCGCGATCCCGAGGGCGTCGGCCCGGGCGTGCAGGGCGGCCCGCTCGGGGCCGTCGCCGATGACCCGGCAGGTGACGGGGACCCCGTCGGCGTGCAGCAGCGCGACGGCGTCGAGCAGCATGTCGACGCGCTTGTGCGAAAGCAGGCGCCCCACGACGACCAGGTCGGTCGGCGCGTCGCCCGCGACGGCCGCCCGGACGGTGTCGAGGTCGACGCCGTTCGGCGCGACGACGACGCGGGCGTCGTCGCCGAGGTGGGCGCGCAGGCGGCGGCCCGTCTCCTCGGAAGCGGCGATGATCTCGTCGGGCAGCCGCATCGCGGCCCGCTCGATCCACCACGCGAGCCGGCCGGGGCGGCCCATGTACCGGCGCCAGTACGCGGGGCCCCACACCTCGTGCCAGGTCGCGACGAGGCGCCGCCGCCGGAGCGTGGCGACGAGGCGCAGCGTGAACAGCTGGAGGTAGGGCATGTGGTCGGCCTCGATGACGTCGAAGCGGCGGGTCAGCAGCCGCAGGCAGGCGAGGGCGAAGACGACGGCCTGGCGCGTCGAGCGCCGCTCGCCGTCGTAGAGGGGCAGGCGCCGGCAGAGCGCGTGGTACGCGACGCCGTCGACGACGCGCGGCCCGGGAGCGTCCCACCAGCGCATCGTGTAGACGTGGACGTCGGCGGTCCGCGCCAGGCGACGCGCGACCTCGTGGTAGCGCAGCTCCTTGCCACCCCGGTGGAACGGCAGGATCGAGTCGCTCACGAGGGCGATGACGGGGCGCCGGCCGCTCACGGGGTGCCCCCGTCGCAGGCGAGCCAGAAGCCGATGGTGCGGTGGGCGCCGCCGAGGGAGATGTCGACCCGCGTGCGGCTCCCGGCGCAGGTGACGGGGATGCGCGCGCGGACGGTGGCGCTCGCGCCGTCGGCGAGGGAGAGGCGCCCCGTGGCGACGGTCGTGGCCGCGCCGTCCGAGGGGCGGGTCGTCGCGGTCCAGGCGTAGGTCCGCGCGGCGCCCTCGCCGTTGCGGACGGTGAACGGGACGCGCAGCACGCCGTCGGACGTGGGGAGCGCGTCGGGGGTCGCGAACGCGATCTCCGTGTACGGCTCGACCGGGGCGGCGACGCCCAGGTCGGCGAGCACGTCGCGGCCGGCGCCGGTCTGCGCGACCCCGAGGCCCGCGAGCGCCAGGACGGCGACGGCGACGACGGGGGCCGCCGTCCACCGGGGTGGGGTGGCGGGACTCAGCGGAGCCGCGAGACGCCCACGTCGCCGTCGGTGACAGAGGCGGGGTGCGCGTGGGCCGCGACGCGGACGGCCACCGGCCGGCCGCCGTCGGGGGTCCGGCGGCTGCGGGCGAAGCGCACGCGGCCGAGGATCTGGAGGCAGGAGACCCCGTCCCTCCAGGAGATCTTCTTGCCCTCGGCGTGGGTGCGGCTGTGGTAGCTGATCGGCACCTCGAACGGGCGGATGCCGCGCCGCAGCAGGGACGCCGTGATCTCGGTGTCGAGGCCGAAGCCCGTCTCGGTGAGGCGCAGGCTGCTGAACAGGTCGCGCGGCACGAGCTTCAGGCACGAGTGGAGGTCGCTCAGGTACGAGTCGAAGAGGACGTTCGCGACGAGGGTGGTCACCCGGTTCCCCATCGCGTACCGGTACGACTGGTAGACGGTGTTCACGCCGAAGAGGCGGGTGCCGTAGACCACGTCGCAGCGGCCCGCGACGACGGGGGCGAGCAGGCGGGGGACGTCGTCGGGCGAGTACTCGAGGTCGGCGTCGAACGGGAGCACGTGGGTGCCCGTCGCCATGTGGACGCCGGAGCGCACGGCGGCGCCCTTGCCCAGGTTCACGGGGTGGCGGTGGACCCGCACCCGCGGGTCGTCGATCACGGCGAGCTCGAGCAGGGTGGTGTCGGTGCTCCCGTCGTCCACGACGATCAGCTCGACCGGCACGGGGTACGCGACGGAGAGCACCTGGCGCACCGCCTCGACGACGGTGCGGGCCTCGTTGTAGACCGGCATCACGAACGACAGCGACACCTCCCGGGTGCCCGTCGCGCCACGGGTGCCGGCGTCGCCGCCGGGGTGGTGCCCGGTCATGCGTGTGCCCCACCGGTGGCGGGGGTCCTACGGGGTGAGCGGCGGCGCGCTCCGTCCTGCGTCCGTCTCATCGAAATGGCCTCCACGATGGAACATCAGGTCATTTCCGGATCGGTCGATTTCGCAACCCGTTATTCACGCTAGGTCGGCCTCCGAAACGCTCCTACCCCTCGAAGGTCGAGGTTCCGGCACGCATGCCCCCCCGACCGCGGGGGATGCCGATTCCCAGGCCGATCCCGGCCCGAAAGCGGGTGTCGGCGACCCGTGCATCAACGGTCGCGAACACAACATTCAGCAACTTCGGCACGTCGACTTCACAGGAAATGACATGTCATGTAATTCGCTACACGGACTCCGCTCGACACGGGGCCAAGATGTAACGACGCGATCTCGTCGCGCGGGCCAACAGGAGGACGACCGGACGCCTCGAGGGGGCCCGTCGCCACGTCGCACCCGTCCGGCGCGAGACGCCGTCCGGTGCCGCACCGGGCCGCCTCGGGCGGCGCCGGCGAGCGGTGCGTGGGGCCCACGCTGACGGAACGGGGGCGGCCGATGCCCGGTCCTCGCGAAAACTTCACACTCTCGGCGCGGTCGCCCGACCCGTCCGGAGGCGGCCGGGGTCCACGACCTGACGCCCCTCGGGCACCCCGTCGCGTTCCCCGTCGGGCTCCGGTCGGCGCTCGCGGAGGCCCGCCGCCCGTGGCGGACGCTCGTCCACGAGGAGTCGTTCGGGGCGACGTGGGCGGAGGGGGTCGGGGGCGGGACCCCCTGATCGGGTGGTGTGCGGCCGACGGGCTTTGTGAAACATTTTCGACAGCCGGTCCCCTTCTTGCGAAATGCGAGGAACCGCTTCCCGACGGGCGGCGGACGGTGATAGGAGTCGCCCGTCATCGAGATCCGAGCGGAGGCGTGGATGTCCGAGGTCAACGAAGCCGAGAGCCGTCGCATGCATGCGGCCCGGCAGCGCAAGATGGCCATCCAGATGAGCCGGGCGGGGGAGTCGCTCGACTCGATCGCCGGTCGCCTCGGGGTGACCCGCAGCCAGGCGCGCAAGATGGTGAGCCGCGAGGCGCGTGACGGCGCCAGCACGCTCGCCGCCGACCGGCGGATGGTCCACGTCGAGGCGCTGATGGAGCTCTGGCGGACCCTCTACACGCCGGCGACCAACGGCGACCTGCCGTCCGTCGACCGCTTCCTCAAGGTGGAGGAGCGCCTCTCGCGCCTGCTCGCCCTCGACCTGGCCGACCAGGTCGGCGGCGGCATGGAGGACGAGGAGATCGACGAGGAGAACGCCCCCGCGCGCCGCTTCGTCCGCAGCTAGCCGCCGGGCCCGTCGCCCGGCGGCCGCGGGGCGCTACCGCCCGGAGCGGATGAAGGCGGTCAACCCGAAGGACGTCACGGGGACCATGCCGAGGCGCCGGTAGAAGCCCTCGGCGCCGCGCTCGGCGACGAGCACCTGGTGGTGGAACCGGTCCATCGGGTAGTGGTGGAGGATCGCCTCGGCGAGGGTGCGGCCGATGCCCTGCCGCTGACGGTCGGGCGCCACCAGGATGTCGGCGATGTAGACGGCGAAGGCCTCGTCGGACATCGCCCGGGCGAAGCCGACGACCCGCGTGCCCTCCAGCGCGACCACCGCGAACGACGAGTGCTCGATGGCGATCCGCAGCCGTGCCGGGTCGCTCGCGTGGGTCCACCCGTGGGCCTGGTAGAGCCCGATGATGCCCGCGAAGTGCTCGGCGACGTCGGCCTCGTGGATCAGCACCGGTGGGCGGGTGGTGGTCATGGGACCCCTTGAGCGTATGCGATACTCGCGCCGATGTCGGCGCCCGCGCGAATCCTGCCGGAACGGTACGACCCCGCGCCCGTCGAGTCCAAATGGCAGGCGGCCTGGGAACGCGACGACGCGTTCCGGGCGAGCCCCGTGTCGCAGGACGGCGGGACGCCCCCGGCGCCGGACCGGCCGAAGGCCTACGTCCTCGAGATGCTCCCCTACCCGTCGGGGGAGATCCACATGGGGCACGTCAAGAACTACACGATGGGCGACGTGGTGGCGCACTACCGCCGCCGCACCGGGGCCGAGGTCTTCCACCCGATGGGGTACGACGCGTTCGGCCTCCCGGCGGAGAACGCCGCGATCCGCACCGGGGAGCCGCCGGCGGAGGTCACGGCCCGGAACATCGCCCGGATCCGGGAGCAGCTGAAGGGCCTCGGGTTCGCCATCGACTGGCACACCGAGATCGCCACCAGCGACCCCGAGTACTACCGCTGGACCCAGTGGCTGTTCCTGCGGTTCCTGGAGCGCGGGTTGGCGGAGCGCCGCGAGGCCGCGGTGAACTGGTGCCCCAACGACCAGACGGTGCTCGCCAACGAGCAGGTCGTGGACGGCCACTGCGAGCGGTGCGGGCACGAGGTCGAGCTGCGGCAGCTCACCCAGTGGTTCCTGCGCATCACCGACTACGCGCAGGCGCTGCTCGACGACATGTCCGAGCTGGTCGACTGGCCCGAGCGCGTGCTGACGATGCAGCGCAACTGGATCGGCCGCTCCGAGGGCGCCCGGGTGGTCTTCCGCCTCAACGGCGACGGCGAGGAGATCCCGGTCTTCACGACGCGCCCCGACACGCTGTTCGGCGCGACGTTCTTCATCCTCGCCCCCGAGCACCCCGCCGTCGGGCGCCTCGTCGCCGGCACCCCCCGCGAGGAGGAGGTGCGCCACTACGTCGCCGCGGCCGCGCGGGCGTCCGCCGCCGACCGGGGCGACGCCGACCGGCCGAAGACCGGCGTCGACACCGGCCGCACGGTCGTCAACCCCGCGACGGGCGAGTCGATCCCGGTGTGGGTCGCCGACTACGTCCTGATGGACTACGGCACCGGCGCGATCATGGCCGTCCCCGCCCACGACGAGCGCGACTTCGCGTTCGCCCGGGCCCACGGGCTGCCGGTGCGCCGGGTCATCGCCCCCGAGGGCGATGACGCGTCGGCACCGTTGGAGGAGGCCTACACCGGCCCCGGGCGGCTCGTCGGATCCGGGTTCCTGGACGGCATGACCGTGGACGACGCGAAGGCGGCGATGGCCTCCTGGCTGGCCGAGAACGGCCTGGGCGAGGCGACCGTCGGCTACCGGCTGCGCGACTGGCTGATCTCCCGACAGCGGTACTGGGGCGCGCCGATCCCCGTGATCCACTGCCCGGAGTGCGGCGTCGTGCCCGTCCCCGACGACCAGCTCCCCGTCCTCCTGCCCGCGGTCGACGACTACGCCCCCCGTGGCAGCAGCCCGCTGGCGTCCGACGAGGACTTCGTGAACGTCGCGTGCCCGTCGTGCGGCGGCCCCGGCCGGCGCGAGACGGACACGATGGACACGTTCGTCGACTCGTCCTGGTACTTCCTGCGCTACACCGCCCCGCATCTCTCGTCGAACCCGTTCGAGCGCGAGGTGCTCGACTACTGGCTCCCGGTCGACCAGTACATCGGCGGGGTCGAGCACGCCGTCCTGCACCTGCTCTACGCGCGGTTCTTCACGAAGGTACTGCACGACGCGGGCCTGGTGGGCGTGCGGGAGCCGTTCGCGCGGCTGTTCACGCAGGGGATGATCTACCGCGACGGCGCGAAGATGAGCAAGAGCAAGGGCAACGTCGTCGCCCCCGACGAGATCGTGGGCCGCTTCGGCGCCGACACCCTGCGCCTCTACGTCCTCTTCATGGGCCCCGCGGCCGACGACATCGAGTGGAGCGACCGCGGCGTCGAGGGCCAGCGTCGCTTCATCGACCGGCTGTGGCGCCTCGTGGGCGGCCTGGAGCCCGGCGAGCGGGTGTCCCGCCCGACGGTCGCGGCGCTCGAGGGCGAGCCCGCCGCGCTGGAGCTGGTCCGCAAGGCCGAGGCGACGGTGGTCAAGGTCACCGGTGACATCTCGGAGCGCTTCTCGTTCCACACCGCGATCTCGGCGGTGCAGGAGCTGGTGAACCTCGCGACCAAGCAGGTCGCCGAGGGGCTCTTGGTGGGCGAGCAGGCCCGGGTCGCCCTGCGGCACGCCGCGCAGACGGCGGTGTCGCTGCTGTTCCCGTTCGCGCCGCACGTGTCCAGTGAGCTGTGGGAGGCGCTCGGCGGCGGCGACGGCCTCTGGCGCGAGCCGTGGCCGAAGGCCGACCCGGCGTTCCTCGAGCGCGACACCGTCACGATCGTGGTCCAGGTCAACGGCAAGCTGCGCGACCGCGTCGAAGTGGCCGCGGGATCCGCCGACGCCGACGTGCTGGCGCTCGCGCGGGAGCTCCCCCGGGTCGCGTCGGCGATCGAGGGCAGGACGGTGGTGCGCGAGATCGTCGTCCCCGGCCGGCTGGTGAACCTCGTCGTGAAGTAGTCGCCGCGCCCGGCACACGGGCGCGCGGCACACGGCACTCCGCGGGGGTCTCCCGCGCGCCGCGGCCGCCTAGCCTCGGTGCATGGATCGACTGCTCCCCTGGCTGCGCCGCTCCGGCTGGGCCTACCTCGCCGCCGCCCTCGCGCTCGCGCTGGTGGCCTGGCGCCTCGCCCCCGGGCCGGGCGACGGAGGGCAGCCCGGGGTGGTCGCGGGGGCGACCGCGCCCGCCGCGGTCGTCGCGCCCGCCGATCCGGGCGCGGCCCCCGAGGCGCTGGTGCACGTGGCGGGCGAGGTCCGCCGACCGGGGGTCTACCCGATCGGCCCGGGCGCCCGGGTCATCGAGGCCGTCCGCCGCGCCGGCGGTCCGACCCGCCGCGCCGACATGTCCGGCCTCAACCTCGCCGCGACCCTCGTCGACGGTCAGCAGGTGCGCGTGCCCCGCCGGGTCGCCCCGGGTGCGGCCACCGCCGCCGGGGCGGAGCCGGGCGCGGCCGCCGGGCCGATCAGCCTCTCCTCGGCCACCGCCGGCGACCTCGACGCGCTCGACGGCATCGGCCCGACGCTCGCCGCCCGCATCGTCGAGTGGCGCGACGCCCACGGGGGCTTCGCGGCGGTCGACCAGCTCCTCGAGGTGCCGGGCATCGGCCCCGGCCGCCTCGAGTCCCTACGCCCCCACGTCGTCCCGTGACGGGGCCGGCCCCGGCGCCGCGGAGGAGGGGAGGGCCGGTCGCGGTCCGTGCCGGGGCGGGGGCGGTCCCCCGTCGGACTGCCCTATCCTCGGATCACGGGCCGGGAGGGAACGGTCCCACACCAGGGCGGGGGCCAGTTGAGAAAGTTCCTCAAGAGCGCGGCGTTCCCGATTTTGATCGTGATCTTGTTGGTGTTCGTGGCGCAGCGGTTGGTGGTGTCGTCGGAGCCGTCGTCTCCGGCGCCGACCTTCGATCAGTTCGTGACGGATATCGGTGATGGTCGGGTGGAGCGGGCGACGATCAAGGTGGAGTCGAAGGAGGTGGATGTCGTCTTGAAGGATGAGACGAAGTTCACCACCGGCTACCCCGAGGATTATTCGAACACCTTGGTGAACCAGTTGGAGGCGGCGAAGGTCCCGTTCGAGGTGAAGGGGATCCCGTCGTCGCCGTGGTGGTCGAGTCTGATCTGGTTGGCGCCCTTCATTTTGTTCATCGGGTTCTGGATCTATCTGATGAACCGGATGCAGGGTGGTGGGTCGAAGGTGATGTCGTTCGGGAAGTCCCGGGCGAAGCGGATGGCGGTGGACGCCCCGAAGATCACTTTCAAGGATGTGGCGGGGGCGGATGAGGCGGTGGAGGAGCTCCATGAGATCAAGGAGTTCCTCGAGAACCCGAAGAAGTTCCAGGCCTTGGGGGCCCGCATCCCCAAGGGCGTCCTCCTCTTTGGTCCCCCGGGGACGGGGAAGACCCTCCTGGCGCGTGCCGTGGCGGGTGAGGCGGGTGTCCCGTTCTTCTCGATCTCCGGGTCGGATTTCGTGGAGATGTTCGTCGGTGTCGGCGCCAGCCGTGTCCGGGACCTGTTCGAGCAGGCCAAGCAGTCCAGTCCCTGCATCATCTTCATGGATGAGATCGACGCGGTCGGCCGGCACCGTGGCGCGGGGCTCGGTGGTGGCCATGACGAGCGTGAGCAGACCTTGAACCAGCTCCTTGTGGAGATGGATGGTTTCGAGGCGAAGGACAACATCATCTTGATCGCCGCCACCAACCGACCCGACATCCTCGACCCGGCGTTGCTTCGGCCCGGCCGCTTTGACCGGCAGATCGTGGTGGACCGCCCCGACCGGGATGGCCGCGCCCAGATCCTGCGGGTCCACACCAAGGGCAAGCCGATCGCCAAGGCCATCGACTTGATGACCCTTGCGGGTCAGACGCCGGGGTTCACGGGTGCGGATCTCGCGAACCTCGTGAACGAGGCGGCGTTGCTCGCAGCCCGTAAGGGCAAGCGGTTGATCGAGCAGGCCGAGTTGGAGGAGGGGATCATGCGTGTCATCGCGGGTCCCGAGAAGAAGTCCCGCCTCCTCTCCGAAAAGGAGCGGGTGGTGACCGCCTACCACGAGATGGGGCATGCCCTGGTCGGGCATTTCCTCCCGGATGCCGACCCCGTCCACAAGATCTCGGTGGTGTCCCGCGGCCAGGCGTTGGGGTACACGATCTCGATGCCGGTGGAGGACAAGTTCCTCACCACCAGGGCCCAGCTCGAGGATCAGATGGCGATGACCTTGGGGGGCCGGGCGGCGGAGGAGTTGGTGTTCAGTGAGATCACGACGGGCGCCGCGAACGACCTCGAGAAGGTGACGAGCACCGCCAAGCAGATGACGATGCGGTTCGGGATGTCCGACAAGTTGGGGCCGCGTGTGTTGGGCCACAACCATGGGGCGCCGTTCCTCGGCCGCGACATGCATTCGGAACCCGACTACTCGGATGACCTCGCCCGGACGATCGATTCGGAGATCCGCAGGATCATCGAGGAGGCCCACCAGCGGGCCCGTGACATCCTCACCGAGCACCGTGAGGACCTCGAGAACCTCAGCCAGATCCTCCTGCGCCGCGAGACGATCGAGCGGACCGAGTTCATCGCGTTGCTGGAGGGCCGTGATGAGGCGGAGGTCTTCGCCGAACGCGACGCGAAGGCCGCCGAGCTCGCCCGCGAATCGGAGTTGGCGAACGCCCCCGACAAGCCCAAGCACAAGCGCCTCCCCTACCCGGGGGCCGGTGAACCCCTCACCGAGGCGTAGACACCACACCCCCGACCCGGGGGTGGGCTTCGAGTGGTAGTGCCGGCGGCCGCCCCACGGGGCGGCCGCCGCCGTCGACAGGCCGGGTCGGGCGCCCGACGGGGCGACGGCGTCTCCATGAGGGGGCGTGGGACGCGCCCCCCGTCACGTCACGGCCGTCGTCACGCCCGCGGCCGTGGATCGTCACGGAGGGGGCGGAACACGTCGGCCGGGCGGTCCTAGCCTCGGAGGATGGCCCCGGCCGCCCATCCCCCCGCCCCGTTGCGGCTGCGCCTCGCGCCCCACCTCGTGATCGCGGCGGCCTGCGCGGGGCTCGTCACGCCCCTCGCGGTCGGCTCGCCCCCAGGGCCCGCCGCCCTGCTCTGCGCCGCCGCGTGCCTCGCCGCCGCCGGGTGCGCCGCCACGGGGAGGGCCGGCGCCGGCGTGGCGCTCGTCGCCGTCGCCGCGCTCCTCGCCGGCGCCGCCTGGGGGGCGGTGCGCATCGACCGCACGGCACCGCCGGCTCTCGACCTCCCGGTGAGGGTGAGCGGGACCGTCGTCGTCGACACGCCACCGGTCGCCGGGGCCCGCGACGACCTCCGCGCCCGTGGCGTCGTCGACCGGCTCACCGTGCCCCGGGGCGGCGCGATCCCACCGGGGACCCGCCTGCTGCTCGACCTGCCCGCGGCCGACCCGCCGGCGGTCGGCACCCGCCTGCGCGTCGCGGGCGGACGGCTGCGGCCCGCCTCCACGTCGACGTCGCCCGGGTGGTGGCGCCGGTGGCTCGGTCGCCAGGGGATCGCGGCGCGCCTGCGCATCGCGACGCCCGTCCGCGACGGGCGGCGGGGCGGCATCGCCGGCGTGCGCGACCGGTGGCGGGCCTGGGCGGGCCGGGAGACCGCCGCCGGCCTCTCGGGCGACGTCGCGGCGCTCGTGCGCGGCATGGCGCTCGGCGGGGGGTCGGGGCTGTCGGAGGGCGCCGCCGACGCCTTCCGCGACGCGGGGATCTGGCACCTGCTGGCCGTCTCCGGCCAGAACGTGGCCGTCGTCGCGGTCGCGACCCTCGCAATGCTCGGCGCACTCGGGGTCGCCCGCCGCCCGGCGGTCGCGGGCGCGGCGGTCGTGATGCTCGCCTACTGCCTCGCCTGCGACGGCGGCGCGTCGGTCGGCCGGGCGGGGATCGTGGGGGCGCTCGGCCTCGCCGCCGAGCTGCGCTCCGCGCCGCGTGAGCGCTGGCACCTGCTGCTCGCCGGGCTCGCGCTGCTGCTCGCCCATCAGCCGCGGGCGATCGCCGACCCCGGACTGCAGCTCTCGTTCGCCGCCGTCGCCGGGCTGTTCCTGATCGCCCCGCCCCTCGCCGGGTGGCTGCGCGGGTGGATCCCCGGCCGCGTCGCGGACCTCGCGGCGATGGCCGGGGCGGCGAGCCTCGCCACCGCGCCCGTCGTCGTCGCCCACTTCGGCCGCCTCTCGCTCGCCGGCCTGCTCGTCAACGTCGTCGCCGTCCCGCTCGCGGCGCCGATCGTGGTGATCGCCCTCGCCGGCCTCGCCGTGGGCGCCGTGCTGCCGGTCGCCGGCGTCGCCCTCGCGGCCGTCGCCGGGGCCGGAACCTGGCTCCTCCTCGCGATCGCCCGGGCCGGTGCCGCGGTGCCCGGCGCGGCCGTCGACCTGCCCGCCGCCGCGGCGGCGCCCCTCGCGCTGCTCGCGGTGGCGCGGTCGCCCTGGCGCGCCTCCTGCGCCCCGGTGGGGCGGGGGTGGACGGCCTGCGCGCGGCGTGGCGCCCCCTGGTCGTCGCCGCCGCCTGCGTCGTGGCGGGCGGGTGGGCGCTCACCCGGCCCGGGCCGCCCCCGCCGTGGCCGCCGCGTCCCGCCCTGACGGCGCTCGACATCGGGCAGGGCGACGCCATCCTGCTGCGCAGCCCCGACGGGGCGGCGGCGTTGCTGGACGCCGGGCCCCCGGGCGCGCCCGCGCCGGTCGCCGGGCGCCTCCGCCACCTGGGGGTGCGGCGCCTCGACGCCCTCGTGCTCACCCACGACTCCCTCGACCACGTCGGCGGCGGCACCGACGTGCTCGGGCGGCTGGAGGTGGGGGTGGTGCTGACCCCCCCGGCGCCCCGCGACGGCTGGGCGCCACCGGCACGGCGGGTGCTCGACGCGGCCGCGGCGGGCGGGGTGGGGGTGCGCGAGGTGGCGGCGGGGGACGTGGTGCGGGTCGGGGAGTGGCGGCTCCACGTGCTGTCGCCCGCGGGCCCCCGGCCGGCGGGCGCCGACCCGAACCCGTACAGCCTCGTCGTGCGGGCCGACGCCGCCGACCTGGCGGCGCTGCTCACCGCCGACGCCGAATCGGACGCCCTCGCGACGCTCCCCACGGGAACGGTCGACGTGCTGAAGGTGTCCCACCACGGCTCCGAGGACCCGGGCATCGGCCCCGTCCTCGCGCGGCTCCGGCCACGGGTCGCGGTCGTGTCGTCGGGGGAGGGCAACGCCTTCGGCCACCCCCGGGCGCCCACCCTCGCGGCCCTCGCGGCGGCCGGGGCGACCACCTGGCGCACCGATCGCGCGGGCGACGTGACCGTGACGAGCCGCGACGGGGTGCTCGCCGTCGCCGGTGGGCGGTGAGCCGGAGCCGGGACGCGTCCCGGCCAGCCGGTAACCTGGCCGGTCGATGGCACCCGAGCCCCTGAAGCCCGCCTACGTGATCTGGGGCGAGGACCGCGCCACGATCGACCGGGCCGTCGCCCGTCTGATCGCCCGGGTCGAGCGCGAGGGGGGCATGCCGCCCGAGCGCGTCCGCGCCGAGGAGACGCCGGCGGAGGACGTCGTCGGCATGTGCGAGGCCCTCTCCTTCGCGGGCATGCGCCTCGTCGTCGTCGAGGGCGCCGACGGCTGGAAGGCCGGCGACGCCGCCGCCCTCCTGCCGTACCTCGACGCGCCGAACGCCGGGACGTGCCTCGCGCTGATCGCCGCCGGCCAGCTCACGCCGAAGCTGCACGCCGCCGTCGCCGCGCTCGGCGGCGACCTGCGGTACGGGCCCGACCCGAAGGCGAAGAAGTCCGACCGCACCAAATGGCTCGTCGACCACTTCCGCGACGAGGTGAAGCGGGCCGGCGGCTCCGTCAGCCCCGCCCTCGCGCGCTCCGTCGTCGACCGCGTCATGGTCGACCGCGCCGACGCGCGGCGCTCCGGGGCCACCGCGATGGAGCTCGCCCGCGAGGCCGAGAAGCTCGCGGCGTACGCCGACGGCGAGGCCGTCTCCGCGGAGATGGTCGACGCCCTCGTGCCGCGCCAGCCCGACGCCAAGGTCTACGAGCTCGCCGACGCGCTCGTCGAGGCCGACGCCGCCCGCACCTACGACCTGCTGCAGGACCTCGCGACCGGCGACGACCCCGTCGCCCCGATCGTCGTGCAGGTGCAGCTCACCAACCGGTTCCGCGCCCTCGCCCAGGCGCAGGCGCTCGGCCCCAGCCCCTCCGCCGACGCGGTGGGGGAGGCCACCGGCATCAAGGGCTACCCGGCGCGGATCCTCGCCGAGCAGGTGCGCGCCCTCCCGCCGGGGGCGGCGCAGCGGGCCGTCGCGCGCCTCGCCGCGCTCGAGCTCGAGCTGCGCGTGTCCTCGCTCCGCGATCTCGGCCGGACCCGAGAGGACGGGGAGCGGCTGGTGCTCGAGACGGCGGCGCGGGACCTGCTCGCCCTGGCGCGCGGCTCACGGCCGGCGCCGGGGGGCGAGGGTTAGGTGGCGGAGGTGCTCCGGGACGTGATGCGGGCGACGCGGCTCTTCTTCCGTGCCGCGTTGTTGCGGTGAATCACGCCCTCGGCGGCGGCCCGGTCGATCAGGTGCTCCAGCTCCCGCGCACGCGCGCCGATCTGGTCACCGTCCCCACCCTCCGCGGCGTCGTCGAGACGGCGGAAGAGGGTCTTGATCGTCGAGCGGTACCTCAGGTTGCGGTCGCGCTGCTCGAGGGAGCGGCGGTTGCGCTTGATCTGCTGCTTGATGTTCGCCACGCGGGGCGTCCTCCATCGATCGGTCGGCGGTGCATGGTAGCGGCCCGGCAGGATGGCGGCCAGAGGTGAGCGCCGATCGCGCCCAGCAGGACGCCCCGGGACGGCTCGGCCGCTCCACGGCCATCTTCGCGTTCTGGACCGGCATCAGCCGGATCGCCGGTCTCGTGCGGGAGATCGCCGCCGCCGCGATCTTCGGCACCTCCGGTCAGATCAGCGCGTTCGTGGTCGCGTTCAACGTGCCGAACCTGCTGCGCAGCCTCGTCGCCGACTCGGCCCTGTCGGCGGCGTTCGTGCCCGTCTTCACCGAGCTGGAGGAGCAGGGACGCAAGAAGGAGGCGCAACGCCTCGCCGGCGCGTTCATCGGCCTGATCACCATGGCGCTCGGGCTGATCAGCCTCCTCGCGATCATCGCGGCCCCGTGGGTGATGCCGCTCTTCGCGCCCGGGCTCGACCAGGAGCTCGTCGACGAGACCGTCCGCCTCGCGCGGATCATGTTCCCGATCGTCCCGCTGCTCGGCCTCACCGGCCTCGTCGCCGCGCTGCTGCAGGCCGGCGGCCGCTTCGGCGCCACCGCCTTCGCCCCCGTGCTGTGGAACGCGGTGATCATCCTCGGGCTGGTGGCGGTCACGCCGTTCGTCCCCGACGAGCACCGCATCGAGGTCTACGCGATCGCGATCGTCGTCGGGACGCTCGCCCAGCTGCTCTACCTGATCCCCTCGCTGCGGGGGATGGGGCCCTTCCCGATCTCCCTCGGGTTCGGCAACCGGCGCGTGCGCCAGGTGCTGGTGCTGATGCTGCCGGTGACGCTCGGCCTCGGGCTCATCAACATCAACCTCACCATCGACACGGTCTTCGCGACCCTCGTCAGCGAGGAGGCCCCCCGGGCGATCGACGCGGCGTTCCGGCTGTACCTGCTGCCGCAGGGCGTCTTCAGCGTCGCGATCTCGACGGTGCTGTTCCCGACCATCGCCCGCCTCTCCGCCCGCGACGACGTCGTCGGGATGCGCGCGACCCTCGCCGGCGGCCTCCGCCAGATCTTCTTCATGCTCCTGCCGGCCTCGTTGTTCCTGCTGGTGCTGGCGGAGCCCGTCACGCGGCTGGTCTTCCAGCGGGGCGAGTTCGGCCCGGCGAGCACCGCCCTGACCTCCGAGGCCCTCGTCTTCTTCGCCATCGGCCTCGCCTTCAACGGGGCCAGCCTCCTGGTGATCCGGGCGTTCTTCAGCATGCAGATGCCGTGGCTGCCGACGAAGGTCGCCCTGCTCGGCGTCGTCATCAACGTCGTGCTCGACGCGGCGTTCTACGGGCCCCTCGGGACGGGCGGCATCCCGCTCGCCACCTCGATCGCCAGCATCGTCACGTTCCTGGTGCTGCTGCGCCTGCTCGACCGCGAGCTCGGCGGCCTGCACGGCGCGTGGGTGCTCGACGGCGCGGTGCGGAGCCTCCTCGCCGCGGGCGTGTCGGTGCTGCTCGCGTGGGCGACGTGGCGGGTGCTCGACGACGCCCTCGGCCGGAGCCTCCCCGCCCAGATCATCAGCGTCGGCACCGCGACCCTCGCGGCCGTCGTCGCCCACCTCGCCGCGGCCCAGGCGCTGGAGATGCGCGAGCTGAAGGCGCTGTCGCGGCTCAGGCGGCCGCTACAGTAGGCCGGTGGATCAGAGCCATATCCGGAACTTCTGCATCATCGCCCACATCGACCACGGCAAGTCGACGCTGGCCGATCGCATCCTGCAGTCGACCGGCGCCGTCGCCGAACGCGACATGCGGAGCCAGGTCCTCGACTCGATGGACCTCGAGCGCGAGCGCGGCATCACCATCAAGGCGCAGGCCGTGCGGGTCCACTACACCGCCGCCGACGGCGAGACCTACCAGCTCAACCTGATCGACACCCCCGGGCACGTCGACTTCAGCTACGAGGTCTCGCGGAGCCTCGCCGCCTGCGAGGGCGCGCTGCTCGTCGTCGACGCCAGCCAGGGCATCGAGGCCCAGACGCTCGCGAACACGTACCTCGCGATCGAGGGCGACCTCGAGGTCGTCCCGGTGCTCAACAAGATCGACCTGCCCGCCGCCGACCCGGAGCTGCACGGGCGCGCCGTCGCCGACCTCATCGGCGACGACCCCGAGAACGTGCTGCGCATCTCCGCGAAGACGGGGCAGGGCGTCACCGAGGTGCTCGAGGCGGTCGTCGCCCGCGTGCCCCCGCCGCACGGCGACCCCGACGCCCCGGCCCGCGCGTTGATCTTCGACTCCGTCTACGACCAGTACCGCGGCGTCGTCGCCTTCGTCCGCGTCGTCGACGGGGCGTTCGCCCACGGCGACCGCCTGCGGGCGATGCAGACCGGCCTCGTCGTGGAGGCCGAGCAGATCGGCGTGATGTCGCCCGAGATGGTGCCCACGGGGCGCCTGCAGGCCGGCGAGACCGGCTACCTCGTCACGGGGCTGAAGAGCCTCGGCGACCTGCGCGTCGGCGACACGCTGACCCGCGTCGCGGAGCCCGCCGAGGAGGCGCTGCCCGGGTACCGCGAGGTCAAGCCCATGGTGTTCTGCGGGCTCTTCCCGGTCGACGCCGACGACTACCCCGACCTGCGGGACGCCCTCGAGAAGCTGTCGCTCAACGACGCGTCGCTGCGGTGGGAGCCCGAGAGCTCCCAGGCCCTCGGCTTCGGCTTCCGCTGCGGCTTCCTCGGCCTGCTGCACATGGACATCGTGCGCGAGCGCCTCGAGCGGGAGTACGACCTCGAGCTGCTGGCGACGACCCCGAACGTCGAGTACCAGGTCACGAGCACCAACGGCGAGCGGCGCCCCGTGCGCTCCCCGGTCGACCTGCCGGCCGTCACGAGCATCGAGACCATCGAGGAGCCGTACGTCCGCTGCACCGTCCTCGTGCCCAAGGAGGGCGTCGGCGCCGTCATGGGCCTCTGCCAGGACCGGCGCGGCGTCTTCGTCACGATGGAGCCGATCGAGAACCGCCAGCAGATCGTCTACGACATGCCGCTCGCCGAGATCGTCCTCGACTTCTACGACCAGCTGAAGAGCCGCACCCGCGGGTACGCGTCCCTCGACTACGAGGTCATCGGGTACCGCGAGAGCCCGCTCGTGAAGCTCGACATCCTGCTCGCCGGCGACCCGGTCGACGCGCTCTCGATGATCGTCCACCGCGACCAGGCCTACGTGCGGGGCAAGGCGCTGGTGGAGCGCCTCTTCAAGACGATCCCCCGCCAGCTCTTCGAGGTGCCCATCCAGGCGGCCATCGGCGGCAAGATCCTCGCCCGCGAGACCGTCAAGGCCCGGCGCAAGGACGTGCTCGCCAAGTGCTACGGCGGCGACATCAGCCGCAAGCGCAAGCTCCTGGAGCGCCAGAAGGAGGGCAAGAAGCGCATGAAGCAGGTGGGGTCCATCGAGGTCCCCCAGGAGGCGTTCCTGTCGGTGCTGCAGATCGGCGACGAGTCGCGCAACGGCAAGTGAGCGGCGTCGCCCACCTGTACGCGCACCTGCCGTTCTGCGCGTCGCGCTGCGGCTACTGCGCCTTCGTCGTCCACGTCGGCGCCCTCGGCGACCGCGACGCCTACCTCGACGCCCTCCTCGCCGAGCTCGACCGCGAGGCCGGGGTGCTCGGGCCCCTCGACACGGTCTACCTGGGGGGCGGCACCCCCACCCTGATGCGCCCGCGTCGCCTGCGCGCCCTGATGGAGCGCGTCGGCCCGCACCTGGCCCCGGGGGCCGAGGTGAGCATCGAGGCCAACCCCGAGACGGTCGACGCCGCCGCCCTGCGCGAGCTGCGGGCGATGGGGGTGACCCGGCTGTCGCTCGGTGTGCAGTCGTTCCGGCCCCACCTGCTGCGGGCGCTCGACCGGGCCGCGACGCCCGACCAGGCCCGCGCCGCCGTCGACTGCGCCCGCGCCGCCGGCTTCGACGACCTCTCCATCGACCTGATCTTCGGGGTGCCGGGGCAGACCCCGGCCGACCTCGAGGCCGACCTCGCCGACGCCCTCGCCCTCGGGCCCGACCACCTGTCGTGGTACGAGCTGGAGATCAAGCCGGGGTCGGCGCTCGCCCGGGCGGGCACCGCGCCCGTCGACGAGGACGAGGGCGCCGACGCCTACGAGCGGATCGTCGGGGGCCTCGAGGAACACGGCTACCGCTGGTACGAGACGGCCAACTTCGCCCGGCCCGGCCACGAGTGCCGCCACTCCCTCGCCTACTGGGGCGCCGCCGACTACCTCGGCATCGGTGTCGGGGCCGTCAGCACCGTCGCCGGCCGCCGTCGCCGCAACAACCCGGCCCTCGCGCCCTACATCGGGGCGCTCGCCGCGGGCGACGCGCCGCCCCGCACCGACGAGGGCCTCGACGCCGACCTGGTGCGCCGCGAGCGCTGGATGCTCGGGCTGCGGCTCGCCCGGGGCATGGACCTCGGGTGGGCCGGCCCACCGGACCACCCGCAGGCCCTCGACGCGCTCGAGACGGCGGGACTGCTGCGCCGCGACGGGGCGACGCTGACCCTGACGCGCCGCGGCCGCTTCGTGCAGAACGCGATCCTCCACGAGCTGATGGAGTACGCATGAGCGACGCCCCCGGCGGCGACCGGCCCCTCGGCGGCGGTGAGCCCGACCGCCTGACGGCCCGCCAGGAGACGATCCTGCGGACGGTGGTCGAGGAGCACATCGCGACCGGCGTGCCCGTCGGCAGCAAGAACATCGCGGGACGCGAGGGCATCGACTTCGCGTCGTCCACCGTCCGGTACGAGCTCGCCCGCCTCGAGGAGCTCGGGCACCTCGACCACCCGCACACGTCCGCGGGGCGCGTCCCCACCGACCGCGGGTACCGGTACTACGTCGACACGCTGCTGACCCGCGACCCCCCGGCGCAGGCCCCGGCGCTGGTCGAGTCCGCCCTCGACGTCACCGAGATGCGGCGCGAGGTCGACGCCGCCCTGTCGCGCCTCGCCGACGTCGTCGCCCAGGTCACCAACCTGCTCGGCATCGTCACGGCGCCCGCGCCGCAGACGTCGACGGTGCGGCACGTCGAGGTGCTCCCCCTGCAGCCCCAGGTCGTGATGGTCGTGGTGATCACGTCCACGGGTGCGGTGACGAAGCGCGTCTTCGCGTTCGAGTCGGCGGTCGACCCGGGGCTCTGCGAGTGGGCCGGCGCGTTCCTCAACGAGCAGCTCACCGGCGTCACGGTGGGGTCGCGGCTCATCGAGGGGCGGCTCGCCGACCCGTCCCTCGGGATGCGCGAGCGGGGTTTCCTCGGGGTGCTCGCGCCCGCGATCACCGACCTCGACCCGGGCGTCGAGGAGAGCATCTTCATCGGCGGCCGCGCCCGCTTCCTCGCCGAGCAGCGCCACCTCGACCTGATGGCGATCGACGCGCTGATGGAGAGCCTCGAGGAGCGGTACGCCCTGCTCGCGATGCTGCGCGGCGCGCTCAGCCGCAACCAGGTCTACCTGCGGATCGGCGCGGAGCTGCCCGACCGGAGCCTCTCGGGGCTCAGTATGGTGGCCGCCAACTACGGGGTGGCACGGCGCAACCTGGGCACGGTCTCGCTGATCGGGCCGACGCGGATGGACTACCGCCTCGCGATGGCGACGGTCCGCGGGGCCGCGCAGCTGCTGTCCCGGTACGTGGAGGGCGTCTATGAGTGACGATGAGCGTGAGGGACGCGCGATCGACGACCGCTTCGAGATCCTCGAGGTGTGGCGCCGGCCGTTGCGCGGCGACGCCTCGGCGGCCGTGCGGGTGCTCGCGAAGGTCGAGGCCGGCGCGTACGGACCCGAGGAGTACGCGGTCGGCATCAGCACCCGGCCCGACGCCCAGCTGTCCCCGCTGCTCGACGAGGCCGACCTCTTCACCGGCCTCTCGTTCGCCGAGGCGCACTGGGTCGCCGCGGTCCTGGCGAGTGCGGCCGACCGCGTCGAGGACGCCGAGAGCCTGCTCTTCGACCTGCGCGTGCCGGTGGACCTGGCGTGGCGCGAGGTGGACCTGGCCTCCGAGGTGATCGAGCCGGGCGGCCTGCGCTCCGCGCCGCTCGTGCCGTGGGAGCCGGACGCCGAGTCGACGACCCCCGGCCGCTACGCCATCGCGACGTACACGCTCGACTGCGGCCACCAGGCCGTCGAGCTGCTGCGGCAGGACCCCGACGCCGCGCCGTTCTGGGTCGAGGACGGCGCCGTCGACCACCTCATCGCGCGCGACGCGCGGAGCCTCACCCGGCTGCTGCACCGCGCCGTGAACCTCGAGGAGGCCCAGCAGCTGATCGAGGCGGCGCAGGCCAACCTGGCGCGCCACCCGGACGACGACGAGGGTGACGACGACGACCGTGCGTAGGCGGGATGTCGTGATCGACCGCGTGATGTGGGCGCTGGCGCACGTGATCGTGCTCCCGCTGCTGTACCTGCCGCCGCTGCGGATGCGCCGCCGCGGCACGGAGCACCTGCCGCGGACCGGGGCGGTGCTGCTGGTGTGCAACCACGTCTCCGTGGCCGACCCCCTGGTGCTGACCGCCGCCGCCCGCCACCGGCGGACGTCGATGATGGCGAAGGCGGAGCTGTTCGGGAACCCGTTCGCGGCGTTCCTGCTGAGGCTGCAGCGGGCGTTCCCGATCCGGCGGGGCGTCGGCGACGTCGGGGCGATCCGCCATGCGTTGTCGCTGCTCGACCGGGGGGAGTGCCTCGTGGTCTTCCCGGAGGGCCACGTCAGCCGCACCGGCCACATGCGCCGCGGTCACCCCGGCGCCGGCATGTTCGCCCAGCGCCCCGGCGTCACGGTCGTCCCCGCCGTGTGCTGGGACACCCAGCTCTTCCGCGGCCCGGCGCGGGTCACGTTCGGCCCGCCGGTGGATGTGTCGGACCTCACCGGCACGTCGCGGAAGGCGCGCAACCGGGAGGCGACGGACCGCATCATGACGGCGTTGTGCGAGCTCGCCATCGCCGCCGGCGCCCCCCTGCAGGACCCGCCCGTCGGCCCGATCCGGCCGAAGGACCTGAAGCGCGGCTTCGTCGATCCCGACCCCGTCGTGCTCGCCACCGCGTCGCCCTCGCCCCGCTGACGCCGCGCGTTCAGGACCGGCGCCGCGGGGCCGATGGGGGAGGGGTGGGACGGCGCATCCCCTTGCTACTCTGCGACCGGACTCGATGAAGCGCGACTACTACGAGGTCCTCGGCGTCTCCCGCGACGCGGACGAGGCGGAGATCAAGAAGGCCTTCCGGCGGAAGGCCCGTGAGCTGCATCCCGACGTCAACCCGGACCCCGGGGCGGAGGCGCTCTTCAAGGAGGCCGCCGAGGCGTACGAGGCGCTCTCCAACGGCGAGACGCGCGAGCTCTACGATCGGTACGGCCACGACGGCCTGCGCGGGCGTCCCGCGGGCGGCGACTTCGCCGACTTCGGCTCGTTCCAGGACCTCTTCGACGCCTTCTTCGGCGGCGACGCCTTCGGCCGCCGCGCCGCCCGCAGCGGCGGCGACGACGTGGCCGTCGCGATCCAGCTCACGTTCGCCGAGTCCGCGTCCGGCGTGACCCGCACCCTCGAGTACGGCGTCGTCGGCGCCTGCGCGGTGTGCGAGGGCGACGGGGCGGCCCCCGGCAGCCACATGATCCGGTGCGCCACCTGCGGCGGGCAGGGGCAGGTGCGCCAGGTGTCGCGCGGCCCGTTCGGCCAGTTCCTGCGCACCCAGATCTGCCCGGACTGCCGCGGCGAGGGCGAGCGTCCCGCCGAGCCATGCGCCGAGTGCGCCGGCACCGGCCGCACCCCCACGACGCTCAGCGTCAACGTCGACGTGCCGGCGGGCATCGCGAACGGCCAGCGCATCCGCATCCCCGGCAAGGGCGCGGCGGGCGAGCGCGGCGCCGCGGCGGGCGACCTCTACGTGCAGGTGCAGGTCGCCGAGGACGAGCGCTTCCGGCGCGAGGGGCTCGACGTCGTCACCCGCGTCGCGGTCCCCGTCACCGACGCCATGACCGGCGCCACCGTCACCGTCCCCACCGTCGACGGCGAGGCCCACGTCGAGCTGCGGCCCGGCACCCAGCCGAACGACGAGTACGTCCTGCGCGGCAAGGGCTTCCCGGCGCTGACCGGACGCGGACGCGGCGACCAGCGGGTCGTGGTCGAGGTGCGCGTCCCGCGCGTCCAGAACGACGACGGCCGCAAGGCGGTCGAGCGCCTCGCCGAGATCCTCGACGCCCGCAGCTACCGCGAGGACGAGGGCTTCTTCGACCGGCTCAAGCACGCCTTCCGCTAGCGCCTCGCGGCGGAGGCTCGTCTACATCTCCCGAGCGAATCCCCCGCGAGGCAAGGACGCAGGTCAGTCCCGGTATCGGGAATACCGGGTCTGCCGAGGACGCCGCCTCGCGATGGGATGCAGCCGGGAGATGTCATGAGACGTCCGGCGCGGGGCGCCGGCGCCGCGCTGACGCGGCTCACCGTCACGGTGGCCGCGGGCGACGCCGAGGTCGCGGCGGCCGAGGCGTCGGCCCTGCTCGGCTGCGGCTTCCGCGAGGGCACCGGCCCGGCGGGCGCGGCCGTGCTCGACTTCTGGGTGCCGCCCCCGGCGGCCGACCCGGCGCGGCTCCGCGCCGCGCTCGCGGCGATCGGCGTGGCCGCCGAGGTCACCGCCGCCGACGAGGACCCGGCGTGGATGGACGCGATGCTCCGGTTCCACCGCCCCGTCGAGATCGCCGGCCGGCTGCGGATCCGGCCGCCGTGGGAACCCCCCGTGGCCGGGCTGCACGACGTGGTGATCGACCCCGGCATGGCCTTCGGCACCGCCCAGCACGCCACGACGCGGGGGTGCCTGGAGCTGCTGTGCGCCCTCCCGCCGGGCGGGCCCCTGCTCGACGCCGGCTGCGGGTCGGGCATCCTCGCGATCGCCGCCCGCCGCCTCGGGTTCGACCCCGTCACCGCCCTCGACCACGACCCCCTCTCGGTGCGGGCGACCATCGACAACGCCCGCGTCAACGGCGTCGCCCTGACGGTCGCGCGGCGGACGATCGGCGTTGACCGCCTGCCCGACGCCCCCCTCGTCATGGCGAACCTGACCGGCACGGTGCTGCGGATGCTCGCCGCGGCGCTCGCCGGCGGACCCGCGCCCACCCGCCTGATCGCGTCGGGCATGCGCCCCGACGAGGTGCCGTCCGTCGCGGCGGCGATGGCGCCCCTCGGCCTGGCCGAGTCGCGGCGCATCCAGGCCGAGGGGTGGGCGACGGTCCTCCTCGAGCGCGGGTGAGGCACACCTTCCGCTACGTCGTCGACGGGGACCTCGCCGACGGCGCCGAGGTCGCCCTGTCGGCCGGTGACAGCCACCACCTGGGCCGGGTCGTGCGGCGCCGCCCCGGCGACGAGGTCGGGCTGATCGACGCGGACGGGGCGATCTGGTCCGCCGTCGTGGTGGGTACCGGCCCGCCCGCGGTGGTGCGCGTCGTGGGGGAGGGGGCACGCCCCGCCGACGCCGCGACGGTGACGCTGTACCAGGGGCTCGCCGAGTGGGGGCGCCTCGACACCGTCGTCGAGAAGGCCGTGGAGCTCGGCGTCTCGGAGGTCGTCCTGTTCACCTCGTCGCGGGCGCGGCGGGTGCCGGACGCGGCGTCGTGGGGGAGGCGCCGCGAGCGCCTCGCGCGGGTCGCCGAGGCCGCCGCCCGGCAGTCGGGGCGGGCTCCCGTGCCCGGCGTGCGGGGGCTGGTACCGTTCGACCTCGTACCCGGCGAGATCCCCGACGGGGAGGGGTTCCTGATCGATCCACGAGGCGACGCGACGCTCCCGGCGGCCCTGCGCGCCCGCGCGCCACGGGCCCGGACCGCGCTCGTCGTCGGCCCGGACGCGGGCTTCTCGGCCGAGGAGGTCGACGGCGCCCGTGCGGAGGGGCTCGCGATCTGCCGTCTGGGCGCCACGGTCCTGCGCGCCGAGACCGCCGCCATCGCCGCCGTGACGCTCGCCGCCGCGCGCGGCTGGGAGGAGGACGCGTGACCGACGCCGGCTGCCTGTTCTGCCGCATCGTGGCGGGGGAGATCCCGGCCACGGTCGTCGCCCGCGACGACCACCACATCGCGTTCGAGGACATCTCCCCGAAGGCCCCGACGCACGTGCTCGTCATCCCGCGCCGCCACGTCGCCTCGATCGCGGGCGTCGACGGGCTCGACGCGGCCGAGCGCGCCGCCATGCTGACGTTCATCGCGCAGGTCGCGGCCGACGCCGGCCTCCACGGGTCCGGGTACCGCGTGACCACCAACCACGGTGAGGACGCCCGCCAGAGCGTCCACCACCTCCACTGGCACATCATGGGCGGAGGACGGCTATCCGAGAGCATGTGAGCGCGTCCGACCAGGTGGTCCGGACGATCGAGCTCGACGACCGCGTCGCGGTCGAGCTGGCCGGGGAGCAGGACAGCGTGCTCCGGGCGCTGGAGGAGCGGCTCGCCCTCGAGATCAGCCTGAGGGGCAACCGCCTGACGCTGGAGGGGGAGGAGGGGCGCGTCAGCGCCGCCGCCGAGGTGGTCGGCGAGTTCGCCGAGCTCGTCCGCCTGGGCCGCAGCGTCGCCCCCGGGACCATCGACACGATCGCCGACGCCATCGAGGGCGCCGAGCCCGTCGGCCCGATGCTCGACGACGTCGTCTGGCGCAACGGGCGCTTCCTCGTCACGCCGCGCACCGGCGGCCAGAAGCGCTACGTCGACGCCGTCCGCAGCAACACCATCACGTTCGGGATCGGCCCGGCCGGCACCGGCAAGACCTACCTCGCGGTCGCGATCGCCACGGCGGCGCTGATGCGCCGCGAGGTGGCGCGCATCATCCTGACGCGGCCCGCGGTCGAGGCCGGCGAGCGCCTCGGGTTCCTCCCCGGCGACCTCGCCGCGAAGGTCGACCCCTACCTGCGGCCCCTGTTCGACGCCCTCTACGACATGCTCGACGGGGAGCGCGTCGAGGGCCTGCTCGAGCGGGGTCAGGTGGAGGTCGCGCCCCTCGCGTTCATGCGCGGCCGCTCCCTCAACGACAGCTTCATCATCCTCGACGAGGCGCAGAACACCACGCCCGAGCAGATGAAGATGTTCCTCACCCGGCTCGGCAACGGCTCGCGGATGGTCGTCAACGGCGACATCACCCAGGTGGACCTGCCGTCGGCGCAGCGCTCCGGCCTCGTCAGCGCGACGGAGATCCTGGAGGGCGTCGAGGACATCGGCTTCGTCCGCCTCGACCGTCGCGACGTGGTCCGCCACCGCCTCGTGCAGCGCATCGTCGACGCGTACGGCGCCGCGGAGGGCGCCACGACGTGATCGAGGTCGAGGCGCAGGGCGCGGGCGCCGACACGGCGCCGCTCGTCGCGCGCCTCGAGTGGGCGTGCGCCCGCCTCGGCGTGACCCGGGCGAGCATGGGGCTCATGATCGTCGGGCCCGAGGAGATGGCCGCCATCAACGGGGAGCACCGCGGGAAGCCGACGCCGACCGACGTCCTCGCCTTCCCGGTCGACGGCCCCGAGGCCCGGGAGTGGCCGGAGGACGGGCCGCCCCCCGAGCTCGGGGACGTCGTGATCTGCCCCGACGCCGCCCAGGACCCCCTCGGCACGCTCGCCGTCCACGGCCTGCTGCACCTCCTCGGGTACGACCACGAGGTCGACGACGGCGAGATGCTGGCCCTGCAGGACCGCCTCGTGGACGAGGCGCCGTGACGACGTCCGAGAGCCCGCCGACCGGCCACGCCCCCGGCCCGGGCGGCCCCGGCGGCCGCCGCGGCCTCGGGTCGCTGCTGCGCCGGGCGTCCCACACGAGCCTCCCCCGCCAGGGGTCGCTGCGCTGGTCGTTCAACTGGGCGTTCGAGGGCATCGTCTACGTGCTCCGCACCCAGCGGAACATGCAGATCCACGTCACCGCCGCCGTGGTGGTGCTGGTGTCCGGGCTGCTGCTCGACTTCTCGCGCCTCGAGCTGGCGGCGGTGCTCGGCGCCATCAGCCTGGTGCTCGTCGCCGAGATGATGAACACGGCGATCGAGGCGGCCATCGACGCCGTCGTGACGACGTACCACCCCCTCGTGAAGATCGCGAAGGACGTCGCCGCCGGCGCGGTGCTCGTCGCCACCGTGAACGCCCTGGCGATCGCATACTTCGTCTTCTACGACCGCCTCACCGACGGGGGCCGCGACCTGCTCGTCGGGGTGCGGCGCTCGCCGACCCACCTCGTCGTCGTGACGATGATCGTGACGGTCATCGCCGTCATCGCGATCAAGGCGTGGACCGGGCGGGGCACGCCCCTGCGCGGCGGCCTGCCCTCCGGTCACGCCGCCGCGGCGTTCGCGGCGTGGGCGGCCATCACCATCATCGCGGAGCCCCTCCGGCACGCCGTCCTCGTCTCGACGCTCGCCTTCCTGATGGCCCTCCTCGTCGCCCAGTCGCGCGTCGAGGCCGGCATCCACTCGATCGTCGAGACGCTCGCCGGCGCGGTGCTCGGCACGTGCGTGGCGATCGTGATCTTCCAGTTGTGGGGATGAGCTACCGCTCCGGCCTCGTCGCCCTCGCCGGGCGCCCCAACGTCGGCAAGTCGACGCTCGCGAACGCCCTCGCGGGGAGCCACGTCGCGGCGGTCTCCCCGCGCCCGCAGACCACCCGGCGGCGCATCACCGCCGTCGTCCACGGGGAGGACTGGCAGGCGGTGATGCTCGACCTGCCGGGCTTCCAGCGCCCCGCCGACGGCCTCACCGTGCGGATGCAGGCGACGGTCGACGGGAGCCTCGCCGACTGCGACGCCGCCCTCTACGTCCTGAACGCCGCCGAGCCCGTCGGGGGTGGGGACCGCTTCATCGCGGAGCGCCTCCGCGCGTCGAAGCTCCCGGTGATCACGGTGCTGAACCAGATCGACCGGCTCTCCCGCGACGAGGTGGCGGCGGCGATCGCCCGCGCGGCGCTGCTCGTCCCGTTCGTCGAGCTGCACCCCGTCAGCGCCCGCGAGGGGGAGGGCGTCGAGGCGCTGCGGGCCGACCTGCCCCAGCTCCTCACCGAGGGCCCCCGCTTCTTCCCCGAGGGTATGGCGACCGACCAGACCGAGGAGGAGCTGGCCGCGGAGCTCATCCGCGAGGCGGCCCTGCTCCGCCTGCGCCAGGAGATCCCCCACGCGCTCGCGGTGGACGTGCAGGAGATCGAGCCGGCCCGGCACGGCGTCGTGGTGCGCGCCGCCGTCCTCGTCGAGACCGAGTCGCAGAAGGGCATCGTCGTCGGCAAGGGAGGCGGCATGATCCGCGACATCGGGTCCGCCGCCCGGTCGGCGCTCGGGCGCCTGTGGGGGACGGAGGTCCACCTCGACCTGACCGTCCGCGTCCGCAAGCGCTGGCGCGACGACGAGTCGATGCTCACCCGGCTGGGTCTGTAGCCCTCCGGGCGATCACGTCCGCCGCCCACCGGCGGGCGCGGGGGCGCACCAGGCGGCCGAGCCGCCCGCGCCGCGCGGCGACCGCGCGGTATCCGGCCTCGGCGGCGCGCGGCACCCGGGCGACGAGCGCGGCGGGGACGCGGCCACCCGGCAGCAGCCGCAGCAGCGGGGCGACCGCGGCGCCCGCCGACCGCGGCACCCCGTCGTCGCCGACGAGGTGCCAGGAGCCCATCCGGGTCGCCGTGTCGAGGCCCGCCAGCAGGCGGCCGCCCTCGGGGGACTGGATCTCCACCGGCCGCAGCGCCCGGCGCCGGTCGAGCGTCAGCACGACCGCGGCGCACCAACGGCAGAAGCCGCAGTCGCGGTCGTGGAGGAGCGCGGCGGTCACGCACCGAGGGTAGGGCACGCGCGTCCCCGCGCACCCGTGACACCCGGCCCGTCCATCGCCCCTACGGCGTCGTGTAAGGTCACCCTCATGCGTGACATGCGGACGAGCGAGATCGAGGTCTTCCCCGCCTACGGCGCCCGCGCCCGCGTGTGGGGGCGCTTCGAGCGCGACCTGCGGGAGTGGATGGAGACCCCCGAGGGGCGCTTCGCCCGCTGGCACGCCGGGATCGTCGTCGCCGGCGCCGAGCCCGAGGGCGACAAGGACTGACACGACGGCCGGCGGGGCGCCTGCGCTAGCTTTGCGCCCATGACGCCGCGGATCCGGGCAGAGCCGTTCCCCGACCTCGGGGACCCGGTCCTGTACCCGCGGCTGACGGACGAGAAGGTCGCGTGGTTCGCGGAGCACGGGGAGCGCCGGACGTTCGCGCCCGGCGAGGTGCTGTACGCCCAGGGCCAGCGCGACGCGCCGTTCTTCGTGATCGCGTCCGGCCGTGTCGAGTTCATCGACCGGCACCCGGGCAAGGAGGTCCTGATCGCCGAGGCCGACGGCGGCGTGTTCATCGGCGACATCGCCACGTTCACGGGCGAGCCGGCCATCGTGTCCGCCGTCGCGTCCGAGCCGACCGAGGCGATCGCGTTCGCCCGCACCGGCCTGCGCGAGATGCTCGCGGCGAAGCCCGAGATGGGCGAGCTGGTGCTCGGGACCCTGCTCGCGCGGCGCGCCTGGCACGAGGGCGCCGGCCACGGGGTGCTGCGCCTCATCGCCGACCGCGGGTCGCGACGGGCGTTCGAGGTGCGCGACCTCCTCGAGCGGAACCTGCTCCCCGTGCGGTTCCACGACGTCGACGAGGACCCGCAGGCGGTGAAGATCCTCGACTGGCTCGGGATCCCCCCCGCCGAGACGCCCGTCCTCATCCGCAGCGACCGCATCCTGCGCAACCCGTCGGCGGCGCAGGTCGCCCGCGAGCTGGGGCTGCGCGCCGACGTGGACGGCCAGCGGTTCGACCTCGTGGTCCTCGGCGCCGGCCCGGCGGGGCTCGCGGCCGCCGTCTACGGCGGATCCGAGGGGCTGCGGACGCTCGTCGCCGAGGCGTGGGCGCCCGGCGGGCAGGCCGGCACGAGCAGCCGCATCGAGAACTACCTCGGCTTCCCGAGCGGCGTCTCCGGCGCCGAGCTGACGCGCGCCGCCACCCTGCAGGCACGCCGGTTCGACGCCGTCCTGTCGAGCTTCCACCGCGCCGTCGAGCTGGCCGACGGCCCCGAGGGCCTCGTGCGCGTCGACCTCGACGACGGGCAGTACGTGCTGGCGCGCGCGCTCGTCATGGCGACGGGGGCGCGGTGGCGGGAGCTCGACCTCCCCGACGTCGCGCGCTACCGGGGGGCGGGGCTCTACCACGCGGCGATGCCGGCGGACGCCGAGCGCTACCGCGACCGGGACGTCGTGGTCGTCGGCGGCGGCAACTCCGCCGGACAGGCCGCGATGCACCTCGCCCGGCATGCGCGCAGCGTGCGGGTCGCGGTGCGCGGCGCCGGCCTCTCCCAGACGATGTCGCGCTACCTCGTGGACCGCGTCGAGCGCAACCCGCGCATCGAGGTGATGACCCGCACCGAGGTCGCGGGCGTGCACGGCGCCCGCCGCGTCGAGGCCGTGACGCTCCGCGACGGCGCGAGCGGCGCCGAGGAGCGCGTCCCGGTGGCGGCGGTCTTCGTGATGATCGGCGCCGAGCCGTGCACCGAGGCGGCCAGCGGCATCCTGCGCATGGACGCGGCCGGCTACCTCCTCTGCGGGCCGGGCGCCGCCGCCTGCGACGGGCGCCTGCACTGGCCGCTCGAGGAGCGCCCCCCGCACCTGCTCGAGACCGTCCGTCCCGGCGTCTTCGCGGCCGGCGACGTGCGCGCCGGCGCGTCGAACCGCGTCGCGGGCGCGGTCGGGGACGGCGCCCTGACCGTCCGCTTCGTCCACGAGTTGCTCGCGGCCTAGGCCGCGACGCGGGTCAGGCGGCGGAGGGGGCCGCGGCCGCGCACGACGCGCAGAGGCCGCGGATGACGACCTGCGCCGCGTCGGGCGCGAAGCCCGCGCCACGCGCGGCGCGCAGGAGGGCGCCGTGGTCGACGGCCCCGTCCACGTCGGCGATGGCGCCGCACCCGCGGCACACGAGGTGGTGGTGCTCGTCGGTGCGGGGGTCGTAGACGGCGGTGCCGCTCTCGGTGGCGACGCGGCGCACCAGGCCCATCTCCTCCAGCAGCTCGAGCGTCGCGTAGACCGTCGGCAGCGAGACGCCGGGCAGACGTGCGGCGACGGCGGTGTGGATCTGCTCGGCCGTCGCGTGGTGGTCCAGCTCGCGGACGGCGGCGGCGATCACGAGCCGCTGGGGCGTGACGCGCTGGCCGCGCGCGCGGAGGGCCGTGTGCAGCCCGTCGTCGATGCGCGTGGTCGCCATGCGCCGGACTATAGCGCAAGCGATAGGCATCCCTTACTCGCACGTTGTTCTAAGTGATTTGCTACCGTGCCCGGATCGGGAAGCGAACGGGAGGAACGGGACGATGAGGACCCAGAGCAGGGTCGCCACGGGCATCCTGTCCGACGCCCAGTCCGCCAAGCGCGAGGAGATCCTCGAGCTGCTGCGGCGCGCGTACTGGATGGAGATGGAGACCGTCATGAGCTACCTGGCGAACTCCGAGAACCTCGACGGCATCCGGGCCGACGAGATCGCCGAGGCGCTCTCCGAGGACGTGGAGGAGGAGCTCGGGCACGCCCGCCGCTTCGCCGCGCGCATCAAGGAGCTGTACGGCACGCCGCCCGGCTCGGCCGGATTCGCCCCGGAGCAGACGTACCTGCAGCCGCTCGAGGACGGGGCCGACGTGGTCCCCGTGATCGAGGGCGTCATCCAGGCCGAGAAGGGCGCCATCGAGCACTACCTGCGGATCATCGAGGCCTGCGACGGCGTCGACTGGGCGACGCAGGACATGGTGATCGAGATCCTCCGCGACGAGGAGTCGCACCTGCGCACCTTCGAGCGCTACCTGCGCGAGTACGCGTAGGGCCGGGGCGGGGGCGGCGCGGCGCGCCGCCCCCGCGCCTCAGGCGGGGCCGCCCGCCCCGCGCAGCACCCGCAGGAGCATGTCCACCTGCCCCTGCTTGCGCATGATGAGGTGCTCCACCAGGTGCTCGAGCGCCTCGGACCGCGGCTCCTGGCCCGTCGGGGGGATCACGGCGTGGAGCGCGGCGACGGCCTCCTCCTCCTGGCGGACGAGCGCGCCGACCATGTCGAGGGCGTCCTCGTGCCAGGCGAGCGGCGCCACCTCGTCGGTGGGGTCGCCGCCGAGGGCGACGATCTTCTCCACGAGCCGCCGCGCGTCGCCGAGCTCCTCGGCGGCGGAGGCCGCGAGGCGCGGCGCGAGGGCCTGGCCGGCGAGGCCGGTCAGCCCGCCCGCCGCGAGCGACAGCTGCAGCGCGGATCGTTGCTGGAGTCGCAACGCCGCGTTCAGCAGCGTCAGGACCTGGTCGACATCCATCTCGTCATCGGACATGGGCCGCGGAGTACCCGGCGGCGCGCCGTCCCACGCTCAGTCCAGGAAGCGGCTCATCCTGCGGTCGCGGTACACCGTGCCGCCGGTCTGGCACGCCGGGCAGTAGACGAGGTCGTACTCGCGGAACGCGACGTGCTCCAGGCGCGTGCCGCACCGCAGGCACGGCTCGCCGTGGTGGCGGTGGACCGCGGTGACGCGCTGCTCGCGGTTCGGCAGGTCTGTCGTGATGCGCTCGCGGGCCCGGTCGAGTGCCTGGACGAGCACGGCGTCGGCCGCCCGCGCGAGGCGCGCGTAGGCGTCGTCGTCGAGCGAGGCGACCCGGGCGAAGGGGGCGAGGCGCGCCGCCCACATGATGTCGCTGGCGTAGGCGCGGCCGATGCCCGCCACGCGCCGCCCGTCGCGCAGGGCGGTGTGCAGCACGGCGCCCCGGCCGCTGGTGAGCGCGTCGCGCCAGCCGGCGGCGTCGAGGCCGATCGGCTCGGGGCCGAGCCGCGTCAGCGGGCGGTGCTCCGCGAGCCCCGCCGCGTCGAGCAGGTGGGCCGACGCCCGCCGCGTCGTCGACAGCTCGCGCAGGCGCAGCACCTCCCCCTCGCCGATCCCGAGGTCGATCGCCGCGGTGCGCCCCGGCCGCCCCGCCGGGGCCGCCGCGACGCCGAGCCGCCCGGCCTGCATCAGGTGGATCACGAGCGTCCGGTCGCCCTCCGCCTCCACGCCGAGGATCTTCCCGCGGCGCCAGATCCGCGCGATGCGGCGGCCGGCGAGGTCCCCGATCGGCGGCACCGCGGTCTTCAGCGTGTGGTGCTGGTGCACCCGCGCGTCGGTGATGAGCCGTCCCGCGAGGGCGGCGGTGAGGCCCTCGGCGAGCGCCTGCAGCTCCGGGAGCTCAGGCACGGACGGCCCCGCCCGGACCCGTCGCTATACTCGGCCGGATGATCGAACCGCCACGTCCCGCACGCTCCTGATGCGGGCCGAGGACCTCACCAAGACGCTCGATCTCACCGTCGTGGAGCCGGACATGACGGAGGAGGATCTGGAGCGGTTCTGCGCCGCGGCGCGGGAGCACCACTTCGCCGCCCTGTGCACCCACCCGCGGTTCGTCCCGCGCATGGCGGAGCTGCTGAAGGGCTGCGACGTCAAGTCGTGCGCCGTCATCGACTTCCCCGCGGGGGACTCGACGCCGCTGGAGCGGGCGCAGCAGGCCGACCGGGCGGTGGCCGAGGGTGCCGACGAGATCGACGTGGTCATGAACTACCAGGCCATGCTCCGAGGTGACTTCACGGGCGTCCGCGACGACCTGATGCGGGTCGTGCGGGCGGTGCGCGGGCGCGCGGCGAACGACGCGCGCGGCGACGTCCTCGTGAAGGTCATCATCGAGGCGCCGGTCATGAACGACAAGGTCAAGAGGCTGGCCTGCAAGATCGTCGACGACGTCGGCGCCGACTTCGCCAAGACGTGCACCGGCGTCACCACCCGGGCGACGGTCCACGACGTGGAGCTCCTCCGCGACGCGCTGCCCGAGCGGGTCGGCGTCAACGCCTGCGGAGGGGTGGACACCCTCGAGGCGGTGCAGGCGATGATCGGCGCCGGCGCGGCGCGCGTCGGCACCTCCCAGGCGCTCGCGGTGATGGCGGAGCTGGCGGCCCTCAACGGGGACGCCGCGTGAGCGGCGGGGCGCTGCCCGACGACGTCCGGTTCGGCCCCGACGGGCTGATCCCGGCGATCGTGCAGGACGCCACCGACGGGCGCGTGCTCACCCTCGCGTGGATGAACCGCGAGTCCCTCGAGATGACGATCGCGCGGCGCGAGACGTGGTTCTGGAGCCGGTCCCGCCAGGAGCTGTGGCACAAGGGCGCCACCAGCGGCAACACGCAGAAGGTGCGCTCGGTGTCCCTCGACTGCGACGGCGACGCCGTGCTCGTGACGGTCGACCAGACCGGGGTGGCCTGCCACACCGGCGCCGCGACGTGCTTCCACCGGCCCCTCACCGAGGACGCGCCCGAACCGTACGCCGCGCTCACCGACCTGACGCGCACCGTCACCGCCCGCGCGGCCGACGCCGACCCCGACTCGTCGTACACGGCGCGCCTGCTCGCCAAGGGCATCGACACCGTCTGCAAGAAGGTGGGGGAGGAGGCGACCGAGGTCGTCATCGCCGCCAAGGGCCGCGAGCACGGGCAGGTCGTCTACGAGAGCGCCGACCTGCTCTACCACCTCGCCGTGCTCTGGACCGCGGCGGGCGTGAGCCTGGAGGAGGTGGCCGCCGAGCTCGCCTCCCGGCGGGCGCCGGCGTGACCCGCCTGCGGCTCGAGGTGCCGCCCCGCCGCGGGGCGCAGCTCGAGGTGACCCCCGGCATCGAGCAGGTCCGCGCCATGGTGGGCGTGCACGGCCAGGTGACGCTCACCCACACCTACATCGCCGACTGCGAGACCCCCGTCAGCGCCTTCCTGAAGCTGCGCGACGGCGGCCCGGCGTTCCTCCTGGAGTCGGTCGAGCACGGCAAGCTCGGGCGCCACTCGATGATCGGCGTGCGCCCCCAGGCCGTCATCCGCGGCGCCGACGGCGCCCTGGAGGTCACCGACGAGGGCGGCGGGACGCGCCCGCTGGACGCCTCCGACCCGTTCGGCGCGGTCGAGGACGTGGTGCGCGGCATCGGCATGGCCCCACCGCACGAGCCGCTCGCGTTCTCGGGGGGCGCCGTCGGCTTCTTCGGCTACGACCTCGTGCGCACCGTCGAGAACCTGCCGGGCACCCCGCCCGACGACCGGGGGATCCCCGACCTGATCGCGCTCGTCACCGGCCCCGTCGTGGTCTTCGACCACCTGCGGCGCTCCCTGACGATCGTCGTCCCGTGCCGCATCGACCCGGGCGGCGACGTCGACGGCGACTACTGGCGGACCGTGGCGACGCTCGCCGACCTCAAGGGCCGCCTCTCGGGTCCCGTCCCGCGCCCGGCCGACCGCGACGAGGAGCCCACGCTCGGTCCCGTCACGAGCAACATGGCCCGTGAGGAGTTCGAGGCGGCGGTGGAGCGCGCCCGCGAGTACATCTACGCCGGCGACGCCTTCCAGGTGGTCCCGTCGCAGCGGTTCTCCGCGCCGATGACCCTCGACCCGTTCGCGGTCTACCGCGGCTTGCGCACCGTCAACCCGTCGCCCTACATGTACTTCCTCGAGACGGGCGAGGTGACGCTCGTCGGGTCGTCGCCGGAGCTGCTCGTCAAGGTCGAGGGCGACCACGTCGAGATGCACCCGATCGCCGGCAGCCGCCCCCGCGGCGCCACCGAGGAGGAGGACGACCGGCTCGGCACCGAGCTGCTCGCCGACCCCAAGGAGCGGGCCGAGCACGTGATGCTCGTGGACCTCGGGCGCAACGACCTCGGCCGGGTGTCGGAGATCGGCACCGTCCGCGTCACCGACCTCATGGACGTCCGCCGCTACAGCCACGTCATGCACATCGAGAGCTCCGTCGTCGGGCGCCTCGCCGAGGGCCGCCGCGCGTCCGACGCCCTCCGCGCGACCTTCCCGGCCGGCACCCTGTCGGGCGCCCCGAAGGTGCGGGCGATGGAGATCATCGACGAGCTGGAGCCCACCAAGCGCGGCCCCTACGGCGGCGCCGTCGGCTGGCTCGGGTGGGACGGCGGCCTCGACACGTGCATCACGATCCGCACCATCGTCTGCCGCGACGGCGTCGCCCACGTGCAGGCGGGGGCGGGCATCGTGGCCGACTCGGTCCCCGCGACCGAGTACGAGGAGACCCAGAACAAGGCGGCCGCGCTCTTCCGCGCCATCGAGGTCGCCGCGGCCCAGTCGGACTGGTAGGGCGCCGATGACCGCCACGGCACCCCGGGTCGTCCTGATCGACAACTACGACAGCTTCACGTACAACCTCGTCCAGTACCTGGGCGAGCTCGGCGCCGAGGTGCTCGTGCACCGCCACGACGCCATCGACGTCGCGGGGATCGCCGCGCTCGCGCCGACGCACCTCGTCGTGTCGCCCGGGCCGAAGACCCCCGACGAGGCCGGCATCTCCGTCGCCGCGATCCGCGAGCTGGCGGGGCGCATGCCGATCCTCGGCGTCTGCCTCGGCCACCAGGCGATCGGCCAGGCCTTCGGCGGCCGGGTCGTGCGGGGACGCGAGCCCGTCCACGGCAAGACGAGCGAGATCCACCACGACGGCGCCTCCGTGTTCGCCGGCCTGGAGAACCCGATGGTCGCGACGCGGTACCACTCGCTCGTCGTCGAACCGGCCGACGCGCCCGACCTCGTCGTCACCGCCCGGTGCGACGGCGACGTCGTCATGGGACTCCGCCACCGCGAGCTGCCCGTCGAGGGCGTGCAGTTCCACCCCGAGTCGATCCTCACCGGGGCCGGCCGGCCCCTGCTGTCGAACTTCCTCTCCCTGGCCGTCTGAGTACCATCCCGCCGTGCCCAGCGAGGTGATCTCCCAGGCGATCGACCGCCTGCTGGCCCGTGAGGACCTCGGTCGCGAGGGCGCGTCCCAGGCGCTCGAGGCCGTCATGTCCGGCGAGGCCGGCGACGCCCAGACCGCGGGCCTGCTCATCGCGCTGCGGGCGAAGGGGGAGACCGCCGACGAGCTGGCCGGGCTCGCCGCGACGGTCCGCGCCCACGCCGAGCCCGTCGCGCCGCCCCCCGGGCCGTTCATCGACACGTGCGGCACCGGCGGCGGCCGCCCGACGTTCAACATCTCGACGACGTCGACGTTCGTCGTCGCCGGCGCCGGTGTGGCGGTCGCCAAGCACGGGAACCGGTCGGCCACGTCCAAGTGCGGCAGCGCCGACGTGCTGGAGGCGCTCGGCGCCCGCATCGACCTCGACCCCGACGGCGTGTCGCGCTGCCTGGAGGAGACCGGCCTCGGCTTCATGTTCGCGCCCGCCCACCACCCGGCGTTCCGCCACATCGTCCCCGTCCGCCGCGCCCTCGCGGTCCGGACGATCTTCAACCTGCTCGGCCCCCTCACCAACCCGGCGGGCGCCCCGCGCCAGCTCATCGGGGTCAGCGACGCCGCCTACCTCGACCGCATGGGCCGCGCCCTCGAGATGCTCGGCTGCGAGCGGGCCCTCCTCGTCTGCGGCCGCGACGGCATGGACGAGGTCTCCTCGGGTGCCGTCAGCGACACCGTCGAGATGGACGCCGACGGCGTGCGCACCGGCGTCATCGACCCGGCCGCGCTCGGCGTGGCGCCGCCCTCCGACGGCGACATCGCCGGCGGCGACCCGGCCCACAACGCCGAGGTGCTGCGCTCCGTGCTCGACGGGGCCGCCGGCGCCCCCCGCGACGTCGTCGTGCTGAACGCCGCCGCCGCCATCTGGCTCGCGGGCCGCGCCGCGTCGCTCGACGCCGCCCTCCCGCTCGCCGAGGCGAGCATCGACGAGGGCGCGGCACGGGAGCGCCTCGACGCCTTCGTCGCCGTCACCCGCCGCCTCGGCGCGGCCGCGTAGGGTTTCGGGGATGCCGACCTTCCTCGAGACCGTCGTCGAGCGCACCCGCGCCGGCGTGGAGGCCCGCAAGCGGGAGCTGCCGGCCGACGAGCTGCGCACCCGCCTCGGCCCCGCCCGCCGCGGGCGCCCCTTCTCGGAGGCCCTCATCTCCGAGGGGATCTCCCTCATCGCCGAGATGAAGCGCGCGAGCCCGTCACGCGGCCCCATCCGCCCCGACGCCACCGTCGCCGACGTCGTCCGCGCCTACCAGGAGGCCGGGGCGCGCGCGGTGTCGGTGCTGACCGAGCCGGAGTTCTTCGGGGGCAGCCTCGACGACCTCGTCGCCGCCCGCGGCGCGTGCGACCTGCCGCTGCTGCGCAAGGACTTCGTGGTCGACGAGTACCAGCTGCTCGAGGCGCGGGCCGCGGGCGCCGACGCGGTGCTGCTGATCGTCGCGGCGCTCGAGCGGGAGCGCCTGCAGGAGCTGATGGCCGTCGCCTCCGACCTCGGCATGGACAGCCTCGTCGAGGTGCACGACGAGGACGAGGTCGAGGCCGCCGTCGACGCCGGCGCCGAGGTGCTCGGCATCAACAACCGCGACCTCCACAGCCTCGAGGTCGACCTCGACACCACCTTCCGCCTGCTGGCCGACGTGCCCGCCGGCACCGTCGTCGTCGCCGAGTCGGGGATCACCCGCCACGACGACGTCGAGCGCCTCGAGCGCGCCGGCGTCGATGCGATCCTGGTGGGGGAGGCCCTCATGCGGGCCGACGACCCCGTGCGCGCCGTGCGGGAGCTGCTCGGGTAGCGATGGGGAGGGCGTCGCCGCGCCTGGAGTGGGCGGTCGGCACGCTCGGGTTGCGCCCCGGTCACCACCTCCTGGAGGTCGGCTGCGGCCACGGGGTGGCGGTCGGCCTGGCCGCCGCGCTCGTCACGGCCGGGACCGTCACGGCGCTCGACCGGTCGGCGACGATGACCGCGGCGACGGCGCGGCGCAACGCCGCCGCGATCGCGGAGGGCCGCGTCACGGTGCTGACGACGGCGCTCGAGGACGCCGACCTGCCGGCGGGCCGCTTCGACCGGGTGCTGGCCGTCCACGTCGACCTGGTCCGCGGGACGGGGGACCCCGGCCTCGCCGTGCTCCGCCGGGCGGTCGCGGCCGGCGGGCGCCTGCACCTGGTGATGCACCCGCCCGTCGCCCGGGCCGCGGGCGACTTCGCGACGCGGGCGGAGCGGGTGCTCCCCGTCCACGGGTTCACCGTCGAGGAGGTGCTCCACCGCGACCTCGGCGGCGCCGCCGCCGTCTGCGTCGTCGCACGACCGGGCGCCCCGCCCTCAAGGTGAGGGCGGGGCGGACCGATGCGCAGGCGATGAGCATCGAGGCGGCATCGGGACTGACGGCGACCCTCGCGAGGATCCGCGAGATCACCGGCGGCCTCGCCCCGGCGGCCGCCACCACGGTCACGGCCACGACCGCCACGACGACGGCCACCGGTGGCGCGGCCGGAACGACCACGACGCAGAACGCCTTCGCGGCCGCCCTCGACGGCGCCATGGGGACCCCGGCGGTCGCCGGCACCCCGGCGTCCGCGTCGGGGGCCTCGCCCGTCACAGGCGCCCAGCTCGACGCGTGGATGGCCTCCAAGAACCCCGGCGCCCCGCTCGTGGGGCTCGGCGACGTGTTCGTCCGCGAGGGCGTCGCGAACGGCATCGACCCGCGCGCGCTCGTCGCGATCGCGCGGGCCGAGAGCTCCCTCGGCTCCGACCCCGGCGCCCGGTCCCGCAACAACGCCTTCGGCTGGGGTCCCCACCGGACCTTCGCGAGCTGGGAGGAGAACATCGCCACCGTCGCCCGCGGCCTGCGCACCGGCTACCTCGACGACGGCCTCGTCACCCTGCCGCAGATCCAGGCCCGGTACGCGCCCCTCGGCGTGGGGAACGACCCGACGAACCTGAACTCCAACTGGCTCCGCAACACGACGACGCTGTACCGCGAGCTCGGCGGCGACCCGGCCGGCTCGGTCGCCCTCGGCGGGGGCCGGTAGGCCGATCGACCCGGGGTCGGCAGGGCCGGCCCCCGGAAGGGCGAAGATGGTGCGGTGCGCCGCCGCCGCCGATACGAGGTCGTCGTGGAGGGGCTCTCCGGACAGGCCGCCTCCCAGCGCAGCGTGATCGGCGAGCACCGCTCCGAGGCCGAGGCCCGCGAGGCCGCCGCGCACGAGCGCAAGCGCCTCGAGGTGATCTACGGCGAGGGCGCGAGCGCCTGGCGGATCGTCGTCGTGCGCGACGACGAGGTCGTCGCGGAGGAGCGCCCCGCGGCGTCCCCCGACCGCCGCACCCCCGAGCCGGAGCCGGACCCCGGCGACCCGCCGCCCCCCGTGCCGACCGAGCGCGAGGAGTGGCCGGACATGGACATGAGCGGCCCCGTCCCCGACTGGGTGATCAACCGGGTCGAGGAGTCGATCGCCCGCCGGCGTGAGAAGGAGCGCGGGACCGGGGACGAGGGCGAGGCCACCCCGGAGGACTGACGCGCGTCGATCGGCCACGCCGATCACGGGCGTTCGGCCCCCGGCCGCCGTCGCGCGCCACGCTACCCTGGGGGGGTGGACGCCCCTCCCGACCCGACGACGCCCCCCGAGAGCGGATGGGACCGGCGCCGCACGATCGCCGCGGTCGTCGGCGCGATCGTCGTGCTCGGGGTGATCGGCCTGCTGGTGGTGGGCCTCGTCAACAAGGACGCGATCGGCACCTCGATCCAGGACGCCCTCGACGCGGGCGAGCGGCCCGAGGCGCCCGAGATCAGCCTGCCCGTGCTGGTGGCCGCCGACGGGATCGGTCCCGTCGACTCCGAGGTGTCGCTCTCGTCCCTGCGCGGCAAGACCGTCGTGCTCAACTTCTGGGCCTCCTGGTGCGAGCCGTGCGAGGTCGAGGCGCCCGTGCTCGAGGAGGTCGCCCGCCGGTACCGCGGCGACGGCGAGGTGGTGGTGCTCGGCGTCGACGTGCAGGACCTCCGCGAGAGCGCCCTCGGCTTCGTCGACCGCAACGGCCTCACGTACCCGACGCTGCGCGATGGCGAGGACGACGCCAAGAACGCGTTCCAGGTCCCCGCCCTGCCGGAGACCTTCGTGATCGACCCGGAGGGCCGGATCGGCCTCAAGATCCGGGGCGTCGTGCAGCAGCCCGACCAGCTGACGACCGCCATCGACCAGATCCTGGCGGAGTCGCGGTGATCCGCCGGGTCGCCCTGGTGCTGCTGGTGCTCCTGGCGGCGCTGCCGGCGACCGCGCTCGGGCTGACGGTCAACGAGGTCGCCCGCGAGGTCCGCTGCCCGACCTGCAACACGCCGCTCGACACGTCGAGCGCGCCGGTGGCGCAGGACATGAAGCGCTACATCGCCCAGCGCATCGAGGCCGGCTGGGACAAGGACCGGATCATCGACGGCCTCGTCGACGAGTTCGGCCAGGGGGTGCTCGCGACCCCGCCGAAATCGGGGTTCGACCTGATCGCGTGGCTCGTGCCGGCCCTCGCCGTGCTCGTCGGGCTCGCCGCGATCCCGGTGATCGCCCGCACCTGGGCACGCCCCGGGGCGCGTGAGGCGCCCGTCGCCGAACCGACGCCCGACGAGGCCCGTCGCCTGGAGGACGAGCTCCGCCGCCTCGGGTAGGTCCGCGGAGCGGCCCGTCGGCCCCCCGTCGCTTCACTTCGCCCCCCCACGCGCCGATATCCACCCCGAGCGACGGCGGGGAGGCCGCGAGTGCCCGCATGGAAGCGGAGTTCCTGGAGTGTCGTCAGCCCTGCGCGGCTGGCCGAGATCATCGAGCGCATGTCCGCCGAGCGGCGGCCCGAGCGGGTGGCCCCGGCCGCCCTCGACGCGGCCCTCGCCGCGACCGGCGCACGCGGTGGCCGCATCGTCGCGCACCCCTCCGGGGCCGTCCTCGCCCGTGAGGGCGACGGGTCCGAGGGCGGGACCGTCCGCGCCGACCTCGTCGGCCGGGACGGACTCATCGGGCACGTGGAGATCTGGGGCGCCGCCGACGAGGCCGAGGCCGAGGCCGCCCTCCGGCTCGTCGCCGCCGTCTGCGCCCGTGGCCTGGAGCACCTGTCCCTGCAGCGCGAGCAGGCCGACGAGCGCGAGCGCGCACGCCGCCTCGGCGCCGCCGCCAGCGCCGTCCACGGGTCGCGGGAGCCCCGCGAGGCCGTCGCCCGCGTGCTCTCCGAGGCGCGGACCCTGGTCGACGCGCCGGCGGCCGCCCTGCTCGCCGCCGGCTCCCCGAGCCCCGAGGTCGCCGCCTACGACGGCATGGAGCCGCTGTCGCCCGCGGACCTGGCCGCGCTCGTGCCGCCGGACCGCCGCGCCGCGATCCTCGACGGGGCCGGGTGGACCGGCCCCCTCGCCGACGGCCCCCTCCGCGACCGCGGCCTCGCCAGCGTCGCGCTCGTCGGCGTCGGCGAGGGCGCGTCGCTCGGCATCCTCGCCGTGTTCGGCGTCTCCGACGACCCCCTGCGGGTCCCCGACCTGGAGGCCCTCGCCCAGCTCGCCGCGCACGCCGCCGCGTCGCTGACGATGTCCGTCCTCCAGCAGGAGATCCGGGATCTCGGGGCGGTCGACCCGCTCACCCGGTTCTTCAACTCCCGCTACTTCCACGGCCGCCTCGACCAGGAGTGCCAGCGCGCCCTCCGCGCGGGCGTCCCGGTGAGCATCGCGGTCCTGTCGCTCGACGGACTCGAGGAGCTGCGCGCCCAGGGGCGCGAGGTCGCCGCGGAGGCCGCCGTCGAGGCGCTCGCCGGCCACCTCGCCGACCGCCTCCGCGCGATGGACGTCGGCTGCCGCCTCGGTCCCGACGAGCTCGCGGCGATCCTGCCGGAGGTCGAGGGGATCGACGCCCTGCGCGTCGGTGAGCGCCTGCGCGCCTCCCTCCCCGGCGTCGCGGGCCTCGAGGACGGCTTCACGCTGTCGATCGGCGTGGCGAGCTTCCCGACGCAGGCGGGGCGTCCCGAGTCGCTGGTCGAGAACGCCATGAGCGCGCTCGCGTGGGCCCGGGCCCACGGCGGCGACCGCACGTTCCTCTACTCCGCCGACACCGCCGAGATCCTCCGCGGCGAGGAGCGCGGCGCCGAGACCGACGACGAGGCCGTGCTGACGACGGTCGCGTCGATCGCGGCCGCCATCGACGCCCGGCACCCGGCGACGATCCACCACTCCGAGAACGTCGGTCGCGTCGGCGCCCTCCTCGCCGCGGAGCTCGGGCTGCCGCCCGACCGGGCCGAGGACGTCCGCGTCGCGGGGTTGCTGCACGACGTCGGCAAGATCGGCGTCAGCGACGAGATCGTCGTGCCCGACCACGAGCTCACCGAGGACGAGGAGCAGGAGCTGCGCCGCCACCCCGAGATCGGGGAGCGGATGCTCGCGGGCAGCCGGCTCGAGACGGTCGGGCCCTGGGTCCTGCACCACCACGAGCGGATGGACGGCACGGGGTACCCGGCGGGACTCCACGGTGAGGAGATCCCCCTCGAGGCCCGCATCCTCGCCGTCGCGAACGCCTTCGACCGTCTCTCGAACGGGGGGCCGACGCGATTCCCGCTGCGTCCCGCCGATGTCATGAACGAGCTCGAGCGGCGCTCGGGCGACGAGTTCGATCCCGTCGTCGTGGCGGCGCTGCGGTCCCTGGTCGGCAGGGGCGCGGCGGACGTCACGCGACCGGCTGGCTGAAGGAGCCCCCTGTGAGCACGACCTCCCCCGACACCGTCACCGCGCCCGAGGCGCCCCGCGTCACGGCCCGGGCTGTCGCGGAGGCGGCGGACCGCCTGGCCGCCCCCTCGCCCGTCGTCGCCGGCGTGCTGCAGCTGCTCGACGAGGGCTCGGCCCCCGTGCGCCTCATCGGCGCGCGGGTGTCGCAGAGCCCCGAGGTGGCGGCCCAGGTGCTGCGCCTCGGCAACTCCGCCCTCTTCAGCGAGCCGGTGGACACGATCGAGCGCGCCATCGTGCGGATCGGCGAGCGGACCCTGCGGGGGCTGCTCCTGGCCGCCACGACGTACCGCCTGCTCGAGGGGCCGCTCACCGCCTACGGCTACCCGCGCCTCTACCTGCTGCGGCACTGCGGCGAGGTGGCGGTGATGGCCCAGTCGCTGGCGCGGCTCGGCCCGGCGGCGCTCGCGTCCCAGGTCTACCTCGCCGGCCTGCTGCACGACCTCGGCAAGCCGATCCTCGCGACCATCGCCGAGGACCGCGGGATGGACGTCGGGGAGGAGGTCGTCACCTCGGTCGCCCGCGAGCGCGAGCTGTTCGGCACGGACCACACCCGCGTGGCCGCCTGGATCGCCCGGCGGTGGGGGCTCCCCGAGGACCTCTGCCTCGCCATGGAGCGCCACCACGACGCCGCGCCGCCGGCCGAGGCCGTCGCGCGGCCCGTCTGGCTCGCCGACATCGCGGTGCGCGCGTCCGGCGGCGACGAGGAGGCGATCGCCCGCCTGCCGCTCGCCGCGGCCGAGTGCGGCCTCGCCCCGGACGCCCTCGAGACCCTGCTCATGTCGTCGCCCGACACCGACGGCCCGCGCCGGCCCCCCGGCCTCACGGACCGCGAGGTCCAGGTGCTGCGGCTGCTCGCCCGCGGGTCCGCGGCGAAGCAGGTCGCCCACGAGCTCGGCTGCTCCGCGTCGACGGTCCACAACCACCTGCACCACGTGTACCGCAAGCTCGGTGTGTCCGGCCAGTCGCAGGCCCTCCTCCTCGCCCGTGAGAAGGGCTGGGTCTAGGGCCATCACGCGACACCGGGCATCGTGGCCACGGAGCCTCAAGTCCTGCTCTGATGATTCGATACCACCCGTGAGACGTATTTACCTATGGATGGAGTGCGGTCATGGAGCGGGTCAGGAGCAGGTCACGCGCACGGATGCGCGTCGTCGCCTGCGGGGGGGCGGTCGCGCTGGCCGTGCTCGCGCCGGCGGCCCACGCCGCGACGTCGGGGGCCGAGGTCACGGTGACCGCCGGCTCGCTGTCACTCGTGGCGTCGGACTTCGCGGCGCGTAGCGCGGCGCTCACCGGGGTCGACCAGACGCTCACCACGACCCCGGCCGGCCCGTGGACGGCGACCGACGCCCGCGGCACCGGCGCCGCCTGGAGCGTCGTCGCCTCGGCGACCGACCTCGTCTCGGCGGGGACGCCGAACCGCGTGATCCCGTCGAGCGCCCTCGCGATCACGACGGGGACCGTCACGGCCGGCACCGGCGCCGACGCCGCGTCCGGCATCGCCACGGCGACCGGCGCGGCCTTCACCACTCCGAGCGGACCGGGGCAGACCAACGTCAGCCTCCTGTCGACGTCGGGGCCGCACCGCGGGGCGTACACCTTCACCCCGAGCCTCGGGATCACCATCCCGGCGACGGCCCTCGCCTCGTACGTCGGCGCCCCCTACACCACGACGATCACCGTCACGATCTCGTGATCCGGTGGGCGGCCGCGGCCGCGCTGCTCGTGCTGCTCTCCCTCGCGGGCACGGCCACGGGCGCCACGGGCTCGCTCGTCGGCGTCCACCCCCTCGCGGGTGACGAGAGCTGGGTCGAGCTCGAGGTGGAGCCCGGGGCGTCGGCGCGGACGGGCGCCGTCCTCGTGAACCTGACCGACGCCCCCCAGACGGTCGAGGTCGCCACCGCCGACGGCGTCACGACCGCCGACGGCGTCTTCACCCTCGCGGGATCGGGCGACGCCCCGACGGGCGTCGGCGCCTGGATCGGGCTGCCGCCGCGCCGCGTCACCCTCGCGCCGGGTGAGCGCCGCACCCTCCGCTTCACGGTGCGGGTGCCCGCCGACGCCGAGCCCGGCGACCACGCCGGCGGGGTGGTGGTGCAGTCGGCGTCGGCGGCGCGGGCACCCGCCGGGGCCGGTGTCGCCGTCCGGGTCGTGGAGCGCGTCGGGCTGCGCGTCTACGTGACCGTCGCCGGTGAGCGCGACGGGACCGTCGTGGTCGACGACCTCTCCACCCTGACGGTGCGGGGCGGCGCCCGGGACGTCCTCGGCCTCCCCGACGCCGTGGACGTCGCGTTCACCGTGCGCCACGCCGGCAACGTCCGCTTCGACGACCTGACGGGCACGGTCGACCTGGTGCGGGGCGGCGAGGTCCGGGCCCGCCGCACCGTCGACCTCGGCACCGTGCTGCCGGGGCAGCGCCGGCCGGTGGCGATGCGCATCGCCCTCCCGTGGACGCCGGGGGGGTACGAGGTGGTGGTGAGGATGGGCGACGCCACCGGGGCGCAGGGGCGCGCCGACGTGCCGGTGAGCCCCATCCGGCCCGCTGCGACCGGCGTCCTCCTCCTCGCGGTGGTCGGAGCGGGGTTCCGCAGCCGGAGGCGGCGTGAACGGTGACGCGGTGCTCGTCACGGCGCTGGTGGCCATCGCGCTCCTGGTCCCGGCGGTCCCCGCGGGGTCGGGGGCGCAGGCCGTGGTCGACGTGCACAGCGGCGGCCTCTCGGCCCGGTCCCCCGGCGACGTGGAGCTGCCGGACGCCCGGGTGAGCGGGGAGCCCGTCACCGTCCGCGGACCCGTGGGCCCCTTCCGGGTGGCCGACACCCGCAGCCCGCCGTCGGGGTGGACGCTCGTCGTCACCGCGCCGCCGCCCGCCGACGCGCGGGGGCGGTCGATCGGCGCCCCGCTCGTCGTCGAGGCGACGCGCGTGCCCGTGGGCGGGCTCGGGACGGTCCCCGGGTCGCCCGGGGCGCTCGGCACGCCGCGGGCGATCCTCGCCGCGCCCCCCGGCGCCGGCGCGGGCCTGACGGAGGTCGAGATCGAGGTGTCGCTCACCGTCCCGGGCGACGCGGCGAGCGGCGTCTACGACACGGTGCTCGTGGCGACGATCTCGTGACGCGTCGTCCCGTCGCCCTCGTCGCGGCGTGCGTCGCCGTGGCCCTGGCCGGCTGCGGGGGCGACCCCCCGGCCCCCGCGGCGCCGCCGGCGGGGGCCGCCGCGACCGTCGCGCCGCCCGCGCGGTCGGGCGGGTTCGCGCTGGTCGCCGACGGCGCCGACGCGGTCGCGCGCGCGACCGCGCCGCCCGGTGCCGCCGCGACCGTAGCGCTGCGCCTCGCGAACGCATCCGACGCGGAGAGGACCCTCGCCCTCACCGCCGAGCCGGGGTGGCTCGAGGTCCCCCCGGCGGTCGTGATCCCCGCCCGCCAGAGCGTCCCCGTCGCCGCCCGCGCCGTCGTGCCCCCGGGGGCGACGGGGACGTTGCGCGGCCGGGTCGTCGCGCGCGCCGAGGGCGACGCCGCCGCGGCCGTGTCGGTCAGCTACGAGTCGTCGGTCGAGGTCGCCGTCGCCGTGGAGGGGACGCCGTGAGGCGCCGTGTGACCGCCGCGTGCGCGGCGGTGCTGGTCGTTCTGGCGGTCGCGTGCGGCACCGCCCTCGGCTACGGCACCTCCACCACCTACGCATCCCAGTCGGCGGGGACTCCTCCCGGCACGTGGGCCGGGCTGGCGGGGGCGGGGAGCGCGTCGGACGCCGACGCCGCCGCCACCCTCACCGAGACCGACGCCGGCGGCGTCGCGGCGACCTCGTACCCGTCGAACCGCACCTTCGCGACGAACGCCGCGGGGTGGACGCCCGCGGACACCAGCGCCGTGCTCTGCTCGGCGTCGAGCGCCCACGACGCGGGCACCGGCAGCCCGGCGGGGTCGATCCGCACGACCTACGCCACCCTCCTCAACCTGGCGGGGCTGCTCGCGGCGTGCGGCAGCACGTGGACGAGCCCCTCGTTCACGTGGTCCGGGGGCACCCCCGCGGCGGTCGCGTTCTCGATGGACCGCATGGTCGACGCGAACGGCCTGGTGGGGGTGGTCACGACGACGTGGCAGGTCGTGCTCGTCGACGAGACCGCCCCCGGCACGAAGGTCCTGGTGTCGGGCAGCGCATCGGCGGACACGCCGTGGGGCACGGTGACCTCGGCGACGGTCGGGCCGTCCGACATCGTGTCGGGCCACACCTACCACCTGCGGATCGACTCGTCGTTCAGCTCCGTCCTCAGCCTCGTCGGCGGGCTCGGCGTCAACTACGACGACGTCACCCTCGACGTCACCCCGAGGGCGTCGCACGCCGACGGCGAGCTGCGGGTGACGTCGGTCCCGGCGGGCACGACCCACACCCTCGAGATGCGGGCGCGCACGAGCGGGGAGTCGTTCACCGCCCAGGTCTGGGACGGGACGACGTGGACGCCGTGGACGACGGTGTCCGGCGCGTCGTACGCCACGGCCTCGCTCGGCCTGACCGCCGCCCAGCGGAACGGCGGCACCGTCCGCGTGAGGTTCGCGGCGACGGGGACGGGGGCCGACGCGACCGCCGACGTCCTCTCGGTGGAGTACCTGCGGGTCGTCGCGACCGGCGGCGCGTCGGTGTCGGGCCCGACCTCCGTCACCCTCCCGCCCGTCGCCATCGACCCCCTCGCGCCGGCGGTGAGCTCGGGTCCCCTGGGGACCGTCGAGGTCGTCGACGGTGGCGGCGCCGCGTCCGGGTGGGAGCTGCGGGCGACGGCGACCCGGTGGGTCCTCGACGGCGCGCCCGCGCAGATGCTCCCGGCGGACGCGTTCACCGCCACCCCGGCCGCCCCGACGACCCCCGACGGGTCGGACATGACGGGGGTGTGGGCGGGGGCCGGGGGGACCTTCCACACCTCGACGCCGATCGTCCTGATGGGCGCGTCGCCGGGGGCCGGCATCGGCACCTTCCGCGAGAACCCGTCCCTGTCCCTCACGATCCCCGTCACGGCGCTCTCCGGCGTCTACCGATGCGACATCACGCTCTCCGCCTCGTGAGCGCGGGGGCCGTCGTGGCCCTGCTCTCCGCCGCCCCGGCCCCGGCGCTCGCCACCCGTGTCGAGGTGCGCGTCGTGAACGACGCCGCCCCGACGGTGCGGATCGTCGCGCCCCGCGACGGGGCGCGCCTCGTGGCGGGCGACGAGATCGTGGTCCGGGTCGAGACGGTCGACGCCGACGGGGTCGCGATGGCGGTCGACGGCACGCCGACGTGGAGCGGGACGACCGCGGAGCTCGCGGGCCCGTGGACCCCGGCGCCGGGGCCGCACCGCCTCGTCGCCGTCGCCCACCGCGACGGCGCGCCGGACGCCGTGGCGCGGGTCGACGTGGTCGCCGTGCCCGCGGGCCCCGCCGCGCCCGGCGAGCCCACGCCCCCGGCCCCGCCGACCCCCGCCGCCGGCACCCCGGGGGCGCCCGGCGACGCCGTGGCCCCGGGCGGACCGGTCCTCGGGGGCGGCATCGGCGACCCGGCCCCACCCGCGGGGGCCGCGGCGGCGACGGGGCCCCGCGGCCCGCCGCGGCGTCACCGGGTGGTGCGCCCGCGCAGGCGGGCGGGGGTGGGGGGGCGGCCGCCGGCCCGGCCCCCCGCGACGACGACGGTCGCGGCGGACCGCTCGCGGCCCTCGGGCGCCTGCTGGCCGACCCGGAGCGGGTGGCGTGGACCGTCGCGTTCCCGCTGCTGCTGGTGATCGCCGCGGCGGCCTACGCGCTGCTGCAGCGGTTCATCGACGGCGGCCAGAAGCTCGCGTGGCGCGGCCGCGGGACACCCGACGACACGATGATCGACTTCTGATGGACGCGCTCGCCGGCGAGCGGTCCCGTCGTCCCTGGTTCCAGCTGGAGGCCCGCCACTCGGGCGTTCTCGCGGGCCGTCTCGGGGCGGCCGTCGTGGTGGGCGTCGCCACGGTGGCGGCGCCGGCGGGCGCCCTCGCCCGCGACCGGTGGGCGATGGCCGCGGCCTGCGTGGTCTTCGTGCTGCTGCACGCGCTCCTGTGGTTCGTGCCCGCCCGGTGGCCGCGGCGCCTGCGCGTCGCGGTCGACGTGGGTCTGGTCGTCGACGCGCTGTGGGTGACCGCCCTCGCGGCCGCGGCGGGGGGGTCGCGGTCGCCGGTGGTCGGCCTGTTCCTGGTGACGGCGTTGTGGGCGGCCCTCGGGTACTCGGCGCGCACGGGGGTGAAGGGCGGCGTGCTCGCGTCGCTGGGCTTCCTGACGCTCGTCTGGACCGACGACGGCCACCTGTGGAGCGCGGCGTCGCTGGGGCGGCTGACCCTCTTCTGGGGGGTGCTGGTGGCGGCGGTGGCGGGGGCCGCGACGGGGGAGCGGGAGCTGCGCCTGCGGGCGGTCCGCCTCGGCGTGCTCCACGAGGCGGCCCTGGCCCTGCTGGCCGCGCCGACGGCGGCGGACATGACCGACGTGGCGCGCGCGGCGGGGGCGGAGCTGATGCCCGGCTGGCGGGTGACGGTCGTCCGGGGTCCCGGTCCCGGCGACGTGCGGGTCGGCCGGGAGGGGGACGAGGGCGTCGTGGTGGTCCCGGTGGTGGTGGCGGGGGCGCCGGCGGGTCGCATCGAGTGCCGGCGCCGCGCCGCGGGCCGCCGGACGGGCGGGGGGCACCGCGTGCGCCTGCTGCGCGACGTCCGCGCCCTCGAGACCCTCACGGCGAGCCTCGGCAGCGCCCTCTGGAGGGCACGGCTCGTGGACGATGCGGAGCGCCTGAGCCTCACCGACGGCCTGACGGGGATCGCGAACCGGCGGGCGTTCGACGTGGAGCTGGAGCGGCGGGTGGCGGAGGTGGCGCGCAACGGCGGCTCGCTCGGCCTGTGCCTGCTCGACATCGACTTCTTCAAGTCGTTCAACGACACGTTCGGCCACCAGGCCGGCGACGACGCGATCGCCGCCGTGGCGGCGACGTTGCGCGGCACGTGCCGCGCGGTGGACGTGCCGGCGCGGTACGGGGGCGAGGAGATGGCGGTGATCATGCCGGGGGCGGACGAGGCGAGCGCCCTGCTCGCGGCGGAGCGGCTGCGGGCGGCGATCGCGGCGACGCCGGTCGGCGACCGGGCGGTGAGCGTCAGCGTCGGCGTCGCCGTGACGACCGGCGGCTGCTCGCCGGAGCTGTTGATCGAGGCGGCCGACCGCGCGCTCTACGCGGCGAAGGAGGGGGGACGCAACAGGGTGGTCGCCGGGAGCGTCACGGCGTGATCCAATGCCGGGAATGGCGAGCGGCGTACGCGTGGGGACGGCCTCCTGGACCGACCCCGAGTTCATCAAGGCGGGCTGGTACCCGGCCGGCGTGAAGGACGACGCGGAGGGGAGGCTCCGGTACTACGCGGAGCGCTTCCCGATGGTCGAGGTGAACGCGAGCTTCTACGCGCTGCCGACCGTCCCGACGACGGAGGCGTGGGCGGACCGGACACCGGACGGCTTCCGCTTCCACGTGAAGGCCCACCAGGTGATCTCGGGCCACCCGTCGGAGCCGGGCCGGCTGCCGCCGCCGCTGCGGGACCTGCCGTACGAGCCGGACCGGCGGGGACGGATCCGCAAGCCGAGCCGCGAGCTGCGGGACGCCGTCATCGACTCGCTGCTGGAGGCGTGCGGTCCCCTCGGCGACAAGCTCGGCGCGATCCTCCTGCAGTTGCCGCCGTACGTGGTGGCGGGCGACGCCCAGCGGCGGGAGATCGCCCGGATCGTGGACCGCTTGAAGCCGGCGCGCACCGCCGTCGAGTTCCGGCACCGGTCGTGGGCGGAGCCGGAGGAGCGGCGTGCCACCGCCGAGATGCTCGGCGAGCGCGACGCGGCGTGGGTGTGCGTTGACGCCCCCCGGAGCGACGCGAAGAACCTGATGCCACCGATCGTCGAGGTCACGAGCCCCGCCCTCGCGTACCTCCGCCTCCACGGCCGCAACGCGGCGACGTGGAACACGGGCCGCAGCGTCGCCGAGCGATTCGACCACGTCTACACGGACGACGAGATGGAGGAGTGGGTCGGACCCGTCCTCGACATGGCCGAACGCGCCCAGGAGGTCGCCGTCGTCTTCAACAACAACGCGCGCGACTACGCGCTGCGGAACGCGTCGCGGTTCTCGGAGCTGCTTTCTCAATCAGGGAAAGGGATCTCGGGCTAGGAGATCGCCGCGGTCCCGGTTTCCCGCGGGACGCAAGAGTCGGCAAATCGGGGCATTCCGGACCAGGATTTGTCCAGGGCGTTGTCCAGCGCGGTGGACTGAATGGCCGCCGTGCGGGTCTGTTTCGGCGGACGAGCCGTCTTTGGCGCGCCGTGCCGCACGGCCAAGGCTCGGCCGCGCCGACCTGTGCCCGGACCACCAATGAGGAGGATGTGATGACCGAGCACGACCGACCCGCACCATCGCGGGCTGCGGCGACCCGCACGACCTGACCCCCGCGATCGAGGCCGTGCACGGCGCGAGCGTGGCCGCCGCCTGCACCGACTACCTGACTGCCCGCGACACCGTCCACGCGGGGCCGTGGGCCGCCCTCGGCGACGGCCTCATGGCAGGGCGGGAGGAGCTGGCCGCCATCCGTGCGGACCTGCGCGCCAACCCGGAGCGGCTGGTCGCCATGCGCGACGACCTGGCCAGGGACATCGACGCAGCCGGTGACGACCCCGAGCGCCTAGCCGTGCTGGCGCGAGTGCGGGACGAGCTGGTGCGAGCTGCGGCGGGGCTGTGAGCGAAGGCGTCCCCCGGCGCCGTTACGCTCCGCAGGAGTGAGCGAGCGGCCCCCTCCCTACTCCTGGCGCAGGTTCGATCAGAAGACCTGGGAGGCGGCCGCGTTCCTCATCGTCCCGACCGTACTGGCCGTCGCCTTCTCCTTCGGGCTCTGGCGCGGTTCAGGGGTGAGCTATGCGCTTGCGATCATCGGAACGCTCCTCGGGGTCTGGGCCATCTTCGTGGCGGTCGCAGCGACTGAAGACAGCCGTCAACTCCATGAGGTTCTCGCCGACGCGAAGTCGGCTCTCGACGATCTCCAGACGACGGCCAGGAGCCTGTCTGACCTTGATCGCCTCGATCGCCTCCGCAGGATCCAGGAGCCCCTGGAACGTCTTTCCCGAGGTCCCGCATTGGTCGTGCCGGTCGTGCCGAGCCGGTACCCGAAACCCGCCGATAAGCCGCTCAGATGCGAGGAGATATGGACGCAGAAGGCGGACCTGGAGCAAGCCCTCCACTTCAAGGGGAGCCTTGATCTCCCCGCGTGTGAGGCGCTGGTGTCCGCGCTGAATGCTGTGGTGCTCCCCCTCGATGCTTTCGGAGGTCGCCCCCCGCCGACGCGAGAGGAATTCCGAGACCTCCTCTTCGGCGCCGAGATAGAGGTGGCCGCCCTTCTGCCGAAGCTGTGATCGGATCACGGTGGGGGGCCGGGGGCCCTCGTGAACGCTCAGGCCACCACCTACTCCCGTCCGCCGGGGACCGGATGGACGCCTGGCGGGCGGCGCAGCGAAGTTAGGAGAGGGCGCTCTCGTGCCAGCCTGTGTCGGGCAGGGCCATGTCAGGCAAGGCGTCGGCGTACCCCTGCCGGAGGGCAGCACCGTCTTCGAGAACGGCCCGCACTCGCTCGACGCTTCCTGGGTCGTCGTCGCCCAGCCATTCGCGCGCGATCTCTTCGCAGGACGCGCCAGCGCGGTAGGCCCCGTGCAAGGACTTCGCTGCGAAGTCCAGACGGGTCATGGCCTTGGCGAGCTTTCCCTCTTCCGAGGCCCTGCGAACACTGGGATGCGCGGCGTTTTCCTCGATGAGGTTGGAGGCGGTGGTCTGCTGTCCCTTGGCCTGAGCAACCCACTGGTGCCAAGGCGGCTTAGGGGGCTTGCGTCGGAATATGCCCACGGACCGTCACGCGCCTGCCGAGGGGCTCGCCGTTCGGCCAGCTTCGTGACTCCTCATGAAGGCGATCGCATCGGCACGATGGATGTAGCCACCCGAGTCCAGCGTGTCGATGATTCGCGACCAAGCGTCTTCGGCAACCGCTTCGAGGCTGACCAGATCGCTGATGGGGGGCCGCCCCGCCGAAGCATCGCGGTAGGCCCCAAGCGCCAGCTCTCTTGCCTCCCCTTCGCCAAGTCCGAGTGCCTTGAGCGTGTCGAGCAACTCCGACAACTCGTGCTTGGACGCCTTCTTGGCGGCGCGACGCTCACTCCGAACCGGGCTATTGGCCGCGATCGCGTGAGACGTCATGTGGTCCAACACGAGCTGCTTCGTCTTGATTATGACGCCAGCAGAAAGGCGCGCACTCTCGTCTGTTGGCAGGTCGGCGAGTCTTAGCGAACCCATCGTGCCCTCCGCTTCGGGTCCTGGCCACCCAATCCCATACGGGCATCGCCAAGCAAGTCGGTTCAGGGTCGCTGTTGGCCCGGTTGATGCGCGCGGAAGTCCAGATGAAGCAGAGAGCGCGACCGAGTGTCTTGTCCAAGCGGTTGTCCAAGACGTTGTCCACGCGCCGGAAAGCCGCATGGCTGCGGACGTCGCGTTGCAGTTCAACAACAACGCACGCGACTACGCGCTGCGGAATGCCGCGCGGTTCACGGAGCTGCTGAACCGCTAGGCCGAGCGGGCTCGCGCGGCACGCGGACGTCTCGGTCGCGGCGGCGGCGCTCCCCCCGGTTCCCGGCTGCCATCGCCGGCGCCGTGGCGGGGTCGGTGGGGGGTGGGGGACGCCGGTGGGCGGTGTGGCCATCGGCCCGTTCGCGTGGGGGACCGTCGTCGTCCCCGGGCCGCCCGACGCATGCGTGGGACGGCAGGGACGCGACCCGACGACTCGGCATCGACGCCGCGGCCGCTGCGGACGAACCGCAGGAGACGGTCGGATCGCCTCCGATGACGTCGTCGGGTGGCAGGCCGTATGGATGGAGCACGGCACACACGGCGGGAGGTCATCGCAATGGACTCTGAGGCAGTCGCCCGGGAGATGCTCCGGGCCTTCAACGAGAACGACTGGGAGGCCTTCCGCGCGACGCTCGCGGACGGCTTCGTCTACCGCGAGCACGGCACGGGCCGGGACGCGTCGGGGGCGGACGCGGCCGTCGAGCTCATCAGGGGCTGGAAGGACGGCCTCGGGCCCGAGCACCACGGCGAGCTGGTCGACGTGGTGGCGTGCGGGGAGCGGTGCGCCCTGCAGGTCGTGTGGCGCGCCCACCACGTCGGGCCCATGCCGGCCCCCGACGGGTCGATGATCGCGCCGACGAACCGCCCCGTCGCCACGCCCGCCTGCATGGCGATGACGATGGCGGACGGGCGGATCGCCGTCATGGACCACTACTTCGACTCGCTCGCCCTCATGCTGAGCATCGGCGGGGTGACGGCCGGCCCGGCCAGGTAGACGGAGTCGTGCGCGTGCCCCGCCCCCCGGCGCCCCGTCCCCCGTGCGGGGTCGCCGGTGGGGACGGGGTCCTCTCAGGGAGTGACCCGGTGGTCGAACGCACCGCGGGAGGGCGCGACGTCGCTCCCGCCCCCCGTCTGCAAGATCCCCCCGCATGCGGCGAGGTGTCGAGAAGCGCACTGTCGACCCGGCCCCGGATCGGCTCGCCGGCCGCTCATCAGGGGCGCGCCGCCGACCCGGCCGGCTCACACGGGGGACGAGGGCCCGGCCCCGGGGGGCTCGCCCCCGGGCGACGCCGCGCGTCCCTCCAGGATCTCCAGGATGCGCTCGGTGTTCTCGCGGATCGCGGTGACGTTGTTGAACACCCACTTGGGCGGCGCGCTGTCGGGCATCGCCGCGATGGCCCTGCCGATGTCCACCTCGGGGAGCCGCGGCGCGAAGCGCCTCGCGGCGATCGCGACGCCGGCGATCACGACGCCGGCGAGGACGAGCCTGTTCATGGGGACCTCCTTCAGCTCGTGGGGGACGCATTGGATGCGCCGGGAGCTCGGAGCCCCGCCCGACCGATCGACGACGACCCGGGTCGCCGCCTCCGACGAGGGGACCGGGCATGCGGCCACCACATCACCGCGTGGGGCCGTCCGCCATTCGCGCGCGCCCGGAGGCCGGCTGCGGGGTACTACGGCCGTTCGTGCCCCAGGCCGGCGCGCGCCCGGCCGGGCGTCACCGCCCTCAGTCGACGGGGCGCTTGAGCAGGACGACCGGCCACGCGACCAGATCGCCCTTCTTCAGCGTCAGTCCGACCGCCTCCCACCCCTCCGAACCGAGCTCGTTGAGGCGGTCGGGCGTCATGTCGCCGGACTTCCTGAGTCCACCGGCCTCCTGCAGGGGGACGACGAGGTACTCCCACTTCTGCATGCCCGGAGGATGCGCGCGGCGCCGCGCCCCTGTCAACCGGCGGGCCCGGCCAGGGGGCGCCGGCCGCGCTACGCGGTCCCCGGTGGGCGGTAGCGGATCTCCCCGGCCCGGCGGAGGGCGTCGAGCGTCTCGTCGACCGTCAGCAGCACCGTCGTCTCGAACGAGTGGACCGCACCTCCCGCGCCGATCGCCAGGGCGACCGCGGCCATGGAGACGTCGTCCGGCGCCTCCCACAGCGTGTGGCCGTCGTGGGTGCCGAACCCGTACCAGAACCCGTGGAGGGTCCCGCCGACCGACTCGATGTACGACCGGGCGGCCGCCGCGCGGTCCTCCGGGTTCTCGATCAGCCGGGCCCAGGTCTCGGGCGTGTAGCTGAACTGCGACAGGTAGAGCGGCATCGTCGTCCCCCTCGTCCGCCCGGCCCGGGGACCGGTCCGGGCCGTTCCGTAGGCCGTGGTCAGGAGGACATCGCCACCTCGCCGACGTGCACCTCGGGCGCACCGATCGTCAGGTCCGCGAGATTCGCGGCGATGTAGTCCCGGGCGATCTGGTTCGAGGCCTCCGCGCCGGCCCGGTCGTCGCAGACCGTGACGGAGGTCGCGCTGACGGGGCCGGTCTTCACGATGTGGTAGCTCCGGAAGCCCTCGATCTGCATGAAGAGGCCGATGATCTCCTCCCGGTGCTCGGCGACCGCGTCCGCCAGGCCCTCGGCGTCCGCGTAGATCCGGATGGTCGCGTACATGGGTTCCCCCTGCGGTGGAGTCGCGCTCTCGGAGTCCGACCCTATGCCCGCCCGCACGGCCGGCGCCATCGCCCGGACGGGACGATCAGGACGCCGTCTCGTAGAGTCGGGCGATGGGCGGGGCGGGAGGGATCGGGGAGACCGACGTGGCGCACCTGCGCCGGGCGATCGCCCTCGCGCACGAGGCCCGTGCCGCCGGTGACGAGCCCTACGGGGCGCTCCTCGTCGGACCCGACGGGCGCGTCCTCGCCGAGGACCGCAACCGCACCGTCACCGCGCGCGACGTGACCGCCCACCCCGAGCTCGTGCTCGCCCGCTGGGCTGCGCGCGAGCTGGCACCCGGGGTCGTGCGCGGCACCACGATGTACACGAGCTGCCGGCCGTGCGCGATGTGCGCCACCGCCATCGGCTACGCCGGCCTCGGGCGGGTCGTGTACGCGCTCTCCACCGGGCAGCACGACGCCGTCCGCCCACCCGGCGACCCACCCGCGACCCGCTGGGACGGACCCGCCCTCCACGACGAGGCCCGGGCGCCCCTCGAGGGGTGGAGCCCGCCCTGAGGCACCCCGGGCCCCGGTATCGCGGATTCAGGCGATCCGGTGTTCGTGCGGATGTGGACGAACCTCCGGAAACCTCCGTTCACACGGGGGCCGCGGAGGGCCAGTATCCCCGGCATGGCCCCGTATGCCGCGACCGCCCGCCCCGCGGCCGCACCCCGCACGCTGCCGTCCCTCCGGCTCGACTGGCCGAGGATCGCCGTGTGGGCCGTCGCCTTCGGCGGGTGCATCGCGTTCTGGGTCGGCGTCGCGCTCGCCGTCGCCGCCCTCCTCTAGCCGACGGGGACCGCGAGTCCCGGCGTGGTGATCGCGGTGGCCGCGTCGACCACCGCCGCCCGCCGCACCGCGACCTCCGTGAACAGCGGGTTCGTCGTCACCGCCTGGTCGAAGAGGTCCGACCGCAGGTAGGCGACCGCCGCGTCGGCGTCCTCGAAGAGGTGGACGCCGCCGTAGGCGCCGGTGTGGGCGTCCGCGAGCCAGACCTTCGCCACCAGGCCGGGGACGTCGGCGAACGCGGGCGCGACGCCCGTCGTGAACCCCGTGAACTCCTCGTGCGTGATGCCCTGCAGGCGGAACGTGACGATGACGATGTGCAGGGGACCCCTCCCGGTCGGTGTGGACGCATGGGAGTCTGGGTCGCCGCCGTCAGGCCGCCGTCACCCGCCCGTCACGGCGCCGTGAGCGGCTCCGGGCCGGCCGCGCCCGCGCCGCCGTCGGAGGCGACCGGCGGCTCCGCGGGGGCCGCGTGGAGGAGGTCGCGTCCCGCCGTCTCCGGCAGTCCCCGCAGGCAGAGCACCGCCGGGGCGAGGCATGCGCCGAGGACGACCATGAGCAGCGAGCTGCCCACCACGCCCGACAGGGCGCCGAGGACGGCGAGGCCGACCGAGCCGGCGGCGACCTGGCACGCCAGCACGAACGCCGTCGTCGTCGCGCGGACCTCGGTGGGGAACAGCTCCGCGATGTAGGCCACCGACGACGCGATGAAGCACGACCCCGCCGCCGCCAGCAGGAAGAACCCCGGCGCGAAGAGGCCCCGGACCTCCGTGAACACCAGCACCGTCCCGGCGGCGCCCATCACGATCGCGAGGGCGATCATCGGCCGGCGCCCGACGACGTCCCCGATCCGCCCGCCCAGCCAGAAGCCCAGGACCCCGAAGACCGCGGCCGCGAGGATCAGCGCCGTGAAGACCCCGTTCCAGCCGTACTCGGTCTGCGCCAGCTCCGAGGCGTAGAAGAACCCGCTCGTCTGGACGGCGCCGAACGCGCCGACGACGGCGACGACGCGCCACAACCGCCGGCGGAGGTCCGGGGCGATCCGCGGCCACAGCGAGGTCTGCACCCGGGACTCCTCCCGCGCCACCTCGAAGCAGCGGGTCTCCGGCAGCCGGCGCCGCAGCACCGCGGCGACCGCGAGGGGGGCGAGCGCCACCACGTAGAAGAGGCGCCAGTCGAGGGGGGTGAGGGGGACGACGAGCAGCAGCCCCGCGACGGCGCCGTACCCCAGCCCCGAGATGATCCCGAGGGTCGCGATGCCGGTCCCGCGCCGGTCGGGCCGGAGCTCCTCGGCGACGACGAGGTTCGCGAGCGCCGCCTCCGAGGCGAGGAAGACGCGGGCACCGCTCTGCAGCACGACGAACGCGACGAGGCCCCATGCGAGCGCGGTCGCGCCCGTCAGGAGGGTGAAGAGCGCGAGGGAGGCGATGAGCATGGTCCGGCGGCCGAAGCGGTCCGCGAGCCGCAGCAGCGGGAGGCTCCCGAGGGTCGCGAGCCGGATGATCGCGACGCCGATGCCGAACGCCGCGATCGAGACGCCGAGGCCCTGGGCGATGCGGGGCGCGGCGAGGGTGAGCAGCGCGACGTCGTAGACCTCGAAGAAGCCCGCCGTGGCGAGCGGCGCGAGCACCGACCACTCGCGCCTGCTGAAGTCCAGCATGGACTGGATGGGCCCGGGCCTCCCGGCCGCCGTCGTGACCGGCCGCGGTGGGCGGCCCGCCTCGGCGGCCGCGCAGCGAAGACGCTCCCACCGTCGATGGTACGCCTCCCGGCGGCGGGCGGCGAGAGGAGGGGTGGGCGCCCGAGCCCCGGGCGCCCACCGCGGTCATGAGGGGGCCGCTCCCCGCTCCCGGCGGCCGCGACGCGGCCCCGGTGCGACGCGGGTCGCGGACGTCAGCCCGGGAAGGGCTCCGCCACGCGCGTGCCGGGCACGTACGCGCCCTCGTCCTCGAGCATCGCCCGGATCTGTTCCCGCAGATCGGGCGTGTCGTGGTGACCGTGCACCGAGGAGGCGTGCTCGGCCGCGGTGCGGACGACCTCCTCCTCGTCGCCGATGATGGTCAGCGTGCAGTCCGAATCGCTCTCGAAGCGACGGCAGTCCGCCATCTTCCGGGCCATCCGATGCCTCCTTCACGTTCCCCCGTCCGGAGGGGACGGGGGAGTCCGGTCTACGCCCACGTGCCGACGGCTGTCAACGCATGGGCGCGGACGCGGCGGAGGCCTCTCGTCATGCGAGACGGGGCGTTACTCGTCCTCCGAGACGTCCTCCTCGTCGGCCTCGCCGTAGACGGCCTCGTCGGGCTCCGCCTCGGCCGGGAACGCGTCCTCGAGGATGCGCTCGGTGCCGCCGCCGTCGAAGCCGGTCGCGTTCGCGATGAGCTGGGCCTCGGACTGCTCGAAGCCCTCGGCGACGCCGCCGCCGGCGTCCTCCGCGGCGATCCGCGCGGGGTCGAGGGGGTCGTCGGACCGGGCGTCGCCGATGGTGCGGTCGACCAGGTCGTCGAGCTCCTCCAGCTCGAGGGGCGGCTCCACCGGCAGGTCCTCGGGGTCGATGTCGTCGAGCGGGCCTTCGGGGGGTGGCGTGGTGCCCATGGCGGGCCTCCTGTGACGGACGGCGGGACCGCGGTGATACCCGCCGGGCCGCGGGGCGACGCACCGGCGCCCGCCGCGTCAGGCGGTGCCCGGCTCCACCCTCCCGCGCGCCGGCGACCGGTCGACCGGGGCGCCCGCCTCGGTCGCCATCGCCTCGATCATGACCGCGGTGTCGACGGCGGCCGGGGTGTGGGCGTCGTCGGCGGTGTCCGCCACGAACCACGCCTCACGGGCGAAGTACGCGAGCCGGGCGGCGGCGTCCGGCCGTCCCACGCTGTCGCGGGCCTGGGTCTCGAGGTAGGCCAGGATCTCGTCGGTCTCGCCACCCGTCCAGCCGCCGCCCCCCGGGGGGTCGCGCCGGCGGGACAGGATCCACCACACCACGGCGAGGAACGGCAGCTTCACGAAGATGAACGCCGCCGTCACCCATGCCGCGAGGGTCGCGGGGCTGCCGGCGCCCGCGGCGAGCAGCGACGCGAACATCCCGATCGCCAGCACCGCGACCGCGGCGGCCGTGAGGGAGAGGAGGAGCCCCGTGCGGAGGTTGCCGTCGCGGTCGGAGAACGCGCGCGCGAACGGCGAGCGCCGGCGCGGACCGTCTCCGGGGGGTGAGGCCATGCACCGAGGCTACAACCTCCGTGAGGCTTGCGGCCTTCGGGTGGCGCCCACCCCGTCGACCGACCAGTTGCCGCGGCCGTGGGGCGCCGGTAGACCTGACGCCGATGTCGACCCGTCCCACGGGGCGCCGCCGCCCGGGGCGGTCGCTCCCCGCCGCCGTCGTGGCCGCCTGCGTGGTGCTCGGCGTGCCGGCGACCGCCGCCGCCGGCCCCCTTGCGCGGGCCCTCGACCACCTGAGCGCGCGGCAGGACCCGGCGGGCGGCGGGTTCGCCTCCGTGTCCGGCACCGACCCGTTCGTGACGGGCTGGGCGGCCCTCGCCGTCGCCGCCGCCGGGGAGCGCGCCGACGCGTGGCGGTCCGGTGGGCCATCGCTCCGCGACGCGCTGCTCGCGCCGTCCGGCCCCCTCGCCACCGGCGAGGCCGCCCGGCGGGCCGTCGCGGCCGTCGCCGTCGGCGGGGACCCGCGTGCGGTGGGCGGGCGCAACCTGCTCCGCCAGGTGCTCGCCGCCCAGCGCGGCGACGGGAGCATCGGCGGCGACGCGTCCACGACCGCCTGGGGCGTGCTCGCCCTCACCGCCGCCGGGTTCGCGCCCGGATCGCCCGCCGTCGCCCGCGCCTGCCGGGCCCTCGAGCGGGCCCAGCGCCCCGACGGGGGGTGGTCGACGCTCGGGGACGTCGCGGACTCCGCCCCGATCACCACCGCCGACGCCGTGCAGGCGCTCGTCGCGGCGGGACGCCCCGCCGCGACCGCCCCGTCGCTGGCGCGGGCCCGGGCGTTCCTGCTGCGGGCCCAGAACCCCGACGGGGGGTTCCCGACCGTCGTCGGCGGCGACAGCACCGCCCTGACGACGGCGTGGGTGACCCTCGCCATCCGGGCGCTGGGCGAGCGGTCGAGCCGGCCCCCGTGGAACCGGTCCGGCGGCCCGCTCGCCCTGCTCGCGCGCCTCCAGGGGGCCGACGGCGGCGTGCGCAACTCGGACGTCCCGGCGCCGCCCTCCGTGTGGGCCACCAGCCAGGCGGCGCTCGCGTTCGCGGGCCGTCCGCTGCCCCTGCGCCCCGCGTCGTCGGGCCCGCCGCCCGACCGCGCGCCGCGCGTCGTGGGGCGCGAGCCCCTCGGCGGCGGACGCCTCAACGGCGCCCTCGTCGCGCGGTTCGTGGACGATGACGGCGGCACCGGCGTCGACCCGGCGTCGGTCACGCTCCGGGTCGCCGGACGGGACGTCACCGCACGCGCCGCGGTGACGTCGAGCACCATCGTCCTCCCGCCCGCGGCGGTGCCCCCGGGGGACGTCCGCGTGCGGCTGTCCCTCGCGGACCGGGCGGGCAACGCGGCGACGGTGCGGTGGCGGGTCGTCGCCGGTGGTCGTTAATCGGAGAACGAGTTGCCGTCCGGCCGCGTGCTCTGCCACACTCGGTACCGGTCCGGTGTCGTCGGAAGGATCCACGCGATGGTCACGCTCACGCAGGAGGCCAAGGACAAGCTCCGCACCCTGATCGCCGAGGAGGCGGATCCCCACACGGGTCTGCGCGTCCAGGTGGTCCCGGGCGGCTGCTCGGGGTTCGAGTACGACCTGTCGCTGGCCCCGCCGGCCGACGGCGACGAGGTGCTCGAAGAGGACGAGGGCGTCCGGGTCATCATCGACCGGTTCAGCGTCCCCTACCTGCTCGGCGTCGAGCTCGACTACGAGGAGGGCTTCCAGGGGGCCGGGTTCCTCATCAACAACCCGAACGCCTCCGCCTCGTGCGGCTGCGGGAAGAGCTTCCAGGCCTGACCGCGTGACCGGCCGCGGCCCGCGGGCCGCGGCGGCGCGGGGTCGTCAGGACCCGTAGTCGGCCGTGAGGTAGGTCGCCGAGCAGTCGCGGCCGACGGCGACGCCGGGGCCGACCCAGCGGAACCGCGGGTTGAGCAGGTTGGCGCGGTGCCCGGGGCTGCGCATCCACATGTCCACCGTCCGCCGGGCGCCCGAGATCTCGCAGCCGGACACCATGGCGAGGTTCTCCGCCATGAGGCGGGTGCGGGGGAAGCCGGCCGCGACGAGGCGGGTCCAGAACGGCGCGCCGTCGGGGCCCTCGTGGGACAGGTCGCCGATGGCCAGCAGGTACCGGCTCTGCTCCCGCGCGGGGCGGCGGAGGCTCGCGTGGGGGCGCAGGGCCACCCGGCCGCGCTGCACCCGGACGCGGTTCATCTCGGCGAGCAGGGCGTTCTCGATCTTCACCGGGGCCGGCGCCGCGACGGGCGCCGGCGGCTCGGCGTCGTCCTGGGCGAGGGCGGCCCCGGCGAGGGGACCGGCGCACGCGAGGGCGACGGCCGTCACGGCCAGCACGGAGGAGCGGGCGGGCATCCCCCCTGTCATCGGCCGGTCCGGCCGCGGCCTGAACAGGGCCGGGCGGGTTCCGTCCCGGTAGGTTCCGGGGCCCCTCGACCCCGAACCGGGACGGCCCGATGGACGTCGTGATCGCCAGCGCGGTGCGCACCCCCATCGGGGGCTTCATGGGGGCGCTCGCCCCCGTCCCCGCCACCGAGCTCGGGGCGCTCGTCGTCGCGGAGGCCCTCCGGCGGGCCGGCACGCCCCCCGGCCGGGTCGACGAGGTGCTGATGGGCAACGTGCTCTCGGCGGGCCTCGGCCAGAACCCGGCGCGCCAGGCCGCCCTCCGCGCCGGGGTGCCGGAGACGGTCCCGGCGACCACCGTGAACATGGTCTGCGGGTCGGGGCTGCGGGCCGTCGCCCTCGCGGCGCAGGCGATCCGCGCCGGCGACGCCGAGGTCGTCGTGGCCGGCGGCATGGAGAACATGAGCGCCGCACCGCACCTGCTGCCCGCCCTCCGCGCCGGGCAGCGGATGGGCGACGCGACCGTCGTCGACGCGATGGTCCACGACGGCCTGTGGTGCGCGATGTGCGACGTGCACATGGGGATCACCGCGGAGAACATCGCCGCCGAGGACGGCATCACCCGCGAGGACCAGGACGCGTTCGCGCTGCGCAGCCAGCAGCGGGCGTCCCGCGCCATCGCCGACGGCGTCTTCGCCGGCGAGATCCTGCCCGTGACCGTCCCCGCGCGCCGCGGCCCCGCCGTCGTGGTCGACCGCGACGAGAACCCCCGCCCCGACACGACCCTCGAGGCACTCGGCCGCCTGCGCCCCGCGTTCGACCCGGCGGGCACCGTCACGGCGGGCTCGTCGTCGGGGATCAACGACGGCGCGGCCGCCACCGTCGTGATGAGCGCCGACGCGGCGCGGGAGGCCGGCGCCCCGGTCCTCGGGATCATCCGGGGGTACGCGTCCGTCGGGGTCGCGCCGCGGGTGATGGGGCTCGGCCCCGTCGACGCCGTCCGCACCGCGATGACCCGGGCGGGCGTGACCCTCGCCGACCTCGACCTCATCGAGCTGAACGAGGCGTTCGCCGCCCAGTCGCTCGCCGTCTGCCGCCGCCTCGGGCTCGACCCGGAGCGCACCAACGTCCACGGCGGGGCGATCGCCCTCGGCCACCCCATCGGGGCCTCCGGGGCGCGGGTGCTGACCACGCTCCTGCACTCGATGGGCCGGGAGCAGGCCCGGCTCGGGCTCGCCTCGCTCTGCATCGGCGGGGGACAGGGGATCGCGATGGTCGTCGAGAGGCCGGCGTCCACGGCGTGACCGGAGACCGGGACGCGCCCGACGTGCACTGGCGTCCCGCGCCGGGGGGCGTGCGCGCCCCCGTCTGGTGGTTCGGCCGTCTGCTGCTCGGGGCGATCGCCCCGCCCCTGCTGGGCTTCCGGGTCGCGGGGAGGCGGCGGATCCCCCGCGAGGGCGGCGTGCTCGTCATCGCGAACCACCCCGCCGACATCGACCCGGCCGCCGTCGGGCTCGCGTGCGTGCCGCGTCGCGCCCAGTACATGGCGCTCGACCGCCACTTCCGGAGCCGGGCGCTCGCGACGCTGCTCTTCGCCCTCGGGGCGTTCCCCATCCGCTCCGGCCGCCCCGACCTCCGGGCCATGCGGCACGCCCGCGCCCAGCTCGCGGCCGGGCGCCTGCTGGTGGTGTTCCCCGAGGGCGTCGCGGGGTGGAGCGCCACCCCCGGGCCGTTCCGCGACGGGGCGGGCCACCTGGCCCTGACACCCGGTGTCACGGTGGTCCCGGCGGCGGTCCACGGCACGCAGCACGTGCTCCGGGGGTGGCGCCCGGTGGGGCGCGGCCCCGTGCTGATCGCCTTCGGCGAACCGCTCGAGGTGCCGGGGGAGGGGTCCCCGCGCGAACGCGCCGCCGAGGTGACCCGGCGGGCGCGGGCTGCCATCGAGGGGATGCTGGCGCGCATGCCGGGCGTGCCGGCGTGATCGCCCACGCCCCGCCCCCGCCCCCGGTGCTGTCGGCGCCGGCGGTCAGCTACGGGCGCATCGCGGTGCGCCTCGGCCCCGGGGTGCGCCGCGTCGAGGTGCAGGCCGACGGGCGCATCACCGCCCGCCTCACGGTGCCGTCGGGGCCGCGGCGGGTGTCGGTGCCGGTGCCGGTGGGGGTGGCCCCCGTGCGGGTCCGTGCGATCGGGCCCGGCGGGTCGCGGTGGTCCGCGACGGTGCGCCTGCGCGTGCTGCCGGCCTCGGCGCGGCGCGCCGGGCGCCTGCCGGGCTTCATCGACCGGCGGCTCCAGGCGGACGTCGACGCCCTCACCGGCCGCGTCGGGGCCGTCTCGGGCGTCTACGTGCAGCACCTGGTCACGGGTTGCGGGGCGAGCCGGAACGCCGACGCGCAGTTCCCGGCGGCCAGCACGCTGAAGGCGGCGATCCTCGTCGACGCGGTCCGCCGTGGCCGCGCCGGCGAGCTCGACGGCCTGCTCGACCGGATGGTCATCGACTCGGACGACGTCGCCGCCAACGCCGTGCTGGCGGCGCTCGGGGGCGGCTCCGGCGACCGCGGCGCGGCGTCGGTGACCGACACCCTGCGGGCGCTGGGGCTCGCGCGCTCCCTGGTGCGGCGGCCCTACATCATCGAGGACGCCCGCCGGCCGCTCCCCGTGACGACCACCGCGAGCCCCGCCCTCTTCACCAACTTCATCGCGACGCCCTACGAGCTGGCACGGCTGATGGTGGCCGTCCACCGGGGCGCCATCGGGCGCGGGGGCATCGGGCGCCTCGGCATCGGCGCGGACGCCGCGCGCGGCGAGGTGCTCGCCCGACTCCTCGACGTGCGGGACCGCACCAAGCTCGTCGCCGGCCTGCCGGGGGACGTCCCCGTCGCCCACAAGACCGGCTACACCGAGGAGGTCAAGCACGACGCGGGCGTCCTCTACCTCCGGTCGGGGCCGGTCGTCGCCGTCGTCATGACCTGGAGCGCGTCGGGGGTGACGGACGCCGTCGGCGACCGCCTCATCGCGGACGTGGCGCGGGCCGCGCGCCACCGGCTCGCCGGCGGCGGGTCCTGCGAGGGCCTCCCGCTGACGCGCGTCCGGCGCGCCGGGTAGCGTTCGGCCCGGCGACCGAAGGGAGAGCGCATGGCGAGCGCGGGCTGGTACGGGGATCCGACGCGCACGGGGCGGCTGCGGTACTGGGACGGCTCCGCGTGGACCGAGCACGTCAGCGAGGGCGGCGGCACGGCGACCGACCCCATCGCGGGCATCCCGCCGGCGCCGCCGTCGGCCGCCCCCGCGGGCGCGAGCCCGGCGGCCGGGGCCGGCGCGCCCGCCGACGGCGGCTCCGAGGCGCCCACGGGGCTCCTCGGCGGCGTCCTCGGCGGTGGCACCGGCCGGGCGTACGACCCGACCGTGCTGGGCCGCGCCGGGTTCGTGCTCGCCGCGATCGGCGGCGTCCTCGTCGCCTCGTCCGCGGGCTCGACCGCCGTGGACCAGGGGTTCGTCACCATCTCCGTCGCCGGCGGGTCGTGGATCGGCGTCGTCGCCGCGGTGCTGTGCGTCGCCGCGGCCGCCGCGCCGTGGGCGTGGGCGCGCATCGCCGGCGTCACGGTCTCGGCCCTCTTCGCGCTCATCGTGGCCTTCGCCCTGATCGGCTTCCGCTCGTCCGACGACCTGACGCCGGGCGTGGACATCAGCCTCGGCCCCGCCGGCTACCTCATGCTCTTCGGGTCGCTGCTGCTGTTCGCCGGGACGGCCGCCGCCCTCGTGGGCCTGCGGGTCCCGGCCCGCGGCCCCGACCCCTCCCGAAACCCCGCCCAGGGCAAGGCGGTCTCGTCGCTGGTCCTCGGCATCGTCGGCGTCCTGATCCCGTTCACGGCGGCCCCGGCCGTCGGTCTCGGACTGTTCGCCCTCGACGACGACACCGTCACCGACGGGCGGCTCGGCAACCGCGGCCTGGCGAAGGCGGGGATCATCCTCGGCATCGTCTCCCTGTCGCTGTGGGGGGTCGGCCTCCTCCTCGGGATGCTGTTCACCCAGCCGTAGCGCCCCCGGGGCCGGGTCGCCGGCCATGAGACTTTCCTCATACCGGCGGGGACGGCGGGGGGCCTGTGCCACCATCGCCGCATGGGGACCCTCCGCGACCTCGTGGGTGGCCGCGGACCGCTCCTGGTGGTGGCCGTCGCCGTCCTGATCGGCGTCGTCGCCAGCGTGCTGGTGGGCCGCTGGACCCAGGACCGCGCGACCATCGGCCCCGAGGACCTGCCCGTCGTGGAGGTCCCGATGGGCACCACGAGCGCGGGGGACCCCCCGGCGCGACCGCGACCGAGGCCGTCCCGGCCGGCCACCGTCCCCGCGCCCCCGGACCCGGCGCCCGCGGCCCCGGCCCCGGCGGCACCCGCGTCCGTGGCGCCCGCGCCGACCCCGCGCGCCACCCCGGCCCCCGCGACCCCCGCGGCCCCCCGCCCGCGACCGTCGCCGCCGCGACCCGCGGCGCCGGCGCCCGCCGCGCCCGCCGCGCCCGCCCCGGCGCCGGCCCCCGCGCCCGCCCCGGCGCCGGCACCCGACGACGACGATGACGATGACGACGACGACGGAGCCGACGACGAGGTCGACGACGACGACGAGGCCGACGATGGCGACGACTGAACCCGCCCGCCGCGGCCGCCGTCCGCGCGGAGCCGGCGACGACCGCCGTGGACCCGCCCTCGGCCTGCGTCCACGCGTGCTCGGCGTCTACGCGCTGCTGCTCGGCCTCGCGCTCGCCCTGACGTCCATCGTGACGTTCCAGCAGGCGGAGCAGTCGCAGCAGCGGTCCGTCGACGACGAGCTGCGCGAGGAGGTCGTCGACTTCCAGGCCGCGATCCAGGCGGGACGCAACGACGGCCTCACGCCGCGGGAGGCCGTGTCGTCGTACCTCGACGCCTGGCCCGCCGGCGACCGCGACACGATCGTCGTCCGGATCGGCGCCGCGCCGCTCCGCGCCGAGGGGCCCCTCGCCGCGGAGGCGGTGCTCGGCCCGCTCGTGGAGGACGTCCGCTCCCCGGGGATCCTCTCCGTCCGCACCGGCCAGGGCGAGGCCCGGGTGCTGCGGACCCTCATCACCATCGGGGGCCGGCGGGTCGGCGGCGTCGCCGCGGCGCGCCTGACGCAGGCCGACCGCGACGCCCTGTTCGAGCGCCGGGCCGCGGTGTTCGTCGCGACCGGCGTCGCCTTCCTCCTCGCGTCGGGGATCGCGTGGTTCATCCTCGGGCGCCTGCTGCGCCCCGTGAAGGACATGGCGACCACGGCCGACGCGATCGCCCGCGAGGGGGACCTGACGCAGCGGATCCAGATCCCCCCGCGCACCGACGAGATCGGCGACCTCGCCGCCACCTTCAACACGATGCTCGGGCGCCTCGAGGCGTCGTTCACGCGGGAGCAGCGCTTCATCCGCGAGGCGTCGCACGAGCTGCGGACCCCCATCACGATCTGCCGCGGCCACCTCGAGGTGCTCGGCGACGACCCCGCACCCGAGGACGTCCGCGAGGCCATCGGCATCGTCATCGAGGAGCTCGGCCGCATGGGCCGGATCGTCGAGGACATGACGATGCTGTCGCGGATGGAGGACCCCGGGTTCCTGCGGATGGAGCCCGTCGCGCTCGAGTCCTTCCTGTCCGACGTCTCCCGCGCCGTCGAGCCCCTGCTGGGGGGGCGGCTGCGCGTCGGGCCCGCCCCCGCCGGGGCGGTGGTCGTCGCCGACCCCCAGCGCCTCACCCAGGCGATCGTGAACCTCGTCCAGAACGCCGCCCTGCACTCGGAGGGCGACGCCCCCGTCGAGCTGCGCCTCGCCCGCGGGCGGGACGTCTGGCGCATCGAGGTCGCCGACTCGGGAGGCGGGATCCCCGCCGGGGAGGAGGAGCGGCTGTTCCGTCCGTTCAACCGCGGGCGCACCCGCAGCCCGGGCTCGGGTCTCGGGCTCGCGATCGTCCGCGGCATCGCGGAGGCCCACGGCGGCGCCGCCGGCGTCGACAACCGCCCCGGTGACGGGGCCACGTTCTGGATCGAGGTGCCCGGATGAAGGTGCTCGTCGTCGAGGACGAGGCACGGATCGCCTCGTTCCTGATCCGCGGTCTGCGTGCCCAGGGGTACGCCGTCGACCACGTCGCGACGGGGGAGGAGGCCCTGCGGGGCGCCCGCGACCCCGAGCTCGACCTGATGATCCTCGACCTCGGCCTGCCCGACATGGACGGGACCGAGGTCCTGCGCCGCCTGCGCGACGGGGGCTCCCGCCTGCCGATCGTCGTCCTCACGGCGCGTGGCGACGTCACCGACCGCGTGGAGGGCCTCGACCTCGGCGCGGACGACTACCTCACCAAGCCGTTCGCCTTCGACGAGCTGCTCGCCCGCATCCGCGCCCGGATCCGCGACCAGGACGGCGGCCCCGTGACCGTCCTGTCGGTGGGGGACGTCGAGCTCGACATCCCGACGCGCCGGGTGCGGGTGGGGGACGTCCGGCACGACCTGACGGCGCGGGAGTTCTCCCTTCTGCAGGTGTTCCTGCGCCGGCCGGGCCAGGTCCTGAGCCGGGAGCAGATCCTCTCGCAGGTCTGGGAGCTCGACTGGGACCCCGGGTCGAACGTCGTCGACGTCTACGTCGGCTACCTGCGCAAGAAGGTCGGCGACGACCGCATCGAGACCGTCCGCGGCGTCGGATACCGCTTCGTGGGCGACTGAGCCGCCGAGCTGTTATCCGGTCGCGATAACGACCGGGGTCGTCATCCGCGCGCGGGCGACATCGGCCGCAGCCGCAGGCGCCGCTCCTCGAGCAGCGCCCGCCAGTCGAGCCGCGTGAGGAGCCAGAGGACGGCGGCGACGGCCGCGAGGCCGAGCGCGACGGACCACGGGCCGACGGTGCCGCGCACCCGGTCGGCGACCTCGTCGGCGGCGCCACCCACCAGGGCCACCCCGAGGCCGTACGAGACGAGCCGCCCGGCGAAGCACGACACCGCGACCAGCGCCAGGTTGATGCGCAGCAGCCCGGCGGCGGTGTAGAGCGCCCCGGCGGGGGGCGGGGAGGCGGCGAGCAGCACGCCCACCCCGAGCGCGGAGTTACGCCCCCGCAGGCGGCCCGCCAGGTACTCCACGTTCTCGCGGCCGCCGCGCCGGAGCACCCGGGGGCCGAGGGCCCGTGTACCGAGCACCAGCAGGGTGCGGCCCGCGGTCGCGCCGAGGGCGCCGGCCAGCACGATCCCCGCCGGATGGGCGTCGAGCTCGATGCTGAGGTACGCCAGCACGAGCCAGGACGGGGGGAGCGGCACCGGCGTCACGGTCATGCCGAGGACGATCGCCGCGGCGAGCAGGTACGCCACGCCGCGAGGCTAGCGGGGCGCCGACGGCCGCGGGCCGCGCCGGGGGGCGGCCCACGAGGGGGACGTCAGACCCGGAAGCGCCCCATCAGCGCCGCCAGGTCCTGCGCCGCGCGTGCGACCTCGTCGGCCGAGTGGCCGACCGTCGCGACCGTCGCACAGGTCTCCTGCGTCGTCGCCGCCACCTGCTGGGCCGCCGCCGCGTTCGACTCGCTCACCGCGGTCACGTCGGACATCGCGTCCCGCGCGCCGGCGGCGCCCTCCGCGAGGCCCCCGGCGATGTCCGCGACCTCGCGGACCTCCCCGGCGACGGCGGCGACCTGCGTCCGTACGGCGCCGAACGCCTCGCCGGCGGCGGCGACCCGGCGGCCGCCCTCCGCCACCTCGGCGCCGCCGGCCTCCATCGCCTCCACCGCGAGGCGGGTGTCGGCCTGGATCTCGCCGACGATCGCCGCGATCGACCCGGCGGCCGCCCGGCTCTCCTCGGCGAGGGTGCGGACCTCCGCGGCGACGACGGCGAAGCCGCGGCCCTGCTCGCCCGCGCGCGCCGCCTCGATGGCGGCGTTCAGGGCGAGCAGGTTGGTCTGCGCCGAGATCGCCGTGATCGTGCGGACGATGTCGCCGATCGCCTCACCCCGCTCACCGAGGCCGCGGACGGCGACGGCCGCGTTCCCGACGCGGTCCTCGATCCGCCGCATCGCGTCGGCGACCTCGCGGACGGCGTCCGCTCCGCCCTCGGCGGCGTCGTCGGCGGCGCCGGCGGCCTCGGCGGCCGCGCGACCCGCGCCGGCGACGCGGACCGCGCCGTCGCCGATGCCCGCCAGTGCCGCGCCCACCTCGACCGTCGCGGACGACTGCGCCGCGGAGCCCCGCGCCACCTGCTCGATCGTCGCCGCGATCTCCGCCACGGCGACGCCCGTGGTCCCGGTGGTGGCCGCCATGTCCCGCGCGGTGACCGCGAGAGACCGGGCGGACGCGTCGACCTGGCGGCACGTGTCGTGGACGCCGGCGACGACGCGGTTGACGGCGACGCCGAGGCGTCCGATCTCGTCGCGGCGCGTCGCGTCGACCCGCCGGGTGAGGTCGCCGTCGTCGGCGATCCCCTCCACCTGCGCCCGCAGCGCGGCCAGGGGCCGCGTGACGGCGCGGGCGAGGAGGAGCGCGACCGCGACGCCGAGCACGAGGACGGCGGCGCCGCCCACCACCAGGGCGAGGCGCGCGGCGGCGACCGGGTCACCGGCGCGGCCGAGCATGGCGAACGCGACGGCGAGGGCGGTCACGGCCGCGGCGAGCAGGGCGCCGACCGACAGCACGATGGTGCGACGGATCGGCAGGTCGTCGACGACGCGTGGCACGGGGCCTCCTCGAAGGGGTCTCGTGCCTCCTGTCGGCAGCGGGGCCGCGGAACGTAGGACTCCGCGCGGGGACCCTCAGCGGCGTCCCCGGCCGAAGTGCTGGCCCTCCGGGGCCGCCGCGCGGACCCGTGCCATGCCGGTCGCCTGCTCCGGGACGGCGGTGTCGTCGGGGGGCGCGATGCGCTCGAGCCGGGTGACCAGGACGTTGTGGTTGCGGTCGCGTCGCTCCAGGCGCCCCCAGGCGAGGACGAGCGGGTCGGCGCGCACCACCGCGCGGTACCGCTCGTAGACCTCGGGCTTCACGATGCAGTTGACCATGCCCGTCTCGTCCTCCAGCAGCAGGAAGACGATGCCGTGGGCGGTGGCGGGGCGCTGGCGGGCCACCACGAGGCCCGCGACGTGCACCTGCGTGCCGTCGGGGGTCTCGCGCAGCCGGGCGGCGGTCAGGGTGCCGGGCGGCAGGCCGGGGCGCACCAGGGTGATCAGGTGCCAGCCCGTCGACAGGCCGGTCGTCTCGTAGTCGGTGATGGTCCGCTCGAAGCGGCCGAGCTCGGGCAGCGGCGGGGCGTCGCCCGCGGGGATCGGCAGGGCGAGCTGGGTGCCGCCGGCGCCGGCGTGCGGGCGCGACAGCACGCCGAGCTCCCAGAGCATCGCCCGTCGCGGGCGTTCGAGCACGTCGCAGGCCCCGGCGCGCACGAGCTGGGCGAGCTGCTCGCGGCGCAGGTCGGCGCGGGCCGCGAGGTCGGCGATGTCGCGGAAGCGGCCCCCCTCGGCGCGCTCGGCCACCAGGCGCCCCGCCGCCTCGTCGCGGACGCCCCGCACGTAGCCGAGCCCGATCCGCACCGCGCCGTCCTCCATCGTGCACCCCGGCTCGGAGCGGGCGATGCAGGGCGGCAGCACCCGGACGCCCCGCCGCTGGGCGTCCCTCACCAGGCTCGCCGGGGGGTAGAAGCCCATCGGCTGGGCGTTCAGCAGGGACGCCAGGAACTCCGCCGGGTACCGCTGCCGCAACCAGGCGCTCTGGTAGGCGAGGACCGCGAACGCCGAGGAGTGCGCCTTGGGGAAGCCGAAGTTGGAGAAGCCGATCAGCTTGGTGAAGACGAGGCGGATCGTCTCGTCGTCGACGCCCCGCTCCCGGGCGCCGTCGCGGAAGTCGCGCCAGAGGGCGATCATCGCCTCGCGGCTCCGCTTGCGGCTCATGGCGCGGCGCAGGGCCTCGGCCTGCCCGGGGGTGAAGCCCGCCAGCGCCATCGCGACCTCCAGCACCTGCTCCTGGAAGACGACCACGCCGAGGGTCTCGCGCAGCACGTCGGCGAGGAGGGGGTGGTCGTAGGGCGGCTCGAACGCCGGGTCCTCCCGGCGTGCGCGGCGGTGCGCCACGTAGGGGTGGACCGCGCCGCCACTGACCGGTCCCGGGCGGATGAGGGCCACCTGGATCGTGAGGTCGTCGAGGTTCTCGGGACGCGTCTGCAGCAGGCTCTGCATCTGGGCGCGGCTCTCGATCTGGAACACGCCGACGGTGTCGGCGTCCTGGATCTCGGCGTAGACCGCCGGGTCGGTGAAGCCGATCCGCGACAGGTCGACGCTCTCGCCGCGTCCGCGGGCGATCAGGTCGATGCACTCCTCGACCGACGACAGCATCCCCAGCCCGAGCAGGTCGATCTTCACGAACCCGGCGTCGGCGCAGGAGTCCTTGTCCCACTGGCAGATCTGGCGGCCGGGGAAGGCGGCCGGGACCACCGGCACCAGCTCGACCAGCGGCCGGGCGCTCACGACCATGCCCCCCGAGTGCTGGGAGAGGTGGCGGGGCAGGCCGGCGGCCTCGCGGGAGAGGAACGCCAGCGCCCTCCACCGCGGCGAGGCCATCTTCGCCTCGCCGTCGGGCAGCCGCAGCATCTCCTCCTCGACGGCCGTCGCCGACGACCAGCCGTCCGAGAGGCGGGCGAGGCGCTCGAGGTCGGCCTCGGGCAGGGCGAGGGCCGCACCGAGCTGGCGGATGGCCATGCGGATGCGGAAGGTGGGGAAGGCGGCGACGAGGGCGGCGTGCTCGGGGCCGTACCGGCGGATCACCTCCTCGATCAGGCGTTCGCGGACGTCGCGCGGGAAGTCGAGGTCGATGTCGGGCACCGAGGCCATGTCGCGGTTGAGGAACCGCCCGAGGAAGAGGTCGTTCGCGACGGGGTCGATGTGGGAGAGGCCGCTCAGGTAGCAGACGATCGATCCGACCGACGACCCCCGTCCGCGGCCGGGGGGCAGCCAGCGGCGCGCCGACCCGGCGGGGCGCACCTGCAGGGCCACCTCGCGCGCCAGCTCGAGGATGTCGCGGTGCAGCAGGAAGAACCCGGCGAGGTCGTGGTGGTCGATCAGCGCCAGCTCCTCGTCGAGCCGGGCGCGGGCGGCGGCGCGCCTCCCCGCGTTGGGGTAACGCGCCCCGAGCTGGTGGATGCAGAGGGCGGCGAGCGCCTGCTGGGCCGTCTCGCCGGGGTGCGAGCCGGTGAAGTCGGGGAAGCGGTACCCGAGGTCGCGGGTCAGGTCGAACTCGATCCGCTCCGCGATCCGCAGGGTCTGGGTGACGGCCTGCGGGTGGTCGGCGAACATCGCCGCCGTCTCGGCCGGCGGGCGCATCACCGCCCGCCGGTTGCCGCGTCGAGCGTCCTCCGACCCGTCCAGGGTCAGGCGGTTGCGGATCGCGACGAAGGCGTCCTGCAGGAGTGCGCGCTCGTCGGTGTGCGCGTGGGGGTCGCCGGTGGCGACGCACGGCACCCCCGCCGCCTCGGCGAGCCGCTCCAGGTCGCGGGCGAGGCGCCGGTCGCCGCGCGACTGGGGGCGCTGGATCTCGACGTGGACGTCGCCGGGGCCGAAGTCGCGGACGAGTCCGCGCAGCGCCTCGAGCGCCGCCCGCCGTTCACCGGCCGCCACGAGGCGCGGGATCAGGCCGTGCCGCGCGCATCCGGTCAGGCACACGAGCCCCTCGGCCCGCGGCCCGATCTCCTCGCGGTCGAGGGCCGGGGGCAGCGCCCGCCGGTCGGGAGGGGGGCGGGTGCCGGCGTGGGCGGTCGTGATCAGCCGGCAGAGGTTGGCGTAGCCGGTGGCGTCGGCCGCCAGCAGGGTGAGGTGCGACCCGTCGCGCAACGTCACCTCGGCCCCGGTGATGGGGCGCACCCCGGCGGCCCGGGCGGCGTGGGCGAAGGCCAGCGACCCGCTCAGGCCGTCGTGGTCGGTGAGCGCGAGGGCCGCGTGGCCCATCTCCGCGGCGGCGCCCGCCATCTCCTCGGGGGCGGACGCCCCGTCCAGGAAGCTGAAGGCCGAATGCGCGTGGAGCTCGACGTAGGGGACCCCCATCGAACACATGTTCGTGTCCACGGGGCCGGGATGCAACCGGGGCGTCGGCGCACGACCGCGCCGACGCCCCCGCCCGTCAGGTGCGCCCGGCGACCACCCCGTGGCGCGCGACGATCCGGTCGTAGTTCATCCGCATCATCGCGATCACGTCCCGCTCGTCCTCCTCGCCGTCGATGCGGCGGGCCGCGAGGCCCGGCGAGTTCGGAAGCGCGGGGTGCGGGGCGACGCGGCCGGCGGCGAGCAGCTCGGCCCGCATCGCCCGGGGGAACGCGAAGTGCGCGGCGTGGTCACCGTGCAGGTGGGCGATCTCGCGGCGGCCGTGCACGAACGCGAGGGAGCCGAAGGACCCGGGCTCGACGGTCACCCCGGGCCAGCGGGCGACCTCCTCGGCGATGCGGCCGGCGGCCCCGGCGGTGGCGGTGCGGTCCGTCATGTCCCCTCCTCGGTCGTGGTGCGTGGGAGGGGATGCTGCACCTTCAACCGTGGTCGAGGTCAAGCCGGCGCGCGCCGGTGCCGCCGTCCTACCGGGGCGCGTCCGGCGAGAAGTCGGGGTACCGCTCGGTGAGGAGCATCACGTAGGCGTTCGTCTGCGCGGTGAACCGGACGATCCACGCCGTCAGGTTGCGCAGCCCGAGGGGGATGGCCCCCGTGAACAGGCAGGCGAACCAGGAGATGATCGCGAGGGCGTACACCAGGTAGCCGAGGATCTGCGAGACGACCAGCGCCGGGATCGCGAGGATCCCGCGGAACGCCGTCTTCCAGCGGTTCTGCGGCGCGGGCGGGGCGATCGCGAGGTCCGCGGGGTACGGCCGGTCGCCGAGGAACCCGGGGTACGGGTCCGCGAGGAACAGGAGGTATCCCGAGACCTGGGTGCTGTAGCGCAGGTACTGCGCGATGAACCCGTGGAGCCCGTCGGGCGTCCGCCCGGCGACGAGCGTGACGAACCAGCTCACGATCACCGCGAGGCCCGTGACGATGCCCCAGAGGCTCAGCCAGACGAGGTGCGGGATGACGAGGATCATGCGGAACGCGACCGTGAGCCGGTTGCGCCGCAGGTCGTCGTCGAGCGTGAGGACGATCGGATGGCCCATCGGGCGACTCTACGGAGCGCGCCGGGCACCGGCAAGGCGCGTCCTTAAACGGCGAGAGAGCGCCGGTGCCCGCGGCGCTCTCTCTGTGTGATCGCGATACCCGGGTGCCCGCCGGGTGTCGCTCTATGTGGTGGGTCCGTCCTGCACCACATGCATCGACCGGAGGCCGTGGCCCCCGAGGACGCATAGAGATCGTGCCCACGGGGGCGGATGCGAAACACACGGGCGTCGCCCGGGGACCCGGCGTCGTTGGGCGACGTGGCGAGCCGGGTCTACGATCCCCCGCGCCCGCCGCACCCCCGAGGGAGGTCCGCGCCATCCGTCTCCGCCCGACGCTGCTGATCGCCCTCCTCGCCGGGGCCCTCGCCCCCGCCGCGGCCGTCGGCGCCCTGCCGTACACGGCGGTGGATCCGGGCCACGGGGGCGGCGACACCGGCGCCGTCGGCGAGCTGCCGGCGGGGACGGTGACGGGGCTCCCGCCGCGCATCGACGCCGCCGGCCGGACCCTGCTGTACGAGAAGGACGTCAACCTCGACATCGGGCTGCGCCTCGACGCGTGGCTGCGCGCCCAGGGCGCCCGGACGCTGCTGACCCGCACGACGGACCTCGCGGGCGGGGACCGCGCCTACACCACCGTGGGGGCGGACCTGCGGGCCCGCGTCGAGGCCGCGAACGAGGCCGGCGTCGAGCTCTTCGTCTCGATCCACAACAACGCCCTCGGCCCGACGACGAGTGGCACGGAGACGTTCCACTACTACTACTCGAGCGCCGCGTCGCGGCTGCTGGCGCAGGACGTCCAGGCGGAGGTCGTTGCGGCGCTCCGCCTGCCCGACCGCGGCGTGAAGACGGCCGGCTTCTACGTGCTGCGCAACACTCGCATGCCCGCGATCCTCGTGGAGGGCGGGTTCCTCACGAACCCGGCGGAGGCGCTAATGCTGGCCGACCCCGCGGTGCGCCAGCGCATCGCCGAGGCCGTCGGGCGGGGCGTGGCCCGCTTCGCCGCCCGCTCCGTGGTGGCGCCCCCGCGCCTGCCGCCGACGATCGGCCCGTGGCGCACCCGGCCGGCGAGCGTGCCCGCCGGCTACCGGCTGGTGAGGACGGGGCGCACCAACCCCATCGGGCGTGGCGGATGGCTCGCGGTGATCGCGGGCTTCCGGCAGCCCGCGGGCGACGCGGCGCTGCCGGCGACGATCGGCCCGTGGCGCACCCGGCCCGGGCGGGTGCCGGCGGGGTACCGCCTCGTGAAGAGCGGTCGCGGCAACCCGGTGGGCCGCGGGGGGTGGCTCGCGGTCCTGAGCACGGCGGCCGCCGCGACGCCGGCCTCGACCGCGGGGCGCCGGTGACGCGCCGACAGTGACGCGCCGACGGTGGCGCGCCGCGGCCGCCTGAGGTGATCGCGGGCGCGCCGGGGCCGGGAGGCCCCGGCGCGCACCGCACCGTCAACCGTGGACGTACCAGGAACCGTCCACATGGTCGCGGTAGGTGAGGACGACCCGGCCCGACTCCAGCACCACCTCGTGGTAGTGGCGGTCGACCGGCCGGTCGGTCCACCACAGGTCCTGGACGAGCCAGTCGTCGCGGATTCCGGACACCGCCCGCGCGGAGCCCCGGATCTCGACCGCGCGCGGCACCCCGTCGGGGCCGGCGCGGACATGCGCCCGCCGTGGGACGCCCAGTGCGCGGAGCGTCACGGCTCGAGGGGGGTCAGGGCCCAGCGGCGCTCGGGCAGGCGCGACCAGGGCTCGATCTCGACCACGCGCAGCATCGCGCCGTCGCCCTGGGCGGCGCGCACCTGGCGCACCGCCTCGCCGGCCCGCGTGCGCCGCTCCTCGGCGGGGGAGGGGATCGCGGTCAGCTGGTGCCCGCCGAGCGCGCCCGACGCGTCGCCGCCGATCCACAGCTCGGTGACGGGCGCCGGGATCTCGCCCAGCCGCGGCAGGGCCGAGAGCGCGAGCCGGGCGCGGTCGCTCGTGGCCTCGCGCAGCGTGACGTCGCGCGCCCACGAGCCGCCGTCGGCCAGCCGCGCGCGCAGCGTGAGGGTGCGCAGGGCGGCGCCGCGGCCGTGGGCGGCCGACGCCAGCTCGCCGAGCAGCAGCCGCGCCGCGGCCTCGAGCGCGGGCAGCGCGGCCACCGGCTCCGGGAAGCCGATCGAGGCGCGCAGGGGGCGCGGGGGCACGCGCGGGCGGGGCGCGCGGCCCGCCTCGCCGCGCGCGAGCCGCCACGCCTCGAGGCCCGGGAAGCCGAGCCGGTCGAGCGCCGCCGCCCGCGGCAGGCCGGTCACCTGGCCGATCGTGCGGAGGCCCAGGTCGTGGAGCGCCGCCACCAGCGCGGGGGTGAGCGGCAGGCGGTCGGCGGGGAGGGGCGCGAGGAACTCCGGCACCTCGTCCGCGTCGAGCACCAGGGGCCGTCCCGGCGCCGCCTCGTGCGCCGCCTGCCGGGCGGCGAACAGGGCGGGGGCGGCGCCGACGCGCCCTCCCGCGCCCACCGGCAGCGCGCCGCGGACGCGCCGCAGCACGCCCTCGAGCCCGCCGTGCATCCGCAGCGTGCCGCGCACGTCGAAGGCGGCGCCCTCGAGGCCGCACGGCTCGACCGCGAACCCCGCCGCCTCGAGGCGCTCGAGCATGCGCTCGGAGGCGTCGGACGCCGCGTCGGGGTCGGCCAGCACGAGGTCGAGGGTGGGGCAGCGGGCGAGCGCCTCGCCCACCCGCAGGCCCGGCCGCACCCCCGCGGCCTCCGCCGCCGGGGTGCAGAGGCCGACGACCTGGGGCCCGCCGGGGGCCGGTCCCAGGGCCACCGGCGCGTCGAGCGGGCGCCGCGCCCGCAGCAGCGCGACGAGGAGCGGGAGGCGGGGGATGTGGACGGCGACGATCATCGAACACATGTTCGCCCATCGCCCGGACGGCATCAAGGACGGCCGCCGGGTCCCGTCGCGGCGAGCCTTGGCGCCCTCCTCCGAGCGTGGTGCAATCCCGGTATCGCCAACCCACGCGGAGGAGGACGACCATTGGCCATCATGTCCGACATCGCGGTCCGCAAGCTCGTCACCGTGCGCGAGGACATCCTCACCGAGGGCGGGAGCGCGGACCGCGGAGACCCCCTCGTGAAGGCGGCGGCGATCGCCGTCATCGCGAACCCCTACGTCGGTCGCCCGCTGACCGCCGAGCTGGAGGAGCTCGTCGCGCCCTCGGGGGCCATCGGGACGCTCCTCGGCGAGCGCGCCGTCGCCGCGCTCGGCGCTCCCGTCGAGAGCTACGGGCAGGCCGCGCTCGTCGGCCTCGCCGGCGAGCAGGAGCACGCCGCCGCCTGCCTCGCGGGGGGCTTCGGCGACGCGTTCCGCGAATGCGTCGGGGGAGGGCTGGCGTGGCTACCGTCCGTCACCAAGCGCTGCACCGCCGGCGATCCGGTGGACGTCCCCCTGGCCTTCAAGGACGAGCTCTGGGTCGGCTCGCACTACGACGCCATGACCGTCCGCGTCCCCGACGCCCCCGGTCCCGACGAGATCGTGGTCGTCGCGGCGGTCGCGTCCCGCGGCCGGCTGCATGCGCGCCTGGGCGGGCTGACCCGCGAGGAGGCGATGGCCGAGGCCCGGTCCGGCTGAGGACCACGCGTCCCCCCGGTCGTCAGCCCGGCGGCCCGCCCGCCTCCACCGCCGCGTCGGCCCACCGCGCCGCACGCACCGGATCGCCCTCGAGCGACCACGCCCCGACCGCCCGCACCAGGTCGGCCGGCGCGCCCGCCCCGGCGAGTCCCACCCGGTGGGCGCGGGCGAGGGCGCCGAGCTCCGCCCGGGCGTCGTGCAGCGCCCCGTCCTGCATGGCCGCGATCACGACGAGGGTGGGGTGGAGGCGGTCGGCGGCCTCGGCGACGGTCGCGACCGGCGTGTTCGGGCCCAGCATGGTGATCCGCCAGCCGCGCTCCCGCAGGGCGAGGCCGAAGCACACCAGGCCGAGGTCGTGCATCTCGCCCGGGGGGCAGGCCAGCAGCGCCCGCGGTCCCCGCCCGGTGCCCCAGTTGCGGGCCAGCGCCAGCAGCCGCCCGCGGACGATGGTGGTGGCGAAGTGCTCCTCGGCGATGCTGACCTCGCCGGCCTCCCAGCGCGCTCCGAGGCCGCTCAGGTACGGCAGGACGCCCTCGGCGAGCGCGGTCCCGAGGCTGAAGCCGCCGAGGAGCCGGTCGAGCGCCTCGTGGGCGGCCGCCTCGTCGAAGCCTCGGAGGGCGGCGTCGAGCTCGGACACGATCCCGGCGACGGCCGGTCCGCCGGCGGTCGCGACCGCGTCCTCGGCGGCGAGCACGGCGGCGGCGGCGAGCGAGGCCGACATGCCCTCGGCGCGCCGGCGCGTCATCTCGGCCACGCGCCGCTCGTCGTCGGGTCCGTAGGCACGGGCCCCGCCCGCGGTGCGCTCCGGCCGGAGCAGCCCGTACCGGCGCTCCCACGCCCGCAGCAGGGGCGCCGCCACGCCGGTGCGCCGTGCCAGCTCACCGATCCGGATCCTGCCGGCGTCGTCCTCATCCATCCCCGCAGTATCGGCGACATCAACAGATTTGTCCAATTAGCTGGCGCAGCAGATGGTCTCTTTTCCGGGATTTATCCACCGATGCCCCACGCCCGGCGTCAGCGTTCGTCTAGGTTCTGTTCATCTTGTGTTCCACCGACGGAGGCACGACATGAGCGACGCCACCACCACCTGGCCCGACTTCGCCGAGGGCCTCTACGAGCGGCTCACCGGACGGGGCGCGACGATCTCGTACGCGTTCGAGGACATGGTCGTCGAGGTCCCCGACCACACGGGCCCCGACGCCCCGCGCGCCACCTGGCGACTGCACGGGACCCTGAGCATCCGGACCTCCGAGCCGGCGTAGTGCCCCCTGCGCCGCTCATCGTCGCCGGCAGCCTCGCGATCACCGGTCCGGGGGTCTCGGCGCGCCTGCGGGGCGCCGGGGACGGCCCCGCGGTGCTGGTGGTCGAGGGGCGGCTCCGCCCCGGCCGGCGGGCGGTGCGGCCCCTCGCCGCCCGCCTCGCCGCCTCGGGGGTCGAGGTCCACGTGCACGACGGCCTCGGCCGTCCCCTTGCCCGCCTCGGCCCCGGGGTGCGTTCCCCCCTCGGCCGGCTGCTGCTCGGCACGGGGCGCGTGCGCCCCACCGTCCGAGGCCTGCGCGCCGCGGTCGGGGGCGCCGCGGCCCGCCACACACCAACCATCACGGAGGCATGAGATGGACGGAACCACCGCCGGGCTCCACGCCACGGCCACATCGACGGAGCGCCGCGCCGCGGCCCGCCGCCGCGAGGACATCGCCCGCGGCCTGATCCTGCTCGCCGCCTTCGCCTCGTTCGTCCTCTCGGTGTCGCTCTGGTTCGCCGGCAGCGAGCCCGAGGGGATCTTCGTCGGCATCTGGGTGCCGTCGATCATCTCGCTCGGGGCGTTCCTGCTCCCGCGCCGGGCGGATGCCACATGAACACCCCCGGGCTCTTCGTCGTCGGGGCGGTCGTGATGCTGATCGTCGGCGCCGCGATCGCGCTGCTGCTGTACGGCGCCGTGCTCGATGGGCGCGACGAGCGCCGCGAGGGGGGCGCCGGGCCCCCGCACCCCGTCCCCGTCGGCGCGGTCGCCGCGACCGAGAGGGACATCTGAACCGGCCGTGCCCGGCGGCCCCGTCGGGGCCGCCGGGTTCAACTCGTGCAGCGGCGGGCCGACACCTGAGGTGATGCCGGTCCCACGCGACCACGCGGTGGGAGGCGCCCCGCGCGCCCTGCTGCTGGACGGCGACCGCACCTCGCGGGCGATGATCCGCGCCCTGCTGGAGCAGTCCGGGTGGCGCGCCGAGCCGACCGCGGCCGACGCCGGCGTGCTGCGCGCGCGCGGGCTCCCCGGCGCCCGCATGGTGATCGCCGACTGGCCCCGCCTCGAGCCCCTCTGGCCGACGCTGCTGGCCGCGCGCGCCGCGGGCGACGGCGTGCCCCACATCGTCGCGCTGGTCGACGCCGGCGCGGACGGGGCTGCCCGCGACGCGATCGCGGCCGGCGCCGACGACTGCCTGGCGCGCCCGGTCCGCGCCGCCGACCTCGCCGCCCGCCTCGGGGTGGCCACCCGCGCCTCCGCCGCGCGGCGCGGCGCCCGCGGGGCGCTGGCCGCCGCACGCCACGAACGCGACCGGCTGGCGGTCGTGCTGTCCTCGCTGCCCGACGGCCTCGTCATCCTCGCCGGTGGCGGCACCGTCATCGAGGTCAACGAGGTGTTCTGCACCATGACCGGCCTCGTCCGGGACGACCTGGTCGGGCGCCGCTCCCTCTTCCCGGGCTGGCCCGAGGACGAGCGGCCCCGGCTCGAGGCCGCGCTCGCCGCGTCGGCCGCCGGGGCCGCGTGCGAACGCGACGTGGTGCTGCCCCGCGCCGACGGCGGTCGCTTCCCCGCGATCATCGGCGTCGCGCCCGCCCGCGGCCGCGACGGCCGGGTGGCGGGGCACGTCGTCACCGTCAAGGACGTCAGCGCACGGGTGCGCGCCGAGCGCGTCCGCGCGGCCCTGCGACGCCTCGCCGGGCTGTCCGCCGCGGGCCTCGCCGCCGAGGTCGTCCTCGACCGGGTCGCGTCGGAGCTGGCGGTGCTCGCCGGGGCGGGGGCCGTGCTGCGCGCCGGGGCCTCCGGCCCGGTCGTCGCCGCGGCGTCCCCGGCGGCGCCGGTGGGGGAGGCCCCCACCGCGGGGGTCCTCGTGCGCGAGGCCCCGATCCGGATCGCGGACGAGGTGTGGGGCGCCGTCGCCACCGGCCCCTCCCCGGGCGCGGCGCTGCCCGAGGGGCTCGACGAGGTGCTCGAGGCGATGGCCGAGATCGCCGCCGGGGCGATCGTCGCCGATCGGGAGCGTGCGCTGCGCGCCGCGAGCGCCGGCGCCGACCCCGTGACCGGCCTCCCCGACGCCCAGGCGTTCTCGGACCTGATGGGACGCGAGGCCGAGCGGGCCCGCCGCTACCGCCGCGACGTGGCGCTCGTCCTCATCGACATCGACGGCTTCCGCCGGGTCAACGACGCGCACGGCCACGACGGCGGCGACCGGGTGCTGCGGGAGATGGCGGCACGCCTGCGCGCCCACGTCCGCGGCCCGGACGCGCTGGGGCGGACGGGGGGCGACGAGTTCGCGTGGCTGCTGCCCGAGACCGACGAGAGGGCCGCACACGACGCCGCCGCGCGCCTGCGGCGCGCCCTCGCCGAGGCGCCGTTCGCCGTCGCCGGCCCCCTGACCGTGTCGGTGGGGATCGCCTCGGGCGCATCCGCCGAGGGCGCCGCCGACCTCTACCGGCAGGCCGAGGTCGCCCTCCACTGGGCGAAGGTGTCCGGCCGCAACCGGGCCGTCGCCTACTCGTTCGCCGTCGCCGAGGAGGTCTTCGCCCGTCGCGGCGGCGACCGTGCCGAGACGCCCAGCCTGCGGGCGATGCGGGCGCTGGCGTGGGCGGTCGACGCGAAGGACCCCTACACCCACCGGCACTCGACCCGGGTCGCCGACCTCGCGGTCGCCCTCGCGACCGCCCTCGGCTGGACCGTCGCCCGCGCCGCCCAGCTCCGCGAGGCGGGCCTCGTCCACGACGTCGGCAAGATCGCCGTGCCGGACGCCATCCTCTTCAAGCCCGGCCCCCTCACGCCGCACGAGCGCGAGGAGGTGTCGCGCCACGCGGAGATCGGCGCGCGCATCGTCGAGGACGTCCTGTCACCCGAGCAGGCCGCCTGGGTGCGCGGCCACCACGAGCGCTGGGACGGCGGCGGCTACCCCGACGGCCTCGCCGGCGACGACATCCCGGAGGAGGCGCGCCTGCTGGCGCTGGCCGACTCGTGGGACGTCATCGTCAGCTCACGCAGCTACAAGCGGGCGCGGGGCCTCGACGACGCCCTCGCCGAGGTGCGCCGCTGCGCCGGGGCCCAGTTCTGGCCGGCGGCCGTCGACGCCCTGGAGCGGCTCGTCGCGGCGGGCGCCGTGGTGGCGCCCCCCGACGACCTCGTGGTCGACGGTGACCTGTCGCGCCTCGCGGGACTCCCGGTCCCGGTCGCGGCCCCGCCCGTCTGAGGGACGGTCAGACGTCGGCGAGGACGATGTCGAGCAGGGCGCGGCCGGCGGTGTCGAGGCGGTCCGCGCCGTTGGAGAGGTGGCGGTAGACCTCGCGGCGGCGCAGCGCGAGCAGGATGACGGCGAGGGAGGCCTCCACGCTCTCGCGGTCGAACACGCGGATCTCGGCGATGGGACCGGGCGCCAGCGCGTCCGCGACGGCGGCGCGGTAGGCCTTCTCGGCGTTGCGCTCGGACTTGTGGACGGCGAGCGCCGCGGCGTGCGCGCCGGCGGGGTCGTCACGGAGCCGGGTGAACCCGTCGAGGAGGGCGACGCCGCCGGCCTGCAGGTGCTCCGCGAGCTCGGCGGTCCAGCGGTCCGGCGGGACGCCGAGGATCTCCATCTCGCGGACCGTCGTCTTCGCGTAGTTGAGCACGTCGTCGATGGAGGTCGCCGCGAGGTGGATGGCCCCACGGTCGATGGGCGTCGCGAACGCGCGCGCCAGGGTCTCGAGCGTGATCGCCCGCCGCCGGTCGCCCTCCTTCTCCCTCTCGCGGACCCGGGCGCCGGCCTCCGGGTCGCCGTCGCGGGCGAACACGACGAGCGCGTCGAGGGCGTCGACCCCCACGGCGCACTGGTCGATGAGCATGCCGTGGAAGTCCGGCACGCGGGGCGCGACGCGGTCGCCGAGCGCGCGCGCCGACCGTGCGATGCGGGCGATCACCCCATCGCCCCCGAGGTTCGCAGCAGACCGGCGAGCAGGGCGGCGAGCGCCGCCGTCGCCGGGATCGTCAGCACCCATGCCGCAAGGATGGACTTCCCCGTCTCCCAGCGCACGCTCCGCGGCCGCTCGGCCGCCCCGACGCCGATGATGGCGGAGCTGGCGACCTGGCTCGTCGAGACCGGCCCACCCCACGCGGAGGTGGCGGCGACCACCAGGGCCGCCGTCGCCTGGGCACCCGCGGCGTGCATCGGCCGCAGGCGGTAGATGCCGAACCCGAGGGTCCGCACGATGCGCCAGCCCCCGACCACCGCGCCCAGCGGGATCGTTGAGGCGGACAGCACGACGGCCCAGGCCGGCACCGCGAGCTCGTCGGCCGCGCCACCCGCCAGGAGGGCGAGGGCGATGATGCCCATGCCCTTCTGGGCCTCGTTCGCCCCGTGGGCGAACGACAGCGCCGCGACGGCGGGGACCTGCGCCCTCCGCAGACGCCGGTTCCAGGCGACCGATCCCGAGCTCAGCGCCCAGGCGGTGGTGCGCAGCACGACGGCGCCGAGCGCGAGCCCGACCAGGGGGGACAGCACGAGCGCCGCGAGGACCTTCGTGACGCCCTCGACACGACCCTCGGCGAGGGCGGCGAGCCCCCACACCACGTCGTCGGGACCCGCGACCACGACGGTCGCGCCCACCAGTCCCCCCACCAGGCCGTGCGTCGAGGACGCGGGGATGCCGAGGCGCCACGTGACGACGTTCCAGGTGATCGCGGCGGCGAGGCCGGCGGCGATCGTGCGCAGGGCCGCCTCGGGCGGGAGGTCGCCGAGGTCGACGAAGGAGCCGATGGTGGTCGCCACGGCGGTCCCGACCACCAGCGGGCCCGCGAAGCCGAACACACCCACCAGCAGGATCGCCGCGCGGGGCGACAGCGCGCGGGAGGCGATGCCGCTCGCCGTCAGGGTGCCGGCGTCGTGGATCCCCCCGCTGACCGCCCAGACCAGGGTGATCGCCACCACGACGGCGGTCTCCGCGGACATGCCGCGATCCTCGTGCCCCGCGCCGCGCGCGGCCCGTCAGGCGTCCGCGCGGGGTGCGCCCCACGTCTCGTCGTGCACCAGCGTCCGCCACGGCCGGCGGATCGCCGCGAGCGCCGGCGGCAGGCCCTGCGGGAACTCCTCCGGGTACCCGAGCGGGGTGACGAGGGGGACCTCCACCTCGGGCGGCAGGCCGAGCAGCGCGCGGAACTCGTCCTCCACGAACCACTGGAAGACCGTCGGGACGGTGCCGAGGCCCTTCGCCCGGGCGGCGACCATCAGGTTCTCGATCATGAAGCCCACGGAGACCATGTCGGCGTCGCGCTCCATGGCCCGCCGGTCCGGCGGGAAGACGTCGCGCGGCACCAGGAGGCCGACGATCCAGACGGGGACGTCGGGGTAGGTGCCGAGCGCCTGGCGGGCGTAGCCGCGCGCCCATTCGGCGTGCTCCTCCGGTGACGTGCCGGCGGCCGCGGGGCGCACCAGCCGGAAGTACTCGGCCCCGCCGCGGATGATCAGCTCGGCGAGCGCCGCCCTCCGCTCCGGCTCGCGGACGACGAGGATGCTCCACGCCTGCGCCATGCCCCCGGTGGGGGCGAGCAGCGCGAGGCGCAGCAGCTCGTCGACGTCGGCGTCGTCGACCGGGCGGTCGGTGTAGCGGCGAACGCTGCGCCGCCGCCGGATCGCCTCGAGTGCGTCCATCGGGTCCCCCTTCGCGTGTCGATCACCTGCCGGACGGGACTCTACGGCCCGGCCGCGCCCGGATCTCCCCCCGCGGCGTCTGAGAGACTGGCGCCATGGACATCGACTGGGGTGACGGCGACTACGGGCGGACCGCCGAGGTGCTCGCGCCGGCGGCGGAGGTCGTGGTCGCCGAGGCCGAGGTGGCGCCGGGGGACTGGTTCCTCGACGTCGCGTGCGGCACCGGCAACGCGGCGCTCACGGCGGCGGCTCAGGGCGCCAGCGTCGTGGGGGTCGACCTGTCCGCGTCCCTCGTCGACACCGCCCGGGCCCGCGCCCGGCTCGCCCAGGTGCCGGACGCGACGTTCGTGGTCGGCGACGCCGGCAACCTGCCCGTCGAGGCCGGCGCCTTCGACGCCGCCGTCAGCGTCTTCGGCGTCATCTTCGCGCCCGACCCGGCGGAGGCGGTGGGCCAGATGGTCTCCGCCCTGCGGCCCGGGGGGCGCCTCGTGATCGCGAGCTGGGTCGCGCGCGGCCCGATCCACGAGGCGGGCCGGGTGCTGCGCGGCGCGTTCCCCGCGGCGCCCGAGGCCGACGGCGTGCGCTGGGACGACGCCGCATGGGTCCGCGACCTCCTGACCGCCGCCGGTGCGCGCGACGTCGCGCAGCGCGAGGAGTCGCTGGTCTTCACCGCCGAGTCGACGGAGTCGTGGTTCGCCGAGCAGGAGGAGCACCACCCGGTGTGGCGGTGGGCGCGGCGCCTGCTGCCGCCCGAGGGCTGGGACGCGCTCCGCGCCGACGCCCTCACCGTGCTCGCGGAGAGCAGCGACGACCCCGCCGCCTTCCGCGCCTCCAGCCCCTACCTGGTGACGCGCGCCGTCGTCTAGGGCGGCGCCGGCCCGGCTCAGTCCGGCTCGGGGGGCCGCCGGGCGGCCTTCACCCCGGACCGCCGCGCCTTGTCGGCCAGGCGCCGCTCCGTCGCGCCGCGGGTCGGCCGGGTGGGGCGCCGGGGCGGGGCGGGCGGCGCCATCGCCCGGGCGACGCGCGCCGTCAGCCGGCCGATCACGACGTCGCGGTTGCGCTCGCGGGAGCGCTCGGCCTGGCTCGTCAGGCGCAGCGGGTGCCGGTCGAGCTCCAGGCCGTCGCGCAGGCGCGCCGCGAGGGGGTGGGGGAGGTCGTCGAGGTCGCGCGGGCGGAGGGTGAACTCGGCGCGCGTCTCGGTGTGGTCGCGCCGCTGGCCGCCGGGGCCCGAGGAGCGGGAGTAGGTCCAGACGCCGCGCTCCACGAGGAGCCCGGCGACCTCCTCCGGGGTCATGCGGTCGGGGCGGGCACCTCGAGCGCCCCGCCGGCGGCGGCACGGGCCTCCTCGATGCGGGCGACCGCCTCCTCCGGCGTCACCTCGTGGCCCTTCTCGCGCTTCCAGATGACGAACCCGCACCCCGGGTTCTTGCGGCTCTTCCAGCTCGTGCACCCGTAGGCCCGGCTGTTCTCCTGGATGTGGCCGGGGCATCCGGGGGTCGGGCAGGCGGCGAGCGGCTCCTTCGCGACGACGGGCGCGGCGTTCGTCTCGCCCCGGGCCACCATCGCGCGGGCCGCGTCCGCGTCGACCTCGCCCTTCTGGCCGCGGACCTTCTTCCAGATGACGTACCCGCAGCCCGGCTCGGTGCGGCTCTTCCAGCTCGTGCAGCCGAACGAGCGCGTCCGCTCGATGATCTCGCCGCCGCACCCGGGGGTGGGGCACGCGCCGATCACCTCGCGCTCCGCCTCGAGGTCCTTGCTCGACCGGCCCGCGGCGATGTGCTCCAGGGCCTCGTCGCGCGTGATGGTGCGGCCGTTCTGCTGCTTCCACAGCGTGTACCCGCAGCCCGGGTCGTCCTTGCCGTGGTACGTGTTGCAGCCGTAGCTCTTCGGGTACTCGACGATCTGGCCCTCGCAGCCCGGCGTCGGGCACGGCGCGAGGGGCTCGCGGGTGATCTTGAGGTCGTCGCGCTCCTTGTCGGCGAACCACGCGACCACCTCGCGCGTGAACCCGTCGATCTCGGTGCGGAAGACGTCGGCCTTCTCCTCGCCGCGCTCGATGCGGTTGAGGCGCTGCTCCCACCGGCCCGTCAGCTCGGGGCTGGTGAGGACGTGGTCGCCGAGCATCTTGATGAGCCCGGTGCCCTTCTCGGTGGCGCGGAGGCTGCGGCCCTCGCGCTCCACGTACTCGGCGTCCACCAGGCGCTCGATCGTGGCGGCGCGGGTCGCCGGCGTGCCGATGCCCGCGTCCTTCATCGCCTCGGCGGCCTCGTCGTCCTCCACGAGCTTGCCCGCCGTCTCCATCGCGCGGAGCAGCGTCCCCTCCGAGTAGCGGCCCGGCGGCTTCGTGCGCTTCGCGAGGGCCTCGGCGGACACGCAGGAGACCTGCTGCCCGACGGCGAGGGCCGGCAGCGACTGCTCGGCCTCCTCGTCGGCCTTCACGGCGGGGGCGTCCCCGTCGGCGGGGGGCGGGGCGGAGGCCTTCTCGACCGACTCGCCGTAGGCGGCGCGCCAGCCGGCCTCGATCATGACCTTGCCGCGGCTGCGGAACAGGTGCTCGGCGCAGCGCGTCTCGACGACGGTGCGCTCGAAGCGGGCGGCGGGGTGGAAGACGGCGAGGAAGCGCCGCGCGACCATGTCGTAGATGCGCCGCTCGTCGCGGGTCAGCCCCGAGAGGTCGTGGTCGCCCTCGGTCGGGATGATCGCGTGGTGGTCCGTGACCTTGGCGTCGTTGACCACGCGGCCGAGCGGCAGCCGGTCGAGGCCGAGCACGTACCGGGCCGGGTCGGCGTACTCGCGGGACGCGGCGCCCACGCCGCTCACGACCGACTTCAGCTGGCCCGCCATGTCGCCCGACAGGTACCGCGAGTTGGTACGCGGATAGGTCAGCAGCTTGTGCTGGTCGTAGAGCGCCTGGGCGGTGCCGAGGGTGCGGCTCGCGGAGTAGCCGAAGCGGCCGTTCGCCTCGCGCTGGAGCGTCGTCAGGTCGTACAGCAGCGGGGGCTGCTCGACCTGCGGCTTCGTCTCGAGCGACTCGACGACGCCGGGGGCGCCGGAGGCGGCGGCGGCGATCGCCTCGGCCGGGGCGGCCTCCTTCAGGCGCGTCGTGGAGCCCTCGTGCCACAGGCCGGCGTAGTGCGCGCCGCCGGCGACCTCGAACGCGGCCTCGACCTCCCAGAAGTCCTCCGGGACGAAGGCGGCGATCGCGAGGTCGCGGTTCACGATCAGCGCGAGGGTCGGGGTCTGGACGCGGCCGAGCGACAGCACCTTGCGGATGGAGCCCGCCTTGGTGGTCGCCGCGCGGGTGGCGTTCATGCCGACGAGCCAGTCGGCCTCGCTGCGGGCGCGGGCGGCGGCCTCGAGCGGCTGCATCACCTCGTCGTCGCGGAGCGCGTCGAACGCGTCCCGGATCGCCTTCTGGGTCATCGAGCTGAACCAGGCGCGCTTCACGGGCTTGCCCTGCGCGGCCTTCGGGGCCGTCTCGAGGATGAGCTTGAAGATCAGCTCGCCCTCCCGCCCGGCGTCGCACGCGTTGATGATGAGGTCCACGTCGGGGCGCTTCATCAGGGCGTGGAGCGACTTCAGCGTCTTCGCGGCCCGGGCGTCGCGGGGCTGGTAGCGGAAGGCCTCCGGCAGGATCGGGAGGTCGTCGTACTTCCACTTCTTGTACTTGTCGTCGTACTTGTCCGGGTCGACCTGCTCGACCAGGTGGCCGACCGCGAACGCGACGATCGCGTCCGGTCCCTCCCAGTGGTCACCGGACCGCTTGGCCTTCGACCCGAGCAGGGCCTTGGCCACGTCGGCGGCGACGGAGGGCTTCTCGCAGATGACCAGGGACGGCATGGCGGAGGACAGTAGCACCGGGCCCGCCGCCGCCGTCCGCGGCCCCGTTCAGCGGCCGGCGGCCACTTCCGCGACGCGGCGGTAGACATCCTCGGGGACCGTCTTCAGGACGCTCACGGCCTCCGAGAGGGGGATGTCGGAGACGGTGTCGCCCTTCAGCGCCACCATCCGGCCGTAGGACCCCTCGCTCACGAGCTGGGCCGCGCGGGCGCCGAAGCGGGTGGCGAGCGAACGGTCGAAGGCCGTCGGGGTGCCGCCGCGCTGGACGTGCCCGAGGACGACCGCGCGGGCCTCGCCGCCGATCTGCGCCTCGATCCGCTCGGCCAGCGTCTCGCCGACGCTCGCCTTCGCGAGGAGGGTGTGCCCGAACTCGTCCACGGCGCCGTCGCCGGCCCCCGCGTCGAGGACGACGCCCTCGCTGATGACCACGATCGCGTACCCCGCCCCGCGCTCGCGCCGCGCGGTGATGCGCGCGCAGACGTCGTCGAGGGAGGCGGGCTGCTCCGGGATCATGATGACGTGGGCGCCGGAGGCGAGACCCGACTCGAGCGCGATCCACCCGGCGTGGCGGCCCATCACCTCGACGACGATCACCCGGTCGTGGGACTCGCCGGTGGTGTGCAGGCGATCGATCGCGTCGACCGCGATCTGCACCGCGGTCCAGAAGCCGAAGGTGTAGTCGGTGCCCGAGAGGTCGTTGTCGATCGTCTTGGGGACGCCGATCACGTTCAGGCCGAGCTCGTCGTGCAGGCGGCGGGCGACGCCGAGCGTGTCCTCGCCGCCGATGGCGATGAGGGCGTCGAGCCCGAGGTCGGCGAAGGCGGCGACGCACTCCCGGCCGCCCTCCTCCGACTTGAAGGGGTTGGTGCGCGAGCTGCCGAGGATCGTGCCGCCCCGCGTGAGGATCCCGGCGACGGCGTCGCGGTCGAGCGGGCGCGTGTCGCGCTGCAGCAGGCCGCGCCAGCCGCCCAGCAGCCCGACGTGCTCGTGACCGTGGTCCGTGCCGACCCGCACGGCGCCGCGGATGACGGCGTTGAGACCGGGGCAGTCGCCCCCACCGGTGAGAAGTCCGACGCGCATGCGCGGCAGGTTACCGGGTGCGGCGACGCCGCGTGCGCGCCGCCGGCAGCGACTGGAGCATCCCCGTGACCACGGCGATCAGCGCCGCGCACGCCGCGACGCAGGTCGCCGACGCGAAGGTGAGGGCGGTGCGGTCGACCGCCGCCGACCGGACGTCCAGCCGGCGCTGGGCGGCGACCCCCGCGACCACGACGAAGGCCACCGCGAGCAGCACGGCGGCGGCGGCGCCCGCCCGGGCCCGGCGCCCCGGCGACGCCGCGAGCTCCCGCGGCCCGCGGGCCGCCACGACGACGGCCGCCACGAGGGCGGTCCACGCCACGGCGACGAGGTAGGCGCCCACCACCTCGCTCGGGCGGTGCCAGCCGAGCACGAGCACCGCCACGCCGACGCCCGCCGCATAGGCGCCCCCCACGAGCGCCGCCGGCCACCGCAGCGCCGGCGGGGCGACCAGCACCAGGGCGAGCGCCAGCGACGACGCGACGGTGACGTGCCCGCTCGGGAACGCCCCCGCGCCGGGGCCGATGCCGTCGACGGCCAGGTCGGGCCGGTCGATCGCCCGCTTCATGACCTGGGTCGTGATGTTCGCCCCCGCCACCACGGCGCCCGCGCCGGCGGCGAGCCACGGGCGGTCGCGGAGCACGGCGACGAGCATGATCGCCACCCCCAGCAGGGCGAGCGACGACACGCTGATCGTGTCCAGGAGCCGCTGGGTGGCGGCGTCGGCGGCGGAGCCGGTGCCCCCCGGGTCGGCGCGCCCGGCGTCGTCCCAGCCCTGGCCGGTCGCCGTCCGGACGGCGACGAGCAGCAGCACCGCGACGCCCGCGGACGCGGCCGCGACCAGACCGGCGAAACGCGCGGCGAGCAGCCGGCGGGAGGGCGCGGGGGGCATGGACGTCAATCTACGTCGCCTCAAGTCGGGACCCCGGAGCGCCGACTCGGAGGGTGCATGGATGCGAACCCCCCGGCCTCGGACGACACGGCCGACCGACTCCTCGTCGCCCACGACGAGGCCGCGGTCCGGCACGCCCTCCGCGGGGCCCTCGAAGGCGCGGGCCACCGCGTGGTGGAGGCCCGCGACGCCGGCGCCGTCATCGCCGCCCTCGGCGTCCTGCCCGTGCGCCTCGTGCTCGCCGACGCCGCGATGCGCGACGTGGCGGGCCGCAGCGTCGCGCTGGCGGTGCGGGAGGCGTCCGGCCCCGACCCCGCCGTGATCGCCCTGGTCCGCCCCGGCGACGAGGCGACCGCCCTCGCGGCCATCGACGACGGCGCCGACGACCACCTGATCCTCCCCGCCGCCCCCGATGACCTGCTGCTGCGCGTCAGCGCCTCCCTGCGCGGCGGCCGCCGCCGCGCCGCCCGCGAGCAGGCCGCCCTGCGGCGCATCGCCGAGGCCGTCGCCCGCGAGGCGAGCCCCCAGGACGTCTTCGACCTGGTCGCCGAGGAGATCGCGATGGTCCACGGCGCCGCGGGCGCCGCCGTGGTGCGCTTCGACGACGGCGAGGCCGCCTTCGTCGGGCGCTGGTCCCAGCGCCCCGGCTCGTGGCCGCCCCGCGAGCTGACCGTCCCCCTGACGAGCCCGCTGCCCGACCCCGACGCGACCCGCGCGGCGCGGGACGGCCGCGCCGACGACTTCCGCGCCTTCGCGGGCGCCGTCCCCTGGGTCCTCGACCGCGACGCCTTCCGGGCGAGCGTCGCCGCGCCGGTGCGGGTGCGCGAGCGGGTGTGGGGGGCCGTCGTCGTCGCCACCGACGCGCCCGAGGCCCTGCCCACCGGCACCGAGGGCCGCCTCGCCCGCTTCGCCGACCTGGTCGCGCTCGCGATCGGGACGGCCGAGGTCCGCGCCGAGCTCGCGTGGCGCGCCGCCACCGACCCGCTGACGGGCCTCGTCAACCGCCACGTCTTCGAGGAGCGCCTCGCCGAGGAGGTCTCCCGCTCGCGCCGCCACGGGCGCGACCTGGCGCTCGCGGTGCTCGACCTCGACGACTTCAAGCAGGTCAACGACACCCACGGTCACGTCGTCGGGGACGCCGTGCTGCGCGAGGCCGCCCTGCGGCTCGCCGCCCTCGCCCGCGAGGGGGACGTCATCGGACGCCTCGGCGGCGAGGAGTTCGGCTGGCTCATGCCCGAGACCGACGGTATGGAGGGCTGGCAGGCCGCCGAGCGCGCGCGGGCCTCGATGGCGGGCGCGCCGTTCCCGGAGGTCGGCCGCGTGACGGTCTCCGCCGGCGTCTGCGACCTGATCCGCGCCGACGGCCCCCTCGACCTCTACCGCCGCGCCGACGCCGCCCTCTACTGGGCGAAGCGCCACGGCCGGGACGTCGTCTTCCTCTACACCCCCGAGGCCATGGAGGCGCTGGGCGAGGAGGAGCGCGCCGCGGAGGTGCGCCGCGGGCAGGCGTTCCAGAGCATCCGGGTGCTGGCCCGCGCGGTCGACGCGAAGGACCCCTCCACCCGCCGCCACTCGGAGCGCGTCGCCGGCCTCGCCGCCGGCATCGCCGCGGTGCTCGGCTGGGAGCGCCGCCGGATCTCGCTGCTGCACGAGGCCGCCCTCGTCCACGACGTCGGCAAGATCGCCGTCTCCGACGCGATCCTGTTCAAGCCGGTGCGCCTCACGCCCGCCGAGATGGCGAAGGTCGCCCACCACTCGGCGCTCGGCGCGGAGATGGTGTCGGGCGTGCTGACCGCCGAGCAGGCCGCGTGGGTGCGCGCCCACCACGAGCGCTGGGACGGGTCGGGCTACCCCGACGCCCTGGCCGGCGAGGCGATCCCCGAGGGCGCCCGGGTGCTGCACCTCGCCGACGCCTGGGACGTCATGACCAGCAACCGCCCCTACGTGCCGCCGATGTCCGCCGCGGACGCGCTCGCGGAGTGCCGGCGCCAGTCCGGCGCCCAGTTCTGGGAGCGTGCGGTCGAGGCCCTCGGGGAGCTGCACGCGGTCGGCGCGGTCGAGGCGGGCGCCCTCGAGCGCCGCGGGGCGGACGAGCGCATCACCCGCTGAGGGCGGCGGTCCCCGTCCCGGCGGCGCGGACCGTGTCGCGGCCGTCGGCCTTGGCGCGGTAGAGCATCAGGTCGGCGAGGCGCACCATCTCGTCGCGCCCCCCGGCCGTCGCGAGGTCGCAGACCCCCGCGGAGGCGGTGAGGCGCCCGGCGACCTCGAAGTCGCGGCCGGCGATCACGGCGAGGGCGCGGCGGGCGGCGGCCTCGGCGCCCGCCCCGGTGGTCCGGGGCAGCAGCCACGCGAACTCCTCGCCGCCGATGCGGGTGACGGCCTCCCCGCGGCGGGCGATCCCGACCAGCCGGCGTCCCACCTCGACGAGCACCCGGTCGCCCCGGCCGTGGCCGAAGCGGTCGTTGACGCCCTTGAAGTGGTCGAGGTCGAGCAGCACCAGCCCGAGCGCGTCGCCGTGGCGGACGGCCCGGTTCTCCTCGGCGGCGAGCAGGTCGTCGAAGGTCCGGCGGTTGCCGAGGCCGGTGAGCGCGTCGGTGCCGGCGAGGGAGGCGAGGCGCGACCGCGTCTCGTGGTTCGCGGCGGCGAGGGACAGGAGGTCGGCGAAGGGGGCCAGGCGCTCCGCCGCGGCGGGGGCGAGGGCGTCGGCCGACCCGCTGAGGAGGAGGGCCCCCCACACCGACCCCCGCAGCACGACGGGGGCGGCGACCTCCGCGACGCGCGCCCGCCGGCTCTCCTGGGGGCACCCGAGGGCGAGGACGGCGGCGAGCGTGCCCGTCGCGAGCATCGACTGCCCCGGCGGGGGCGCGTCGCGTCCGACCGCCGCGACGACGACGCGGTCGGCGTCCTCGCTGCGCACGACGGCGGCGGTGCCGGCGCCGAGGAGCCACGCGGCGCACTCGCAGACCTGGAGGCCGGCCGACGCGAGGTCGGGGGCCTCCGCGACGCCGCGCAGGGCGGCGCTCATCGCGGTGCGGTCGCGCCGCCCCTCCACCGCGTCGCCGTCCACCCGGCGCGCCGTTGCGGCCACGCCCTCCAGGAGTCCTGCGCCCACCGCACCTCCGCTCGCCTCCGGCCCGGGGCGATTCTGCGGTACCGTCCGGCGCGACGGCACCCTCCGGCCGCGCGTCGTGCCCGCTACGAGCGGGGAAGGCGCCTGACACGCGATGGCACGGGCGGCGCCGCACCAGCGGTCCCAGCAGAATCCGATACCCGAGCACGAGGAGCCACGTGTCCCAGACCGGCAGGAGGGTCGCCCTGGCGGCCGGTGTCGTCGGCGCCGCATGCTGCGCGGCGGCCGCCGCGCTCGGACGCGAACGACTGACCGGGGCGCTGGAGCGGGTCCGCGGAGGTCGCCGCCCCGAGGCCGACCCCGTCGATGAGGCCTCGATGGAGTCGTTCCCCGCGTCGGACCCCCCGTCGGCGGGCGGGCCCGGGATCTAGCTCAGGCGGGGGTCGCTCAGCCGCAGCGGAGGTCGACCGGCTCGCCGCCCGCGGCGAGGGACTCCCCTGCGCGCAGGGGCCCGGCCACGACGCCCGGCGCCACCGGCCCGAGGTCGCTGATGCGCATCTTCGCCCGGCAGACCGGCTGGGTGACGCCGGCGAACGCCGCCTCCGCCAGCAGCCGCGCCTCGTCGGCCCCGTGGGCGGCCACCAGCACCTGCTCGTGCTGGAACGGGCCCTCCCAGCCGCTCGTCGCGGCGAAGAGGCGGATCGGGGCGTCGGAGGCCACATGCGTACGGTAGCTAAGGAATCCGCGCGGGATGTCGAATAGGCCGCTGGAAGCACTCCGACAGGGAGAGGCGCATGCGGCTCGCACGACGTCAGGCGGTCCTCGCGGGGGCACTCGGTGCCCTCGCCCTCCCGGCGGCGGGCCTCGCCCAGGCGCCGGACGGCCTCCACGTGGCCGCGTTCCGCGCGCCGTCGGCCGTCGAGCTCGGGCAGCGCGCCGAGATCACGGGACGCGTGGCGCCCGCCGCCGCCGTCCCCGTGGTCGTCGAGCGCCTCGAGGGAGACGCCTGGGCGCCCCTGGTGACGCTCCGGTCGCGGCGCGACGGCTCCTTCTCCGCCGACCTCCCGCTCCGCCGCCCCGGCAACCTGCGCGTCAGCGTCGCCGCCGCCGACGGCACCGTCAGCTCCAGCCGCCGCCGGTTCGTCGCCGTCACGCGCCGCGTCGACCTCTCGGTGACGGCGGCGCCGCTCGAGAGCATCGCCGGCCGCCCGTTCACCGCCGTCGGCACCGTCACGCCCGGCGCCCGCGGCGAGCGCGTCGCCCTGCAGGGCTCCGTCGACGGCGGCCCGTTCCGCACCATCACGAAGGTGCCGGTGCGCGCCGGGCGGGTGAGGGCGACGTTCACGCCGCCGCGCGGCGGCACCTGGCGCTTCCGGCTGACCGCCGCGGCGCGCCCCGGCGCCGACTCCGGCGGCTCGGACACCACCGGCCGGATCTCGGTCTTCGGGCGCAACCCGCACGGCGTGCCGGCCTCCGCCGAGCACTACCTCGTGCAGAAGATCTCCGAGTTCCACCTCTACTACTACCAGCGGGGCACGCTCCGCCGGGTCTTCCCGGTGGTCTTCGGCGCGCCCTCGACGCCGACCCCCGTCGGCAGCTACCGCGTCTACTCGAAGACCAACGGCCCCCGCGCCGCCTTCGGCCCGCGGGTCCTCTGGTACCACCGCGGGTACGGCATCCACGGGACCGACCAGGAGTACCTCCTCGCCCACGAGACGCGGTACTACTCCCACGGCTGCACCCGCAACTACAACGCGAACATCCTGTGGCTGTGGGACCGGGTGCCGGTCGGGACGCCGGTGCGGAACCTGGCCTGAGGCCCGCGGGGCGGCGTGACGGCGGGGGCGCGCGGGGCCCCCGCCGGTACCGGGACCACCCGGCGCCCCGTGGGTCCACGCGTCGAGGGGCCCCGCCCGGGCGGGGCGGGGGGCGCACGGGGTGCGTGGTACCGTCGGCCGGATGCGGCTGCGGGCTCTCGCTCTCACCGGGTCGGCGTTGGCCGCGCTCGCCCCGGTCACCGCGTCGGCGGCGACGTGGTCGCCCCCCGCGGTGCTCACCCCGCGTGACGGGGCGTCCTACGCCGTGCCGCACGCGGCCTCCGAGTCGGGCCGCGCCGTGGCCACGTGGGTGCGCGCCCCGGCGGCGACGCGGGGACGCGCCCGGGTCCACGTCGCGGTGCGGGCGACCCGGACCTCGCGGTGGAGCCGCGCCGTCGCCCTCTCGCCACCGGGGGCCGACGCCCCGCGGGCCGCGCTGAACGCCCGCGGCGACGCCGTGGTGGTGTGGGTCGCGGGGCGTCGGCTCGTCGCGGCGGTGCGGCGCGGCGCGGACGGCGACTGGGTCGTCGGGACCGTCACCGACGCCGGCGGCGCCGTGCAGGGCCTGCGCGCCGCGATCGACGTGGTCGGGCGCCCCTCGGCGATGTGGAGCGAGACGTCCGGCTCGGGCTTCGTCGTGCGCGTCGCGGCGCGGGCCTCCGCGAGCGCGGGGTGGACGGTGCGGCCGGCGCGGATCTCGACGCCGGGCCCCCAGCCGCCGTCGCTGGCCCTCGCGCGGTCCGGCGCGATGGTCGCCTGGACCGACGACGACGGCACCCGGGCCGCGCGCACCGTCGCGGGCGCGTTCGAGCGGCCCTCCGAGCTCTCGCGCGACGTCGGCGCGCCGACCGCGGCGATGAGCTCCGGCGGGGTCGCCCTCGGCGCCTGGAGCGCCGCCCTCCCCGGGGGCTCGTCGGTCGTGCTCGCCGCGGGCCGGGCGCGCGGCACCGGCGGCTGGGCCGCATCGGAGGACGTCGGCATCGGCCTGCGGCCGGTGGCGGCCCTCAACGACCGCGGCGACGGCGTCGTGGCGTGGAGCCTCGACGAGACGGGGGCGCCCCAGGGCATCGAGGCGGCGACCCGACGCGGCGGCCGCGGCCCCTGGCGCGCGACCACCGTCGTGCCGCGGCGCGTCTGCGCCTGCACCCTGCTCGCGTCCGCGACCGCGGTCGACGGCGCCGGCGTCGCCCTGGTCGCCTGGCGCCGCGACGACGGCGCCTCGACGGGCGGAGGGGGCGCCGCGGCGCTCGCCCCCGGCGCGCTGGCGTGGCGTCTCGCGCCCGTGTCGCCGGGGCGCATGACCGGCGCGCCCGTGGTGGCGGGCGACGCGGCCGGCGGCGGCCTCGCCGTGTGGGTCGAGGCCGGGCCCCGCGGCGGCGTGCGCGCCGTCACGCTCCGCCCGTAGCCGCCTTGGATTCACCCCCTCCGGCTGCTTCGATACCCGGGTCCGTGACGCGTCGAGGAGGCCCATGACCACGCAGGTCCCGCAGGAGCGCGTGGCAGCGCCGTGGTCGCTCGCCCGCCGTGTCGTGACCGGGGTCGTCCGCCCCGGTGGGGAGGCGATGGTGCGCCGCGCCCTGGAGGGGGCCGGCATCGGCGAGGGCGACCGCGTCGTCGAGCTGGCGCCCGGGCTCGGGCTCACGTCCCGGGCGATCCTGGCCGCCCGCCCCCGCACCTGGACGGGCGTCGAGCCGGACCCGCTCGCGGCGGCCCACCTGACCCGCGCGGTCGGCGGCCCCGGCCGCGACGTCGTCACGGCCCCCGTCGACGCGACCGGCCTGCCGGACGGCGAGGCGTCGCTGGTGTTCTGCGACGCGCTGCTCACCACGCTCGACGACGGCGGCCGCGCCGCCGTGCTGCGCGAGGCGGGCCGCCTGCTGCGCCCCGGCGGCCGCGTCGTGCTCCACGAGCTGGCACCGGCCCCCGACGCCGACCCGGAGGCCCTGGCGCGCGTCGCCGCGACCGGCCTCGCCGTCGCCACCGAGGCGGCGTGGCGCTCGGAGGTCGAGGCGGCCGGCCTCGTGGTCGTCGGCTCGCTCGTCGGCCGTCTGGACCTGCCGGAGCAGCGGGACCTGATGCGCGAGCTCGGGCCGCGCGGGGCGCTGAGGCTCACGCGCGGCATCGCCCTCGACGGCCCGGTGCGGACGGCGTCCCTGCGGGGCCGCCAGGCCCTGGACCGCGACGCCGTCGCGTTGCGCTCGGTGGTGGTGGTCGGCGAGGTGCCCCTCATCCTGGGCATGCGCCGCCCGCGCCGCTAGCCTCGGCGCCGTGAGCATCCGCCACCTCGCGCTGGCGGCGGCGATCGCCGCCGCCGGCCTCGTGCCCGCGGCGGGGGCCGTCGCCCAGGGCACGCCCCCTCCCGCCACCCCCGAGGCCGCCGCGGGTCCCGTCCCCGCGCCGCCGACGAAGGCGACGACCTGGACGGGCCGGCTGATCGCCCCGGTGATGGCGCGCCGGGCGCCCCGGGCCGGGGCCGCCGCCGCCTTCAAGCTCTCGCCGATCGCCCCGTTCGCGAACGGCCCGACCCAGCTCATGGTCACGCGGACGACGCTCGTCGACGGCCGCCGGTGGGTCGAGGTGCTGCTGCCGCGCCGGCCCAACGGCAGCCGCGGGTGGGTGCCCGCCGACGTGCTCGACCTGCGGACCACGCCGATGCGGATCACGATCGACCTGGGCGACCGGCGCCTGACGGTGCTCCGCGGCGGGCGTCGCGCGTTCAGCGCGCCCATCGCCGTCGGCAAGGCCGCCACACCGACGCCGCGGGGGTCGTTCGCGATCGCCGAGACGATCCGGACGAACCTGCCGGACGCCTTCCTCGGCCCCTACGTCCTGCCGATCACCGGCTTCTCGGAGAAGCTCAACGAGTTCGCGGGCGGCAACGGGCGCGTCGCGATCCACGGCACCAATCTGCCCGCCCTGATCGGCACCGCGGCCAGCAACGGCTGCATCCGGATGCTCAACCGTGACGTCGTGCGCCTCGCGCGGGTCATCGGGCCGGGCACGCCGGTGACGATCCGCGCCTGACGACGGGGTCGCGGGGTGCTCTCCCTGCCCGATCCCCCCCTCGCGGACGACCTCGTGCGCCTGCGCCCGTTCCGCTCCGACGACCTCCGGGCGATCGTCGCGGGGTGCAGCGACCCGCTGACCCAGGCGTACACCCGCATCCCGTCGCCGTACACGCACGAGGACGGGCGGGCGTTCATCTCCGGAGCGGCGGGGCGGCGCCTGCTGGGCGAGACGATCGACCTGGCGATCACCGTCGTCGGCGAGGACCTGCTGCTCGGCGTCGTCGGCATCGCGATGGACCGCCACGACGACCTCCGCGGTGAGATCGGCTACTGGGTCGCCCCGGAGGCGCGGGGGAGGGGCCTCGCGGGACGGTCGCTCGCCCTCATGTCCCGGTGGGCGCTGACGCAGGGGGGCCTGCAGCGCCTCGACCTGCAGGCGGCGCTCGACAACACCGCGTCGATCCGCGCCGCCGAGCGCTGCGGCTACGTCCGCGAGGGGACGCTGCGGCGCGCCTGGTACCGGAGCCCCGAGCGGACCGACATGGCGCTCTTCTCCCTGCTGCCGGACGACCTCCCCGCGTAGTGTTGGCGCGTCGACGGAGAAGGGGACCGGGGTGACGCAGGGCACGGAGGGGATCGGGTCGATCTGGGAGGACGGCCTGGGCCGGCACGACGACGACACGCGGGTGCTGTCGGAGGGGTCCACGACCCTGACCGACGACCCGCAGTCGGTGCGCTACGGCGACGGGAAGGGCGCCCGGGCCGTGGTGCAGGCCGTGGTGGCGGGCCCGGTGTTCCGCAACCGCCCCCACGTCGACCTCCTCTTCAGCGAGGGGCTGCGCCCCGTCTACGCCCGGCTGACCCCCGCGCAGGCCCGCGCGGTCGCGACGCTGCTCTCCGAGGCGGCCGATCTGGCGGACGCCTCCGACCCCGACGGCCCGGAAACCCCCAGAACCTGAGGATCCGCGGTGGTGGACGGCCGAGGCTCGCCCTAATGTGCCCGGGATGCCACTGCGGCGACTGACGGACCTGCCCGCCGGGGCGCTGGCCCGGGCGCTCTTCGAGGCCATCCCCGACGGCGTGCTGGTGCTCGACGCGGACGGGGTCGTGGTGGACGCCAGTGAGGCCGTGTGCGAGATGCTCGGCTACCCCCGCGACGAGATCATCGGGCGGGCGCCGCCGCACCCCTGGTGGGTCGACGGCATGCTCCCCGCGGCGCCGCGGCGCTTCCCGGCGGCCGGGGCGCGCGAGGCGCCCGCGGTCCTGGTGCGCCGCGACGGGACCACCATCCCCGCCGTGGTGCGCTCCGTCGCGCTCGGCGACGGCCCCGACGGCGGCGGGAACGTGGTGGTGCTGGGGCGCGTCCCGTCCGCGCCGGGCCTGCCGCTCGGGGACGAGAGCTACCGGGCGGTCGTCGCCGCCGTCCACGAGGGCGTCGTCGTCCACGGCCCCGACGGGCGGATCGTGTCGTGCAACCCCAGCGCCGAGCGGATCCTGCGCGTCGCGTCGGACGAGATCGTCGGGCGCGACTGGGCCCACTGGGACGCCGTCCGCGAGGACGGCTCGGCGATCCCGCCCCACGAGAACCCGTCGACGCTCGCCGCCCTGACGGGGCGGCCCCAGAACGACGTCGTCATGGGCATCCGCACCCCCGAGGGCGAGGTCCGCTGGATCGCCGTCAACGCCGAGCCGGTCCCGGCCGACGACGGCGGGGTCGCCGCCGTCGTCGCGACGTTCTCCGACATCGCCGGCCGACGCCAGCGGGAGGAGCTCGTCAGCCGCCTCGGGCGCATCCTCGAGCAGTCCCGCGACGAGGTCCACGTCTTCGACTCGCGCACCCTGCGGCTGGTGCAGGTCAACCGCGCCGCCGTGACCAACACCGGCTACCCGATGGCCGACCTCCACCGGATGACGCCGCTCGACCTGCTGCCGGAGCTCGACCCCGACGCGTTCGCCGCGATCGTCGAGCCGCTCCGCACCGGCGACGTCGAGCGGGTCCAGTTCGAGACCGTCCACCGCCGCCGCGACGGCACTACCTACCCCGTCGAGGTGCGCATGCAGCTCGTCGGATCGGAGTCGCCGCCGGTGATCGCCGCGGTCGTCCTCGACATCACCGCCCGTCACGCCGCCGAGGTCGAGCTGCGCGGGCGGGAGGCCGAGAACCGCCGCCTCGCCCACGAGCAGGGCGCGCTGCGGCGGGTCGCGACGGCCGTCGCCCTCGAGGACGACCCCCAGTCGGTGTTCGACCTCGTGTGCGAGGAGGCGGTGCGGCTGATCGGCGCGTCCGGCGGCGGGCTCGTGCGCTTCGAGGACAACCGGACGGCCTCCGCCGTCGGCGCCTGGTCGGTCGCGGGGGCCCCGCCCGCCTTCGGCGACGGGGAGTCGCTCGACGGCGAGGGGCTCGCCGCGCTCGTCGCCCGGACCGCCCGGGCGGCGCGCATCGACACCCGGTCCGGGGAGGGCGCCCACCACGACGTCGCCGTCGCCGCCCCCGTGCGGGCCGGGGAGCGGCTGTGGGGGGCGATCGGCGTGACCGGCATCGCCCACGAGCGCGCCGCCCCCGACGCCGCGGAGCGCCTCGGCCGCTTCGCGGAGCTCGTCGGCATCGCGGTCAGCAACGCCGAGGCCCGCGCGCGCCTCGCCGACCTGGCGGCGACCGACCACCTGACGGGCCTCGCGAACCACCGCACCTTCCAGGAGCGCCTCGCCCAGGAGGTCGTCCGCGCCGCGCGACACGGGCGGCGGTTCTCGCTCGTGCTGCTCGACCTCGACCACTTCAAGCGCGTCAACGACGACCTCGGCCACCAGATGGGGGACGCCGTCATCCGCGAGGCGGCGCGGCGCCTGGGGGCGCTCGCCCGCGCCGGCGACCTGATGGCCCGCGTCGGCGGCGACGAGTTCGCGTGGCTGATGCCGGAGACCGGCGGCATGGAGGCGTGGCGGGCCGCGGACCGCGCCCGCGAGGCGATCTCGGCGGAGCCGTTCACGGGCGTCGGGCAGCTCACGATCTCGGCGGGGGTCTGCGACCTCGACCAGGCGCCCCAGCACAGCGAGCTCTTCCGGCTCGCCGACGGCGCCCTCTACTGGGCGAAGCAGCACGGCCGCGACGTCGCGTTCCTCTACTCGCCCGAGGTGGTGGAGGTGCTGTCCGACGCCGAGCACGCGGAGCGCCTCACGCGGCTCCAGGCGCTCCAGAGCATCCGGGTCCTCGCCCGCGCGGTGGACGCGAAGGACCCCTCCACCCGCCAGCACTCCGAGCGCGTCTCGGAGGTCGCGAAGGTCCTCGCGACCGCCCTCGGGTGGTCGCCGGACGACGCCTCCGCCCTGCGCGACGCCGGCCTGGTCCACGACGTCGGCAAGATCGCCGTCCCCGACGCGATCCTCTTCAAGCCGGACCGCCTCACGGAGGAGGAGTTCCAGCGGGTCCGCGCCCACGCGGCCCTCGGCGCCGAGATCGTCGCGGACGTGCTGTCGAACGCCCAGGTGGCGTGGGTGCGGGGACACCACGAGCGCTGGGACGGCGCCGGCTACCCCGACGGCCTGGCGGGGGAGGGGATCCCCGTCGGCGCCCGCATCCTCACCCTCGCCGACGCCTGGGACGTCATGACCTCGGCGCGCCCCTACGGCGTGCCGCTGTCCCGCGAGGACGCCATCGCGGAGTGCCGCCGGTGCTCCGGCGGGCAGTTCTGGCCGGCGGCGGTGGCGGCACTGGAGCGCGTGCTGGTCGAGGGGGGCCTGCCGGACGAGCGGTGACGTCGCGACCCGGGCTCCGGCGCCGGGACGATGTGGAGGCCGTGCGGAGTCATGTCCGCGAGATGGTGACGACGTGACCGACGAGGAGCTGGTCCGGAGCGCGCTGGCGGGGTCGGGTGACGCCGCCACCGAGATCTTCGACCGCCACTGGGACGGGTGCCTCCGCGTCGCGTATGCCGTCTGCGGCCGGCGGGAGCTGGCGGAGGACGCCGCCCAGGACCCCCTGGTCACCGCGATGCGCCGCCTCGGGCAGTTTCGCGGCCCCGACCTCGCGGCGTGGCTGCGGCGCATCGCCGTCAACCGCACCCTCACCCTGATGCGGGGCGACCGCCGCCTCGTGTCCCTCGACCACGTCGCCGACGCCGGCCTCTGGGACGAGGTGGAGATGCCCGACGCCGCGCTGCGCGACGGCGTGCGCGCCCTCTCGCCGGAGCGGCGGACCGTGGTGGTGCTGCGCTACTGGCTGGACATGTCGCCGCCCGAGATCGCCGAGGTGCTCCAGGTGCGTCTGGGGACCGTCAACTCCCGTCTCGCCCGCGCGCTGGGCGACCTGCGGGCCGAGCTGGAGGTGCCCGATGCCGGACGCGCTTGAGCGCCGACTGAGGGACGCCCGGCCGTCCCCACCCGCGTCGGCGGAGGCGCGTCGCCTGGCGGCGCGTCGTGTCGTGCTCGAGGAGCGGGCAACGGGCCGCTCGAGGCGTTGGGGCGGCTGGGGCCTGCTCCGGCCGGCGCTCGGTGTCCTCGGCCTCGTCGCCGCGGTCGGCCTGGTCGCCGTGCTGCTGGTGGCGGGGCCCAAGGGTGCCGAGGAACCGGCCGGTCTGCGGTTCGCGGGGCGGCCCGACCCGGGTACGGCCCTTCGGCTGACGGTGGAACCGGTCCATCCCGGCCTGACCGCCGCGCAGGCTGCGGAGCGGTCGGTGGCGGTCGTCCGGGCCCGTGCCGCGGCGCTCGGCGTCAGCGGCCTCGAGGCCGTGCCGGGCGCAGGGGGCACCGTGCAGGTGTGGGTGCCCGAGTCCGCTGCGGAGGGCGCGCTGGACACGCTGCTCGACCCGGCGCGGCTGTCCGTGGTGAACCTCACGACGGTGTCGGTGGCGGGAGGCTTCGCCACCCCGCGTGCGATGCTCCGCTCGTCCAGCACGAACGGGGAAGGGCTCCCCGGGGCGACGTTCCACGTGGTCGATCCCCTCACCGGGGCCCTTCTCGGAGGACCGGCGCCGACCCGTCGCGAGGCCGAGGCCGATGCGGGACCGGGGCGGCCTCGTGAGGTGCTGGCCCTGCCGCCGGGTGTACTGCTCGTTCGCGGGTCCCTCGACCAGGTCGGCGGGGCCGTCGTCGCCAGGCCCGAGGGCGGATGGATGGCGATCGGCGACGGCCCGGCGGTCAGGCGCGCGGACATCGCCCGCCTCGAGCCCGCCGTCGGCGGTGTCCGGGCGGTGCTGACCCGCCCGCTGCCACGCCGGGTCGGGCGCGCGGGTCACCGACGGCCCGGTCCGGAGTTGGTGCTGCTGGTCGAGGGCGGGGCGCGTCGGACCCCCGAGCTCACCGGCACCCTCTACCCGGACCGCCCTCTGACAGGGGCGCGCTCCGTCGTGTTCGCCGTCCCCGAGGAGATCCGCGCGCGGACCGTGGCGCTGTTCGCGGCGGGTGAGTTGCCGGCGCGCCTCCGGGTGGACGCGCAGGTCACCACGGGGCGTTAGCCCGACGCCGTCAGAGGCCGCCCCCGCCGCCCCGCGCGCCCACCACGAGGACCGCTCCGCATCGGACGCGCCGCGACCCCGGCTCGCCCACCCGCAGAGCGCGAGCACCACGACGACGACGACGGTGCGACGATCCAGGTCACGGGGCCGATCCTCCCACGGGGGGCGGCGCCGGGCCGCGGGGGCAGGCCCCGCGGCGGGCGCTGGGATAGGTTCGTGGCCACCGCGACAAGGGGGACACGATGGACCTGCGAGGCAACACGGTGACCTGGCTCGGTCACGGCACCTGGCTGTGGCAGAGCTCCGAGGGGAAGAAGATCCTCATCGACTGCTGGCTCGAGGGGAACCCGTCGACGCCGGACGAGTACAAGGACCCGGCGGCCCTCGGCCTCGACGGCATCCTCATCACGCACGGCCACTTCGACCACATCGGCCAGGGCGGCACCGAGGCCCTGCGCTGCATCCAGGGCAGCGGGGCCGCCGCCTTCGCGCAGTTCGAGGTCGCCGCGTACCTCGGGGCGAAGGGGGCCGAGGTGACCGGCTTCAACATCGGCGGCACCGTCGAGGTCGCCGGGGTGAAGGCCACGATGGTGACGGCCGCCCACAGCGCCGGCATCACCGACGACGACGGATCGATGGTCTACGGCGGCGTCGCGGCCGGGTTCGTGCTCGAGTTCCCGGACGGCCTCGTCGTCTACCAGGCGGGCGACACCGACGTCTTCGCCGACATGACCCTGATCGCGGAGCGCTTCTCGCCGCACGTCAGCGTCCTGCCGGTCGGCGACTTCTACACCATGGGTCCCGTCGGGGCGGCGCACGCGATCCGCCTGCTGGGCGCGACGCAGGTGCTGTGCGGCCACTTCGGCACGTTCCCCGCGCTGGTGGGCACCCCCGCCGCCGTGCGGGAACTGGTCGGGGCGGGCGTGGACGTGCCCGACCTCTCGCCGGGCGACCGCTTCGGCGCCTAGCCCCCGTCCGGGGAGGACGTCCCCCGGTCCCCCGCCGCGCGGGGGGCCGGGAGGGTGCCGGTGACGACGGCGTCGATGAACTCCGCGTCGAGCGGCTCCCGGGACACCATCGCCCGGTAGAAGAGGGGGCCGGCGATCATCGCCACGGCCTGCTCGACGTCGAGGTCGGCCGGCAGCTCACCCGACGCGATCCCCCGCTCCAGGGCGTCGGTGAGGGGGCGGCGGCGCTCCGCGACGGTGGCGACGTGCAGGCGCGCGAGGCCCTCGTCGCGGCTGGCGGCGTCGAGCAGCGAGCACATCGTCGCCCGCCAGTCGCTCTCGTTGAGCTTCGCGGCGAGGCCGGTGAGCACCGCGCGGACGTCCTCGCGGACCGACCCCGTCGCCGGCGGGGGCCCCGGGGGGCCCGAGCAGGCGCCGAACGCCTCGATCATGAGGGCCTCGCGGCTGTCCCAGTGGCGGTAGATCGTCGTCTTCGCCGCCCCCGACCGGGCCGCGACGGCCTCGATGGTGACGCCCGAGAAACCCTCCTCGGCGAGCACCTCGGCGCAGGCGTCCAGGATCGACGCTCTCGATCGCGCCACCCGCGGATCCGTTCGCATCCCGACCCCCTCCGATCGCCGCCCGCCGGTCTCTCCGAGGGGCTTGCGCACTCCGCTACGCGAGCGTATCGTAGCGCCCCTCGCAGGTCCGCTACGCCAGCGTAGCGCACGTCCAGCAACGCCCCTCGGAAGGCTGGAAATGGGCTCGCAGAGCACCCGCAAGTGGATCGCGCTCGTCCTCCTGTGCGCGACCCAGTTCCTGGTGGTCCTGGACGTGGCGATCGTGAACGTCGCCCTCCCGTCGATCCAGACCGCCCTCGACTTCTCGCAGGAGAACCTGCAGTGGGTGGTCAGCGCCTACACCCTCACCTTCGGGGGCCTGCTGCTGCTCGGGGGGCGCATGGCCGACCTGCTCGGCCGCCGCCGCGTCTTCATGGTCGGCCTCGTGGTCTTCTCGGTCGCGTCGCTCGCCTGCGGCTTCGCCACGAGCGACACGTTCCTGATCGCCGCCCGTGCGGTGCAGGGCATCGGCGCCGCCGTCATCTCCCCGGCGGCCCTCTCGATCCTGGTGACGACCTTCCAGGAGGGCGCGGAGCGCAACAAGGCGCTCGGGATCTGGGGCGCCATCGCCGGCATCGGCGGGGCGGCCGGCGTGCTCGTCGGCGGCATCCTCACCGACACGCTCGGCTGGGAGTGGATCTTCTTCGTCAACGTTCCCGTCGGCCTCGCCGTCCTGGCGCTGGTGCCGCGCTTCATCGACGAGAGCCACGCCGAGGCCGAGACCCGGAACTTCGACGTGGCGGGCGCCGTGTCGGTCACCGCCGGGCTCGCGCTGCTCGTCTACGCGCTCGTCAACACCGACAGCGCGGGATGGGCGTCGGCGGAGACGATCGGCCTGTTCGCCGTCTCCGCGGCCCTGCTCGTCGCGTTCGTCGTGATCGAGCTGCGCGCGACGGCGCCGCTGATGCCGCTCGGCATCTTCAAGCTGAGGAGCCTCACCGGCGCGAACATCGTGGGCCTGCTGCTCGGGGCCGCGATCTTCTCGATGTTCTTCTTCCTGTCGCTCTACATGCAGCAGGTCCTCGGCTACTCGGCGCTGAAGTCGGGCTTCGCGTACCTGCTCGTCGCGGTCGTGATCATCTTCGCGGCGGCCGCGTCGCAGGCGCTCGTGACCCGCTTCGGGGTCAAGACGATCCTCACGATCGGCATGTCGCTGCTGACGCTCGGCCTGCTCTGGTTCACCCAGATCGACGTGCAGGGCGGGTACCTCGTCGACCTCGTGCCGGGCTTCGTGCTCGCCGGCATCGGCCTCGGCTTCTCGTTCGTGCCCGTCTCGATCGCCGCCCTCCAGGGGGTCCGCCCCCACGAGGCGGGGATCGCGTCCGGGCTGATCAACACGTCGCAGCAGGTGGGTGGCGCGCTCGGCATCGCGATCCTCTCCACGATCGCGACGACCCACACCGAGTCGCTGATCGAGGACGCGGGCGGCGCGCAGTCGGCCGTGCCGGGGCCCTCACCGAGGGCTTCCAGTACGCCTTCGCGGTGGGCGCCCTGATGGCCGTCATCGGCCTGATCGCGACGCTCGTGTTCCTCGACCGGGACCGCCGGCCGCAGGAGGCGCTCGAGGAGGCCCGCGCCGAGGCCTAGCCGGCGGCGGGGGGTGCGGGGGGCCCGGCCTCGGCGAAGAGGTCGGGCTCCAGGTAGATGACGCGGGCGATCGGCACCGCCGCGCGGATGCGCGCCTCGGTGGCGTTGATCGCCGCCGCGATCCCGGCGGCCGACAGCGACGGGCCCAGCTCGATCTTCGCGGCCACCAGCAGCTCGTCGGGGCCGAGGTGCAGGGTCCGCATGTGGATGAGGCGCCGGACGTCGTCGCCCGCGGCGATCTCCGCGGCGATCCGCCGCTGCAGCTCGGGGGTCGCCGACTCGCCGATCAGCAGGCTCTTCATCTCGATCACCAGGATCACGGCGATCGTGACGAGCAGGACGCCGATGGCGAGGGTGCCGACCCGTCCCACCGCGGCTCGTCGGTCGTGACCGCCAGCGTCAGGCCGCCGAGGGCGAACATCAGCCCGAGGAGCGCGCCGAGGTCCTCGAGGAGCACCACCGGCAGCTCCGGCGACTTGGAGCGTCGCACGAACGCGACCCAGCCGAGCCCCCCGCGGACGTGGTTCGACTCCCGCGCCGCGGTGCGCAGCGAGAACGACTCCAGGACGACGGCGACGCCGAGGATCACGAACGCCACGATCGGGGAGTCGATCTCGTGGGGGTGGCGGATCTTCTCGACGCCCTCGTACATCGCGAAGATCCCGCCGACGGAGAACAGCACGAGGGCGACGACGAACGACCAGAAGTAGCGGTCGCGCCCGAACCCGAACGGGTGCTCGGGGGTGGCGGGGCGGGCCGCCTGGCGGCCGCCGAGGAACAGGAGCCCCTGGTTGGCGGTGTCGGCCAGCGAGTGGATCGACTCGGCGAGCATCGACGACGCCCCCGTGACGAGGAAGCCGGCGAACTTGGCGATCGCGATCCCGAGGTTGGCCAGGAACGCGGCGAGGATGGCCCGCTTGCTGCCCTCGTGCACCGTCGCCCCGTCCGGTCGGCTCGTCCCGAGCCGGCGATGTTCTCACGCCCGGCGCCGGCGGGGGCGGATCAGGAGAAGCGGCGCTCCGCGGGGGGCAGGCCCGCGAGGGGCTCGAGGGCGCCGATGACCGCCCCGACGGCCGGGCGCCGCGACGGGTCGGGGTCGAGGCACGCGTCGATCAGGTCGACGAGGGGGCGCGGCGTGCGCCGCAGCCGGCGCACCGGCGCCGGCGGTCCGTCGAGCTGGGGGTACGTCCGGGGGCGGTCGTCGTCGCCCGACGAGGCCGACGGCGGCGGCGGCGGGGAGCCCGGGGGCGGGTCGGGGTCGAACGCCGCCTGCCCGGTCGTCGCCTCGTAGAGGACCGCCCCGAGCCCCCAGACGTCGGCCGCCGGTCCGACGATCCCGCCGCGGGCCTGCTCCGGCGCCATGTAGCACCACGTCCCGACCCCGGCGGGGCACCGCCCCGGCCGCCGGGCGAGGCTCATGTCGATCAGCTTCGCGCGGCCGGCCTCCGCCACGACGTTGGACGGCTTCAGGTCGAGGTGGAGCCAGCCCGCGCCGTGCAGGTAGCGGATCGCCGCGGCGAGGTGCAGGCCGAGGTGGGCGACGTCGGTGACCGGCAGGCGCGGGTCGGCCTCGTCGATCAGGTGGGCGAGGGTCGCCCCGGTCAGGGTCTCCATCACCACCACGATGCGGGGCTCCGTCACGACCTCGTAGCCGCGGACGATGTGGGGGTGGGCGAGGCGGCGGATGAGGCGCCCCTCCGTCACGAGCCGCCGGGCGGCGGCGCGGTCGTCGCGCCGGTCGGGGCGCAGCGCCTTCGCGATGCAGCGGGTCGCCCGCACGTCGCTCCACGCGTCGTAGACGTCGAGCGTCCTCCCCCGGCTGAGGTGCGCGATGACGCGGTACCCGGGGGCGATCTCCGCGCCGGGGCCGAGGGGCGGCGGGCCGGGGGCGCTCACGCCGGGACCGCCCCGGCGGCGTCGGCGGCGGTCTCGCGCTCGTGGAAGAGGCGGGCGTAGAGGCCGTCGCGGGCCAGCAGCTCGCTGTGGGTGCCCTCCTCGGCGACCCGCCCGGCGTCGAGGACCACGATCCGGTCGGCGTCGCGCACCGTCAGCAGGTCGTGGGAGATGACGATCGAGGTGCGGCCGCGCATCAGCTCGCGCAGCGGCTCCACGAGGCGGCGCCGCGTGAGCTCGTCGAGCCCGGTGGAGGGCTCGTCGAGGATCAGCAGCGGGGCGTCGCGCACCAGGGCCCGTGCGATCGCGACCCGCTGGCGCTGGCCGCCCGACAGGTTGCGCCCGCGGGCGTCGAGCATCGTGTCGTAGCCCTCGGGCAGCGCGCGCAGGAACCCGTCGGCGCCCGCCGCCCGCGCCGCCGCGGCGATCTCGTCGTCGGTGGCGTCCGGCCGCCCGACGGCGATGTTCTCCCGCGCCGAGGCCTGCAGCACCAGCGTCTCCTGCATCAGGACGGCCATGGAGTCCCGCAACGAGGCCAGGGTCACGTCGCGCACGTCGTGGCCGTCGAGCCGCACGACGCCCGCGTCGGGGTCGTGGAGGCGCAGGATCATGCGGGCGAGCGTCGACTTGCCGGCGCCGCTCGGCCCGACGAGCGCGACGGTCTCGCCGGGCTCGGCTCTCAACGACACGTTCCGCAGGGCCGGCGCGTCGGCCCCCGGGTAGGTGAAGGAGACGTCGTCGATCTCGACGACGCCCCGGGCCCCCGTCAGGACGTGGGCGCCGGGGCGGTCGGCGACCCGGGGCTCCTCGTCGAGCAGCTCGATGACCCGCTCGGCGCCGGCGGCCGCGGCGAACACCGAGTTCGCGAGGGAGCTGAGGTCGCGGACGGGGCCGAGGAGCTGGGTGAGGTAGGCGAGGAACACCAGCAGGCCGCCGATCGTGAGGCGCCCCTCCGTGACCGCCCAGGTGCCGAGCCCGATCACGAGCAGCGCGGCCGCCAGCTCGAGCATGTCGATGACGGGCGTGAACAGCGCCTTGATGCGGGTCGAGGCCAGCTCGGCCTCCATGATCCCCTCGCCCTCGCGGCGGAACCGCGCGACCTCGGCGTCCTGGCGGTTGTACGCCTGCACGAGCGACGCGTTCGCGAGGCTCTCCTCGGTGACGGCGCTCAGGGAGCCGCTGCGCCGCCGCTTCTCGCGGGCGGCGTTCTTCGTGAGGCGCGAGAAGCTGCGCGCCGTCAGCCAGAAGAGCGGCGCGATGACGAGCGCGACGGTGGCGAGGCTCCACTCGAGGTAGAGGAGGGCGCCGCCGAAGAAGAGGATCCGGAAGACGGCCGACAGCAGGTCGGCGATGCCGGCGAGGGCGACGGTCTCGATGGCGGCGACGTCGCCGCTCATCCGGCTGACCAGGTCGCCGACGCGCCGCTTGTCGACGTCGCCCGCCGAGAGCCGCTGGATGTGGGCGAACACGCGGGTGCGCAGGTTCAGCACGAAGCGCTCCCCGACCCACGCGGCCAGGTAGCTGTCACCGAAGTTGATGACCGCCCCGATCAGCGTGAGGCTGACGTACGCGAGGGCGATCCAGCCGAGGGGACCGAGGTCGCCCGGCACGAGGACCTCGTCGACGACGAGCTTGAACAGCCAGATCTCGGCGGTCTCGATGGCGGGGACGACGACCGCGAAGACCATCCCGATCGCGATCCACTTCCGGTACGGGCGCGCGTCCGGCCAGAAGCGCCGGAAGATGGTGCGGACCGGAACCCGGGGGGCCGCGTCCACGAGCTGCGGGCCCGAGGCCTCGGGCATCAGCATCCGGCGCAGCCACAGGCGGAATCGCATCACGGCAGCACGAGGAGGCCCCGCCGTGGGCGGGGCCTCCGGTCGCGCGTCGGGGCGGGTCGGGTCAGGAGCTGGTGTTCCGGCGCCGGCGGATGCGGCGGCGCGGCTTCGGCCTGCGGCGGCGCCGGCGCTTGGGGGCGTCCGAGTCCGAGTTGCTGTTCGAGTCGGCGGAATAGCCTCGCGAGGCGGGGATCATCGCGGTGAACTTGGCGGCCATGACGCTCTCCTTCGTCGTGGGTCGTCGGGGTGACGGAGGGCAATGTAGGAACGGGTCGTGAGCCCTCCGTGAGGCGGGGATGAGAGTGCTCTCATCCCCGCCCGGCGGAGCTACGAGCTGGTGTTCCGGCGGCGCCGGCGGATGCGGCGGCGCGGCTTCGGCCTGCGGCGGCGCCGGCGCTTGGGGGCGTCCGAGTCCGAGTTGCTGTTCGAGTCGGCGGAATGGCCTCGCGAGGCGGGGATCATCGCGGTGAACTTGGCGGCCATGGTGTTCCTCCTCAGTGGTCGGTTGCTGTCGAGGAGGAACCTAGGAGCGCTGCGTGAGACCCCCGTGAGCCGGGCGTGAGACTGCTCTCACGCGGTCGCGAGGCCCCCGAGCGAGCCAGCCGCGGGGACGTGGATCCACCCCTCCCGGAGGGCCGGGGCCGCGAGCTCCGGGGGCGGGGTGGCCGTCGCCCCGCGGTCGACGGCCCGCGCGACGAGGGCGCTGACGAGGGCGTCGAGCACGTCGTGACGGCCGGCGCACGCGGCCCGACCCCCGCGTCCGAGGCGCAGCCACCGCGCGCCCGCGGCCCGGCTCCCACTCGATCACGCAGGTGCCGGTGCCCTCCGGCGACGCCGCCAGGTCGATGCCGAGCGTCCTCAGCCTGGATCCGCCGTATCTCGCGGCGCGGATGCGCGAGATCGCTCGCGCCATACGGGATTCGGCGCGACCGCAGGGGTCACCCTCCCGGTGCGACGCCGAATCCCGCCTGACGCGGCGCTTTCGCGCCCCGCATCCACGATCTCCGCCGGATCCAGGCTCATATGTGCAGCTCCTCCGGTTGCCGCTCCCCGTTGCCCGCGAATCTCGCCCCCGACAGGGCGGCGGCGGACGGGAAGGTGCGGTGCTCGCCGTGGACCATCAGCTCGGCCAGGGCGAGCGCCGCGGCCCACGACTGCATCACCCCTCGGCCCGAGAAGGAGTGGATCTCGAACGCCCCCCGCAGGCCGCCGACGGCGCCGAGCAGGGCGGAGTTGTCGGGCGACAGCTCGTACAGGCCCGTCCAGCCGCGGACGTGCTCGAGCCGGTCGAACGCGCTCGCGCGGTGGGCGAGGCGCGGCCAGATCTCGCGCTCGAAGAACGCGGCGCCCTCGTAGTCGAAGCGGTACGCCGGGGGGTCGCCGGGGGGCGAGTAGCCCGCCAGGAACAACCCCTCCGCCTCGTGGTGCAGGTAGACGTCGGTGGCGTCGACGATCATCCCGTAGGGGGAGAGGTCGACGTCGCGGGTGCCGACCAGGCACACCTGCCGCGGCACCGCCCGGCAGGGCACGGGGGCGCCCATCAGGTCGGCGAGCGGTGCCGCCCACGGACCGGCGGCGTTGACGAGGCGCGCGCAGGCGACGCGGGTCGTGGCGCCCCGCGCCGGGGCGCCCTGCAGGGCGGCGTCCGCCCCGGGGGCGTCGACCTCCGTCACGTCGGCGCCGGTGACCCGCCCGTCCCGGACGTGGACCGCCGTCACCATCGACCGGTCGGCGAACCGGGCCCCCGCCGCCCGTGCCCGCGCCCGGTAGAGCTCGCGGACGGCGTGGGGGTCGACCAGCCCGTCGTGGGGCGAGAACGTCGCGCCGGCGAGGTCGTCGACGCGGTCGATGAACGGGAACCGCCGCCGCACCTCGGCGGGCGTCAGCAGCTCCACCTCGCGGCCCCGGTCGTTCTGCATCGCGACGTGGGCGACGGCCTCCTCCCACCGGCCGGGCCGGTGGAGCCACAGGTAGCCGCGCTCGCGGAACCCGACGGCGTCGCCGTGGCCGGCGAGCTCCGCGATCGTCGCGGCGCACAGGTCGACGTTGACCGGCCGCCACCACGTGGCACGCACGCCCCCGGCGTTCAGCTCGGACGAGGAGCGGACGCCCGCGAGGTCGGGGTCGACGACCACGACGCCGTCCTCGCCCATCTCGGCGAGGTGCATCGCCACCGCGCTGCCGGCGAGCCCCGCACCCACGACCAGCGTCCCCGCGACGGGGTCCACCACCCGGCCTCCTTCCCGCTGTCCCGGCCATCCTTAGCCGAAAAGGGCGGCGCGGGGGGGCGGGGGAGGGGCGGGGGCGCCCCGGGGGAGGGGGGCCCCGGAAAAAGAGGGAGGCGGGGAGGGGGTGGGAGGACTGGAAACCTGCGCGCGAAGCCCGATAGTCCGCGCATGAGCGCTCTCCGACCCACCCCCCTCCAGGGCCTGCTGCTCCTCGCCGCGGGCATCGTGCTGCTGCTGATCGTCGGCCTCGGGACCGCCTCCGCGGCCACCGTCACCGTCCGGTCCGGCGACACCCTCGGCGCCATCGCGGCCCGCAACGGGACCACGGCCACCGCCCTCGCGGCGGCGAACGGCATCGCCGACCCCGACGTCGTCCGCGCCGGCACCCGCCTGCGCCTGCCGGGCTCCGGCACGTCGGTCGCGGTCACCGGCACGTCGTCCGGCGGGGGCTCCTACACCGTCCGGTCCGGCGACACCCTCGGCGCGATCGCGGCACGGCACGGCACCTCCGTCGGGGCGCTCGCCCGCGCGAACGGCATCTCGGACCCGAACGTCCTGGCCGTCGGCCGCCGCCTCACCGTCCCCGGTGGCGGCGGCGTCCCCGCGGGCATGGTCCCCGTCGGATCCGGTGGGAGCGCCGGCGGCTACACGGTGCGGTCCGGCGACACCCTCGCCGGCATCGCGGCGCGCCACGGCACCACGGTCGCGGCACTGGCGGCGCTCAACGGCATCTCCGACCCGAACGTGCTCGCCGTCGGCCGCCGCCTCAGCGTGCCGGGCGGGGCCCCCGCCTCCGGCGCGTCGTCGACGTCACCGACGCAGGTGCGGGCGCTGCTCGACCTCTACTCGGGTCGCCACGGCGTCGACCCGTCGCTCGCCCGCGCCATCGCGTGGCAGGAGAGCCGCTGGATCCAGAGCGCCCGGTCCCACGCCGGCGCCATCGGCGTCATGCAGCTCATGCCGGCGACGGCGCGCTGGTTCGGCCCCGCGGTGCTCGGGCGCCGGCTCGACCCGACGCGCCTGGAGGACAACATCGAGGGCGGCGTCGCCTACCTCGCGTGGCTGCAGCGCCAGTCCGGGGACACCCGCGTCACGATCGGCGCCTACTACCAGGGCCTCGCCGCCATGCGGGCCCGCGGCCCGTACGACGACACCCGCGACTACATCGCCAGCGTGCTCTCGTTCAGGGGCAGCGTGTAGAGCGGCCGGCGGCCCGCCGCGAACGGGGAGCTCCCGAGCTCGCGGTAGATCGCCTCGCCCGTGGCCTCCTCGCGGGCGCGCACGTGGCGGTGGTTGATGAGGTCGACGGCCCCGACGGCGGCGACCACCCCCCCGAGGACGGCGGCCAGCCCGGCGCCGGCGGCGCCGACCAGGCCGACCGCGACGACGGCGAGCACCAGGCCGACGAGGCACCGGCGCAACGTGTCGCGCGGGCCCTCGATGCGGGCCGCGGGGTCCTTCGCCGGGACGGGGCGCCCGTCGCGCATCCACCGGGTGCTCCACCAGCTCAGCCCGCCGATGAGGAGCATCACGACCGCGAAGGGCACGAACGCCCGGGCGGGGCTGACGTCCCCCGCGAACACCGCGACGAGCAGACCGGCGAAGCCGATGGCCGCCTGCCCGCTGCCCGACAGGCGGAGCTCGGTGGCCAGCCTCGCGACGGGCCGTGCGGTCGGGATCGGCGGCACGGGCTGGGATACTGACAGACGTGACACCCCCGCTCGCCATCCCGGTCGACGCGCAGCTCACGGGGGCCGGCCCCGCCGACCTGGCGGCGTTCGCCCGCGCCGCCGAGCGGGCCGGGTTCTCCCGCCTGTGGGCGCCCGAGCTGCACCGCTCGTCGACGATCGCTCTCGCCGTGGCCGCGGCGGCGACGGAGCGCATCGGCGTCGCCACCGGGATCGCCCTCGCGTTCACCCGGAGCCCGATGACGCTGGCGCTCGAGGCCCTCGACCTCGACGAGCTCTCGGGCGGGCGGATGGTGGTGGGGCTCGGCGCCGGCGTGCGGCGCCTGAACGCCGACTGGCACGCCGCCCCCTACGACCCGCCGGTGGCGCGCATGCGGGAGACCGTCGCCGCGTTCCGGGAGATCACCTCGGCCCTCGCCGAGGGCCGCGACGCCCGGTCGCCCGGCGAGCTGGTCGCCGTCGACGTGCGGGGCCTGCGCCGCGGGCACGCCGCGCCGCGGACGCGGATCCCCGTGTGGCTGGCGGCGGTGCTCCCCGGCATGACCCGCCTCGCGGGCCGCGTCGCCGACGGCTTCCTCGACCACCCGGTCACGAGCCCCGCCTGGCTGCGCGACCGGCTGCTGCCGCCGCTGCGCGCGGGGGCCGCGCGGGCGGGGCGGCCCGTGCCCGAGGTGGCGGGGGCGCTGATCTGCGCGGTCGACGACGCCGACCCGGGCCGGGCGGTCCGGGCGGCCGCCGCGACGGTGGGCTTCTACGCGACGGTGCGGACCTACGCCGGCATGTTCTCCGAGCACGGCTTCGCGGACCGGCTCCCCGCGATCCGGGAGGCGTTCCTCGCCGGCGACGGCGCGCGGATGGCCGACGCCGTCGGGCCCGACATGACGGCGGCCTTCGCCGCGGCCGGGACGCGGGCCGACGTGGTGGCGCGGGCGCGTGAGCACGAGGGGCTCTGCGACCGCCTGTGGGTGACGCCGCCGCACCACCTGCAGGACGCCGACGCCGTGCGCCACTGGCAGGACGGGATACTGGGGGCCTTCGGCGCCCCCTGACCTGCGCGAGTACCGGGACCGCCGCGACTTCGGCGCGACCCCCGAGCCGGCGCCCGCGGCGCGCGGCGACGCCCCGGGCGACGCCCCCCGGTTCGTCGTGCAGCGTCACGACGCCCGCGCCCTCCACTTCGACCTGCGCCTCGAGGTCGACGGCGTCCTCGCGTCGTGGGCCGTGCCGAAGGGGCCGCCGCTGCGCGAGGGCGTGAAGCGCCTCGCCGTGCGCACCGAGGACCACCCGCTCGAGTACCTCGACTTCGCCGCCGTCATCCCCGAGGGCCAGTACGGCGCGGGGCGCATGACGGTGTGGGACCACGGCACCTGGACGGAGGAGCTGCGGACCGACGACGAGTGGAAGGTCGTGCTCGACGGCGGCATCCTGCGCGGCCACTACCACCTGGTGCGCACCGGCCGGCGCGGCGGCAAGGACGAGTGGCTGGTCTTCCGCTCGGCGAAGGGGCCGCCGGGGCCGTACGACCCGGTTCCGCGGTTCCGCGCGATGCGCCCCATGCTCGCCGGGATCCGGGACGAGCCGTTCGACGACCCGGCGTGGGCGTTCGAGCTGAAGTGGGACGGCTACCGCGCGCTCGCGCTCGTCACGTCCGACGGCACCGAGCTGCGCAGCCGCACCGGCCGCGACCTGAGCGCCTCCTACCCCGGGCTCACCGACCTGCGGCGGCGCCTCCTGTGCCAGGAGGCCGTGCTCGACGGCGAGATCGTGGTGCTCGGCCCGGGCGGCGCGCCCGACTTCAACGCCCTGCAGAACGGCCGGGGCCCGTTCACGTTCGTCGCGTTCGACCTCCTGCACCTGGAGGGCCGCTGGATCGAGGACCTGCCGTGGACCGCGCGGCGGGAGCTCCTGGCGGGGGTCGTCGCCCCCGAGGCGCCGCCGGTGCTGGTGGTGAGCGACCACGTCGAGGGGCAGGGCACCGGCCTCTTCGCCCTCGCGGCCGAGCAGGGGCTGGAGGGCGTGATCGCCAAGCGCATGGACGCGCCCTACCGGCCCGGCCGCCGCGTCCCCGAGTGGCTGAAGGTGAAGGCGCGCCGGGAGATGACCGCGGTCATCGGCGGCTTCACGGAGGGCGGCGGGTCGCGCCGCGGGCGCGTCGGGGCGCTGCTCGTCGGCGAGCGGGACGCCGACGGCGGACTGACGTACCTGTCCCACGTCGGGTCGGGGTTCTCCGACGCCCTCGCGCGCTCCCTCTGGGACCGCCTCCGCGCGATCGAGGTCGACGCGTCGCCGTTCGCGAACGCGGTCCCGGCGGCCCCGGCGCGCCCCCGGTGGGTGCGGCCCGAGCTGCGCTGCGAGGTCGTCTTCAGCGAGCGGACCCCCGACAACCGCCTCCGCGCACCGGTCTTCCACGGCCTCGCCGATCCCGAGGAGGACCCCGTGCCCGACGTCCCCGACGGCCCCTTCGGCGGCGCCCGCGGCGACCACGCGGTCCAGGAGGGCGACCGCCGCGTGCTGCTCACCAACCTCGACAAGGTCTTCTGGCCGCGCGAGGGGATCACGAAGGGCCACCTGATCGACCACTACCTGCGGACCGCCCCGGTGCTCGTGCCGCACCTCGCCGGCCGCCCGATGATCCTGAAGCGCTACCCCGACGGGATCGACGGGGACTTCTTCTTCCAGCACACCGTCAACGACGGGCCCGACTGGCTGACGCGGGCCGACCTCTCGCGCAGCGGGCGCCCCGACGAGAAGACGAGCCGGTACGTGATCGTGGACGACGCCATGGCCCTGCTGTGGCTCGTGAACCTCGGCTGCATCGACCTCAACCCGTGGCAGAGCCTCGCGGCGGCCCCCGACGAGCCGACCCACGTGCTGTTCGATCTCGACCCCGCCGACGGCCTGTCGTTCGACCGCGTCGTCGAGGCGGCGCTGCTGGTGCGCGACGCGCTGGAGGGCCTCGGCCTGCGCGGCTACCCGCGCACCTCCGGCGCGACGGGGATGCACATCCTCGTCCCGGTCGAGCCCGGCCACACGTTCGACACGGTGAGGCTGTTCGCCCGCGTCGTCTGCGAGGGCATCGTCCGCGCCCGCCCCGACCTGGCCACGACGGTCACGTCGGTCCGCGACCGCGGCCCGCGGGTGTACCTCGACCACAACCAGAACGGCCGGGGCCGCAGCATCAGCAGCGTCTACTCGGTGCGCCCGCGGCCGGGCGCCCCCGTCGCGACCCCCCTGCGGTGGGACGAGGTGCTGCCCGGCCTCAGCCCGCGCGACTTCACGATGGGCGTGGTCGCCCGGCGGATCGAGCGGGAGGGCGACCTCGCGGCGGGCCTGCGCGACGACCGCCAGTCGCTCGACGCGGCCGTGGCGGCGCTGGCGGGGGACGCGTGACGGGGGTCCGCCGCCGGGCGGTCCTCGCGTGCTGCGCGGCCCTGCTCGCCCTCCACGGGTGCGGCGACGACGGGCCGCCGCCCCCGCCGGAGCACCCCCCGCCGGCCCGGCCGGGCTCGGCCTACTTCGTCGGGACGGGCGAGGACGGGGTGGGGGCGACCCTCGACCTGGAGGGACAGGACCCTGTGACCGAGGCGGTCGACGCGGCCCTGCGCGCCCGCGACGGCGCGGTGGGCGAGGGACCGGTCGTCGGCGTCGCCTCCGTCGTCAACGAGGGCCCGGGCGTCGTCCCGGCGCCGACCTTCATCGCCCAGTTCGAGGGCGGCGGCGCCCTCGCCCTCGAGGACGCCCGCGCCGTCGTCGCCGAGTCCGGCGGCCCGGCGGCGCGGCGGGCCCTCCGCCTGCTCGGCCGCCCGTCCGTGCTGGTGCCCGCCGGCGGGGCGGACACGATCTACGTGGTGCTGCGCGGGGCCGCCCCCGGGGAGGTCGACGCGGTGCGGATGGTGGTCGGCCCCGGGCGGATCGTGATGCTGCAGGCACGACCCCGGTAGGGGACCGGGGCCCGACGGCGAAAGGATGCCGCGTGCCCCCCGACGTCCACGCCCTCGCCGAGCGCCTCAAGCGCGACTACGAGCGCTTCAGCCCCGCCCAGCAGTCCCTCGCCCGGTACCTCGCCGACCACCTGGCCGACGTGCCGCTCCTGTCGGCCCACGAGGTGGCCCGCGCGTCGCACTGCAGCCCCGCGACCGTCGTGCGCTTCGCCCAGGCCCTCGGGTACGCCGGCTACCCGGAGATGCAGCGCATCGTGCGGCGCGCCCAGCGCCCCGGCCTGCCGCCCCGCCCGGGCGACCGCCAGCTCGGCCTGCCGTTCTCGGCGGAGGGCCTCGACGCGGCGATGGCCGCGGAGCGCCTCGCCCTGGACGACGCCGCGGAGCGCCTGACCTCCTCCGGCCTCGGCTCGATCGTCGCGGCACTCGGCCCGCGCGCCCCGCTGATCATCGCCGGGGAGGGCCACGCCCGCTCGATCGTCACGCTCATCGAGGAGCGCCTCGCCCGGGCCGGCCGCCCGGTCTCCGCGGTCACCTCGCTCGACCCCGCCGCCCGCGCCTGGCTCGACGCCCTCGGGCCCGAGGGCGCGGTCCTCGCCATCGCGATCGGCCGCGAGAGCCGGGTCGCGCAGGCCGCCGTGTCCGCGGCGCGCGCCGCCGGGGTCCCGGCCGCCGCGCTCGTCGACTCGAGCCTCAGCCCCCTCGCCCGCTCGCCCCTCGCGCGGGTCGTGCCCGCCGACACCCGCGACGGCTCGCCGACGCTGGTGGCGATGGTCGCCGTCGCGCAGGCGCTCGCCGGCGCCCTCGCGCCCTCCCGCGCCCGCGCCGACCTGGCGGCCGTCGGGGCCTGAGCCCCGCGGCGCCCCCCGGGCGTCAGGGGTCCGCGCGGGGCGCCCGGACGGGCGGCTCGCCCTCCAGCACCGAGACGGCCGGGCCGGGCGAGCCCGCCGCCACGACCCGGGCGCGCAGCGCCAGCGCGAGCGCGAGGCGGGTGTCGGGGTCGTCCAGGCGGCGCCTGACGAGCGTCTCGATGCGGCGCATCCGGTAGAGCAGGGTGTTGACGTGGACGCCGAGCCGCCGCGCGGTCGCCCGCATGTTCCAGCCCTCGCGGACGAGGGCGTCGAGGGACTCCAGCAGCGGGGCCGCCCCTCCGCGCCCCGCCTCGTCGTGCCGCACGAGCGGGCCGATCCAGTCCTCCACGAAGCCGTCGATCGGCTCGGGGTCGTCGATCGCGAGGAGCAGCCGCTCGATGCCGAGGCGCCGGTACGACGCGACGACGCCCCGCTCCCCGAGGCGCCGGGCGACCCGAAGCGCCTGGCGCGCCTGGAGCGACAGGCGGTGCAGGGCGGCGGGGCCCCCCGCCTCGCCGCTCAGCCCGCACGAGACGGAACCGCCGGGGGCGAGCGCCGCCGCGACGGCCCGCGCCCCGCCGGCGAGCACCTCGGCGGCGTCGCCGTCGACGAGGCCGGAGACGATCAGCGCGATCCCGCCGAGCCGCTCCACCACGATCGCGTCGGCGTCGCGCGCCATCGCCAGCCCCGACAGCTCCCGCGCGGCGCGGACCCGTGCGGCGGGGGCCGTGAGGGCGTGGCCGGAGCGGGCGTCGTCGCCCTCGATGGCGATGACCCACGCGGGGCCCTGCAGCCGGTGGCCGAGCCGCGCCGCCCGCTCGGCGAGCCGGTCGGCGTCGTCGGGCGCCAGGCCCGCCGACAGGAGCTCGTCGATCAGATCGCCGCTCGCGCGGTGGCGGGCCTCGTCCGCCGCCCGCTCCCGCACGAGCTCCAGGGCCAGCACCGTCGCCCCGTGCTCCAGCGCCTGGCGGCGCCCGATGTCCCCGGGTCGTCGCGACGGCCCCACCGCGAGCCAGCCGAGCGTCTCCCGCCCGGCGCTGAGGGTCGCGACCTCCAGCCCGCCCTCCGCGCCGCCGCCGGGCAGGCGGCCGGGGAGGCCGGTGCCGCTCGTCGCGACGGGGACGCCGTCGAGGTCGTAGACGGCGACCGCGGCGCCCGTCAGGCCCGCGATCTCGTCGCAGACGGCCCGCAGGCCGGCGCCCGCGAGGACGAGGCCGCTGAGGCGGCGGTGGACCTCCTCCGACCGCCCGAGGTCGGCGACGCGTCGCTCGAGGCGCTCCTGCAGCTCCACGCGGGCGAGGACCCCCGCGACCTGCGCCGCGATCGCCGTCAGGAACGCGACGTCGCCCTCGGAGAAGATCCGGGTGCGGTCCGTCTGGACGTTGAGGACGCCCACCAGGCGGTCGCCGGCGAGGATCGGGACGGAGCACATCGACACGAAGCGGGCCTGGTCGACGCCGTCGAGCCAGCGGAAGCGCGGCTCGCGCCGGACGTCGGCCACCACCACGGGGCGGCGGTCCGCGGCGGCGGCGCCGGTGACGCCCTCGCCCAGGGCGAGGCGGACGCGCCCGACGCCCTCGTGCGACAGGCCGTTCGTCGCCGTCAGCACCAGCAGGCCGTCGTCGGGGTCCAGCAGGTAGACGGAGCAGACGTCCGTCTCGAGGGCCTCCGCGGTCTCGGAGATGACGAGCCGCACGAGCTCGCCCATGCTGGACGCGGACGCCGCCGTCAGCGCGAGGCGCTGCAGGAAGGCGATCTCGGGATCACGTGCCATCTATGAGGACGGTAGGGACACGCGGGGGGCTCCTCTTCGGCCACGCGGCCAAAGCGGCGCGGCGGCGGGGACGGGTGACCGGTGGCCCGTCCGATAGACTTTCCGGCCGGGCCCAACGACGGATGAGGGGATCGCGTGGCAGACGCAAACGGTCGCACCGGGACGACGCGCGTCAAGACCGGACTCGCCCAGATGCTCAAGGGCGGGGTCATCATGGACGTGACGACCCCGGAGCAGGCGCGCATCGCCGAGGACGCGGGGGCCTGCGCCGTCATGGCGCTCGAGCGCATCCCCGCCGACATCCGCGTGGACGGCGGCGTGGCCCGCATGAGCGACCCCGAGATGATCGCCGGGATCCAGGAGGCCGTCTCCATCCCGGTCATGGCGAAGTGCCGCATCGGCCACTTCGTCGAGGCCCAGGTGCTGCAGGCGCTCGACGTGGACTTCATCGACGAGTCCGAGGTCCTCACCCCGGCCGACGAGGCCCACCACATCGACAAGCACTCCTTCACCATCCCCTTCGTGTGCGGTGCCACCGACCTCGGCGAGGCGCTCCGGCGCATCTCCGAGGGTGCCGCCATGATCCGGAGCAAGGGCGAGGCCGGCACCGGCAACGTCGTCGAGGCCGTCCGCCACATGCGGTCGATCCGCGGCGGCATCGCCCGCCTGGCGGGTCTCCCGCCCGAGGAGCTGCACGCCGCCGCGAAGGACCTGCGCGCACCCTACGACCTGGTGGCCCGGGTCGCCGCCGACGGGGCCCTCCCCGTCGTGCTGTTCTGCGCGGGCGGCATCGCCACCCCCGCGGACGCGGCCCTCATGCTGCAGCTCGGCGCCGAGGGGGTCTTCGTCGGCTCCGGCATCTACAAGAGCGCCGACCCGGCGAGCCGGGCGCGCGCGATCGTCGAGGCCGCGACGCACTACCGCGACCCCGAGGTGCTGGCGCGCGTGTCGCGCGGCCTGAAGGAGGCGATGCCGGGCATCGAGATGTCCGCGCTCGCCCAGGGCGACCTGCTCCAGGGCCGGGGGTGGTGAGCGAGGCCGCCGCGACGGGGTTCGGGCGCCCCCGGGTCGGGGTCCTCTCGGTGCAGGGCGCGTTCGCGGAGCACGCGGACGTCCTATCCCGCGTGGGCGCGGAGCCGGTGGACGTGCGGTCCCCCGGGGACCTCGACGACGTCGACGCGATCGTCCTGCCGGGCGGGGAGAGCACCACGCTCGGCCTCGTCGCCGAGGGGTCGGGCCTGCTCGACGTCCTCCGGACGCGCCTCGCCGACGGCCTCCCGGCCCTCGGCACCTGCGCCGGCATGATCGTGCTGGCGCGGGCGACCACCGGCGGCGCGCAGCCGCTCGTCGGCGGCATGGACATCGTCGTGCGCCGCAACGCCTTCGGGCGGCAGCGGAGCTCGTTCGAGACGACCCTCGACGTCCTGGCGATGGGGGAGGGCCCGGTCGACGCCGTGTTCATCCGCGCGCCGTGGATCGAGGAGGCGGGCCCGGGCGTCGAGGTGCTCGCGACCTGCGCCGGTCACGCGGTGGCCGCACGGCAGGGCGATCTGTTGGTCACGGCGTTCCACCCCGAGCTCTCGGGGGAGCACCGGTTCCACGAGTGGCTGGTGACCCGGGCGCGCGCGCGCCGCGAGGGCGCCACAGAGAGGAGGCAGGAGCATGTCCGGGCACAGTAAGTGGGCGACGATCAAGCGCAAGAAGGGCGCGGCGGACGCCAAGAGGGGGCAGCTCTTCTCCAAGCTCTCGCGGGCCATCATCGTGGCCGCGAAGGAGGGCGGGGGCGACCCCGACGCGAACGCCGCGCTCGCGAACGCCATCCAGAAGGCGCGCGACAACTCGATGCCGAAGGACAACATCGAGCGCGCGATCCAGCGGGGCGCCGGCGCCGGTGAGGGAGACTCGTACGAGTCGATGCTCTACGAGGGCTACGCGGCGGGCGGCGTGGCCGTCATCTGCACCATCCTCACCGACAACCGCAACCGCACCGCCAGCGACCTGCGCTTCATCTTCACGAAGAACGGCGGCTCCCTGGGCACCCCGGGCAGCGTCGCGTGGCAGTTCGACCGCAAGGGCCTGATCGTGGTCGAGCGCGAGGGCGTCGACGAGGACGCCCTGATGGAGGCGGCGCTCGAGGGCGGCGCGGAGGACGTGTCCGACGACGGCGGCACCTGGCACATCACGACCGACCCGTCCGACTTCATGGCCGTGCGCGGGGCGCTCGAGGAGGCCGGCATCGCCTTCGCGACCGCCGAGCTGACCATGGTCCCGAAGACGACGGTGGCGCCGACCGAGAACGAGGCGCGCCAGATCCTGCGGATGGTCGACCAGCTCGAGGACAACGACGACGTCCAGGACGTCTACGCGAACTTCGACATCTCCGACGAGGTGCTGGAGGCCGTCGCCGGCTGACGCCGGGCGCCGGGACCATTTCGGGCCCGGCGCCGGAGCGCCGTGCCGGCCGGCGGGCACCGGTCCCGCGGGGCGGGCCGCTGCCGTCAGGGGATGAGCACGGAGAAGCCCGTGTCGGCGGGGGCGAAGCCCCCCGCCCCGAAGTTGTGCGTGAAGACGACCCAGCCGCTCGCACGGGGGCAGTCGGGGAGCCCGGAGGCGCCGTTCGAGATCTGGGCGATGTTGTAGAGCCCCGCGCTGTCGGGGAGGTCGGGTGTGACCACCGGGGCGGTCGTCAGCGGGTCGATGCCGGAGGCCGCGGTCACGGTCAGGCAGTAGGCCCCGGTGCCGGGTGAGAGCTTGGTGACGGCGATGTTCCTCGACTGGGCGCTCAGCACCGTTCCCGTGGACGCGACGAAGCCGTACGCGCGCACGGACCCGGGGGGTCCTGCCGGTCCCACGGGCCCGGCGGGCCCGGCCACGACGGGGGCGGGACGGCCCGCCGGACCCCGGGCGCCCTTGAGCGCCCGGCGAGCCTTGGGCGAGAGATCGGCGAGCGTGATGGAGCCATCCTTGATCTGCGCGGAGCCGATCCGGGCGGGGCCGGAGTCGCCCGCGCCGTGGACGGAGGCGGCGACGACCGCGGCGAGCACGATCGCCCCGAGGATCGTCGCGGGATGGAGCAGGCGGGCACGGTTCATGGCCTTTCCTCCACTGAGATGTCAGGGAATGCGACGATAAGCCCGCTCTCGCGCGGCCGTCATCGTCCTGGCCCGCTCCGTCTCGATCTCCGGGACGCCGCCACGCCGCGGCGTGACGAGGCCCGTCCGCACCACCCGCTGCCGGCACAGCCGTCCGAGGCGCCCGGTTGACTGCGGGCATGCCGGGACCCCCCGCCGCGCAGGAGCCCCGGCGCCCGCCCCGAACCCCCTGGACCGTGACGACCACGATCCTCGGCGTCGATCCCGGCCTCGCGTCCACCGGCTACGCCCTCGTCGGCGGCCCCCCGTCGCGTCCCCGCCCGATCGCCGTCGGCACCGTGACGACGTCGCCGCGCACCGCCCACGCGGAGCGCCTCATGGCGATCCACACGGCGATCGCCGACCTCGTCGCCGGTCACGAGGTCGAGGCCTGCGCCATCGAGTCGTGGTTCATCCACCCGATGAGCCGCTCCGCCATGGCCATGGCGGAGGCGCGCGGGGCGATCATCGTCGCCCTGGCCCTCGCCGGCGTCGAGGTGGTCGAGTACTCGCCGAACACCATCAAGCAGTCGGTCACCGGGTCGGGGAGCGCCGACAAGGCGCAGGTGCGGTCGATGGTGACGCGCCTCACCGGCGCGCGGCCCGGGACCGACCACGCGGCCGACGCCCTCGCCGCCGCGATCTGCCACATGAGCTCCGCCCCGCTGCGGGGGGCCATCCGCCGGGCGCGCTAGTTTCCTCGGGATGATCCGCTCCATCAGGGGGCGCGTGCTGGCGCACGAGTCCGACGGCCCCGTGATCGAGGTCGGCGGGGTCGGTCTGCTGGTGCGCGTCTCGGCGACGACCGCCGGCGCCCTGCCCGCCGCCGGGGGCGAGGCCGCGTTGTCGACCGTCCTCGTCGTCCGCGAGGAGTCGCTCGACCTGTACGGCTTCGCGAACCCCGCGGAGCGCACCCTGTTCGAGGCGTTCACGTCGGTCAGCGGCGTCGGGCCGCGGCTCGCGCTCGCCCTGTGCGGGGTCGGCACCGCCGACGAGCTGCACCTGGCGGTCGCGCGGGGCGACAGCGCCCGCCTGCAGACGGCCTCGGGCGTCGGCAAGCGCACCGCGGAGCGCATCGTGCTGGAGCTGCGCGACCGGCTCGGCTCGCTCGACGGCGGGGCCGTCACCACGCCCGGCTCGGCCGCCGACGCCCACATCGCCGCACGCGACGGGCTCGTCGCCCTCGGCTTCCGGCCCGAGGAGGCCGACGCCGCCCTCACCGACGCCCCGGACGCGCTCGACGCCGAGGGCCTCGTGCGGCACGGCCTCGCCCGCCTGAGGCGCCGGTGAGCGACGAGGAGCACGGCGCCTGGGGCACCGACCCGGCCGACCTCCCCGCACCCGAGGAGCGCCTCCAGACGGGCGCGCCGATCGGCGCGGAGGACGAGCTCGACCGGTCGCTGCGGCCGAAGCGGCTCGACGACTTCATCGGCCAGGACGGCGTGAAGGCCCAGCTCGCGATCTTCCTCGAGGCCGCGAAGCAGCGCTCCGAGGCCCTCGACCACGTCCTCCTCGCCGGTCCGCCGGGGCTCGGCAAGACCTCGCTCGCCGGCATCGTCGCCGGCGAGCTCGGCGTCGGATTCCACGTGACCAGCGGCCCGGTGCTGGAGCGCAAGGGCGACCTCGCCGCGGTCCTCACGGCGCTCGAGCCGCACGACGTGCTGTTCATCGACGAGATCCACCGCCTCAACCGTTCCATCGAGGAGGTCCTCTACCCGGCGATGGAGGACTTCCAGCTCGACGTGGTCCTCGGGCAGGGCCCGTCGGCCCGCACGCTGCGCCTCGACCTCCCCACGTTCACCCTGATCGGGGCGACGACCCGGACCGGTCTGCTGACGACGCCGCTGCGGGCCCGGTTCGGGGTCTTCCACCGCCTCGACTACTACGCCCCCGCCGACCTGGCGCGCATCGTGCGGCGCTCCGCCCGCCTGCTGGACGTCGAGATCGACGACGACGGCGCCGGCGCGCTGGCCGCCCGCTCCCGCGGGACGCCGCGCATCGCCAACCGGCTGCTGCGCCGCGTCCGCGACGTCGCGCAGGTGCGGGGACGCCCCCGCGTCGACCGCGCCGTCGCCGAGGAGGCCCTGGAGCTGCTGGAGGTCGACGCCCTCGGCCTGGAGGAGCTCGACCGGCAGATCCTCCGCCGCCTGGCCGAGACGTTCGAGGGCCGGCCCGTCGGGCTCGGCACGCTCGCCGACAGCGTCGGCGAGGCCGCCGACACCATCGAGGACGTCTACGAGCCCTTCCTGCTGCAGGAGGGGCTGCTGAAGCGCACGCCCCGCGGGCGCGTCGCGACGGCCCGCGCCTACCGGCACCTCGGCCTCGCGCCGCCCGCCGAGGTGGGGCAGCCCGGGCTCTTCTAGGGGCGCGCCCACGCGGGCGTCGCCATTGACAGGGCGCGCGGACGGGCGTCGAATGACGCATGGTCCGAAGGTGGCGGGCATGGCTCGTCGTGGCGGCGCTGCTGGCGGCGGCCGCCCCCGCCCCGGCGGCCGCGTTCGGCTTCATCACCGCCTGGGGCGGTCCGGGCGCCGGGCCGGGCCGGTTCGGCGAGGCGTCCGACGTCGCCGTCGGCGGCGACTTCGACGTCTACGTCGCGGACCGGTTCAACGACCGCATCCAGGTGTTCTCGCCGCTCGGCGCCGTCCGGCGGGTGTGGGGGACGCCGGAGTCGTTCGGCGTCGACGTCGCCGGCGACGCGGTCGTCCTCTCGGAGTTCGGCGGCGACGGCGTGAGCCGCTACGCCACCGGGGGCGCCTTCCAGACCCGCTGGGGCACCCTCGGCGGCCCCGCCGACCCGCAGCCGCGGTACCGCGAGCCCTGGGGCATCGACGTGGGCGGCGACGGCCTCGTCTACGTCGCCGACTCGATCAACGGCCGGATCGTCGTCACCACCCGCGACGGCGCCTTCGTCCGGTCGATGGGCGACGGCCTCCTCTCGTCACCCTTCGGCGTGGCCGCCGACCCCGCGGGTGGCGGCTCGGCATGGGTCGCCGACACGGGCAACGACCGGATCGTGCGCGTGGACCCGGGCGGCACGTTCAACGTCATGGGGGGCCCCGGCTCCGGCGACGGGCAGTTCGCGACGCCCTGGGACGTGGCGTTCGACCCCTCCGGCGACCTCTGGGTCAGCGACCGGGGCAACAACCGGATCCAGCGGATCACCCGCGGCGGGACCTTCCTCGCGAAGTTCGGGAGCCTCGGGGGCGGGCCGGGGCAGCTCAGCTCACCCCAGGGGCTCGGCGTCGACGCGGCCGGCAACGTCTACGTCGCCGACGTGGGCAACACCCGCGTGGTGCGCTTCGGTGACCGGGCCGCCCTCAGCGCGACCGTCGCGGCGTCGCGCGGCGCGATGACGGCGGGGGAGGAGGTCGCGTTCACCGTGCGGGTGGCGAACGCCGGCCCCGACCCGGCACGCCTCGTCGGGGCGCGCCTGACACTCCCCGGCTCCGCGGTCGCCGTGTCGGCCGTCGCCACCCAGGGCGGGTGCCCCGGTGCCGCGCCGACGTCCTGCGCCCTCGGGACGATCCCGGCCGGCGGGGCCGCCGCCGCCGTGTTCACCGTCCGGGCGACGGGGGCGGGGACCCTCCCGGTGGCGGGGACCGCCACCAGCCCGACCTTCGACGCCGACGTCACCGACGACGCCGCCACGGCCGCCGTGACGGTCGCCGCCGCGCCCGTCGCGGCGGTCGCGGCCCCCGCGCTGGGCCTGTCGGCGCCGCGCGTCACGGCGACCTGGAGGCGCAGTCGCGTGAGCGGGCGGGTCCGCGTCGCCGTCGCGACGCCCCGCGCGGCCCGGATCCGCCTCGACCTGCTCGCCGGGGCGGCGGCCCGCACCCGCCTGGCCGGGCGCACGGCGCGGCTGCCGCGCGCCGGGCGCTTCACCGTCGTGCTCGCCCTGCCGCCGGGCACCGCGCCCGGGCGGCACACGCTGCGGGTCCGCGAGATCGGCGTCCCGCCGGCCGACCGGCTGGCGCCGGCGTCCCTGCGCGTGCGCCTGCCCGCCCCGCCCGAGGGCGTCGTGGCGCGGGCCTTCGTCAGCCGCGGCGTCGGCGGGCGGGGCGTCGCGCGAATCCGCGGACGGGCCCCGAACTTCCTGTTCGCGAACTTTCGCTTCTCGGCCACCCCGCGCGACGCGCGGAGGCTGCGGGTCGCCTGGTCGTGGAGCGGACGCGACGGGGTCGTCGCCCGCAGCCGGGTGCGACCCGTGCGCGGCCTCGCGGTCAGCCCGCTGCGCAGCCGCACCGGGGGCCTGCCTCCCGGCCGCTACCGGGCGGTCCTGTCGTACGGGCGCACCGTGGTGGCGGTGGCGGCGGTCCGCCTGGGCTGAGCCCGTCGGGTATGGTCGCCCCATGCAGGGAACCGTCAGGGACGTGATGGCCGACGTGAAGGTCCGGCTCTCTCCGGAGGCGACGCTGCGGTCCGCCGCGGTGGACCTCGCCGCGGCCCGCACGGGCCTCGGGATCGTCGAGGCGGAGGGCGGCGGCGTGATCACCGAGCGCGACGTGCTGCGGGCGATCGCGGCCGGCGACGACCTCGACGTGGCGCGGGTCGCCGACCACATGACGCCCCGCCCCGTGTCCGTCCCCCCGGGGACCCCGCTGGCCGAGGCCTGCGACCTGATGATCTCCCGCGGCGTCCGCCACCTGCTGGTCGCCGACGGCGACGCGCTCGTCGGCGTGCTGAACATGCGCGACGTGGTGGGCGTGCTGTCCGGCGCCGCGACCTTCGGCGCCGTCCCGCCCGCCCGGGAGGGCTAGCCCCGGTCCCCGGCGCGGTCGGCGTCGCGGGGGTGCCCCGCGCGCAGGGCGCGGGGGATGTTGCGCATCAGCTCCACCGGGTTGCGCCGCAGGTTGTAGCGCAGGCCCATCGGCGGGCTGGCGAGCGCGCGGCCGCCCTCGGCGAGGACCTCCCGGTACAGCGCCTCCACCTCCGCCGTGACCCGCGGCCACGAGTAGCGGTCGACCACGATCCGTCGGCCCGCCTCGCCCCACTCCCGGCGCCGCTCCGCGTCGTCGAGCAACTCGCCGATGCCGTCGGCGAGGTCGCGGGGGTCGCGAGGGCGCACGAACCGCCCGGGGACGCCGTCGCGGATCACCTGGCGGAACCCCACGTTGTCGGCGCAGACGACGGGGGTGCCGCTCGCCATCGCCTCCAGCAGGACGACGCCGAACGACGCCAGGACGCACGGCGACGCGAACACCGTCGCCTCGCGGTAGAGGCGGGGGCGCTCCTTGTCGAGCAGGCCGAGCCACTCGATGCGGTCCCAGATGCCGAGGGCCTTCGCCTGGTGGTGGTACTTCCGCCGCAGGGGGCCGTCGCCGACGACCTGCACCGTGAAGTCGCGGCCCTCGTCGGCCAGCAGCCGCGTCGCCTCCAGCAGGGTGTCGAGGCCGTTGCGGGGGTCGAAGCGCCCCATGAACAGGATGCGCGGCGGGCCGGGCGGGCGGGTCTCGCCGGGGCCGAGGGGCCGGTAGAGCTCCGTGTCGACGCCGTTCGGGACGATGTCGAACCGCGCGTCGCCGAAGTAGGGGCGGAGCGCGTCGACGCAGACGTCGGACACCGCGATCAGCCGGTCGGTCCGGGCCATCGTGCTCCGGACGTACGCGAAGAACCACCGGTACCCCCAGTGGCCGTCCTCGAAGTAGGTGTGGAACGTGCCGACGTTCACCGGCGCCGTCGAGGTGCGCAGCGCCCACAGGCAGACCATGGGGGAGGCGAGGCCCTGGGCGTGGACGACGTCCATGCCGCGCAGGGCGCGGGCGACGCGCGCCTTCACCCCGATGCCGACGCTGACCCGGGCGATCGACCCGTTCGACACCACCGGCATCGACGTGCCGATCCGGATCGTCCGGTACCCGTGCACCGTCCGGTTCTCGGCGTCGATCGCCCGGGCCCGCACGCGGCTGCCGCGCGGGGCGTTGCTCGTGACGACGGTGACCTCGTGACCCCGGGCGGCGAGCTCGCGGCTCAGGTTGTGGACGTGCTCCGGCACGCCCCCGAGCACCGGGTAGGCGTACTCGGTCACCATGGCGATCCTCACGGGCGGCGCGCCCAGGGGCGGGGGAGGTCGCCGCCGAGGCGGTCCGCGACGAGCAGCCCGAGCAGCACCGTCGCCGCGCCGCCGACGCCGTCGAGCCACCAGTGGTTCGCCGTCGCCATCACCACGAAGAGCATCCCGGCCGGCCAGAGGAAGGCCAGCCACCGCCACGGCGACGGGCGGAGCATCCAGAACAACGCGAGCGCGAAGAGGAACGTGTAGCCGACGTGCATCGACGGCATCGCGGCGAACTCGTTGCGGAACGGCTGGAACCACGACAGCGCGCCGCCGAGCTCCAGGCTCTCCTTCGTCGGGTCGGCGAGGCCGAGGTCCGTCAGCCGCGGCGGGGCGAGGGGGTACACCCAGTACCCGAGCACCGCGATCGCGTGGGAGATCCAGAACCAGTTGCGGAACATCGGGTACTGGTCGCGGCGCCGGAACCAGACCCAGACGAACATGATCACGAACCCGGTCGTGTGCCCCAGCGTGTACAGCCACGTCGTCGTCCACTCGAGCGCGCCGATCGACTGGACCCACTCGTGGAGGTCCACCTCGATGAACAGGCCGAGGGAGCGCTCGATGTCGACGATCTGCTCCGCATGCACCAGCGGGCGGGAGATGTCGTCGACGCCGACGAGGTCGCGGAGGAACTCGTAGACCACGGTCAGCGCGAGGAAGAGGAGCACCTCGGCGCCGATGGGCCACCGGGCCGACCATGCGCGCGCGAGTGGCGAGGGGCGGGCGGCGACCGTCACGGCGGCTCAAGCTAGCAGGTGACCGCGCCGATCCCGGGGCGACCTTTCCGTCCCTGGAGTGACCGTGCCCTTTGCTATCGTCGCCCGCGCCGGACGCGCGTCACCGGCCGCCGACCGCCGCCTCCAGAAGGTGCTCCGAGCCCATGGCTCTCCTCCTCCCGATCTACATCCTGATCTTCATCGGGCTCATCTACGTGTTCGGCGTGCGCCCGCAGAAGCGGCGCCGTGCGGAGCTCGACCGGATCATGTCCTCCCTCGCCCCGGGCGACGAGGTCGTGACCGTCTCGGGGATCTACGGCACGGTCACGGAGGTCGAGGACGGTGAGACGATCCTGCTCGAGGTCGCCGAGGACACCGACATCCGGATCGCCAAGGCCGCCATCGCGCGCGTCATCACCGGGAGCGAGGCCGAGGAGGCCCCTGCACCCGGCGATGTCGTCGCCTAGGCCGGGAGCCGACCGCCCATGAGGCGCCCGCTCCTGCTGCTGCTGCTCGTGCTCGGCCTCGTGGCCGGGTCGCTCGTGGCGATCGCGTTCAAGCCCGCCGTCCTCGGCCTCGACCTGCAGGGCGGCGTCGAGGTCGTGCTGCAGGGCCAGCCGACCGACGAGAGCCAGGTCACCCCCGAGGCGATCGAGCGCTCCGTCGAGATCATCCGGAGCCGCGTCGACTCGTTCGGCGTCGCCGAGCCCGAGATCCAGACCCAGGGCGACGACCAGATCGTGGTGTCGCTGCCGGGCGCCGAGAACCCCGACCAGGTCGTCCGCGACCTGATCCAGCCGGCGCAGCTCGTCTTCATCAACTTCGAGCGCAACGTGCTCGACGAGGGCGGCACGACCGACCTGCTCGAGGCGGTGCGGCTGGCCCAGCGCTCCACGCCCGAGGGCAACCGCGGCCTGCCGACGTTCTACGCCTTCGACGCCGACGGCAAGCCGGTGCCGAACGTGGGCCCGGCGACGGACCGCGCGACGCTCCTGGAGAGCTTCCCCGGCAACGAGCTGCCCGCCGGCTACAGCATCGAGCGCGTCCCGCGAGGGTTCTTCATCGCCTTCGACGAGCAGCCGACGCTCGCGACGCGCCCCGAGGCCGGCACCACCCGCACGTACTACGTCTTCCAGAACCAGCCCGGCCTGACCGGTCGCGACGTCACCGAGGCGAGCACGACCATCCAGACGGGCGCGCTCGGGTCCCGCGAGCGGGTCGTCACCCTGCAGTTCACCGACGACGGCCGCCAGAAGTTCGCGGACATCACGCGCCAGCTCGCCCAGGACGGCGCCCTCAAGAACGAGCTGCAGCGCTTCGCGATCATCCTCGACGGCCGGATCGTCTCGAACCCCACGATCGACTACGAACGGCTCCCGACCGGCATCGACGGCCGCAACGGCGCCGTCATCGAGGGCGAGTTCAGCCAGGACGAGGCCGAGACCCTCGCCAAGCAGATCAACTCCGGCGCCCTGCCGATCCAGCTCGACGTGGTCAGCCAGAAGCAGGTCGGCGCCACGCTGGGCAAGGAGTCGCTCCGCGAGGGCCTGATCGCCGGCATCGCGGGCCTCGTGCTCGTGATCCTGTTCCTGATCGTCTACTACCGGTTCCTCGGGATCATCGCCGCGGCCGGCCTGCTGGTCTACGCGATCCTGGCGTACGCGGTCGTCGTGCTCGTGCCGATCACGCTGACCCTCCCGGGCATCGCCGGCATCATCCTCACGATCGGCGTGGCGTCCGACGCCAACATCGTCATCTTCGAACGCGTGAGAGAGGAGGCGAGGGGCGGCAAGACGCCCCGCGCCGCCATCCTCGCCGGTTACCGCAAGGGCATCTCGGCGATCATCGACGCGAACGTCGTCACCTTCGCGACGGCCGTCATCCTGTTCCTGTTCTCGACCTCGGGCGTGAAGGGCTTCGCCTTCACCCTCGGCATCGGCGTGGTGCTGTCGCTGTTCACCGCCGTCGTCGCGACCCGGGCGGCGTTCAACGCCCTCGCCGAGACGCGGTTCCTCCGCGACGACCGCTACATGGCGCTCAACCAGCGCGAGCCGCGGTGGACGTTCGACATCGTCGGCAAGTGGAAGCTGTGGATGGCGATCTCGTTCATCCCGATCGCGATCGGTTCCGTGTGGATCGGCGTCAACGGCCTGAACCTCGGCCTCGACTTCGAGAGCGGCACCCGCATCACCACCTCGTTCGACCGTCAGCCCACCGAGGGCGACGTCCGGCAGCTGTTCGAGGACCTCGGGTACGGCAACGCGAAGATCCAGACCACGAGCGAGACGGTCGACGGCCGGGAGGTCCTCGGCTTCCAGATGCAGACCGAGACGCTGACGCAGCCCCAGCAGACGGAGCTGCGCCGCGCCCTCGACGCCGAGTTCGGCATCAACGAGGAGACGCTCCAGATCGAGGTGGTCGGCGCCACCTTCGGCGAGCAGATCATCCGGAACGCGATCTGGGCGATCCTGCTCAGCTTCGCCGTGATCATCATCTACCTGTCGATCCGGTTCGAGTACAAGCTCGCCCTGCCGGCGCTCCTGTCGGTCATCCACGACGTGTGGCTGTCGATCGCGATCTACTCGGTCACCGGGCGGGAGGTCACGAGCGCGACCGTGGCCGCGTTGCTGACGATCCTCGGGTACTCGTTGTACGACGTGGTGATCGTCTTCGACCGCATCCGCGAGAACGTGCCGATCCTGCGCAAGTCGACGTACCGCGAGGTCGTCAACACCTCGGTCCACGAGGTGCTGAACCGGACGATCATCACCCAGATCACGACGCTGGTCCCGATCCTCGCCCTGCTGTTCTTCGGGGGTGAGACCCTCAAGGACTTCGCGTTCGCCCTGCTCGTCGGCATCCTCGCCGGTGGCCTGTCGTCGATCGCCATCGCCGCGCCGCTCGCCGCGCTCTGGAAGGAGCGCGAGCCCGAGCAGAAGCGCCGTTCGGTGAAGGCCGAGCGCCGCGCCGCGGTGATCGCGGGCGACGCCGACGTGGTGGACCTCGAGGCCATGGCGCGCGCCGAGGCCGCCCTCGACGCGGAGCTGCGCCTGGAGGAGGGCCGCGACGACGAGCCCGACGAGGACGAGTACGACGAGGAGCCCGCCCCGGAGGACGAGGTGCGCGAGCTCCCCGCGTCGACCGGCGACGGCGCCGACGCGGGCCTCGCGCCCGACGGCACCGGCGACGACGGCGCGGAGCCCGCACCGGCCGCCGCGGCGCCCCCCAACGGGGCCCCCGGCGCCGCCGCGGGCGACGGCGCCGGCGCGGACGACGGCGCCGGCGACACCGATCGGACCACGCCGCCCGGCGACGGGACCCCCGCGGCCACACCCGGCCGCCGTCCCCGGACCGACCCCGACCGCGTGCGGCGCCACCGCAACGTGCAGAAGAGGAAGAGGCGATGACCAGCGTGCGCGACGGGATCGAGCAGGCGGTGCTGTTGTCGATCGGGGCGGCGTCGCTGACCCGTGAGCGCGCCGAGGCCGCCGTGGCCGAACTGGTCCGCAAGGGCCAGGTCGGCGGTGACGAGGGCGCCGCCATCGTGGAGCGGCTGCTCGCCCGCGTGCGGGGCGAGGGGTCGCCCGGCGAGGGCCTCGTCGGACGGCTCGAGGGTGGGGTGCAGGGGGTGCTGCGCGAGTTCGGCGTCGTCACCCGCGCCGAGCTCGAGGACGTCCAGCTGCGGCTGATGGAGCTGGAGCACCGCATCGGCCTGCTCGAGCGCCCCGCGGGGACCCCGCCCGCCTGACGGCCTCCGCGCGCGGCTAAAGCTCCGCCGCGCCGTCCCGATACCCACTGCGAGGGCCCCCATCCCGGGGGCCGTCGAGTGCCCACGCGTCGGGCGGAACGGAGACCCCTTGCGCACCCGTCTGGTCATCCCCGCGGCCCTGCTGGTCGCCGCCGCGTACATGAAGGGACGCCGGGACGAGGGGGGGCGGCCCTTCAGCCCGCCCGCCTGCGAGCTGTCCGACGAGATCCGCCTGCGTGCCGAGGCCGAGGCCGCCGACGCGATGGAGATCCTCGGCGAGCGCGCCCCCGCGACGCCGGTACGCACCCCCGGCGACCTCGCCGGCGTCGTGCGCGCCCTCGTGCCGGTGGAGCCCGTCCCGCCCGTCGACCCGGTGACGCCCGCCGGCGTCGTCGCGCGCGCCGAGGCCGAGGTGGCCGCCGTCGCGAGCCCGCCCGCGCCGCGCGGCACCGAGGTGTTCGACCCCTGGGTGGTCCCCGAGTTCCCCCTCGCGGCGCGTGCGCGACGGCCGCGGCCCCCGGCCCCCGTCGTCGTGGTCCCCGCCGCGGCGCCGGCGCCCGTCCCCGCGGCGCCCGTCGCCGACGTCGCCCCGGCAGCGGAGCCCGTCGCGGTCCCCGCCGGACCCGACCTGGCGACCGTCGCCGAGTGGAGCGCCCTCCCGGCGCCGTCCGCGCCGCGCCCCGCGCCGGCGCCCGCGGTCCCGGTGGAGGCGCCCGCCGCCGAGGTCGCCGTCGAGACGCTCAGCGAGTGGGCGACCCACGTGGTCGCCGGGACGCTCGCCGGCGTCCCCGCCGACGCCCCCGCCGGCGTCGAGGTGCTCATCGACGAGTCCGGTCGCTTCTCGCTCGGCGGCTGGGCGGCCCAGGCCGGCCACATGGCGCTGTGCGGGGTGACGTTCCGCGACCGCCGCGCCGCCCCCGTCGACGCCGCCGCGATCCGCCTGGTGCCGGACGGCACCGTGAACGTCGCGGAGGGCGGGCTCGTCGTGCTCGGCGACGCCGGGTTCGCGCCGGACGTCGAGGGCTTCACGCTGCTCGTCGCGGCCGCGGGTCCCGGCGCGTTCGCCGCGACCGGCCGCTACGAGGTCGTCGGGGGGTGACGCCCGGTCCGCGGTCGCTCAACCATCCGGCGCCGCGGCCGATGACAGGAGGGGGCCGCCGTTCCACGCGCGGCCCGGACGCCCGGACGCGGCATGCCGCCGCACATCGAGGAGGACGCGGGACGTGACCATGAACAACCTCGCCATCATCGGTGGAGTCGTTCTGCTCCTGCTCTTGCTGGTCAAGATGCAGCGCGACAAGAAGGCCGGCGGCGCGAAGGGCGCGCCGAAGGCGAAGGGCGAGAAGCGGGAGAAGCGCGGCCGTCGCCGCGGCCGCAAGGGCGCGCCGCCGGCGCCGCCCGAGCCGATGCCGCTGGCCGCCGCGGCCGGTGGCGCCGCCGCCGTCCCCGACGACGACAACTGGCCCCTCGGCCCCCTGGCGACCGCCCCGGACGGCGACGACGCCGCCGCCGACGAGCCCGCGCCCGCCGAGTGGCCGCCCGCCGACGAGGCGCCGGCCGCGTGGCCGCCCGCCGAGGAGGAGGCGCCCGCCGAGTGGCCGCCCGCGGCCGGTCCCGAGGACCACCCGATCATGGCCCCCACCGCGTACGCCGACGACGCGCCGGCCGGCGATGTCGACGACGAGGACGCGCCCGCCTGGCCCGACGACGAGCTCGTGACCGCCCCCGGGTGGCCGATGCCGGGCGAGGTCGACATGGCGTGGAGCCCGCCCGCCCAGGCGACGCCCGTCGGCGCCTGGTCGGAGGAGGCCGCCACGACCGCGCCCTCGCCGGGCCTGGAGTGGAAGGCCGAGGAGCCCACGGACTCCGGTGAGATCCCGCAGTGGACCCCCCCGGCGTCGCCCGACGCGATGCCGACGTGGGAGCCGCCCGCGGCGGCCCCCGTCGCCGACGCCCCGGTGTGGTCCCCGGCGCACGAGGTCGCGGACGAGGCCGGCGCGACGGGTGAGATCCCCTCGCTCGCCGAGGCCGACGTGACCTTCGGCGACCCCGCGGTGGACGAGGTCATCCCCGAGATCAGCTTCGGCGCGGAGGCGGCGGGGTACGACGCCCCCGCGGCCGAGGAGCCCGCTCCCCACGACGAGCCGGTGGCCGACGAGGAGCCCGCCCCGTACGAGGAGCCGGTGGCCGACGAGGAGCCCGCCCCGTACGAGGAGCCGGTGGCCTACGAGGAGCCCGCCCCGTACCAGGAGCCGGTGGCCTACGAGGAGCCCGCCCCGTACCAGGAGCCGGTGGCCTACGAGGAGCCCGCCCCGTACCAGGAGCCGGTGGCCTACGACGAGCCGGTGGCCTACGAGGAGCCGGTCGCCGACGAGGAGCCGGTGGCCTACGAGGAGCCGGTGGCCTACGAGGAGCCCGCCCCGTACCAGGAGCCGGTGGCCTACGACGAGCCGGTGGCCTACGACGAGCCGGTGGCCTTCGAGGAGCCCGCGCCCTACGTGGAGCCGGTGGCCTACGAGGAGCCGGTGGCCTACGAGGAGCCGGTCGCCTACGAGGAGCCGGTGGCCTACGTGGAGCCGGTCGCCGTCGTCGAGGCCGTCCCGGTCGCCGCCCCCACCGCGTGGTGGGACGACGAGCCCGAGGCCGCGGAGCACGCGCCGGAGGCCCCGGCCGACGACCCGTCCCGCACGGGCCGGTTCGCCCTCGGCGGCCTGGCGCTGCAGCCCGGCCAGCAGGCGCTGAGCGGCGTCTCGTTCCGCGCCGCGCTCGACGAGGCCCCCGTGGCCTGGAGCGTCGGACCGGAGCCCGGCGCCGGCCGCGGCACCATCGAGCTGGCGCTCGACGGGGCCATCAACTGCGCCCCCGGCGACCTCGAGGTCGTGATGGACCCCGGGTTCGCCCCGACGCCCGAGGGCTTCACCGTGCGGGTCGCGGCGTCCGCCGCCGGGCCCTTCGCGGCGAGCGGCACCTTCCGGGTCCGCTGACCCCCCGGCCGGAGCCCGCCCCCGCGGCGGGCTCCGGCGGCGGACCGCCCCGTCCGCGCGTGCTGCTACGTTGGCCCATATGGCGCGTGGCGAACGGCGGCAGAACCTGGCGCGTCTCGGCGAGATCGCCCAGGTGGCGGCCCGCCATGGCTTCGGCTACGCGTTCGGGCGCAAGGAGTCCGACGAGGCCCTCGAGGGGGCCGTCGCGGGCCGCAACCGCGGCCGGCGGGTCCGGGACATGCTCGACGAGCTCGGCCCGACGTTCGTCAAGTTCGGGCAGCTGCTCTCGACGCGGCCGGACATCGTGCCGCCCGACATCCTCCAGGAGCTCCGCAGCCTCCAGGACGACGCCCGTCCCGAGCCGTTCGCCCGCATCCGCGGCGTCGTCGAGGCCGAGCTCGGCCTGACGATCGAGCAGGTCTTCGTCGAGTTCGACGAGGAGCCGATCGCCGCGGCGTCGATCGGCCAGGTGCACCGGGCGACCCTGCCGGGCGGGCAGGAGGTCGTCGTGAAGGTCCAGCGGCCCGACGCCGAGCGGCAGATCGCCGCCGACATCCAGCTGCTCTACCAGGCCGCCCGCGTCGCCCGCGAGCGCATCCGCAAGCTCCAGTTCATCGACCTGGTCGGGACGGTCGACGAGTTCGCGCGCACGGTCCGCCGGGAGCTCGACTACGGCGTCGAGGCGCGCAACGCCGAGGTCTTCCGCCGCGACTTCGCCGGCGACGACACCGTCGCGGTGCCGAAGATCTACTGGCGGTACACCACCTCCCGGGTGCTCACGATGGAGCGCGTCGAGGGCACCGTGCTCAGCCACGTCGACCTGAGCACCTGGTCGCCCGACGACCGGCGCCGGCTCGCGAACCGGCTCACCGAGACGTGGATGCGGATGCTGTTCGTCCACGGGTTCTTCCACGCCGACCCACACCCGGCGAACGTGCTGGTGCGCGACCCCGACCGGCTCAGCCTCGTCGACTTCGGCATGACGGAGCAGCTCACGCCCCGTGACCGCCAGGCGGCGGTGCGGCTGCTGATGGACATCCTCGACCAGAACGCCGAGCGCCTGCCGCGCCGGCTCCGTGCGCTCGGGATCCGCTACCCCCGGGCGATGGAGGAGGAGCTCGCCGACCGCCTCGGGGTGATCCTGCAGCGGTACTCGGCGAGCGCCATCGGGGAGATCGACGCGCGGGAGGTGCTCCGCGAGATCTTCCAGACGATCTACCGGCTCGACATCACGCTGCCCGCGCGGTGGGTGATGCTCGACAAGACCCTCGCGACGCTCGCGGGCGTGGCGCTCGAGATCTACCCCGACTTCAACGTCTTCGAGGTCGCGCGCCCCTACGCGGTGCGGATGGCGGCGTCGCGCTTCCGGCCCGACCACATGGTCGACCGCGCCGCGACCGACGTCGGCCGCTACGCCGAGGCGTTCCTCGAGTACCCGTTCCAGGTCTCGGAGCTGCTGGACGAGTTCAAGGACGGCGAGATCGAGATCACGGTGCGGCCCGAGGGCTTCGCCGAGGCCGTCGACAAGGTCCAGGCGAGCGCGAACCGGCTGGTGCTGGCGATGGTCGCCGCGGCGCTGATCCTGTCGTCGGCGATCATCGCCGTGTTCGCGCGGTCGACCGACCTGGCGGGCCTCGCGCTGATCGCCGTGCCGGGGGCGCTGATGGGCTTCGCCATGGTGGCGTGGCTGTGCGTGGGGATCTTCCGCTCGGGCCGCTGGTGAGCTGGCGCACCTCACGCGTCGCGTACGCCGACGTCGTCGCGGTGCAGGACGCCCTCGGGGTGCCGGAGCCCGTGGCCTGGGCGCTCGTGCGCCGCGGCCTCGGCGATCCGGAGGCCGCCCGCGAGTTCATGCGCTCCGACGGCCCGCTCGCCCCGGCGGAGGACCTCGCCGGCATCGCCGAGGCCGCCGACCGCCTCGCGCGGGCGGTGCGCGGCGGCGAGCGGATCGCCGTCCACGGCGACTACGACTGCGACGGCGTCTGCTCCACCGCCATCCTCGTCCGCGCCCTGCGCGGCCGGGGCGCCGACGTGATCGCGTTCCTGCCGAGCCGCTTCGTGGAGGGCTACGGCGTCGCGGCGTCGACGGTCGAGGCGCTCGCGGCCCGCGGCACCCGGGTGCTGGTGTGCGTCGACTGCGGCACGTCGGCGCTGGAGGCCCTGACGCGCGCGGTCGACCTGGGCATGGACCCCGTCGTGATCGACCACCACCTGGCGGGTGGGCGGCGTCCGCCCGGCATCCTCGCGAACCCCGCCCTCGGCCGTCCGCCCGACGACCTGCCGGCCGCCGCGGGCGTGGTCCACATGCTCGTGCGCGCGCTCGCCGTCCGCCTCGACGGCGACGGCCTGGCACCCGACCCCGACGAGGGCATCGACCTCGTCGCGCTCGCCACCGTCGCCGACGCGGTGCCGCTCGTCGGCGACAACCGGCGACGCGTCGCGCAGGGCCTGCGGGCCATGCGGGACCACCCCCGGCCCGGCATCGCGGCGTTGTGCGCCGCGGCGTCCCTGGAGCCGCGCGTGGTGAGCGCACGCGGGCTCGGCTTCACGCTGGCGCCGTGCATCAACGCCGCGGGCCGCCTGGCGCACCCCGACCGCGCCCTCGAGCTGCTGCTGGCGACCGACGCCGGGACGGCCGGGCCGATCGGCGACGAGCTGTGGGCGCTGAACGCGGAGCGGCGCGAGGTGGAGCGCGAGATCGTGGAGCAGGCGATCGCCATGGTCGAGGCGGAGCCCGACGCCATCCGCCGCGCGGGCGTGGTGCTGGCGGTGGGCGACGGCTGGCACGAGGGCGTCGTCGGCATCGTCGCGTCGCGCCTCGTGGAGCGCTTCGAGCGCCCCGCCATCGTGCTGTCGCGCCAGGGCGAGACCGCGAAGGGGTCGGGCCGCAGCATGCCGGGCGTCGACCTCCACGCCCTCGTCGGCGCCGCCGCGGGGACCCTGACGCGCTGGGGCGGCCACCCGGGGGCCGTCGGGCTGGAGCTGCCCGCCGCGGCCGTCGCGCGGTTCCGCGACGAGCTGATCGCCTCCGCCGAGGGGTCCCGCGCCGCGATCGCCCGGGCGCGGGTGCGGGCCGTCGACGCCGTCGTCGGCGGGCGGGACCTGACGCTCGGGACCGCGGAGGCCCTCGACACGCTCGCGCCGTTCGGCCGCGGCAACCCCGCGATCCGCCTCGTGGTGCCGGGGGCGCTCGTCGAGTCGCCGTCGCGGGTCGGCCAGGGCAAGCACCTGCAGGTGCGTCTGCGCTCGGGCGGGGTCCACGCCCGGGCGATCGGCTTCCGCATGGGCGAGCGGCTGCCCTCGATCGACGTCGAGGAGCGCCACGACGCCGTCGTCTCGCTCGAGATCGAGCGCTGGCAGGGGCTCGTCGGCCCGCGGGTCACGCTCGAGGCCCTGGAGCCGCTGGCCGCGCCCGCGGGCGTCCTGCCCGCCCAGTGCGCCCAGGCGTGCGACGTGGCCTGCCCCCAGCGCCTGCCGCTCGCCGATCTGCGGGCGATGGTCGACGACGACCCCGTGACGCCGCACCCGCCGGGCGACGCCCCGCCCCCCGCGGGTGTCCGCGACCGCCGCGGCGAGGGCGCGTCCCTCGCGGTGCTCGCCGCCCTCGCCGGCGCCGACCGGGGCGTCGTCGCCGTCGTGTCCGACGTCGCGCGCCGGCGCGGCGCGCTCGAGACCGCCCTGGAGCCGGGGCGCCTCGGCGTCGAGGTGGCCGTCCTCGCGGGTGCACGCTGCGACCCGGGCGCGATGGCGATGCGCCTCGCCCAGGCGCGCGGCGTCCCCGCCCTCGCGATGATCGACTACGCCCGCCTCGCCGAGGTCGACCTGCCGGAGGGCGCCCACGTCGTCCTCGTCGACCCCCCGGCGGGCCCCGCGGAGGCCGCATGGGCACTCCACCGCGCGGCGGGCCGGTGGCTGCACCTCGTGTGGGGGGAGCCGGAGAGCGAGCTCGCCCTGCGCGTCGCCGAGGAGGAATGGGAGCTCCGCCCCGCGGTGACGGACCTCTGGACCGGCCTGCGCGACGGCGCCCTGCGGCCCTGGGGCCCCGACCTGGAGCGGGTGCTCCTCGGTGACCTCCCCGCGATGCGCCCGCCGCGGGTCGCGGCGCGCGCCCTGGCGGTGCTGCGGGAGATCGGGCTGGTCGAGGTGGGGGAGGAGGGCGTCCGCGCCGCCGTGGCCCCGGAGCGCCGCGACCTGGACGACTCGCCGCGCTACCGGGCGGCCCGCGCCCGGCTCGACGAGGCCCGCGCCTACCTCGCCCTCGCCCCGACCCTCGACCTGACCCACGCCCCGGTGGCGGAGCGGGAGGGCGCGGCCGTCGCCTGAGCGGGCGGGCCCCGCGGGGGCAGGAGGGCCGAGGGGGACGGTCCGGCCGCGGGGCCGAGGGCGTCCGTGGACGGGGGCGGTATCGTTCTTTTATGGCGAAGGACCTCGCAGACCTCGATCTTGCCCTCGCTCCGGAGGTCCCGGAGCTCGAGCAGGTGATCTCGGAGGTCGCCGAGCACCACCCCGACGTCGACCGCGACCTCATCCGCCGCGCCTACGCGTACGCCGAGCAGCACCACCGGACCCAGGTCCGCAACTCGGGCGAGCCGTTCATCACGCATCCCCTCGGGTGCGCGCGCATCTGCGCGGGCCTCGGCCTCGACGGCACGTCGATCGTCGCCGCCCTGCTCCACGACACCGTCGAGGACACCACCGCCACCCTCGAGGAGATCGAGCGGACCTTCGGCGCCGACATCGCCCTGCTCGTCGACGGCGTCACCAAGCTCTCGAAGATCCACTTCGAGAGCCAGGAGGAGCACCAGGCCGAGAACTACCGCAAGCTGATCGTCTCGATGTCGAGCGACATCCGCGTGCTGGTCGTGAAGCTCGCCGACCGCCTCCACAACATGCGGACGCTGGCGTACATGACCAAGCCGAAGCAGATCCAGAAGGCGAAGGAGACCCTCGAGGTCTACGCCCCGCTGGCCCACCGCCTCGGCATCCAGTCCCTCAAGTGGGAGCTGGAGGACCTCGCGTTCGCGACGCTGCACCCCCGGCGGTACAGCGAGATCCAGCAGATGGTCAACCAGCGCCGGCCCGACCGCGAGGCGTTCATCGCCGAGGCCGGCCGCATCCTCGACGCCGAGCTCGGCGTCGTCGGCATCGACGGGGTCGAGATCACCGGGCGGGCGAAGCACTTCTACTCGATCTACGAGAAGATGACCCGCAAGGGCAAGGAGTTCAACGAGATCTACGACCTCACCGCGATGCGGGTGCTGGTCGACTCGGTGAAGGACTGCTACGGGGCGGTGGGCATCATCCACTCGCTCTGGAAGCCCCTGCCCGGGCGCTTCAAGGACTACATCGCGATGCCCAAGCTCAACATGTACCAGAGCCTGCACACCACGGTGATCGGGCCCGGCGGCAAGCCCCTCGAGATCCAGATCCGCACGTACGCGATGCACGCCACCGCCGAGTACGGCGTCGCCGCGCACTGGCTCTACAAGGCGGGCAAGGGCGACCAGCCGGCGTGGGTCTCGCGGATGATGGACTGGCAGCGCGAGACGCAGGACCCCGGCGAGTTCATGGAGGCCCTGCGCTCCGACCTCTACTCCGACGAGGTCTACGTCTTCACGCCGAAGGGCGAGGTCCGCGACCTGCCCGTCGGCGCCACCCCGCTCGACTTCGCCTACGACGTCCACACCGACGTCGGCCACCGCTGCGTCGGCGCGAAGATCAACGGGCGCATCGTGCCGCTCACCTACACGCTGCAGTCCGGCGACTTCGTCGAGATCCTCACGTCGAAGGCGCCGCGCGGCCCGTCCCGCGACTGGTTGCAGCTCGTGACCACCACGAAGGCCCGCTCCAAGATCAGCCAGTTCTTCCGGCGCGAGCGCCGCGAGGACGCCGAGCACCGGGGCCGCGAGGCCCTGCAGGACCAGCTCCGCAAGTCGGGCCTGCCGAGCCAGCGCCTGGCGGGGTCGCCCCTGCTCGTCGAGGTGATGCAGGAGATGGGCTTCCGGAAGGCCGACGAGTTCTACATCTCCCTCGGCCTCGGCAAGACGTCGGTCCAGGTCGTCGTCAACAAGATCCTCCAGCGCCTGAAGGCGGGGCAGGGGGTCGCCGACGACGCCACGCCCGTCGCCCCCCGCGGGCGGCGGCCGCACACGTCGGCCCAGTCGAGCGACCTCGGCATCGAGATCGACGGCCTCGCCGACGTCCTCGTGCGCCTCGCGAAGTGCTGCAAGCCGGTGCCGGGCGACCCGATCCTCGGCTACATCTCCCTCGGCCGCGGCATCACCATCCACCGCGAGGACTGCCCCAACGCCAAGGCCCTGCTGAAGAGCCCCGAGCGGTTCACCCCGGTCAGCTGGGGCGGCGCGAACCAGAAGAGCTTTCGCGTCGAGATCGCCATCGACGCCTGGGACCGTTCCCGACTCCTCGAGGACCTCTCCCGGGCGTTCGCCGAGGCCGGGGTGAACATCGTGTCGGCGAACTGCTCGATGGAGGACCAGATGGTCCACGACCGCTTCACCGTGGACGTCGGCGACATCGAGACCCTCAAGTCGTGCATCAGCGGGCTGCGCCAGGTGGAGTCCGTCTTCGACGCCTACCGGGTCACGCCGGGCTCCTAGGACCCCTCCCGGGGGGCCCGCCGGGCCGGGGTCCGGCCCGGCCACCTGCTACCGTCCCGCGCCGTGGAATGGCTCGATCTCGTCGCGCCCTCGGCGTCCATCCTGTCGGTCTTCGGCGTCGTCGCGCTCATCGTCGTGGCGATCCGCCAGGGCCGCCACATCCGGCGCCTCGAGGACCGGCTCTCGCGCACCGGTGACGCCGCCGTCGAGGCGCCGCTGCAGCGCATCGCCGAGCTCCAGGCCCGCGCCGCCGTGTCGGAGGGGACGGCCGGTCCCTCCCGGGAGCGGCAGATGCGGACCCTCGGCGTCATCGCCCTCGTCGCGCTCGCGCTCGTCGCCGGCATCGGCGGCATCTGGTACCTCTTCGTCCGCGACGACGGCGGCACCGCCACGACGGCGGACACCCCCGCTGCGACGACCACGGCGCAGACCGCGGCGAACCCGCCGGAGCCGGTCGACACGACCATCGTCCCCGACGAGGTCCCGCCGATCCCCGACCAGTCGATCTACACCGTCGCCGTCTTCAACGCGAGCGGCATCCAGGGCGCGGCCGGCGACGTGATCGCCCCCCGCCTGCAGAACGAGGGCTGGACGACGGGGACGATCGCGAACGCGCCGAGCACCCGCGAGGAGTCCGTCGTCATGTTCACGCGGGGCAAGAAGAAGGTGGCGTGGAACGTCGCCGAGGACCTCGGCATCACGCGCACCCCGCCGATCGACGGCCTCTCGTCCGAGGACATCGGCGACGCCGACGTCGTCGTGCTCGTCGGGCTCGACCTCGCGAACGACGGAGCGGCGCCCGCGCCCTGACCCCCGGCGCGGGGCGGGCCCTCAGGCCCCCGGCGTCCCGTGCCCTCCGCCGCCCGGCGTCTCGATGCCGAGCACCTGGCCGGCGCGCACCGTGCCACGCCACTTCGACGGCAGCTCCTCGCCGTCGAGGGTCGTGCGGCCACGTGCCCCGTCGCCGCCGCCGTCGCGGCCCGCGGGGGCGCGCCGGCGCCGCTCCGCGATGACCGACGCGTCGACGTCCACCAGCGCCCGCACCCGCCGCTCCACCCCGTCGCCGCCGCGGTGCGCGCCCGCGCCGCCCGACCCGCGCCGCAGGCGGTACGCCTCGACCCGCAGGGGATAGGCCGTCTCGAGCGCCTCGACGGGGGTGTTGAGGGTGTTGCTCATCGCCACGTGGACCCCCGACGGGCCGTCGGCGCCGGGGGAGGCGCCCTGCCCGCCGCCGAGCGTCTCGTAGTAGGTGAACCCCGGCCCGCCGATCGTGAGGTTGTTCATCGTCCCCTGGCCCTGCGCGGGGACCGGCACCGCCCCGCCCATCGCGGCGAACACCGCGTCGACGATGCGGCTGGAGGTCTCGACGTTGCCGCCCGCCACCGCGGCGGGGGCGGTGGCGTTGACGAGGGTGCCCTCCGGCGCGATCACGTGGACCGGCGCGAACGTCCCCGCCGACGCCGGGATGTCCGGGTCGGTGAGGCACCGCACCACGAAGTAGACGGCGGAGCGCGTGACGGCCGGGGGGCAGTTGCAGTTGCCGGGCCCCGTCGGGTCGGTGCCGGTGAAGTCGACCGTCAGGTCGTCGCCCGCGATCGTCACGGCCACGCGGATCCAGAGGTCCCCCGGCTCCACGCCGTCGCCCTCCAGCGCCTCCTCTGCGGTGTGGCGTCCGTCCGGCATCGCCGCGATGGCGGCGCGCGTCCGCCGCTCCGCGTAGTCGAGCAGGTCGTCGAACGCCGTGCGCACGCGCTCCGCGCCGTGCCGCTCCGCGACCTCCCCGAGGCGCCTCTCCGCCAGCCGGTGGGCGGCGAGCTGGGCCCGCACGTCGCCCTCGCGCTCCACCGGGGTGCGGGTGTTGGCCAGCAGCAGGTCGAGGACGTCCCGCACCGGCTCCCCGCCGGACACGAGCCGTACCGGCGGGATGACGAGGCCCTCCTGCAGCAGCTCCCGCGAACCGGCGGGCATGCTGCCGGGGGCCATGCCGCCGATGTCGGCGTGGTGGGCGCGCGTCACCGAGTACGCGGTCACGACGCCGTCCAGCGCGACCGGCGCGATCATGGTGAGGTCGGGCAGGTGCGTGCCGCCCCGGTACGGGTCGTTCACGACCCACACCTCGCCGGCCACGGCGCCGCGGGCGCGGACCGCGGCGACGGCCTCCGGCATCGCCCCGAGGTGCACGGGGATCGACGCCGACTGCACCACCATGCGGCCGGCGCCGTCGAAGATCGCGGTGCTGCAGTCGCGGCGCTCCTTGATGTTGGGGCTGAAGGCGCTCCGCACCAGGGCGGCCTCCATCTCCTCCGCCACGGTCCGCAGGGCGTTGGCCATCACCTGGAGGGTCACGGGGTCGAGGGTCACGCGTCCCGCTCCATCACGATCGCGCCGATGCCGTCGCGGCGGGCCGTCCAGCCGGGCGCGACCCAGCATGTCGCGCCCTCCATCGGCAGCACCGCCGGTCCCGCCACCGGAGGGCCCTGCGCGGCCACGGGCAGCTCGGGGTCGGCCCCCGGCCACTCGGCGGCGAGGCGCAGGCTGACGGCCTCCACGGCCCGGCCGGCGTCGGCGTCGCCGTACCGCTCCCGGTGGGCGGCGTGGAAGGCGTCCGCCAGGGCGGCCTCGGGGGCGGCGGGGTCGAACGGCACCGTCAGGGAGTGGCTCTGCCCGGCGTACCGGCAGTCGGCCGCCGCCGTGTGGGGGGCGCCCGGCAGGTCGGCGCGGGCGTGGGCGGCGAGGGGCTCGAGCAGCCCGGCCAGGCCCGCGCCGCCGTCGACCGGGGCGAGGACCGTCTGGACGTAGTCGCGGCGCTCGCCCGCCATCACCAGGCCGAGGGCCGCCAGCACCCCGGCGGCGGGCGGGGCGATGACCCGCCGCACGCCGAGCTCGTCGGCGACGGGACAGGCGTGCAGGGGCCCGGCCCCGCCGAACGCGATCAACGTCGCCTCGCGGGGGTCCTCGCCGCGCTCGACGCTCACACGCCGCAGCGCCCGCACCATCTCCTGCACGGCGACGGTGAGGATGCCCTCCGCGCACTCCTCCAGGCCGAGGCCGAGCTCGTCCGCCAGCCCGCCGACGGCGGTGCGCGCCGCGTCCACGTCGAGGTGGATGCGCCCGCCGAGCGGCGCGTCGGCGGGCAGGCGCCCGAGGACGACGTCGGCGTCGGTGACGGTGGGGCGGGTGCCTCCCAGCGCGTAGGCGGCCGGCCCGGGGCGCGCCCCGGCGGACTGGGGGCCGACCCGCAGCGCGCCGCCCGAGTCGGCCCACGCCACGCTGCCGCCGCCCGCCGACACCGTCGCGACGTCGAGCATCGGCAGGTGGATGGGGTGTCCCGCGATGACGGTCCCGCTCGCCCGCGCCGGTTCCCCGTCGCGGACGAGGGCGACGTCGCAGGAGGTCCCGCCCATGTCGAACGTGAGGGCGAGGAGGCGGTCGTCGCGGGCCGCGAGCCGCGCCGCGCCGATCACCCCGCCGGCGGGCCCGCTCAGCACCGTCCACGCCGCGTGCTCGGCGGACGCGGCGATCGGCAGCACGCCGCCGCTCGACTGCATGATCGCGGGGGCCGGCAGGCCGGCGTCCGCGGCCCGCCGCCCGAGGCGGTCGAGGTAGGTCCGCAGCACCGGCGTCAGGTAGGCGTCGACGACGGTCGTCGAGATGCGCTCGTACTCGCGGAACTCCGGCAGCACCTCGCTCGACGCGCTGACGTGGACACCCGGCAGGGCGGCGCGCAGGGCCGCCGACACGGCGGCCTCGTGGGCGGGGTGGGCGAAGGCGAAGAGCAGCCCCACCGCGACGGCCTCCGAGCCGTCGGCGCGGACGGCGGCGACGACGTCGGCCAGCACGTCCGGGTCGAGCGGCGTGACGACGCCGTCGGGGCCGCAGCGCTCCCGCACCTCGTGGGTGCGGGCGTGCGGCACGAGCGGCGGGGGGTGGTGGGCGTCGAGGCGGTAGAGGTGGGCGCGGGTCTGGCGCCGCAGCTCCAGCACGTCGCCGAAGCCCTCCGTCGCCACCAGCGACGTCCGGGCGCCCGCCCCCTCGAGGAGCGCGTTCGTGCCGACGGTCATGCCGTGGCAGAACCGCCCGACGTCCGCCGCGGTGAGGCCTGCACGCCCGAGGACGGCGTGGACGGCGGCGATGACGCCCTCGCTCTGGTCGTCGGGCGTCGTCGGGACCTTCGCGGTCACGAGGCGGCCCCCCGACACGACGACCGCGTCGGTGAAGGTGCCCCCGACGTCGACGCCCACCAGGGCGCCTTCCACGGCCGCGACGGTCGCCTCTATCATCGCCGCGACTCTACCGGGGAGACCCCGTCCGCCCGCTCGCCATCGCCCTCGGGGTCCTCACGCTCGCCGCGTCCCCCGCCGTCGCCGCCCCCGCCGCCGTGCCCGGGGGCCTGCTCCTCGTCCCGCCGCGGGAGCTGTCGCCGGGGCCGCCGAACGGGGACCTCGCCGCCGGGACCGCCGGCTGGGACGTGCTGGGGCGCGACGCCCCCGCGCCGCTGCCCGGCGGGCGCGGGGTGCGCATCGCGGGCAACGTCACCCTCGTGTCGCCGCCGCTGACCGTCCCCGCCGGCGCGCAGGTGCTGCGCGTGGCGTTGCGGGCCGCGGGAGGGGAGGGGCTGGTCCTCGTCGCCGCCCGCCCCGTTGCCGGCGGGGCCGACATCCCGCTCGCGACCCTCGAACCCGGACCGCGGCGCACGTCGCAACCGGTCGGCGTCGCCGCGGTCGCCGGGACGCAGGTGCGGATCGTGATCGACCCCGTCCCCGCCCTCGGGACGTCGGTGGAGCTGCACCGGGTCGGTCCCGTGACGGCGCCGATGCCACGGTGGCGCGTCGACCGCGGCACCCCCGAGGTCGCCGGTGCACGGGGACGGCGGACCCTGCGCGTCGTCGGCGAGCCCCTCGTCGTGCGCGCCCCCGTCCTGCGGCCGCCCGCCGGCGCGCGGGCGCTGCTCGTCGACGTCCGGGGCGAGGGCCTCGTCCGCGCCGGGGCCGGTGCGCGCGCCACCGCGCTCCGGGCGTCGCCGGCCTGGCGCACCCTGCGCGTCCCGCTCCGCCCCCGCACGCGGGCGGCCGTGCTGCGCGTCGAGGCCGTCCCCGGCCCCGGGGGGCTCGAGCTGCGCCTCCTCGGGGTGGTCCTCAGAACCCCTGGACGGTCGGGCGGATCAGGATCTCGTTGACGTCGATGTGGGGCGGCTGGTCGATGGCGAACATCACCGACCGCGCCACGTCGTCGGCGGTGAGCTGCTCCCCGCCGACCGGCTCGTCGTAGAAGGGCGTCTCCACCGTCCCCGGCGAGATCAGGGTGACGCGCACACCGGTGCCGTCGAGCTCCTGGCGCGCGGCCTCGGCCATCGCCGTGACCGCCCACTTCGTGGCGCCGTAGAGCGACCCCGGCGGGACCTTGCGGCCCGCCACCGACCCCGTCAGGAGCAGGTGGCCGCGGCGCGCCTTCAGCTCGTCCATCGTCGCGCGCACCGTCAGGGCCGCGGCGTAGACGTTGGTCAGCACCATCGCACGCCAGTGCCCGGGGGTCTCCTCCTGGAAGCCGCGGGACGCGCCGAAGCCGGCGTTCGCGAAGGCCACGTCGATGCGGCCGAAGGCGTCGAGGGCCGCGGCCACCAGCGCCTGCTGCTCCTCCCACTCGGTCACGTCGCACGTGACCGCCAGGGCGCGCTCGGGGCCCCCGAGCTCCGCCGCCAGCTCCGCCAGCTTCTCCGTGGAGCGCGCCGCGAGCACGACGCGGTCGCCGCCCGCCGCCGCGCGCCGGGCCGTGGCGGCCCCGATGCCGCTCGACGCGCCCGTGATCAGGACCACCCGGTCGTCGCTCATCCGCTCAGCCTCCGTGCGTAGGCGCCCGGGAACTCCGGGCGCATCCTCGTCGCCTGGGCGATCGCGTCGCCCCGATCCGAGTACCTGCCCGAGAAGAGCACCCAGTACCCCGGACGCAGGTCGGCGAAGTCCGAGGAGAACAGGACCCCCGCCGGCTCGCCGGCCCCGGAGACCCGCGTCTTCGCGGCCCGGGCGTCCGCCTCGTCGCGCACCGACGACAGGATCGCCGTCCATGCCGTCGCGCCCGCGGGCCAGTCGCCCGACCCGGTGTCCGGGTCGGGGTCCACGGGCTCGGGCGCCTCGACGGTGGTGGTGCCCGGGTCGGGGATCGAGGTCGGCGGGTCCGTGACGGCGGGCGGTGCGGTGACGGTCCCGGGTCCGGTGACCGTGTCGAAGCCGGTCGAGGGCCCGGTCGGCACCGTCAGGACCGGCGCCGTCGGCGTCGTGAACGACGTGTCGGGCGGCAGCGGCCCCGTGGTCGCCGCGGTTTCGGGGGGCAGCGGCACGAACGGCCCCGTGCCGGCGGTGGAGACCGTCGCGGTGGTCCCGCCGCCGTCGTCGTCGTCCACCACCGCGTAGGCCAGCGCGCCCGCGCCGAGGCCGAGGATCGCGACCGCGCCCGCCAGCACCGCCAGGTTCCGACCGCCGCGCCGCAGGCGCGGCGCGAGGGGGGTGGGGGAGCCGCACTCGAGGCAGTAGGTCTGGTCGGCCTCGAGCCGGGCGCCGCAGACGTCGCAGACCGGCTCGGGGGCGGGGGGCGTCCCGTCCTCGGGGGGCGGGCCCTCCGGCGGCGGGGTCGCGCCGCCCGCGAACCAGCGGTCGGCCCCCTCCCAGCCGGTGGGGCGGTCGCTCACGCGGGCGGCCGGACGCTGATGACGGCGGTGACCTGCTCGTCGCCCATCGACGGCGGGACCACCTGGGTGCCGCACTGCCAGCAGAAGCGGGCCTCGGCGCGGAACGGCGTGCGGCACGTGAGGCAGCACCCGGCGGCGGGGTCGGGCTCGGCGACCCGCCGCCGGTCGCGGCGCTCGCGGTCGAGCTCGCCGAGGCGCACGTCGATGTCGCGGACGGTGTCGTCGATCTCGGCGACCTCGCCCGCGCGCCGCCGCATGACGTCCTCGCCGAGCATGTCGCGGCGGTAGAGCTCGAAGGCGAGTCCGCCGAGGTGGTAGACCGCCTCCTCGCGCCGGGTGATCAGGCGCCGGCGCTCGCGGCGGAGGCGGCGGGGGGCGGCGCCGCGCAGGGGGACGTCGCCCGTCGCGTCGACGACCGGCGCGTCGTCGGATGCGTCCCCGGACGGCGGGGCGGTGGGAGGGGGCGTGGCGGCGGGCGGCGCCGCCTCGGCGGGGGCGTCCGCCGGCGCGTCCGCCCGGCGGCGCGGCATCCACCGCCGCCGTGCGACGGGGGGCGTCGCCTCCGCGGCCGTCGGGGCCTCGGCCGGCACGGGGTGCTCGGCGGGCTGATCGGCGGGGGGAGGGGTGTCGGTCATCGCGCTCCGGGCATCGTAACGGCCGCCTCGGCCCGCGCCCGTCACATCGTCACGCCGGTGGTCTAGGCTCGCCGCGTGAGCGCCCCGCCCGCGCTGCCGTGGTCGTCCGCGCCGTTCGGCGCCGCCCTCCGTGCCGCGCTCGAGGCCCGGGGCATGAGCTTCCGCGACCTCGAGAGCCGGACCCTCGTGCCGGTGGGCAACCTCCACGGGCACGCGAGCGGCGTCCGGGGCGTCCCCGGCGACGACCTGATGGCCCGCATCGCGGAGGGTCTCGGGGTCGGTCCCGACCACTTCCGCGAGTGGAGGGAGCGGCGGCTCGTCGAGGCGCTCCGCGAGGTCCCCGCCCTGGAGCTCGAGCTGTCGCGGCGGGTGGCCGAGGGCCGCCTCGCCGACTGGCGTCCACCGGATTGACGTCCGTTGCGGGGCGTCGCTATTATCCCGACCGCATCGAGAGCGGTGGAGGGACTGGCCCTGTGAAACCGCGGCAACCAGCGCAAGAGCGCCAGGTGCCAATTCCACCAGGTGTGAACCTGGGAGATGCGAGAGTCCGATCGGTCTGAGCACCCGTCGCCCCTCGCCCTCCCGGCGGAGGGGCTTTTTCATGGCGTTCGGAGATCGGGAGGACCGGTGACGGATCACGGGACGGCGGCGACGGCGCTCCGATGTAAGGAGTGCGAGCGCACGGGCGAGCTGACGGCCGCCTACGTCTGCGAGTACTGCTTCGGACCGCTCGAGGTGGTCTACGACATGGAGCGGATCGCGGCGCGCGTCACCCGCGAGAGCATCGCCGCGGGGCCCCCGTCGTTGTGGCGGTACCGCGACTTCCTGCCGTGCTCGCCGGACGACCCGACCGCCGGCCTCCCCAGCGGGATGACCCCGCTGGTGCGCGCCCCCCGCCTCGCCGCCGCGCTCGGCCTGCGCGACGTGTGGGTCAAGAACGACACCGCCAACCCGACGCACAGCTTCAAGGACCGCGTCGTCTCGGTCGCGCTGGAGAAGGCGAAGCAGCTCGGGTTCGAGGTCGTCGCGTGCGCGTCGACCGGCAACCTCGCGAACTCCGTCGCTGCCCACGCCTCGGCCCACGGCCTCGAGAGCTACGTCTTCGTGCCGGCCGACCTGGAGGAGCAGAAGATCGTCGCGACGGCGATCTACGGCACCACCCTCCTCGCGGTCGACGGGAACTACGACGACGTCAACCGCCTCTGCATGGAGATCGCGAGCGACCGCCCCTGGGCGTTCGTCAACGTGAACGTCCGCCCGTACTACAGCGAGGGCTCGAAGACGCTCGCCTACGAGGTCGCCGAGCAGCTCGGGTGGCGGCTCCCCGACCGGTGCATCGTCCCGATCGCCTCCGGCTCGCTCTACACCAAGGTCAACCGCGGGTTCCGCGACCTGATCGAGACGGGCCTGGTGGAGGACACCGGCCGCCTGCCCGTCATGAACGGCGCCCAGTCCGCCGGCTGCGGCCCCGTCGCGACCGCCTGGGAGAAGGACCTCGACTTCGTGTCGCCCGTCCGGCCCGACACGATCGCCAAGAGCCTCGCCATCGGCAACCCCGCCGACGGCGTCTTCGCGCTCGACGTCGCCCGCCGGACCGGCGGGTCGATCTCGTCGGTCACCGAGGAGGAGATCCTCCAGGGCATCGAGCTGCTCGCCCGGACCACCGGCATCTTCACCGAGACCGCCGGCGGGGTGACCACCGCCGTCCTCGCCAAGCTGGCCGCGGCCGGGGAGATCGACCCCGACGAGCGCGTCGTCGTCTACATCACCGGCGACGGCCTGAAGACGCTCGACGCCGTCGCGTCCCGTGTCGTGCGCCACCCCATCGCGCCCACCGTCGCGAGCTTCGAGGCCGCGATCGGCGAGCCCGCCCGCCTGATCGCCTGACCGTTCCCGTCCGCGAGGAGACCACATGCCCGTGACCGTCCGCATCCCGGCCCCGCTGCGCCCCGTCGTCGGCGGGTCGTCGGCGGTGGAGTGCACCCCCGGGACCGTGCGCGAGCTGATCGACCAGCTCGAGGCCCAGCACGCCGGCTTCCGCGACCGGATCATGGAGAACGGCTCCCTGCGCCGGTTCGTCAACGTCTTCGTCGCCGGCGAGGACGTCCGCTTCGGCGACGGCATCGAGACCGCCGTCGGCGACGGCCAGGAGGTCACCATCCTCCCGGCCGTGGCGGGGGGCTGAGCTGGGGCGCATCGACGTCGCCCTGGTCACCGGGGCGACCGGCCTCGTCGGCGGTGCCCTCGTCGCCCGGCTGCGGGCGGAGGGCGTGCGCGTGCTCGCCACCGCCCGCACGTACGACGCGGAGCGGGCCCTGCGTGAGATGGGGGCCGAGCCCCTCCACACCGACCTGGCGAACATCGGCCAGTGGCGGCGCGAGGCGGAGGGGGCGGACGTCGTCTTCCACCTCGCCCAGCCGCGCACCACGCCGCCCCTGCGGCGCGGTGCGGCGCGCCGTCGTGGCCGGGCCGCCGCCGCCGGCGCCCGCGCGCTGCACGAGGTGGCGGGCGACCGCCCCGTCGTGATGCTCTCGACGGGGCTCGTCCACGGCAGCCGCGCCGAGCCCGCGGTGGACGACGCGCCGGTCGTCGGCGAGATCGCGCTCGCGCGGGCGGCCGCCGCGACGGAGGAGGCCCTCGCCGGCGCCGACCTGCGGGTGGTGCGGGTCCCGTGGGTCCACGGTCCCGGCGGCCTGATGCGGGATCTGATCGTCGGCCTGCGGATCCGCCGTTATCGGATCGTGGGAACGGGGACGAACGCGTGGGCGATGCTGGGGGCCGACGACGCGGCCGCCGCCCTCGTCGCGGCGGTCGGCGCGCCCCCCGGGGCGTACAGCGCCGCCGAGGCGGACATCCCGACGCAGGCCGACGTGGTGGGGGTCATCTGCGGCGTGCCGGGCCACCGGCACCCCGACCGCACCCCGCTCGCCCTGGCGGCCATGTCGATGGGCGGCGCGATGAGCCAGGCCCTGTCGGCGTCGCTGGCGATCGGGACCGGCCGGCTCGCCGACCACGGATGGGCCCCGCGCCAGGACTGGCGCGAGGAGCTGGTCAGGCTGGCGGAGGGCTCCCTGCCGCTCCCGACCTGAGGGCGACGGGCGTCATCCGCGTCCGCCCTCCCGACTGGTACTGCAGGTCGAGGGTGTCGCCCCGTAGGTCGCCGTAGACGCCGATGCCCATGGCGAGCATCACCTTGCGGCCGAACCCGAGCGCCGGCTGGGCCCGCAGCGTCCGCGCGAACAGGACGCGGCCGCCCTCCACCCGGTAGTCGGTCCCCTCCGTCCACTCCTCGCCGTTGACGTAGATCCGGATCGGCGGCTCCGCCCCGGGGGGGAGGGCGATCTCGTGGACGAGGTTTGCGTCGCTCATGTGTGACGAAACCCTAGCGCGGCGCTAAAGGGACGGTTCCCGTCACCGATGGGAGCCGTGCCGGAACGTGGACGCCCGGCTCCCGCGTCCCCCCGATCCCCGAGGCACGCCGCATGATCGCCCCGCTCCGCCCGAACCTCCGCCGGATCGCCACCGCGGCGCTGCTCGCCGTCGCGGCGCTGGCCATGCTGCCCGTCGCCGCGAACGCCGCGACCCCCGCGAAGGTGCGGCTGGTCGACGTCGACCCGTCCTACTCCAAGATCACCGTCACCGGGACCGACGGCGCCACGCACTCGACGTCGCCGGGCCTGCTGCGGCTCCGCGTCACCCCCTCGGGCGGGACCGCGGTCGACCGCGCGGGCTTCTGCGTCGACCTGAAGCACGCCATCGGCGAGGGCCGGGACTACGACGTCCGCATCGCGACGGCCGCCGACCTCCCGGCCCTGACGTCGCCCCGGCACGCCGAGGCCGCCTGGCTCATCGAGCAGGCCCCCGCGCTGATCGCCGCCCAGCCGGCGGCGTCCCGCGCCCTCGAGGCCGGTGCGCTCCAGGTCGCGGTGTGGCAGCTGGTGGGCGAGGCCCGCGAGACGAACCCGACGGGTGACGCCGCCCTCAACGCCCGCGTCGCCGCGATCCGCGTCCTGGCCGCCGGCCGGGCCGTGGGCGGCCCGCTCACCGTGACCCCGGACATGCCGCGCGGCTGCGCGGGCCGGAGCGTGGTGCGCCTCCGCATCACCGGCGTCCCCGGGAGCTCCGCGACGGTGTCCGCGACCGGCGCGTCCGCGGTGCTGAGCGCCACCCAGGTGCGGTTCGCCGCCGACGGCGTCGCCACCGTCTCCCTGTCGTCCGCGACGAAGGGCGTCGTGACGGTCACGACCCGCGCCACCGGCGGCACCCTCACCCGCCTCGTCCGGGCCTCGTCGGGTCAGACGACCCCGCAGGAGACGATGGTGCTGAACCCGGCGACGCCGTACGTCGCGACGACCACCGTCACCTTCGAGGACTGCCCGGTGATCCCGCTGGAGGGCGGCAACCCGACTACCCCGACGACCCCGACCACGCCCGGCACCCCGACGACGCCGACGACGCCGGACACCGGTTCGTACGACACGCCCGTCGCGCCGTTCGAGAGCCCGTCGTCGAACCCGACCATCCCGACGCCGGCGACGCCGAGCGAGACGACCCCGCACCACCCGACCCAGACCGGGCCCCGGCTGCGCGTCCGCAAGACCGGCCCGGCGCGGGCGACCGCGGGCCGGACGATCGGCTACACCATCCGCGTCACCAACACGGGCGCCACCGTGGCGCGCGGCCTGACCGTCACCGACCAGCTCCCCGCGGGCATGTCCCTGGCGGCCGTCCCCGCCGGCGCGAGCCTCCGCGGCGGCCGGGTCGTGTGGACCGTCGCGTCCCTCGCGGCGGGCGCCACGCGCACCCTCACGCTGAAGGTGCGCCTCGACGCCGACATCACGGGCCGCCGCTGCAACACCGCGACGGCGAGCACGCCCGGCGTGCGGCGTGCCGCCTCGACCACCTGCACGATGGTCCGGGCGATCCCGCGGACGCTGCTGCCGGCCGTCACCGGCTGAGCGCCGCGCGCGCCTCCGCGAGGCGCGCGCGCACCTGGGCGGATCGGGGCACGGCCCCGATCCGCCCGCAGATCCGCAGGGCCTCCTCGAAGTGGCAGACCGCCCCGGCGTGGTCGCCCTCGACGGTGGCGAGCAGGCCGAGGTGGTGGTCGAGCGGTCCGTAGCAGGCGGCGGCGCGGCCGACGACGCCGACCAGGCCGGCGTAGGGGGCGAGCATCCGCCGCAGCCGCGCGGCCCGCGCCGCCTGCGCGGGGCCGAGCACCGCGAGGGCCTCCGCCAGGTCGCCCACGGCGTGCCAGTTCGCGTCGAGGCGGACGGCCGCGAAGTCGTCGCGCGCGAGGTCGTCGACCAGCGCCTCCGCCTCCGCCCGGTGTCCGAGGCCCGCCTCGACCCACGCCAGCCAGGTCTTCCACGCCCACGCCGCGGGGGAGTCGGCGACCCCGCGGTCCACGAAGTCGCGGTCGAACCCGTCGAAGCGGCCCGTGTCGATGAGGGCCTGGACCTCCTGGATCAGCACGTGGAGCCGGACGTTGGGGTCGTCGGCGCGACGCCCGAGGGCGAGGGCCTCCGCGCCGAGCCGGGCGGCGGCGTCCCGGTCCCCCTCGAGCAGGGCGAGGGTCCCGCGCCACAGCGGCGTCCACCAGCGGTAGTGGGGGAGGCCGAGGGCGTCCGCGCCGGCGCCGTACGCCTCCACCTCGGCGCGCACCTCGTCGAGCCGCGCGAGCTCCATCAGGTCCACCACGCGCCAGGCCCGGCCCTGCAGCGCCGTCGCCGCGTCGCCCGCGCGGGTCGCGGCCGCGGTCATCTCCGTGGCGACCGCGAGGCGCTCCTCGGCGTGGTCGATGTCCCAGATCGCCACCCGCCGGGCGTTGAGGGCCGCCGCCAGGGCCCCCGGGTCGCCGGTCCGGCGCGCCACCGCCACCGCCTCGGCGCTGAGGGCGTCGGCCCGGGGGCGGTCCGCGTAGTAGAGCTCGATCGCCAGCCGGCCGAGCAGGCGGGCCCGCAGGTCCGGGTCGGTGCCGCCGACGGACGCGAGGGCGCCCTCGAGCGCGCCGGCGACCCCGGGGTCGCACGGGCCGATCACGGTCCCGAGGCCCCCGCGGCCGAGGGCGGCGCGGGCCTCGAGCGGCGCGTCCCCCGCGGCGCGCGCCAGGTCCCCGGCCTCGGCGAACGCGGCACGCGACGCCGCCCGGTCGCCGGCGCGGCCGGTCGCGTCGCCGAGGGCCACCAGCATCCCCGCCCGCCGGGGGTCGCCGGCCGGCAGGGCGGCGAGCGCCCGCGCGAGGTGCGCGGCGGCCTCGTTGTCGGCGAGCAGCGCCCGCGCCCGCGCCGCCGCCGCCATCGACCACCGGACCGCCGCCTCGGGGTCGGCGTCCGGCAGTGCCGCCTGCAGGTGGCGGGCGGCCTCGGCCGCGTGGGTGTCGGGGTCGCGCTCGGCGCGGGGCACCACCACCTCGGCGATCCGCCGGTGGCGGCGGCGGCGGAGCGGCGGCGACAGCCGGTCGGCGAGCGCCTCCGCCACCAGCGCGTGGCCGAACGCGTGCCGCCCCGTCGCGGGGTCCGCCTCGGCCACGAGGCCCGCCTCCCGCGCCCGCTCGACCGCCGCGAGGGCCGCCGGCCCGTGCAGCTCCTCCAGCAGGTCCAGGGGGAACTCGGTCCCGAGGAGCGCGGCGGTCTCGAGCGTCGCCGCGACGTCGTCGCCGAGCCGGTCGACGCGTTGCCCGACCAGCTCGACGACGCGCTCGGGGACCGCCGCTCCCGCGTCGCCGCCGTCCGCCGTCGCGCGCACCAGCTCGCCGAGTAGCAGGGGGTTGCCGCGGGCGCGGCGCCCGAGTCGCGCCGCGTCGGCGACGGGCCCGCCGTGCGACCCGACGAGGTCGGCGACCTCCCCCTCGTCGAGGCCCGTGAGCGGCACCGACACCAGGGGCTGGTCGCGGCGGATGTCCGACAACGCCGCCGCCAGGGGGTGCGCGCGGCCCACCTCGGTGTCGCGGTACGTGCCGACCACGAGCAGCCGGGCCCCGCCGGTCATGCGGGTCAGGTGGCGCAGCATCTGGAGCCCGGCGGGGTCGATCCAGTGGAGGTCGTCGAGCACCAGCAGCGTCGGCCGTCCCGCGGCGATCCCCTCCAGCACCCCGCGGACGGCCTCGAAGGCGCGGTACCGGCCCGTGCCGGCGTCGTCGGGCGCGACGGCGGCCGGGTCGGGCTCGACGGCCGGCAGCACCCGGGCGAGGTCGGGGCGCCGCCGCCCGATCAGCGCGTCGCGCTCGGCGGAGGGCAGGGCGCGCAGGTGCCGCTCCAGCGCCTCGACGAACGGCTGGTGGGGGACGGGGGCGTCCTCGTCGGACCGTCCGTAGAGCACGGCGGCGCCCCTGCCGTGCACCTGCGCCGCGAGGGCCGACGCCAGCCGGGTCTTGCCGATCCCGGGCTCGCCCGCGACGACCGCGATCCGCGTCGCGCCCGAGGCCGCGTCCCGCCAGGCCGCCTGCAGGACGGCGAGCGCATCGGCGCGGCCGACGAACGGCCCACGTCGGTCGAGCGGGGCGGGGAGGGGCGTCGGCGACGACCCCGCCCCGGTGGTCGCGCCGGGGCCGCCGGCCCGCACCTCGGCGACCATCTCGCGGGTCTCGGCCGACGGCACGATGCCGAGGTCGCGCCGCAGCCGGGTCCGCAGGTCGTCCATCGCCGCGACGGCGCCGGCCCGGTCCCCCGCCCGGGCGAGCAGGCCGATCAGGGCACGCGCGGCGATCTCGCTGTGGGGGTCGTCGGCGACGCGCCGTCGTGCCCAGGCGATCGCGGCGGGCACGTCCCCGGCCTCGGCGGCCGCCGACGCGAGCGCCCCGAGCATCCCCCGCACCTCCTCGCGATGGCGGGCGCGCTCCGCCTCGACCCACTCCTCGTCGAGCCCCGCCAGCAGCTCCCCCGCGCCGGCGACCGCGACGGCGCCCGCCAGGTCGCCGGCGTCCCGGGCGGCGCGGGCGGTCGCGATGTCGGTCGCGACACGGGACGGGTCGTCGCTCAACCCGACGCGGTCGCGGTCGGCGACGAGCGCGTCGGCCGCCTCCCCGAGCGCGCCGCGGAGCGCCCAGACCGCCTGGCGCAGGCTCTTGCGGGCGCTCTCGTCGGACACGTCGGGGCGCAGGCGCGCGGCGAGGTCGCCCCGGGCGTGCATCCCGGGGTGCAGCGCCAGCCACGCGAGGAGCGCCCGGGCGCGGGTCGCCGTCCCGAGGTCGACGGGCGCCCCGTCCACCTCGGCGGCGATCCCGCCGACCACGCGGATGGTGAGCACGGTCGCAAGCGTAGTGCGGCACGCGGCGCGGGCGCGACCCGCGCGAGACGGGGCGCGAGACGGTGCCGGGACGGTCGTGCCGCAGCATCGTCGCCGTCGGACAACCGCACCCGGGGAGGACCCATGAGCACCACCGCCGCACCCACCCACACCTCCGAGGCGCTCGGCGAGCGCATGTTCGGCGCCCTGCTGGGGGCGCTGGAGCTGGCCTGCATCGACGTCGGCGACCGCCTCGGCCTCTACGCCGCCCTCGACGCGGGCGGCGACCAGACGAGCGGCGAGCTCGCCGCGCGCGCCGGCATCGACGAGCGGTACGCCCGGGAGTGGCTCGAGCAGCAGGCGGTCGCGGGGATCGTCGTCGTCGACGACGCCACCCGGCCCGCGCGGGAGCGCCGGTTCTCGCTCCCCGACGGGCACCGCGACGCGCTGCTCGCCCCCGACTCACTCGTCTACGCGACGTCGATGGCCCGGGTCCTCGCGGGCGTGATGAAGCCGATCGACCGCCTCGTCGAGGCGTTCCGCACCGGCGACGGCGTCCCGTACCCGGCGTTCGGCCCGGCGTGCCGCGAGGGGATCGCGGCGTTCAACCGGCCGATGTTCGTCAACCACCTCGCCCAGGACTGGATCCCCGCGGTTCCCGAGCTCGACGCGCTGCTGCGGTCACCGGGCGTCCGGGTGGCGGACATGGGCTGCGGCGCCGGCTGGTCGAGCGTCAGCCTGGCGGCCGGGTACCCGGGGGCGCGGGTCGACGGGCTCGACGCCGACGAGGCGTCGATCGCGTCGGCGCGGGAGCTCGCCGCGGCCCGCGGCCTGACGGACCGGGTCCGGTTCTTCGCCCAGGACGTCAGCGACGCGGTGTCGGGCGACTACGACCTCGTGACGATCTTCGAGGCCCTGCACGACATGGCGCGTCCCGTGGAGGCGCTCCGCACGGCGCGCGGCCTGCTGCGTCCCGGGGGCCGGGTGCTGATCGCCGACGAGCGCGTCGCCGACGCGTTCGGCGCCGTCGGCGACGAGATCGAGCGCCTGAACTACGGCTTCAGCGTGCTGCACTGCCTCCCCGTCGGGCGGGAGGACGCGCACTCGGCGGCGACGGGGACGGTGATGCGCGCGTCGACGGTCGACGGCTACGCCCGCGCCGCCGGGTTCGACGGGGCGCGGGTGCTGCCGATCGAGAACGACTTCTGGCGGTTCTACCTCCTGAGCGTCTGAGTCAGGCGCCGGCGGGGACCGCCGCGGACGGGTCGGGACCGGCATGCGCGGTCCCGGCCGCGGCGGGCGACGCCTCCGCGGGGGCGTCCTCCGCGGGCGGCGGGACCACGTCGACGACGCCGATGTCGACGCGGGCGACGGTCATGCCGGTCGCGAACTCGACGCGCTCGACCACCCGTGCGCGCACCGACTCGACCACGCCGGGTATGGCGACGCCGTCGCGCACCACGAGGCGCAGCGCGATGGTGGCGGTGCCGGCGTCGATCCTCACGGACGCCCCGCCACGACGGCGCTCCGACGCGCGGACCCATCCCCGGCGGACGCCGCCGCCGCGGAGGTCCTCGACGCCGTCGACCTCGCGGGCCGCGGTCGCGGCGACCTTCGCCACGATCGCGTCGGCGATCCAGGTCTCGCCGCCGGACGCGGCCGGCGCCTCGGGGAACGCGGCGGTGGGGTTCTCGTCGGACATGGGGCCTCCTCTCGCGGTCAGCGGAGTGTGACCCATCGCCCCGCCGGGCGCGACGGGGACGGTCAGGCCCGCAGGTAGCCGACCCGGCGGGAGTAGACGAGCTCGATGCCGAACGGCTCGCGGGCCACGGGGATGAGCGTGGTGAGGCGGTAGACCCCCGGCGCCGGAGGGGTCCATGTGACCGAGAAGACGCCGCCCGCCCCGATCTCGACCGGGATCGACGCCCCGGCGCGGGTGCTGACGGCGTCGACGCGGCCCGTCAGCCCGGCGAGGCCGGGGTCGGTGGTGCCGCTGACGGTCACGGCGCCCCCGGCGGGGAGGGGGGTCGGCACCGCCCGGTGGGCGCCGAGCGCCGGCGTGAAGGTCGTCGTCGCCCCCGGCTCGACGGGGACGGCCGACAGGTCGGCGACCGCCGGCGCGGAGCGGTGCCCGGCGGCGTCGACCGCCGTCACCGACACCTGGGCGCCCGTCCCGCGCGGCACCCGCACCTGGCCGGCGCCGCGCACCACCAGCCCCGGCACGTCGTCGGCGGGCACCGACGTGACCACGTCGCCCTGGGTGATCTCGAGCGTCAGCACCCCGGCGCCCCGCGCCGTCGCGGTCACCCCCAGCAGCAGCTCGGGGGCGCCGCCGACCGGGGCCACGACGCGCGTCGACGCGACGCCGACCGCGGGGGGCGTCCGGTCGAGCCAGGTGGTCACGACGCGGGGGACGCGCCCCCCGGCGACCTTGAGGCGGAACGCCCCGGGGACCGTGAGCACCCGCCGCGGGGCGAGCACCTGGCGCGCCAGGCACGCCCCGTCGGCGCGGCACGTGACCTGCGGGTCGGTCGCCGGCAGCCGGACGGGCCGCGGGTAGAGGTCGGTGCCGGGGGCGGGGGAGTAGGCCCCGGGGACCCGGGAGACGGCGACGCCGCGGGGCGCGACGACCGGGCGGGAGTAGCGCAACGCCGCCCGGCGGCGTGACTCGACGAACCAGTCGCCGTCGGCGGTGCGCAGGCGGAGCAGCGTCGGCCGCGGTCCGTCGACCGGGCGCACCCGCGTCGCCGACGTGCCCGCCGGCGCGTCCGCGACGGGCGCGAGCCCGAGGACGGCCATCGCGTACGCCCCGAAGCGGTCGCCGCCGTACCCCATGATGTCGAGGGCGTCGCCGTACTCGAAGACGTTGGCGGGGCGCTCAAGGCAGCCGAGGGGGGAGAACGGCCGGCGGCACCCCGTCGGGGCGACGGCGTGCTCCAGGCCCATGGCGTGACCGAGCTCGTGGGCGAGCGTCCCCGCCTCCCGCCAGCCCGTCCCCTGCAGCAGCACCTGCGCCGTCGAGCCGTAGCTCGACGAGGGCTGCCGCGACGCGGCGACGAACACGGGCACCGCGCCGGCGAACGTCACGCCGCGTGCGGACGCCCGGGCGACCGCCACGCCGAAGATCCGGGGGTCGAGGAAGCGGGGCGACGTCTCGTACCGTCCCGCGGGGATGGTGGGCGCGACCTCGCCGCTCAGCACGATGCGCCCCCGCGACGCCCGCGCCATCAGCGTGCGCGTGTCGTCCAGCAGCCGCCGCAGGCGTTGCGCGCTCGGCACCGGCTCCCCGCGCAGCCGGACCGGCAGGATCACGACCCGCAGCGGGGTCCCCACCGGCCGCAGGGCCTCCGCCGTCGTGGCCGGCGCGGCGGCCCCGGCGGTGGCCGTGGACGCGACAGCGGCGGCGGCGAGCAGCGCGAGGGTGACGAGGCGTGAGGTTCCCACAGGTTTCAGCGTATCGGCGCGGGCGGCTCCCCGACCCCGGTGCGGGTGGATAGCCTCCCCCGGATGAGCGACGACGACGACCTCCGCACCCTCCGCGCCGCGGCGCTCGCGCGCGCCGGCGCCCCCGACCTGCGTGCCCTGGCGCGCGCCCCCGTGGTCGCCCGCCTCGAACCCGACCTCGCCGCCGTGCTGCGCCTGCGCCTCGGCCTCGACCGGGATCCGCCCCGGCCCCGGACGCGGCCGGAGGTGGCCGAGGCGCTCGGCCTCGGCGGGGCCCGCGTCGACGACATGGTCGCGGCCCTCGAGGAGGACGTCCTGGACGCCCTCGGCCCCGCCGCCGCCGAGCGCTGAGCGTCGGTAGGGTCCCGCCCATGAGCGATCTCACCGAGGGGCGACGGGGCGAGCTGCGAGCGCTGATCGAGGACGCCGCGGCGCGGTTCGCGGAGGACCCGGCGGCGCGGCCGGAGTTGTCGAAGGCGATGCGCGGCGGGTACTTCGCCGGCCTCGACCGCCAGGACGTCATCGCGCGATCCGGGCTCTCGCAGCACGACGCGGAGCGCGTGCTCGACGGCTGACCGTCCCGGCGGCGCGGGCACGGCAGGCGGGTGTGGTTCCCCGCCGACCGGATGGTGGTGGCGCGTGTGGACCCCCGGGTACGTGCGGAACCACACGACCAACGAAAGGGGGACCCCGTGCCGGACCACGGAGTCTCACTCGTCCCGATCGCGCATCGGAGCCTCCAGCCGATACTCGTCGGGCTCGCGGAGGTGCTGCACGCCGGCGATGCCGGGTGCCCGCACGCCGAGATCTACGCCGCCGTGGCCGAGGCGTACGTCGCCGGCCACATCGACGGCCAGCGCCACGCCGTGGGGGAGGTGGCGCCCGAGGCCGCACGGCGCGGCCTGCACCTGCGCCTCGCGCCGGCCCTCGAGGACGACCGCCGGACGGGGGCGGACGCGTGACCGGGGGGACGCCGCAGGCCGACCGCACCGCGGTCCGCCTGCCCGCCACGCCCGAGGCGCCGACCCACGCCCGTGAGCTCGTCGCCGGTGCGCTGCGCGACGCCGGGTGGTCGCGCGACGACGTCGCCGGCGCCGCGCTCGCGGTGGACGAGGCCGTCCAGAACGCGGTCGAGCACGGGTCGGTCCCCCGCGCGCCGGTCGAGGTGGTGGTCGACGTCGACGAGGAGGGGGCCGAGATCGTCGTGCGGGACCGGGGGCGGCCGGGGGCGTCGGTCCCCGCCGGGCCGCCCCGGCGCCCCGGCCCCTCGTCGGTGCGGGGACGGGGGCGCGCGATCATGCGGGACCTCGCGGACGAGGTCGACTGGCGCGACCGCGACGGCGGCACCGAGGTGCGCCTGCGCCTCACCCCCCGCGACGGGGCCGCCGGCGCGTGACCGCCACCCGGGTCCGCGCCCGCGCGGACCCGGGGTGCGCCGCGTCCTCCGATCGTTCCCGCCGATCGGTCGATGCGCGGGGGGCGGCCCGGTGCCGATCCTCCCCGCATGACACACCCGACGGACACGCACCCGGATCCCGTGCGTGCAACCGCGGCCCTCCACGATCCGGCGCGCCTCGCGGCACTGCGGCGCACCGGGCTCCTGGACGCGCCGCGGCAGGATGCCTTCGACCGGCTCACCCGCCTCGCCGCCGATGCGATCGGGGCGCCGGTCTCGCTCGTGTCGCTGGTCGACGAGGGACGCCAGTTCTTCACGAGCGCCCTCGGCCTGGCGGAGCCCGTCGCCACGGCGCGGCAGACGCCGCTGTCCCACTCGTTGTGCCGCCTCGTACTCGGCGGCGAGGAGCTGGTCGTCGCGGACTCGCGGGAGCACCCGCTCGTCCGGGACAACCCCTCGATCACGGACTTCGGCGTCGCGTCGTACGCGGGGATCCCCATCACCCTCACCGGCGGGGAGACCCTCGGGTCGCTCTGCGTCATCGACGACGTGCCGCGCGAGTGGACGGGCGACGAGCTCGCGATCCTCCGCGACCTGGCCGCCGCGGCCGTCACGGAGGCCGAGCTGCGGCTCGCGCTGATCGAGGCGCACGCCCGCGCCCGCTGCGACCCCATGACGGGCCTGCTGAACCACGGCGCCTTCCACGAGCGCCTGCGGGACGAGCTCGACGGCGCCCCCGACGACGGCCGCGAACTGGCCCTGATCCTCCTCGACATCGACTTCTTCAAGAGCGTCAACGACCGCTTCGGCCACCTGGCCGGCGACGCGGCCCTCATCGAGGTCGCCCGGCGGATCGACGACCGGACGCGCGCGGGTGACGTGCTGGCGCGCGTCGGCGGCGAGGAGTTCGCCTGGATCCTGCCGGGCACGTCCCGCGCCGACGCGGTCGCGGCCGCCGAGCGCGCCCGCCGCGCCGTCGCGGCGACGCCCATCGAGGGCATCGGGACGCTCACGATCTCCGCCGGGGTGGTCGATCGCCACGACGCCGGCGACGCACGCCGTCTCTACGCCCGCGCCGACGCGGCGCTCTACGCCGCGAAGGCCGGCGGCCGCAACCGTGTCGTCGCGGGCGACGAGCCCACGGCGACGGCGGCAGAGCCCGTGGCGCGGCCGCGGGAGGAGGCCGACGAGCACACCCCGCCCGGCACCCGTGAGCACGCGGCCGTGACCCGCCTCGTCGCGGCCCTGGTCTCCTCCGAGGGGGATGTGACGGCGGCCGCGCGGGCGGTGGCCGAGCAGGCGGCGTGGCTGGCCCGTGGGACGGGCGCCACCGTCATGGGCCACGGCGCGCCGCTCGCGACGTGGGGCGACGCCGCCCCCCATCGGCCGTCGCACCCGCTCGTCGTCCCGGTGCTCACCGGGGACGGCGTCTGGGGGGCGATCGAGGTGCACGGGGGGCCGCGACCCGGCGACGGGCCCGCCCCCCCGCGGGCGGCGCTGGAGACGCTCGCGTCCCTGTTCGCACTGGCCGTGGCGAACGACGAGGGCCGGGTCCGGCTCACCGAGATGGCCGACCGGGACCACCTCACGGGGCTCCCGCACCACCGGGCGTTCCAGGAGCGCCTCGCCGAGGAGGTGGCCCGCGCACGCCGGCACGAGCGGCGGCTCGCGCTGGTCGTCGCCGACCTCGACAACTTCTCCCACGTCAACCACGACCACGGCCACGAGGCCGGCGACCGCGTCCTCATCGAGGTCGCCCGCCGCATGTCGGCCGCGGCCCGTCCCGGCGACACCGTCGCGCGCCTCGGTGGCGGCCAGTTCGCCTGGGTCCTCCCGGAGTGCGACGAGCTGACGGCCTGGGAGGCCGCCGAGCACCTCCGGGTCGCCATCGCCGGGGAGCCGTTCCCGGACGTCGGCCACGTGACGATCTCGTCCGGCGTCTGCGACCTCGCGTCGGCCGAGGACGCCGAGCAGCTCCACCAGCGCGCCGGGGGCGCGCTCTACTGGGCGAAGCGGCACGGCCGCAACAGCGTGTTCCTCTACGCGCCCGACGTCATCGACGCGCTGACGGCCGAGGAGCGGATCGAGCGCCTGGAGCGCCAGCAGGCGCTGGCGGGCGTCCGCATGATCGCCCGGGTCGTGGACGCGAAGGACCCGGCGACCCGCCGGCACTCGGAGAGGGTCGCCGGACTGGCGGTGCGCCTCGCCACCGTCATGGGCTGGGCCCCGGCCAGGGTGGCCCTGCTGCACGAGGCCGGGCTCGTGCACGACGTCGGCAAGATCGGGGTGCCCGACGCCATCCTCTTCAGCGCCGGCCGCCTCACCCCCGGCGAGTTCGCGGTGATCCGCGAGCACGCCGCCCTCGGCGCGAAGATCGTCGCGGAGGTGCTGAACACGGAGCAGACGGCGTGGGTCCGCAGCCACCACGAACGCCACGACGGCGGCGGGTACCCCGACGGCATCGCCGGTGACGCGATCCCGGAGGGCGCGCGGATCCTGGCACTGGCCGACTCGTGGGACGTGATGACGGTCGCCCGCCACTACAGCGCGCCCATGACGGTCGCCGACGCCCTCGCGGAGTGCCGCCGGGAGTCGGGGCTCCAGTTCGCGCCGGCGGTCGTCGCGGCGCTCGAGGATCTCCTCGCGGTCGCCCCCTCGGGCCTCCCGGGCGTCCCGGTCGCGGCCGGGGCCGGCGCGGACGGACCGCCGACGCGCTAGGCTCGCCCGGACCGGACCCCCCCGTGCGCGACCGTGTGCCACCACCCCGCGACCCGCCGCCGTGCCGGTGGCGGAGCCGCCCCGACCGGTCCCGAGGGCCCGTGCCACATCGCGCCACGACGGAACGATCCCGGCACACGGTGCCGCGATGACCGGTGACCCCGCCGCGCGGCGCGCGCTCATCTCCGCCCTGGTGGCCGCCGCCAACGGACCCGACCCGATGCCGGAGCTCTGCCGGGCGTGCGCGCGGGAGCTGGACGTGCCGGGTGCGAGCATGATGGTGATGGGAGACGACGGGCCGGCGCCGCTGGCGTGGTCCGGCGAGGTCGGCCGGCGCCTCGAGGAGATCCAGCGCACCGTCGGGGAGGGGCCGTGCGTCGACGCCCACCGCTCGGGCGCGGGCGTCTCCGAGCCCGACCTGCGCGCGCCGCGGCCGGGGCGCTGGGCCGCCTTCGGCCCGGCGGCCGTCGCGGCGGGGGCCGTGTCGATCCTGTCCGTCCCCCTGCGGGTCGGTGCGGTGCGCCTCGGGGCCCTGACCCTGCACGGCGTCGCGGCCGGCGACCTCGGCCACGTGGACGACGCCGACGCCGCCGCGGCCGCCGACGTGGCGGTCCACGCCATCCTCGCCGCACAGTCCGGTGCGGGGGAGGGCGCCCTCGGCGAGGACCTCCAGGTGCTGACCGACTACAGCGCCACCGTCCACCAGGCGTCGGGGATGGTGAGCGTCCAGCTCGGGGTCGGCGTGGGGGAGGCCCTGGTGCGGATCCGCGCCCATGCGTTCGTGACCGGACGGCCCCTCACCGAGGTCGCCGCCGACGTCGTCGCCGGCCGGCTCCGGCTGGACCGGTGACGCCGATGCCCGCACACTCATACACTCGGTCCCCGGACCGCCTCGACAGGACGGAACGACCGTGACCCGAGAACAGCGCCTCGCGACGACCTTCGTCGAGCTCGCCGACAGCCTGGTGGAGGACTTCGACGTGGTGGAGCTGCTGGTGCTCCTCACCGAGCGCAGCGTGGAGCTTCTCGGCGCCGAGGCCGCCGGCCTGCTCCTCGCCGACGGCAACGGCAACCTGCGGCTCATCGCCGCGACCAGCGAGGCCATCGAGACGGTCGAGCTCTTCCAGATCCAGAACGACGAGGGCCCCTGCCGCGACGCCTTCCACGACGGCGCGCCCGTCGAGGTCGTCGACCTCGCGCACGCCGCGGACCGCTGGCCGCGGTTCGCCCCCGTCGCCGCGGCCGCCGGGTTCCGCGCGGCGCACGCGTTCCCCCTGCGCCTGCGCGGCAGCGTCCTGGGCGCCATGAACCTCTTCCGCGTCGAGCCGCTCCCCATGACCGCCGCGGAGGTCGCGACTGCCCAGGCCCTCGCCGACGTCGCGACGATCGCCGTCCTCCAAAGCCGCGCGCTCCACGAGTCGCGGATGGTGGCCGAGCAGCTCCAGGGTGCGCTGCACAGCCGGGTGGCCATCGAGCAGGCCAAGGGCATCATCGCCGAGCGCCACGGCTGCGACATGGACACGGCGTTCCGAGCCCTGCGCAACCACGCCCGTCGCGGCGGCCTGCGGCTCTCGGACGTCGCCCACGACGTCGTCGCCGGCGCCCTCCGTCCCGAGGACCTCCGCACCAGCACCTGAGGTCGCGCGGCGACGCGTTGCGCCGTCCCGGCCGTGGGCATACCCTCCGAGCGGGATCACGGATCCCGACAAGGGGGTGCGTCCGGCCCCCGCCGCCCGAGACCCCGGCGGCATGTCCCTCTCCGAAGGGAGCATGCGTGCCCGGTCTCAGGAGGTCCCGCCGCCGGCCCACCGGGACGTCCCCCGGCGGGGAGCGCCGTGCGTCCCCGCCCCCGCAGGAGCCCGTCGCCCCGGCGCCGGGCCCCGACCCGCGCGAGCTGGAGGAGCTGGTCGCCGAGCGCACCGCGTCGCTGAGGAGGGCGAAGCGCTCGCTGGCGGCGATGGGCGAGAGCCTCACCCGGTCCCGGGCCGAGACGGTCCGCCGCCTCGCGGGCGCGATCGCGGCCCGCGACGGCGAGGCCGGCGCGCACTCGGAGCGGGTGGGCGCGATCTGCTCGTCGCTCGCGGCACACCTCGGGCTCGACCCCACGCGGTGCGGGGCCATCGGGACGGCCGGGGCGCTGCACGACCTGGGCAAGCTGGCCATCCCGGACGCGATCCTCGACAAGCCCGGTCCGCTCACCCCGCAGGAGCGGCAGGTCATCGAGACGCACGCCGAGATCGGCTTCCGCATGCTCGCCGGGTCGGGTGAACCGCTCCTCGACCTGGCGGCTCTCATGGCCCGCACCCACCACGAGCGCATCGACGGCTCCGGGTACCCCGACCGGCTCAGGGCGGACCGGATCCCGCGCGAGGGGCGCATCGCCGCCGTCGCCGACGTCTTCGACGCCCTCACCCACGACCGGGTCTTCCGGCCGGCGATCGCGGTGGACCAGGCCCTGCGGATCATCGGCGACGGCCGGGGCACGCGGTTCGACCCCGAGGTCGTGGATGCGCTCGTCGCGTGCGTGGAGGCGCCGTCCCGCGGCCCGACGGCCCGGCCCCGGGTGGCGCTCGGCGGCGGGGCGGCACGCTGATGCCGCCGGAGCCCGCACCCGACGACGCCGCCGCGGTGGCCCTCCGCGATGCGGTCCGTCGCGAGCTGCGCGAGATCGCGGCCCACGACGGCGCCGTGACGCGCGCGGACGCCGAGCAGGGCCTCGCCGACATCGACCAGACCATCGCCGACGCGGACGCCGGTACGTTCGGGGGCGACCAGGCGCTCGCCGACCGCGAGCAGGACGCCGCCGACCGCGACCAGGAGGCCTCCGACCTCGATCGGGGCGCGTCGGACCTCGACGAGGCGCACGGGGACGCCGTCCACGACGCGACCCGTGCCGAGCGCCGCGCGACGGCCCGCGAGCGCCATGCGACGGCGGCGGAGCGGTCGCGCGCCACCGCGGAGCGGCTCGGCGCCGCGCAGCGCCGCGACGAGGTCGCCGACGCCCGGGATCGTGCCGCGGAGGCACGCGACCGCTCCGCCGACGCGCGCGACCGGGCGGCCGACGCTCGCGATCGCGCCGCCGAGGGGCGCGAGCAGCTGGCGCGCGACGCGGGCCTCGTCGATCCGGCCGCCGCGGCCCTCGCGGAGATGCGCCGGGGCGCGTCGCAGATCCGCCACCGGTCCGCCCGGGAGCGCGCGGCGGCAGCCGTCGACCGCGAGGCCGCCGCAGCGGACCGCCGGCGTGCCGCGTCCGACCGCTCCGACGGCGGCTTCGACGAGCTGACGGGCGTGTTCCGCCGGGGCACGGGCGAGCTGGCCCTCGCCCACGAGTTCGCCCGCGCCCGCCGTCTGCGCCTCCCGCTGGTGATCGCGATGCTCGACGTCGACGGCCTCAAGGCCGTCAACGACACCGAGGGGCACGCCGCCGGCGACGCGCTGCTGCGGGACGTCCCCCGCGCGATCATCGCCTCGCTCCGCTCGTACGACATCACGGTGCGGTGGGGGGGTGACGAGTTCGTCTGCGCGCTGTCGGACGTGACCCTCGACGTCGCGGCGGAGCGCGTCGCCGCCATCGGGGACGCCCTCCGCGCGATGCGCCCCGGCGCGTCGATCAGCGCCGGGCTGGCCACCCTCGCCGACGGCGACAGCCTGGAGGCGCTCATCGAGCGGGCCGACGCGGCCCTGTACCGGCGCAAGGCGGCGATGCGGGACCACTAGGCCGCGCTGCCGCCGCGGGGCGTCGCCCGGGTCCCGTGGTACCGTCAGGTGAGGACGGCGACGTCCGGTGGCCGCGTGCCGCCGCCTCGCCGCCGCCCCGCACCACCGCCGCACTCGGCCGCCCCGCGGCCCCGTCGGCGACGGCCCCCGGCCCCCGCGCCGCCGGCCGTCCGCGACGCGCCACGACGACGATGACGACCCCCGCCGACACACACCCCCGCAGGCGCCGACCGTGGCGACGATGAGCAGCGGCCGCGCGGTCGCCGAGGCGGCCCGCCGGCGGACGTTCGCGATCATCTCGCACCCGGACGCCGGCAAGACCACCCTCACCGAGAAGCTGCTGCTCTACGGCGGCGCGATCGACCTGGCGGGCGCCGTCCGCGCGAAGGACGGCGGCTCGCACGCGCGGTCGGACTGGATGGAGATCGAGCGCCAGCGCGGCATCTCGGTCACCTCCGCCGCGCTGCGCTTCGAGCACCGCGGCCACGTGCTGAACCTGCTCGACACCCCCGGGCACCGCGACTTCTCCGAGGACACCTACCGGGTGCTGACGGCCACCGACACGGCCGTGATGGTGATCGACGCGGCGAAGGGCCTGGAGCCCCAGACCCTCAAGCTGTTCCAGGTGTGCCGCACGCGCGGCACCCCGATCATCACGTTCGTCAACAAGCTCGACCGCCCGGCGCGCGACATCCTGGAGCTGCTCGACGAGATCGAGCGCGAGATCGGCATGCGCCCCACCCCGGTCACGTGGCCGGTGCTGCACGAGGGCGTGTTCCTCGGCATCGTCGACCGGCGCGACGCGACGTTCATCCCGTACGACCGCCCGGTCCACGGCGCCAGCGCCGGCGAGCAGGAGCCCGTGCCCCTCGCCGCGGCCGACCTGCCGCCCGCCGCCCGCGCCACCCTCGCCGACGACCTCGACCTGCTCGACGGCGTCGGGGCCGACCACGACCCCGCCGGGTTCGCGGCGGGCGTCACGACGCCGGTGTTCTTCGGCTCGGCGCTCGGGAACTGCGGGGTGCGCCAGCTGCTGGAGGCCGTCGAGGGCATCGGCCTGCCCCCCGCCGGGTGGGACACGACCGACGGCGGCGTGCGGGCGCTCGACGACCCGTTCTGCGGCGTCGTCTTCAAGGTTCAGGCCAACACCGACCCCCGCCACCGCGACCGCATCGCGTACCTGCGCGTCTGCTCGGGCCGCTTCGAGCGCACCCTCGCCGCCCGCCACGAGCGCACCGGCAAGCCCGTGGGCCTCAGCTACGCGCACCAGCCCTTCGGCCGTGACCGGATCCCCGTGGAGGAGGCCTTCCCCGGCGACGTGATCGGGCTGGTCAACGCGACGGGGCTTCGTCCGGGCGACGTCGTGCACGACGGCCCCGCCGTGCGGTTCGCGCCGATGCCGCGGTTCGCGGCGGAGCACTTCGCCGTCGCGCGCTCCCGCGACTCCCGGCGCTACAAGCAGTTCCAGCGGGGCCTCGGCGAGCTCGACGAGGAGGGCGTCGTCCAGGTGCTCCGCCACCGCGACCGCGGCGACCAGTCCCCGGTGCTCGCGGCCGTCGGGCCGATGCAGCTCGAGGTGGCGAAGGCCCGCCTCGAGGGCGAGTTCGGCGCCCCCACCGAGATCGACCCGCCCCGGCGGATGATCGCCCGCGAGACCGACGAGGAGGGCGCGAAGGTGCTCGCCCGCGTCGGCGTGGAGGTGCTGGCCCGGCGCAGCGGCGAGCTGGTCGCGCTGTTCCGCTCCCCGATGCACGTCGCCGGCATCGAGAAGGACTACCCCGAGGTCCGCCTGGAGGCGCTGCTCGCCGGCTGACCGTCGCCGCCGCCGCCCCCGGCGAGGACGTCCTCCAGCGCCGCAACCGCGGCAGGGTCGAACTGGACGCCCGCGAGGTCCCGGATCTCCGCGAGCGACGCCTCCGGGGTGCGTGCCGGGGCGTAGGCGCGGCCGCGCGTCATGACGTCGAAGGCGTCGGCGACGGCCATCAGGCGCGCGCCCTCCGGGATGTCCGCACCCGCGAGGCCGTCCGGGTAGCCGGACCCGTCGGCCCGCTCGTGGTGGTGGCGCACCCACGCGGTCTGGGCCGGGCCGAGGACCTCGGCCACGATGCCGGCCCCGAGGGCGGGGTGCACCTTCACCCGCTCGTACTCCGCGGACGTCAACGGACCGGTCTGCAGCAGCACGCGGTCGGGGACCCCGATCTTGCCGACGTCGTGGACGAGGGCGGCCTGGCGGAGCGCGTCGATCTCCCGGGCGCCCCATCCGGCGGCGGCCGCCATGCGGCCCACCAGCGACGCGACCCTCTCGCTGTGGCGGCGGGTCGCGGGGTCCTTCGCCTCGACCGCGAGCGCCAGCGCGCGGACCGCGGCGAGGGCCTCCGAGGGCGTCGCCCCCGGCGCGGCGGCGGTCGCCTGGCGCGGGTCGGCGGGGTCGTACCGGTGGACCCGGTTGCGGCCGGCGCCCTTCGCGACGTAGAGGGCCTGGTCGGCGGCGGCGAACAGCGCGTCGTGGTCCCCCGTGTCGCGGAGCTCCGCGACGCCGGCCGAGGCGGTCACCGCGGGGATGCCCTCCTCGTGGACCCGCGCCACGGCGCAGCGCATGCGCTCCGCCGCCGCGACGCCGGCCCGGGCGTCGACCTCGGGCAGGATGACGGCGAACTCCTCGCCGCCGACGCGGGCGAGGACGTCCTCGGAGCGCAGCCCCCCGGCGATCGCACGTGCCGCGTGCTGCAGGACGCGGTCCCCGACCTGGTGGCCCCGGTCGTCGTTGACGCGCTTGAAGTGGTCGAGGTCGAGGACCACCAGCGCGAGGGGGCGCCCGTGGCGGCGGGCGCGGGCGACCTCGGTGTCGAGGCGGCGGTGGAACTCGCCCTGGTTGACCACCCCGGTGAGCCCGTCGATGGTCGCGAGCAGCGTGAGCTCCTCGCGGGCCTGGGCGTTCGCGATCGCGAGGGCCGCCATCTCCGCGAACTGCTCCAGTCGCTCCTCCGCGTCGGGGGGGAACGGGGCGGGGCCCGTCGTCGCGGCGAGGACGGCGCCCCACAGGCGCCCGCCGACGCTGAGGGGCGCCGCGACCCCGCTGGTGTAGCCCTGCCCCCCGACGCGCGCGGTGGTGGGGTCGGTGGGGGGGAGCGCGGGGTAGGTGCACCGGGCCGGGCGACCGGTGCGGGAGACGACCACGACGGCGCCGTCACCCGCGAGGGGGAACGTCACGCCGAGCCGGGACCGGTGCTCCCCGTGCGACCCCACCACGAGCGAGCCCTCGTCGGTGTAGCGCCAGACGATCCCCGCCTCGGCGCCGAGGATGTCGGCGACCTCGCGGGCGACGGTGGCGAACACCGCGGCGGGCGGCGCCCCGCCGGCGACCTCGCGCGCGACGCGCAGCAGCGCGTCCTTCTGCGTCACGAGGCGCACCAGCGGGTCCGGCTCGGTGGTCGTCGGGTGTCGGTCCGTTGATCCGGGCACGCGCGGTCCTCGGGACGGGGTGGGCCGATCCGGGGGGATCCCACCCTGCTCATCGGCGAGACGGGCCCCGGGGTGCAGTCCGGCGCGATCACCGATCGGATGATCGTGGCGGCACCGATCGGAGGATGGTCGCCGGCGGTCCCCCGGGACGGCCGGCCCTCCCCGGGGACGGGACGGGGCCGTCGGGATCGCCCTCCGGGGCTTGCGCCGCCATCCGGTTCGGACCATAGAATCGCGCTTCGATCGAGATGGTCCGGCGCCGGCGGGGAGATCCCTCTCGTCGGGCGGCGCGGACGTCGCGAGCTGCGGTCCACGGGGCCGCGTCGGACGCGCCCACGAACGGGGAGGACGGAAGGTGTCAGGGCTTCGCGAGCACGAGCGCACGTCGACGGGGGCCCTCGCGCGCCTGGCCCGCTGGTTCGCCTACAACCCGTGGAAGACGGTCCTCGGCTGGCTCGGCATCATCGTCGTGCTGATCGCGCTCGTCGCGACGGTGGGCGGGTCGCTGCGGGACGAGTTCGACATCCCCGGGTCCGACACCCAGAAGGCGACGGACCTGATCGAGACCGAGTTCGCCGCCGAGCAGGGCGGCGTCCTGAACGTCGTGTTCGCGGCGCCCGAGGGCGAGCGGCTCGACACGCCCGAGCGCCGCGCGGCGATCGAGGCGGCCGTCGCGGAGGCGCGCACCCGGTTCGCGCCGGCGTCGGACACGCCCGTCGACGGCGAGGCCGGGCTGGTCGACGTGAAGGACCCGCTCGACCCGGCGACCGTGTCGCAGGACGGGCGCATCGCCTACGCCGAGGCGCAGTTCGACCAGACCATCGAGGAGGCCGACCGCGACCGGGTCGTGGAGGTCCAGGACTTCTTCCGCGAGGCCGTCGCCCCGGTGGGGGTGACCGTCGAGTACAACGGCGACGCCGAATTCCCGCCGATCGAGCAGGGCTCCGCGGAGCTGCTCGGCCTGCTCGCGGCGATCATCGTGCTGCTCGTCGTCTTCCGGACGCTCGTCGCGATGATCATCCCCATCGCGCTCGCGATCGTGGCGCTCGCCACGGCGTTCCTGCTGCTGTTCATCATGGCCGGCCTGACCGACGTCAACACGGTCACGCCGATCCTGGTCTCGATGATCGGCCTCGGCGTCGGCATCGACTACTCGTTGTTCATCGTGACGCGCTTCCGCGAGCTGCTGCACGCGGGGCTCTCGCCACGCGACGCGGCGGCCGAGGCCGGGGCGTCCGCGGGGCGCGCCGTGATCTTCGCGGGCGTCACCGTCGCGATCTCCGTCACGGGCCTCGCGCTCATCGGGCTGAAGTTCGTCACGATCCTCGGCTTCGGCAGCGCCCTCGGCGTCCTCACGACGGTCCTGATCGCGAACTCCCTGCTGCTGTCGGTGCTGTCGCTGCTCGGTACGAAGGTCGACCGTCTGAAGGTGCCCTTCCTGAAGCAGCTCGACGACTCGGAGGAGGGGCGCGAGAAGACGTTCATCGCGCGCTACGGCCGGTTCGTCTGCGCCCACGCGAAGATCATCTTCCCGGGGGTCCTGCTGCTGATCCTCGTCCTCGCATCGACGTCGTCCCTGGTGCGCCTGGGCGCCGCCGACCAGGGCACCCAGCCCGACGAGCAGACGAGCCGGCGCGCGTACGACCTGCTGGCGGAGGGCTTCGGTCGCGGCTTCAACGGCCCCATCCCCGTCGTGATCGACGTGAACGGCGACCCCGGGGCCCCCCAGAGGATCGCCGACGGGCTCGATGGCGTCGAGGACGTCGCCCGCGTCGGCGAGCCGGTCTTCAACGACGACCGCACGGTCGCGATCGTGTTCGTGACGCCGGAGTCGGCTCCGCAGGACGAGGCGACCGACGACCTCGTCGACCGCATCCGCGACGAGGTGGTGCCGCAGGCCGTCGCCGGGGGTGACGCCGCGGCCTACGTCAGCGGTCAGACGGCGGCGTTCAAGGACATCGCCGAGCAGATCTTCCAGCGGATGCCGTACTTCCTGCTCTACATCGTCGGCATCACGTTCCTCGTGCTGGCGATGGCGTTCCGATCGGCCGTGATCGCCCTCACCGCGGCGATCACGACGATCCTGTCGGCCTTCGTCGGGTTCGGCGTCCTGACCCTGGTGGTGCAGGAGGGCTACCTCCTGGGCCTCACCGGTCTCGACGTGACCGGCCCGATCGAGACGTTCGTGCCGCCGATCGCGTTCGCGATCCTGTTCGGGCTCTCGATGGACTACATGGTGTTCCTGATGAGCCGGATCACGGAGAACCACGTCCACGGGTACAGCACCCGGGCGGCGGTGGAGCACGGCATCGCGGCGATCGGCCGCGTCATCGTGGCGGCCGCGATCATCATGGGCACCGTCTTCGCGGCGTTCATCCTGAGCGCGGACCGCATCCCGAAGGAGTTCGGGCTCCTGCTGGCCGTGGCGATCCTGGTGGACGCCCTGCTGGTGCGGATGACGCTCGTCCCGGCGTTGCTGACGCTGCTCGGCGAGAAGTCGTGGTACATCCCGCGCTGGCTCGAGCGGGTCCTCCCGAACCTCACGATCGAGCCGCCGCACGACGGCGTCGGCCGTCGCGTCCCGGACGAGGTGGCGACCCGGGAGGCCGGCCCCGCCTGACGCCGGGGGGTGGGGTGGGTCCGTCCGGACCCACCCCACCGCCCCCGACGCCCGTCCGGGTGCCGTCGGCCAGCCGAACCGGATGGCGTACCCGGCGCCCTGGCGGACCCTCGTCGCGTCCTCCCGGGTCGCGGGTCGCAGGCGCCCGTACACGGTCTCCCGGTAGGAGGCGCGGGCCCACGGCCCAGCGGTGAAGGGGAGCGCCCGCCCGTGGGCGAGCCGGACCACGTCGGGGTCGTCCTCGACGACCGCGGAACGGTCAGGGCCGCCTCCGGCTGGCCCGTCGTCCTCGCCGGAGCCGCCGTCGCGGGTTCGCGATGACGGCGATGGCGACGATGGGGTCTCCTCCGTCGGATGTCGTCGTGCGGGCCCCGCGATGCGGGCCCGTGCGGCCCGGCCCCCGGTCGGGGGCCGGGCCGGGCGGTGCGCCCGGACGCCGCCCGGGGCGCGGCGGTCAGGCGGAGCCCAGCGCGGGGCCGGAGCCGCCGCCCTCGACCTCGGACCGCTTCTCGTCGACCTTCTGCCGGGCCTCGCCGGTGCGCTCGGCGGCGCGGTCCTTCGCGAGGGCGAGCTCCTCCCTGGCCTGCGGCATGGCCTGCTGGCCCTTCTCGTAGGCCCCGTCCAGCAGCCGCTGGGCGGCGTTGCGACCGCCGAGGCCGAAGGCCAGGGCCACGGCGAGCACGATGCCGCCGAGCACGATGTAGAACATCCCGACGACGATCTGGGTGGCGATCTCGAGCTGCACCAGCGCCATGAAGACGGCGACCGTCAGGACGAGCACCGGGACGATGCTCGCGGCGATCTTGCCGAGGGCCGTGTCGCCCATGAGCTTGGTGATGGCGCCGCCCACGATGCCGGCGATCGCGATCGCGACGACCAGGATGACGATGGCCGCGACGACGTTGGGCAGGTAGCCCACGATCGAGGCGATCGCGTTGTCGAGGGCCTCGATCCCGAGGGTGGACAGTGCGAGCAGCACGCCGGTCAGCAGCACGAACCAGAAGCCGATGGTGGCGATCACCGTGCTGGGGGTGAACCCCGAGGCGTACTGGGTGACGTAATCACCGTACCTGCCGGACCTCACCGCGCGGTCGATCCCGGCGCTGGAGAGGGCCTTCGCGATGACCTTCCGGACGATCCGGGCGACCACGTAGAAGATGAGCAGGATGACGAGTGCGCCGATGAGGCGCGGCAGCCACGTGAAGAGCTCGTCGCTGAAGTTCTGGAAGCTGTCGCCGATGTCGAGGGCGAGGATCACTCGGTGCCTCCCGTGTGGATTGGGGCCGGCGGGCGTCGTCCCCCCGGCCGGTCGATGTCGTTCGGGAGCGCTGCCTACCCGGGGCCGGTACGGCGAACCGGGGCGGGGCCCCGGCACCCGAAATGCGCCACGACGGTGACCGAACGTGTGTCAGATCGCACGCCCGGGGGCGACGGCCGCGCGGCGTTCCGACAGGCTGTCGCCGTGACCGAGGACGTCCCACCCACGTCCGCCGGCGGCCCGGACGCCTCCGAGCCCCGGAGGGCCGACGCGGTGCGCAGCCGCGAGCGGATCCTCGCGGCCGCCGGGCGCCTGCTGGGGCAGTCGCCGGGGGCGACCGTCGGGGACATCGCCGCCGCGGCGGGCACGTCGCGGACGACGGTGTACCGCCACTTCGGTGACCGCGACGGGGTGGTCGCGGCGGTGTCCGAGCGGCGCCGCAGCCCGAGGCCGGCGGCGGGCGCGGGGCACCTGCCGGCCGGCCGCCTCGGGCGGACCGGGCCCGTGGTGCTCGACGCCATCCACGTCATGGACGCCGTGCCGCCCGCGCAGCTCCCCGGTCAGCTGGTCGCGGAGGCGGCCCGCATCGCCGGGGTCCCCGTCGCCCTCTACGTGCTCGACATCGACGGCACGTACCTCCTGCGGGTCGCGGGCCCGCGACGCCTGCCGGACCTGCTCGAGGCCCCGCTCGCCGTCGGCCCCGAGCTCGACGTGGAGGCGCTGCAGCACCTCCACGCGCACCTCGAGACGCATCCCGAGCCGGCTCACGTCGTCCCCCTCTGGCTGCGCGGGCGCGCGATCGGGGTGATGATCGCGTTCGGCCGGCCGGCGCAGCCCCTCGACGACATGGCCCGCCAGGCGGCCGCCGCGATCACGCTCGCCGACCGCTACACCGACGTCTTCGCGCAGGCGCAGCGGCGCAAGCGCCCGGTGGCGGCGGCCGAGATCCAGCAGAGCCTGCTGCCGCCCCGGATCTCCCAGGTCACGGGCGGGGAGGTCGCCGGCAACGTCCTGCCGAGCTACGAGGTCGCCGGCGACTGGTTCGACATCGTCGAGAACCCCGACGGGTTGTGGATCACCATCGCCGACGGACTCGGCGGCACGACCCGCGCAGCGGCCAGCAGCGCGGTCGCGCTCGGCGCGCTCCGTGCGAGCCGCCGCAGCGGCGCCGACGTCCCCGAGGCCCTGATCGCGATGCACCAGACGCTCCGCGAGATGCCGGGACCCCACATGGAGATGACGGCGCTCGGGGTCCACTGGAACGCGTCGACGTCCGTCCTGCGGATGGTCGACTGCGGCCACGTCCCGCCGGTGATCCTCCGGGCGCACGGAACCGTCGAGCGGGTGCGGTTCCCCGGGGGGCGGGGCCTCGGGGGTCGCGCGGGGCCGGCTCCGTCGCAGGTCGTGTCGTCGCTGGGGCCGGGGGACCGCCTGGTCATGGTGTCCGACGGGATCGTGAGGTCCGGGCCCGACCAGGTGGGGCTCGGGATGGACGCGGTCGTCTCCGCCGCCCGGCGGTCACGCGACCGGAGCGCCTCCTCGACGGTCCGGCACATCCACGCCGCGGTCCTCCGGGCGAGCCCCGACGGGCTCGACGACGACGCGACGGCGGTGTGCCTGGCCGTGGCGCCGGAGCCCGCCGGCGCGTGACCCCGGTTGCGGCCGTGTGATTCGGCGGCGGCCGTTCGGGGCACCAGTGACCGGAACGCTGCCCGAGACCCCGGCGGCTCCCGCGACGAGGGGACCACGGTGGGGATCACAGGGGTGCGGGACGACCGGGTGGCCGACGGTGCCACCGCCGCCGGCGAGGTCGCATGGGCCGGACGTACCGCGGAGGTCGTGGACCGCGAACGCTGTCAGGCCCTCCTCCTCACGCGGAGCCGGCCGGGCGCCGAGCGGTGTGGCCACCCCGCCGTGGCGCGGGTCCGGGGCACGCACCGGCGCACGGTGGACGTCTGCGCGCTCCACGCGCGGATCGCGGGCGACCGGCCCCGGTTCGTCGCCGAGTGGGCCCGCCACCACGACGCGGTCCGCGGCCGGGCGACCGCCGCCGCCGGGGTCCCGGGCGGCGACCACCTGCGGGTCCTCGCCGACGCCGGGACCCTGTCCTCCGTCCGCCGGGTGCTCACCGGGCTGCTGGCGCGGGCGCGGTGCGACGACGAGACGTGCGCCCGCATCATCCTGGCGGTGACGGAGGCCGTGGCGAACGCCGTCGAGCACGGCTCCCCGGAGGGCGGGCGCGTCCTGGTGGGCCTCCGCGTCGACGGCGACCGGGCGCGGGTGTCGGTGAGCGACGAGGGCCGCCTCGGGGCGACGTTGCCGCTGGGGTCCCCGACGGCCCCGTCGCCGGGACGGTCGCGTGGCCGGGGACGGCTCGTGATGTGCGCCCTGACGGACCGCATCGGGGTCGCGTCCGACGGCGGGGGCACCACGGTCACAATGGACTTCGCGTTCCCCCCGGGGTCGGTAGACGGGCACCCGCCGGGGTGATCCCCGCCCCGGCGGCCCGCACCCACGGCGCGGGCGCCGGGGGTGCGGTGGTCCCTACCCGAGCTTCTCGATGAGGACGGAGGCGTTGGAGTTCGCCTCGGTGCCGCCCGCGAGGGTCTGGAGGGTGACAGCGGCGGAGGAGGTGTGGTTCCTCACCGTGAGCACGTCGCCGGCGCCGGCGATCACGATGACCCGGCCGGTCGAGGGCTGCGTCCCGGCGCCGGACCCGTGGATCGAGCCGGGGACGAGGGCGCCGTTCTGGAAGAGCGCCATCTGGTTCGGCTCGACGCCGGCGACGGAGAACGTCACCGCGTACGTGCCGGCGGTGACGAGGGTGATCCCGGGTCCCCCGGGGCGTGGGTGATGCCGGGCGTCATGACGCCGTTGGCGTCGAGGGGCACGTCGGCCTCCAGCGCGATGACCGCGCCGCCGGTGTTGTAGACGTAGGCGTACTCGGCGAGCCCGTTCAGGCCGGCGGGCCCGGTCGCGCCGGCGGGTCCGGTGGGGCCGGCCACGCCCGTCGCGCCGACGGGGCCCGGAGCGCCGGTCGCGCCGGTGGCGCCCGTCGTACCGGTGGCGCCGTCCGCGCCGGCGGGACCGACGGGCCCGGCGACGCCGCGGCGCCCGGTGGCGCCGACCTTCCCACGGGCGCCGGTCGCGCCGGCGACGCCCCGCAGGCCGCGGGCCCGGGGGGCGCGGCAGACGGCCGGGAGGGGGACGCACTTGCCGGCGGCCTGCGCCTCGATGCTCCCGGCGAACGCGGGTGGCGCGCAGTCGCGCGGGGGTGACGACGTCGCCGCGGAGGCGGAGCCGGTCATGGCGGACAGGCCGAGCGCGGCGACGGCCGCGCACAGCAGGAGTCCGCGTGCCGGCAGATGGGGACGCATGGGGAACCTTCCCGACCCCTGCGCGTCGGCGCGGGGTCATGCGATCGTCCGGGGAGGAGGCCGGTGACGGCCCAGTCGGCCCGGCGGGCCGGTTCAGGTGGACGATCCTCACCCGCCCATCGGCACGTGGGAGCGATCCCGCGATCCCCCGGGTCGGGGGACGCCGGAGCCGGTGCGGGGCCGTGCGGCGGGGGACCGTCACCGGCCGCGCCCTCCGGGCGGGCTGGTAGCGTCGCGGCTGACGCCCGGACGGAGGTTCCGTCACGGGCGCCCCGCCCCAGACCCGGCGGCCATGCATCGTCGCGCGGGCCGGAGGTGACGGGTGGTCGGACATCGTCCGGGAGCACGGCGGTGGGGGGAGCGCCCGTGAGCCGGGAGGAGCGCCTGGCGAGGACGCTGGTCGAGCTCGCCGACAACCTCGTCGACGACTTCGACGTCGTCGACCTCACCACACGCCTGACCGAGAGCTCGGTCGACCTGCTCGACGCGTCCGCCGCGGGCCTGCTGCTCGTGAACGGCCACGGCGACCTCGTGCTGATGGCGGCGACGAACGAGGCCACCGAGGCGATGGAGCTCTTCCAGGTGCAGAACGACGAGGGGCCCTGCCGCGACTGCGTCCGGACGGGTGCCCCCGTCAACGTCGCGAACCTCGCCGACCACGCCGACCGCTGGCCGGCGTTCGCGCCCGTCGCCCTCCGCGCCGGGTACCACGCCGCCCACGCGGTGCCCCTGCGGCTCCGCGACCAGGTCCTCGGCACCCTCAACCTGTTCCGCACCGAGCCCGTGATGCTCACGCGGTCCGACATCGCGATCGCACAGGCCCTCGCGGACGTCGCGACGATCGCCCTGCTGCAGCGACGCGCGACGAACGAGCTCCACGTGGTCACCGACCAGCTGGAGGACGCCCTCCGCAGCCGGATCGTGATCGAGCAGGCGAAGGGCATCCTCGCCCAGACCGCGGGCATCGGGGTCGACCATGCCTTCGGCCGCATGCGCCGCTACGCCCGGGGCCGGAGCCGGCGCATCGGCGACGTCGCCGGGGAGGTCGTCGCGGGGACGCTCGGGAGCGACGTGGTCCTGGGGCCCCGGCGCTGACCCCGTCCGCGGGCGAGGGTGGCGTCGCGTACGGCGGGCGGGCGGTCCTCGGCGCGGTCACGGACCGGCGGGACGCGGAGACGCCGAGACCCCCTGGGAATGGGGGATCCCGGCGAGTGCGCGCGGCAGGATTCGAACCTGCGACTTCTGGCTCCGGAGGCCAGCGCTCTATCCACTGAGCTACGCGCGCCCGGCCGACAGCATAGGGCACCGCCCCGCCGGTCAGTCGGCGGCGGCCCCGGTCGGCAGGCCGAGGTCGCCGGCGATCGGCTGGAGCGCCGCGACGACGTTGGCGATGTGGACGTCGAGCTCCAGGCCCAGCAGCTCCGCCCCCGCGACCACCTCGTCGCGGTGGACACCGGCGGCGAACGACGGCTGCTTCAGCTTCTTGCGCACCGACCTCGGGGTGAGGCCCTCGAGGCCGGTGGGCCGCACCAGGCCGCAGGCGTGGACGAAGCCCGAGAGCTCGTCGCAGGCGAAGAGGGTCCGTTTCAACGGCGTGTCGCGGGGGATCGCCAGGTGCTCGGCGTGGGAGAGCACCGCCTCGACGAGCTCCTCCGGCCACCCCTCGTCGCGGAGGATCGGGGCGCCGTCCTGGGGGTGCTGGTCGAGCGTGGGGTGCATCTCGTAGTCGAAGTCGTGGAGGAGGGCGGTGCAGCCCCAGAACTCCTCGTCCTCGCCGGCGGCACGCGCGTACCAGCGCACCGACGCCTCCACGGCGAGGGCGTGGCGCAGCAGCGACTCGCCCGTCGTGTACCGCGTCAGCGTCGCCCAGGCGTTCTCGCGGGTGACCTCCATCACCGGGACGATACCGGTGCGCCCGCCGGGTCCCCGAGCAGCTCGCGCCGGAGGGCCCCGGCGAGCCACGTCTCGTAGCGGCGGGGCGTCCACCCCCGTGCGACGACGAGGAGCTGCCACACGTCGGGATGGGTGAGCGTCCAGAGCAGGTCCGTCGCGGTCGCCCGGTCGAGGCCCGGCGCGAGTGCGCCCCCCTCGTCGAAGGTCGCGGCGACCCCGCCGAGCAGCCCGTGGAACTCCGTGCCGATGCGCCCCCACAGGGCGGCCGCGTCAGGGTCGGCGGCGGCCGCCGAGCGGATGACCTCCAGCAGCGTCCCGGCCCGCTCCTTGACCTCGCGCGACACCGCCGCCATCGCGTCCAGCCGGCGCCTCGCGTCCGGTTCGGCGAGCAGGGCGCGGTACCAGGGGCGCTCGCCCATGGGCGTGCCCTCGTCGTCGCCCCGCAGGCGCAGGTGCCAGAGGGCCCGCAGCACGCCGCTCTTGCCGGTGAACGCGACGTAGACGGTCCGTGGGGCGACCCCCGCCTCGGAGGCGATCGCCGCCATCGTCGTCGCGGTGTAGCCCCGCGCGGCGAACAGGCGCTCCGCCGCGAGCAGGATCTCGCGCCGGGTCGCCGCCGCCTGTGCGCGACGACGGGGGGACTCGTAGCGCCGGCGGGGGTTGACGGGATCGGGGGGCATTCCGGTAGTGTCGCACGACATTCGTTGCATCAGTGATGTCATGGAATGGGGGAGGGGCGGCGATGGCGACCGGGACGCGGGCGACGACGGCCGGGGGCGGGGCGATGCGCACCCACCTGCACGGGATGTGGGACGCCGTCGCCGGTGGCTGGCGCGACCACGCCGGGTACGCCGACGACCGCGCCGCGGGCGTGACCGCGGAGATGCTCGCGCGCACCGCCCCGGCGCCGGGGGAGCACGTGATCGACCTCGCGTGCGGGCCCGGCGGGGCCGGGATCGCGGCGGCCCACCGCGTGGGGTCGACCGGCCGGGTCGTGCTGTCGGACGTCTCGCCGGCGATGGTCGCGGTGGCCCGCGGCCGCGCCGCGGCCGCGGGGCTCGTGCAGGTCGAGGCGGCCGTCCGCGACCTCGAGGCGATCGCCGACCCCGACGGGACCTACGACGTGGCGCTCTGCCGCGAGGGACTGATGTTCGTCCCCGACCCGCCGCGTGCCACCGGCGAGATCCTCCGGGTCCTGCGTCCCGGCGGACGCCTGGCGCTGGCGGTCTGGGGACCCCGCGACCGCAACCCGTGGCTCGGCCTCGTGTTCGACGCGGTGGCCGCCGAGCTCGGCCGGCCGGTCCCCCCGCCCGGGGTGCCCGGCCCGTTCGCGCTGTCCGACGCCGCGGCGCTGGCGCGCCTTCTCACCGCCGCGGGGGTCGCGGACGTCGTCATCGACGCGCATCCCGCACCCCTGCGGGCGGCCTCGGTGGGGGAGTGGTGGGACCGCACGATCGCGCTCGCGGGACCGCTCGCCGTGATCGTCGCGGACCTGCCGCCCGCCGCCGCCGCACGTCTGCGTGACCGCGCCGCCGCGGCGGTCGCCCCGTACGCGTCCCCGGACGGACTGGAGATGCCGGGCGTGACGCTCGTCGCGTCGGGACGCCGCCCCGCCCTCTGACGCCGCGGATGCCCCCGTCGGGCATCATCGGCCCCGTGCGCATCGCCGTGATCTCCGACACCCACATGCCCCGGCGTGCCGGGATCCCCGGGGCCTGCCTCGACCGCCTCCGGGCCGCCGACGCGATCGTCCACGCCGGGGACTGGTCCGACGCCGCGACGCTCGCCGTCCTCCGGTCGCTCGGGCCCCCGCTCGTCGCCGTCCACGGCAACGTCGAGGACCGGGAGGTCCGTGCCGCCCTGCCGCCGACGGCCGAGCTCGCCGCCGCCGGCGTCCGCATCGGCGTGATCCACGACGCCGGGCCGGAGGCGGGCCGCCTCGCGCGGATGCGCCGGCGCTTCCCCGGCACCGCCGGCGTCGTGTTCGGCCACTCCCACATCCCGTTGCACCAGGTCGCCGACGACGGCTTCTTCATCCTCAACCCCGGCAGCCCCACCGACCGGCGCCGGTCCCCGCACCACACGATGGCGGAGGTCGAGGTCACCGCGGACGCGCCGCCGCGCGTCGCCTTCTGGCGGCTCGACGACCCCGCCGGGCCGCTCGACCCGGGGCTCGTCCGCCGCTGAGGGCGCCGGCGCCGCGGCGACTAGGATCGCGGCGTGGACATGTTCATCACCTTCGCCGGCACCGCGGCCTCCGTGCCCACCGCCGCACGCGGCACCGCCGCCACCCTGCTGTCGCGCGGGGGGGAGCGGTGGCTCGTCGACTGCGGGGAGGGCACCCAGCGCCAGCTGCTGCGCTCCGGCCTCGGCCTCGCCGACCTCGACCTCGTGCTGCTCACCCACCTCCACGGCGACCACTACCTCGGGCTGCCGGGCCTCCTGAAGACCTTCGGCCTGCGGGGCCGGGAGCGGCCGCTGCTCGTCATCGGCCCCCGGGGGCTGGTGCGCCTCATGGAGACCCTCGCGCCCGTCATCGGGCGGCTCCCGTACCCGGTCGACATGGAGGAGGTCGGCGGCGGCGGGCCCGAGACGGCGTGGGCGGGCGACGGCTTCCACATCGGGGCGTTCCCGACCCGCCACTCCATCGCCTCCGTCGGGTACGTGCTGGCCGAGGAGGACCGCCCCGGCGCGTTCGACATCGCCGCCGCCCGTGCCCTCGGCGTCCCCGAGGGACCCGCGTTCGGCGTGCTGCAGCGCGGGGGGGAGGTGACGACCCCGGACGGCCGCGTCGTGCGACCCGCGGAGGTGCTCGGCGCCCCCCGCCACGGGCGCGTCGTCGTGCTGAGCGGCGACACCGAGCCGTGCGACGCGACACGCGACGCGGCGCGCGGCGCGTCGGTGCTGGTGCACGAGGCGACGTTCCTCGACGAGGACCGCGCCCGCGCCCGGGAGACCCGCCACACCACCGCCCGCGAGGCCGCCGAGCTCGGCCGCGACGCCGACGTCGCGCTGCTGGTGCTCACGCACCTGTCCAGCCGCTTCGCGCCCCGGGAGGTCCGCGCCGAGGCGACGGCGGTGTTCGACCGGGTGCTCGTCCCGCGCGACTTCGACCAGGTCGAGGTCCCGTTCCCCGAGCGCGGCGCCCCGATCGTCCACCCCGTCCGGACGCGTCGCGACGAGCCCGCCGGCGTGCCCGACGCCGACGACGCCGGTGAGCCGGAGGGGGACGCGCCCCCGGGGCCGGGCCCCCGTGACGGGGCTGTCGGGGCCACCTGATACGGTCCACCACGTTCGACCTTTAAACCGGTCCCGCGAGGCCGAGAAGGAGCGACGATGATCCACCGCAGCGCCCGCGCCCGCACCCCCCTGCGCACCTAGCCATGGCCGACAAGGTCCTGGTCGACGAGGACCAGGTCCGGCGCACGATCGCCCGCATCGCCCACGAGATCGTGGAGCGTCACGGCGACCCGCAGCGCCTGGCCCTGGTGGGGATCCACACGCGCGGCGTCCCGCTCGCCGCGCGACTCGCGGCGTTGATCGGCGAGTTCGCCGGCAGCCGACCCGCGACGGGCACCGTGGACATCGCGCTCTACCGCGACGACGTCGGCCTCGACGGCCGCCGCGGCGCACTCCCCGTCGTCGGGGACACCATCCTCGACTTCGACGTCTCCGAGCGGGCCGTGATCCTCGTGGACGACGTCCTCTTCACCGGACGGACCATCCGCGCCGCGATCGACGCCGTCTTCGACTACGGCCGCCCGCCGATGGTGCAGCTCGCCGTGCTCGTGGACCGCGGGCACCGGGAGCTGCCGATCCGCCCCGACTACGTCGGCAAGAACCTCCCGACGGCCCGGACCGAGCGGATCAGCGTCCACCTGGCGGAGATCGACGGGCGCGACGAGGTGGTGCTGGACTCCGACGGAGGGGGCAGGGCATGACGCGACGCTCGCTGCTGACCATCGGCGACCTCGACCGGGCGGAGGTCGCGCGCATCCTGCGCGTCGGCAACCGGTTCGCCGAGGTCATGACGCGCGACATCAAGAAGGTCCCGACCCTGCGGGGACGGACGATCATCAACATGTTCTTCGAGGCCTCCACGCGGACGTCGACGTCCTTCGAGCTGGCGGGCAAGCGCCTCTCCGCGGACGTCGTGAACGTCAAGGGCTCCGGCTCCAGCGTGGAGAAGGGCGAGACCCTCAAGGACACCGTCATCACGCTGAACTCGTACGCGCCGGACGTGCTCGTCATCCGCCACGCGTCGGTGGGCGCCTGTGCGATGGCCGCCCGCTACACCGACGCCGCGGTCATCAGCGCCGGCGACGGCAAGCACGAGCACCCCACCCAGACCCTGCTCGACCTCTACACCATCGAGCGCGAGGTCGGGCCCCTCGACGGGCTGCACATCGCCTTCGTCGGCGACGTCGCCCACTCGCGGGTCGCCCGGTCGGGCATCCGCGGCTTCCAGATGATGGGCGCGCGGGTGTCACTGATCGCGCCGCCGACCCTCCTGCCCCGCGACGCCGGCGCGGCGCTCGGGGTGGAGACCAGCACGGACGTGCGCGACGTGACCGACGCCGACGTCGTCTACGTCCTGCGCATGCAGCTCGAGCGGATGGGCCCCGGCGGGTTCGTCCCCTCGCTGCGCGAGTACGCCATGACCTACGGGATCAACCACGGGCGCCTGCGACCCGGCCAGCGCGTCATGCACGCCGGGCCGATCAACCGCGGCGTCGAGATCTCCGGTGAGCTGGCGGACGACCCCACGACGCTCATCGAGCGCCAGGCCGCGAACGGGATGGTGGTGAGGATGGCGGTTCTGTACGACCTGCTGGCCGGGCCCTCGGGCAGCCCCGAGCCCGCCGGCGCGCCCATCGGCGCGGTCGCCGTCTAGTGGCGGTCCGACTGGTCCAGAAGCCCGGCCCGGGGGCGTCCCTGGTGATCCGCGGCGCCCGGGTCCTCGACCCGGAGGCGGGGATCGACGAGGTCCGCGACCTCGTCGTCCGCGACGGCGTGATCGGCGGCGACCCCGACGGCCTCGAGGTGGTCGACGCCGGCGGCATGGTCGCCCTCCCCGGGTTCGTCGACCCCCACGTCCACCTCCGCACCCCCGGCCGGGAGGACCTCGAGGACATCGCCACCGGCAGCCTCGCCGGCGCGGCGGGCGGCTTCGTCACCATCATCGCCATGCCCAACACCACCCCGGTTGTCGACAACGCCGCGGTGCTCGGGACGCTGCTGGAGCGCGGGGAGCAGGAGGCGGTCATCCGCGTCGGGTTCCTCGCCGCGATCACGGTGGGGCAGAAGGGGCAGGAGCTCACCGAGCAGGCCGAGATGGCGGCGCTCGGCGCCGCCGGCTTCAGCGACGACGGCCACCCCGTCTCCGACGCCCGCGTGATGCGCCGCGCACTCCAGTACCAGGCCATCACCGGCCTCCCGCTGGTCCTGCACGAGGAGGACGTGAAGCTGTCCGGGCGGGGCGTGATGCACGAGGGCGCCGTCGCGAGCCGCCTCGGCATGGAGGGGATCCCCTCGATCTCCGAGAGCGTCGCCGTCGCCCGCGACGCGGCGCTCGCCGAGTACGAGGACGGGTGGATCCACATCTGCCACGTCTCGGCGATGGAGACGGTCGAGGAGATCCGCCGCGCGAAGGCGCGCGGCATCCGCATCACCGGCGAGGTGACGCCGCACCACCTGGCGCTGACCGACGAGGCCGTCACGTCGCTCGACGCGAGCCGGCACAAGATGAACCCGCCGCTGCGCGAGGAGTCCGACCGGCAGGCGCTGATCGCGGCGCTCGCCGACGGCACCCTCGACTGCGTCGCGACGGACCACGCGCCCCACGACGCCGACGAGAAGGAGGTCCCCTTCGAGGAGGCCCCCTTCGGCATCACGGGGCTCGAGACCGCCTTCGCGGTGTGCAACACCAGCCTCGTCGCGCCCGGGCACATGACGCTCGAGCTGCTGGCGCGGCGCATGAGCGCCGACCCCGCGCGGGCCCTCGGCCTGCCGGTGCCGACGCTCGCCGACGGCGCCGTCGCGGACGTCGCGCTCGTCGATCCGGCGGCGCGCGTCGTCGTCGGCCAGGATGGTTTCCGGAGCAGGTCGCGCAACTCGGCGTGGCTCGGCGAGGAGCTCCTCGGCCGGGTCGCGCTCACGATCGCGGGAGGGCGGATCGCATGGCGGACGTAGAGGTGCGGAGGCACCCGGCGCTGCTGCGCCGGGAGCGCGTAGGGCTCGTGATGGTCGACGTGCAGGAGGCGTTCCGGCCGGTGATCGACGCGTTCGACGCGACGGTCGCGGCCTGCGGGCTCCTGGCCGAGGGGTTCGGCGTGCTCGGGCGGCCGGTGCTGCTGAGCGAGCAGTACCCGAAGGGCCTCGGCCACACCGTCGAGGAGGTCGCCGGCCGGCTGCCGGAGGGCACCGAGCCCGTCGAGAAGCTGCGCTTCTCGGCCTGTGGCGTCGAGGCGTTCGACGCGGCCCTCGCGGCCGCCGACTGCACCGCCTGGGTCGTCGCGGGCATCGAGGCGCACGTCTGCGTCAACCAGACGGTGCTCGACCTGCTCGACCGCGGCTACGAGGTGCACGTCGCGGCCGACGCGACGTCGTCGCGCGCACCCGCCAACAAGGCCCTCGCCCTCGAGCGGATGGCCGTGGCCGGCGCGCACGTCACGAGCTCCGAGATGGCCCTGTTCGAGATGCTGGAGGTCGCCGGCTCCCCCGAGTTCAAGGCGATCTCGAAGCTGGTGCGGTGACCGGCGCGGTCGTGGTCCTGGAGGACGGCCTCGTCCTCCCGGCGCGCGGCGTCGCCGCCCCCGGCACGGCGCTCGGGGAGATGGTCTTCACGACCGGCATGACCGGTTACCAGGAGGCCGTCACCGACCCGTCCTACATGGGGCAGGTCCTCTGCTTCACCGCGCCGATGATCGGCAACTACGGCGCCGGGCCCGGTCACGACGAGAGCGACCGGCCCTGGCCGCCCGGCGTGATCATGGCGCGCGCCGGCGACGGACCCGGCACCGCCGGGCCCGAGGGCTGGTGCAGCTGGCTGCGTGCGCGCGGCGTGGTCGCGGTCGACGACTGCGACACACGCCGCCTGGTGCGGCACCTGCGCGACCGCGGCGCGATGCGCGGCGGCGTCAGCACCGAGCTCGGGGCCGAGGAGCTGCTCGCGCAGGTCCGGGAGCACCCCGTCCTCGACGGCCGCGACCTCGCCTCGCAGGCGGCGTCCGCCCCGCGTCTCCTGGGCGACGACGGCCCGCGGGTCGTCGCCATCGACTGCGGCATGAAGGAGAGCATCGCGGCGGGGCTCGTCGGCGCGGGGTGCCGCCTCGACGTCGTCCCCGCCGGCACGAGCGCGGAGGAGGTGCTGGCCCGCGGCCCCGACGGGGTGTTCGTCTCGAACGGGCCGGGCGACCCGGCGGCCGTCACCCCCGTGATCGGGACGGTCCGCGACCTGCTCGGCCAGGTGCCGGTCTTCGGGATCTGCCTCGGCCACCAGATGCTCGCCCAGGCCCTCGGCCTGCGCACCGAGAAGCTCGCGTTCGGCCACCGCGGCGCCAACCACCCGGTGCGGCGCAGCGACGACGGCCGCGTCGAGATCACCGTCCAGAACCACGGCTACGCCGTCGTCGCCGACGGCCTGCCCGACGGCGTCGAGGTCACCCGCACGAGCCTCTTCGACGGCTCGGTCGAGGGCATCGCCGCGCCGGAGCTGCGGGCGTGGTCGGTGCAGTACCACCCCGAGGCGAGCCCCGGGCCCCGCGACGCCCGGTACATGTTCCGCGAGTTCGTCACCTCGATCGGTGGGGGTTCCTGATGCCGCGCCGCGACGACCTCCACACGATCCTCATCCTCGGCAGCGGCCCGATCGTCATCGGCCAGGCCGGCGAGTTCGACTACTCCGGCACCCAGGGCGCCCGCGCCCTGATGGCCGAGGGCTACCGGGTCGTCCTGGTCAACTCGAACCCGGCCACGATCATGACCGACCCCTCGGTGGCGGACCGCACCTACGTCGAGCCCCTCGACGCCGAGGCCGTCGAGGCCGTCATCGCGATCGAGCGGCCCGACGCGCTGCTGCCGACGCTCGGCGGCCAGACGGCCCTGAACCTCGCGATGGAGCTCTCCGCGAACGGGGTGCTCGAGCGCCACGGCGTCGAGCTGATCGGCGCCGACGTCGCCGCGATCCGCCGCGCCGAGGACCGCGAGGTCTTCCGCGACACCATGGCCGCGGCGGGGCTCGCGGTGCCCGAGAACCGGATCGTCTCGGACGTCGAGGACGGAATGCGTGCCGCCCGTGACCTCGGCCTGCCGGTGATCCTGCGGCCCGCGTACACCCTCGGGGGCGAGGGGGGAGGGGTCGCCCACACGATGGACGAGCTCCGCCCGATGCTCGCGAACGGCATCGCCGCGAGCCCCATCGGCCAGGTGCTCGTCGACCGGTCGCTGATCGGGTGGGCGGAGATCGAGCTCGAGGTCGTCCGCGACTGCGCCGACAACGCGGTGATCGTCTGCTCCATCGAGAACATCGACCCGATGGGCGTCCACACGGGCGACTCGGTGACCGTCGCGCCCGTCATGACGCTCAGCGACCAGGAGCTGCAGTCGCTGCGCGACGCCGCCATCGCCGTCATCCGCGCCGTCGGCGTGGCCACCGGCGGCGCCAACGTGCAGTTCGCCCTGGACCGGGCGACCGGCGAGGTCGTCGTCATCGAGATGAACCCCCGCGTGTCGCGCAGCTCGGCGCTCGCGTCGAAGGCGACCGGCTTCCCGATCGTGAAGATCGCCGCGCGCCTCGCCGTCGGGTACACCCTCGACGAGCTGCCGAACGAGATCACCGGCGTCACCCCGGCGAGCTTCGAGCCGACCCTCGACTACGTCGCCGTGAAGATCCCCCGGTTCGCCTTCGAGAAGGTCCCCGGCGCGTCGACGGAGCTGACGACGCACATGAAGAGCGTCGGCGAGGTCCTCGCGCTCGGCCGCACCTTCGGCCAGGCGTTCGGCAAGGCCATGGCCGGGCGGGAGCTCGACGTGCGGTCCGTCACGCCCGCCGACCTCGACGAGGCGATGGCGCGCCTGCGGGTCCCCTCCGCCGACCGCTACGACGTGCTCTGGTGGGCGCTCCGCCACGGGGCGACCGTCGACGACCTGCACGCCGCGACGCTGATCGACCCGTGGTTCCTCCGGGAGATCGCGCAGGTCGCCGCCGCGGGCACCGCGCTGGAGGGGCGGGACCTCGACGACCTCGGGGCCGACGACCTGCGCGCCGCCCGGCGCGCCGGGCTCGCCGACCGCCACGTCGCCGACGCCACCGGCGCCACCGAGCGCGCCGTCGGCGACCGCCGCCGGTCCCTCGGGGTGCGCCCCACCTACCACGCGGTCGACACCTGCGGCGCCGAGTTCGCGGCGCTGACGCCGTACTACTACGCCGCGTTCGAGAGCGAGACGGAGCTGGCGCGCGACGACCGCCCGTCGATCGTGGTGCTCGGCTCCGGGCCGAACCGCATCGGGCAGGGCATCGAGTTCGACTACTGCTGCGTCCACGCCGCCGAGACCGCACGGGCCCTCGGCTACGCATCGGTGATGGTGAACTGCAACCCCGAGACCGTCTCGACCGACCACGGGGTCAGCGACCGGCTCTACATGGAGCCCGTCACGATCGACTCGGTCCTCGACATCTGCGAGGTCGAGCGCCCCGTCGGCGTCATCGCCCAGCTCGGCGGCCAGACGCCCCTGCGGCTCGCCCGTGGCCTGTCGGAGGCCGGCGTCCCGATCCTCGGCACCTCGCCGGACGCCATCGACCTGGCGGAGGACCGCGGGCGCTTCGGCGACCTGCTCGCCCGGCTCGGCCTGGAGGCGCCGCCGTGGGCGATCGCCCACGACGGCGACGAGGCCCTGCGCGCCGCCGACGAGGTCGGCTACCCCGTGCTGGTGCGCCCGTCGTACGTCCTCGGCGGCCGCGCGATGGCCGTCTGCGACTCCCCCGACGCCCTGCGCGCCTACATCGCCCGGGAGCGTCCCGAGGGCGTGCTGCTGGTCGACCGCTTCCTCGAGAACGCCGTCGAGCTCGACGTCGACGCGCTCGCCGACGGGCGGGACTGCTGGATCGCGGCGGTCATGGAGCACGTCGAGGCCGCCGGGGTCCACTCGGGCGACTCGGCGTGCGTGCTGCCCGCCCAGAGCGCGGGGCCCGGCCTCGTGGCCGAGCTCGAGGAGCAGACCGCCGCCCTCGCGAAGGGGCTCGGCGTGGTCGGCCTGCTGAACGTGCAGTTCGCCGTCCGCGACGGCCGCGTCTTCGTGATCGAGGCGAACCCCCGCGCGTCGCGCACCGTCCCGTTCGTCTCCAAGGCGACCGGCGTCCCCCTGGTGCCCCACGCCGTCCGCCTGATGCTCGGCGGCAGCCTCGGGGACCTCGGCCTGCCGGGTGCCTCGACGCCGCGCCAGGTGGCGGTGAAGGAGGCGGTGCTGCCGTTCTCGCGCTTCCCCGGCGCCGACCCCGTGCTCGGCCCCGAGATGCGGGCGACGGGTGAGGTGATGGGCCTCGGCGGCAGCTTCGCCGAGGCGTTCGCGAAGGCGCAGCGGGGAGCCGGCCAGGCGCTGCCCCGCACGGGCGCCGTCTTCGTCTCCGCCCGCGACTCCGACAAGCCGCGCGCGGTCGCGGTGGCCTCGCGCCTCGCGCGGGCCGGGCTGACCCTGGTCGCGACCTCCGGCACCGCGGCGGCGCTCACCGCGTCCGGCCTGGAGGTGCGGACGGTCCGGAAGATCTCCGAGGGGTCCCCGAACGCGGCGGAGCTGATCGCGGCGGGGGAGATCGCGATGGTGGTCAACACCCCCCGCGGCGGCCAGGGCGCGCGCAGCGACGGCTACGAGATCCGGGCGTCCGCGGTCCGCGCCGGGATCCCCTGCATCACGACGATCGAGGCCGCCGAGGCGGCCGCCGCGGCGGTGGCGTCCGGACCCGGATCGGCGCCCCGCGCCCTCCAGGACGGGGGCCGTCCCGCACGCGCCGGGACGGCCTTCCGACCAGGCTCGCCGGTTGTCTGAGGCTCAACCTGAGGCCGAGATTTCGTAAGGTCTGCGGCCGTGTGAGTTCCCCTGCAACATGCGTGAAAACGACGTAAAACGGCTGCAAAGTGCGCCTTGCGAGGCGGCGCGCCACGGACCTATGATGGCCGCGATGGCGACCACGACACCGAAGCCCCAGTCGCAGGCCCCCGAGCGCTCGCTCGACCAGCGAATGGAGGCCCTCCGCCGGGCGAACGACATCCGCTCGCGCCGGGCACAGCTCAAGAAGGACCTGAAGAGCGGTCACACGTCGATCGGGACGGTCATCTCGAACCCGCCCGAGTTCGTGCTCACGGCCAAGGTGTTCGACATGCTCATGGCCGTGCCGAAGTACGGGAAGGTCAAGGCGACCAGATTCCTGAACACCTGCCGCATATCGCAGGGGAAGACCATCGGGGGCCTGTCCGACCGACAGCGCTCGGAGCTGCTGGAGCTGTTGCAGCGGTAGCGACGCGAACGCGCGTCCTCATCATCTCCGGGCCGTCGGGAGCAGGGAAGGGCACCCTGATCGAGGGTGTCCTGACCGGCTTCCCCGAGCTGGGACTGGAGGTCGCCGTCTCGGCGACCACGCGTCGCATGCGCCCGGGTGAGCGCGACGGCGAGCACTACCACTTCCTCGCCCCCGAGGAGTTCGCGCGCCGGGTCGACGCGGGTGAGTTCCTCGAGCACGTGACGTACGCGGGCAACCGCTACGGCACCCTCCGGTCGGAGGTCGACCGCATCCTCGCCGCCGGGCGCTCACCGGTCGTCGAGATCGAGCTCCACGGGGCCCGGGCCGTGCAGCAGAGCATCCCCGGGGCCGTGTCGATCTTCATCAGCCCGCCGTCCCTCGAGGACCTCGTCGCCCGCCTCTCCCACCGGGGCACCGACACCGCCGCCGAGATCGCCGCCCGCATGGAGACCAGCCGCATCGAGCTCGCCGCCCGCGACGAGTTCGACCACGCCGTCGTCAACCAGGACATCCCCCGCGCGGTCGCCGACCTCGCGGCGGTGATCCGCGGCGTGCTCACCGAGGCCGGCGATGGCTGAGGTCCTCCTCGGCGTCTCCGGGGGGATCGCCGCCTACAAGTCGATCGACCTGATGCGGATCCTCCAGTCGCGGGGGCACGGCGTCACCGTCGTCATGACGGCCTCGGCGCAGCGCTTCGTCGGGCCGTCCACGTTCTCGGCCCTGTCGGGACGCCCTGTCGGCGTAGACCTGTTCGGGGCCGAGGAGCGCCCCGGCTACGGGCACCTCGACCTCGCCCGCGCCCACGACCTGATGGTCGTCGCGCCGGCGTCCGCGAACACGATCGCGCGGATGGCCGCGGGACTCGGCGACGGGCTCCTCAACGCCGTCCACCTCGCCTTCGACAAGCCCGTCCTGATCGCGCCCGCCATGAACACCCGCATGTGGCTCCACCCCGCGACGGCGGCGAACATGGCGACGCTCGCCGGCCGGGGGGTCCAGGTGATCCCGCCGACGAGCGGCCTGCTCGCCGACGGCGACACCGGCGTCGGGCGCCTCGCCGACCCGGTGGTGGTCGCCGACGCGGTCGAGGCGCGCCTCGCCGGTGCGGGCACGCTCGCCGGGCGCCGCGTGCTCGTGAGCGCCGGGGGGACGCGCGAGCCGATCGACCCGGTCCGGTACGTCGGCAACCGCTCCAGCGGTCGCATGGGGTGGGCCGTCGCGGCCGCCGCGCGCCGACGCGGCGCCGACGTCACGGTCCTCGCGTCGAACGTGGAGCTGCCCCGTGAGGCGGGGATCCGCTACGTCGAGGCGCCGACGGCGGCGGAGCTGCACCGCGCCGCCCGCGCCGAGTTCCCCGGGTGCGACCTGCTGGTGATGGCCGCCGCCGTCGCCGACTTCCGCCCCGCCGAGGCGCGCGCGGGCAAGATCGACAAGGGCGCCGAGGGCCGCCTCGCCCTCGACCTGGAGCCGACCGACGACATCCTCGCGGACCTCGCGGCCGCCCGGTCCCACCAGGTCGTCGTCGGCTTCGCGGCCGAGCACGGCGCCGCCGGGCTGGAGCGCGCCCGCGGCAAGCGGATCCGCAAGGGCCTGGACCTGATCGTCCACAACGACGTCTCGATCGACGGCATCGGGTTCGGCGCCGCCGACAACGAGATCACGATCATCGGGGCCGACGGCGAGGAGTCCCTGGCGCGCATGGGCAAGGACGCGTGCGCCGAGCGCATCCTCGACGCCGCCGCCGCGCTGCTTCCCCAGGGGGCCTGAGCCGGCCGGTCACGACGGGCCCCGGCCCGGCCGATCCGGAGGTGTGGCCCGGATCCGATCCCTGCTCACCCTCGGCCTCGCGATGGCCGCCGTGGCCGCCCCGCCCGCGCTCGGCACCGGGTGGACCGAGCTGCCCTCACCGGCGAACCCCGCCGGCTGGATGGGGACGCCGTCCCTCGACGCCGCGCCGGACGGCCACGCGGCGGCCGCGTGGAGCGGCTACACCGGCTCGGCGTTCCCCGTCGTCGCCGTCGCGCGCGAGCCGGGCACCGGCTGGGGGGAGCCGACGGTCCTCGTCTCCGGGTCGAGCGTCGTCAACCCCCCGGTCATCGTCGTCGACCCCTCCGGCCGCACCGTCGCCGCCTGGACCCGGTGCGCGTCCGGGACCTGGCGGGTCGAGGCCGCCCAGCGGCCCCCCGGCGGGGAGTGGGGGACCCCCGTGGTGCTCGCCACCTCCTCGTGCCTGCGCACCGACACCCAGGCGTTCGCCACCGTCGACGCGGCGGGACACGTCGTCCTCGCCTGGACGTCGAGCGAGCCCTTCCGGCTCGCGACCGCCTCGTCCGGGCCCGACGGGACCTGGACCACGCCGGTGTCTCTCTCGCCCGACGCCGTCGGCCCGTCGGTCGGCCTGGCCGCCACCGGCGACGGCGGGGTGCTCGCCGCCTGGACCCTCGAGAGCGGATCCGGCGCGGTGCAGGTCGCCACGCGCGACGCGCAGGCGCGTGGGGCGCGCCGGCCACGATCACCTCGACGACGGCCTCCCGGCGCGACGCGACCCTGTCCCTCGCCGGGGACGGCCGCGCCCTCCTCGCCTGGATCGAGGGGGGATGGTCGGACGCGCGCGCCTGGACCGCCGCCCGCGCCCCCGGCCCCGGCGCCCGCGACCCCGGCCCCGGCCCCCACGCCGCGGTCCTCGCCCCGTCCGGTCGCGACGCCCCGCGGCGTCGGCCCGGCCGCCCTGCCGGTGCGGCGCGGCGGCGTCTCGGTCGGTGGTCGGTCGCGTGCGGCGCGGCGCGCTGCTCCGGGCGGGTGACGCTCACCGCCGCCGGCCGCGTCCTCGCGTCCGGCCCGTTCTCCGCGGGTCCCGGCCGGCGGGCGGCCGTCGCCTGCGGCTCGGTGCGTCCGACCGCCGGGCCCTCGCGCCGCGCACCCGGGCGACGCTCACGGTGCGCGAGCGCGCCGCCGGGGCCTGGCGCGTCACGGCCCGCCGCGCCGTGACGCTGGCGCCTCGCCCGTAGGCCCGCCGGGGGTCGCGCCCGGGGCGCGATCGTCTACCCTCGGGACACGTCCTCGTCCCTCGCCACCTCGCCGCTCCGGGCCGACGAGCTGGACCCGGTCACCGCGCTCGCCGGTGCGTTGACCGACGCGTGCGCGCGGGCGGTCCGCGCCCCCCGCGTCGTCATCGAGACGTGCGTCGTCGCGCTGCTGTCGGGTGGCCACGTGATGATCGAGGACGTCCCCGGGGTGGGGAAGACCGTCCTCGCGAAGAGCCTGGCGCGCGCCGCGGGCTGCGACTACTCGCGGCTGCAGTGCACCGCCGACCTGCTGCCCGCCGACGTCACCGGCGTCACCGTCTGGGACCAGAACGCCGCGGAGTTCCTGTTCCGGCCCGGCCCCGTCTTCGCGAACGTCGTCCTCGTCGACGAGATCAACCGCGCCTCGCCGAAGACCCAGTCGGCGCTCCTCGAGTGCATGGAGGAGGGGCAGGTCACCGTCGACGGCGAGACCCGCGTGCTGCCCCTGCCGTTCATCATCATCGCCACCCAGAACCCCGTCGAGTACGAGGGCACCTTCCCGCTCCCCGAGGCCCAGCTCGACCGCTTCGCGGTGCGCATCGCGATCGGCTACCCGGCGCCCGGCGACGAGGCCGCGATGCTGCTCGACCTGGCGGCGCGCGATGCCCTCGACCACGTCGCACCCGTCGCGGACGTCGCCGCGATCGTCGCGGCGCGCGACGTCGTCGACCGCGTCCACGCCGACCCGGCGCTCGCGGCGTACGTCGTCGGCCTGGTCGAGGCGACCCGGCGCGACGCGCGCATCCAGCTCGGCGCGAGCCCCCGCGCCGGCCTGGCGCTGCTGCGGGCCGCGAAGGCGCGCGCCGTGATCGAGGGACGCGGCTACGCGCTCCCCGACGACGTCCGCGGCCTGGGGCGCAGCGTGCTCGCCCACCGGCTGATCCTGACGCCCGACGCCCGAGCCCGCGGCGCGTCCGCCGAGGAGGTCGTGGCGGACGCCCTCGACGCGGTGCCCGTCCCGCTGTGACCCGGGGGGCCGGCGCTCCCGCGCGGGCGCTCGGCCTGGCGCTCGCCGGGGCGGCGGCCCTCGTCGCGAGCGGGGGCTTCGGCACCCCCGCGCTCGCCACCCTCGGCGCGGGCCTGATCGCGCTGCCCGTCCTCGTGACCCTCGTCGTCTGGGTCGCCGCGTCGGGGCTGCGGGTCGAGCGCCGGCTCGCCCCCGCGCGCTGCCCGGCGGGGGACGAGGTCCGCATCACGGCGCACCGGTCGGGCTGGGCGCACCGCACCGGCCTCGACCGCCTCCTCGACGTCGACGTCGACCCCGGCCTCGGCACCGCCCGCGGCCCCGGCGAGCCGGTGCCCACCCGGGACGGGTGGATCCTGACCGCGGTGCGCGGCGACCACCGGCTCCCCCCGCCGCGGGTGACCGTGCGGGACCCGTTCGGGTTGGCGCGCCGATCCCGCGCGGGCGGCGGCGACGACCGGCTGCTGGTGGTGCCGGCGGCGCCGGCGATCGGCCGGATGCCCCTCGGGATGCGCGCGCCCGGCCGCGGGCCGCGCCGCCGCCGCGCCGACTCGGGGTTCGGCGAGCTCGACCGGGTGCGCGAGTACCAGGCGGGCGACCCGCTGTCGCGGGTCCACTGGGCGCAGACGGCGAAGCGGGGGCGGCTGCAGACGAAGGAGCTCCGCGCCCCCGAGGGGTCGGGCCGCTCCACCCTCGTCCTGCTCGACGGCGCCGGGCCGCCGGGGGAGGACTTCGAGACGGCGGTCACGGCCGCCGCCGCCCTCGCCCGCCACCTCTGCGCGGCGGGCGAGCCGGTCGCCCTGTCCCACACGGGACGCACCCCGGCCCGGATCACCTCCGCCCTCGCGACGTGGCCGGTCATCGAGGTGGCGCTCGCGCGCGTCGAGGCCGGCGGCTCCCGCGGGGCGGCGCTCGCGCTCGCCGGTGAGGCGGGGGGACCCGACGCCCCCGACACCGCGATCGTCGTGACCAGCGCAGGGGATCCCGCGCTGCCCGCCGCCGTCGCCCGGGCGCGGGCCCGGGGGACCGGCGTCGCGGTGGTGGTGAGCGGCCCCGCGGCGGCGGGCGCGGGCGACCTGATGGCGGCGGGCGCCGAGGTCGTCGTCATCCCCGGTCCCGGCCGCGTGGCGTCGGCCCTGTCCGCGGCGCCCGCGCCGGCCGGGGCGGTGGCGCGGTGACCCCGGGGGCCCGCGCACCGGCGGCCGGCGCGGCCGCGGCCGCCGCGATCGCCGTCGCCGTGCTCGGCATCGCCTGGTCGGGCCTCTACGCCGGCGTCCCCGGCGGACGGACGCTGCTGCTCTGCCTGTTCGCGTGCCTGCCCGCGGTCGCCACCCTGGCCCCCCGCCGCCGCGGCGCCCTGGTCGGCGCCGCCGTCGCCGTCGCCGTCCTCGGCGTGCTCGCGATGGCCCTGCGGCTGTCGCCGGTCGCGCTGCCCCTGCTCGACGGCGGCGCGTGGTCCGACGTGCGGTCCCTGATCCCCGACGGCCTCGCCAGCGGATCCGAGTCGGGGCTGCCGGTCGACCCGTCGGAGAAGCCCGAGCTCGTCGCCCTGCTCGACGTGGCGCTCGCCGTGCTCGCGGGCGGCGCCGCCTGGCAGATCCTGGCCCGCCGCCGACCGGTCGCGGGTCTCGTGCTCGTCGGCGTCGGCCTCGCCTACCGGTGGACCGTGGAGCCCCCCGCCTCGGGCGCCGCCGCCGGGGCCCTCGCGCTCGCCGCGCTCGTCGCGGTGCTCGCCCTCGGCGCCGGGTCGGCCGGCGGCGGGGCGACCCTGCGGCGTGCGGGGGGCGCCCTCGCGTTCGGCGGCGTGGCCGTCGCCCTCGCGGCGGGACTCGGCCCCGGCCCCGCCCAGGCGGGCGACGGGTGGTGGAGCTGGAAGGACTGGGAGGTCGGCACGTCGGGCGACACGTCCACCGGTGGCCTCGACCTGCGCCAGGACTACGGCAAGCTCGACTGGCCGACGACCCCCCGGGTCGCCCTCACCGTCCAAGCCGAGCGGTCGCTGCCGCTGCGCGCGGTGAGCCTCGACGCCTTCGACGGCGTGGCCTTCACCCTCGCCGACAGCGGGCCGTCGCCAGGCCTGCCCGTGCGCGACGGCGTGCTGCGCCTGCCGCCCGACCCGACCGTCGCGGACGAACCCGACGCCATCCAGACGATCACCCTCCGCGGCGCCCGCACCCAGGTCGTGATGGCGTCGGGGCGGCCGCAGCGCATCAACGGCGCGATCACCGGCACCGCCGACCTGGTGGGCGACGCGGTGCGCCTCGAGCGCGCCCTCGGGCCCGGCGACCGCTACACGGTGCGCACGCGCGTCCCGCGCCCGACCCCCGCCGAGCTGGGCGCCGCGCCGGCGTACCGCGGCGACGAGGTCCCCGCCGGGTCCACGACGCTGCGCCCCGACTACTCCACGCCGGGCGTCGAGGTGCCGCTGTGGGGGAGCGGGTTCCGCGTCGACCCGGCGCGCCTCGGCGCCTACGGCCCGGTCGCCACCCTCGCGCGGGACGTCATCGGCGACGCCCCCACCGCCTACGCGGCGGTGAACCGCATCGAGGCGCACCTGCGCCGCTCCTACGTCTACGACGAGGCGCCGCCGTACCCGACGAGCGTCCCCGACGACTGGTCGGGCGGCACGGCGGGGACGCCCCCGCCGCTGGTCGACTTCCTGCTCGGCAGCCGCCGCGGCTTCTGCCAGCACTTCGCCGGGTCGATGGCGGTGATGGTCCGGTCGCTCGGCATCCCCGCCCGCGTCGCCGTCGGGTACACCGGCGGGCGCTACGACTCCGCGGAGGACCGCTGGGTCGTGCTCGACCGCGACGCCCACTCCTGGGTGGAGGTGTGGTTCCCGGGCGAGGGCTGGATCCCGTTCGACCCGACCCCCGGCCGCTCCGTGCCGAACCCGGCATCGGTGTCGTCACCCGACTACGCGCCGACGCCGATCGACATCGACCTCGGCGGCATCGCCGACGCCGCGGTCTCCCCGCCGGCCCCCGTCACGCCCGACGTGCCCGCCGAGCGCGAGCCGATCCCCGCCGACCCCGTCCCCGTCTCGTCTCCGCCGGACTCCGGTCCCGGCGGCGCGGACTGGCCCGCGGTCGCCGCCCTGATCCTCCTCGTCGCGGCCCTCGCGGCCCCGGTGGGTCGCGCCGTGCGCCGCCTGCGCGGCCGCCACCGCGGCGACGAGCGCACCCGCGTGACCGCCGCGGCGCGGGAGCTGGAGGCCTCCATCGCGCCCCTCGGGTGGGCCCCGCCCGTCGCGGGATCCGCCACCGAGCGGGCCGCCGCGATCCGCGCCGCCACCGGCGTCGACCCGTCGGGGCTCTACCGCCGCGCCGCCCTCGCCCGGTACGCCCCCGATGCGCCCCCGCCGGGGGCCGCCGCCGCCGCCTGGCGCGAGTCGGCCCGCCTGCGCCGCGCCGTCCGGCGCCAGGCGACGCCGCTCGTGCGGGTGCTGACGGCGCTCGGCGTGCGGCGGCCGCGGCGCGCTACGGTCGACCGATGAGCGACGGCGCCGACGCGTACGAGGCCTTCTGCAACGGCCAGTGGCTGCTGCAGGTCCGGGAGTTCGACCAGGCGGCGATCGCCCTGGAGCGGGCGAAGGCGCTGGAGCCGGACAAGGGGTCGATCCGCGAGGCCCTCGGCCGCGCGTACCTCGCGGCGCGCTCCTACGCCCGGGCCGCCGAGGAGTTCGGCGCGGCGGTCGAGCTGTCGCCGACCGACGGATACGCCCACTACGGGCTGGCGCGGTCCCTCTCGCGCCTCGGCGACCCGCTCGCCGCCCGCCACTACCGCCTGGCCCGCCTGTTCGGCACCGGCCTCCCGGAGGCCGCGGGCCGCTGAGGCTCAGGTGCGGCCGGCCGCCTCGTCCATGCGCGGCGGCGGCCGGAACTCGATGCCCTCGGGGACGTCGAAGCCCATGCGGACGATGCTCTCGAACGTCTCGTCCACGAGCGTGCTGAGCGCGCCGAGCAGCCCGTCGATGCGGTCGCCGTCGAGCCCGTCGAGCGGGGTGTCGGCGACGGCGTAGATGTCGCCGTGGCCGTCGATGCCGAACCGCCAGTCGCGGATCGCCAGGTTCTTGTGGAGCAGGCGGGCGTAGACGTCCGCGTGCGCGCGGTCCGGGCCGCGGACCACGAACGCCCGCAGCAGCAGCGTCCGCTCGCGGGCCTGCAGCAGCACCCCGATCGCGCCGCGCTTCGTGCACGGCACCTGCACCACCCACTCGCGGTCGCCGCGGCGCTCGGTGTCGGCGCCGATCTCCTCGAGGTGGGCGGAGATGCGTGCGGGGGCGGCGTCGTCCATGCCGCGATGCTACCCGCGCCGGGCGGTCCCGACCCCGCCACCGGCGCGCGTAGGCTCCGCCGGTGCGCGTGGTGCTGCAGAGGGTCCGGTGGGCCCGGGTCGAGGTGGAGGGCGCGGTCGTCGGCGAGATCGCCGCCGGGCTCCTCGCGCTGGTCGGGGTGGCGGACGGCGACGACGCGGCCGAGGCCCGGCGTCTCGCCGACAAGACCGTCCGCCTGCGCCTGTTCGCGGCCGGCGACCGGCCGTTCGACCTGCCGCTGACGGCGGTCGACGGCGCCGCCCTGCTCTGCGTCAGCCAGTTCACGCTCCTCGCCGACGTGCGCCGCGGCAACCGGCCGTCGTGGTCGCGCGCCGCACGGCCCGGCGACGCCGAGGGACTGGTGGAGGCCTACGCCACCGCGGTGGAGGCGCACGGCGTCCCGGTCGCCCGGGGGCGGTTCGGCGCCACGATGGCCGTGACGCTGGAGAACGACGGCCCGGTCACGATCGTGCTCGACGGCGACGACCTCACGGGCCCCCGCCGCAGCGCCTGACCCGGTTCAGGCCGCGAGCGGCCCCAGGCCGAACGGGCTGCCCTCGGAGTCGCGGCAGATCGCCCACCGCCCGCCGGCGTGGACGACGGAGCCGCCCAGGTCGGTCACGCGGGCGAGCGCGGCCTCGACGTCGTCGACCGCGAAGTAGGGGAGGGACACCCGGTCACCGGGTCCGCTCGCCCGCGGGTGGACGCCCATCGCCGCCCCGTCCCCGGTCGTCTGCCAGCCCTCGCCCTGGTCATCGCGCCGCGGCGCGAGCGGCCGGTCGAGCACGCCCTCCCAGAAGCGCACGGCGCGCTCGGGGTCGTCGGCGGGGAACTCGACGAGCATGTGGGGGTCACGGGGCGCGGGATCGGTCATGGGGGGATGGTAGTGGCCTCGGCCGATGGCGATGACGCGGTCGTCCATCGATGCACGCGCTGGCGCGCCGGACGGTCGAGCTGGAGGACGTGATCGGGGCGGAGGCCCCGCGGCTGCTGGAGCGCCTCCACGACGCCCCCGGCTGGGACGCGCGCTTCGCCGTCCTCGACGACGCGCTCGGACGCCGTCTCGCCGCCGCGATCGACGGGCTGGGGGCCGGGTTCGGGGTTCGCCCCCGCCGGGGTGCACCCCGGCGGGGACGGGACGATCGCCCACGCCGAGCTCGCGCACGGCGCGTCGCGCGTGATGCTCGGCACCGCGCGCGAGGACGGGTGGGGGGCCCTCGCCCCGCCGCCGGGGTCGGGCGCCGTCTACGTCGTGGTGGACGACCCCGACGCCCACCACGACCGCGCCGTCGCGGCCGGCGCGGAGGTCGTCCGGCCGCTCGCCGACCTGGACTACGGATCGCGCGACTACGCGGCGCGCGACCCCGAGGGCAACCTCTGGAGCTTCGGGACCTACCGGCCGGGGGACGGGGCCTGATCACCGCTCCGCCCCCTCCGCGCCGGGACGCGGCGGGGGCGGAGTGCTATCGTCACCTGTCTCTGAGGATGACGTGAGGCGTGCGGGCGGAGGTGGGTGACGAACCCACCTTTTTTGTGGGCGCGGACGGAGTCCCCGCCGAAGGGAGGTGCAGCCGATGGCAGGCCATGACGAGATCGAGCGTCGCGTCGAGACGGCGCTGGCCGCTGCCCTGCCCGAGGTCGACCTGCTCGAGCTGAGGGTGCTGGCCGGTCCGGACGCGATGCTGCGCCTGGTCGTGGACCACCCCGGCGGGGTCGACCACGAGGTCTGCGTCGCGGTGACGAAGGCCCTGGACGACGCGGGGATCCTCGAGGAGCACGGCGCCGAGGTCTGGTCGCCGGGTCCCGAGCCGCCGCTGCGCCGGCCCGAGCACTTCCGCAGGGCCGTGGGCCGGAGGGTCCGCATCAGGATGGAGCGCGAGGATGGCGCGAGGTCGGTCACGGGCGTGCTCGTGGCCGCGGACGACGCCGCGGTGCGCGTCGAGCTCGAGGACGGGGTCATGGAGATCCCCCTGGAGCACGTGCGCCGGGCGAACGCCGTTGAGGAGGTCGGGACATGGTGAGCGGGCCACGCGGGAACGCCGTCGCGGGCCGGCCGGGCATGACCACGGCCGTCGAGTTCGTTGGGGGGAGCAGAGGGTGAACCGAGAGATCATCGAGGCCATCAAGCAGATCGAGCGCGAGAAGGGGATCGACTCCGAGACCCTGCTCATCGCGCTCGAGGACGCGCTGCTCGCCGCGTACAAGAAGACGCCCGACCCGGCCGAGTTCGCGCGGGTCGACATCGACCGCGAGACCGGCGAGATGCGCGTCTGGCAGGTCATCCTCCCCGAGGGCGAGGAGCTCCGCGTGCTGCCGCGCGAGGAGCCCGTCATCCCCGAGGGCGTCGACCCCGCCGAGTACGAGCCGCCGCCGCCGGACATCGACTGGGCCGCGTACCAGGACGACGAGATCGAGGCGATCGACGTCACCCCGGACAACTTCGGCCGCATCGCCGCGCAGACCGCGAAGCAGGTCATCCTGCAGCGGATCCGCGAGGCGGAGCGCGAGATGATGTACGAGGAGTACGTCGACCGCGTCGGCGACGTCGTGACCGGGATCATCCAGCAGTCCGACTCGCGGTACACGCTGGTCGACCTCGGCCGCGTCGAGGCGCTGCTGCCCGAGAGCGAGCAGGTGCACAACGAGCGGTACGACCACGGCGCCCGCATCAAGGCCGTGATCATCGAGGTGCGCAGCTCCACCAAGGGCCCGCAGGTCATCGTGAGCCGCCGCTCCGACCAGCTGGTGCGCGAGCTGTTCAAGCTCGAGGTGCCGGAGATGGCCGACGGCCTCGTCGAGATCCGCGGCGTCGCCCGCGAGCCCGGCTGGCGGTCCAAGATCGCCGTCATCTCCCACGTGCAGGGCGTCGACCCGGTCGGCGCGTGCGTCGGCCCCCGCGGCTCGCGCGTGCGCATGGTCGTGTCGGAGCTGCGCGGCGAGAAGATCGACATCATCCCCTTCAACGAGGAGCCGGCCCGCTACGTGGCCAAGGCGCTCTCGCCCGCCCGGGTCCGCGAGGTCCTGGTCGACGACGAGAACCGCCAGGCGACCGTGATCGTGCCGGACGACCAGCTGTCGCTGTCGATCGGCCGCGAGGGCATGAACGCCCGGCTCGCCGCCCGCCTCACCGGCTGGCACATCGACATCAAGAGCGAGTCGACCTTCGCCCGCGAGGAGGAGAACGACGAGTTCGGCGACGAGACCGAGTCGGGGACGCTCCGTTGCGCGGCGATGCTGCGCACCGGCAAGCGGTGCCCGAACGCCGCCGTGACGGGGACGCGCTACTGTGCCGTGCCCACCCACGCACGCCTGGCCGAGGTGGAGGGCTCCCTCGGGAGGCCCCTGACCGCCGAGGAGATCGAGGAGGCGGGCACCGAATCGGGATGGGCGCGCGTGTCGGAGCTCGCTCCGGCCGTGGCCGCGGCCGCCGCGGAGGGGACGACGGAGGAGGAGGCGTAGGGGCAGGAGGTATCTCGACGGAACGCGCCCGGCACGTGCCGGAGCGCCGCTGCCTCGGCTGCGGCGCCCGACACCCCAAGCCGGCGCTCGCCCGTCTCGTCGCCGCTCCGGGCGACGGGACGCACCGCCTGGTGCGGGACGATCGGTCCCGGCTCGGCGGGCGCGGGTTGTACGTGTGCCGGCGGGTTGAGTGCTTCGAGAGGGCCGTCGCGCGGCGCGCGTTCCATCGTGGAGCGAGGGTGAGCGGCGAGCTGGTGATCGATCCGGAGCTCGGCGCGGACGTCGGCGGGGAGGGTCAATGGGGGACGTGATGGAGAAGAAGAGGATCTACGAGATCGCCAAGGAGGAGGGGCTTCCGAGCTCCCTGCTCCTGCAGCGACTGCAGCGGGCCGGTGTGAACGTCAAGACCGCGTCGTCGACCGTCGACGTCGCGGAGGCACTCCACGTCCTGAACCCGAACCGCTACCCGAAGCCGGAGCGCGCCCCCGAGCCGCCGAAGGTCGAGAAGGTGGAGGAGCCCGCGCCCAAGCCGGCGCCGGTGCGTCAGCCCCTGCCCGCGCGCCCGGGCGCCCCCCGGACGCCGTACACGCCCCCGCCCGCCGCCGAGGAGGAGCCCCCGGCCCCCGAGCCCGCTCCCGCGGCGCCCGTCGCCGAGGAGCCGCCCGCCCCTGCGCCGGAGCCGGCCCCGGTCGCCGAGGCCCCCGCGCCGCCGGCCCCCGAGCCCGTCCCCGCCGCCGAGGCCCCGGCCCCGGTCGAGGAGCCCGCGCCGGCCCCGGAGGCCCCGGCCCCCGAGGCCGCGACGCCGCCGCCCGCCGAGGCCCCGGCCCCCGAGGCCGCGGCACCCGTGACGGAGGAGGCACCCGCTCCCGCCGCCGAGGCGCCGGTCGAGGCCCCCGCGGCCGCGACGCCCGCCCCGGCCGCCGAGGCGCCCGCCGAGACGCCGGCCCCGAGGCCGCGGCACCCGCCGCGCCCGAGGCCCCCGCCCCCGCGGCGGAGGCCCCGGTGACTCCGCGGCGTCCCGAGCCCGCGAAGCCGAAGCCCCCGCTCTACCGTCCGCCGCCCGTCCCGGCCGGCCCCGCCCAGGGTGGCGGCCGTCCCGGTGGCGGTGGCGGCCCCGGCCCGCGCACCGGCGGAGGCGCCGGTGGCGCCGGCCCGCGTCCCGGCGGCGGTGGCCAGGGTGGCCCCGGCGGCGGTGGCATGGGCGGCGGCATGGGCGGAGGCCCGCGCGGCAAGCGCCGTCGCGTGGTCATCGACCCGCAGGCCGGTCGCCGCGGTCCCGCGCAGCAGGGCCGCGACCGCCGTGGCGGTCGCCCCGGCCCGCGCCAGGAGGAGAAGCCCGCGGTCGTCATCGCGCCCGCGGACATGCCCATGGTCGAGGTGCCCTCGGGCTCCACGGTCAAGGACTTCGCCGAGATCCTCGACGTCCCGACGTCGCAGATCATCAAGCTCCTGATGGGGCTCGGCGAGCTCGCGACGATCACGCAGTCCCTCTCCGACGACGCGATCGAGCTGATCGCCGGCGAGATGGAGCGCAAGGTCACCGTCGTCCACGCCGAGGAGGAGGCCGAGCGGGCCGAGGAGTTCGACGACGACGAGGCCGACCTGGTCACCCGTGCGCCGGTCGTGACCGTCATGGGCCACGTCGACCACGGCAAGACGTCGCTGCTCGACGCGATCCGCTCCACCGAGGTGGCGGCCGGCGAGGCCGGCGGCATCACCCAGCACATCGGCGCCTACCAGGTGCACCACGACGGCCGCGAGATCACGTTCCTCGACACGCCGGGCCACGAGGCCTTCACGGCCATGCGCGCCCGCGGCGCCAAGATCACGGACGTCGCGGTCATCGTGGTGGCCGCCGACGACGGCGTCATGCCGCAGACCGTCGAGGCGATCGACCACGCACGCGCCGCCGAGGTGCCGTTCATGGTCGCCGTGAACAAGATCGACAAGGTCGGGGCGAACCCCGACCGCGTGAAGCAGGAGCTCAGCCAGCGCGAGGTCATCCCCTCCGACTGGGGCGGCACCCACGAGTTCGTGCCCGTCTCCGCGACGGAGCGGACCGGCATCGAGACGCTGCTCGAGACGATCCTGCTGGTGGTGGACGCCGACGCGGAGCCGAAGGCCAACCCGAAGCCGGAGGCCTCGGGCACGGTCATCGAGTCGCGCCTCGACCCGGGCCGCGGCCCGGTCGCCTCGCTGCTGGTGCAGCGCGGCACCCTCAGGGTGGGCGACGTGATCGTGGCGGGCGACGTCTACGGGCGCGTCCGCGCGATGGCCGACTACAAGGGCTCCGCGCTGGAGACGGCGGGTCCGTCGGTCCCGGTCGAGATCCTCGGCCTCGGCGGCGTCGTGGACGCCGGCGAGCGGTTCCGGGTGGTCGAGAACGAGCGCGCCGCCCGTCAGCGCGCGTCGGAGCGCAGCCAGCGCCTCCGCGCCGAGGAGCTCGCCAACAAGCGGCCCGTGTCGCTCGACGACCTCTTCGCGCGCATCAAGGAGGGTGGGCTCAAGGAGCTCAACATCATCATCAAGGGCGACGTGCAGGGCTCCGTCGGCGCCCTCGAGGACGCCCTCAACAAGATCGAGCAGACCGAGGTGCGCCTGCGGGTCATCCTCACCGGCGTCGGCGCGATCACCGAGTCGGACGTCTCCCTGGCGTCCGCGTCGGAGGCCGTCATCATCGGCTTCAACGTCCGTCCCCGGCCGGAGGCGAGCGTGCTCGCCGAGCGCGAGGGCGTCGACATCCGCACGTACCGGGTCATCTACCGCGCCATCGAGGACGTCCGCGACGCCCTGGTCGGCCTGCTGGAGCCGGACATCGTGGAGGACGTCATCGGCCAGCTGGAGGTGCGGGCGACGTTCAAGGCGAGCCGCATCGGCACCATCGCCGGCTGCTACGTGACCGACGGCATCGTCCGCCGCAACGCCAACGTCCGCCTGCTCCGCGACGGCATCGTGGTCCACGAGGGCAAGATCGCCTCGCTGAAGCGCTTCAACGAGGACACCCGCGAGGTGGCCCAGGGCTTCGAGTGCGGTGTCCTGATCGAGGACTACAACGACGTCAAGGAGGGCGACACCATCGAGGCGTTCGAGCTCCGCGAGGTCGCCCGGACCGCGCAGGCCGCGGCCCCGCCGCCGGCCCCGAAGGTCGTCGCGCCGCCGGCCGAGCCGGACGACGCCGACGAGGGGTAGGTCCTCGTCGAGATGGAGCGCGGCTTCGTGGGAATCCTGAGCGTCGACCTCCATCTGCCGGAGGGCGCGTCCCTCAAGACCAAGCGCAGGGAGCTCCTGCGGGTGAAGGCCGGTCTCACCCGCAGGTTCTCCTGTGCCGTGTCCGAGGTCGACCACCACGACCTGTGGCAGCGGGCGGGCCTGACGCTCGCGCTCGTGGGCAGGTCGGCCTCCGAGACCGACGAGCGGATCTCCGACGCCGCCCGGTGGCTCGACGGCGACGAGGCGTTCCAGGTGGTCGGGTCGGCGCGTGAGCTCGTGGCGGTCGGGTCCGACCGCGACGCCGCGTGGGGCTCCTGATGGCGAAGCGCGCCCGCACCACGCGGATGCGCCGGGTCGACACCGCGCTGCGCCAGGTCCTGGCCGAGGTCATCGCCCGCGAGCTGTCCGACCCGCGCCTCGGCTTCGTGACGATCACCCACGTCGAGTCGACGCAGGACGTCCGCGAGGCGAAGGTCTTCTTCACGACGCTCCGCACCCGCGAGCGGCGCGGCAGCCAGGAGGCCCTCGACTCGGCGCGGGGCCTGCTGCAGTCCCGCCTCGCCGCGGAGCTGCGGTCCCGTCACACGCCCCAGCTGACGTTCCACTACGACACGACACAGCAGGACGCCGTCGAGCTGACCCGCTTCATCGACGAGGTCACCGGCGGCATCGGACCGGAGGACGGATGAGCGAGCGGAACGGCCGGGACGCGACCCCCGCGGAGGTCGCCGAGGTGCTGACCCGCCCCGGGGAGAGGTTCGTCATCACGGCGCACCACAACCCCGACGGCGACGCGATCGGCTCGATCCTCGGGCTGGCCCGCGCGATGCGCGCCGCCGGCCGGGACGTGGTGCTCGCCCACGCCGACGTCCCCGCCGTCCCGAGCGACCTGCTCTTCCTGCCGGCCGAGGGCGAGTCGTTCTCGCCGCAGCTCCCGGACGACATCGCCGACCGGGTCCTCATCGCGGTGGACTGCGCGACGGAGCGCCGCATGTGGCCGGAGCCGGTCCACGAGGCGGCGCGGTTGATCATCGACATCGACCACCACCAGGACAACACCCGCTTCGGCGACCTGAACCTGATCGAGCCGGACGCGTCGTCGACGGCCGAGGTGCTGGTCGGCGTGATCGACGCGGCGGGGTGGCCGTTGACCCGCGAGGTGGCGGAGGCCCTGTACGTCGGCCTCGTCACCGACACCGGCCGGTTCGGCTACACGAACACCCGCCCCCGGGCGCACGAGATCGCGGCGCGGATGATCGCCGCGGGCGTCGATCCCGCGGCGATGTCGCGGCGGCTGTTCGAGGAGCAGCCCCTCGACCGCCTGCTGCTGATGGGGCGCGCCCTGGAGGGCGCGCGGGCGCTCGCCGACGGGCGGATGCTGGCGGCGGTGCTGACGGAGGACGACTTCACCCGCGCCGGCGGCGACGACTGCGAGGGCATCGTCGAGGTGATGCGGGGTGTGCGCGGCGTGAGCGCCGCCGCCCTGGTCCGCGAGTCGGGCCCCCCCGGGCTGTACCGGGTGTCCCTCCGCTCCGTCGACCCCCGGGTCGATGTGGCGGCGATCGCCCGCGAGGAGGGCGGCGGCGGGCACAAGGCCGCGGCGGGCTTCAGCACGGGCCGCCCGCCCGAGGACCTGCTGCCGTGGCTGGAGGACCGCATGCGGGAGCGGCTCGACGCGAACGGGGCCGGTGGCTGAGGCGCCCGCCCCGCCGGCGCCCGCCCTGCTGCTGGTCGACAAGCCGGCCGGGCCGACGTCGCACGACATCGTCGCCGCGGCGCGGCGTCGCCTGCCCCGCGGGACGAAGGTGGGGCACAGCGGCACGCTCGACCCGTTCGCGACGGGCCTGCTGGTGCTGATGGTGGGGAGGGCGACGCGCCTCGCCCCGTTCCTCACCGGCCTCGACAAGACGTACCTGGCGACGGTCCGGACGGGCTTCACGTCCCGGAGCGGCGACACGGAGGGGCCGATCGAGCCCGCCGGCCCGCCGGCCTCGGCCGAGGAGGTCGCGGCCGTGCTGCCGGGATTCGTCGGCCGCGTGCGCCAGCGGGTGCCGGCCCTGTCGGCGGTGAAGGTCGAGGGCGAGCGCCTCTACGCCAAGGTGCGGCGGGGCGAGGACGTCACCGACCTGCCGGAGCGCGACGTGGCGATCCACGCCCTGCGGCTCGTCGACGACCTCGGCGACGGGGATTTCCGGCTCGAGGTGCACTGCGGGTCGGGCACGTACGTGCGGCGGCTGGCGTCGGACATCGGGGAGAGCCTCGGGACGGGGGCGTACTGCACGGCCCTGCGGCGCACGGCGGTGGGGGTGCTGTCGGTCGACGACGCGATCGCACCGGACGAGGTCTCCCTGGACGCGGCGGTCGACCCGCTGCGCGCCCTCGGGCACATGGCCCGCCGCGACCTCGATCCGGCGGAGGCCGCCGACGTCCTGCACGGCCGAGCGGTGCCGGCGGCGGACGCCGGGGCGGACGGGGGTCCGGTGGCGATGGTGGCGGACGGCCGCCTGATCGCCGTGGGCGCCGCCGACGGCGGGGCGCTGCGCCCGTCCGTCGTGATCGGGAGCCCCCGGTGAGGCGGTACAACTCGCTCGGCGACCTGCCCCTCGGCGGTCCCCGGCGGGTGGTCGCGATCGGGACGTTCGACGGGGTCCACATCGGGCACCAGGCGGTGATCGGCCGGGCGATCGAGCTGGCGGCCGAGCGCGGCCTCGGCTCGATGGCGTTGACGTTCGAGCCCCAGCCGATCGCGGTGCTGCGGCCGGAGCTGCGGCCGGCGGTGCTGACGCACATCGGGTTCAAGACGCAGCTGATCGAGCGCCTCGGCGTCGACGAGCTGCTGGTGGTCCCGTTCACGCGGGCGTTCTCCCGGATCCGCGCGGAGCGGTTCGCGGAGATGCTCGTCGCCCCGCCGGTGGGTGCGGATGCGGTGGTGGTGGGGGAGAACTTCCGGTTCGGCCACCAGGGGAGCGGCACGGTGGAGATGCTCGCCCAGTTCGGCCGGTCCCGCGCCCTCGTCGTCGAGTCGCCCCGGATGGTGACGAGCCCCGACGACAAGCCGGTGTCGTCGACCCGGATCCGGCGGCTCGTCGCGACGGGCCAGGTCGCCGCCGTCATCCCGCTGCTGGGGCGGATGCACTCGGTGGAGGGCGTCGTCGTGCCCGGCGACGGCCGGGGCCGCACGATCGGCCTGCCGACCGCGAACCTCGAGATCCCCGCCGACTCGGCCCTGCCGAGCCGCGGCGTCTACGCCGGCCGTGCGGTGCTCGCCGGCGGCCGCAGCGCGGCCGCGGTGAACATCGGCGTCGCCCCGACCTTCACGGCCAGCGACATCCGCTCGACGCTGAGGCTGGAGGCGTTCCTGCTCGACCACGACGGGAGCGACATCTACGGCCAGACGATGCGGATCGACTTCATCGAGCGCCTCCGCGACGAGAAGCGCTTCGCCTCCGCGGACGAGCTGATGGCGCAGGTCCGCCAGGACATCGACCGCACCCGCGAACTGGCCGCCCGGCCCCCCGGGGACCCCACCGCCTGAGGGCGCGCCCGGCGGCACGCCCTCCCCGTCCGTGGGGAGGGCGCGCCGGCGGGACCGCTAGAGCGCGGGGCGGGCCTTGTGGAAGTCGGTCGCCAGCTGGAAGCCGTGGGCCACCAGCAGCGCCTCCGCGTCGTTGCCGGGCGCCGCGGCGCACTGCATCGACAGCGGCATCCCCTCGGCGGCCGAGATCCCGGTGGGGATCGCGATCGCCGGGGCGCCGGTCAGGTTCCACGGGTTGGTCTTGCTGCCCGAGGACCGTCGCGCCGACGGCGTGCCGCCGCCCGCCTTCAGCCCGGCGATGTTGTCGGCGGGGTGGATCAGGACGTCCACCTCGTCGAACACCGACAGGATCGCGTCGCACCACAGGCGCCGCACCCGCTGCGCCTGGGCGTAGGCGTGCCCCGGCATCAGCACCCCGGCCGCGACGCGGCTGAGGTAGTCGGGCGACATGTTCTGCGGCTGCGAGATCAGGTTGACGTACTGGTACGCCGCGACCTCGTGGCTGCGGATGATGTCGTAGAACGACGAGGTGCTCGTCAGGCCCGGGATGAGGGCCTGTGTGGTGACCTCGCGGACCGTCGCCCCCTGCCGGCGGACGACGTCGACCGCGGCGGTGAACGCCGCGAGCTCCTCGTCGTTCGGCACGCCGAGGAAGTAGTCGCCGGGGGCGGGGACGCCGACCACGACGCCGCGCAGCGGCTTGCGGGACGGCGCCTCCAGCAGGCGCTTCGCCAGCCGGTACCTCTTCACCGGCCGCGTGAACGGGTCCTTCGGGTCCTGGCCGCCGAGCGCGTCGACCACGAGGGCGCAGTCGAGGGCGGAGTGCGCCAGCGGGCCGGGGTGGTCCATCGACCAGGCGAGGGGGAGGATCCCGTGGAGGCTGATCGTCCCGTACGTCGGCTTGAACCCGCTGATCCCGACGTTCGCGGCGGGCCCGCGGATCGACCCGCCGGTGCAGGTGCCCATGCCGACCATGAACTCGGAGGCGCCGACGCCCGCGGCCGACCCCGAGCTCGACCCGCCGGGGGTGCGCAGCAGGTCCCACGGGTTGTTCGCCGCCGACGCGGTCGCGGTGGCCAGCTCGCTGGTGCCGACCTTGCCGAGCACGACGGCGCCGCCGGCCTTCAGCCGCGCGACCGACTCGGCGTCGAAGCCCGGGACGAAGCCCGTGTAGAGCTTCGAGTTGCCCTCGGTGACCTTGCCCTCGGTGAGGTAGATGTCCTTCAGGCCGACGGTGATGCCGTGGAGGGGGCCGAGGTAGGTGCCCCGCCGCGCCAGCTTCTCGGCCTTGCGGGCCTGGGCGAGGATCTCCGCGTCGGGGTACTTGTTGACGAACGCCAGCACCTTCGGCTCGACGGCCTCGATGCGCTCGAGGGTGGCGACGGCCAGGTCGACGGGGGACAGCTTGCCGGCGCGGATGAGGCGCCCGGCCTCCGAGAGCTCCAGGTCGTAGAGGGGGACGTCGGGGACCCCGGATCCCTTCCCGGGCGGCGGCTTCTTCGACGTGCCGAGCGCCGACATCGGGGTGGCGAGCACGGACGCCGCCGCGACGCCGGCCGCGGCGGTCTTGACGAAGTCCCGCCGGCTGACGGTCGACGTGGACGGTGGGGCGGTGGTCGTCACGGTGCCCATCCCTTCGCGGTCGGCTCGACGACGACGGTCGCCTGGTACTCCGTGAGCGGTGCGGGGGTCTCCTGCTGGGGGATCGCGTCGAGGATCGCCTGGCACTGCTCCAGGCCGTTGAGGACGCTGTCGAACACGCTCGTGGGGAGCTGGTCCGGGCGCAGTCCGTACAGGGGGCCGAGCTGGGCGGCGAGCGCCGCCGCCTGTTCGGGCGTGTAGGGCACGTCTCCTGCCTCCATGGGTGCGGTTCTCTCCGAGCGCCGGGTGGCGCTACCGCTTCCGGGACCCCGGGATGGGGAAGCACGGGCAGTCTCCCGTCTCCGCGGGGTCTCCGGCCATTGTCCCGGGGGCCAGGATCGCGGGGTCCCCGCTTATCTGACGGGTGCAGGACGTTTACCGGACGGGGTGCGGCGGGGGGTCTCTGATACCCTCGCCACGCGCCGGGGTGCGCGTCGCGGACCACGTGACCCCCCTGTGCGCATCACGTGACGACCCGGGGTGGCTCAGGCTGCGCCGCGGCTGAGACAGGAGAACCGCATGCTCGACAAGGACGCGAAGGCCGAGGTCATCGGTGGGCACCGCCGCCACGAGACCGACACGGGCTCGCCGCAGGTGCAGGTGGCCATCCTCACCGAGAGGATCAACGGCCTCACCGAGCACCTCAAGCTCCACAAGAAGGACCACCACTCGCGACGTGGCCTCCTGCAGATGGTCGGGCGCCGCCGGCGCCTCCTGAACTACCTTCAGAAGACCGATCTGGACGGCTACCGCGAGCTGACGAAGAAGCTCGGCCTGCGCAGGTAGGCGCGGCCGACGAACGGACGGACCGGCGCACAGGGCGCCGGGCTGAGGCGCCCCGGCCGAACAGGTCGGCGGGGCAGACAAAGGGTGTGACATGGGTGTAGAGGTCGTTACCGCGAAGATCGGTGATGCTCCGATCTCGTTCGAGACGGGGAAGCTGGCCAAGCAGGCCAACGGGGCGGTGCTCGTCCGCTCGGGTGACACGGTGGTGCTGGTGACGGCGGTGGGCGCGCAGACGCCCCGCCCGGGGGCGGACTTCTTCCCCCTCACCGTCGATGTCGAGGAGCGGATGTACGCCGCGGGCAAGATCCCCGGCGGCTTCATCAAGCGCGAGTCGCGTCCGAGCGACCGCGCCACCCTCACGGCGCGCATGACCGACCGGCCGATCCGGCCGCTCTGGCCGAAGGGCTACCGCAACGAGACGCAGGTCGTCGCGACCGTGCTGTCCGTGGACCAGGTCAACGCGTTCGACATCCTGGCGCTGAACGGCGCCTCGGCCGCGCTGATGATCTCCGAGCTGCCCTTCCAGGGCCCGGTCGGCGCCGTCCGCATCGGCCTGATCGGCGACGAGTTCATCATCAACCCGACGCTGCAGGAGACCGAGGAGTCGGAGCTCGACCTCGTCGTCGCCGGCACCGCCGAGGCCATCTCGATGGTCGAGGCCGGCGCCCGCGAGGTCGACGAGGAGACGATGCTCGAGGCCCTCCAGATCGCCCACGAGGAGATCCGGAACCTCTGCGCCGTCCAGCTGGAGCTGGTCGAGAAGGCCGGCAAGGAGAAGTGGGACATCGCGCCGGTCTCGGTCGACGAGAAGGTCTCCGCCGCCATCGAGAAGGCCGCCGGCAAGGACCTCGCCGAGGCCACCTCCGAGCAGGCGAAGCTGCTGCGCCGCGACAAGGTCGCCGCCGTGCGCGAGGCGGCCCGCGAGGCCGTCGTCGGCGCCGACGCCGACCCGGAGGACGTCGCCGCCTTCAGCCGCGCGTTCGACGCGCTGCAGAAGAGCCTGATCCGCAAGCGGATCGCGGTCGACAAGCACCGCCCCGACGGGCGCAAGGCCGACGAGATCCGGCCGATCACGTGCGAGGCCGGCATCCTGCCGCGCGTCCACGGCTCCGGCCTGTTCACGCGCGGTGAGACCCAGGTGCTGACGAGCCTCGCGCTCGGCACCACGAAGGAGGCGCAGCGCATCGACGGCCTCGGCATCGAGACCACGAAGCGCTACATCCACCACTACAACTTCCCGCCGTTCTCCGTGGGCGAGACCGGCTTCATGCGCGGCCCGAAGCGCCGCGACATCGGCCACGGCGCGCTCGCCGAGCGGGCCCTCCTGCCGATGATCCCGGACGACGTCGAGTTCCCGTACACGCTGCGGCTCGTCTCCGAGACGCTGGAGAGCAACGGCTCGTCGTCGATGGCGTCGGTCTGCGGCTCGACCCTCGCACTGCTCGACGCCGGCGTCGCGATCACGCGCCCCGTCGCGGGCATCGCGATGGGCCTCATCAAGGAGGGTGACGACCACATCATCCTCAGCGACATCCAGGGCGACGAGGACCACCTCGGCGACATGGACTTCAAGGTCGCGGGCACGTCCGAGGGCATCAACGCCCTGCAGATGGACATCAAGATCACCGGCGTGACCTTCGAGATCCTCCGGGAGGCCCTCGCGCAGGCGAAGGCCGGCCGCGAGCACATCCTCGGGATCATGGCGGAGACCCTGCCGGAGCCCCGGACGGAGCTGTCGGCGTGGGCCCCGCGCATCACGGCGATCAAGATCGACCCGGAGCGCATCGGCACCGTCATCGGCAAGGGCGGCGAGACGATCCGCGGCCTCGAGGCCGACTACGAGGTCGAGATCTCGATCGAGGACGACGGCACCGTCAAGGTGTACGGCGTCAACGGCGAGAAGGCCGACGCGGCCGTCGAGGCGATCCGCGCGATGACCAAGGACGTCGAGGTGGGCGACACCTACCTGGGCGCCAAGGTCGTGAAGACGACCACGTTCGGCGCGTTCGTCGAGCTGACGAAGGGCGTCGACGGCCTGCTGCACATCTCGAACCTCGGCCGCGGCCGGGTCGACAAGGTCGAGGACGTCGTCAACCGCGGCGACGTGGTCGACGTGACGGTCGTCGAGGTGGACAAGGCACGCGGCCGCATCGGCCTGCGCATCGTCGGCATGGAGGACGTCGACGGGGGCGGGGGCGAGAACGGGTCGGCCGGCGAGTCCGGCGACGACGACGGCGAGCGCCCGCGCCGCCGCCGCCGGCGACTGACCGCCGCGGAGTAGTCGGATGAGCGCGCCGGCCTCGGCCACGCCCCCGCCGGTGATCGGCGTCACCCCGGGTGGTCTCCGTGTCGTCACGGAGGCCATCCCGGGGGTCCGCTCGGTCGCCCTGGGGATCTGGATCGGGGTCGGCTCGCGGTTCGAGCGCGACGAGGAGGCGGGGATCTCCCACTTCCTCGAGCACATGCTGTTCAAGGGCACGCCGACGCACTCGCCGGAGCAGATCGCCCAGGCCTTCGACGGCCTCGGCGGCGAGGTGAACGCGGCGACCGGCAAGGACTACACGGTCCTCTACTGCCGGGTGCTCGACGAGCTCCTCGACCAGGCGATGCCGCTGCTGACGGACATGGCGCAGCGGCCGTCGTTCCTCGACCTCGACCAGGAGCGCGAGGTCGTCCTCGAGGAGATCGCCATGTACGAGGACGACCCCCAGGACCAGATCCACGACCTCGCGAGTCGCGCGGTCTTCCCGGACCAGGCCCTCGGCCGTCCCGTCATCGGCACGCGCGAGGTCATCGGCAGCGTCCCCGAGTCGGGGGTGCGGGCCTACCACGCCGGTCACTACACGGCGCCGAACATGGTCGTCGCGGCGGCGGGCAACATCACCCACGAGCGGGTGATGGAGCTCTCGGAGCGCCTCCTCGGCGACCTGCCGTCGGTGGCGTCGGAGGGTGTCTTCGAGGCCGCCAGCGCCGGCGCCCCGACCCTCGTGGTGAAGGAGAAGGCGACGGAGCAGTACCACCTGTGCCTCGGTGGCCCGGGCCTGTCGCGCAACGACCCGCGCCGTCACGCCCAGTCGGTGCTCGACACGGTGCTCGGCGGGTCGATGAGCAGCCGCCTGTTCCAGGAGGTCCGTGAGAAGCGCGGCCTGGCGTACTCGGTCGGCTCCTACGTCGTCGGCTACGCCGACGCCGGCCAGGTCGGCGTCTACCTCGGCACGCGCGAGGACAACCTCGGCGTGTGCTGCGACATCATCGCGACGGAGCTGCGGCGCATCGGCTCGGAACCGCTGCCCGCCGAGGAGCTCCGCCGGGCGAAGGACCACCTGAAGGGCCGCTTGGTGCTCGGGATGGAGAGCTCCGGCACCCGCATGAACCGCATCGGCCGGTCCGTCCTGACGGGCACGGAGATGCTGACGGTCGACGAGATCGTGGAGCGCGTCGAGGCCGTGACGGTCGATGACGTGCAGGCGCTCGCGCACGAGCACTGGGCCCCGGAGGCGATGTCCGTCGCCGCGATCGGCCCGACGGGCGAACTGATCCGCGACGCCGTCCGCAGGCTCAGCCCGGAGCTCGCCGCCGCCTGATCGGGACGGCGGGGCCCGGCCCGCGGGCCGGCGTCAGCCGACGAGCAGCACCTTGCCCGCGCGGCCGGGCCGTTCGGCGTGGGCGACGGCGGCGCGGATGTCGGCGAGGTCGTACCGCGCCTCGACCGGGGGGTCGACGACGCCCTCGGCCATCATCCCGAGCATCGTCGCGATCGTCTCCTGCACGTGGGCGGGGGTGGATTCGCGGAACCAGTGCGCGAGCCAGAACCCCCGGACGGTCGAGCCGCGGAAGATCTGCTGGCCGGTGTCGAACGGGGCGGGCTCCTGGGAGAGGCGCCCGTAGGTGACGAGGGTGCCCCGCACCGCGAGCGACGCGGCCATGGCGGCGGCGAGCGGGCCGCCGACGGCGTCGATCGCCTTCGCGACGCCGACGCCGCCGGTGATCTCCCCGACGCGGGCGGGGAGGTCGTCACCGCCGACGATCACCTCGTCGGCGCCGAGGTCGAGGAGCTCCTGTGCGCCCTCGGGGCGGCGGACGATGTTGATGGTGCGGAAGCCACGCGCCTTCGCGAGCTGCAGCACCACGCGCCCGAGCGTCGATCCCGCGGCGCTCTGGAGCAGCCACTCGCCGGGCTGCACGTCGAGCTCCTCGACGACGAGCACCCAGGCGGTGAGGGGGTTGACGACGAGCTGGGCGGCGGCGTCGTCGGAGACGCCGTCGGGGATGGGGACGAGCGTCGCGGCGGGCGCGGTCATCCGCTCCGCCCACGTCCCCGGGGTGATGCCGAGGGAGACGACGCGGTCGCCGATGGTGACGTTGCCGACGCCCTCGCCGAGGGCCTCGACCTCGCCGACGCCCTCCAGCCCGGGGGTGGCGGGCAGCGGCGGCAGGTCGCCGTACCGTCCGCGGACGACGGAGAGGTCGGACGGGTTGATGGGGCGCGACGTCAGCCGGATCGTCACCTCACCGGGACCGGGCGCCGGCATCGGGATGCGGGAGACGCTCAGGACGTCGGCGGGCTCCCCGAACTCCTCGAAGCGGACGGCGCGGCTGGTCAGTGCGGGGGCGGGCATCGGGATCCTCCGGTGGGGGCGTCGGGACAGTCTTCCCGATCCCGGCGATCGCGCACCCTCCGATCCGACGTCGGCGCGTCCGGTATCGAACACACGTTCGACGAACGCGCTACGATGTGGGAGGTCGTGATGCGGAGGAGGCGGACGTGATCGGGATGGGTGGGAGGCTGCGGCGGGGACGGGCGCACGGGCGCTGGACGGCGGCGGATCTGGCGGACGTCGTGGAGGCCGTCCTGCGGTCGCGGGGTGACCACGTGTGGAGCGCGGAGGACGTGCGGGACCGCCTGGCGTTCGGCCGCCCCGCCGGGGGGCCGGCGTTGTCGTCGGTGCGCGAGGCCCTGCGGCTCCTCGGCGACGAGGGGCGGGTCGAGCGCGTGGACGTCTGGGGGCTGCGGGGGTGGGGCAACACCGCCCACGCCTACCGGGCGGCCGAGGGCGCCGCGCAGATGGAGCTGGGGATCGCGGCGTAGCAGGGGGCGTCGTCCCGCCGGCCGGGTCGCCCGCGCCGGCCGGGTGGACCGTCGGTCTCGGGGACGTGGGGGCGGGTAGCATCGGGCGCGGAACCGTCCCCGGAGCCGGAGGCACCGATGCCCGTCGAACTGATCCACACGATGATCCGCGTGCTCGACGAGGATCGTTCCCTGGCGTTCTACGGGGCGATCGGCTTCGAGGAGCGGGGGCGGCGCCGGGTCGGTGGGGACACGGCGACGGTGATCTTCCTCGCCCTCCCGGGCGACGGCGCGCGGCTGGAGCTGACCCTCAACGACGGCCGCACGGAGCCGTACGAGCTGGGGGAGGGGTACGGCCACATCGCCCTGACGGTGAGCGACGACATGGACGCCGAGCTCGCCCGCTTCGCGGAGGCGGGGATCGCGCCGGAGAAGGAGCCCTACGCGGCGTACCCCGGCGGCCCCCGGATCTGCTTCCTCCGCGACCCCGACGGCTACCGCATCGAGCTCCTCGAACGGAACCCCGAGGACGAGTTCTGATCTACTGAGCGGAGCGGGGGCGTCCGAGCGGAGCCGCCTCCGCCGGACAGGACAGGTGCTCGGCCACCGGCCACTCGGCCATGTCACCGGGCGGCCACGTGGCCGTGGGCCCGGAGTCCATTCGCCTGAGGTAGTTCCTGGTGCCCGAAGCGTCGCATCAGGCGGCCACGTAGCCGCGACGCCGGCGGCTACGTGGCCGTGACCGGGGTTCATTTGGCCACGACCCGTCCGGCCACTTGGCCACGACCCGTCCGGCCACGTGGCCGTGACCGGTGGGTCCAATTGGCCGCGACCCCTCCGGCCACTTGGCCGGAGCCCCGAGGTCCATTCGGCCATCACCGACACGAGCCCCACCCGGAGCCCGCCGGGCTCACCCCAGGTGGCGGTCCCCGCTCCGGGGGTCGGGGCTCATGCCGAAGGCGACGAGGTGGGGGGAGGGGAGGGTCTCGATGATGGTGACGGTGGCGTTGGCGACGGGGACCATCGCCTCCGGGTCGAGTCCGGCGAGTTCGTGGCAGAGGGCGCGGACCGGCCCCCCGTGGGTCACGACCACGGCGCGGCGGGCGCCGGTCGCCTCCAGGTCCCGCGCCGCCTCCGCCACGCGGGCCCGGGTCCGCGCCCAGCTCTCGCCCCCCGGCGGGGTGTGGCGCCCGACGCGCCAGCGCAGGAAGTCGGCGTGCTCGGCGGGGGACAGGTCACCGGGCAGGCGCCCCGTCCACTCCCCGAGGTCCGACTCGCGCCACCGCGGGTCGTCCTCCGCCACGGCGACGGTCGCGGGCAGGCCGAGCAGCTCCCGGGTCACGACGGCGCGCCGCAGATCCGACGACACCGCGACCTCCGGGGCGAGCGCGGCGACGAACGGCCCGAGGGCCACCGCCTCCGCCCGGCCGGCGTCGCTGAGGGGGGGATCGGACACCCCCTGGAGCCGCCCGAGGGCGTTCCACTCGGACTGTCCGTGCCGCACGAGGATCAGACGCACCCCGCGAACGATACGACTCCGGCGCCCACTGTAGGCTCGCCGGGTGATCGACGTCTGCGTCTCGGGAGCCGGTGGCCGCATGGGCCAGGCCGTGGTCGGCGCCGTCACGCGCGAGGACGACATGCGCGTGGCGATGTCCGTCGACCCCACCCTCGGCGGGCAGCCCGACAGCTACGAGAACCTCACCGCCGCGCTCGCGTCCGGCACGCCCGAGGTGATGGTCGACTTCACCATCCCCGACACCGTCTTCGCGAACGTCACCACCGCGCTCCGCGCCGGCGTCCACGTCGTCGTCGGCACCACCGGCCTCACCGACGACCAGGTCGCCGAGATCCGGGCCCTCGCCGAGGGGGGGACCGCGAACGCGCTCATCGCCCCGAACTTCGCCGTCGGCGCCGTCCTCATGATGCGCTTCGCCGCGGAGGCGTCACGGCACATGCCGAAGGCGGAGATCATCGAGCTGCACCACGACCGCAAGCTCGACGCCCCCTCCGGCACCGCCCTCCGCACCGCCGGGCTGATGGAGGGCGACCCCGTCGTCCACTCCGTCCGCCTCCCCGGCCTCGTCGCCCACCAGGAGGTCATCCTCGGCGGCCACGACGAGACCCTGACGATCCGCCACGACTCGCTCTCGCGGGAGAGCTTCATGCCCGGTGTCGTGATGGCGGTGCGCGCCGTCCGGACACGGCCCGGCCTGACCCTGGGGCTCGAGCCCGTCCTCTTCGGGACGCCATGACCACCGCGGCGGCCCCCCGCCGGATCCGCAAGCTCCTCGTCGCGAACCGCAGTGAGATCGCGATCCGCGTCTTCCGCGCCGCCACCGAGCTCGGGCTGCGCACCGTCGCGATCTACTCCCTCGAGGACCGGTTCGCGCTCCACCGGTTCAAGGCCGACGAGGCGTACCAGGTGGGCCGCGGGGCGGAGCCGGTGCGGGCCTACCTCGGCATCGAGGAGATCATGCGCGTCGCCCGCGACTGCGGCGCCGACGCCATCCACCCCGGCTACGGCTTCCTCGCCGAGAACCCCGAGCTCGCCGAGGCGTGCGTCCGCGAGGGGATCACCTGGGTCGGCCCGCCGCGGATGGTGATGGACCGCCTCGGCAACAAGGTCGAGGCCCGCGCCCTCGCCGAACGCGCCGGCGTGCCCGTCATGCCGGCGACGGGGGCGTTGCCGGACGAGCCCGCCGAGTGGCGCCGCCAGGCCGACGAGGTCGGCTTCCCCCTCATGGTGAAGGCGAGCTGGGGCGGCGGCGGGCGCGGAATGCGCATGGTCCACGACCCCGCGGAGCTCGAGGAGGCCGTCGCGACCGGCCGGCGCGAGGCCCGCGCCGCGTTCGGCAACGGCGAGGTGTTCCTCGAGCGCCTCGTCGAGCGCGCCTGGCACATCGAGGTGCAGATCCTCGCCGACGAGCACGGCAACGTCGTCCACCTCCACGAACGCGACTGCACCGTGCAGCGCCGCCACCAGAAGGTCGTCGAGATCGCGCCGTCGCCGCGCCTCGACCCCCGCCTGCGCCGGGAGATCTGCGACGCCGCGGTCCGCCTCATGACCGAGGCGCGGTACGTCTGCGCCGGCACCGTCGAGTTCCTCGTCGACGCCGAACGCGGCGAGTTCTTCTTCATCGAGGTCAACCCCCGCGTCCAGGTCGAGCACACCGTCACCGAGGTCGTCACGGGGATCGACATCGTGAAGGCGCAGATCCGCCTCGCGCAGGGCGCCACCATCGGCGAGGACGACTGCGGGGTGCCGCCGCAGGACGGGATCCGGGTCAACGGCAGCGCGATGCAGTGCCGCATCACCACCGAGGACCCCGAGAACCACTTCATCCCCGACTACGGCCGCATCAGCGCCTACCGCGAGGCGACGGGCTTCGGCATCCGCCTCGACGGCGGCACCGCCTACTCGTCCGCGGTCATCACGCCGTTCTACGACTCGCTCCTCGAGAAGGTGACGGCGTGGGCGCCGACCCACGAGGAGTCGGTGCTGCGGATGGACCGGGCGCTGCGGGAGTTCCGGATCCGCGGCGTCCGCACCAACCTGCCGTTCCTCGAGGCCCTCATCTCCCACCCGCGGTTCCGGGCCGGCGACTACACCACCCGCTTCATCGACGAGACACCGGAGCTGTTCCGGTTCCGGCCCCGCCGCGACCGCGCGACCCGGCTGCTGCAGTTCATCGCGGAGGTCCTCGTCAACGGCAACCCCGAGGTCGCGGGGCGCGCCCGGCCGGAGCACCTCCGGGTGCCGCGCATCCCCGACGTCCCGCCCCGCCCCGAGGAGCCCCGCGGCACCCGCGACATCCTCGAGGAGCTCGGGCCCGAGGGGTTCTCGCGGTGGATGCGCGACGAACGCCGCCTGCTCCTCACCGACACGACGTTCCGCGACGCCCACCAGTCCCTCCTCGCGACGCGGTTCCGCACCCACGACCTCGTCGGCCCGGCGCCCTACTACGCCCGGCACCTCTCCGGGCTGCTGTCGCTGGAGGCGTGGGGTGGCGCGACGTTCGACGTCGCCATGCGGTTCCTCCGCGAGGACCCCTGGGACCGCCTCGCACGGCTCCGCGCCGCGGTGCCGAACATCCTCATCCAGATGCTCCTGCGGTCGTCGAACGCCGTCGGCTACACCAACTACCCCGACAACGTCGTCCGGTTCTTCGTGCAGCAGGCCGCCGAGGGCGGGGTCGACCTGTTCCGCGTGTTCGACAGCCTCAACTGGGTCGAGAACATGCACGTCGCGATGGACGCGGTCCTCGAGAGCGGGAAGCTGCTCGAGGCGAGCATCTGCTACACCGGCGACCTCACCGACCCGACGCGCACGAAGTACGACCTCGCCTACTACACGGGCATGGCGCGGCAGCTCGAGGACGCCGGCGCCCACATCCTCGGCATCAAGGACATGGCGGGCCTCTGCAAGCCCGAGGCCGCCCGCATGCTGGTCACCGCCCTGAAGGCGGAGATCGGCATCCCCATCCACTTCCACACGCACGACACCAGCGGCATCTCCGCCGCGTCGGTCCTCGCCGCCGCCGACGCCGGCGTCGACGCCGCCGACGTCGCGATGGACCCCATGAGCGGCCTCACCTCGCAGCCGAACCTCGGCTCGATCGTGGAGGCGCTCCGGGGCGGTCCCCGCGACACCGGGTTCGAGCGCGAGCCGCTCGCCCGGGCCGCCGCCTACTGGGAGGCCGTGCGCGACGCCTACGCCGGCTTCGAGAGCGAGATGCGGGCCGGCGCCGCCGAGGTCTACGAGCACGAGATGCCCGGCGGCCAGTACACGAACCTGCGCCAGCAGGCGCGCGCCCTCGGCATCGAGTCGCGGTGGCGCGAGGTCGCCGGCACCTACGCCGCCGTGAACCGCATGTTCGGCGACATCGTCAAGGTCACGCCGACCTCGAAGGTGGTCGGCGACCTCGCCGTCTACATGGTCACCAACGACCTGACGCCCGACGACGTCCTCGACCCGGACCACGAGATCGCGTTCCCCGACTCCGTCGTCGAGTTCTTCCACGGCGACCTCGGCCAGCCCCACGGCGGATTCCCCGAGGCGCTGCAGCGCAAGGTGCTGAAGGGGGAGCCGCCGCTGACGGTGCGGCCCGGCCAGGTGCTCGAGCCGATCGACATCGACGCCGCCCGGGCGGAGGTCGAGAAGGCCGTCCGCCGGCGCGTGTCGGACCAGGAGCTCGCCGGCTACCTGATGTACCCGAAGGTCTTCACCGACTTCGCCGAGCACCAGCGCACCTACGGCGACGTCAGCGTCCTCCCGACGCCGGTGTTCCTCCACGGGATGACGCGCGACGAGGAGCTGTTCGTCGACATCGAGCGCGGCAAGACGCTCGTCATCCGGTTCCTCACCATCGGGGAGGCCGACGACGAGGGCCGCCGCACCATCTTCTTCGAGCTCAACGGCCAGCCGCGGGAGGTGAAGGTCGTCGACCGCTCCGTCGCCCCGACCGGCCCGGGGCGCCGGATGGCGGACGAGGGCGACCCCACCCACGTCCCCGCGCCGATGCCGGGCCTGGTGGTCGCGGTGCTCGCCCACGAGGGCGACCGGGTCGAGCGCGGCGACCGCCTCCTGTCGATCGAGGCGATGAAGATGGAGACGGGCGTCTTCGCCGACCGCGACGGGGTCGTCCTCGAGGTGCTCGTCGGGGCGGGCACCCAGGTCGACACCAAGCAGCTGATGGTCGTGGTCGGCGACCCCGCCGACCCCGGGGGCGACGGGGACGACGACGGCGACGGCGCCGGAGGGGACGGGGGGTAGCCGATGGCCGCGCGCGTCCACCTCGAGCTGCCCGCGCGACCCGCGTCGCTGCCCGGCGTGCACGGGGCGGTCGCGGGGCTGGAGGCGCCGGAGCTGGGGGACGAGGGCCGCGGCGACCTCGCGCTGATCGCGGTCGAGCTCGTGACGAACGCGATGCGGCACTCGGGGTCCACCGAACCCGTCGGCCTCGACGTGACGGCGGTGCCGGGGGCGGTGCGCATCGAGGTCCGCGACCGGGGACCCGGCTTCGACCCCGACCCGGGCACGCCGACCCTCCGCCAGGTCGGGGGCCGCGGGCTCTTCCTCGTCGAGCAGCTCGCCGACCGCTGGGGGTACGCGCACGACGGCGACGGCTTCCTCGTCTGGGCCGAGCTGTGGACGGGCGGCCACACCCGCCACCGCCGGGTCCCGCCGCGGATGCTCGCCCTCGGCGACGCGGTCGACGACCCCCCGGAGCCGCCCGTGCCCGGCGACGAGGAGATCGCGGCGCTCCCGGACGCCGTCCTCAAGGACGAGCTGAACCTGCTGGCCGAGGACGAGCGCCGCGTGTCGGCGCGCCGGCGCCGCCTGCACGCCCACATCGACGCGATGCGCCGCGAGGTCGCCCGCCGCCTCTCCTCGCCGCGCACCGACGCGATCCTGAGCGAGGCCGACCTCGCCGAGCTCGCGCGCCTGCTCGCCGGACGGATGCCGCCGGCGCCGCGTCCCGCGGGGGACGACCGGTAGCATCGGGACCAATCGAGGGAGGGGTGCTGATGGGCGACTGGACCAAGGTCTCGGAGGGCGACGTCGAGGAGCGGGAGCGCCGCGGCGGCGGTGCCGCGTCACGCGACCTCGCGGGGGCGCTCGGCGCGCAGGGCCTGACCCTGCGGGTGTGGCGGTACCAACCCGGCAACGAGATGGCGTACCACCGCCACCACGAGCAGGAGGAGATCTACCAGCTGCTCGCCGGCGGTCCCCAGGAGGTCTACGTCGAGGGTGAGGTCGTGACCGTCGAGGACGGGGAGTGGCTCCGCTTCGCGAAGGGCGTCGCCCGCCGCATCCAGAACCACTCGGACCGCGAGGCGGTGTGGCTCACCATGGGGGCGCCCCCCGGGACGGGCATCACCGACGGCATCCGGATCGACCCGGAGACCGGCCAGGAGATCCCGCGCACGTGAGCCGCTGATGGGGCCCCGCCTGATCGCCCTGGCGGCCCTGCTCGCCCGGAGGCAGGGCCCCGTCGTGGCGCAGGCGCTGCTGCGCAGCGGCCGCGCGTGGCTCGCCGACCCCGCCAACGAGGCGACCAAGCGTGCGCTCGTCGCCCAACTCGAGTCGGCGGCGAAGGCGGTGGGCGGCGCCGCCGGGATGCTCTCCACCCGGATGGCGCGCGAGGTCGAGCGGCGGAAGGTGTCGGTCGGCGCGTGGGAGCGCGACCTCATGGCCCTCCGGTACGACGTCGCCGACATGGCCCCGGGGCCGGTCCGCGACGCGGCGCTCACCGCCTACGCCGCCCAGGCGTCCGCGGCGATCCACCTCGTCACCGGCGCCCGCGACGTCGAGAAGGCCCGCGCCGAGGTCATCGCGGCCCTCGACGCGGAGGAGCGGATGCTGCGCGCCGAGCGCCTCGGGGTCGATGAGAAGAAGCGCGCCATCCTCGCCGTCGCCCTGGCGCGGAAGGCCTGCGCCGAGCACGGCGCCGCCCCGGTCCGCCGGTGAGCGTGCCCGCCGGCCCGTGGGACGCGATCGTGTGCGGGGGGTCGTTCGCCGGCCTCGCCGCCGCCGGCCAGATCGGCGGCCGCGTCCTCGTCATCGACCGCCTCGAGATCGGCGACGGCGAGACGTCGGCCTCCGCCGTCCCGCTCGCGTGCCTCCAGCGGATGGACCTGACCGCCCACGTCCAGCAGGTGCACCGCGACATCGTCCTGCACACGCGGCGGCGGTCGCAGCGGATCCGCCTCTTCGACTTCGCGACCTTCGACTACCGGGGGCTCTGCGAGGAGATGTTCGCGCGGTCCGGGGCCACGTTCCTGCGGGCGCGCATCACCGCGGCGGGCGACGGGGTGGTCCGCACGACCGCGGGCGAGTTCACCGCGCCCGTCGTGATCGAGGCCGCCGGCTGGCGGACGTCGGCCCCGAAGGGCCCCGCCCAGCGGCGCGCCCGCGCGGGACGCCGCAGCTTCGGCGTCGAGTCGCGCCTCCCCGTCCACGGCGAGGGCCTCCACTTCTACGTCGGGCCCGCGTACGGCCGGCGGATGTTCTCGTGGGTGTTCCCGGCCGGCGACCACGTCCGCGCCGGCCTCGCCGCGTACGACGGGCGGTCGTCGCTGTCGCGCGACCTCGGGGAGTTCCTCGACGGCCGCGGCCTCGGCGACGTGACGGGCGCGACGCACGGCGGCTACTTCACGTCGCGGTTCGGCGAGCCCGTCCGCGACGGCATGTTCGTCACCGGCGACGCCGCCGGCCACTGCCTGCCGGTCTCCGGGGAGGGGATCCGGCCCGCCCTCGTCTACGGGCAGATCGCCGGGCGCCTCGCGGAGCGGGTGCGCACCGGGGAGCTCACCCTCGGCGAGGCGCTCTCGCGGTACCGGGCGTTCGTGCTGTCGCGGCGCCGGGGGTTCGACGCCCTCGACCGCCTGCAGAGCGTCCTCGACCGCAGCCCCGACGCCGCCTTCGCGTTTCTGGCGCGGGCCGTCGCGCACCCCCGCGTGCGCCCCTGGGCGGTCCGCCACTACTGGGAGGTCGCCGACCCCGGCCTCCTCACCGCGGGCGCCGCCCGCGAGCCCGTGCCGGCGGTCGCCGCGGCCTGAGGGACACCTCCGGTCGCGCGGCACCGCAGGGGGTGGAGCTTTCGGCGCGGGGTGCCGATGACAGGGACGTCCCGAGGCACCCGCACCACGTCTCACCCGCACCACGCCGTGGCCTCCCCCCGGCGAACCCGCCGGGACGCGGTGGCCCGCCGTCCGCTCGGAGGTCCCGCCATGTGCCCACGTCCCCGCCGCTCCGTCCTCGCCGTCCTCGTCGCCGCCGTCGCCCTCACGTCCGTCCCGACCGCCGTGTCGGCCGGGTGGGGCTTCTCCGAGACGGCGACCGTCCCGAAGCGCACGGCGAAGGCAGGCGCCGTCTCGGCGAAGCTGACGAAGCAGCTGAAGGTGCTCCCGAAGCAGGCGAAGCTCCTCCAGGTGCAGGTCCGGGGCCTGTCGATCCAGCTGCAGGCGCTCAACGGCCGCGTGGACTCCCTGGAGGCGCGCTTCGCGAAAGCCGTTGCCGCGGGCGGCGTCGGCCCGGAGGGCCCGGCGGGGGCACCGGGCGCCCCCGGCACGCCCGGGCCCGCGGGCCCGCAGGGGCCGCAGGGACCGAAGGGCACGACGGGGGACACCGGCCCCCAGGGCGCGCAGGGCGCGCGGGGACTCACCTGGCGCGGCGCGTGGGTGGCCGGCAACTACGCGAAGGACGACGCGGTGCAGCGCGACGGCTCGTCGTACGTCGCGACCGGCCCGGCGACCGCGGGTGACGTGCCGGGCACGGCGCCGGTGTGGTCGCTCCTCGCGGCGAAGGCCGGCACCGGCGGCGGTGGCGGGGGCACGATCACCGGGTTCGAGCTGGAGGTCGTGGACAAGGTCGTCGCGGCGACGGCCTCCCAGGACGTCAGCACCGGCCACACCTGCGCGAACGGCGGGATCGCCACCGGCGGCACCGCGAGCCTCGTGAACAGCACCGACGGCACGATCATCGGCGGCCAGGTCGGGGCCGACGTGAACGACGTCCCGCGGAGCTGGTTCACCATCTTCCGGTCCAACGTCACGAACAACGTGACCGTCCGGATCTCGGTGGTCTGCGCGCAGACCCAGTAGCCCCACGGGGTGGGCGCCGGGCACGCGTCTATACTCAGCGCGTGCTCGGCACCATCCTGACCGCCATGGTGACGCCGTTCGACCCCGACCTCCGGGTCGACGAGGCGGCCGCCACCACCCTCGCCCACCACCTCGTGGAGCACGGCTCCGACGGCCTGGTGATGGCGGGGACGACCGGTGAGGCGTCGACGCTCACCGACGACGAGAAGGTCGCGCTCTACCGCCTCGCGGTCCGCGAGGTCGGCGGGCGCGCCAGCGTCGTCGCCGGCACGGGCAGCAACGACACCGCCCACTCGGTGCACCTCACGCGGCTCGCCGCGGAGGCGGGCGTCGACGCGGTGCTCGTCGTGACCCCGTACTACAACCGTCCGCCGCGGGCCGGGATCATCGGCCACGTCACGGCCATCGCCGAGGTCGGCCTGCCGGTCGTGCTCTACAACATCCCCGGCCGCAGCGGGATCAACATGGAGCCCGACCTGATCGCCGAGCTCGCCTTCATCGACAACGTCACGTCGCTGAAGCAGGCGAACCCCGACCCCGACGAGCTGGCGGCCGTCGCGGGCATCCCGGACCTCACCCTCTACGCCGGCAACGACGACATGACGCTCGCCGTCGCCCGGCTGGGCGGCGCCGGCGTGATCTCGGTCGCGTCGCACCTCGTCGGCGAGCAGATGGCCGCCGTCGTCGAGGCGGAGCGCAAGGGCGACCACGACGAGGCCCGACGGCGCGACGGCGAGCTCGCCGCGCTGTACGAGGGCCTCTTCGTCACCACCAGCCCCATCCTGATCAAGGCGGCACTCGAGATGATCGGACTGATCCCCTCGGACCGCCTGCGCCTCCCCCTGGTCGAGGCGACGCCCGTGCAGCGCGACATCCTGCGCAGCGTGCTCGAGCGCCAGGGCATTCTCTCGCGGGCATAGTTCCCGCGCTCGAAACAGACTGAGGAGGGTCGCATGGCGACCAGCGCCGGCGTGCGCGTCATCCCGCTCGGGGGAGCGGGGGAGATCGGCAAGAACATGTACGTGGTCGAGTACGGGGACCGCATGGTCCTCATCGACTGCGGCATCACCTTCCCGAAGAACGACCAGATGGGCGTGGACATCGTCCTGCCCGACTTCAGCTACGTGGTGGAGCGCCGGGAGAACCTCGAGGCGCTGATCCTCACCCACGGGCACGAGGACCACATCGGCGCCGTGCCGTTCCTGCTGCGCGCCGTCGGCCACGTGCCGATCTACGCCCGCCGGTTCACGCTCGGCCTGCTGCGGGCGAAGCTCGAGGAGCACCGCCTCATGGACGGCGCGGAGCTGATCGAGGCGCCGTACGACCGGTCGATCCCCGTCGGCCCGTTCGACACCGAGTTCATCCCGCTGACCCACTCCACGCCCGACTGCTCGGCGGTGGCGCTGTCGACCCCCGCGGGGACGATCGTGCACACCGGCGACTTCGGCATCGAGTTCGCCCCGGTGGGCGGGCGGCGCAGCGACCTCGGCGCCCTCGCCCGGATCGGCGAGCGCGGCGTCCAGCTGCTCCTCGCCGACTCGACGAACGCGGAGGAGGGCCCGAGCGGCTCCCCGCTCCCGACCCGCGAGGTCCGCAACGAGCTGACCCGGATCTTCGCGACGGCCCCCCAGCGGGTGCTCGTCACGACGTTCTCGTCGCACATCCACCGCGTCCAGCAGGTGCTCGACGCCGCGTACGACGACGGCCGCGTCGTCGCCCTCATCGGCCGCTCCCTCACCCGCAACGTCGCGATGGCGCAGAACCTCGTCGACCCGCAGACCGGCAGCCCGTACCTGAACCCGCCGCCGGGGACGCTGGTGAAGCTGAAGGAGCTGGAGAGCCGCCCCCGCGACGAGCAGGTGCTGATCTGCACCGGCTCCCAGGGCGAGCCGATGGCGGCCCTCAGCCGCATCGCCCGCGGCGAGCACCACCAGGTCTCGATCGAGAAGGGCGACACCGTCCTCTACTCGTCGAGCACCGTCCCGGGCAACGAGATGGCCGTCAACGAGATCCTCAACCGCCTCGTGCGCGCCGACGCCCACTTCATCACGGAGCGGGAGAACTCCCGCGTCCACGTCTCCGGCCACGGCAGCGCCAGCGACCTGCTGCTGATGCTCGAGCTGCTGCGCCCCCGGTTCTTCGCCCCGATCCACGGCGAGGCCCGCCACCAGCGCGCCCACGCCGGGCTCGCGAAGGCCCTCGGCTACACGGACGACCGGATCACGATCCTCGACAACGGCGACGTCCTCGAGGTCACGAAGGACTCCGCGGGGATCACCGACCGCGTCAAGGCGGGCCTCACCTACGTGGACCAGGGCGGCGGCGGCGACATCACCGAGAGCGTCCTCCGGGACCGGCGCCACCTCTCCGACGACGGGCTCGTCGTCGTGATCGCCCGCGTCGACGCCTCCGACGGCTCGATCGTCGGCGACATCGAGGTCATCACCCGCGGCTTCGGTTCCGGCGAGGACCAGCAGCTCATCGAGGAGACCCGCGAGGCCGTCGAGCGGAGCCTCGCGACGTCGGCGGAGCAGCGCATCACGGAGGTCGGCGTCCTCCAGCACCAGCTCCACGACGCCGTCGCCGGCCTCGTCCGCAAGCGCACCCAGCAGCGCCCGATGGTCCTCCCCGTCATCGTGGAAGTGTGACCAAGCGCCTCTCGCGGCGGCTTCGCCGCTGATCGCGAGGACGGCGCGGACGGCGGCACCGGCTGCCGCCGGGGACGGCCGCCGGAGACCACGATGCAGCCGAGAGGGGATCGCCCCCCAGGGCGATCCCCTCTCTGTGACTAGAGCCCGGGGTTCGGCCCGGTGACCCGGATGCCGTAGGCGGCGAAGACGGCGGGTGCCCGGTCCATGTCCACGGGTGCGGGCAGCTCGGAGAACATGCCCTCGAACCCGCCGGGGGTGCAGGCCACCAGCATCCGCGCCACCGGCGACCTCACCGTGAACGTGTGGGGCACGCCGCGCGGCAGCAGCGCGCTCGTGCCGGCGGGCGCGTCGTGGGCCTCCCCGCCGCAGTGGACGGTGAGGTGCCCCTCGAGGACGTGGAACGTCTCGTCCTCGCGGTCGTGGATGTGCATCGGGGGCTCCTCGCCCGGGTGGGCGACGGCCTCGAAGAGCGAGAGCCCCTCGGTCGCGATCAGGACGCGGACGGCGTGGAAGCTCTGGACGGCGCTCCCGGCCCCGGGGGCCGTGACGACGGCGGGGGTGGCGGTCGGGACGGGCATGACGATCCTCCTGGTGACGGTGTAAACTCCGATTGGGAGCTTATAAGTCCCAATGGGAGCGAGTCAATCCACCGGAGGACCCGTGGCCGAGGACCTGAACCCGCTGTCGTACGTCGTGCTCGGAATGGTGGGGCGCGGCGGCGCCGGCGCCCACGAGATCGTGGACATGATGCGCCGGGGCGGCCGGCTCCACTGGTCGGCCGCCGAGAGCAAGCTCTACGCGGAGCCGAAGCGCCTCGAGCGGCTCGGCTACCTCAGCTCTCGGGAGGAGCCGGGGCGCACGCGGTCGCGGCGGGTGTACGAGCTGACCCCGGCGGGTGAGGAGGCCCTCCGCGCGTGGGTGGCCCGGCCGACCCCGTTCCCGCGCATCCAGTCCGAGCCGGCCGTGCGCCTGATGGCCGGGGACTTCGGGGACCCGGCGAGCCTGCGGGAGAGCCTCGGGGCCATGCGGGCCGAGATCGCGAGCCTGCGCGCCGCCGCCGCCGAGTCGGAGGCGCGGGTGGGGGAGATCCCGCACCGCGCCGGCAACCTCCGGCTCGTCCACTCGCTGGGCCGCCGCGTCCTGGACGCCCACGAGGACTGGCTCGACGAGGTCGAGCGGGAGCTCGGCTGACCCCACGCCGGGCGGGCCGCGCCCGTCGCGGCGACCCGCGCGTCCTCGCGGTGGACGCCCCGGGTGCCGATGGGGGGGAGGGCGGTGTGTGCCGTCCCCCGGGGAGCACGCCGGGCGCCCCTCACCGGTGGGCGCCGGCTCGGACCTCCCCGCCGAAGGGGTTCCATGCGCGTCCCCCCGTCCCACGTCCCCCGCGGCCGTCCCCGCCGCGGCCTCGCCGGCGCCGCCTCGGCGTCGCTGCTCGCCCTGGCCCTCGCCGCCCCCGCGGTGGCGGCGGAGCCGGTCGACCTCGGCGCGGCCGGCACCTAGTCGGTGCTCGCTCCGTCGCTCACGAGCAACGGCCCGACGGCGATGTCGGAGGACCTCGGCAGCTCCGTCGCCGTCGCCGGCGACGCCGCCCCGATCGTGCTCGGTCAGACCCGCATCGGCGCGGGCGCCGCACCCGCCCAGGCCGACCTGGACCTCGCCTACGGCGACGCCGTCCTCCGCCCCGGCGTGCCGTTCGCCGTCGCCGACCTCGCCGGCGCGACGCTGACGCCGGGCGTGTACTACTCGACCGCCGCGATGGGCTTCACGGCGGGCGGCACCCTGACGCTGGACGGTGGCGGCGACCCCGACGCCGTCTTCATCCTCCAGATCGGCGGGGCCCTCACCGTGGGGGCGTCGGCGCAGGTCGCCCTCGTCGGCGACGCCGATCCCTGCAACGTGTTCTGGGCGGTGAACGGCGCGACGACGATCGGCGCGACCTCCCGGTTCGCCGGAACGGTGATGGCCGACCTCGGCATCACCGTCGGCGCCGGCAGCCGCGTCGACGGCCGCCTGCTCGCCGACACGGCGGCGATCACCCTCGCGTCGACCGCGGTGCGCACCGCGTGCGCGGCGACGGTGGTCGTGCCGGGCCCCGCCGGCCCCGCCGGTCCCGCGGGTCCCGCGGGCGTCGACGGCGCGGACGGCGCGGACGGCGCGGACGGCGCGACCGGCCCCGCCGGCCCCGCGGGTGCGACGGGCCCCACCGGGCTCACGGGCCCCATCGGGCCCACGGGGCTGATCGGGTTGATGGGCCCCGTCGGCGCGGCGGGATCGCCCGGCCCCCGCGGCCTCGACGGCCCCGCGGGTCCGGCCGCCCCGGTGGCGGGCACGACCCGCCTCTGCGTGACCCACCGGGCAGCGGCCCCGACGGTCCGGCCCGGCGGCCGGATGCGGTGGACGACGGCCGTCCGCAACTGCGGACGCGTCACCGCCGACGGCGTCACCGTCACCGCCCGTCCCGGCGGTCGCGCGACGACCCACGACAGCGGCGGCGGCCGGATCGTGCGCGGCGGGGTGACGTGGGACGTGGGCGCCCTCGCGCCGGGCGTCCACCGGGTCTACCGGACCACCGTCGGGCTCCGCACCGTCACCCGCCCCGGTCGCCTCGCGAGCACGGTCGTGGCCGACGCCCCCAACAGCGCCCCCGCGGTCGTCACCGCCACCACCACCGTGACGCCGGGCGACTGACCCCGGAACGACCGACGCCCCCGCTCATGCGAGCGGGGGCGTCGGGTTCCGTCCGTCCGGCGGCCGTCCCCGGCGGGGCCGGGTACCGCCGTCCGCGCCGTCCTCGCGATCAGCGGCGACGCCGCCGCGGGAGGCGCGTGGTCACAGCTCCTTGGCGATCCGCTCCCAGCGACCGGACACGTCGGCCCAGTCGATGTTGGCGACGAAGGCCTCGATGTACTTCGGGCGCGCCGTCGAGAAGTCGCGGATGTACGAGTGCTCGTACACGTCGAGCGCGAGGATCGGGGTGGCGTTCCAGACGGGGAACGTGTTCTGGGCGTCGCCGATGTAGACGTCGAGGCGGGACCAGTCCCAGTCCCAGGCGACCCAGGCCCAGCCGCGACCGGCCATGCCACCGGCCTTCAGCTCGGTGATCATCGCGTCGTGGGAGCCGAAGTCCTTCTCGACCTGACCGGCGAGCACGTCGGACGGCGAGCCGCCCTGGTTGCCGAGGTTGTTGAAGTAGAGCTCGTGGTTCTTGATGCCGCCGATCGCGAACGTGAGCTGCTCGCGCAGGCCGCGGTACTCGGAGTAGATCTGGTTCGCGGCGGAGCGGTCGGCGCCCCCGAGCTTCTCCTGGACCTCGTTGTACTTCTTCACATAGGCCTCGTAGAGACCCCAGTGGGCCTCCACCGACTCGGCGGAGATCCCGTCGAGCTTCAGGATCTTGTCGGGCTTCGCGATGGGTGAGAGCTGATGGGCCACAGGAGCCTCCTGGTGCGTGTCCGGTTCGGGATTCCAGTCACGAACCCTAGCCCGGCAGGAAGACCGACGCCCACGGCCAATCCCTCCGACGCGGGCGTGCGCCCGTACGTCGCGCATCCAGGAGGTGTGAGATCGGCACGCAGGTCGCCCATTCGAGCCGGCGCCGCCGCCCCGCGAAGCCCGCGGGCCGCGGGTCGCGCAACGACGCCCAGACGCGCGAGCTGATCGGCCTCGGCCTCGTCGCCCTCGGCGTGTTCCTCGCCGTCTCCCTCTTCCTCGGCTTCGGCGCCGGCCCGGTCGGCGGGTGGCTCGAGGACGGGCTGCGCCTGCTCGTGGGCCGCGCGGTCGCCCTCGCCCCCCTGACGCTGATCCTGGTCGGCATCGCGCTGATCCTCGACCACCCGCTGCTCGCCGCCCGGCCCCTGCGCCTCGGCGTCGGCATCGGCGCGTTCGCGCTGCTGGTCGCCCTCGCGGGCGGGAGCCTCGGGACGGGCGGCACCGAGCGGGTGTCGTGGTTCGACGACGGCCTCGGCGGCCGCGGCGGCTACATCGGCGAGCTCGGCTACTGGGCGACGAGCAGCACCGTCGGCGGGTTCGGCACCGCGCTGCTGGTGCTCGTCGGCCTGATCGCGGCGGTCGTCCTGATCTCGGGGGCCTCCCTCGGCGTCGCGGTGCGGCGCGGGGGGGAGGGCGCCGTGGTCGCCTCCCGCCAGGTCGGCCGTGTCGCGACGACCGCGACCACCGCCACGGTCCGCGGCGTGCGGGAGCGCATCGACGCGATCGAGCCGCCCACCCTGATCGGGCGCCGGCGTGCCCGGCTCGCGGCCGCCCGGCCGCTCGTGGACGGCGCCGACGCCTTCTCCGACCTCTTCGACGGCCCGTCGGGCATGCCGCCGTCGCCCGCCCTGGTGGGCGAGCACGTGGAGGAGGAGATCCTCCCGCGCACCGCGACCCCGCTGACGGCGGCCGTCGCCCTCGCCCCCGCGCCGGCACCGGCCCACGCCGAGCCGGTCGAGCAGCTCGGGCTGGCGGAGGAGGCGCCCGACCTCGAGGTGTTCGCCCCGGCGCCGGAGCCGGAGCGCACCGTCCGCGGCGCCCGCACCGGCGTGGCGTACCGCCGCCCGCCGCTCAGCCTCCTGAAGCGCTCCAGCGGCCCGACGAGCCAGCCGGAGGAGCTGATCCAGCGCACGAGCCGCCTGCTGGAGGAGGCCCTCGGGCACTTCGGCATCGAGGCGAAGGTCTCCGACACGGTCGGCGGTCCCCGCGTCACGCGCTACGAGCTCCAGCTCGCCCCCGGCACGAAGGTCGGCCGGATCACGGCGCTCCGCGACGACCTGGCGTACGCGCTCGCGTCGCGGGAGGAGCTGCGGATCATCGCCCCGATCCCCGGCAAGCAGGCCGTCGGCGTCGAGGTCCCGAACCCCGAGGCCTCGCTCGTGACGCTCGGGGACATCACCCGGGAGTTCCCCGCCCACGCGGGCCCCCTGATGGCCTGGCTGGGCCTCGACCTCGGCGGCAAGCCCGTCTACATCGACCTGGCGAAGATGCCGCACCTGCTGATCGCCGGCTCGACCGGCACCGGCAAGAGCGTCTGCCTCAACGCCCTGCTCGCCTCGGTGCTGCTGCGGTCCACGCCCGAGGACCTGAAGATGATCCTGATCGACCCGAAGAAGGTCGAGCTCAACCACTACGAGAGCATCCCGCACCTGCTCACGCCGGTGGTCACGAACATGAAGGACGCCGCGGCGGTCCTCTCCAACATCGTCCGCGAGATGGAGACCCGCTACGAGCTGATGGGCATGAAGCGGGCCCGCAACCTGCGCGACTGGAACGAGGCGCGGGCGGCGTCCGGTGAGCCCCCGATGCCGACGATCCTCGTCGTCATCGACGAGCTCGCCGACCTGATGATGGTCTCGCCCGCCGAGGTGGAGGACTCCATCATCCGCCTCGCCCAGAAGAGCCGGGCGGTCGGCATCCACCTCGTCCTCGCGACGCAGCGGCCGTCGGCGGACGTCATCACCGGCATGATCAAGGCGAACGTCCCGTCGCGGATCGCGTTCGCGGTGTCGTCCCAGGTCGACTCGCGCGTCGTCCTCGACGCCGGCGGCGCGGAGTCGCTGCTCGGCCACGGCGACATGCTGTTCCGCCCCGTCGGGACGTCGCGCCTGCAGCGCCTGCAGGGCGCGTACGTCGGCGAGGACGAGATCCTCGCGATCACCGACCACTGGCGCGCGCAGGGCAAGCCCCAGATGCGCCAGGAGCTGATGGAGCGCCCGGAGCCGGTCGACGACCCCGTCGACGCCGACGCCGACGACATGATCGAGCGGGCCATCGACATGGTGGTGGAGCAGGGCACCGCGTCGGTGTCGCTGCTGCAGCGCCGCCTCGGCGTGGGCTACGCCCGCGCCGGGCGCCTCGTGGACGCGATGGAGCGCATGGGGATCGTGTCGGGCCACGAGGGGTCGAAGCCGCGCACCGTCCTGGTGGGCGCCGGCGACGTCGACCGCATCCTGCGCCGGTCCCCGGAGGCCGAGGAGGACGACGAGGCGTAGGGACGGGTTGCACGGCGCGCGCGAACTGGGCTAGGGTGCCGCACCGAGCGGCCGGATGCCGCTCGCCGACGCGCCCATGTTCGAAATCGGAAACACACTCCGTGAGGCTCGCCTCCGCCGAGGGTTGGACATCCTCGACTGCGAGGCCGAGACCAAGATCAGAGCCAAATACCTCCGGGCGATGGAAGAGGAGCAGTTCGACCTCATGCCGTCGCCGACGTACGTGCGCGGGTTCCTCCGCACGTACGCCGACTTCCTCGACCTCGACGGCCGCCTGGTCCTCGACGAGTACGAGTCCCGGTTCGGGGAGTTCCGCGAGTTCCGCGGGTCCGAGAGCGGGCTGTCGTCGCGGGTCCCGCGGCCCGGGGCCGCGCCCCGCAGCCACCGGGACCTGTCGTCGCCCCGCCGCCGCCAGGGCACGCCTCCGCGGCGCCGTGCGCGTCCGCGCCGCACCGAGGTGCAGCTGCTGTGGCTCGCGATCGGCGGCGTCATGACCGTCGCGCTCCTGATCTGGCTGGGTGTGGGCGAGAGCTCGACCCCGGCCGTGATCTCCCCGACGTCGCCCCCCGGCGCCGCCGGCCTCACGACACCGGCGGTCACGGAGCCCGACACCGACTCCACGGAGCGCCCGCAGCCGGCGAAGCGCACCGCCATCGTCCTCACGGGCACCGGCGAGAACGGCTGCTGGGTCGAGGTGCGCAGCCGCACCGCCAACGGCCGCGTGGTGTTCACCGGCGTCATCGCCCCCGGGCAGACGCAGACCTTCCGCGTCGCGCAGGGCGTCTGGGTGCGGGCGTCGAACCCCGCCGAGCTCGACGTGAAGATCGGGAAGCGGCCGACCACCACCCTCGGCACCGAGGGCGGCGCGTGGCTCCTGACGACCACCGGGGTCCAGGACGCCTGACCGGCGGGACGTCGCCGCGGTGCGGGCGGCGGTGCTCATCACCGGTGACGAGGTGCTGCGCGGCCGGATCCAGGAGCGCAACGCCGGCCACCTCGCGCGCGACCTCGGGTCGCGCGGCGTCGAGGTCTCTCGGTGGGAGATGGTCTCCGACGACCTCCCCGACATCGCGGACGCGCTCGCGCGGCTGATCGCGTCGGGCGTGGACCTCGTCTGCGTCTCCGGGGGGCTCGGCCCGACCCACGACGACGTCACGATGGAGGCGGTGGCCCGGGCCACCGGACGCGCCCTGCACCTCGACCGCGAGGCCCTGGCGCTGGTGGCGTCCCGGGTCATCCGCATCGACGCGTCCGAGGAGGTGCGCCGGCGCGTCCAGGAGAAGCAGGCGACGCTGCCCGTGGGCTCGGTGATGCTGCCCCCGCCGGGCACCGCCCCCGGCTGCCTCCTGGAGCACGACGGCGTCGTGGTGGCGGTCCTGCCCGGTCCGCCGTGGGAGCTCGCGCGCATGTGGGCGGACGCCGTGGGGCGCGAGCCCCTCGCGGGGGTGCTGGCCCGCGCCGCCGTGGCGGACGAGCGGGTGCTGCGGCTGTACGCCGTCCCCGAGTCGCAGCTGATCGCGGCGGTCGACGGCTTCGACCCCGCGGCGTGGGAGCGGCTGCGCGTCGGGATCTGCGCACGCGAGGGCGAGCTGGAGGTGACGGTGCGGGTCGACCCCGCGGACCGCGACGCCGCCGACGCCCTGGAGGAGATGATCGCCGCGGGGGTGGGGGACGCCCTCTTCAGCCGCGACGGCGCGACGGTCGACGAGGTGGTGGCGCGGCGGCTCGTCGCGGCCGGTCAGACGGTGGCGGTCGCGGAGTCGTGCACGGGCGGGGGGCTCGGCGCCCGGCTGACCGCGCGGCCGGGGTCGTCGGCCTACGTGCGCGGCGGCGTCATCGCCTACGCCGACGACGTGAAGTCCGCGCTGCTCGGGGTGGACCCCGCGATCATCCGCGCCCACGGCGCCGTCTCGGCGGAGTGCGCCGCGGCGATGGCGGCGGGCGCGCGCGAGCGCCTCGGGAGCGACTGGGCCCTCTCGGTCACGGGCGTCGCGGGTCCGGGCGGCGGAACGGACGACAAGCCGGTCGGCACGGTCCACGTCGGCCTCGCGGGCCCGGTGGGGGCCCGGCACGTGGCGCTGGGACGCGGGGGCTCGCGCGAGGCGATCCGCTCCCGGTCGGTCGCCGCGGCGCTGCACCTGCTGCGCCGCGCGCTGGAGGAGCCGCCCGCAGTGTGACGTCCGCCGGCGCCCCCGCGGCGCCGTTCCGGCACGATCGCCGGGAACACGTGTTCGATATCCGGCCGGACCCCGCACTATGATCTCCACCAGTCGCCGGGTGGGTGGTCCGCAGGGTTGCTCCGCCGGCAGTCATGGAACACCACCCCCTCGAGGAGGCCCTCCGTGGAGAAGCACGAGGCGCTGGGCTCGGCCGTCGCGCAGATCGAGCGTCAGTTCGGCAAGGGCTCGATCATGAAGATGAGCGACAGCGCACTGACCGAGGTCTCCGCCGTGCCGACGGGGTCGCTCGCGCTCGACATCGCGCTCGGCATCGGCGGCATCCCGCGCGGGAGGATCGTCGAGGTCTTCGGCCCGGAGAGCTCCGGCAAGACGACGATGCTCTACCACCTGATCGCCCAGGCACAGAAGCGCGGCGGGCTCTGCGCCTTCATCGACGCCGAGCACGCGATGGACCCGACCTACGCCAAGGCGATCGGCGTCGACGTCGACGAGCTGCTGCTCTCGCAGCCCGACCACGGCGAGCAGGCGCTCGAGATCGCCGACCTCCTGGTCCGCTCCGCCGCGCTCGACGTGGTCGCGATCGACTCGGTGGCGGCGCTCGTGCCGAAGGCCGAGATCGAGGGCGAGATGGGGGACACCCACGTCGGCCTCCAGGCCCGCCTCATGTCGCAGGCGCTGCGCAAGCTCGCCGGCAACCTGAACCGCGCCGGCACGATCTGCATCTTCACGAACCAGCTGCGCGAGAAGATCGGCGTCATGTTCGGCTCGCCCGAGACGACGCCGGGTGGGCGCGCCCTCAAGTTCTACGCGTCGGTGCGCCTCGACATCCGCCGCATCGAGACCCTCAAGGAGGGCACGGAGGCCGTCGGCAACCGCGCCCGGGTGAAGGTCGTGAAGAACAAGGTGGCCCCGCCGTTCCGGCAGGCCGAGTTCGACATCATCTACGGCGAGGGCATCTCCCACGAGGGCAACCTCATCGACCTCGGCGTCGAGCGCGGGATGGTCCAGAAGAGCGGGGCGTACTTCTCGTTCGGTGACGAGCGCCTCGGCCAGGGCCGCCACGCGGCGCGGGCGTTCCTGCGGGAGCACTCCGACATCGCCGACCAGCTCGAGGCGAAGATCCGCGAGGACGCGGGTGTCCCCGGGCACCCCGCCTTCGACCCGGCGACGGGCGAGATCATCGAGCACGCCGCGGGCACGGCCACGCCGAAGACCCCCAAGCTGGCCCCCGCCAAGCGCTAGGCGCCGTGGGGGCCGGCCCCCGGGCCGGCCCCCACGTGGACCGGGGCGTACGGGTGCCGGGCCCGCGGCCCGGACCGCGGTCTCCCCGGCCGGGCCCGCCGGGGCTGCGCGTCAGCCCTTGAGCGCCCGCTTCAGCCCGGAGGTGAGGATGTCGAGCACCTCGACGCGGGCGTGCTGCTTGTCCTCGGCGCTCACGAGGTGCCACGGGACGGCGTCGGTGGAGGTGCGCAGCACCATCTGGTCGACGGCGCCGTCGTACTCCTCCCACCGGTCGCGGTTCCGGTAGTCCTCGTCCGTGATCTTGTACTTCTTGTACGGCGTCTCCTCGCGGGCCTCGAACCGGGCGAGCTGCTCCTCGCGGGAGATGTGGAGCCAGAACTTCTGGACGAGGCAGCCCGACTCGACGAGCTGGGCCTCGAAGTCGTTGATCTCGTCGTAGCCGCGTTGCCATTCGGCGGCGCTCGCGAGGCCCTCGACCCGCTCCACCAGCACCCGGCCGTACCACGAGCGGTCGAAGATCACCGTCTCGCCGGGGCGCGGCAGCGCGCGCCAGAACCGCCACAGGTAGTGGTAGCGCAGCTCCTCCACCGTCGGCGCCGCGACCGGGACGACGCGGTAGTCGCCGACCTCGAGGGCGGCGGTGCAGCGGCGGACGACGCCGCCCTTGCCCGCGGCGTCCCAGCCCTCGAACGCGAGCACCGTCGGCAGCCCGGCCTCCCGCGCCTCGAGCGACAGGCCGTGCAGGCGGCGCTGGAGCTTCTCGAGCCGCGTGCGGTAGTCGCCCCGCGACATCCGCGCCGACAGGTCGACGCCCGCGAGCGCCGTCGTCTCGCCGGGACGGGACGTGAACATCTCGACGGGCGCGCTCGGCACCTCGGGCGGCGGCCCCGCGAGGCGGCCGGTCAGGGCGTCGAGGATGGCGCGGGCGACGGTGACGTCGCGGTGGCGCGGGTCGGTCGCCTCGACGACCGTCCACGGCGCCCCCGGGGCGGAGGTCCGGCGCAGGAAGCGCTCGACGTACGGCCGCGCCTCGGCGTTCGTGTCGAGCATCTCCCAGTCGCGGGCGTCGACCCGCCACGTGCTCGCGCCGTCCCCACCCGACTCGAGCCGTGCCCGCTGCTCGTCGGCGGGGGTGTGGAGGAAGATCTTCACCACCAGCCCGCCGTCGGTCAGCAGCTCCGTCTGGAACGCCTCCAGGTGCCCCGTCCATGCGTCGATGTCGGCGTCGTCGATCCGGCCGTCGAGGCGGGCGGCGATCTGCCGCATCAGCCCACCGACGCAGATGGCCATGCGGCCGCGTGCCGGCATGGCCCGCCACAGGCGCCACAGGGCGGGCCGCCCCTCCTCCTCCGGGCGCCGGTCCCCGAAGACGCTCGTGTCGATGTGGCGGGCGTCCATCCACTCGTGGAGGCGCTTGACCACCTCGCTCCCGGCGAGGCGGTCGTCGCCGGCGATGAACACCATCACGGGGAAGTCGGCGCCCGTGAGGTCGAACTGGGCGTTCAGCAGGTCGACGCGCAGCGCGGGGACGACCTCCTTGAACTCGTCCTTCCCGAGCCGGCTGCCCCTCTCGGCCCCAGCGAGCACGCGGTACCCCCTCGTCGTCGGCCGCCGGGACACGGGCCGGCGCCCGGCCGATCGTACCCCCCGGCGACCGGGCCGGGCGACGCCCTCAGGGCGCCAGGCCGTAGTCGTAGTCGGTGAGCGTCTCGTGGCCGTCGGCGGTGACGAGGATCAGGTCCTCCAGGCGGACGCCCCCGATGCCGGGGATGCCCTCGATCCCCGGCTCGATGGCGATCACGTCGCCGGCGACGAGGTCGTGCTCCCGCGACAGGCCGAGCGATGGCGGCTCGTGGACCTCCAGGCCCACGCCGTGCCCCAGCGAGAAGTAGAAGCCGTGGGTCAGCGTCTCGCCCGCCGCGCGGGTCCGCAGGGTCGGGTGCCCGGCGTCCTCGATCACCTGGGCGGCCGCCTCGTAGAGGGCCCGGCCGGGGACGCCGGGGCGGATCAGGGCCCGCGCCGCCTCGATGGCCTCCCGCACCACGGCGTGCAGCGCGGCGACCTCGGGCGGGACGTCCCCGACCACGAACGTGCGGGTCATGTCGGCCCAGCAGCCCGACTCCTCGTCACGCGGCCAGAGGTCGATCTGGATCGGCAGGCCCGCCGGGAGCGGCCCGGTGCCGGAGTCGTGGCCACCACCCGACCAGGCGCTCACGACCATGATGTCCGGCGGCGCCGGCGCGCCCGCGGCGGCGCACGCGTCGCGGACGGCCGCCCGCACCCGCTCGGACGTGAGCGGCTCCCCGTCGAGCACCAGCCGGCCGCCGTCGGCGCGGGAGCTCCGCAGCAGCGCCGCGCCGGCCGCGAGGCCGCGGTGGGCGGCCTCCTGGGCACGGCGGACCCCCGCGAGCTCCGCGGCGTTCTTCACCCGCCGTCGCGCCTCGAAGGACGGGGTGTCCACGTCGAGCACGACGCCGTCGGCGCGGAGCCGGTCCGCCACGGCGACGGGCAGCGACCCGGGCACCGTCGCGCGCGTGATCCCCGCCGCCGCGACGGCCCGGGCGACGACCTCCAGCTCGGCGTCGTCGCGGGAGAGCCCGCCCTCCAGGAGCTCGAACAGGCCGAGCTGGTCGATCATCAGCAGCTCCGCGTCCGGGAGGACCGCCGCGATCCGGTCGCGCTCCAGCGCGTTCGTCAGCACGATCGGCCGGCCGTCCCGCTCCATGAAAAGGAACGGGTCGCCGATGGCGACCGGCACCTCGTGCCGCATGACCGGCGAGCGCTCGGTGTCGCCGTGGATCAGGATGTCGCCGCTCGCGGACATGGCTTCCTCCTCTGCGGGGTGCCGGGTGCGCCCCCGGCGGTTTCTGCCACATGTGATCCGATCACACCGGCGATGCACCGTGCGCGCTACCGCCGTGTCCGGGGGGTGACCTACCCTCGTCACGTGGGCGACCACCCCGCCACGGACCTCGACCGCCTCGCACGCGACCTCGGCGTGCTGGTGCGCCGGCTGCTGCAGTCCGTCCCGGAGGGCGCGGGCGACGACGTGCAGGCGGGGGCCCTCCTGCGGGAGCACCTCGGGGAGGGGGCGGCGACGATGCCCCTCGTGGCCGACACGTTCTCCCGCTGGGACCAGGCGAACCTGCAGCTCGCACTCGACGCGGCGATGGCGCGTGGGGGCTGGTCGGCCGAGACGTTCGGTCTGAGTGGCCAGGCACGCCACTTCGGGGCCCTCGGCCTCGGGGACATGATGCGCGCCGACCACTTCAGCGTCGGTCCCGTCGAGCACGCGACGGTCGACGTCGGACCGGGGCGCACGCTCGCCTGCATCGACTTCGCCGTGATGCTGATCCGGTCCCCGGCGGGCCCGCTCGCGGCGTTCGTCCACCGCGGCGACGACCACTTCGGGCGCGGGAGCGACGTGGAGCTGCAGGTGGTCGCCCGCGACCGCGCCGACGCGGAGCGTCTGATCGCCGACCTCCGGACGCTGATCGCGGAGCACGACGTCTACCGGGGGCAGCTGATCACCCTCGAGTCCGGGCCGGACGGCACCCGCCTCGCGTTCCTCGAGCGCCCCGACGTCGACCCTGGCGACGTGGTGCTCCCCGACGGCGCCCTCGCCCGCATCGAGCGCCACCTCGCGGGCCCGAGCGTCCACCGCGAGAAGCTCCTCGCGATGGGTCGTCACATGTCGCGCGGCCTCCTGCTCTGGGGGCCTCCCGGCACGGGCAAGACCCTGACGGTGCGCTACCTCTCCGGCCGCCTGACGGACTGCACCGTGATCGTCCTCTCCGGGGCGACGCTCGATGCGGTCGGCGCCTTCGGCACCATCGCCCGCCGGCTCGCCCCGAGCGTCGTGATCCTGGAGGACGTCGACCTCGTCGCCGAGGAGCGCACGTTCGACGGGGGCGGGGGCGAGGTGCTCTTCGAGCTGATGAACGAGATGAGCGGCCACGCCGACGACGCCGACATCGCGTTCGTGCTGACCACCAACCGGCCGGAGGCGCTGGAGCCGGCCCTTGCCGCCCGGCCGGGACGCGTCGACCTGGCCGTCGAGATCCCGCTCCCGGACGCCGCGGCCCGGGAGCGCCTCCTGGAGATCTACGGGCGAGGGCTCGACCTGCGGCTCGCGGACCGCGCGGCGGTGGTGGAGCGCACGGAGGGGGTCACCGCGTCGTTCGTGAAGGAGCTGCTGCGGAAGGCCACGCTCCGCGCCCTCGACGACGGGCGCGAGACGGTGGACGACGCCGACGTCGGGGCGGCGCTCGACGAGCTGCTGAGCGACACCGCCGCCCTGACGCGGGTGATGCTCGGCGCGGCCGGCGACCGCGCCGGCGCGGCGACGGACTGGCTGGCGCGGTTCACCGGCACCGATGACGACGACGGCGGCCTCGACGAGGTGGTCGTCCGCCTCTGACCGGGGCGCCACCGTCTAGGATCGCCCGGTGCGCTACCACCTGACCACCTTCGGGTGCCAGATGAACGACCACGACTCCGAGCGGATGCGGGGCCTCCTCGAGGGCCTCGGGTACGCGCCCGTGGAGCGGCGCGACGACGCCGACCTCATCCTCTTCAACACCTGCACCATCCGCGGCAGCGCCGACGAGCGCTTCCTCGGCAACCTCGGTGACGCGAAGCGCGTGAAGCGCGAGCGGCCGTCGACGGTGGTCGCCGTGGGCGGCTGCTGGGCCCAGAGCATGAAGGAGGAGGTGTTCCGCGAGTTCCCGTTCGTGGACATCGCGTTCGGGCCGAGCGAGGTCGCCCGCCTCGGGGAGCTCGTCGCGCGGGAGCGCATCGAGGCGGTCGGGGCGTTCAGCTTCGACGGCGCCTTCAGCGGCAGCCTGCCGTCCCGCCGGGAGCGCCCCCACCAGGCGTGGGTGCAGATGTCCGTGGGGTGCAACTGCGTCTGCGCCTACTGCGTCGTGCCGAGCGTGCGCGGCCGCGAGCGCAGCCGCCCGCCCGCCGACGTGGTGGCGGAGGCGCGGGCCCTCGCCGCCGACGGGGTCGTCGAGATCACCCTGCTCGGCCAGAACGTCAACTCCTACGGACGGGACCTGCCCCGCGAGGGGCGCGAGACGTTCGCCGGCCTGCTGCGCGCCGTCGCCGGCGTCGAGGGGATCGCCCGGGTCCGGTACACCAGCCCCCACCCGAAGGACATGAAGGCCGACGTCATCGCGGCGATGGCCGAGTGCCCCGAGGTGTGCGAGCACCTGCACCTGCCGGCGCAGTCGGGCAGCACGCGGATCCTCAAGGCGATGCGCCGCACCTACAGCCGCGACCGGTACCTGGAGCTCGTCGGCCGCCTGCGCGACGCGATCCCCGACCTGTCGCTCACCACCGACCTCATCGTCGGCTTCCCCGGTGAGACGGAGGAGGACTTCGCCGACACCCTCTCGCTCGTCGAGGAGGTCGGCTACGACGGGGCGTACACCTTCCTGTACTCGCCGCGGCCCGGCACGGAGGCGGCGGCGAACCTCCCCGACGACGTCCCGCCGGAGGTGAAGCGGGAGCGCATCGGCCGGCTGATCGAGGTGACCCAGCGCACCGCGGCCGCACGGGCCGCCCGGTTCGTCGGCACCACCGGCGAGGTGCTCGTCGAGGGCCCGTCCCGCACCGACCCCACGCGCCTGCGCGGCCGCCTCCGCCACAACATCGCCGTCAACTTCACGGGCACGGCGGCGCCCGGGACGCTCGTCGACGTCGTGATCGAGGGGTCGACGTCCACCACCCTGTCCGGCCGTCAGGTCGGCGCCCCCGTGCAGGCGGACCTCGTCCCCGCCTGAGCGACCCGAGGTCCTGGCCCTGGCCGGGCCGACGGCGTCCGGAAAGAGCGCCCTCGCCCTCGCGGCGGCCCGCGCGCTCGGCGGCGAGATCGTGGTCGCCGACCCCTTCCAGCGGTACCGGGGGCTGGAGATCGCCGCCGACGCGCCGCGTCCCGGCGAGCGCGCGGCGGTGCCGCACCACGGCGCCGGTGACCTGGACCTGACGGAGCGGTCCACGGCGGCGGGGTTCGCGGCGCTCGCCCACGCGGCGGTCGACGCGGCCCTCGCGGCGGGCCGCACGCCGGTGGTGAGCGGGGGCACCGGCCTCTACCTGCGCGCCGCGGTCGCCGATCTGGACTTCCCCCCCGAGGCGGACCCGGGGGTGCGCGCGTGGGCGGAGGACCTCGCCGCGGCCGACCCGCCGGCGGCCCTCGCGGAGCTGCGGGCCCGCGACCCCGCGGCCGCGGACCGCGTCGACCGGGCCAACCCGCGGCGCGTCGCCCGGGCGCTGGAGCTCGCCGCGGCGGGTGGCGCCGGGGGCGGCGACCGGCTGTGGAGCGGGTCGACGCGCCGGCCGACCCTGCTCGTCGCCGTCGTCCGCCCCCGGGAGGTCCTCGACGCGCGCATCGCCGCCCGCGTGCGGCGGGAGCTCGACGAGGGCCTCGTCGACGAGCTCGCGCGGGCGCTCGACACCCCCGGCGTGTCGCGTGAGGCGCTCCAGGTGATCGGAGCGCGGGAGGTGGCCGCTGTCCGCGCGGGCGCGCTCGACCCCGCGGAGCTGCCCGACCGCCTCGCGGCCCGCACCCGCCGCCTCGCGCGCAGGCAGCTGACGTGGCTCCGCAAGACGCCGGGGCTCGTGACCCTCGACCTCGGCGATGCGCCGGCGGAGGAGGCCCTGCCGCGGCTGCTCGCCCTGTGGGAGGGCGGGCCGGGCGATCCGGTACCCTCCGGGGGATGAGCCTCCCCTTCGCGAAGTGGCAGGGGCTGGGCAACCACCACCTGGTGGTCGAGCGCACCGACTGGGCGCTGCCCATCACCCCCGCACGCGCCCAGCGCATCCTCGACCCGGCGTTCGGCGTCGGCGGTGACGGCATCCTCGAGGTCTCCCACGAGGACGACGGGACGCCGCGCATGACCGTCTGGAACCCCGACGGCAGCCAGGCCGAGAACTGCGGCAACGGCATCCGCATCATCGCCCTCCACCTGCGCGACGCGGGGCGCCTGCCCGCCGACGGCCGCATCCTCACCGGTGGCGGCCCGGTGGAGGTGGCGGTGCTCGACGACGATCGCGTCGAGGTCCGGATGGGCCGGGCGCGGTTCCCCGCCGGCGAGGCCCGCGAGACCCTCGCGGTCGCCGGTGACGGCGTGGAGTTCGCCGAGGTGTCGATGGGCAACCCCCACGCGATCATCGAGCACCCCGACCCGTCGTCCGTGGTGCGGGCGCTCGGGCCGGCGATCGAGACCGACGCCCGGTTCCCGGAGCGCACCAACGTCGAGTTCGTCCGGGCCGAGGGCCCGTCGGAGCTGACGATGCGCGTGTGGGAGCGGGGCGTGGGGGAGACGCTCGCGTGCGGCACCGGCGCGTGCGCCGCGGCCGTCGCCGCGGTGCGGCTCGGGGGGCTGACCAGCCCCGTGACGGTTCACCTCGCGGGCGGCGATCTGGAGATCGCCGTCGGCGACGACCTGGAGGTGACGATGACCGGTCCGGCCGAGGAGATCTACCGGGGCGCGCTGTCCCCGGAGCTCGTGCGCGCGTTGGAGGAGCTCTGACGGGCCGCGCCGTCGGCGCCGAGAGGCTCCGCCGGCTCCCCCCGTACCTGTTCGCGCAGATCGAGCAGAAGATCGCGGCGAAGAAGGCCGCGGGAGTGGACGTGATCTCGCTCGGCATCGGCGACCCCGACACGCCGACACCCGGCTTCGTCGTCGAGACCCTGCGCGAGCAGGTCCTCCGGCCCGACACGCACCAGTACCCGTCGAACCGCGGGCGCGAGAGCTTCCGCGACGCGATCGCCGGCTTCTACGCGAACCGATTCGGCGTGTCCCTCGACCCGGGGACGCAGATCATCCCGGCGATGGGCGCGAAGGAGGCGGTGGCGAACGTCAACCTGGCGTTCCTCGACCCCGGCGACGTCGCCCTGGCGAGCGACCCCGGCTACCCCGTCTACACCACGGGTCCGCTGCTCGCGGGTGCGGAGCCGGTGCCGATGCCGCTGCTGCCGGAGCTCGGCTTCCAGCCCGACCTGACGGCGATCCCCGCCGACGTCGCGGCGCGCGCCCGGGTCATGTTCCTCAACTACCCGAACAACCCGACGGGTGGCGTGATCGAGGACGACTTCTTCGAGCGGGCGATCGCGTTCGCGCGGGCGAACGACATCATCATCGTGCACGACAACGCGTACTCGGAGATCACGTACGACGGGTACCGGGCGCCGTCGTTCCTGGAGACGCCGGGGGCGATGGACGTCGGCATCGAGATCTTCTCCCTGTCGAAGACGTACAACATGACGGGGTGGCGGGCGGGCGCCGTCGTCGGCAACGCCGACCTCGTCGCCGCGTACTGGCAGCTGAAGACGAACATCGACAGCGGCATGTTCGAGGCGCTGCAGGAGGCCGCCGCCGCGGCGCTCCGCTCGGACCAGTCGTCGGTGGCGGAGATGTGCGCGATCTACCAGCGCCGCCGCGACGTCCTCGTCGGGGCCCTGCAGCGGATCGGCCTGCGGGTCGATCCCCCGAAGGGCGCGATCTACGTGTGGGCGCGGGTGCCGGACGGCGAGACGTCGGCGTCGTTCACGGAGAAGGTGCTGGAGGAGGCCGCCGTGGTCATCTCCCCGGGCGCCGCGTACGGCCCCAGCGGGGAGGGATTCGTGCGGATGAGCCTCACCGTCCCGGACGACCGCCTGAACGAGGCCGCCGACCGGATCGCGAAGCTCGTCGGGTAGGGGGCGGGGAGTGGCGCCGGATCTGCCGGTCCGGCGCCTCCATCCCCGCGCCGTCGTCCCCGTCCGGGCCCACCCGGGCGACGCGGGGCTCGACCTCACGGCGATCGCGTCGTGCGACCTGCCGCCGGGGGGACGCGCCGCGGTCCGCACCGGCCTCGCCGTCGCCGTCCCCGACGGCCACGCGGGCCTCGTCGTCCCACGGTCCGGGCTCGCCCGCCGCCACGGCGTCACCGTCGCGAACGCCCCCGGCCTGATCGACGCCGGCTACCGCGGCGAGCTCCTCGTGCTCCTCGTCAACCTGGGCGACGCACCGCACCACGTCGCCGCCGGCGACCGCATCGCCCAGCTCGTCCTCGTCCCCGTCGCCCTCGCCGAGCCGGTCGTCGTCGACGACCTCCCCCCGTCCGACGGCCGCGGCGAGGGGGGCTTCGGCTCGACCGGGGGCTAGCGGTGCCGGACGCCCCGGGGTAAAGCCGCAGTCGCGTTCCCGACCCGCCCCGATGGGACCCGGCGCCGCGCGGGCCAGGATCGGGGGATGACGGAGCACGCGCAGCGGCAGGGTCAGCGTGAGCGGCGTCCGCTCCTGCCCACGACCGCGACGGGCCGGTGGGCGGTCGCGCTCGCCCTCGGCTTCCTCGTGCTCCAGCCGCTCTGGATGGTCCTGCCGGGTGGCGGGGCCGCCTCGTTGCTGTCGGGGCTCGCCGGTGGCGTCGTGGCGATCGTCGCCGTGCGGCGCCGGGGTGAGCGGGCGCTGGCGGTGCTCGCCGCGATGATCCCCCTGGCCCTCGTCGTCCTCCTCATCGCGGGGGAGCTGCTGCTGCCCCACTAGTGCCGCGGCGCGGCCCGCCCGGCGGGCGGCGTCAGCCGGCCGCCATCGCCCGCCCGAGCTCCGCGCCGTCGGGCCCCGTGAAGCGCACCTCGACGGGGCGCGTGGGGACGTGGGTGGCGACGATCCAGGCGCCGCGCGCGACGACGGCGCTCGCGCGGCGTCCCCCGACGACGAGCTCGGCGCCGGCGGCCCCGCCCGGCAGCAGCCCGCCCGCGACGAGGTGGTCCCCCGGCCACGTCAGGACGCCGGGGCGCTCCCCCTGCAGCGCCTCCCACCCGGCCCCCGCGGCCCGCAGGTTCCGCACGAGCAGCACGCCCCCGTCGCCGATGACCACCCCCGAGTGCCCGTGGGTGTGGTGCACGGAGACGAGCACGCGGTTCACCGGCGGCGGCCCCCCGCGGCCCGGGCGACGGCGGCCGCGTGGGCGCGCTCCTCGAGCGCGTCGTCGATCGGCTCCAGCACGGGGGCGTCCCCGAGGCGGTGGGCGAGGGCCCAGCGGAGGAGGGTGTCCGCGATCCACGGGTTCTTCGGGAGCAGGGGGCCGTGGAGGTACGTCCCGATGACGCGGCCCCCGACGCCGCCCTCCCCGCCGTCCTCGCCGTTGTTGCCGTGCCCGTGGACGACCCGCCCGAGCGGCCGGCACCCGGATCCGAGGCGCGTGCGGCCCGCGTGGTTCTCGAAGCCGACGACGCTCCGCACCTCGCCGTCGAGCTCCGCCTCGATCGCGAGGTTCCCGATCAGCCGGGTCGGGCCGGCGACGGTGTCGAGGTCGAGGATCCCGATCCCCGGCATCCGGGACCCGTCGGTGCCGGTGTAGCCGTGGCCGGCGAGCTGGAAGCCGCCGCACACGCACAACGCCGCCGCCCCGTCCGCCACCGCGGCGCGCAGCCCCTCCGCCTTCGTCGCGACGAGGTCCTCGGCGACGACGGCCTGGTCGCGGTCCTGCCCGCCCCCGAGGTAGTAGAGGTCGTGGGCGGCGGGGTCGACGGGGGCGCCGACGCCGAGCTCCGTGACCTCGAGGGCCATCCCCCGCCACGCGAGCCGCCGGGCGAGCACCGCGATGTTGCCGCGGTCGGCGTAGATGTTCATCTCGGCGGGGTAGAGGTGGCCGAGGCGCACCGTGGCGGCGGCCCCGCTCACGCGGCGACCCGGCAGCGGTGGATCTGCCGCTCCGACAGGTCGTCCAGCGGCGAGCCGTCGAAGTCGCCGAGCACCTCGACCTGCTCCAGGCCCGCCCCCGCCAGCAGCGACGCGAGCTCGTCGGGGGTGAAGAGGTGCACCCGGTGGTGGCGCAGCGCCTCCCGCGGCGGGCCCTGCGGCGGCGTCTCGCGGATGCGCAACGTGAACTCCAGCGTGTGGGTGCCCGGGTCCCAGCGGTCGTACCACGCCGAGTGGCGCAGCACCGCGCCCGTCTCCGGGTCGGTGTGGACGCCGCCGTCGCGCTCGACCCCCATCGAGTCGACGATCTCCTCCACGTCCGGCAGGGCGACGTCGAACACGAACTCCCCGCCGGCGTCGAGGTGCCGCCGCACCCCCGCCATGCACGACACCCGGTCCGCGGGCTCGGTCAGCACCTGCAGCGTGTTCATCGCGACCATCACCAGGCGGAACCGGTGGGGCAGGTCGATGTGCGCCAGGTCCCCGGCGACCGGATGGACCCGCGACGCCACCGCCGCGGGCTCCGCCGCGAGCCGCCGCCGCAGCTCGGCGAGCATCGCCGGCGACCGGTCGAGGGCCCAGACCTCCGCGCCGTCGCGCGCGAGGGGGATCGCCACCCGGCCCGCAGCGGCGCCGAGGTCGAGCACGGGGCCCCGCAGGCGCAGGGCCGCGGCCCGCCAGAACGCGATGTCCTCGGTGTAGTGCGCGTGCTCGGCGGCGAAGCGCCGGGCCTCGTCATCGCTCACGCCAGAACGCCTCGGCCGCCCCGCGCCGCACGAGCGTCTCGCGCAGGCCGAGCATCGCCGTGTAGGTGGGGAGCACGTAGAGGGTCCCGCCGTCCGGCACCGCCGCCACCGCGCGGTCGAGGGCCCGCTCCGGGTCGGGCTCGACGGTCATCGCGTCGTCCGGCACCCCCGCGTACCGCATCCGCAGGGCGAGGTCGTAGGCGCGGTCCCCGGTCAGGGTGAGCGACGCGGCCCGCTCCAGCAGCGGCTCGTAGTCGACGTCCCAGATCCACGACACGTCGTGCCCGTCGGCGGTGCGGTCGTTGAGGGCGATCAGCAGGTGCGGCGGCTCCGGGTCGAGCAGGACGGTGCGGACCGTCTCGTTCGCCCCCGTCGGGTTCTTCGCGAGCAGCAGCACCAGCTCGCGGCCGTCGAGCACCACCCGCTCGCCGCGCCCGAACGCCGCCGTGGTCGTGGCGAGGCCCCGGCGGATCGCCTCGACCGGGATCCCCATCGCCAGCGCCCCCGCCGTGGCGGCGGTGACGTTGTAGGCGTTGTGCAGCCCCGGCAGCGGCAGCTCCACGGCCACCTCGCCCTCGGGCGTCGCGATCGTCACGGCGATGCCGTGCGCCCCCCGCAGCTCGACGCGGGTCGCCCGCACGTCGGGCACGGGCCGGGCGGCGCCGCACGCGTCGCAGCTCCAGTGGCCCAGGTGGCCGATCGTGACCAGCGTGTACGTCAGGGGGGCCTCGCACACGCGGCAGCGGGTCGAGTCGGCGGCGTGGGGGAGGGAGGGGAGTGCCATGCCGGGGTCGTCGATGCCGAAGGTGACGACGCCGGGACGCCCGGTCCCGAGGGCGGCGATCGCGGGGTCGTCGGCGTTCAGCACCGGGACGGCGTCCGGCGGCAGCCCGGCGACCATCGTCGTCCAGATCGCGGCGAGGTGCTCCAGCTCGCCGTACCGGTCGAGCTGGTCGCGGAACAGGTTCATCAGCAGCAGCACGCGAGGGTGGAGCTGGCGGGTGACCTCGACGAGGGCGGCCTCGTCGACCTCGAACAGGCCGGCGTCGGGGGCGGGCCGCCGGCCGCGGGCCTCGAGCAGGGCGGTCGCCAGGCCCGACAGCAGGTTGGCGCCGGAGGTGTTCGCCACGAGCTCCCATCCCGCGGCGCGGGCGCAGTCGGCCAGCAGGCGCGACGTCGTCGTCTTGCCGTTGGTGGCCGACACCACCGTCACGCCCCGCGGCAGGGCGCCGCCCAGCTCGGCCAGCGCCCCGGGGCGCATCCGCAGCAGCAGCTTGCCGGGCAGGCTCGTCCCGCCGCCGCGGCCGAGCCGGCGCGAGAGCGTTCCGGCGGCGCGGGCGATCGTCAGCGAGGGCGCGGGCATCGGGGGATCGTAGCGGCGTCCCCCGGCTACCCCGCCGGGGCGCACCCTCCGTCGGGGGCGCCCACCAGGACGTTCGCGAGGGGGACGCGGAACAGCCCGTGGTCCACGACCCCGGCGAGGCCGTCCACCCGTTCGGCGAGCGCCACCCAGTCGGCGCCCGCCGGCACCTGCAGGTCGAGGATCACGAGCCCGTCGTCGTTGAGCCCCGGACGCCGGACGGCGCCCACGTCGGCCAGCTCCCCGAGCACCCGGGCCGCGCCGAAGGGGACGACCGCCACCGGCAGGACACCCCAGGCGTCGAGCCGCGGCACCACCTTCGGGCCGTCCACGAGCACCAGGAACAGGGCGGCGGCGTCGGCCACGATGCGCTCGCGCACCATCGCGCCCCCGGCGCCCTTGATGACGAGCCCGCCCGGGTCGACGGCGTCCGCCCCGTCGAACGCCAGGTCGAGCGGCGGGCCCATGCGGCCGAGGGGGATCCCGAGCTCGCGCGCCAGGGCGGCGCTCGCCCGCGACGTCGGCACGCCGGTGCAGCGCAGGCCCCCCGCCACGCGGAGCCCGAGCGCGCGGATGCCCGCGGCGGCGGCGCGGCCCGTGCCGAGCCCGACCCGCATCCCGTCCTCGATGCGCGCGGCGGCGGCCTCACCGGCCGCGGCCCACGCGCGTTGGCGCCCGTCCTCCACGGGACGGAAGGCTATGCGACGATCCGGCCGTGCAGGAGGCCCCGCCCGGGATCACGATGATCGACACGCTCCTGGCGGGACGCCCGGGCATCACCACCGCCTACCTCGTCGACGGTCCCCGGCCCGCGCTCGTCGACCCGGGGGCCCGCACGACGGCGGCGGTCGTGCGCGCCGCCCTCGCCTCCCGGGGCATGGGCCCGGACGACCTCGCGTGGATCGTCCCGACGCACGTGCACCTCGACCACTGCGGGGCGACCGGGATCCTGGCCCACGCGTTCCCGCGGGCCACGGTCGTCGTGCACGAACGCGGCGCCCGGCACCTGGCGGAGCCGGGGCGCCTGCTCGCCGGGTCGGTCGCCGTGTACCGCCACCGCTGGTCGATCTACGGCGGTATCGACCCGACCCCGGCCGAGCGGATCGTCGCGGCCCCCGACGGGCACCGCATCGACCTCGGCGGCGGGGGCGCCCTGCGCCTCCTCCACACGCCCGGGCACGCCCGCCACCACGCCTCCCTCCTCCACGAGGGCAGCGGCGCCGTCATCGCCGGCGACGCCGTCGGCGTGCGCATGGCGGGCGCCGGCCTGCACCCGGCCCTGCCGCCGCCCGACGTGGACCCGGCGGCCGGCGACGCCAGCCTCGCCCGCCTCGCCGCCCTCGACCCCACGGCCCTGCTGCTGGCCCACTCCGGGCCGTCGCCCGACCCCCGGGCGGACATCGACCTCGCACGACGCCAATTGGCGCTCTGCGCCGAGGCCGCCCGGGCGACGTCCGGTCGTCCCGCGCTCGCGGCCCGCCTCGACGTCGACCTGCCGATCGCGCCGGTCGTGGGCGATCCGGGCGCGGTCGGGCTCTGGGGGATGCTGGGCTGGCGGGACGACCTCGTCGAGGGGCTCGCCCTGTGGGCCGACGGGACGCGCACCGCGGAGGCCGACGCTCGACAATAATTCGATCCCGCGTTATTGTCGTGACGACATGAAAAATGTCCGGGTCGAGCTGGTGGTGGTGAGCGTGCGCGAGGGGACGACCCACGCGCTGCTCGTCCGGCTGCCCGGGAGCGTCTGGGCCCTGCCCGGCCTGGCCGTGCCGCCCGGGGCCACCCTCGAGGCCGCCGCGCACCGCGCGCTCGCCGAGCAGACGGGCGTGCGGGGCGTCGCCCTCGAGCAGCTCTACACCTTCGACCGGGACGGGGGGGAGGGCGTCAGCGTGGCCCACCTCGCCCTCGTGGACGCCGACCGGCACCCCCTGACGCCCGGGCCGGGCGTCGTGGAGGTGCGGTGGTTCCCGACCGACGACGGCCCCGCCCTCGGGGCGGAGGGCGCGGAGGTCCTCGGCTACGGCGTCGCGCGCCTCCGGGCGAAGGCGGCGTACGCGCCGATCGCCCTGCAGCTGCTCCCCGAGACGTTCACCCTCGGCGAGCTCCAGACGGTCTATGAGGCCGTCCTCGGCCACGAGCTCGACACCCGCAACTTCCGGCGCGACGTGCTGGCGGCCGGGGTCGTCGAGGCGGTCGGCCGCGCCCGCGCCGACGGCCCCGGCCGACCCGCGGGCCTCTACCGCTCCGCCGCCGGCGACTTCCAGGTCCTCGCCCGCGAGCGCCGCATCGCGCGCGCGATCGCCGGCCCCATCGGCACACCAGGAGGGACACCGTGAACCCCGCCGTCGTGATCGTCGACATGCTCGACGACTTCGTCACCGGCGCGCTGGCGAACCCCCGCTCCGCGCGCATCATCCCGTCCATCGCCACCCTCGCCGCCCACGCCCGCGAGCGCGGGTGGCCCGTCGTCTACGCCAACGACGCCCACCTCCCTGGCGACTTCGAGGAGCGCGTCTGGGGCCCGCACGCCCTGGCGGGCAGCCCCGGCGCCCGCGTCATCGGCGAGCTCGCGCCGCAGGACGGCGACGTGGAGCTGCCGAAGCGCTTCTACTCGGCCTTCCACGAGACGGGCCTCGACGCCCTGCTGCGGCAGAACGGCGTCGACACCGTGATCCTCTGCGGCCAGCACACGCACATCTGCGTGCGGCACACGTCCGCCGACGCGCTCTACCGCGGGTACCGGATCATCGTGCCGCCCGACGCCGTCGACTCCTTCACGCAGGAGGACCACGACTCCGGCCTCGCGTACCTCCAGGCGATCTACGCCGCCGAGCTGACCCCCGTCGCGGAGCTGGTCGCCGCCGTCCCCGCCGCCTGACGCCGGGGACGATCCGCCCGCGCCGCGGGGTCCGGTGGGCACGGATGCCCGCCGGACCCCGTGGTAGCCTTCGACCGCTCGCAGAGACGTGGGGAAAGGACCGACGTTGGCGCACAACTCGAAGTACGAGGGTCTCCCGGCCACGTGGCCGTTCCGCGCCGCCGGGACCCTCCTGATCGTGGCGCTGTCCTGGTTCTGCTTCGGCTTCGCCGTGAAGGACATGGGCGACGAGCTCGCGAACCACATGCCGGTCTTCTGGCTCCTGCTCCTCGCGTCGATCCTCCTGGTGCTCGGCGGGGCGATCTACAACCTCGGCCAGTCCCGCTCCCGGAAGCGCACCACGGGGTGACCCGGCCGTCCGCCCGCGCGGACGGTGAGCCCACCAGCTACCGCGAGGTCGCCCGGGGCGGCCTCGAGCGCGTCCGCGCCTTGGTGGATCAGGACGACTGGACCGGCGCCGCCGACGAGGCGCGCCGGCTGAAGGGGATCTTCGCCGCGGCCTCCGGGCTGTTCGGCCCGATCCCGTCACAGGTGTTCGACGGCGTCCTCGCGGCCTGCGTGTCCCGGGACCGCGACGAGCTCGCCGACTTCACCGACCTGGTGGGGGAGATGTTCCCGTGAGCACGGAGGGTCCGCCCAACCGCCGCGGACGGCTGCTCGTCGCCGCCCCCGCGCTCGTCGACCCGAACTTCGCCCGGGCCGTCGTCCTGATGCTCGAGCACTCGGCCGACGGCGCGCTCGGACTGGTGCTGAACCGGCCGACGCCGCTCGTGTCGCGCGAGGCGCTGCCGGCGCACCTCGCCGAGCTGATGCCGGGGGACGAGCGCGTCTTCGAGGGCGGACCCGTCCAGCCGGAGGCCGTGATCCTGCTCGCCGACTTCACCGACCCCCCCGCCGCCGCGAACCTCGCGTTCGGGTCGGTCGGCATCGTCGACCCCGAGGCCGCCGCCGGCGGCTCCGGCGGGCTCCGCGCCATCCGCGCGTTCGGCGGCTACGCCGGGTGGGCGGGCGGCCAGCTGGAGCGCGAGCTGGAGGAGGAGGCCTGGATCGACGCGGCCGCCGAGGCGGAGGACGTCTTCACCGACGACCACGACGGCCTCTGGGCCCGCGTGATGGAGCGCAAGGGCGGCTCCTGGCGCCTCATCGCGCGCATGCCGCGCGACCCCCGCATGAACTGACCCCTCGCCCCCCGCGGCCGGGTGGTGCCGTCGACGACCGACGCCGGCCGCGGGGGAGCCCCGCGGCCGGCGTCGTGTGATGCGCCCGTGCCCCGCCGCAGCGGGGGAGGGGTCAGCCCAGGCGGCCCGAGTCCGGCAGCGAGCCGAGCTTCTGCAGCGACTGGCTCTCGACCTGGCGGATCCGCTCGCGGGTGACGTTGAACATGCGGCCGAGCTCGTCGAGCGTGCGGGGCTTCTCGCCGCGCAGGCCGTACCGGAGCTCCAGCACGCGGCGCTCCCGGTAGCTGAGCTGGTCGAGGAGGTCGCGCAGGGCCTGCTCGCGCAGGCTGGTCTCGGCGGACACCTCGGGGGCGACGGAGTTCTCGTCGGCCAGGAAGCGGCCGAGCTCGGACTCCTCCTCCTCACCGACCGGCTTCTCCAGCGAGACGGTCGGCTGGGCGGAGCGCAGGATCTCCTCGACCTCGTCCGGCGGCAGGCCGGCGGCGTCGCCGATCTCCTCGACGGTGGGCTCGCGGCCGAGCTGCCCGATCAGGACGCGCTCGGCGCGGCTGATCTGGTTGAGCTTCTCGACGACGTGCACGGGGATGCGGATCGTGCGGCCCTTGTCGGCGAGGGCGCGGGTGACGGCCTGGCGGATCCACCACGTCGCGTAGGTCGAGAACTTGAAGCCGCGGCGCCAGTCGAACTTCTCGACGGCGCGGACGAGCCCGAGCGTGCCCTCCTGGATCAGGTCCAGGAACGGCAGGCCGCGGCCGCGGTAGCCCTTGGCGATGGACACCACGAGGCGCAGGTTGGCCTCGACCATCTGCTGCTTGGCGGCCTGGTCGCCCAGCTCGATGCGCTTCGCGAGGCGGACCTCGTCGGCGGCGGTGAGCAGCGGGACGCGCCCGATGTCCTTGAGGAAGAGCTGCAGGGCGTCGGTGGTCTGCTCGACGGTCGTGGTGGTCTTGCGCGGACGCTCGACCTCCTCGGCCATCTGCGCGGCGCGGGCGCCGGCCTCCGACTGCTCCAGCAGATCGACCCCGGCCTCCTCGAGGTGCTGGTAGATCGCCTCGACGGCGTCGGCGTCGAGTCCGAGGCCGTCGATGACCTCCGCGACCTCCTCCATGCCGAGGAAGCCCATCTCCTGCCCGCGCTGGATCAGCTCGCGCAGCTCGCCGTCCCGCGTCAGCCCGCTAACCGCCTGGGTCGTCATCCGTCTCCGTTCGCGCGTGGTCCGTACGTGTCCGGCCGTACCGCTCCGACTGGCGACCGGCCGCACGAGGGCGCTCCGGGGTCGCGGAAGGACACGGGGCAGAGTCGGGTGTCGAGTGCCGCGGTGCCCCGTCGGCGGGACGGCGCGCCGTGGGCGCCCCGTCCGGATCCTCGACCGTCATCGGCCAGCCCGAGACTATGTTCGGACCCGCCCGCCCCGTCAAGGGGCAGATGCCCCGTGCGAACCGGCGCCACGACCTACCGGTACCCGCAGACGGGCCAGGGGGCGGGGCCGCTCCGGGCGTAGAGGAGCGCGGCGATGCGGTCCTGCTCGGCCTCCGGGGCGGCCGCGGGGTCGCCGGTCCCGCCGAGGCCCTGCCAGGTGGAGACGGCGAACTGGTACTTGCCGCGGTACAGCCCGCTCGACGAGACGGCCGTCGGGTTGCCGCCGGACTCGCACTGGGCGATCCGCTGCAGGTGCTCCGAGACCCCGCCGGAGGGGGCCGCCGCCGGTGCGGGCGCGGGGTCCGCGGCGGGCGCCGCCGGGGTCGCGGGGGTGGCGGGGTCGGCCGGCTCGGCGCCCGCGCGACGCAGGAGGTCGCGCTCGGCGCTCTCCTCCGCGGCGGCGGCGGCCGCGGCGGCGCGCTCCCGCGCGGCGGAGACGGCCTGGCGCCGCTCCTCCTGGCGGATCAACGCGTCGAGGGCCGTCCGGGCCTCCCCGAGGGCGGCGCGGCGGTCGGCGATCAGCCCCTCGAGGTCCGCGAGCCGGGCGGCCTTCTCCCGGACGTTCGCCTCGACTCCCGCGCGGGAGCTCTCCAGCTCGGCGCGGAGGCCGCGCAGGCGGGAGCGGGTGCCCTCGAGCTGCTCCACGATGCGCCGGTCGTTGACGCCGATCTGCTCCAGGGCCTGCTGCGCGTCGAGGGCGTCGGACAGGTCGCCGGAGCTCAGCACGATCTCCACCAGCGACGGGTCGCCCGTGCGGTAGAGGACGACGACGCGGTCGGAGAGGCGCTGCACCGAGACCGCGTGAGCCCGCCGGGCCTCGGCCAGGGAGGCGTTCGTCCCGGCGATCCGCGCCTGCAGCTCGTCGGCGCGGCGGACCGCGGCGGCGTGGGCGTCGGCGGCGGCGCGCGCGCTCTCGTCGATGCGCTGCACCTCGGCCTCGAGCGTCCGGATCTGGTCGCGGCGGGCGTCGAGCACCTGCGTCCCGGGGGCCGCGGTGCCGCCGATCGCCGCGAGGGCGCCCACGAGCACGGCGGCGCCGAGGACCGTGAGGACCATGCGGAGAACCGGTCGTGACCCCGTGTTCGGGCCGTGGAGAGTGGGGCGATCCATGGTGAGGGGTCGCGGGGCGGGCGGCGGGGGCGTGGGTCCCGGCCCGCGAGCCGGGGGACCGTACCACGGTCCCGCGGGGGGGAGGAAGCCCCCTCATGCCCGGGGCGACAGGGGCCGATGGTCCCTGTACCGGGTGCCCACCCCTCGTCCCCAGCCGAGCACGGCTCGGCCGACCGCCCTCGTGGTGTCGGACAGCGCCCTCGGGCGCCTGCGGCTCCAGCGACGGCTGCGACGGGCCGGGACGGACGCGCGCGCGGTCGATCCGTGGGCCGCCGAGGCCGACCTCACCAGGGACGTCTGGGACGTCGTCGTGTGGGCGTCCACGCGCCACGAGCGCCTCGCCCGGTCCCTCGTGGGGCTGCCCGGGTGCGCGGCCGCGCTCCTGGTGGTCCCGGGGGACGCCCCCGCCGCCACCGTCGCCTCCGCGCTCGACGCCGGCTTCGCCGACGCGGTGCGGGAGGGGACCGCCCCCGCCGAGGTGGTGGCCCGGGCGGTCGTGCTCGCGCGGCGGGCGCGGGGCCACCGCGCCCTCTCCGCCGCGGCGGAGGCCTTCCGCGAGCTCGCCGAGGGGAGCCGCGACCTGCTGATGCGCGTCGACGCCGGGGGGACGGTCGTGTTCGCGTCCGCGGCGTCCCGCGAGTCGCTGGGCCGCGAACCGCGCGACCTGGAGGGGCGGCGCCTCCCCGACCTCTGCCATCCGAAGGAGCGCGCCCGGGTCGAGGAGGCGCTCGAGGGGGACGCCGACCCGGCCCCCTTCCCGCACCGCCTGCGGGCCCGTACCGGCGAGTGGGTGTGGATGGAGACCACCGTCCGGGCGGTGCGCGACCCGACCGGCCGACTGCGCGAGACGCACACCGACTCCCGCGACGTCACCGACCGCATGCGCGACGACGCCGAGCGCGAGGCCCTCGCGCGCGTCACCGCCGCGGTCGCGGCCGCCGCCGACGTCGAGCGCGTCGCGGCGATGGTCGCCCGCGAGGCGGCGGCCCTGTCGGGCGCCCCGGCCGCCGAGGTCGTGCGGTTCCACGGCGACGAGGGCCTCGTGGTCGGGGCGTCCGGCGCTCCCTCCCGCGCCGGGGACCGGGTGCCCCTCGACGTCGCCGTCCCCGACGCCCTCGCCGTGCCCGTCGCGGTGGAGGGACGGCCGTGGGGGCTCGTGCGGTCCCGGGGCGCGCCGACGCCACGGCCCCGCGACGAGGAGCGCCTGCGGGCCCTCGCGGACCTCGTGGCCCTCGCCGTCGCCAACGCGAACAGCCGGCGGCGCCTGGTCGCGCTCGCCACCACCGACCCCCTCACGGGCCTCGCGAACCACCGCACCTTCCACGACCGCCTCGGCGCCGAGGCCGCGCGGTCCGCCCGGGGCGGCACCCCGCTCGGGCTGGTCCTGATCGACCTGGACCACTTCAAGCGCGTCAACGACACCCACGGCCACCAGGCCGGGGACGACGTGCTGCGGGAGGTGGCGCGGCGGCTGCGCGGCCGGTCGCGGCGCGAGGACGTCGTCGCCCGCGTCGGCGGGGAGGAGCTGGCCTGGCTGCTGCCCGGCGCCGGCGTGGCGGAGGCCCTGGAGGCGGCGGAGCGCCTGCGGGGCGACATCCGCGGGGCGGACTTCCCGCGCGTCGGGCGGGTGACGGCCTCGATGGGCGTCGCCGAGCACGCCGACGACGGTCCGGCGGGCCTGCTGCGCCGGGCCGACCTGGCGCTCTACCGGGCCAAGGCGGGGGGGCGGGACGCGTGCGTCGCCGGCGACGGGGTGGCGGAGGTCACGGCAGCTCCGTCCGCGTGAGCCGGCGGGCGGCCAGCCACGTCGCGGCCGCCGTGATGACGACCAGGATGACCACCGCCGCCGCCGCGGACGCGTCGGGCGCGTTGACGTCGACCACGCCCTCCACGGCGATCGCGCGGCCGTAGGCGGCGATCGACAGCCGGTCCGCGGACGCCGCGAACGTGGCGATCGACCCCTCCCAGAGCAGGATGTAGAGCACGCCCAGCACCACCGGCCGGCGGCTCACCATGGCCAGGAGCACCGCGGCGGCGCAGTACCCGAGCGCCGCGAGGGCGACGCCGACGAGCGGCCAGACCAGCATCTCCGCCGTCGCCCGGTCACCCAGGGCGATCACCCCGGAGACCAGCACCGACGGCGCGAGCAGGATCATCGAGGCGGTCCAGGCGGCGAGGACCTTCGTCCCGATCAGCCCGAGGCGCGGCAGCGGCGTCGAGGCGAGGTAGAGGATCGTGCCGTCCTCCCGTTCGTCGCCGATCGCCCCCGCGGCGATGACGACGGCGATGAAGGCCGTGACCGTCGGGATGACGAGACGCTGCGCGAGCCGGGCCCAGAAGATGCGCGGGTCGATGTCGCCCGCCGTCGCGAACACGACGGCCGCGAACACCGGGACGAGCGCGAGCCCGGCGAGGGCCAGCACGCGCCGGCCGTCGAGCAGCGAGCGGAGCGTGAGCCGGTAGACCGGCCCGCTGAACCCGAGTGCGGTCACCGGCCGACCCCGCGTGCCCGCTCGTGGAGGTAGGTGTAGACGCTCTCGAGGTCGTCGCCGATCGGCTCCACGCGGCGCAGGCGCGCGCCGACGTCGCGCGCCAGGCCGGGCAGCGCCCGGCTGAAGCCGTCGACGTCGGACGACTCGACCATCATCGCCCCGTCGTCGAAGCGCACCGACTCCACGAGCCCCACGCCCACCAGCTCGCGGGCGAGCTCGCGGGCGCCGGAGTCCGCCTCGATGCGGATCGCCCGCGGCCGGTCGGCGATCAGCTCCCGGATGCCGGCGGTGGCGCCGCTCGCGACGAGGTGGCCGTTGACGAGCACCAGCACCCGGGGCGCCATGCGCTCCACCTCGTGCAGCACGTGGGACGACACCAGCACGGTGCGCCCCTCCGCCCCGAGACGCTCGATCAGCGCGACGACGCCGCGGCGCTGGGCGGGGTCGAGGCCGTTGAGGGGCTCGTCGAGCAGCAGCAGCTCCGGCTCGTGCGCCAGGGCCTGCGCGAGCTTCACCCGCTGGCGCATCCCGTGCGAGAAGCCCTTCAGCTTGCGGTCGGCCGCGTCCCCGAGCCCGACCTCGTCGAGGGCGCGGACGGCGGCGGCGTCCGGGTCGGCCACGCCGCGCAGGCGGGCGCAGAGCGCGACCATCTCCCGGGCGGTGAGGAACGGCCAGAGGGCGTCGCGGTCGTGCGAGACCCCGATCCGGCGGTACGCCTCGGGGCTCTCCGCCAGGTCCGTCCCGAGCACGCGGACGGTGCCGCTGCTCGGCTGGCTGAACCCGGCGCAGAGCTTCAGGGCCGTGGACTTGCCGGCGCCGTTGTGGCCGAGGAGGCCGGTGACGCCGGGCCCGAGGGAGAACGACACGTCGGCGAGGGCGACGGTGTCGCCGTACCAGCGGGAGACGCCGGTGAAGACGAGGCGGTCGGGGGCGCTCATCCGTCGGTCCCGGCGCGGTAGCGGCGGAGCAGCACGAGCACGGCGGCGCCGACGACGATCGCGTAGATGAGCGCCCACTGCCACAGGTCGTTGGGGATGTCGTCGCGGGCGTCGGGGAAGATCTCGCCGGCGAAGGAGATCGGGAGGACCGACAGGTTCATCAGCTCCACGGCCTCCGAGTCGGGGAAGACCTCGCCGAGGAGGCCGCCGACGACCGTGGGGGCGACGAGAAGCAGCAGGTAGCCGCCGACGGCGAACGCCCGGCGGGCCGTGAGCGAGGAGACGGCGAGCCCGACCAGCCCGTAGTAGAAGGCGTTGATGAGGCCGGCGGCGAGGATGCGCGGCAGCTCGTCCCAGTTGTCCCAGAACCACGCCAGCGGGAACTCCTCGAAGACCATGATCCCCGCGAACAGCACGAGGAGCGGCACGAGCGTGACGAGCAGCAGCGGCAGGATCGCCGCGAGCACGCGCCCGGCGAGGTACTCGCGGCGGGAGACGGCCGTCGAGAAGTAGAGGGAGAGGGTGCCGTCGCGGCGGTCCGGGCACAGCAGCTCGGGGGTGGTGATCGCCGCGAACAGCAGGATCACGATGCCGATGATCGCCTGGTACCCGGAGAACGGGAGGGCGTCGGAGAGGTCGATGCCGCTCTGCTCGGCGAAGAGGGCGCGGACGCCCAGCACGATCACCGCCGGCGCCACGGCGAGCAGGATGAGCGTGATCGGGATCGCCTTGGCCTTCCAGCCGCGCCGCGCCCCGAGGGAGCGCAGGGCGCCCCAGCGGGCCAGCGACATGACGGCGGCGCCGCGGCCGCGGCGCTGGCCGTCGTACCGCTGGTAGCGGACGTCGCGGATCTCCGCGTCGCGGGAGGCGGGGCTCACTCGATCGCGTCCACGAGCGCGTCCTCCAGGGTGCGCCCGGCGGGACGCAGCTCGCGCAGCCCGACCCCGGCGTCGGCGGCGGCGTCGCGGACCCCGTCGAGCAGACCGGCCTCGGACCCGCCGCCGTGGACGGTGACGCCGTCGCCGCGCGGCTCGGCCCGCAGGCCCCGCGCCCCGAGGGCCGCGGTGAAGGCGCCCGTGTCGCCGGCGACGCGGGCGAACACCCCGTCGTCGATCATCCCGCGCATGTCGCCGATGAGGCCCTCGGTGACGAGGCGGCCGTCGCGGAGCACCACCACGGCGTCGCAGGTGCGGGTGACGTCCTCCAGCACGTGCGACGACAGCAGCACGGCGATGTCGAGCTCGCTCGACAGTCGGCGCACCAGGGACAGCATCTCGTCGCGGCCGGAGGGGTCGAGGCCGTTCGTGGGCTCGTCGAGGATCACCAGCTCCGGCGAGTGCACGAGCGCCTGGGCGAGCTTGGTGCGCTGCTTCATGCCCGTCGAGAACGTGCGGATCAGGCGGGAGCGCTCCTCCTCGAGGCCCACCTGGAACAGCACCTCCGAGGCGCGGAGCACCGCGTCGCGGCGCGGCAGGCCGCGGAGCTCCGCCATGTGCACCACGATGTCGCGGGCGGTCATGTCGAGCGGCAGGCAGTCGAGCTCGGGCATGTACCCGAGGCGCCGGCGGATCTCGCCGGGGTTCTCCGCGGCGTCGATGCCGAGCACCTCGATGCGCCCGGCGTCGGGGTGCACCAGCCCGAGGATGCTCTTCATGAGCGTCGACTTGCCGGCGCCGTTCGCGCCGAGGAGGCCCGTCGCGCGGGCGCTGATGCCGACGGTCACCCCGTCGAGGGCCTGCACCCGCCCGTAGGCCTTGGCGAGCCCCTCCGTGGCGATCAGGCGCGTGCCCGTGGGGGCGGCGGCGGTGGGGGAGGCGGGGCTCACGTGCCGCCCATACTAGGCAACGCACCCGGACCCCCGGCCGGGACACGGCCCGCGCGCGCCCGCCGCGGGTCGCGGACGGGTCGGCGCGGCGGCCCGCCCGCCCCGGGGGGCGGGCGGGACCACGGTGCTACGAGGCGGAGCCGGTCTCCACGTACTCACCGACCAGCGACGAGGAGTCGGCACCCGAGATGAAGGCCTCGGTCAGGTCGTGGGCGACCGAGTCGGGGTGCTGCACCGGCGGGCTCTTCATGAAGTACGAGGAGGGGCCCTCCAGCGTGCCGCCGATGCCGCGGTCGAGCGCGAGCTTCGCGCAGCGGACGGCGTCGATGACGATGCCGGCCGAGTTCGGCGAGTCCCACACCTCGAGCTTCAGCTCGATGTTGATCGGCACGTCGCCGAAGCCCTGGCCCTCGACGCGGATGTGCGCCCACTTGCGGTCCGTCAGCCACGGCACGTAGTCGCTCGGGCCGATGTGGACGTCGTCCTTGTCGATGACGTCGCCCATGACGGAGGTGACCGCGTTCGTCTTCGAGATCTTCTTCGACTCGAGGCGCTCGCGCTCCAGCATGTTGAGGAAGTCGGTGTTGCCACCGAAGTTGAGCTGCGAGGTGTGGGCGAGCTTGACGCCCCGCTCCCGCATCAGGTGGACGAGCTGGCGGTGGACGATGGTCGCGCCGACCTGGCTCTTGATGTCGTCGCCGACGATCGGGAGGCCCCGCTCGCGGAACCGCTCCTGCCAGTAGGCCTCGCGACCGATGAACACCGGCACGCAGTTCACGAAGCCGCAGCCGGCGCGCAGGATCTGCTCGACGTACCACTTGGTGGCGTTCTCGGAGCCGACCGGCAGGTAGCTCACGACCACGTGGGTGTTGGTGTCGCGGAGGATGCCGGCGATGTCGGCGGTGGGGCCGTCGGCCTTGGTGATGACCTCGGAGAGGTACTTGCCGAGGCCGTCGTGGGTCATGCCGCGGTGGACCTCGACGCCGAGGTTCGGGACGTCGGCGAGGTGGATCGTGTTGTTCGGCTCCGCGACGATCGCCTCGGAGAGGTCCTTCCCGACCTTGGTGGCGTTGATGTCGAAGGCCGCGGTGAAGTTGATGTCGCGGATGTGGTACCCGCCCAGGTCCACGTGCATCAGGCCGGGGACGAACTGGTCAGGGTCAGCGTCCTTGTAGTACTGGACGCCCTGCACCAGGGACGAGGCGCAGTTGCCCACCCCGATGATCGCTACGTTGACTTTGTCGCTCACGGGCGGTCGCTCCTTCTCGGATCGGTCCGGCTTACACGAACTGCTTTCGCGTTTTTACACGAAACGACGATTAGTGTAAAGTCGCCGCCGTGAGCCGCCCCCTGATCGGATACGTCCGCGTCGCCCCCCGGGAGCGGACCGGTGAGCGACCCGGCCTCGACGCGCAACGGGACGCCCTGTCCGCCGCCGCCGCCGCCCGCGGCTGGGAGCTGGTGCAGATCGAGGAGGACGTGCGGTCCGGGCGGACGCTCCGGCGTCCCGGCCTGCGCGCCGCGCTCGCCGCGTGCCGCGCCGGCACCGCGGAGGGCGTCGCCGTCTCCCGCCTCGACCGGCTCACCTACTCGCTGACCGACCTCGCGGAGCTCGTCCGGGAGGCGATCGAGGGGGGCTTCACGATCATCTCCCTCCAGCCCGACGTCGACCTCTCCGCCGACGGCGGCCGCGCGGTGGGGGAGGTGCTCGCCGAGGCCGCCACCTGGCAGCCCCGCGCGATCACGAGCGCCTCGAGGGCCCTCGCCGGCCGCCCCGGGCGGCCGTCGTCGACGCCCCCCGCCGTCGCCGAGCGGATCCGCGAGCTCCGCGGCCAGGGCATGACGCTCCAGGGCATCTGCGACACCCTCAACGCCGAGAACGTCCCGACCCCCCGCGGCGGCGCCGAATGGCGCCCCACCTCCCTGAGGTCCGTCCTGCGCTAGCCCCTCGGGGTTCCGTCCCGCGGCGTCCGAGGGGCCTCGTCCCACCCCGGTCCGCGGAGTGCGCCAATTGGCGTCGACGTCATGCGCCAATCGACGCGGACCCCGGACGGGCGTCGGCAGCGCTCCCGGATCCCGCCGGCGACGAAGGTTCTCGGGGAGGCGCCAAATGGCGTCGACGTGATGCGCCAATCGACGCGGACCGGCGCCACGGGGTGGGGTCGCCGAGGTCACGGTCGGTCGGAGGCGCGGACGGGGCAGGTCGCGCCCGCGGCGTCGACGTAGCCCTGCCACCGGGCGGCGACGTCGGCGAAGCCCTCGTCGGGGTACGGCCCGGCGAGCTGGGTGAGGAGCCGCACGTGGTAGCAGTGGTAGTTGAGGTCGGCGAGGTAGCTCCGCCAGGCCCGGCCGGGGGTCAGGAGCCCGTAGAGGCTCCACGACCCGGTGTCGTGGTCGTCGAGGTGCCGGGCGAGGGTCACGGCCCCCCGGTCGGCGAGGTCGCGGGCGAGGCCCGCCGCGGTGGCGCCCTCCGCGCCGCCACCCGCCGCCCGGTCGAGCACCGCGCCGGTCCCCCGCAGGTTCAGCAACGTCACCATGAACCCGTTCAGCGCGCCGCCCGTCCACGGGTCCGTCCCCGGGTAGGCCCGCTCGACGTACCACGGCTCCGGCTCCGGGGCGGCCTCCGTCGTCACCATGCTCCGGGCGCCGCCCCGGTCCACGTCCACCGTCAACGCGGCGAGGGCCCCGAGCGCGGCCCGCGCGAACCGGGGGTCGCCCGTCCGGTCCTGGGCGTGGGCCATCAGCAACGCCACCCGCCCCTGCGCCATTCCCGACGTCCCGGGGCGGATCGCCGCCGCGTCCCCGGGCACGTCGTAGTACTCCCAGACCGTGAACGCCCGCTCCCCGGCCCGCCGCGCGACGCCCATCGGCAGCATCGCCTCCGCGAGCCGGTCCGGCGGGACGTCCGCGTTCAAGCCCCGCCAGCGTCCCGTCGTCGCGACGGGGTTCACCGCGAAACCCTGGCCCGCGCGGTAGGTGAGGATCACGCCGTCCGGGTCGCGCAGCAGCACCCGCCGGGCCGGCGCGCCCCGTCCGCCGAACCACCAGGCGTTCGCCCGCAGGGCCCGTGACACCGTGGCACGTCGCCCCTCCGGGACCCCTGACGCCCCCGGTCCGAGGTACGCCTTCCACAGGGCCAGCATCCGCCGGATGTCGGTCGCCGTCGTGGATCCGGGGGTGGCGCGCCCCAAGGCCGCGACCAGGTCGCGGTGCGCGGCGTCGTGCCCCGTCGGGAGCGTCCCGTCCGGGATGCGGACGCCCACCGGGGGTTCGGGTGGCGGCGCCGTCGCCGCGGCCGGCGGACCGGGCGGCTCCGCCGGCGGCGGCTCGGCCGGTGGCGGCTCGACCGGTTCCGGCGGGGCGGCCGGCTCGGGGTCGGGGACCGGCGGCGGGTCGGGTGGCACCCCGGGCGCGGGGCGAGGCCCGGGCTCGGGCTCGACCGGAGGCGGAGGGTCCATGGCGGGCGCCGCGGGCTCGCCCTCGACGGGAGGTGGAGCCTCGGGCGCCGCCGCCGGCGGCACGGCCGCCGGTCCCGCCGCGGGCTCGGGCGGCGGGGCGAGGAGCGCCTCCTCGGGCGGCGCCGCGGGCACGGCGGCCGCCGTCGGGGCCGTACCGCCGTCGGCGGCGCCCGTCAGCAGGGCCATCGCCCCGAACCCGGTGGCCGCCGCCACCAGTCCCACCGCGGCGACGACGACGATCTGCCGGGCGGGGTTCGTCACCCGGTCCTCATACCACGGCGGGGGGCGCCCGCCGACGGCGCGGAGCTAGAGGCTCGACCAGCCCCGGTAGACCTCGTCCGGCCACGGGCTCGGCGTCGCCGACGTCGGCGGCGCGGGCGGCGGGTCGGTCGGCCGCGGCGATGACGCCGGGCTCGGCGCGACGGACGTGATGTGCTCGCTGGTGGCGCTCACGGTGTGCCTCCGACCGGTGGTCACGAGTTCGCGGCGCACGCTACCGGGATCGTCGGACGCCCCGCCCGCCCCACCCCCCCACGCACGGGAACTGATGTTATGTCGTTCCCATCCGTCGGGCCGGGGGGTCGCCCGGCGCCCCTCCCCCCGGCCAGGACGACCGGACGGGAGGGATATCCGTTCGGAGGGTGGACGGATCCGCCTGACGTGAGATTGTCCGCAGCATGAGCATCCTGACGCCGACGCCGACGCCGATCGCCGACGAGCGCCGCCAGTGGCCGCGGCTGCCCATGGACGCCGACGTGACGATCACCGGTGCGGGCGGACGCAGCCCGGCGCGCACGGTGAACGCGTCCGAGCGCGGTCTGCTGCTGCAGGTCGCCGACATCGGGTGGATCGCCGAGGACGCCGCGCTGCGCGTGCGGATCGACCTCGAGGGCGGACCCGCCGACGTGCCCTGCGACGTGGTGCGCGTCGAGATCGAGCGGCGCTGGGTCGCCGTGCGCTTCACCGGCCCCCCCGAGCGCGTCGAGCGCGGTCCCCGCAGGCGGGTCCGCAAGAGCCGCGCCGCGCCGAAGGCCGCCCGGCCGTTCGCCGAGGTGCGGGCCGAGCTGCGGTCGCTGGCGGCGCTGGTCTACGAGCAGGCCCTCATGGACGCCGGCGCGGCGCCCGTCGAGACCCTCCTGACCTGGGCCGACCGCCTCGCCACCGAGCTCCACGTGGACGGGGTCGCGCGGCCGCCCGACAACCGGGCGCTCCTGCACGCCATGGTGCGCCTGTCGAACGACGCCGACCGCGTCGCCGCCGACCCCGGCTGAGGACCGCGGCGTGCTCATCCGGCGTGCCGACCTCGACGCCATCGCCGACGGTCGGGTGACGCTCGCGTTCCGCCGGTGGGTCCGCCCGACGGTCCGCGCCGGCGGGACGCTGCGCACCGCGGTCGGGCTGCTCGCCATCGACGCCGTCGACGTCCTCGAGTCGGACGAGGTGACCGACGCCGACGCCCGGCGCGCCGGCTACACCGGCCGCGACGCGGCGCTGCGGGACCTCGACCGGCGTGCCGATGGGCGCATCCACCGCATCGTCCTGCGCCCCGGTGGCCCCGACCCGCGCGTCGCCCTGCGCGACGATGCCGACCTGGACCCGGCGGAGGCCGACGCGCTGCGAGCCCGCCTCGCCGCCATGGACGGCCGCTCCGGGCGCGGCCCCTGGACGGCGATGTTCCTGCGGACCATCGACGCCCATCCCGGCGTGCGTGCCGCCGACCTCGCCGCGTCGCTCGGGCTCGAGACCCCGGTCCTCAAGCGCGACGTACGGAAGCTGAAGGCGCTCGGCCCCACCGAGAGCCTGGAGGTCGGCTACCGCCTCTCGCGCCGCGGGCGCGTCGTGTCCCGGCTCCTCTCCGACCCCGGCTCGGTAGCCTGACGGGGTGCGACTGACCCTGCTGCGTCACGCCACGCTGGTCATCGAGATCGCCGGGCACCGCCTGATGGTCGATCCGATGCTCGACCCGGAGGGTGCCCGGGCGCCCGTGCGCGGGACGCCCCAGGAACGGCCGAACCCCCTCGTCCCGCTGCCGGTCACGCCGGAGGCGGCGGCCGAGGGCGTCGAGGCGGTGCTCCTCACCCACACCCACGTCGACCACCTCGACGCCGCGGGTGTCAGCGCCCTGCTGCCGTCGGACCCCGTCTGGTTCTGCCAGCCCGAGGACGCGGAGGACCTGACCTCGATCGGCTTCACCGACGTCCGCCCCGTCCCCCTCGGGGACCCGGTCGCGTGGGAGGGGCTCACCCTCACGCGCACGGGGGGCCGCCACGGCCGCGACGAGGCCGCCATGCAGGGCCTCGGGCCCGTCAGCGGCTTCGTGGTCGAGGCCGCCGGCGAGCCGACCGTCTACCTCGCGGGCGACACGGTCTGGTGCCCCGAGGTCGAGCGGGCGATCACCGACCACTCCCCCGCCGTCATCGTCGTCAACGCCGGCGGCGCGCGCTTCCTGCAGGGCGGGACGATCACGATGGAGGCCGACGACGTCATCGCGGTCGGCACCGCGGCACCCGGGGCGGTCGTCGTGGCCACCCACATGGAGGCGATCAACCACTGCCTGGAGCTGCGCGCCGACCTGGCCGCGCGGGTCGGGGCGGCCGGGCTCGGCGACCGCGTGCGCATCCCCGCCGACGGGGAGAGCGTCACGTCGCCCGTCTGACCGGGGTGGGGCCGGACACCGCGAGCCCCGCGGCTTGGTGCCGGCCGTGAGCGGGCGCCGGCGACTCTCCCGCGACGCCGTGCTGCGCGCGGCGTTGACCGTCATCGACGAGGCCGGCCTCGAGGCCTGCACCATGCGGGCCGTCGCCGCCGAGCTCGGCGTCGAGGCGATGTCCCTCTACTGGCACGTGCCCGGCAAGGACGCGCTCCTCGACGGCGTCGTCGGGATGGTACTCAACGAGGTCGCGGCGGAGGAGCCGCCCGACATCGCCGACTGGCGCGCCGGGATGGCGGGCTTCGCGACCACGTTCCGCGCCGTCGTCCTGCGCCACCCGAACGTCGTCCCCCTCATCGCGGGGCGCCCGCTCGGCGCCTACGCGGCGGCGTCGACGATGGCCGACCGCGGCATCGCCCGCCTCGAGGCGGCGGGCTTCGACCGCGCCACCGCCCTCCGCGCGGCGCGGTCGGTCGCCCGGTACGTCGTGGGCTTCACCCTCTCCGAGGCGGACCGCCAGACGGCGACGCCCCCTCCCCCCACCGACTCGCCCCGCCTCGACGAGCTGCTCGCCCAGGTCGCGGGTGACGACCCGGGCGAGCTGTTCGCGTTCGGCCTCGAGCTGATGCTCGACGGGCTGGAGGCCCGGCTCAGGCGGGCATGACCCGGCTGCCGAGGCCGTGCGGCATCACGGCGTCGTGCAGGCCGAACAGCTCCTCGCCGTAGGGCGCCGCGCCGACCGACGCGGACGTCCCGCCGTCCACCGTGATGGTGGAGCCCGTCATGTAGCTGGAGGCGTCGGAGGCCAGCAGCAGCAGGGCCCCGAGGAGCTCCTCGGGGCGGCCCGCCCGGCCGAGCGGCGCCTGCGAGTCGATGCGGTCGCGGAAGACCGGCGCCGACAGCACCGCCTCGGTCATCTCGCTCGGGAACCACCCCGGCGCGAGCGCGTTGACGCGGACGCCTCGGTCGCCCCAGCTCGCGGCGAGCTGCTGGGTGATGTTGAACAGGGCCGCCTTCGACGCCTGGTAGGCCGGCGGGAAGTGCGGCACCCCGGCGACGCCGGTGTACGACGACACCACCACGATCGACCCGCCACCCTGCGCGAGCATGCGGCGGCCGACCGACTGGACGGTGGTCCACGTCCCGATCAGGTTGACCCGGATCGACTGCTCGAACAGCTCGTGCGGGATCCGCTCCGGCATGCTGAACCCGTCCGGGACGGCGCCGGCGTTCGCGACGAGGACGTCGATGCGGCCGAACTCCGCCATCGCCGCCTCGACGGCCGCCTCCACCTGCGCGGGGTCGGTGACGTCGCACGCGACGGGCAGCGCCCGCCGCCCCGTCGCCCGGATCCGCTCCGCGACCTCCTCGAGCCGGTCGACCCGGCGCGCGGCGAGCACCACGTCGGCCCCCGCTGCGGCCAGGCCCTCGGCGAACGTCACCCCGAGGCCCGACGAGGCCCCGGTCACGAACGCGACGCGCCCGTCCAGATCGAACATCGACGACGGATCCGACATCCCCCACCCCCGCTCACGTTGGTTTACAACGTAAGCGTACAGCGTAAGCCTCGCCGCGGCGAGGGGGTCGTCACCGATTGCGCAGCGTCCGGGTGTCCACCACCTCGAAGTCCGCGCCGGTCAGGCGGCCGAGGTCGTGCAGGTCGTCGTCGTCCCAGCGCGGGTCGGGCGCACCGCTGACGTACCAGGGCGATCCGTTGTCGGCGAGGATCATCCCGTAGGTCCGCAGGGCCCGGAGCACCACGCGCGACTGCGGCCCGAAGCCGTCGAGCGGTACGGACGCCCTGAGGCGCACCCGCAGCCCCATGGGCGGCAGGGCGGGGTCGCCCGACGACCCGGCCTGGTGGCGGGCCGGGTACACGTACGACCGCCGCGTGCGCGACGCCGTGAACCGCAGGGCGTGGTCGATCACCCCGCGGGCGACCTCGTCGTACCGTGCGAGGCCCGGCAGGATCGGGAGTCCGGCGGCGTCCGCGCTCGTCCAGCCGGCGGGCCGCAGGGCGTTCGAGCGCAGGTCGAACACGGCGCCCGACCCCGCCGTCCACCGGCCCGCGACCCGGCGCGCCGCGAACAACTCGTAGAGGCGGCACGCGTCGCGGTCGAGCATCAGGATGTGCCGGTCGGAGCCGCGCTCGATGCGCGGCCGGACCGGGATCGGGTAGCGCACGCGGTCCGACTCGCCGGCGTAGGTGAACCGGACGGCGCGCCGCGGGGTCGCGCGGCCGACGACGGTGATCGGGATGCCGTAGCGGCCCGCGTCGCTGAAGTCGGGGTGCAGCGCGTCGCCGAGGCCGATCGACCGGACGAGCCGGTCCGAGTCGGGGTGCCGCGGGAGCGCGTCGACCGGCGTGTTCCAGACGTTGCCGGGCGGGAGCACCGGGCAGGACGGCGCGCCGGGGAGCGGCGCGGCGGCGGCCGCGGCGGCGGATGCGAGCGCGACGGCGGCGACGAGGACGGCGGTGCGGACGGATCTCATGGCGCGAGTATCCGTCGCGGCCGCCGTGTCGGCCAGGCCCGGGCGTGCCGATGGGATCCCCATGGGCACGCGTGTCCCCTCCCCGGTCCTCTGGCGCGGCGTGGCCGCCGCCGCGGCGTGCGCGCTGCTCGGACTTCTGTCGTACGGGCGCGGCGGACGGGTGCCCCTGCTCGGCTGGATCGACCTCGCGATCCACGAGGCCGGGCACGTCGCCACCTACGTGCTCCCCGACCTGGCGACCGCGATGGCCGGGTCGGTGGCCCAGGTCGCGCTCCCCCTCGCGATCGCGGTCCGCTTCGCGGTCCGGCGGGAGGCGCTGTCGGCCCTGCTCTGCCTCGCGTGGGCGGGGACGTCGGCGCGGGACGTGTCGGTCTACGTCGCCGACGCGCCGTACGAGCGCCTGGAGCTGATCGGCGGGATGCACGACTGGGCGTTCGCGCTCGGCCCCGAGGGGCTCGACGCCATCGACCGCGCCGGGGCCGTCGCCGCCGCGGTCTCGGGGGCGGGCCTGCTCATGGTGCTGGCCGCCGTCGCCGGGTGCCTCGCCACGCCGTTCCTGCAGGCGCGCGGGCTGCGCGGGGACCCACCGGCGGTCGTCGCGTCGGAGTAGGCTCCGCCGCGTGCGCATGAGGTTCGGCGTCTTCCTCGCCCCGTTCCACGAGCCCGGCGAGAACCCCACGCTCGCGCTGGAGCGCGACCTCGAGCTGATCGTCCGCCTCGACGAGCTCGGCTACGACGAGGCCTGGGTCGGCGAGCACCACAGCACCGGCTGGGAGACGATCGCGTCGCCCGAGCTGTTCCTGGCCGTCGCCGCGGAGCGCACCCGTCACATCCGCCTCGGCACGGGGGTCGTGAGCCTCCCCTACCACCACCCCCTGATGGTGGCGGACCGCATCGTGCTGCTCGACCACCTCACCCGCGGGCGGATCGAGTTCGGCGTCGGACCCGGCGGGCACCTGACCGACGCCCGCATGCTGGGCATCGCCCCCGCCGACCTGCGCCCGCGGATGGCGGAGGCCCTCGGGGTGATCATCCGGCTCTTCACCGAGACCGAGCCGCTGACGGTGCGGAGCGACTGGTTCACGCTCACCGACGCCGTCCTGCAGCTGCGCCCCTACCAGCGCCCCCACCCGCCGATCGCGGTGACCAGCATGGAGTCGCCGGCGGGGATGGTGCTCGCCGGGACGCATGGCACGGGGGTGCTGTCGCTGACCGTCGCCAAGGGGCCGCGGGGCCCGATCGACCTCGCCGCCCAGTGGCGGGTGGCCGAGGAGGAGGCCGCGCGGCACGGCACCACCGTCGACCGCGCCGATTGGCGCCTGTCGCTGCCGGTGCACGTCGCCGAGACCCGCCGCGAGGCCTTCGACGACGCCCGCCGGGGCGCCGCCGCCTACCTGCTCGACTACGCGGAGGCGGTGACGGGGCGGCCGCGCCCGGTCCCCGGGCCGCGGGACCTGATCATCGAGCAGATGGTCGAGGCGGGGAGCTGGGTGGTCGGCACCCCCGACGACGCGGTCGCCGCGATCGAGCGGCTGCAGGAGCGCTCCGGCGGGTTCGGCGGGCTCATGTGCTGGGCGAACGAGTGGGCGCCGCGGGAGAAGGTCCACCGGTCGTACGAGCTGCTCGCCCGCCACGTCGTCCCCCGCTTCCAGGACTCACTGAGCGGCATCGAGGCCTCGAACCGGGTGGCCCGTGCGCGGGCCGCCGTGACGGGGGAGCAGCGCACCGACGCCGTCGAGCGGGCGCAGCGCGCCTACGAGCAGTCCCGCGAGGGCCCCCCGGGCTGATCCCGCGGGTCGACCGGCTGGCCGGCCGGCACGCTCGCGACCCGCCGGTACAGGCGGATGCCGCGCTCGACGTAGATCAGGTCCCACTTCTCGTCCTTCTGCAGCAACTTCGACCGGGGGCGGATGCCGAGGGGGATCGTGGGGCGCAGCGTCGGCCGGTCGGCGGCGATGCCCTGCGCCCGCCGGCCGTCGGAGACGAGCGCCCAGTTGGCGTCGCGCAGCACCGGGAACAGGTGGATGCGCTCACGCGCCGACAGGTGCGACCCCGCGTCGTTGGTCGCCGACACCGGCTCCCCCGGCGGGATCAGGTCGACGGCGCACTGGATCGCGCGGGCGTCGGCGTCGATCGTGAACGCGTGCAGGGGGCTCCCCCCCCACCCACCGGGCACCCAGCCCCAGAGCGGCAACGGTCCCTGCCAGATGCCCGGGATGATCGCCGCGACCACCATCGCCGCCGCGACCCACCCCGACCGCGACGTGAGGCGCCGGAGCGGGTCGCCCTCGGGCCGGGTGCGCAGGCGCTGCAGTCCGAGGAGGCTCGCCGCCACCAGCACCGGTGCGATCAGCACGGCGTAGTGGTAGTGGACGCTCTGCGCCGGGCCCCACGCCGCGAAGACGTTGATCAGGAGCTGCGGCAGGGCGACGGCGGCCAGCATCGGCGCCGCCAGCGGCAGCAGCAGCAGCGGCAGGAGCAGCCCGAGGACGTAGGTGATGCGCCCCGGGGTGATGACGAGCTCGGCGACGTCCCACGGCCGCGTCACGAACGTCATGAGGATGTCCGTCGGCCCCTCGCCGAAGCGGGAGTACCGCCCGATGTGGGGGTTGCCGCCCTTCAGGGCGAAGTGGGGCATGATCACGCCGATCGCCACCGCCACCCACGTCGCCGACACGACGGCGAGCACGACGGCCGCCCTGCGGCGTGCCGGGTGGCGGAACCACAGCCAGACGGCCAGGGCGACGAGCAGCAGGCCGACCTGCTCCTGGCAGATCAGGGCGAGGCCCGCGCACACGGTGAGGACGACCCAGCGGCCCTCCTCGGCCGCCCAGATGCACCAGAGCAGCAGCGGCGCGGCGAGCGTGACGGGGTGGAAGTCGAAGAGCGTGGCGCTCTGCACCGCCGGCAGCAGCAGGTAGACGGCGGCTCCCGCGAGGGCGAGGCGGGTGTCGCCGAGCCAGCGGCGCCCCAGCCAGTACGCGGGGAGGGCGCCGAGCGCGACGATCACGGCCTGCGCGACGAGCAGCGCCTCGGGGCTCGACCAGACCCACCAGAGCGGGACGAACAGGGCGAGGATCGGGTCGACGTGCGCGCCGAGCCGGGAGAACTGCACGCCGGAGACGTCGGTGGTGTCGAGGAACCGTCCCTCGGAGGTGCTCCACACCGCCTGGACCATGTTCCCGAGGTCGAAGCGACCGGTCGAGAAGCCGCGGTAGCGCAGGACGGAGAGGACCGAGAAGGCGGCGGCCCACGCGGCGGTGAGCGCCCAGACGGCGAGCAGCCCCGCGTCGGGGCGCCACGACCGCGGCGCGTCCGTCTCGGGGGACGGCGGTACCGGCCGGTCATGACGACCGGTGTCCTCCCGTGGGTCGACCGTTGTGGCCACGCGCCCCCTCTACCGCCCCGCCCCGGGGCCATCGCTCCGCCGGGCGGGACTGTAGCGGCCGGGGCGGGCCTACGAGCCGCCGAAGACCCGGTTGTACTCCGCCCGCCAGGCGGCGGCCTCGGCGCCGAGGCGGTAGGCGCCCGGGCCGTTCGCGAGCAGTGCGGCGCCCTCGCGGGTGGAGCCGGCGAGGCCCCACTGGCAGGCCATCGGCGTGCCGCAGCCGCTCACCCCGGCGGGGCCGGTGCCCGCCGCGCTCATGAGGAGGTGCATGCGGGACGTGTCCGCGCCGAAGCGGCGGGCGTAGTTCGTCATCGCGACGGGGACGGTGCGCCACTCGCGGGCGGTCATGGTGTGGACGCCGCGGGCGGCGGAGTGGTGGTACATCTCGATCCAGACGCCGCCGGCGCGGGCGAGGGCCGGCATGACCCCCCGCCACGTCGCGCGGTGGGGCTTGCCGTCGTTGCCGAGGTGGCGGTGCGGCCCGCGGCCCGCGGCGATCGACGTGCCGAAGGCGGGGGCGATGTAGAGGTGGACGCGATCGGCGTACGACCCGCCGGCGGCGTGGGGGCGGCTCGCGAGGATCTCCATGGCGACGGAGAGCTTGGCGCCGGGGCTCGCCGGGTCGATGACCGGCAGCGGCGCGGCGCCCTTCGCGATGCGGTAGCCCGTCCGGGTGACGACGAGGCGGTTGTGCGACGCGACGCGGATCCGCTTCCCGCGGACGGACTTCCACGAGTACGTGATCTTCACGCGGCCGTCGTTGAAGGTGTTGCCGAGCTCGTCGATCGCGACGAGGCCGGAGGTGTTCGCGATCTCCGGGTCGTCGATCTCGTCCTGGATCCGGTCGGCCATCGCCTCCGGCGAGAGGTCTGTGATCTCCGACGCCGAGATCTTCGCGATCCGGAACGCGGAGTCGCGGCCGGCGGGGTCGAACACGCCACCCGCGCCGGGGTCCTGCCGGAACGCACCGCGGTCACCGCCGATGGGCGCGCCCGGGCCCGACGGGTCGGTGAGCACGCGCACGGCGTCGGCCTCGTCGTAGAAGATCGACATCCGCGCAGTGGCGAGCGACGGCACCACCGAGAGGGCGGCGAGCGCGAGGGCGAGCGGGACGAGGCGGCGCGTGCGGATCACGGAGGGGGCTCCTACGACGAGGGGACACCCCTGTCATCGGCCGCCCGGCGCCGACAGGAGAGGCCCCCCGGCGATCCCCGCCCCGCGACGTTCCGTCAGACCCGGCGTCCCCCCGCGGTGCGCACGAAGGCCACGGCCGTCGCCGCGACCTGGCCGAGCACGAACAGCGGGGCCGTCAGCACGCCGAACCCCACCGTCACCACCGCCGACCGCGTGAGCCAGCGGAGCGCCTTCGCGCGCCGGCCCGCCCGCCAGAGCCCCGGGACCGCGTGGTACTGGCCGTTGCGGTGCGGCTCCACGAACTGGGAGTACGGCCACCGGGCGATGCGCCACAGGTAGAAGCGGCGGGAGATCCGGACCCGCGCCCCCGGCACCGCCTGCGCCGCCGGCACCCGCCCCGCCCGCTGCCACAGGCCCGCCGCGAGGTCCGCCTCCATCGCCTCCCGCGGCCACGGGAGGCGGCCGAGCGACGCGTCCGCCCGGAACACCCGCCCCGCCACGCGGAACAGGGCGAGCTGGTGGAGGACCCCGTCCTCGTCGCGGGCGACCATCTCGTAGACCCCCGTCTCGCGGCGGAACACGATCGACCCCACCCCGACCCGCTCGTCCTCCGCCCGGCGTCGCATGGCGGGGATCGTACGCGTGCCGTCGCCGGGTCCGGCGGGCCCCGTCGCGGGGTGTGCGTCGATTGGCGCACCGCGTCGACGCCAATCGACGCATCCCCCCCCGGGAGGCGGCCCGCCGAGCCCGGGACGATCCCCGGCCCGGGATCGGTACCGGCACTAGGATCGGGTGATGACCACCCCCTCCCTGCTCGAGCGGTCCGTGGAGATCGAGGCCCCCGTCGAGGAGGTCTTCGCCTTCCACCTGGACACCCGGAACGCCGCGTCGATCTCACCCCGGTCGACCCGGATCCTCGACGTGCAGGGCACGTTCCCGGTGACGACGGGGGCGCGGATCGTCATGAGGATGCGGCCCTTCCCCTCCCCCATCGCGATGAGCTGGCGGGTCCGGATCGAGTCGGTGGAGCCGCCGACCCGGATCGTCGACGTCGCGGAGCGGTCGCCGTTCGCGAGCTGGCGGCACGAGCACATCTTCCAGGCGCTCGGCCCCGACCGGACCCTCATGACCGACCGCCTCACCTACGCCCTCCCGGGTGGCCCGATCGGCCGGCTCGCGGACCGCCTCCTCATGGGACGCCAATTGGCGCACGCGTTCGCCGAACGGCACCGCCTCACGAAGGAGCTGCTGGAGGCGCGGTCCGCGTGAGCGCCCCGACGACGGTCGTCTGGTTCCGCCGGGACCTCCGCGTCGCCGACCACCCCGCCCTCCGCGCCGCCGTCGACGCCGGCCCGACCGTCTGCCTGTTCGTGATCGACACGACCCTCCTGCGCCGGCGCCACCACCACGCCCCGCCGCGCCTGCGGTTCCTGCGGGCGGGCCTCGAGGCCCTCGACGGGGAGCTGCGCGCCCGCGGTTCGCGCCTCGTCGTCCGGGAGGGCGCCCCGTCCCGGGTCGTCCCCGCGGTGGCGGAGGAGGCGGGCGCGACCCGCGTCGTCGTCACACGCGAGGTGTCGCCGTTCGGCCGCCGCCGCGACGACCGGGTGCGGCGGGCCCTGGAGCGCGACCGCGTGGAGATGGTCGAGTTCGGCGGCGACCTCGTCGTCGAACCCGAGGACCTCACCGGCACCTCCGGCGCCGGATACCTCGTCTTCACGCCGTTCAGCCGCGTGTGGCGCGACGCGCCGCTGCCGGAGCACGTCCCGGCGCCCCGGGAGATCCCCGGGCCCGAGCTCCCGTCGGAGGGGCTGGACCGCCTCCCGTCCGGCGACCCACCCCTCGAGGCGGGCCCGGCGGCGGCGCGCCGGCGGATCGTCGAGTTCATCCGCGACGGTGACGCCGACGGCTACCCCGACCACCGCGACGTCCCGGCGGAGGACCGCACGTCGCACCTGTCCGCGTACCTGCGCTTCGGGATGTGCACCGGCGCCCAGGTGGGGCGGGCCCTCGGCCTGCCGGGGCGGCTCACGGCGGGCAGGGAGGCGTTCTGGCGGCAGATCTGCTGGCGCGAGTTCTACCACCACCACCTCGCACGGCACCCCGAGGTCGCCCGCGTCTCCCTCAAGCCCACCCTCCGGGGGATCGAGTGGGACGACGACGCCGCGGACCTCGCGGCGTGGGCGGAGGGCAGCACGGGGTTCCCGATCGTCGACGCCGGCATGCGCCAATTGGCGTCGACCGGGTGGATCCACAACCGCGCCCGGATGATCGTCGCCTCCTTCCTCGTGAAGGACCTCCTCGTCGACTGGCGCCGCGGGGAGACCGTCTTCATGCAGGGCCTCGTCGACGGCGACCCCGCGAACAACAACGGCGGCTGGCAGTGGACGGCCGGCACCGGCACCGACGCCGCCCCCTACTTCCGCGTCCTCAACCCCCTGCGGCAGGCCGCGCGCTTCGACCCCGACGGCGAGTACGTCCGTCGTTTCGTCCCGGAGCTCCGCGACGTGCCGACGTCGCGCATCCACGAGCCGTGGCGGATGACGGCGGAGGAGCAGCGCGGCGCCGGGTGTCGCATCGGGAGCGACTACCCGGCGCCGCGGGTGGACCACAAGGAGCGGCGCGAGCTGATGCTCGAGCGTTACCGGAGGTCCCGGGAGGCGGCCGGCTGAGTACCGCCGGCCGCGGTCAGGCGGCCAACGCCCCCTCGTGGAGGAGGCGGACCAGGTCGAGCACGACCACGAGGCGCCCGTCGAGCTTCGCGACCGCCTCGACGTGACCGTCGGCATCCGTCCCCGCGGGAGCGGGCTCGAACACGTCGGCGCCGAGCGTCAGCACCTCGCGGACCTCGTCGACGACGACGCCGATCGTCACGCCGTCGACCGTGGTGATCACGACCTTCGCGTCGGCGGGGCGGTCACCGGCGATGCCGAAGCGGCTGCGGAGGTCGATGACGGGGATGATCCGGCCACGCAGGTTGATGACGCCCTGGACGTGGGGCGCGCTGCCGGGGACCGGCCGCGGGGGCGTGTGGCGGATGATCTCCTGCACGAGGGTGATCGGCACCCCGTACTCCTCGTCGCCGAGGTGGAACACCACCAGGCGACGCCCCTCGTCGATGCCGCTCTCCGCGCTCACGTCGTCCTCTCGCGTCCGGGTACGTCCCCACTGGTATCGGCCGTTCCCGCCCGGGGCTGAGCGGCGGGCGGGCGGCGGCGGGACGTGGTGGTAGGCTGACGCGGAATCGACCAGGGGAGCTGCCACGCGGCGGCTGAGAGGAGGCGACCGCCTCGACCCTCGAACCTGATCTGGGTAATGCCAGCGAAGGGAGGACTCCGATGCCGGAGCTCGCGCTCATCGAGCGCATCGCGCGACGCACCGCCCTCCGCCCGGGGACGTCCCTCGGCATCGGTGACGACGCCGCGGTGCTCGCCCTCGGCGACGAGGCGGTCGCCACCCACGACATGCTCGTCGAGGACGTTCACTTCCGCCGCGGGACGATCTCGCCGCGCGACCTCGGCGCGAAGGCGCTCGCGGTGAACGTGTCCGACATCGCGGCGATGGGCGCGGTCCCGGTGGGGGTGCTCGTCGGGCTCGGGCTGCCGCCCGGCATCACCGACGAGGAGGTCGACGACCTCTACGCCGGGATGGAGGAGGTCGCTGCCGCCCACGGCGTGACCGTCGCCGGCGGCGACGTCACGTCCGCGCCGGTGCTGGTGCTCGCGGTCACGGCCCTCGGCCGGGCCGCCCCCGGGGTCGCGCCGCTGCGGCGCTCGGGCGCACGGGACGGGGACCTCCTCTGCGTCACCGGTCCCCTCGGCGCCGCCGCGGCGGGGCTCCTGCTGCTCGAGGACCCGGACCTCGCCACGGGCCTGTTGGAACGCGACGCGCTCGTCGCCGCCCACCGCCGCCCCTGCCCCCGTGTCGCAGCGGGTCTCGCGCTCGCCGCGGGCGGCGCGACGGCGATGCTGGACCTCTCGGACGGGCTCGGGCTCGACGCCCGGCGGATGGCCGTCGCCAGCGGCCTGCGCGCACGCATCGACCTGCCGGCCGTCCCCGTGGCGGCGGGCGTCGGCGCCGTCGCCCTCGCGGCGGGACGCGACCCGCTGCTCCTGGCGGCGACGGGCGGCGAGGACTACGAGCTGCTGGCCGCCGTCCCGCCGGAGCGCCTCGGCACGCTGCGGGCCGCGGTCGGCGACCTGCACGTCGTCGGCGCCCTCGGCGGGGGCGCCCCCGGGGTCGACCTGGTCGACGCGGACGGCACCGAACGCCCCGTCGGCCGTCTCGGGTGGACGCACGGTGACTGACGCCGCCCCCGCGATCGAGGCCCGCGACCTCACCCTGTCCCTCGGCGGCACGGCGGTGCTCGACCGGTTCGACCTGCGGGTCGCCCCCGGGGAGATGGTCGCCCTGGTCGGGCCGTCGGGCTGCGGCAAGAGCACCCTCCTCGCGGTGCTCGCCGGCCTGCGCGAACCCGACGCGGGCCGGGTGCTCATCGACGGTCGCGACGACCCCGGGCGCCTCGGCCGGCTGACGCTGATGCCCCAGCACGACGCCCTGCTGCCGTGGCGGACCCTGATCGAGAACGTCGGCCTCGGCCCCGCCCTCGCCGGCGCCGACCGCGACGCGGCCCGCGAGACCGCCCGCCGCACGCTCGCCCGCTTCGGCCTCGCCGGGTTCGAGGAGCACTACCCGCACGCCCTCTCCGGCGGGATGCGCCAGCGGGCGGCCCTCGCCCGGACGCTGCTGGGCGGCGCCCGCGGGTGGCTCCTCGACGAGCCGTTCGGCGCCCTCGACGCGCTCACCCGCGCCGACCTGCAGGGCGTGCTGTCGCGTGCCTGGTCGCAGGACCGCCCGAGCGCCCTCCTCGTGACCCACGACCTCGACGAGGCCCTCCTGCTGGCGGACCGGGTGCTCGTCTGCGGCCCGCGCCCCGCCCGCGTGGTGGCGGAGGTGGTCGTCGACCTGCCCCGTCCGCGGACGATCGACGACACCGCCCGCGCCGACTTCGCCGCCCTGCGCGGGGACCTCCTCGCCGCGTTGCGCGGCGCGGGGGCGTTGACGTGAGCACCACCGACCGCATCGCGATCGCGGTCGAACCCGCCCCGGGGCGGGCGCCACGCCGGCCGTGGAGCCGCCTGCCGCTGCTGCTTCTTCCGCTCCTCGGCCTGGCGGTATGGCAGGCCGTGATCTGGGTCGCGTCGCCGCGCGAGTGGCTGCTGCCCTCGCCGGGCGCCGTCGCCGAGGTCCTCTGGACCGACCGCGACCGCCTCTGGTTCCACGCCCAGGCGACCATCGCGGAGGCGGCGGTCGGCTTCGCCCTCGCCGCGGTGCTGGGCACGGCGCTCGCCGTGGCGATCGCGTCGTCGCCCCACGTCGAGCGGACCCTCTACCCGTGGATCGTCGCCAGCCAGGCCATCCCGATCCTGGCGGTCGCCCCCCTCGTCGCCGTCTGGCTCGACTACGGCACCGCCCAGGTGATGGTCGCGTTCGTGATCGCGTTCTTCCCGGTCGTCGTCACGGGTGTGGACGGCCTGCGGTCCGTCGATCCCGCCCTCGGGGCGGCGGTCCGCACCCTCGGCGCGTCACGGGGGTGGGTGTTCCGCCGGGTGACGATGCCGGCCGCCCTGCCCGTCCTGTTCTCGGGGCTGCGGATGGCCGCGGTCTTCGCCGTGACGGGCGCCGTCGTGGCGGAGTACGTCGGCGCCGACCGCGGGCTCGGCTACCTGTCGGAGTTCTCGACCGCCGAGTTCCGCACCGCCCGCAGCTTCGCCGCGATCGCCCTGCTCGCCGCGATCGGACTCGCCTTCTTCGCCGCCGTCGGCCTCGCCGAACGGCTCGCCCTCCCCCACCGCCGCCACCCCTCCCGCCCCACCTGGAGACGCCGATGATCCGCCGTTGCCTGATGTCCCTCCTCGCCCTCGCCGCCTGCGGGTCGCTCGTCGCCGGCTGCGGCGGGGACGACCCGGAGCCGGCCGCCGACGCCGAGCCCGTGGAGCTGATCCTCGACTGGTTCCCGAACGCCGACCACGCCGGGATCTACGGGGCGATGGAGGAGGGCTACTTCGCGGAGGAGGGCCTCGACGTGACCCCGTCGGTGCCGAGCGACCCGGCGGCGGCCCTCAAGCAGGTGGCGACGGGGAAGGCGCCGTTCGCGATCTCGTACGAGCCGGAGGTGCTGATCGCCCGCTCCCAGGGAGTCCCGGTCGTCGCCGTCGGCGCGGTGATCCCCCACCCCCTGAACAGCGTGATCGTGCGGACCGACCGCGGCATCCGGACCCCGGCGGACCTCGAGGGGAGGACGGTCGGCGTCGCCGGCGTGCCCTCGGACCGCCCGCTGCTGGACGCGGTGGTGAGGTCGGCGGGCGGCGACCCGGCGGCGGTGAAGGTGCGCACCATCGGCTTCACCCTGGCCCCGGCGCTCGCCGCGGGGAAGGTCGACGCGGTGATCGGCGCCTACTGGAACGTGGAGCAGGTCGACCTGGAGCGGCAGGGCGTCGAGGTCGACGCGTTCCGGCTGGAGGAGAACGGCGTCCCCGACTACGACGAGCTCGTCGTCGTCACCAGCGACGAGATCGCCCGTGACCGGCCGGACCTCGTGCGCTCCTTCCTCGCCGGCCTCCGCGCGGGCCAGGACTGGGCGGCGACCGACCAGACCGGGGCCGTCGATCACCTCGTCGAGGCCAACCCCGACCTCGACCGGGAGACCCTCACCGAGCAGGTCCGGGCGACGGCGGAGCTGCTGTCCCCGTCCGACGAGCCGACCCTGAACGTCGACCCGGCGGAGTGGGCGGCCTTCGCCGACTGGATGCGCGAGAACGGCCTGCTGACGGAGGACGTCGACGTGGACGCCGTCGTCACCGACGCGTTCCTGCCCGAGGACCGCTGAGCGCGGCAGCCGACATCGTCGTGGTGGGGGCGGGCCCCTGGGGGCTGATGACCGCGTGGAGGGCGGCCCGCGCGGGCGCCCGGGTCGTGGTGGTCGACGACGGCCGCCCGCCCGCCGCGCACGTGGCCGCCGGCATGCTCGGGCCGTGGGCGGAGGCCGACGAGCGCGAGCGCCCGCTCCACGACCTGATGGTGCGCGCCCTCGACGCCTGGCCGGCCACGGCCGACGCGCTCGCCGCGGACGCAGCGCGCGACCCCGGGCTCCGGCGCTCCGGCGCGGTGCTGGGGGCGTCGCGTCCCGAGCACCTCGGGGAGGTCCGCCGTCGCCACGCGACGCTCCGGGAGTGGGGCGAGGACCCCGGTTGGTCGTCCGGCTCGCGGCTGCGGGCGGTGGAGCCGGGGCTGGCCCCGTCGTCGGCGGGTGGGCTCGACCTCCCGCGCGAGCACCAGGTGGAGCCGCGGGCCCTGCTGGCGGCGCTCACGGCCGCCTGCGACGCCGCGGGCGTCCAGCGGGTCCCCGGCGCCGTCGCCCGCATCTCCGGGCGGCCGGCGCGCGGCGTCGACCTCGATGACGGCGCGGCCGTGCGGGCCGGCCGGGTCGTGCTGGCCGCCGGCCACGCGGCGGGTGCCCTCGCGGGGAGGGTGCCCGTCCGGCCCGTGAAGGGGCAGGTGCTCCGCCTGCGGGCGCGTCCCGGCCGGCCGTTGCCGATCGCGCGCACCGTGAGGACCCCCTCCGTCTACCTCGCCCCCCGCGACGGCGAGGTCGTCGTGGGGGCGACGATGGAGGAGCGCGGCGACACCGACGTGACCGCCTCCGCCGTCGCGGAGCTCCTCGAGGAGGCCCTGAGGGCGGTCCCCGAGTGCGGCGACCTCCTGCTCGCGGAGGCCGCCGCGGGCCTGCGTCCCGCGACGCCGGACGGGATGCCCGCGGTCGGCGCCGACCCCGACGACGAGCTGGTCTGGGCGGTCGGCGGGTACCGGCACGGCGTCCTCCTCGCGCCGCTGGCCGCCGAGGTGGCGGTCGCCGCCGCGGCCGGCGGGCCGGTCCCCGCGTGGGCGTCGCCCCTCGCGCCCGAGAGGTTCGCGGCGTGATGGTGGTGGTGAACGGGGTGGAGCGCACCCTGCCCGGGGGCGCGACCCTCGCCGACGTCGCCGCCGGGCTCGGGGTCGCGCCGGGCGAGCCGGGTGTCGCCGCGGCCGTCGACGGTGACGTGGTCCCGCGCGCCGCCTGGCCGGGCGTGGCCCTGACGGACGGCGCGCGCATCGAGGTCGTCCGGGCCGCGGCGGGCGGATGAACGGGGATCCGCTGGTCATCGGCGGCCGGACGCTCGGCTCGCGCCTGCTGCTGGGGTCGGGCGGGTTCCGCCACCCGGATCTGCTCGCGGCGTCGATCACGGCGGCCGGCGCGGACCTGGTGACCGTGGCCGTGCGCCGCGTCGACCGCGCGCCCGGGGGGATCCTGGAGGCCATCACCGCCGCCGGCGCGCGTGTGCTGCCCAACACCGCGGGGTGCGTGACGGCGCGCGAGGCCGTCGGCACCGCGCGTCTCGCCCGGGAGGCCTTCGCGACCGACTGGGTGAAGCTCGAGGTGATCGGCGACCGCCGCACCCTCCTCCCCGACGCGGTGGAGCTGCTCGCCGCCGCGGAGACGCTCGCCTCCGGGGGGTTCACGGTCCTCGCCTACACGACCGACGACCCGGTGCTGGGAGCCCGGCTCGAGGGGGTGGGGTGCGCCGCGGTGATGCCGCTGGGCTCGCCGATCGGCAGTGGCGGGGGCATCCGCAACCCGCGGGCGATCGGGATGATGCGCGAGTCGGTCACCGTGCCCCTCGTGCTCGACGCGGGCATCGGGACGGCCTCGGACGCGGCGCTCGCGATGGAGCTGGGGTGCGATGCGGTCCTGGCGGCGACGGCGGTGGCGGGGTCCCGGGAGCCGGAGCGGATGGCGCGGGCGCTCGCCGGCGCCGTGTCCGCCGGCCGGGAGGCCCTCCGCGCCGGACGGCCTCCGCGACGCGAGCACGCCCAGGCGTCGACGAGCCCCGACGGCATCCCGGAGTGGGCGTGATCGCCGCGGCGGCGGGCGCGCGGCGCCGGGCGCGGCTGGACGACGCCCGTCTGTACGTCGTGTCCGAGGCGCGCACGCCGTCGGGGCGGCTCGCGGCGCTGATCCCGGGGCTCGCCCGGGCCGGGGTCGACGTCGTGCAGCTGCGCGACCGGCGCCTCGACCCGGCGGGGCTGCGGGAGGAGGCCCGCGCGTGCGCGGCGGCCGCGGACGCCGCGGGGGTGCTGTTCATCGTCAACGACTCCCCCGAGCTCGCACGCGCATCCGGGGCCGACGGGGTCCACATCGGCCAGGCCGACGGGGCGGTCGCCGCGGCACGCGCCCTGCTCGGGCCGGACCGGATCGTCGGCCGCTCGACCCGGGGGGGCGCGATGCTGGACCGCGCCGCGGCGGAGGGCGCCGACTACGCCTCCGTCGGGCCGGTCTGGGAGACGCCGACCAAGCCCGGCCGCCCGGCCGTGGGGCTCGCGGCGGTGGCCGACGCGGCCCGCCGGGCCCGGATCCCCTGGTTCGCCATCGGCGGCATCGACGCCCGGCGCGTCGGCCGGGTCGCGGCGGTCGGTGCCACGCGGTGCGTCGTCGTGCGGGCCGTCCGGGACGCCCTCGACCCGCTCGGGGCCGCGGCGCTGCTGCGGGAGCGGCTCGTCGGGGCCGTGCCCCGCATCCTCTCCGTCGCGAGCACCGACTCCGGGGGAGGCGCCGGCCTGCTCGCCGACGTGAAGGCGATCGTCCGGGCCGGGGGCTTCCCCCTGTGCGCCGTGGCCGCCGTGACGGCGCAGACGACGATTGGCGTCGACGCCCACGCGCCGATCGACGCGGACCTCGTGCGCCGGCAGGTCGCGGCCGTCGCCGGGGACCTCGGGATCGACGGCGTGAAGACGGGGATGCTGGCCGTCCCCGCCATCGTCGAGGTCGTCGCGGAGGCCCTCGCCGCCCTCGACCCAGCCGACGAGGTTCCGGTCGTCGTGGACCCGGTCCTGCGCGCCGAGTCGGGCGCATCGTTGATGGGCGACGGTGGCGAGGCCGCCTACCGGCGGGTGTTGCTGCCCCGGGCGCGGGTGGTCACCCCGAACCTGTTCGAGGCCCAGGCGCTGACGGGCATCGCGGCCGACGACCCGGAGCGGCTCGCCCGGGAGATCCACGGGCGGTACGGGTGCGCCGCCATCGTCACGGGGGGACACGGGGCCCGGTCGTCCGACACGCTCTGCGACGACGCCGGCGTGCTCGAGATCCCCGGTCCCCGACTCGACGCCCGCACGACGCACGGGGCGGGCTGCACCCACTCCTCCACCCTCGCGACGCTGCTCGCCCGCGGCGTGCCCCTGCGGGAGGCCGCCGCCGGCGCGAAGGCGACCGCCACGGGGGCCGTCGCGGCGGGGCGGCCCCTCGGGGCGGGCGCCGGGCCGGTCGATGTGGTCGCCGCCCGGTGACAGGTGGCGGGTCCATCCCGGTGATCGAGCGGACGATCGCGCCGTTGACGGCGTGCGTCCTCGAGCATCCGGTGGTCACCGGGCTGGCCGACGGCTCGCTCCCCGAGGGGGTGTTCCGGCGGTTCCTCGTCCAGGACGCCCTGTTCCTGCGGGACTTCGGCCGGTCCCTCGCCCTGTGCGCCGCCCGCGTGGACGGGACGGGCGACCTGCGGCTCCTGTGCGGCCAGGCCGCGGACGCCCTCGATGTCGAGCGGGACCTCCACGACCGCCTTGCCGCGGACCTCGGGATCCCGGCGACGGAGTTCGCCGACGCCCGCCCGAGCCCGACGTGCGAGGGCTACGGGTCGTTCCTCGTCCGGACGTGTGCGATCGGGGCGCTGGGCGACGCCGTGGCGGCCCTCGCCCCCTGCTACCTGATGTTCCGCCGCGTCGGAGCCGCCCTGGCGGCGTCCGGCTCCCCCGACCCGCGGTACGCCGCGTGGATCGCGACGTACGACGGGGAGGCGTTCGGGGCCGCGACCGACGCCCACGCCGAGCTGTGCGGGCGGGTGCTCGACGTCCTGCCGTCCGCGGCCCGCGACTCCGCGGTGGCGCACGCGCTCACCGCCGCGGGGTACGAGTGGCTGTTCTGGGACGCCGCGTGGCGGGACGAGCGCTGGCCCGCCGAGGAGGTCACCAGGTGCAGCCGGGGCCGCACGTCCGGGTGACCGTCGGCTGGGTGGTGAGGTCCTTCGCGAGGGTGTAGACGTCGCCGGAGGCGGTGGTCGTGGTGAGGGTGTAGCCGGTGGCGCTGACGCCGCTCAGGGTGATCTCGGCCTCGGCGGCCCGTGCGCCGGGCGCCGGCGTCCAGGTGGCGGCGGGCTCCAGCGCCTGCAGCTCGGCGGTCGTCAGGCCGGCGTAGCCACCCGGCTCCACCGAGGCCGTCTCGACGGCGGTCGCACCGACCCGCAGCAGCGACTCCGCCGTCGCGTCGGTGGCGCGGTCGCGGGTGCCGAGGAACGACGGGATCACGAGGGCGGTGAGCAGCCCCAGGACGATCGTGGTGACCAGGACCTCGACGAACGTGAAGCCGCCCGGGCGGCCGTCGCGGCGGGCCTGAGTCCGGCGTGTGTGCGTGGCGATCGTGCCCATGGTGACCTCCGTGTCCGTTGCCCGTCCGTGTCTGCTCAACGACGGTAGGTCCCGGGGGCCGCGGCGGGGCTGGGCCGTCGGACGGGCGTGGGCCATCCGGTCGACCAGTGGCGGGGGAGCCGAGGAGCCAGCGCCCCTCGGCGAACCAGCGCTGCATCGTCCGGCGGCTGGGGGCGTTGGCGACGTCGTCGCGGTGGCGGGCCCGGAGGTCGGCGATCACCCGCGCGGGGGGTTCACCGCGCGCGAACCGCTCCTCCGCCTCGCGGCGCAGCGCGGGCCAGGCGTACGACCCCGGTCGCGGCGCCGCCGCGGGGACGCCCCGGAAGCGCAGGAGGTGGGCGTCGAGTGCACGGCTGCGGGCGCGGGTCATGCAACCGGCGGCGCGCCAGACCGACATGAGGCTGACCACCAGGTCCCGGCCCGCCCGACGCGCGAGGAACGCCTCGTCCCGGTGTGCGGCGCACAACCACACGGCGACGCCGAACGGGAGCGGGAGGAGCTCCCGAGGCCCGGACCCCGCGCCGACGCAGATCGCGCACGGCGGACGGCTCCCCAACCCCCTGGCCTTATAGAAGCTGCGCGCCACGGACCGATCCTGCACCGGGTGGGTCCCACGACTCACCCCCCGATCGCGCCGCCTTCCCCCCGGGAGCGTGCCGGAGTGGGTGTCGGACGACGCCGGAGGGCGACGCGGGCCGCCGAGGGGCCGGGGATCGTCAGGCTGCCGCCCGCCCCGCCGCGTGGTCCCGTGTCGATTGGCGTCGACGCGGGACGCCGATCGACACACCCCCCGGCGAGCATGGTGCCGCCCGGCCCCCGGCGCCCCCTGGGGAGCGCCGGGGGTCCGGCCATCCCCTACGAGGAGCGGACGGCTCCGTGGGGGTCGAGGCGCCGCGCCGTCGGGCGGGGGCCGAAGAGGCGGAAGAGGTCGTCCTTCTCCAGCGCCTCCGCCTGCACGAGGTCGTGCGCGGCGGTGTGGAGGAGGTCCATGTTCTCCTCGAGGATCCTCCGTGCCGTCGCGAAGGCCTCCTCGATCAGCGCACGGGCGGCGTCCTCGATGCGCTCCGACGCCTGCGACGCGTCCGCCCCGGGGAGCCCGGTCGCGAGGCTCGCGGACGTCGTCGATGCCCCCATCCCGAACTCGCCGGCCATGCGGCGGGCGAGGGTCGCCGCCCGCGCCAGGTCGTCGGTGGCGCCACTCGTGAACTCGCCGAAGACCAGTTCCTCGGCGGCGCGTCCGGCCATCATCATCGCCATCCTCTCGATGCATTCGCCGCGGGTCGCCAGGAAGCGATCCTCGGAGGGCAGTGCCACCGTCACGCCGAGCGCCTGACCCTGCGGGATCACGGTCACGCGCTCGACCGGGTCGCACCGCGGGGACAGGTGACCGACGAGCGCGTGGCCCATCTCGTGGTACGCCACCAGCAGCTTCTCGTCGTCGGAGAGCAGCATCCCGCGGCGCTCCGGACCTCCGACGAGGCGCAACAGCGCCCGCCGGAACTGGGGCAGGGTGATCTCGGCGGTGCCGGCACGGGCGGCCTCGAACGACGCCTCGTTGCAGAGCGCCGCCAGGTCCGCGCCGGCCATCCCGACCGTGAACGCGGCGATCGCGGCGGCGTCCGTGCCGACCGACAGCGGCCGGCCCTTCAGGTGCACATCGAGGATCTCCCGCCGCGCCTCGCGGCCCGGCAGCCCGACGGCGATCTTGCGGTCGAACCGCCCCGACCGGATCAACGCCGGGTCGAGGGCGTCCAGCCGGTTCGTCGACGCCAGCACCACCACGGGCCGGGCGGGGTCGTTCGCGAACCCGTCCATCTCGGAGAGGAGCTGGTCGAGGGTCTGCTCCCGCTCCCCCGCCGATGCGTGACCGGTCCGCCGGCCGCCGACGGCGTCGATCTCGTCGATGTACACCACCGCGGGGGCGGCCTTCCGCGCCGCGGCGAACAGCGCACGGATGCGCTTCGAGCCGAGGCCCGAGTAGACCTCGACGAACTCCGACCCCGACGCGCTGAAGAACGGGACCCCCGCCTCGCCGGCGACCGCGCGTGCCAGCAGCGTCTTCCCGGTCCCGGGGGGGCCGTGGAGGATGATCCCCTTCGGCAGCTCCGCGCCGACGCGCTCGTAGCGGGCGGGGTCGCGCAGCACGTCGGCGATCTCCCCCACCTCGTCGCGGATCTCGTCGACGCCCGCGACGTCGGCGAACGTCGCCGTCGAACGTACCGCCTTCACCTGCTGGGAGAAGCGGGCGCCGCCCGCCATGCGCAGGGCGAGCGCCGAGACGATCACGAGGCCGGCGAGCAGGATCAGAGGACCCCACGTCTGCACCCAGCCCTCGATGTCGAACCCACCGCCCCCGTCGATCTCCGGCACCTCGGCCGGCGCCGCGGCCCGCTCGACGACGCTGAGCGGCACCTTCCCCTCCTGCGCCGCGTCGATGATCGTCTCGGTCAGCCCCGTCGGCAGGGCCGTCTGGCGGTCACGGCCGTCGACCCGCACGATCAGTGTCGTCGTGCCCGCCCCGCCGGTCATCCGCGCCGAGTCGGCGGTGCCGCTCTCCAGGAGCTCCAACGCCTTCGACAGCGTGATCGGCGCGGGGGTGGTCGCCCCCACGACGGGCGCGACGGTGACCAGCAGGGCGCCGACCACCAGCCCCGCCACCGCTCCCGCGAACCATCTGCTCCCGCGCATCCGTGTCTCCCCTCGGATCCGTCCGATGGATGCAGGAAAGCGCCCGGCGGCGGCCCGCGGTACCGCCGGTGGGATGGTGCCCCGGACCCCCCGAACGGGGGAGCCCGGTACGATCCCGGTGTGGTCATGGGTCGCGACGAGTTCGAACGCCTGGTCGGCGAGGCCATCGACGAGGTCCCCGAGCCGTTCGCGTCGGCGCTCGACGAGGTCGCCGTCGTCGTCGAGGAGCGGGCACCCCGCGAGATGGGCTCCCTCTACGGCCTCTACACGGGCGTGCCGCTCACGGAGGGCATCATCCCGTCGGGGATGCTCCCCGCCCGGATCGCGGTCTACATGCACCCGCTCCTCGACCACTACGCCGACGACGCCCAGATCGTCGAGCAGGTCCGGATCACCGTGCTCCACGAGCTCGGCCACCACCTCGGATTCGACGAGGACGACCTCGAGGCCCTCGGATATGCCTGACGCCCGTACCGGCGACACCGTCCTGGCGGCCCTCCACGGGCGTCGGAGCATCGGCCGGGTCGGTCACGACCCCATCCCGCGGGAGCTCGTCGCGGAGCTGCTCGACGCGGCGGTCACCGCCCCGAACCACCACGCGACGGGGCCGTGGCGGTTCGTGGTGCTGACGGGTGCCGCCCGCGGTGAGGTCGGCGCCGCCCACGCCCGCGCCGTCGCCCGCGCCCGGCCCGACGCGGGCCCGGAGGCCCTCGCGAAGGAGGCCGCGCGACTCGAGCGTGCCCCGGTGGTCGTCGTCTGCGCCGTGTCGCCCGGCGAGGACCCGGTCGAGGCGCGCGAGGACCGGGACGCGGTCGCCGCGGCCGTGCAGAACCTGCTCGTCGCCGCCCACGCACGCGGCCTGGCGGGCATGTGGCGCACCGGCGCGATGGCCGACGAACCCGAGGTCCGCGAGGCGCTGGGGTTCCGTGGCCGCGAGGCGATCGTCGGTTTCGTCTACCTCGGCACCCCGCCCGACCCCGTCCCCGGCCGCGACCGCCCCCGGCCCGGCGCCGAGGCGGTCACGGAGTGGCGCGGCTGGTGAGCGGGCGCCGCCGGCGCTACGGTGGAACTCCCGTCTGAAGGAGGCGCTGCGGTGGCGGCAACGGTGGCGGACCAGGTCGTCGAGCGGGTCACGGCGTTGATGGCCTCCGGTGACGCACGCACCCAGGCCGACGCGATCCGGCGGGTCGCCGCCGAGATGGACCGGTCGGTGTCCGCGACGTCGTCGGCGTTCTACGCGGGCCGGCGCGCCGCCGCCGAGGAGGCGGAGGCCCGCGCCTCCCGGTCCGCCGCCGGCGCGCGCCTGCCCGCCGTCGGGCGGCCACGCCCCCGCCTGTACGCGGAGATGCTGCCGCTCGTGGAGGCGGGCGCCACCATCGAGCAGGCGGCCCGGCGCTTCGGCGACGAGGACGAGGCCGACGAGATCGCCGCCGGGTTCGCGCGCTGGCTCCTCGACGAGCGCCTCGGCGCCGCCGACGAGGCGGAGTTGGCGGAGGCCCGCCGTCGCATCACCGCGCTCGAGGCGGAGACCCGCGGCCTGCGGCGGGACCTGACCCGGGCGACGCAGGCCCTGTCACGGGTCCACGCCATCGCCGACGACGCCCTGGGGGCCTCGCGGGACCTCTGAGCGGCGGGTCCGGTAACCCGCCGCGTGTGCCGCGGGCGGTCGGGTGTTGATTGGCGTCGACCCCGTGCGCCAATTGGCGCACGGGGTCGCACCGGGGTCAGGCGGGGCGCTCCGGGGCGTTCTCGAGGCCCGAGATGGAGAGGCTGGCCTCGCCGCCGTAGCGCTTGTTGAGGTTGATGATGATCGCCGTCATCCCCTCGAGGATCAGGGCGTTCGCGAGCGGGCCGGCGTCGAGGGCGCGCGTCCCCGGGATCGAGGAGGTCAGCTCGATGACGGCCTCGCGGGCGGCCTTGCTCTTGCCGCAGACGAGGACGTCGGCGTCGAGGTGGTGCTGGGCCTGCAGGCCGGCGGCGGGGAGGTTGTTGTAGGCCACCACGACCTTCGCCTCGGGGGCGAGGTCCTGGATCCGGTGGGCGCAGGAGGCGGCGCCGAGGGCCTCGCCCTGCTCCGCGATCGCGCCGCTCTTGCCGAACTTCAGCGCGTTGACGACGGAGATGACGACCTTGTCCGCGAGGGCGTCGGCCATCGGGGGTATGGTGCCCTCGATGCCCTCCCACGGGATCGAGACGACGGCCATCTCGGCCTGTTCGGCGGCGGCGACGTTCTCGAGGGGGGTGAAGTTCCCCGAGGGGAGCGCCTCGACGAGCGTGGCGGCGGCCTGGTCGGCCCGCTCCTGGCTGCGCGAGCCCACGAGGATCTCGTGGCCGGCGGCCGCGAAGTTGATGGCGAGGCCGCGACCGAGGTCGCCCGTGCCGCCGAAGATCGCGATTCTCATCAGGTCACTCATCTCCCGTTTCGGTGTCCTCGCCGGCCCTCCGTCGGGCCGCGTCGAGCGTGTTGGCGAGCAGGTAGGCGATCGTCATCGGTCCGACGCCGCCCGGGACCGGGGTGAGCCACCCGGCGACCTCCGCCGCCTCGTCGCCCGCCACGTCCCCGCGCAGCCCCGCGTCGGTACGGTTGATACCGACGTCGATGACCGCCGCCCCCGGCTTGATCCAGTCCCCGCGGATCATCTCCGGGCGACCGACCGCGGCCACGAGGATATCCGCGGAGCGGCACAGTGCGGGGAGGTCCCGCGTCCGCGAGTGCGCCACGGTCACCGTCGCGCTGCGCGCGGTGAGGAGCAGGGCCATCGGCTTGCCGACGATCAGGCTGCGCCCGACGACGACCGCGTGGGCGCCCTCGATCTCCACGCCGGCCCGGTCGAGGAGCCACATCACGCCCGCGGGCGTGCACGGCAGGGCGCCCGGTTCGCCGCGCACCAGCCGCCCGAGGTTGATCGGGGCGAACCCGTCCACGTCCTTGTCGGGGTGGATCCGGTTCGCGATCAGCACCTCGGAGAGCTGGTCCGGGACGGGGAGCTGCACGAGCATCCCGTCGACGGTGTCGTCCGCGTTGAGCTCGTCGATGAGGGCGTCCAGCTCGGCCTGGGTCGTCTCGGCGGGCAGCACCACCCGCCGCGAGATCATCCCCGCCTCGTCCGCCGCCTTCGCCTTGCCGGCCTGGTACAGCTCGGAGGCGGGGTCGTCGCCCACCTGGATGCCGACGAGGCCCGGGGCCCGGCCGTGCCGGGCGCGGAACTCCGCGGTCCCCTCCGCGACCCGCGCGCGCAGCTCCGCCGCCGCCGCCTTCCCGTCGATGATCGTCGCCGCCATTCAGTCCACCTTCCTCATGGGCGCAGCCCCGGCCATCAGCCGGCGCTCCGCTCCGTCCTGCGCGAAGCGCACGCGCACCAGGTCCCCCCCACCCTCGATGCCGGTCACGACGCCCTCGCCGAAGGTGGCGTGCAGCACCGAGTCACCGGTCGCGAGGGACACCCGCGGGGTCGGCGCGGAGCGTACCCCGGCGCCGCGCGACGCGCTGCTCCAGCTGCCCGCGAACGAGGGGCGCGCCCGGCGCCCGCCCTCCGGCTCGGAGAGCGCGTCCGCGGGGAGCTCGGCGAGGAAGCGCGACGGCAGCCGGTAGTCGCGGCCGCCGTGCATCGCCCGGCTCTCGGCATGCGTGAGCGTCAGGTGGCGGCGGGCGCGGGTCAACCCGACGTAGAAGAGACGCCGCTCCTCCTCGAGCGTCTCCGGGGTGTCGGAGCGCGCATGGGGGAACAGCCCCTCCTCCAGTCCCGTGATGACGACGGTGTCGAACTCGAGGCCCTTCGCGTTGTGGATCGTCATCAGCGTGACGGCGCCGCCGGAGTCGTCGACCAGGTCGGCGTCGGCCTGCAGGGCGATGCCCTCCAGGAAGCCCGCGAGCGTCGCGTCCTCCTCCGAGGCCTCGTACTCGGCGGCGACCCGGACCATCTCCTCGAGGTTCTCGAGACGGCCCTGCGCCTCGAACGTCCCCTCCCGCTGCAGGGACTCGCGCAGCCCGGAGCGGTCGAGGACCTCCTCGATGATCCGCTCCAGCGGCATCCCCGCCGCGGCGCGGACGCGGATGTCGGCGACGAGCGAGCCGGTGGCGGCAATCGTCGCCCGCTGGCCGGGCTGCAGGCCGGCGACCTCGTCGGGACGCATGATCGCGTCGGAGAGCGGCAGCACGTGGGCGGAGGCGAACGCCTCGAGCTTCGCGACGCACCCGGGGCCGAGCCCGCGTTTGGGCGCGCCGAGCATGCGGGCGAGGCTCACCCCGTCGGCGGGGTTGGCGACGACGCGCAGGTACGAGAGCAGGTCGCGGACCTCGGCGCGTTCGTAGAACCGGGGGCCGCCGACGACGGTGTACGCGATCCCGCGGCGGACGAGCTGGTCCTCGATCGACCGGCTCTGGGCGTTGGTGCGGTAGAAGACCGCGACGTCGGCGAGGCTCTCGCCGCGGGCGAGGGCGCGGTCGATCTCCCCCGCGACGGTGCGGGCCTCCTCGTGCTCGTCGCGGCAGGAGACGACCGAGATGGGCTCGCCGTCGCCGAGGTCGGTCCAGAGCCGCTTCGGGTGCCGGTGGGGGTTGCGCTCGACGACGGCGTTCGCGGCCCGCAGGATCGTGCCGGTGGACCGGTAGTTCTGCTCGAGCGCGACGACGTGGGCGTTGGGGTAGTCGCGCTCGAAGTCGAGGATGTTGCGGACGTCGGCGCCCCGCCACGAGTAGATGCCCTGGTCGTCGTCGCCGACGGCCACGACGTTCTGCTGCGGTGCGGCGAGGGCCCGCACCAACCGGTACTGGGCGTGGTTGGTGTCCTGGTACTCGTCGACGAGGACGTGCTGGAAGCGGGTCTGCCAGCGGGTGCGGACGGCCTCGTCGCCCTCCATCAGCTGGGCGGTGACCATCAGGAGGTCGTCGAAGTCCATCGCGCCGTTCGCGCGGAGCGCGTCGGCGTACCGGCGGTAGATGCGGGCGACGACCTCGTCGTTGAACGACTCCGACCCGGCCTCGAGCTCGTCGGGGCCCTGCAGCAGGCTCTTCGCGTCGGAGATCCGCGCCTGCACGGCCCGGGGCGGTGTGCGCTTCGGGTCGATGCCCTCCTCGACGAGGCAGCGCCGGATGAGGCGCACCTGGTCGTCGGCGTCGTAGATCGAGAAGTCACGGGAGTAGCCGGCGGCGGGCGCCTCGCGTCGCAGGATGCGCACGCACGCCGAGTGGAACGTCGAGGCCCAGATGGCGCGGGCCCGTGGGCCGACGAGCTGGCCGATGCGCTCCCGCATCTCCCCCGCCGCCTTGTTGGTGAAGGTGATGGCGAGGACGGCCTCGGGGGCGACGCCCACCTCGCCGATGAGGCGGGCGACGCGGTGGGTCAGGACCCGGGTCTTGCCGCTGCCCGCGCCGGCGAGCACGAGGAGCGGCCCATCCCCGTGGAGGACGGCCTCGCGCTGGGGAGGATTGAGGCCGGCGAGCGGGTCGGACACCATGCTGATCCTACCGGAGGTTCCCGACGGCCCACCCGGGGGAACGACACGGCGATGAGCGATCCCGAGATCACAGTCCACCCGCCCGACGCCCGCCTGCTGGAGGGCCGCACCGCCGTCGTGAGCGGCGCGACGTCGGGGATCGGCCAGGGCATCGCCCTGGAGATCGCCGCCCACGGGGCGGGGGTGGCGTTCGGGTACCGCAGCGACCCCGACACGGCCCACCGCATGGCGGACGCCCTCGTCGCGCTGGGGCGCCGCGCGGTCGCGGTGCGGATGGACGTGGGGAGCGAGGACGAGGTGCGGGAGGCGTTCGCACGGGCGCGGGCCGAGCTCGGCGCCGTCGACCTCGTCGTCGCGAACGCCGGGCGCGAGGCGGAGGTGCGCCTGGTGGACATGACCCTGGACGACTGGACCGACGTCATCGACACCAACCTCACCGGCACGTTCCTCTGCTGCCGCGAGGGCGCGCGCCAGATGGTGGAGCAGGGGCGTGGCGGCACGATCATCGGCGTCACGAGCGTCCACGACCGCATGCCGTGGACGGGGTTCTCCCACTATGCGGCGTCGAAGGGCGGGCAGAGGCTCTTCCTCGAGTCGATCGCGAAGGAGCTCGCGCCGAGTGGCATCCGGGTGGTGGCCGTCGCCCCCGGCGCCATCGCGACCCCCATCAACCGGGAGATGCTCGACGACCCCGAGCTGCGGGGGGCGGTCGAGGCCCAGATCCCCATGGCCCGCGTCGGCGGCGTGGCCGAGGTGGCCCGCGCGGCGGCGTGGCTGGCGTCGGACCAGGCGTCGTACGTGACGGGTGCGACCCTCGTCGTCGACGGCGGCATGACCCTCTACCCCCCGGACGCCGGCTGACGCCACTCTCCGGCGGCGGTGACCGCGGCCCCCGGGTCGCGGTTCGCGGGTCGGCGCCTGTCCCATGGGCGCCTCCGGTGCGATGCTCCAGGTGGATGCGCCATTCGGCGCTGGCCGCGGACGCCATTCGGCGTCGACCGCGGAGCGCCCCGGCCGCGTCCACGACATTCGGTGCCGGACGAGGAGACAGCCGTGGGGATGGACTTCAAGAACTGGAACATCGAGGTGATGAAGGAGTTCCGCGCCAACGGGGGCAAGGTGGAGCAGTTCGGCGACGCGCCGCTCGTGATCCTCCACACCGTCGGCGCGAAATCGGGACAGAAGCGGCAGAACCCGCTCATGTACCTCCCGAAGGGCGACGACGTCGTGCTCTTCGCGTCGAAGGCCGGCGAGCCGGAGAACCCCGACTGGTACCACAACCTCGTCGCGAACCCCGACGTGGAGCTCGAGTTCGGTGACCGGACGGTCGGTGCGACGGCCCGCGAGGTGAAGGGCGAGGAGCGCGACCGCCTCTACGCCGAGCAGGTGGCGGCGTACCCGCAGTTCGGCGAGTACGAGCAGAAGACGACCCGCAAGATCCCGGTGGTCGTCGTCACGCCGACCGCCTGACGCCCCCGGCGGCCCGGTCCGCGAGCCGCGCGGATCGGCCGCCCGCGTCCGGGTGTGCGTCGATTGGCGTCGACGGTCGACGCCAATCGACGCGGACCCGGGCCCGCGGCCTCCCCCGGACGGCCGCCACGCCGCCGGACCCGCACGGGGGTTGCTAGATCCCGGCTCCGGGGTTGAGGCCGAGGATCGTGGAGATCTCCTCCTGGGCCGTCGGCAGGCAGTCCTCGTCGGAGCCGTTGCGCGGCGTCAGCTCGCGGCCGGCGCGGAGGTCGGAGAGGTCCTGCTCGAGCTCGGTGACCCTCCGCACCAGGCACGCCATCGCCTCGGCGACGGGGTCGGGCAGGCGGGTGTGGTCGATGTCGGGGTGGTGCAGGTCGCGCGGCACCTTCTGGCCGTCGACGATCACCGCGCGGCCCGGGTTGCCGACGACGGTGGAGTTCGCGGGGACGTCCTTGATCACGATCGACCCGGCGCCGACCTTTGCGCCCTCGCCGATCTCGACGGGCCCGAGCACGCTCGCCCCGGTGCCGACGATAACCCCGTCCCGGACGGTGGGGTGCCGCTTGCCGACGTCCTTGCCGGTGCCGCCGAGGGTGACGCCCTGGTAGATCGTCACGTCCTCGCCGATCTCCGTCGTCTCACCGATCACGACGCCCATGCCGTGGTCGATGAAGAAGCCCGGGCCGATCGTGGCGCCCGGGTGGATCTCGATGCCGGTGAGGAAACGCGACGCCTGGCTCACCAGCCGCGCCGGCGTCCGCAGGCCCGCCCCGTAGAGGGCGTGCGCCCCCCGGTGCATCCACACGGCGTGGAGGCCGGGGTAGCAGAGGAGGATCTCCGTGAGGGAGGTGGCGGCCGGGTCGCGTTCGCGTGCGACCTCGATGTCGCGACGGAGCGAGCGCTTCGCGCCGGAGAGCCACCCGACCAGCGAGCGCCGTGGCATGCGGGTTAGTATAGGTCGCGCCTGCGCGGAGGCGCCCACCCCAACGCCGGAGACCGACCTGACCCGCCGGAGACTGAAGCTGACGTTCCCCGAGCAGCTCATCCAGGAGCCGATCGTCTACACGCTCGGCAAGCGGTTCGACGTCGTCACCAACATCCGCCGGGCCGACGTCCGCGAGACCACCGGGTGGATCGTCATGGAGGTCTCGGGCACCGAGCAGCGCCTCGACGAGGCGCGCCGACACCTCGAAGGCCTCGGCGTGCGCGTCGATGACCTGGAGGCGTACCTCGAGTAGCGTCGCCGTCGCCGGGGCCTCCTGCCAGCCGGGGCCGTCGCCGACCGCTCGTGCGTTGCGCCTCGAGGGGCTGCGTGCGGACGGGCCCGAGGCCCTGCGCGAACTGCTGGAGCGCGTCGGCGACCCGCCGTGGGACGTCGAGGTCGTCGACGGCGACCCCCTCCTCGGCATGCTCGCCGGCGAGGGCTTCGAGCCGTACAGCCGCGTCGCCGTGATGGCCCGCGGGGTGGAGGGCCTCCCCCGTCCCCCGTTCGTCGCGGGCGTCACCATCGAGCCGTACCGCAACGAGTGGTCGGAGGCGTTCACGAACGCCGAGGCGATGGCGATGGAGGGCCTCGCCGCCTTCACGGAGATGGGGCAGCCCACCGGGTACGAGGAGGCGGAGGGCTTCGACGCCTTCAGCATCGCCCGGGACGAACGCGACATGCTCGGCTTCGCGCAGGCCATGGTCCCGGAGGGCTGGATCAACTGGATGGGCGTCGTCCCCGACGCGCGCCGGCGGGGCGTCGGGCGCCTCCTAGTCGCCGACCTCGCCCGTCAGGTGCGCGAGGCCCGCGGCACGCACCTCGCCGCCCTCGTGCAGGTCGACACCCCCGGGCAGGCGTTCCTCGCCGCCCTCGGGTTCCGGGAGCGCGGGCCGCGGCGCACCCAGATGATCCGCCGCGCCTGACCCACAGGGCTCAGGGGAACAGGTGGGGCACGAACGTCTGGTCGCTCATCGGCGGCCGCACGTAGGCGCGTCCGTCCCGGCGGGGCGGGAGCCTGACCGGCTCCGGCGTCAGGTCCTCGTACGGGACCTGGCTGAGGAGGTGGGAGATGCAGTTCAGGCGGGCGCGGCGCTTGTCGTCCGCCTCCACCACGAACCACGGGGCCTGCTTCGTGTCGGTGTGGGCGAACATCGCGTCCTTCGCCACCGAGTAGTCGATCCAGTTCTCCCGTGACTCCAGGTCCATCGGGCTGAGCTTCCACCGCTTCGTCGGGTCGTCGATGCGGTCCTGGAAGCGGCGTTCCTGCTCGCCGTCGCTCACCGAGAACCAGTACTTCACGACGACGGTCCCGGCCCGGATCAACATCCGCTCGAAGTCGGGGCAGCTGCGGAGGAACTCCCGGTACTCCTCCTCCGTGCAGAAGCCCATGACCCGCTTGACGCCGGCGCGGTTGTACCAGGAGCGGTCGAACAGGACGACCTCCCCCGCCGAGGGCAGGTGCGCCACGTACCGCTGGAAGTACCACTGGGTGCGTTCGCGCTCCGTCGGCGCGGTGAGCGCGACGACGCGGCACACCCGGGGCGACAGGCTCTCGGTGATCCGCTTGATGACGCCGCCCTTGCCGGCGGCGTCGCGCCCCTCGAAGATCACGAGGACCTTCAGGCCGGCGTGCTTCACCCACTCGTGCATCTTGACCAGCTCGATCTGCAGCCGGGCGAGCTCCGACTCGTAGAGCTTCCGCGGCAGGCGCGCGCCGGGTCCCGGCTCGCCCTCGGACTCGCCGGTCGCCCTCGTCGTCATCTCCCGCCTCCGGCCGCCGCGTGGCGGGCGGCGCTACGCCTCGTCGAAGAGCGGCGTGCTGAGGTAGCGCTCACCCGTGTCGCAGAGGAACGTAACGATCGTCTTCCCGGCGTTCTCCGGCCGCCGGGCCAACTCGATCGCCGCCCAGACGTTCGCCCCGGCGCTGATGCCGACCAGGATGCCCTCCTCGCGGGCGAGGCGCCGGGCGGTCGCGAAGGCGTCGTCGGTGGGGACCGTGACGACCTCGTCGTAGACCGACGTGTTCAGCACGCCCGGCACGAAGCCGGCGCCGATCCCCTGGATCTTGTGGGGGCCGGGCTGCCCACCCGACAGGACGGGGGAGTCGGCCGGCTCGACGGCGACGGCGCGGAAACCGGGGCGCCGCTCACGCAGCACCTCCGCGACACCGGTGATCGACCCACCCGTCCCCACACCCGCCACCAGCACATCCACCTCACCACCGGTGTCCGCCCAGATCTCCTCCGCCGTCGTCCGACGGTGGACCTCCGGGTTCGCCGGGTTCTGGAACTGCTGGGGCACGAACGCACCCTCGGTCTGCGCCGCGATCTCCTCCGCCCGCGCGATCGCCCCCCGCATCCCCTCCGCACCCGGCGTCAACACCAACTCCGCCCCATACGCCCGCAACAGGGTCCGCCGCTCCAGGCTCATCGTCTCCGGCATCGTCAGGACGCACCGGTACCCCTTCGCCGCACACACGAAGGCGAGGGCGATCCCCGTGTTCCCCGACGTCGGCTCCACCACCACACTGCGCCCCGGGACGAGGCGCCCATCGGCCTCGGCCGCCTCGATCATCGCCAGGCCGATGCGGTCCTTCACCGACCCCGCCGGGTTCATCGACTCGAGCTTGCCGAGGATCGTCGCCCCCGTCCCCTCCGCCATCCGCCCCAGGCGCACCAACGGGGTGCGCCCGATCAGGTCCGTGATGGAGTCGGCGATCGGCACGGCCGCGAGCCTACCAGGGGTCCCGGGCGCGTCGCTCACACCGCCACCTCGGCGAGCGCGGCGAGGTCCACCTGGGGGCGTGCCCCGAGGTGGGAGATGACCTCCGACGCGGCGAGCGACCCGAGGGCCGCGCAGTCGGCGAGCGGGCGGTCGTGGCTCAGACCGTGGAGGAAGCCGGCGGCGTAGAGGTCACCCGCACCGGTGGTGTCGACGAGCCGCTCGACGGGGGCGGCGGCCACCTCGACGGTCTCGTCGGCGGTGACGACCATCGACCCGTGCTCGGAGCGCGTGATCACGACGATCTCGGCGCGGCCCCGCACCGCGCCGACGGCGGCGGAGAGGTCGCGGGTCTCGGTGAGCGCGAAGATCTCCTCCTCGTTGGCGAAAAGGAGGTCGACCTCGTTGTCGACGAGCCCCCGGAACTCCTCGAGGTGCCGCTCGACGCAGAACGAATCGGACAGGGTGAGCGAGATGCGGCGGCCGGCGCCGTGGGCGGCGGCCATCGCGACCCGGAAGGCGTCCTTCGCCCGCGGCTTGTCCCAGAGGTAGCCCTCGAGGTACGTGATCGCGCAGTCGGCGACCATGTCGGTGTCGATGTCCTCGGGGCCGAGCTCGACGGCGGCGCCCAGGTAGGTCGACATGGTGCGGTGGGCGTCCGGCGTGACGAGGATCAGGCTGCGCGCCGTCGGGGGCCCGTCGGTGGCGATCGGCGTGTCGAAGTGGACGCCGGCCGCGCGGATGTCGTGGGCGAAGACCTCGCCGAGCTGGTCGTCGCGGATCTTGCCGATGTAGGCGACGCGGCTGCCGAACGACGCCGCGCCGACCATGCTGTTGGCGGCGGCGCCGCCGGAGATCTCGACCGCCGGACCCATCCGCTCGTAGAGGCTCGTGGACTGCGCGACCTCGATGAGGTTCATGGAGCCCTTCACCAGGCCCTCGGCCTCGAGGAAGGCGTCCTCGCAGTGCGAGAGCACGTCCACGATGGCGTTGCCGATGCCGAGCACGTCGTACGTCGCCGATCCGCTGCCGCGGGTCATCCCTCTCCTCCGGTCGATGGGCCGCCCGGCAGCCTAACGGCCGCGGTGGTCGTTACGACCCGGTGAAGTGCCCACCGGCCTCTCCACAGGGTGTGGAGGCGGGACCACCGATCGGAGGATGCCCCGCGCGTCGATCGGAGTATTGATCGTCCCGGGGGTCGCGCGATGGGATCCCCACGACGGCGGATGGTGCTGCACCACCCACCGCCACGCTCGCCCACTCGATCTGTCCCCGGCCCCCCGGATGGCTCTCCCCGACCCCTGGACGGTTCCTGTGCCCCACCCCCCGCACGTGCGCCTGGGAGCGCTGCTGTCGGCGCGACTCGACCGCGCCGGCGACGCCGTCACGCTCGTCCTCACGGGGGAGTTCGACCTCGCCGGGGTCGCGCCGTTCACCGAACTGGTCGAGGGGATCGAGGCGACGGGCCCCAACACCCTCGTCCTCGACGTCTCGGGGCTCGACTTCCTCGACTCCAGCGGGATGCGGCAGGTCTACGACGCCCACGTACGGGCGGAGGGGCGGTACGCCTTCGGGGTGGTCCTTGGGACGGGGCCGGCGTTCCGGTCGCTGGCCCTGGCCGGGCTCGACCAAGCGCTCACGGTCGTGGCCTCGGCGCAGGAGATGTCGGCGGCGTAGGGCGCCCCGGCGGGTATGCGTCGATTGGCGTCGACGAAGGACGCCAATCGACGCAGACCCCTCCAGCGGCCGGCCGTCCGGAGGAGTCGGCACCCGCAAATCCGGGTAACAGGAGCCGTGACCACGGATCAGATCACCTCGCCGGGCCGCCCGACGCGATCGCTCGACGTCCCCCGCATCGTCGCGTGGGTGACGGTGATCGCCCTCTCGGTCGTCCTGTGGGCCGCCGCGATCGTGGCGGTCACCAGCCTCGTCTGAGGGTCGACCCCTCCCCCGCCGTCCGGCGCGGGACCACGGCGACCGGCGGCGCTTCCGGCTAGATGTGGAACATGGGGGCGTCCTGGAGGCGCGCCTCGCGCTCGACCATGTCGGCGATGGTGAGGCCCTCCAGGAGCTCCGCCAGGACCCGCTGGGCCTCGACCCACACGAACTCGGTGCCGTGGGCCTGCCCCGACGCACCCGGCGGCGTGATGCGGCCGTCGACCGTCTCGACGACCTCGAGGATCGTCACCTCCGACGGCGGCCGCCCGAACGAGTAGCCGCCCTTCACCCCCCGCTGGCTCTGCAGCACACCCGCACGGCGCAGGCCGGCGAACAGCTGCTCCAGGAAGTGCAGGGGGATCGACCGGGCCTCGGCGACCTCGAGGATCGGCACCGGCCCGTTCGACCCGCGCTGCGCCAACTCGGTCAGCGCGAGCACCGCGGAGCGGCTCTTCTCTGAGATCGTGATCAGCGCGAACCCCCGAAAAACTGGTGGTGGATCGGGAGTTTAGCCCACCGCGCCCCGCGGGGCGCGCCTACTCGTCGTTGAGCAGCAGGTTCACGTAGCCCTCGCGCGTGAACTTCGGGCTGTGGGGCTTCCCCTGGGCGACCCGGCGCTGGTAGACCCGCTCGAGGCTGTCGATCCACGAGTCGAGGTCGCCGACCATGAACTCGTAGACGCACTCCGGCGTGTGGATGAGCATCCGCGGGCGCCGCCCACCAGGGGCCATGCCGCCCGGCGCGTTCGGCCAGCGCTCGATCTCGGTGATCCCGTCGAGGGGGATCTCACGGCGCTTCGCGCGGAGGATCGTGTCGAGGATCGTCGGGACGAACACGATGCGGTCGTCGGTGACCGTCAGGTTGCCGTGCCGCGACAGCCAGCCGTTCTGCAGGTCCGCCCCGCCCTGCTTCAGGACCGACTCGTCGGGCCGGGGCTTGTCGGCGTTCGGGAGCCGGGGCAGCCGGCGGTTGGGCTCGCCCATCAGGAGCACGCCCTCAGAGGAATCGCTGGCGGTTGTCCCATATCTGACGTCGCTCCTTCACCGAGGCCATCCAGTCGTCCAGGCCGACGGGGAAGACGAAGTCGTAGGTGCGCGACTGCGTCCGGAGCCGCATCCGCGGAGCGACCCCACCGGGCAGGACCTCGCCGTCCCGGGGAGGAAGGCGCTCGACGGCCGTGATCTCCGCGAAGTCTATCCGCAGGGCCCGCGCGAAGAGCAGGCGCTCCATCGGGCTCGGCGCGAACGACAGGTGATCGGCGTGGAGGCGGAGCAGCCCGCCACGGGCGAGCCAGCCGTCGTTGCGCGACGCGAGGGTCCGCCGGTAGACGCCCTCCTCCAACTCGCGCGGCCCGTCCCGGGCGATGATGAACGCCGCGTCCCAGCGGTCGGGGTCGAAGTCGTCGGGCCGGTTCGAGTCGGGCATCCGCCTCCACCGAGGGGGTCTGACACCGCGTCGTGACGAACGTAACAGGGGGTCCGTCCGAGGGCCACGGTAGCGTCCGCTGGCGAACAGGCACTTTTCGCCACCGGGGTTCCGATGGACACCTACGACGCCTGGCTCGAGGACTTCCAGAGCAGACTCGCCCAGCACGACGCGGGCGTCGCGGCTCTGGCGCGTGATCTGGCCTCGCGGACCCCGTGGAGGGTCCTCGCCACCGCGAGCCCCGAGTTCACCGAGCCGCCCCCGATGGCGGGCCGGCCCGCCGACGTCCACTGCGACCGCGGCGCCGAGCGCAGGCCGATCTGCTTCGAGGTCGAGCTCCCCGAGACCCTCGTGCGCAGCGAGACGGTGCGCCGGCTCCGGGCCCTCGTCCTCACGGGGATCGAGCCGCGGGTGGTGCTCGTCGCGACCCCCTCCACGCACGAGGCCCGCATCGGCGAGGCGCGGCGCCTGCTCACGCGGGCCGGGCTGCCGCTGGAGGTCGCGGCGATCTCCCCCGCCGACGAGACCATCACGGGGGCCGACTGGTAGCGGGGTCCGACCGGGAGACCGCGGCCGTCTCCCCCTTCGGCCGCGGTCCCGCCCGAAACAGCGAGGGCGCCGGTCGGACGGCGCCCTCGCGAACCTCACCTCGTCAGCCGGGGCTCAGTCGAGGAAGGGGATGATCAGCAGGGCGACGATGTTCGCCACCTTGATCATCGGGTTGACGGCCGGGCCGGCGGTGTCCTTGTAGGGGTCGCCGACCGTGTCGCCGGTCACCGCCGCCTTGTGGGCGATGGATCCCTTACCGCCGTGGTGCCCGTCCTCGATCATCTTCTTGGCGTTGTCCCACGCGCCTCCGCCGGAGGTCATGGAGATCGCCACGAAGATGCCGGTGACGATGACGCCGAGCAGTAGGCCGCCGAGCATCTCGCGGCCGTTGTTCACGCCGAAGATGAACGCCGTGACGATCGGGAACACGATCGGGATCGCGGCGGGCAGCAGCATCTCGCGCTGGGCCGACGCGGTCACGATGCGCACGCAGCGGGCGTAGTCGGGGCGTTCCGTGCCCTCCATGATCCCGGGGTGCTCGCGGAACTGGCGCCGCACCTCCTCGACCACCTGCCCGCCGGCCTTGCCGACGGCCTCCATGGAGAAGGCCGCGAACAGGAACGGCATCATGCCGCCGATGAACAGGCCGATCACGACGTACGGGTTGATCAGGCTGAAGTTCACGAACGTGTCGTCGCTCACCACCGCACCGAGCTCCTCGACGTACGAGACGAAGAGGACGACGGCCGCGAGGCCGGCGGAGCCGATGGCGTAGCCCTTCGTGACGGCCTTCGTGGTGTTGCCGACGGCGTCGAGCGGGTCGGTGACCGCGCGGACGCTCTCGGGCAGCTCGGCCATCTCGGCGATGCCACCCGCGTTGTCGGTGATCGGGCCGAAGGCGTCGAGCGCCACGACCACGCCCGCCATCGAGAGCATCGCCATGACGGCGACGCCGATGCCGTAGAAGTCGCCGAGCTCGTAGGAGCCGGCGATCGCCAGGCCGATGACGACGATCGGGGCCGCGGTCGCCTTCAGGCCGACGGCGAGGCCCGCGATGATGTTCGTCGCGTCGCCCGTCTCGGACGCCTTCGCGATCTTCTTCACCGGCGGCCACGCCGTGCCGGTGAAGTACTCGGTGATCGCGACGAGCGCGATCGTGACGCCGATGCCGATGACCGCGCACCAGAAGTAGTCGAGCCACTCACCCGCACCCGGCACCACCTCGGCGCCGTCCATCAGCCAGTAGGTGACGGGCAGGAAGCCGGCGACGGCCAGGACGGCCGCGACCGCGAGGCCGGTGTAGAGGGCCGCCGTGACGGAGCCGTTCGGCCCGACGCGGACGAACCAGGTGCCGACGATCGACGCGATGATCGACACGCCGCCGAGGGCGAGCGGGTAGACGAGCGCGTTCGCGAAGTCGGCGAGGAACAGGGAGCCGAGGAACATGACGGCCACCGTGGTGACCGCGTACGTCTCGAACAGGTCGGCGGCCATGCCGGCGCAGTCGCCGACGTTGTCGCCGACGTTGTCCGCGATGACGGCCGGGTTGCGCGGGTCGTCCTCCGGGATGCCCGCCTCGACCTTGCCGACGAGGTCGGCGCCGACGTCGGCACCCTTCGTGAAGATGCCGCCGCCCAGACGGGCGAAGACGCTGATGAGGCTCGACCCGAAGGCCAGGCCGACGAGCGGGAGGACGTCCTCGCCGGTCTCGCCGAGGATCAGGAAGTAGCCGGCGACCGACAGGAGGCCGAGGCCGACGACGAGCAGGCCGGTGACGGCGCCGCCCTTGAAGGCGACGCCGAGGGCCGGCGAGAGGCCGCCCTTGGCGGCCTCGGCGGTCCGCACGTTGGTCCGCACCGACACGTTCATGCCGATGAAGCCGGCGGCGGCGGACGCCACCGCGCCGATCAGGAAGCCGATCGCGGCCTTCCAGCCGAGCAGCGACGAATCGACCGTCTCGCCGAGGAAGCCGATGACGACGAAGAGGACGGCGGCGACACCGGCGATGATGGTGTACTGCCGCGTCAGGTACGCCTGAGCACCCTCCTGGACGGCCGCCGCGATCTCGCGCATGCGGTCGTCACCGGTGGGCTTCTTGAGCAGGTAGAACGTCAACCCGATGCCGTAGGCGACGGCCACCAGGCCGAGCACCACGGCGAGCCAGGTTGTGTTGTCCGACAGGAAGTCGGCCAAGTCGCACCCTCCGAGATCGGGATGGGCCGAGCGCGCACGGACGCCCGATCAGGGCAGAGCGCTCCGGGTCTGACAGCCCCGCGACCCCCGAGAGGCCGCACGGCCAGCGGGGTTTTCTACCACACCGTTCCGGACGGCGTCAGCCGGGTGCGCCTCCCCGCGGCGTGCCCGGCGGGACCCACAGGCGCTGGGCCGGGTCCGGTGCCGGCGGCCGGGGTGGCGGCGGCGGCGGACCGGCGTCGGGTCCGTCCCCACCGGGCTCGGCCGGGCCGTCCCCGGGCGGGCCCTGCTCGACCGCGCGGGCGTACGCCATCTGGAGGACCGCGAGGGGCTCCTTGAACGGGCGCACCTGGGCGGCCCCCAGCTCGCGCTCGGCCACGCCGAGCAGCGCGCGGAGCGCCTCGATGGACTGGCGGGCCTGGGTCAGGTCGCGCGGCGCGTCGCCGGCGGGGCCCATGCCGAGGCGGATGCCGGCCATGTCGATGAACGTCGCCATCGCCTGCAGCAGCACGTCGCGGACGGGCGTGTGCGCGAGGCGCTCGGCGAGCGCGGCGGCGAGGTCGGCGCCGGTGGGCTCGCGCGGCGCGTCGGGCTCCGGCGGTCCGGGGGGTGCTCCGGGCTCGCTCATGCCGCCGCCGCCCCGGTCAGCGCCAGGGCCTCGTCGGCGGACCGGCGGGTGCGGTCGACGATCTCCGCCTGGAGGGCGGTCACGTCGCCGCCGTGGGCGGCGAGGCGGGCCTGCTGGCGCATCGCGCCGTTGCCCTCCCCCAGCATGCGGTCCACGCCGGCGAGGAACGGGGTGAGGCCGAGCGGCTCGTGGACGGGGGCCGACCACGCGAGCAGCTCCCCGATCGCCGCGGTGGTGGGACGTACGAGGCCCCGGTCGAGGTCGATCAAGCCACCCTCCAGTCCGTGGCGCTGGGCGCGCCAGATGTTCTCGTCGATCAACCCGCGCGGGTGCGCGGGAAGGGGCCGGCCGGCGTCGTGGTCGCGTGCGAACGCCGCGACGCAGGCCATGGCGAGGGCGGCGACGGCGAGCGCGTCGCCCATCTCCGTCTGCCCGTCGCAGATGCGGATCTCGACGGTGCCGAAGCTGTGGTGCGGCCGGACGCTCCACCAGATCTGCGTGCTCTCCACGATCGAGCCGGTACGCTCGAGCAGGTCGACGAAGTCGGCGTACTCGTCCCACGATCCGTAGGCGTCGGGCACCCCGCAGCGCGGGAAGCTCTTGGTGAACACCTGCATCCGCGTCGAGTGCAGGCGCGTCGCGCGGCCCTCGAACACGGCGCTGTTCGCCGAGAGGGCGAGCAGCTCCGGCAGGACGCTGCGCAGCGCGGTGGTGACGGCGACGGCCCGGTCGGCGCCGCGGACGCCCACGTGCAGGTGGATCGACCACGTGTTGTTGGTCCAGGCGATGTAGCCGAGCTCCTCCTCGACCCGCCGGTAGTGCGGCGTGTCGATGATGCGCTGCTCCGTCCACGGGCTGAACGGGTGCACGCCGGCGACGCCGAGGGCGATGCCCAGGCGATCGGCGACGGCGAGCGTCGCGAGGCGGCCCTCCACCAGCTCGCGGGCCGCGTCGGCGAACGTCGCGTTGCGGCCGGTGCGGAACTCGATCTCGCTCGCGATCAGCTCACCCGCCAGACGCGGGCGCAGCTCGTCCGGAGCCGCCGGGATCATCTCCTCGAAGCGGTTCGTGAGTGCGAGGGTGGCGGGATCGAGGAGCTGGTACTCCTCCTCGAGTCCGACGGTGAAGTCGGTCGAGCCGTCGAAGCGCTCGCGGGCACCGGTCAGGATGCCGCCAGGGGCGTGGCCGTCTCCCATCCGCGGCGAGCATAGCAACGGCCCGGTCGATCCCGACCGGCGGCCGACCGCGCCCTCAGGAGGTGCGCTCGACCAGGTCCCAGCGGTTGCCCATCAGGTCCTCGAAGACGGCGACGGTGCCGTACGCCTCGTGGCGGGGGCCCTCGGCGGTCATGCGGGCGTGGCTGGCGGCGAAGTCGTCGGTGTCGAGGAACAGGGCGACCCGGCCGCCGGTCTGGTCGCCGACGCGCGCCTCCTGGGCGGGGCCCGACGCACGCGCCAGCAGGATCCCCGCCGACCCGTCCCCGGGCGACACGACGACCCAGCGCTTCCCGTCATCGAGGGGCGTGTCCTCGACGAGGGTGAACCCGAGGGCGGCGGTGAAGAACGCGATCGCCGCGTCGTAGTCGCGCACGACGAGGGAGACGAGCGCCAGCCGCTGGGCCGGCCCGCCGGGCGGGGTCACGACAGGTAGAAGTAGAGCGCGTAGAGCAGCTCGACGGCCGGGCTGGAGGTGTGGACCGTCACGTCGGACGGCACCGTCAGCAGCGCGTCCGAGTAGTTGAAGATGATCTTCACGCCCGCGGCGACGAGGTCGTCGGCGACCTCCTGCGCGGCGGAGCCGGGCACGGCCAGCACCCCGACCATGATCCCGTCGCCGCTCACGACCTCCTGGAGGTCGCGGTAGTGGCGGACCGGCATGTCGGCGACCATCGTCCCGACGCGGTCCGGGTCGACGTCGAAGATCGCGGAGATGCGGAAGCCGTGGTCGGCGAAGACGCCGGACGTGGCGATCGCCTGACCGAGGTTGCCCGCGCCGAACAGGCCGATGTTGTGCTGCCCCGAGGTCCGCAGGATCTTGCGGATCTGCTCGATCAGCGAGTCGATGTCGTATCCCACCCCCCGCTTGCCGAACTTCCCGAAGCCGGAGAGGTCGCGCCGGATCTGCGTCGGGTTGACGTTCGTGTACTCGGAGATCGCCTGGGAGGAGATGCTGCTCTTCCCCATCTTCTTGGCCTGGGTCAGCACCTGGAGATACCGGGAGAGCCGGGCGGCGACGCCGAGGGTGAGCCGATCAGTGGCCATTCGGGGTTCCCTCGCGACGACTTTGTGACATCTTGGTCAATCTACGGCCCCGGAGTATGCATCCGCAAGTGCGCGACGTGACCGGCGGCTGACCACGGCGCCCGCCGTTGGGGGTCAGCCCAGCGGGAAGGGGGCGCTCGTGCGGCGCAGGACGGCGCCGTCGGGCGACGTGGCCGTCACCCGCAGGCGGTACCGGCCGGCGGGGGCGTCGAGGCCCGACGCGAGCCGCCGGGCGACGAGGAAGCGGTAGGTGCCGGCGGGCCACGACGCCCGCTGCCCGGCGCCGGCGACCGGCAGCGGCGCGCCGCCACCTGCCGGGACGAGGGCGAGGCGCACCCCGCTGAGGCGGACGCTGCGCACCCGGCCGTCGGCGCGCCGCAGCAGGCCGAGGGTCACGCGGACCTCGGCCAGGCCCGCGTCGGCGCGGACCTCGGGGACGCCGAGGGCGTCGGGGGCGGCGCCGGCGGGCCGCAGCGGCAGCACCGGGGTGCGGGCGAGGAGGTGCCCCTCGCCGTCGCGGACCACCAGGTGGCCGGTGCCGCCCGGCAGGGCCGCCGCGAGCGCCCGGCGCCCCGACGGCGGCAGGGCGACGTCGCGCGCGACGACGGTCTCCCCCGCCGCGCCGGCGAACAGCACCGTGTACGGACCCCCGCCGCCGGCGAGGTCGGTCAGGGTCAGCTCCGCCGTCCAGTCGCCGCCGCGGCGGACGGAGGTCACGATCGCCGGTTCGGTGCGCAGCGCGCCACCGGTCGGCAGTGCGGCGACGCCGGCCCCCTGGCGGGCGGCGGGGACCCCCGCGAGCGGGCGGCCGGCCTGCACCATCAGCGAGTGGACGGCGCGCGGCCCCAGCTCGGGGCGGTCGATGCGCACGCGCAGGGCGATGGCCGCCGTCTGCGCGGCGGCGGCGCTCGTCCCCGTCAGCGGCGCCGTCTGGGGGCCACCGTCGGGGCCGCGGCCCGGCCAGGCGGCGGGGCGGTCGACCGCGGGGGCGACGAGGTCGGGCTTCTGACGTCCGTCGATCGTCGGTCCCCACGACGAGAACGACGCGACGGCCGGCGCCGCGGCGGCGGGCGGGGTCTCCGCGACGCTGACCCGCACGTCGGGCGTCGTGCCCGCGAGGCGGACGAGCGCGGTCCCCTGGGCCGCCCCGAGGCCGACGACGGGGATCGGCATGCCGGAGGTGCCGGGGATCGCGGGGAAGGCGCCGGCGCCGTCCTCGTCCCACAGGGCGAGGGCCGCGGCCCCCGCCTCCGCGGCGCGGGCCGCGGTCTCGCCGATCGGCGCGTCGCCGCGGCTGACGACCACCAGGGCGCCCGTGACGCGGCTCACCCCCTCGGGGGTGCGGAAGTCCTCGGGCGCGCCGCCCTGGGAGACGCCGGCGTCGTCGCGGAGGACGGCGACCGGGAGGGGGTCGCCGCGGGAGGGCGCGCCCATCAGCGGCAGGGGGCCGAGCCGCGCGGCGGCGGGGCCGAGGCGTGCGTCGAGGTGGGCGGTGCGGGGCGCGACGGGCTCCGAGACGCCGCCGACGGCGATCACCGTCGGCCCGGCGGCGGGGCCGCCGACCGAGCCCGGGCGGGTGAAGGTGGGGCCGTCGTTGCCCGCGGGTGCGACGACCGTCGCCCCGGCACGGTCGGCGGCCGCGAGCGCCGCGGCGACGGGGTCGGCGCCCGTCCCCTCGAACCCGGCGGCGAGGCCGAGCAGGATCACCTCGGCGGTGTCGGAGGGGTCGCCGTCGCCGTCGGGGTCGACGGCGTGCTCCAGGGCGGCGAGGACGCGGTCGGTGCGGGCCAGGGGGCGCAGGCGCCCGCCGACGGGCTCGCGCGCGACGACGCGGTAGGCGAGCAGCCGCGGGCGGTCGGCGGGTCCGAGGCCCTCGAGCGCCGCGGAGCGGAGCACCAGGCTCGCCATCTGGGTGCCGTGCGCCTCGCCCGCAGGGTCGGCGGGGTCCGGGGACGGGTCGGGGTCGCCGTCCACGAGGTCCCAGCCCCCGATGACGGGGAACGTCGGGCCGAGGCCCCCTCCCAGCCAGGGGTGGGAGGTGTCGACGCCGGCGTCGATGAGGGCGATGTGGGCCGGTCCGTCGGCTCCGGTGTCGATTGGCGCATCCGGTCGACGCCAATTGGCGCCCGGGAGCGGCGAGGGCTCCCCGGGGCCGGCCGCCTGGGCCGGGGCGAGGAAGCCGACGGGGACGACGGCGGTCACCTCGGGGAGGGCGGCGAGCGCCTCGAGGCGCCCCGCGGGGAGGCGGACGCCGATCGCGTTGACCAGCACCCGGTAGCGGAACGTCACCGTCGCCCCGAGGCTCTCGAGCACCGGGATGACCTCGTCCTGCCCGGCGGTGACGGCCGCGGCGGCGGCGGCGCGGTCGCCGGCGTCGGCGGCGACGGCCGGGGGGTCGGCGAGCATCAGGATCACCGACTCGCTGTCGCCGGGGGTCGGGAGCTGCGGGGCGCGGAACGCCTCGAGCGTCCCCCGCCAGGCGGCGGCGGCGGCGAGGGCCGAGTCGCGTGCGGCGAGGGCGTCGGCGCCCGGCAGGACGAGCGGGGCGGGCGTCACGTGGGCGGCCGCGGCGGCGGGCGCCACGAGGACGGCGGCCCCCGCGGCGACGAGCGCGATGCGGCGGCGGCGCGGCCTCACGCCGCGATCCCCCCCGGCGGCGCCGACGCGACGGCGTCGAGGCCGAGGAAGTCCGGCCACGGCACCGCGTCGGTGAACTGGGCGGCGGCCCCGATCATGGCGGCGTTGTCGGTGCACAGCGATCGGTCGGGCACGGCGACCCGCAGCCCCGCCCGCTCCGCGCCCTCCGCCACCAGCTCGCGCAGCCGCCCGTTGGCGGCGACGCCGCCGCCGAGGGCGACCGCCGGCACGCCCTGCTCCCGCGCCGCGGCGATCAGGCGGTCCGCCAGCGGCCGGACCACGGCCTCCTGGTAGGACGCGGCGAGGTCGGCGCGCTCGCCCTCCGGCAACGGGCCGTCGCCGCGGGCCCGGACGGCGTAGAGCAGCGCCGTCTTCACCCCGGCGAACGAGAAGTCCCTCACGGCGCCGCCGCGCAGGCCGACGGGGAACTCGTGGGCGGTCCGGGACCCCGTCGCCGCGAGGCGCTCCAGGGCGGGCCCGCCCGGGTAGCCGAGCCCGAGCAGGCGCGCGCCCTTGTCGATCGCCTCCCCGGCGGCGTCGTCGATCGTCTGCCCCAGGGGCTGCGGCGCGCGCAGGTCGGTGACCAGGTCGAGGCGCGTGTGCCCGCCGGAGGCGATGAGGCTCACGAACGGCGGGTCGAGCGCGACCGGCTCGAGCCAGGACGCCGCGATGTGCCCGTGGAGATGGTCGACCATCACCAGTGGCTTTCCCGCCGCGTACGCGATCGCCTTCGCCGTCGCGACGCCGATCAGCAGCGCGCCGATCAGGCCGGGCCGCTGCGTGACCGCGATCGCGTCGACGTCGCCGAGCTCCAGGCCCGCGCCGTCGAGCGCGGCGTCGATGACGCCGTTGACGGTCCCCAGGTGGTGGCGCGCCGCCACCTCCGGCACCACGCCCCCGTACGGGGAGTGCAGCTCCGCCTGCGAGGCGATGACGTTCGAGAGGATCCGGCGCCCGTCGACGACCGCCGCGGCGGTCTCGTCGCACGAGGTCTCGATCGCGAGGATCGGGCCGCCCATCAGAACGTGTCCTCCGGGCCGCCGCCGCGCCACATGATCAACGCGTCCTCGCCGTTGTCCGAGTAGTAGCCGGGACGGATGCCGTGATCGACGAAGCCCTTGCGGCGGTAGAGGTGGATCGCCCCCGCGTTCGAGACCCGCACCTCGAGGGTGAACCCCAGGTGTGGTTTGCCGGCGGCGCGGAGGAACAGCTCCTCCAGGAGCTGCCCGCCGATCCCCTGACCACGGTGGGCCTGCCGCACCACGACGTTGAGGATGTGCCAGACGTCGGCGTACCGCGACACCATGATGTAGCCGAGGACGTCGCCGCCGCGGTCCGCGACGAGGTCGATCGTGCCGGGGCGCCCCAGCTCCGACAGGAACATCGCCCGCGTCCATGGGGTCGCCGAGCTGGAGGCCTCGATCACGAGGACCTGCGGCACGTCGCCGCGCCGCATCTCGCGCACCTTCAGGGCCGGCGTGCTCGGCGGCCGCTTGCCCCGGGGCACGATCAGGATCCCGCCGCCGCGAGCGCCGCCCGCCGGTTCACCTCGGCGTCCGGCAGCCGGGCGTACACCGGCCGCGCCGGCACGCCCCCGCCCTGCGCGACCCGGCGCGCCAGGGCGGCCGCCCCCACCCGGTGGCGGGGGGAACCGGGCGGCGGTGAGGTGAACGGGGCCGCGTCGAACACTCCGCCGGCGGCGGCGAGGCCGTCACCCCCCACGAGCACCGGCGTCCCGTGCGCCCGGAGCGCCGCCGCCAGGTCGGCGGGGGCGATCGCGACGGGGGCGACGACCTCGTCGAGGCCGCCCTCGCGGACGCGGTAGGCGGCGGCGAACAGCTCGCGGCGGCGGGCGTCGAGGACCGGCGCGACGAGCGTCCCCGCCGGCGCCCCGTCCGCGATCCCGAGCGCCAGGGCCTCCAGCGACGACGCCCCCGTCACCGGGACGCGCAACGCCTGGCCGAGGCCGAGGGCCGTGGCCAGCCCGATGCGCAGCCCCGTGAAGCCACCGGGCCCCACCCCCACCACGATCCCCTCGATGTCCGCGACGGCGAGGCCGCACGCCGCGAGCAGGCCGTGGGCCGCCTCGAGCACGCGTCGCCCGGAGCCGGGCTCGGACGCCAGCCAGAGCTCGGCGATGGGGTCCTCACCCCGAACGAGCGCCAGGCTCGGACTCGCTGTGGAGGTGTCGAGCGCGAATGTCGGCAAGCTGGCGGCCGAGAAGCTCCAGATCGTGGGCGTCCCGGGCGTCCAACAGTACCAGCCTCCGGTCCCCGCCCCCGTGCTGCAGCTCCACCTGCAGTCGCGGCTCCGGCAGGGCCGCCAGGACGGCGTCGGGCCACTCCACGAACGCGATCGCGTCGCCGGCGATCGCGGCGCCGAGCAGCTCGGCCTCCTCGGCGTCCGGTCCCTCCAGCCGGTAGGCGTCCATGTGGGCGACCTCCGTCGCCCTCCCGGCGTACCGCTGGGCGACCGTGAACGTCGGGCTCGTCACGGGTCCCTCCACGCCGAGGGCCCGTGCGACGGCCCGCACCAGGGTCGTCTTCCCCGCGCCGAGCTCGCCGCGCAGCAGCACCAGGTCGCCGGGGCGCAGGAGCTCCGCCAGCACGCCCCCGAGGGCCGCGGTCGCCTCGGGGCCGTCGCTCTCCCAGGTGAGGGCGGGGGTCAGAAGAGCCCCAGCTGCTCGTCGGCGGGCGGCGCCACGGGGGGAGCCGGGGGCGGCGGCGCGGCCTCGACGGGGACCGGGACCGGCGTGGCCGCCGCGGGCCCCGCCGACGCCGACGCGGGGGCGGCGCCGCCGAGCAGCTCCGGGATGCGGGCGAAGTCGGCCTCGAGCGTCGACAGCATCGCCCGGGTGTAGAGGGCCGCCGCCGGGTGGAACAGCGGGTACAGCAGCAGGCGGTGCCCGCCCACCTCGATCGGGAGCTCGTGGCCGTGCACCCGGCTGATGCCGTCGGGCCTCCCCGACAGGAGCTTCGTCGCGAAGTTCCCGAGCGTGCAGACCATCCGCGGTCGGATCAGCGACACCTGGCGGAACAGGTGCGGCTCGCACGAGCGGATCTCCGCGGGGGCGGGGTCGCGGTTGCCCGGCGGGCGGCACTTCAGGACGTTCGCGACGAACACCTGGTCACGGGTCAGCCCGATGCCCTCCAGCAGCGTCGTGAGCAGCTGCCCCGACTGTCCGACGAAGGGGATCCCCTGCTGGTCCTCGTGGTAGCCGGGCGCCTCCCCCACGAACATCAGGTCGGCGTCGAGGGCGCCGCTGCCCACGACCACCTGCGTCCGCGTGCGGTGCAGCGCGCAGCGCGTGCATGGCGCGACCTCCCGGTCGTGGTAGCCCTGCAGTTCGGCGACGCGGTCGGCGGGCTCCGGCATCGCGGTCAGGGTAACGCGCCGTCCGGCCGGACCCGGGGCCGCTTGTCCCGCCGCGCGCGGCGGCGGTACACTCCGGCGGCCGTCAGCGCACCGCCTGGCATCCCGTATCGACGGGAGCTGGAGCACGAGGCGCCGGGGTGGGCGTCCCGCCGTGAGCGGGTCCGTCCGCGTGTCCCGGTTCCGGTGGCGACGGACCCCGCATGTCGTCATCCCGACCTCCCGCCACCCCTCCCCCGCGCTCCCCGGACGTCGTCCGGACGGTCGCCGGGTTGCGCGACGCCGTTGCCGCCCTCCGCGCCGCGGGCCGGAGGATCGCGGTGGTCCCCACCATGGGGGCCTTCCACGAGGGGCACCTCGAGCTGATGCGCATCGCCGGGCACGACGGCCACGCGGTGGTGGTGACGCTCTTCGTCAACCCGACGCAGTTCGCCCCGACCGAGGACCTCTCGACGTACCCGCGTGACGAGGCCCGGGACCTGGAGCTCGCGGGCGGCGCCGGCGTCGACCTCGTCTTCGCCCCCGGCGCCGACGAGATCTACCCCGAGGGCTTCGGCACCGCGATCACCGTGGCGGGCCCGAGCGCGGGCTTCGAGGGCGCGGCGCGGCCCGAGCACTTCGGGGGCGTCGCCACCGTCGTCGCCAAGCTCCTGCTCGCCGTCCGCCCCGACCGGGCCGTCTTCGGCCGCAAGGACGCCCAGCAGGTCGCCGTCGTCACGCGGCTGATGGCCGACCTCCACCTCGACGACATCGAGCTCGTGGTCGGCCCGATCGTCCGCGAGGCCGACGGCCTCGCGATGAGCAGCCGCAACGCGTACCTCGGGCCGGAGGACCGCGCCGCCGCCGTCGCGCTCCGCCGTGGACTCGACGCGGCCGAGGCGCTCGCCGCGGAGGGCGAGCGCGACGCCGGCCGGCTCGCGGCCGCCGCCGCCGCCGTCATCTCCGCCGAGCCGCGGTGCGACCTGGAGTACGCCGCCGTGGTCCACCCCGACACCTTCCAGCCCCTCACTCGACTGGAGGGCCCCGCCCTCCTCTGCGTCTGCGCCCGGGTCGGTCCCGCGCGCCTCATCGACAACACACCGCTCGCAACCCATCCCCGGAGGGCCGACGTGCCGCGTTCGCGCACCATGCTCAAGAGCAAGATCCACCGTGCCACCGTGACCGACGCCGACCTCAACTACGTCGGGAGCATCACCGTCGACACCGACCTGCTCGAGGCCGCGGACATCCGCCCCTACGAGCACGTCTGCGTCCTCAACATCAACACCGGCGCCCGGTTCGAGACCTATGCGATCGAGGGCCCGGCGGGCGGGGGCGACATCTGCCTCAACGGCGCCGCCGCCCGTCTCGCGCAGCCCGGCGACCTCGTGATCGTGCTGACGTACGCGCAGTTCGACGAGTCCGAGCTCGACGGCTACGAGCCCGTCGTCGTCCACGTGGACGCCTCCAACCGGCAGGTGGACGTGACGTCGCCGGGCACGGTCCCCGTCATGTGGGAGGAGCGGTGACCACCTACCTCGACACCGGTGCCCCCGCCCCGGTGTCCACCGGCCTCGCCGCCGACGCGATCCGCGCCCGCAAGGGCGGGGCGCGCCTGGTGATGCTGACCGCCTACGACTACCCGACGGCGCGGGCCCTCGACGACGCCGGCCTCGACATCCTGCTCGTGGGCGACAGCCTCGGCGAGGTGGAGCTCGGGTACGACACCACCCGTGCGGTGACGCTCGAGATGATGGCCCACCACGTGCGGGCCGTCCGCAACGGCGTCACCCGCACCCACGTCTGCGGCGACCTCACCGCGGGCAGCTACCGCACCCCCGAGGAGGCCGTCGCGAGCGCCCGCCGCCTCGTGGAGGCGGGGGCCGACTCCGTGAAGCTGGAGGGGGGCCTCGTGCCCCAGGTCGCGGCGATCATCGCCGCGGGCATCCCCGTCATGGGGCACGTCGGCCTGCTGCCCCAGACGGCCGCCGTCTACCGGCGCGAGGGGACCACCCCCGACGAGGCCGAGCGGATCGCCGCCGAGGCGCGGGCGCTGGACGCCGCCGGCTGCTTCGCGATCGTGATCGAGGCCGTGCCGGCGGAGCTCGCGACCCGCATCACCTCCGAGGTCGGCGCCCCGACGATCGGCATCGCCGCCGGGCCGGAATGCGACGGCCAGGTGCTCGTCGTGACCGACCTGGTGGGGGCCCTGCCGAACACGCCGCGGTTCGTGAAGCCGAAGGCCGACGTCTTCGGCATCGTCGCCGGGGCGGCGCGGGAGTTCGCGCACGAGGTCCGCGACGCGCGGGAGGGCGCGGCCCGGGAGGCCGTGTGAGCCGCCCGATGGGCGCCGACGAGCGCCGGGAGTTCCTCGCGGCCGGCACCCGCACCGGCAAGCTCGCGACGGTGCGGGCCGACGGGCGCCCCCATGTCGCGGCGGTCTGGTTCGTGCTCGACGGCGACGACGTCGTCTTCATGACCGGCGCGGGGACGATCAAGGGCCGCAACCTGCGCCGCGACCCCCGCGCCAGCATCTACGTGGACGTGGAGGAGCCGCCGTTCGCCTACGTCCGCGTCGACGGCGTCGTCTCCATCGACGAGGACCCGGCGGCGATGCTCGCGTGGTCGACGCGGATCGCGTACCGCTACATGGGTCCCGAGCTCGCCGAGCAGTACGGGCGGCGCAACGCGGTGCCCGGCGAGCTGCTGGTGCGCCTCCGCCCCACCCACGTGGCCACCGAGGCCGGGGTGGCCGACTGACGCCCTAGAAGACGATCGTGAGGGTCGCGGTGACGCCGATGTCGCCGCCCTGGCCCGTCACGGCGATGCCGAACCGGGGGCCGGAGTGCTTGGCCGCCACGGCCGAGACGGCGGACACGGCGTCCTTGACCGGCGCCATGTGGCGCTTCGCGCGGTCGAACGAGCCGGCCCCGCCGGCGCGGGCCTCCCCCGCCGCCTCGCGCACCCCCCTCTCGGCGGCGGAGAACACCCCCGGCAGCGCCGACAGCACGGGGACCATGGCGTCCTCCCCCGGGAACTGCAGCGCGATCTCCCACGGCACGTCGCCCCCGGCCTGCTCGGGAGGGCTGACCTTCGCCTCGAAGACGACCCCCGGCGCCCGCGTCGTCAGCTTCACGGAGCGATCCCACCCCCCGGTGACCTCGACGGGGTGCTCGCCGTCGCGGCCGCCCTCCCGCGGCCCGATCCCCGCGGTCACGCCGGACACCCCGACGGTGACGCTGCCGCCGGCGCCCATGCCGAACCGGACGCCCTCGGTGAGGGGGCCGAGGGCGTTGCGCGCCATCGCCGCGACCTCGTCGAGCGCGCCCTTGCGGTCCACCGGGTCCCGGTGGACGGCGATGTCGAGGGGCCGGAAGAACGCCCGCAGCAGCCCCTCCAGGTCGGCGGGCACGAGGCGGCGGGCCTCGGGGACCGCGGTCAGGACCATGTCGACCAGCTCCGCCATCGACACGCCGGAGCGGATCGCGCCCTCGAAGCGGGCGCGGGCCTCGGTGAGGTGCGCCCGCACGCGGGTGCGGACGTCCTCCTGCTGGCGCTCGACGTAGTCGGCGGGGAGCCGCAGGTCCGGCGGCTTCGGGACGGTGGGGCTGAACCCCCACCCGGCGGCGTCGCGGGCGACCAGCGCCGCCATGGCGCGGTTGCCGACGAGCGGCGGGAGCCCGAGGAGCGGTGACCGCTCCTCGGGCTCCCCGGTGCGTCCGCTACGCGGAGCTGCCGGCCGCGATCTTCCGGAGGTCGAGCGCCTCATCGAGGACAGACTCCTCCACTCCGTGCTCGCGCGCCACCTCGCGGAGCGGGCGGCCGGAGGCGGTGGCCTCCTTCACGATGGCCGCGCCCTTGTCGTAGCCGATGTGCGGGTTGAGCGCGGTGGCGACCTGCAGGTTGCCCTCGGCTAGCTCCGTGAGCCGCGGCAGGTTCGGCTCGATGCCCGCGATGCAGCGGTCCGCGAACAGCCGCGACGTGGTGGTGAGCAGGTGGATCGAGCCCAGCAGGTTCCGCGCGAGCAGCGGGATGCGCACGTTGAGCTCGAAGTTGCCCTGCATGCCGCCGATCGTGATGGCGGTGTCGTTGCCGATGACCTGGGCCGCGACCTGCAGGACGACCTCGGGGATCACGGGGTTGACCTTGCCCGGCATGATCGACGAGCCCTTCTGCAGCTCGGGCAGGAAGATCTCGGCGAGACCGGCGCGCGGGCCGCTGCCGAGGATCGCGATGTCGTTCGCGATCTTCGTCAGGGAGACGGCGACGACCTTGAGGGCGCCGGAGACCTCGACCAGGCCGTCGCGGGCGCCCTGCGCCTCGAAGCCGTCGGCGGGGGCGGCGATCGGGAGACCCGTCTCCTCGACGAGGCGGGCGCGGACCCGCTCGGCGAACTCGGGATGGGTGTTGAGGCCGGTGCCGGCGGCGGTGCCGCCGAGCGGGATCTGGCCGAGGCGCGCCGTGGCGTCGGAGACGCGGGCGTGGCCCTGGCGGATCTGCGCGGCGTAGCCGGCGAACTCCTGCCCGAGCGTGACCGGGACGGCGTCCATGAGGTGCGTGCGGCCGGTCTTGACGATGTCCTTCCACTCCTCGGCCTTCCCGGCGAGGGTGTCGCCGAGGTGCTCGAGGGCGGGGAGCAGGCGGTCCACGACCTCCTGCAGCGCCGCGGCGTGCACGGCGGACGGGAAGACGTCGTTGGAGCTCTGCCCCATGTTGACGTGGTCGTTCGGGTGGACGGGGTCGCCGGCGAGGGCGGCGATGACCTCGTTCGCGTTCATGTTCGACGACGTGCCCGAGCCGGTCTGGAAGACGTCGACCGGGAACTGGTCGTCGTGGTCCCCGGCGGCCACCGCGTCCGCGGCGGCGGAGATGCGCTCCGCGAGGGCCGTGTCGAGCAGGCCGAGGTCCCCGTTGACCCGGGCGGCGGCACCCTTGATGCGGCCCAGCCAGTGCACCACGGGGAGCGGCACGCGCTCACCCGATACCGGGAAGTTCTCGACCGCCTTGCGGGTTTCCCCGCCCCAGAGCTCCGCCACGTGTCCCCCTCGATCGGTTTGCGTCCGACCGCCGATCCTACAGCGGCGCCGGGGCCCCGATGGCGCCGAGCGCCCGCAGCATCTCCATGGCGGCACGGGTGCCGAGGCCGAGGTGGTCGACCCGCACGTGCTCGTCGACGGCGTGGATGCCGTCGTCGGGCAGGCCGAACCCGGTGAGGACGGTGGGGACCCCGCGCGCCGCGAGGACCGCGACCACCGGCAGGGTGCCGCCGAGCCGGACCGGGGCGGGGCGCCGGCCGACGGCGCGTTCGATGCCGTCGGCGGCGGCGACGAGGACGGGGTGGTCCGGGTCGAGCGCGGCGGGGAGGGCGACGCCGAGGTCCTCGATCTCGACCTCCGCGCCCGCCGGCGCGCCCGAGCGGAGCAGGTCGTCGAGCACCGCGGCGAGGGCGGGCGCGTCCTGGCCGGGGGCGAGGCGCAGCGACAGCGTCGCGGTGGCGGTCCCCGGGATGTTCGTCTTGACCGCGTGGGGCTCGCCGCAGGCGAGGCCGTGGACGTCGAGCGACGGCGAGGCGAGGGTCCGCATGTGGAAGCCGTCGGCGGCGCCGGGGTCCCCGGGGAGCAGCCCGGCCTCGGCGAGGGCGTCGGCGCCCGGCGGCAGGTCGGCCCACGCGGCGACCTCGGTGGGTCCCGCGGGGGCGACGCCGGCGTAGAGGGCGTCGGGGAGGCGGCCGTCGTGGGGGACGACCGCCGCGAGCACCGCCATCAGCGCGTGCGCCGCGTTCATCGCGGCGCCGCCGAAGAGGCCGCTGTGGGCGTCGGCGGGCGCGGACCGCACGCGGACGCGGCGGTAGACCATGCCGCGCACGCCGGTGCAGATCGCGGGGCGGCCCGGGGCGATCATGGGGCTGTCGAAGATGATCGTGGCGAGGGCCGGCTCCGCGTCGGCGGCGAGGTGGTCGAGGGCCGACGTGCCGCCGCTCTCCTCCTCCCCCTCCACCACGAACGCGGCGCGGACCGGCAGCTCACCGGCGGCGGCGAGGCGCTGCACCGCGGCGACGAGCATGAAGAGGTTGCCCTTGTCGTCGCTCGCGCCCCGCGCGTAGAGGTCGCCGTCGCGGACGGTCGGCTCGAACGGCGGCGACGTCCACGCCGCCGGGTCGCCGGGGGGCTGGACGTCGTAGTGCCCGTAGAGGATCACGCGGGGGGCGTCGGGGTGGCCGGGGCTCGCGGGCACCTCCCCCACCACCAGCGGGTGGCCGCCGCCGGCGCGCACCTCGGCGGTTCCGCCGGCGCGGCGGACCTCCTCGGCGACGAGCTCCGCGGCGCGCGCCATGTCGGGTGCGTGGGCGGGGTCGGCGCTGATGCTGGGGACGCGCAGCAGCGCGTCGAGGCGGGCCATCTCGTCGGCGGTCACGCGGCGAGTCTAGACCGGGGCCGCGCGTGTACCGTCACGACGTGGACGGGCCCGTGATCGAGACGCCCCGGCTGATCCTGCGTCCCCCGCGCCGGGAGGACTTCGACGCGTGGGCGGAGGCGATGGCCGACGCGCAGACGGCGCGCTTCATCGGGGGCGTGCAGGCGCGCTCGGAGGCGTGGCGGGGGTTCCTGAGCGTCGCGGGCGCCTGGGCGATCCAGGGGTTCGCGATGTTCTCCGTCGTCGAGCGTGACACCGGCGAGTGGGTGGGGCGCCTCGGGCCCTGGTACCCGGAGGGGTGGCCGGGGACGGAGGTCGGCTGGGGGATCCGCCGCGACCGCTGGGGCCGGGGGTACGCGACGGAGGGGGCCGCGGCCGCGATGGACTGGGCGTTCGCGACGCTGGGCTGGTCCGACGTCATCCACTGCATCGACGAGGAGAACACCGCGTCGGCGCGGGTGGCGGAGCGGCTGGGGTCGCGGCCGCTGCGCACCACCCGGCTCCCCGCCCCCTACGAGGCGAGCGAGGTGGTCGTGTGGGGGCAGACCGCCGCGCAGTGGCGCGCCCGGAGGGCCGCGGGGGCCTGACCGGCGGGGTCACGGCGGGTCGCCGGCGGCGAACGCGGCGAGCCGGGCGCCCTCCTCCTCCAGGTCGCGGCGGTCGGCGGCGGCCAGCGTTCCGAACGGCGACAGCTCCACCCGGCCGTCGTCGAGGCGCCACGTCCCCGCCACCGTGCCGTCGACGAGGAACGTCGGGAACGAGAACGGCGTCCGGGTCGAGAAGATCCGCGGGCGGTGCTCCTCGGAGAGGATCCCGGCGCGGCGGGCGTGGACGAGCAGCGCGGCGTCCCAGGTGGGCAGCAGCCGCGCGGGGGCCGGGGTCCCCGCGTCCGGGAGCGGCGCCCGCGGGAGGTCGAGGAGGACGCGGCCCGCCTCGTCGCGGAACCGGCGGAGGTCCATGGCGTCGAGGGCCGGGGTGACCGCGCCGATCGTGAGGCCCGCCCAGTCGGCGACGTCGGCGGCGGCGGCGGGGCCGAACGCGGCGAGGTGGCGGCGGACGACGTGGGCGACGGCGGCGTCGGCGTCGAGGTCGTCGTCCGGCGGGCCGACCCAGGCGGCCGCGTCGCCGTAGAGGTCGGCGCGGCGGCGTCCCCAGGTCCCCGCCGGCGGGGTGCGGACCATGTCGACCCAGAACCCGACGCCTTGGGCCCGGTCCCGGCCGATCAGGTCCTCCATCTCCCGCCGGCCGACGGGACCCTCCGCGAGCCGCGGGCGCAGGAGGTCCGCCGCCTCCCGCATCCGGTCCTCGTCGAGGCCGGGGCGCGACCGCAGCCAGATCGCCCGCATCCGGGTGCGCGACGCGACGACGAACGGCCAGTGGTCGCGGCGGGACAGGACGTGGATCGTGCCGCGCAGCGACGTCGCCTGGACGAGCGACCGGCGCACGAGGGCACGGGTGACCCCGTCGACCGTCACCCCCTCCGCACGGCTCCAGAGGCCGATGTAGATCGAGGGGGCGTACTGGGCCTGGATCCCCCCGACCCGCTCCGTCGTGACCGGCAGCGACGCCGTCGACCGGCGCAGGAGGTGCTGCCGGGCCAGGACCGCCCGGTTCAGCTCCCGTGCGGTGAGCGTCCTCTCCGTCATCCCCCCGACCCTGACGGGACGCGGTGGTGGTGCGCAACCCGGGCGGGGATCGGGGCGTCCCCGGGGTCGGTGTCGATTGGCGCATCCCGTCGACGCCAATCGGCGCATACCGAGTGGGGTGCCGGATCCACCTCGCCGTCGTCTGGGCATCGGTGTCGATTGGCGCATCGCGTCGACGCCAATTGGCCCAGACCGGGTGGGGACCCCGGATCCGCCTGGTCATCGTCGTCGGGGCATCGGTGCCGATCGGCGCATCGCGTCGACGCCAATCGACACACCGCCTCGCGGAGGCCGGGAGGCGCGACCCGATCGCGTCGTCTCGCGCCCGGGCGGGCGACGGGGCCCGCCCGGGTGGCGTGGAGCTAGGAGGCGTGCCGGGGGGTCCCGGCGATCCGGTCGCGCCGGATGGGGAGCCAGCGGAGCGCCGGCCGCGGGGCGTTGACGCCGCCGTCGGTGGTCGCGGCCCGGCGGGCGCTGCGGGCGAGGCGGGCGTTCGCCGCGGCGGAGATGCGGCGGGCCTCGGTGTCGCGTGCGATGGAGCGGTGGAGGTGGTGGTTCGGGTGCATCGGGGGGTCTCCCTCGTCGTCCGATCTGATGGGACGACGGTACGACCGGCCCGGGGGCCCGCTCATCGGTGGGACGTGCCTAACGGTCGCCGATCCGGTGCCCATCCTGTCCATGGGCACCACCTACCGCGGCCGCCGCCTCCGCGCGACTGCCCACGCCCAGGGTGCGCAGCACCGCCGCCACGTGGTGGTCGACGGTCCGCTCCGAGATCACCAGCCGCTCCGCGATCGCGCGGTTCGTCAACCCCTCCGCCAGCAGGGTGAGGACCTCCCGCTGCCGCGCGGTCAGCCCCGCGACGCCCGTCCCCGCCCCCGGCCCCGGGGCGCCGGCGGGCGCCGTCCGGGGGACGCGCAGGCCGCGGTCGCGCATCCGCGCCCGCAGCACCGCCGCCGACCGCGCCGCGCCGAGGCGGTCGAACGTCGCGAGCGCCGCCCGCAGGTCGTCCTCGTCATCCGACTCCGCGAGCACGTCGGCCGCGGCGTACGGGCAGCCCAGCTGCCGCCACCGCTCCGCCGCCGCCCGCGGCTCCCCCCGCAACGACAACAACCACGGGCCGGTGGCCCCCTCCGGGACCTCCGGCAGGCCCCCGGTGCGGCGCAGCCAGAACGCCGCCTCCCCGATGAACACCGGGTCCGACGTCGGCGACGCCGCCGCGACCGCCTCCTCCGCGATGCGACGCGCCCCCGCCACGTCCCCCGCCAGCCAGGCCGCCTCCGCGCGCGCCACCCCCGCCGGCACGAGCCGCTGCGCCTCGTCGGCGGTCACGGCGAACCGCCACGCCAGGTCGAGGGGCTCCGCCGCCGCCGGATCGCCACGCCGCGACAACACGCGCGCCTGCGCGAGCAGCGCCGGATGCGACGACGTCGTGCCGTGGGCCCGGCGGACCGCGAGGGACGACGCCGCGTCGCGCTCCGCCGCCGCCCAGTCACCCAGGTCGAGCCGGGCCCACGCCCGCATCCCCAGCAGGTACCGCTCGTGGGAGCGCAGGTCGAAGCGGTCGGCGACCTCCAGGCCGCGGGCGATCGCGTCGAGGCCCTCCGCGTACCGGTGGCGGGCGACGAGGTTCCACGACAGGTTCACCAGCGCCCGCGCGGCGTGGTCGTGGAACCCCCGCCGCAGGGCGAGGGCGACGGCCTCCTCCAGCATCCCCTCCCCACCCTCCGCGGGGGTGGAGCACCGCGCCGTGCCGACGTTGGTGAGGGCGTGCGCCATCACCTCGTCGTCGCCCTGCTCCCGGGCGATCGCGATGGCCCGCTCCCCCCACGCGATCGCCTCGCCGCTGCTCCACCGCAGCATGTGGAGCTGGGAGAGGGTGCTGTACGCCATGCCGAGCTCGTGGTCGCGGGCGAGCGGCTCCAGCAGTGCGACGGCCCGCTCCGCCGCCGCCTCCGCGTCCCGGCGCCGGCCCTCCAGCCACAGGAGCCGGGCGTGTCACCGCTCCCCGACGCCCTCCCCCCGCCGGTCCCCCAGGGACCGGCGGATCGCGAGGGCCTCCCCGAGGGCCACCAGGGCCTCCCCGCTCTCACCGCGGGTGTAGTCCTCCACGGCGACCGCCTGCAGCAGATCGGCCCGCGCCGCGGGATCGAGGGACCCGCCCGACGCGAGCGCGGCGCGCAGGTGGTCGGCCGCCACGCCATGGGCCCCCGCCGCCGCGGCCGCCCGCGCCGCCGCCGGGGCGTGACGGAGCACCGCGTCGTGGTCGCCGGCGCGCCGGGCGTGGTGGACCAGGCGCGCCGGCGGGACCCCCGGACGGGCGGCGAGGGCGTCCAGCACCCGCCGGTGCAGCGCCGCCGCCCGCAGCGGCGTCATCTCCGCCTCGATCCCCGACCGGGCGATCTCGTGGCGGAAGCTCACGCCGCCGTCGCCCAACTCGAGCATCCCGGCGGCGACGCACGCGTCGAGGTCGTCCTCCCGCGCGCCGAGGGCGCCGGTCAGCAGCCACAGCTCCGCGCGGCCCGGGACCACCGAGACCAGGTCGAGGGCCTCCCGCGCCGACGGCGCCAGGCGGGCCGCGCGGGCGAGCACGGCGCCGCGCACCGTCGACGGCACCCCACCGCCCGCCGCGAGGACCTCCGTCACGAAGAACGGGTTGCCGCGCGTCCGGGCGTGGAGGTCGCCCGCGGGGTGCCCGGCGTCCGTCGCGAGGGCGTCGACCGCCGCCGCCGACAGGGGCGCGAGCGCGACGTGGCGGACGACGTCGGGCGGCACCGCCGCGAGCGCGGCGCCGAGGGCGGGGCCCACCTCGTCGAGGCGCACCGTCACCACCAGCGCCCCCGTCGTCGCGCCGATGCGCCGGCCGAGCACCGCCAGCAGGTCGATCGTCGCCTCGTCCGCCCAGTGGGCGTCCTCCACCACCATCAGGCGTGGTACGGGTCCCGCCGCCAGCTCGGCGAGCGCCGCCTCCATCACGTCCTCGCGCGGGGCGTCCTCGGCGAGGGCGGCGCCCATCGCGCCGCCCGACGTGCGGGCCATGTCGCGGAACGGCCCGAGCGCCCGCGGCGTCAGGAGGGGGTCGCACGACCCGGCGAGCACGACGGCGTCGCCGCCGACGCGGCGCACCACCTCGTTCACCAGCCGGGTCTTCCCGATGCCCGCCTCCCCGCCGACCACGATCACGCGGCCCCGCCCGGCGCGGGCCTCCGCCAGGGCGTCCTCGACCGCCGCGACGGCCGCCTCCCGTTCGAGCAGCCTCACCGGGCCGCGGCGGCCGCCGCCTGGGCGCGGCTCGCCACGCCCAGCTTGCGCAGCACCGCCGCCACGTGGTGGTCGACGGTGCGCTCGGAGATGACGAGCCGGTCGGCGATCTGGGCGTTCGTCAACCCCTCCGCCACCAGGGCGAGGATCTCCCGCTGACGGGGCGTCAGCCCGTCCGGGTCGCTGCGGGTGGCGGGGCGCGGGCCGGCGGGGACCACGTGGCCGGCGTCGCGCAGCCGCGCCCGGACCCGTGCCGCCGGCACCGTCGCCCCGAGGCGGTCGAACGTCTCGAGCGCCCGGCGCAGGTCGTCCTCGTCGTCGGAGTCGGTCAGCGCGTCCGCCGCGTCGTAGACGCACCCGAGCTCCTCCCAGGCCGCGGCGGCGCCCCGGGGGTCCCCGAGGATCGAGCGGCGCAGCGGCTCCTCCGCCCCGGCGGGGTCCCGGTCGAGCTCGCCCGCCCGCCACGCCCACAGCAGGCTCTCGCCCACCATGCGGGGGACGGCGCTGACGTCGAGGGTGGCCACCGCGGCCGCCGCGTACCGGCGCAGGCCCTCGGCGTCGCCGCGCAGCCACGCCCGCTCCGCGCAGGCGATCGCCGCCGGCTGGACGCGCTGCGCCTCCGCCGCGGACGCCGCGCGCCGCCAGGCGACGTCGAGCAGCTCGTCCCCCTCGGGGTCCCCCCGCCGTACCAGCAGGCGCCCGAGCGTCACGATGCCGGGGTGCGCGCTGATGGCCGGGTGGGCGCCGTCGATCGCGACGACCTCGCGGCCGTCCTCCTCCGCCCCCGCCCAGTCGCCCAGCTCCAGGCGCGCCCACGCACGCATCCCGAGGAGGTACTGGACGTACGCCCGCAGCTCGTTGGCGCGGGCGAAGGCCAGTCCACGCGCGACGCTGGTGGCGGAGTCGGCGTAGCGCCGGTGCAGCAGGTCCCCCCACGCGAGGTTCACGATCGCCCGGACGGCGTTGTCGTGGTCGCCGTCGGCGGTGGCGATCGCGGCCGCCTCCTCCAGCATGGCGCGGCCCGCCGCGTCGCCGCTCTCGACCCGCGCCGTCCCGACGTTCGTGAGGCCGTGCGCCAGGGCCTCCCGGTCGCCGAGCTCCCGGGCCAGCGCGATCGCCCGCTCCCCCCACAGGATGGCGTCGGCGTTGCGCCACGCCAGCATCAGGAGCTGGGACAGGGTGCTGTAGGCCATGGCGAGGCCGCGGCTCGGGCCGAGCGGCTCGAGCAGGGCGATCGCCCGCCCGGCCGCCGCCTCGGACTCGTCGCGACGGCCCGCCCACCACAGCAGCCGCGACAACCAGCGCTCGTCCTCGCCCGCCTCCGCCGTCTGCCCGAGTGCCGTCCGGATCGCGAGCGCCTCGCGGCGGGCCGTGAGCGCCTCCCCCGGCGTCCCGCAGAGGTACGCCTCGACCGACAGCGCCTCCAGCAGCTCCGCCCGCCGCGCCTCGGGCAGCGCGTCCGCCGCCTCGAGGGCCGTCCGCAGGTGGGCGGCGGCCTGCATGTGGGCGCCGGACGCGGCCGCCAGGCGGGCGGCGTCCGGTGCGGCGTCGACCACCGCCGCGCGGTCGCCGGCGCGGCGGGCGTGGTGGACGAGGCGGGCGGGATCGATCGGGGGGCGGCCCCGCAGCGCCGCCAGCACCCGGGCGTCGAGGTCGCGGCGGCGCATCGGCGTCAGCTCGTCCTCGATGCTCGACCGGGCGATCTCGTGGCGGAACCGCACCGCCTCCCCGTCGACCTCGAGCATCCCGGCCCCCACGCACTCGTCGACGGGCTCCGCGGCGGCGGCCCCGAGGACCTCGTCGACGAGCCACGTCTCGGCGCGTCCCGGCACCACGCCGACCACGTCCAGCACGGCCCGGGCGGGGGACGACAGGCGGTGGGCCCGGGCGAGCACGGCGTCGCGCACCGACCCGGGGATCGCGACGCCGGGTGCGGCGAGGACCTCGGTCACGAAGAACGGGTTGCCGCCCGTCAGGTCGTGGAGGTCGGCGGCGGAGCGCCCCGCGCGGCGGGCGAGCTCGGCGACGGCCGGGGGCGGCAGCGGGTGCAGGTCGATGCGCCGGACCACACCGCCCGGGAGCTGTCCGAGGGTCGCGCGGACGCGGTCGTCGGACCGCTCGGGGCGCAACGTGACGACGAGCGTCCCGGTCGTGGCACCCACCCGGCGGCCGAGCACCGCGAGCAGGTCGAGGGTCGCCTCGTCGGCCCAGTGGGCGTCCTCCACCACCAGGACGCGCGGCGGCGCGGCGGACAGCTCGCCGAGGAGGGCGGCGACGAGCTCCTCCCGTCCACCGGGGTCGCGGAACGCCGCCGCCAGCGCCCCGCCGCCCTGGCGGGCGATGTCGTGGAACGGCCCGAGCGCCCGGGGGGTCAGGAGCGGGTCGCAGGCCCCGGTGAGGATCCGGCGGGTGCCGTCGGCGGCGTCCATCGCCGCCGCCACGAGCGCCGTCTTGCCGATGCCGGCCTCACCGGCGACCACCACGACGCGCCCGCTCCCGGCCGCGGAGTCGTCGAGCGCCGCCGACAGGGTGGCGAGCGCACCCTCGCGCTCCAGCAGGTCCATGGCGCGATCGTAGGACAGCGGGGCGGACGGCGGGAGCCCCGGATGCGGGGGTGCGGGCGGTCAGCCGCCCCGCTCGCGGCGGGCCTGCAGGACCAGCGCGGCCTTGGGGCACATCTCGACGGCGCGGCGCGCCTCGTCCAGCAGCTCCGGGGGCACGGCCCCGCCGTCGACGACCGGGAAGCCCCAGCGGTCGATGCCGATCATCTCGGGGAGCAGCTCGTGGCAGGCGCCGTGCCCGTCGCAGGCGATGGGGTCGAGGCGGATGTGGCGGGTCGTCATCGCCACTCCGTCGGGGCGGCGGGGACCGGGAGCAGCGGCCGCCGGTCGGTGGCCGAGCACTCGCCGCGCAGGTGCCGCTCGACCTCGTCGGGGAACGCGGCGATCGCGCTGCGGGCGAGGCGCGCCGCCCCGTCGGGGTGCGCGCACGCGCCGCGCCGCTCGATCTCGTCGGGCAGGTCGCGCATGTCGCGGAGCGCCGCCGCCGCGTCGTGGCCGCCCGCCAGGGCGTGCGCCGCCCCCGCCAGCGCGCGCAGGCCGAAGACGCACGGGCCGCACTGGCCGGCGGTCTCCCCGGCCAGGTACGTCGCGACGCGGGCGGTCTCGGCGAGGGGGCACCGGTCGGCCGGGAGGACGACGATGGTGCCCGCCCCCACCGATCCGCCGGCGGGGCGCAGGCCGGCCGCGCTCAGCGGCAGGGCGAGGGGGTCGGGGGCGGCGAGCCAGGTGCCGAAGTAGCCGCCCACCAGCACGCCCCCGACGCCGGCGACGGGGCCACCCGCCAGGTCCACGACGTCCGCGAGCGGGGTGCCGAGGGCGACCTCGTGGACCCCGGGCGCCCGGACGCCGCCCGAGACGGTCACGAGCATCGACCCCGGCTCGGCGTCGGTGCCGACCTCGCGGAACCAGTCCGCGCCGTGGCGGGCGATGAGGGCGATGTGGGCGAGCGTCTCGGCGTTCTGGACGAGGGTCGGCCGTCCCCCCACACCCCGCTCGGACGGCCGCGGGGGCGTCAGGGTCGGGCGGGCGGGGCCGCCGTTCAACCAGTTGACGAGGGCGCTCTCCTCCCCCATCACGAAGCGCTCGGGCGCCGCCGCGCACGACAGGCGCACGCGGCGCGTCCCGCCCGCCCGCCGGGCGACCGCCCGCTCGGCGGCCTCCCGGGCGTCCCCCGCGCCCCGGGACACGACGAGGATCGCCTCCCGGGCGCCGACGGCCGCCGCCGCCGCCAGCATCCCGTCGATCACGAGGTCGGGGTCGTGGCGCAGGAGCGTCACGTCCTTCAGGCTCACCGGCTCGCCCTCGGTGGCGTTGGCCACGACCACGGTGCGGCCGCGTGCCGCGGCGACGGCCTCCAGCTTGCGGTGGGTGGGGAACCCGCCGCCGCCGCGGCCGCGGAGGGAGGCGCGTCCGACCTCGTCGATGAGCCAGGGGCCGGCGTCGGGCGCGGCGCCGCGGGTGCGCGGGTCGGCGAGCAGGCGCACCGGCGAGGGGCGTCCGGGGGCGCGCGGCAGGGGGATGCGGAGGGTGGCGGTGGTCGTCACGGGCGGCCTCGGGTCGGGGGTGCGGACGCCGGCGTGGAGGTGCCGGCGGGGGCGATCAGGATCCGCCAGGCGACGGCGCCGGCGATGACGGTGACGCAGCCGACGGCGACGATCCGCATCCACCCGGTGGCGCTGTCGCTGCCGATCGCGAGGGCGTGGAGGAAGGCCGCCGGCCAGAGGGCGTAGGCCGACCAGTGCACCGCACGCCAGGCGACCCGGTTCATGCGTGTCCGCAGCGCACCCGTCACGGCGAGGGCGACGACGAGGTCGAGCGCGAGGGTCCCGAGGCCGAGGGCGAGGGCCTGGTCCCGCCCCGCGAACGGCACCAGCACGTCGACGAGGCGGACGGTGGCGTACGGGTCGACGACGGCGCTCGCGACGTGGACGGCGAGGAAGACGACCGACATCAGGGCGAGGCTGCGGTGCAGGGCGAGGGTGGCGAACCGGGGCAGCGCGCCGAGGCGGGACGCGCCGACGGTGGCGACGCCGAGGGCCATCACGCCGGTGAGCAGGATCAGCGAGACGACGCCGCTGCCGCGCATGAGGTACCAGACCGCGCTGCCGCCGTCGATGGCGCTCACGCGACCGGCTCCGGCCACCCGGCGACGCGCACGACGCGACCGTCGGGGCGGACGAGGCGGGCCGGGAGACCGGCCGCGGCGAGGGTGTCGGGGGCCTCCTCGCCGCGGACGATGGCGGCGGTGCTCCAGACGTTCGCGTCGGCGCACGAGCCGGCGGCGACGCTGACGGTGCGCCAGACCTCCGCGGCCCGGGCGCCCCGCCGCGGGTCGACGATGTGGTGGCGGGGGTCGGCGGGTCCGCCCCAGCGGCGGACGGTGGTGCTCGACGTCGCGAGGCCGCCGCCGGCGATGGCGACCGCCTCGCCGGGGGCCCCGTCGGCGGGTCCGTCGCGGTGGTCGTCGGTGACCCACACCGTCCAGCCGCCGCCGGGCGCGTCCCCGGCGACGGCGATGTCGCCGCCGAGGGACACGAGGGCGCCGGCGCCCGTCGCCCGCGCGATCTCCTCCGCGGAGCGGTCCGCCGCGAAGCCCTTCGCGGTCGCGCCGAGGTCGAGCGCGACGCCGCGGGGGACCGTGACGGTGCCGGCGGCCTCGTCGACCCGGACGGTCCGCCACCCGGGTGCGGGGACGACGCGCACCGCCAGGCGCGGGCCGGCCCCGCCGACGAGGCGGAAGTCCCGGTCGTAGCCGAGGTCGTCCATGGCGCGGCCGACGGTGGGGTCGACCAGGCCGCCGGTGCGCTCCGCGGCGCGGAGGGCGATGCGCAGCGCCGCGATCAGGAGCGGGGAGACCGACGTCTCCGCGCCGCGGGCGTGGTTCACGGCGACGAGGTCGGAGTCCTCGCGGAAGCGGCTGCAGGCGCGGTCGATGGCGTCGAGGCCGGTCCGCAGGAGGCGCTCCGCCTCGGGGAGCGCGGCGTCGTCGGTGACGACGACGGTGGCGGTGGTGCCGAGGGCCGTGAAGGAGGTCGTCGCGGTCGGCGCCACCGTCACGACCCGCCCGACGACGCGACGGGCGGCTGCGTGGACGCCGCGGGCGCGATGACGGCGCCCGTCGCGTCGGCCGCGGCCGACGCCGACGCGGTCGCGCCGGGGACGGCGGCGGGTGGCGCCTGCGACGACCCGGTCGCGGCGGCGGCGAGACCGCCGAACACGGCGGTGCCGAGGACGGCGACGGCGGCGACGCCGCGGGTGATCCGCGTGACCGCGCGGACCTGGGCGTCGCGCTCGTGGGAGCGGCGGCCCGAGGGGGGTGTGAACCGGTGTCCATCCATGCATCCCACGGTAGGCCGAGGTGGGTAAGGAATCGCCCAAGGCCACGTATGGATCTGCCGTGGATGCGGGGGTCGCGGCCCCCGGGCGGGGCCGCGACCCGGGTCCTAATGGCGCTGGGTCGGTCTCGTAGGAGAGGCTGATCCTCCGAGCCGCCGGTGGGTGAGCACTCCTGTGTCCTGGGCCTTCGAGCCCTACGGCTAGAGCGTGCCCCTGCCGGTCGGCGAGGGGTCAGACGGCTGGTGGGATGGCGTGCCGACACGAGCACTGATCCATTAGGTCGCCGCGGGCCTCTCAGGCTCGGGAGCACAGAGGGTCTGTTCCGAGAGGAGGCGCATCGTGATCTTCGTGGGCGTCGACTGGGCCGAGGCCCACAACGACGTGGCGGTGATGGATGAGCAAGGGGCGATCCTCGGGCGCGGGCGCTTCGGGGTCGGGGTGTCCGGCCTTGCCGAGCTGCACGGCCTGATCGCCGATCACGCCGCCGAACCCGATCAGGTGATGCTCGGCATCGAGGTCGATCGCGGATTGCTGGTCGATTCGCTGGTCGGGGCCGGCTACCGGGTCTACGGCCTCAATCCGTTGGCGGTCAGCCGCTACCGCGATCGCCACACGACCTCAGGCGCGAAATCCGACGGCGCTGACTCCAAGCTGCTGGCCGATCTGGTGCGCACCGATCACCACAACCACCGACCGCTCGCCGGCGACTCGGACCAGGCGAGCGCCATCCGGGTGCTGGCCCGCGCCCATCAGGGCCTGATCTGGACTCGCCAGCGCCAGGTGAGCGGCCTGCGCTCGGCCCTGCGCGACTACTTCCCGGGGGCCCTGTCGGCGTTCAGTACCGACCTGGGCTCAGCCGATGCATTGTCGATCCTCGCCATCGCCCCGACGCCGCAGGTTGCCCGAGGGCTTTCACGGGCGAAGATCGCCGCGGCGCTTGGGCGCGGCGGCCGGGAGCGCAACCTGGAGCGGCGGGCGGCCGAGATCCAGCAGGCATTGCGCATCGAGCAGCCCGAGACGACCGATCTGGTGGCCGAGGCCTTCGCAGCGGCGAGCGCGGCGCGGGTGGCGGTGCTCGTATCGCTCAATCAGCAGATCGCCGCCCTCGAGCACGAGCTCGGTGAGCATTTTGATCGTCACCCGGACGCCGAGATCCTGCGCAGTCTTGCCGGACTCGGCTCAGTGCTCGGCGCCCGGGTGCTCGGCGAGTTCGGGGATGACCCGAACCGCTACGCCGATGCTAGAGGCCGCAAGGCCTATGCGGGCACCGCCCCGATCACCAAGGCATCGGGTCGCAGCCGGGTGGTGCTGGCCCGCGTGGCCCGCAACCGGCGCCTGGCCGATGCCTGCGAGCGATGGGCCTTCAGCTCGTTGAACGCAAGCCCGGGCGCACGGCGCTACTACGACGCCCTGCGGGCGCGCGGTAAGACCCACTCACAGGCCACTCGCCAGCTCGCCAACGGCTGGGTCGGGATCCTCCACGCCTGCCTCGATCGACGGCAGGCCTACCGAGAGGAGACTGCCTGGCCCGCCAGCGAGCAGCTAACCCGCCTCGTGGCTTGACGCCTAGAGCCGTGGGATGTCTAGCCGGTGCCGGTCTGCTCCCGCGCCCGCTGCAGGAGCTGCTCGAACTCCTCGAGGCGCCGGGCGGCCTCCTCGTAGTCGCCGGCGTTCCAGGCCGTCCGGTAGGCGTCGTAGGCGGCGCCGGCACGGCGCACCAGCTCCCGGACGTCGGTCGGCAGGGCCTCGGGGGGTCCGGTGCCGTCGCCCTCCCCCGCCGCTCCGCCCCCGCCGGGGGACTGCGCCGTCAGCGCGCGCTCCAGGGCCTGCGGGAAGCTCGAGCCGGAGTAGATGCGCCCGTCGCCGAGCGAGACGACGACCTGCCACAGCGTCGGCAGGCTGTCGGCGGACGTGTCGAGGTAGAGCGGCTGCACGTAGAGCAGGCCCTCCCCGATCGGCACGACGATCGTGTTGCCGCGGAGGACCTGGTCGCGTCGCAGGCCGATCTGGGCCGAGAGCTCCGAGTCGCGGGCGACGCTGGCCACGAACGTGTCGACCGAGTCGAGGGCGTCCTCGGCCACGTCGAACCGCAGCAGGCGGAGCTGACCGAACCGGTCGGGTTCGCTCTCGGCGGTCAGCCAGGCGGAGAAGGCGATGCCGCGGCCCTCCGTGGCGGGCTTGAAGTAGCGCAACAGCAGGAAGCGCTCCTCCGACTCCCCCGGCAGCACGGCGTAGCTGTAGCGGGCCGGCGAGATGATCCGGCGGCCCTCCGTGCCCCGGCCGGTCGTCTCCACCGTCGACGCCCACGCGTCGTCGTTCGCGAAGAAGCGGTCGACGTCGGTGACGTGGAACCGGTTGAGCGCCGCGGCCTGGTAGTCGAACTGGTCCTCGCCGTACCGCAGGTGGGCGGCGATGCCGGCGGGCATCTGGGCGCGGTCGGTGAACAGCTCGGGGTACACCGCCCGCCACGTGGCGATGACGGGGTCCTCCTCGTCCATCACGTACAGCCGCGTCTCGCCGGAGTAGGCGTCCATGACCGCGGTGACCGCGTGGCGCTGGTACGAGGTCCCGTCGAACTGCGCGGCGTACGGGTACCGGTCGGTCCGCGTGTACGCGTTCTGCATCACGTACATGCGGCCGCCCTCGGCGACGAACCACGGGTCGTCGTCGAGCGAGAGGAACGGGGCGAGGCGGTCGAGGCGGCTCGTCAGGTCGCGGTGTATGAGGAGCTGGGCGTCGGCGGTCTCGACGCGGGACAGGGCGTTCCAGATCTGCCGCCCGCCACCGAGGTACGGCAGCCCGCCGAGCTCCAGGGTCAGCGCGAGGCGGTTGTCCTCGACGTCGATGCCGGCGCCCTCCCAGGTGGGCGGGCGCTCGTCGGTGAAGCCGTCGGGCTGGTCGGTGTTCACGACGGCGAACGGCATGTCCGGCTGGGCGCCGTGGTAGATCTCGGGGCGCTCCAGCGCCGGGTCGAGCCCGCGCACGGGGAGCCCGCCGACCACGAACGACGGGCGGCCGGACGCGTCGATCTGGTTCACGGGGGCCATCGCGATGCCGCGCCCGTGGGTGAAGGAGAAGTGGCGCCGCTGGAAGTCGGCGATGGCGCCGTAGTCGACCTCGCGGCCGAACACGAACAGGGTCTGCTTCTGCCCGTCGCGCTCGTAGCGGTCGAGGTCGGCGTCCTGGCACGTGTAGTAGCGGTTGACCGCCTGCAGGCGGCGGCACGCCGCGAGGGCGGCCTCGAGGTCGAGGAAGCGCAGCGACCCGACGGACGCGGGGGCGGCGTCGATCGCCTCGCGGCTCACCCCGCCCCGCCGGTACTCGGCCCGGGACGTCTCGATGCCGTCCAGGCCCGCGGCGGTGCGGGTGGACTCGAGGGTCGCCTGGATGTTCTCCCGCTCGACCTGCAGCGTCGAGCCGCGCAGCCCGACGGCGTCGTAGATCGCGGTGCCGATCGGGGCGAGGATCAGCAGCGCCACCGACAGGCCGGCGGCGGCGGCGCCGTAGGCCCAGGTCGGGATCCGCAGCGGGGCGTCGTTGCCGCGCAGGGCCTGCGCGGCCTGCTGGTTGACCGCGCGGGTGAGCTGGCCGGTCGGCCGGGCCGCGAGGGCGAGGGGGATCAGCGGGATCACGAGCACCAGCCACCACGGCGTCGCCAGCACCACGAGGGCGACGACGACGACGCCGAGCACGACGATGCCCGCCCGGATGATGGTCATCGTGCGGGTGCCGGCGAGGCGGCGCCGCACCGGCGCGAAGGCCAGCGCGAACAGCGCGACGCCGAGGAGGCCGATCACCACGGCCGCGACGGTGGTGGTGGGGATCCCCACGTCGCGGGTCGCGCGGCCCGCGCCCGCGATCAGCTCACCACCGGTGTGGACGGCCTCGTAGCGCCGGAACCAGGTGAGCACGGCGAGGGCGATCAACGCGAGGCCGCCGTAGACGGCGGCGAGGGTGCCCGCGCGGGAGAGCAGGCGCTGCGCGACGCCGAGCGGCCCCTCGACGGCCGTCGCGAAGACGACGACCCCGGCGAGGGTGAGGAGGGGGACGATCAGGGCCCCGAGCGCGAGTCCCGCCAGGTCGGCGACGACCGGTGCGGTGAAGACGAAGAAGCTGACGTCCCGTCCGAAGACCGGGTCGGTCTTGCCGAAGGGGACCGCCTCACCCGCCGCGAGCAGCGCGTCGCGCTGGCCGATCAGCGACGGCACCAGCACCAGGAGCCCGATCACGAACACCGCGCCGCCCGCGATCCAGCCGATGCGGCGGACGGGCAGCAGCCCGACGCGGCGCCCCAGGACCAGGCCGAGCGGGAGGGCCAGCACGAGGGCGCCGACGACGCCGGCGGCGCTCAGGAGGAACGACGTGCGGATCAGCGTCGAGTACGCGCCGCCCATGCCGAGGGCGTCGAAGAACGCCGAGGAGATCGTGATGTGCGCCCAGAGCCGCAGGACGATGTAGGCGACCACCAGGGCCGCGACCACGACGACGGCGGCGGGAACGAGCCACGACGCGCGTGGCCGGCCGGGGCCGGGGCGGCGTGGGAACGGGCGGATCTCGGCCAACGGGGTGCTCCTCTCCGGTGGAGCGGAACCGCCCCGTCCTCCAGCCTAGCCGAGCCCCGCCGGCCGGCCCCCCGGGTCGTCCGTCCCCCCTCAGCCCGCGGCGATCAGCACCACCCCGCCGAGCGCGAGGACCGCCCCGGCCGCCTGCAGGCGGCTCAGCCGCTCGTCGAGGAGCGACCCCGCGAGCACCACCGTCATCACCGGGTAGAGGGAGCCGACGACGGCGACGACCGAGACCAGGCCCCGCTGGCTGCCGAGGGCGAACAGCATGTTCGCGCTCGCGTCGAGGACCCCGGCGGCGCAGACCATCGCGATCGTCCGGCCGGCGAGGGCGACGCCGGGGCCGACCACCAGGATCGCCGCGAGCGCGAGCGGGACCGACCCGAGGCGCGCGGCGGTGAGGCCCCAGAGCGCGCTCTCGGACGCCGCCTCGCCGAGCAGGGCGAAGAAGCCGCCGAACCCCACCGCCGCGACGAGCGCCAGGCCGATCCCGCGCCGCGACGCCGGCCCCGGCGCCCGGGCGGCCAGGCTCGCCCCGGCGAGGGCGACGACCATCCCGACGAGCGCGAGGGTGCCGGGCGTGCGTCCCGCGACGAGGTCGACGGCGAGGGGGACGAGCGCCCCGAGGGCGCTGATCGGGGCGATGATGCTGATGCTGCCGACGGCCATGCCGCGGTAGAACGCGACGAGGCCGATGACGCCGCTGATGCCGGCGGCGACGCCCAGCAGCATGTCCTCGGCCGGCGGCGGCCCGGTGCGCGTCGCCGCGACGACCACGAGGGCGAGCAGCAGGCCGACGCCCTGCGACAGGGCGACGACGGTGAGGGCGGCGGCGCGGCGGCTCGCCACCCCGCCGAGGAAGTCCGCGATCCCCCAGGACACGCTCGACACGAGGCCGAGCGCCAGCGCCAGCATCCGGGCGGTCTAGCCGCGGCCGTGCGGCTGCGTGAGGTCGAGCTCCGGTCCCCTGGGGACGATGCCGGTCGGGTTGATCGAGTCGTGCGTCAGGTAGTAGTGGCGCTTGATGTGGTCCATGTCCACCGTCTCCGCGACCCCGGGGACCTGGTACAGCTCGCGCAGGTACGGCCAGAGGTTCGGGTGGTCGACGATGCGCCGCAGGTTGCACTTGAAGTGCAGCACGTAGACGGCGTCGAACCGCACGAGCGTCGTGAAGAGCCGCCAGTCCGCCTCGGTGATGCGGTCGCCCGCGAGGTAGCGCTGCGACCCGAGGCGGCGGTCGATGTCGGCGAGCGTCGCGAAGAGGGCGTCGAAGGCCTCCTCGTACGCCTCCTGCGTGGTCGCGAAGCCGGCGCGGTAGACCCCGTTGTTGACGGTCTCGTAGACGACGTGGTTGACGGCGTCGATCTCGTCGCGCAGGTCCGCCGGGTAGAGGTCGACGGAGGCGTCGCCCCATTCGTCCCAGGCGCTGTTGAGCATGCGGATGACGTCGGCGGACTCGTTGTTGACGATCCGGCCGGTCTCGCGGTCCCACAGCACCGGCACCGTGACGCGCCCCGAGAAGCCGGGGTCCGAGGCCGCGTAGGCCTCCGACAGGAACGCGAACCCGTTGACGGGGTCGGGGCCGTGCCCGCGGCCCGGCCGGAACGCCCAGCCCCGCCCGTCGCGGACCGGGTCGACGACGGACATCGTCACGACGTCCTCGAGCCGCTTGAGGTGGCGCACGATGATGGTGCGGTGCGCCCACGGGCACGCGAGGGACACGTAGAGGTGGTAGCGGCCCGGGGCGGCCATGAACCCCGACGACCCGTCGGCCGTCACGTGGTCGCGGAAGCGGCTCCCCTGCCGGACGAACCGTCCCCCGTCGTCGGTCTCGGCGCCGAACTGCGCGCGGGCGCGGGCCCCGGTGGTCATCGACCGCCCGCCCCGACCAGCCGCTCCTCGGTGGGTGCGGCCAGCAGGATCGGGCGGAGGTACTCGCCGGTGTGCGACCCGGGGGTCGCGGCGATCTCCTCGGGGGGTCCCGACGCGATCAGCGACCCGCCACCCGACCCGCCCTCGGGCCCCAGGTCGATGACGTGGTCGGCGCACTTGATGACGTCGAGGTTGTGCTCGATGACGACGACGGTGTTCCCCTGGTCGACGAGGCGCTGCAGGACCTCCAGCAGCTTCTCGATGTCGGCGAAGTGCAAACCCGTGGTGGGTTCGTCGAGGACGTAGAGGGTGCGGCCCGTGGCGACCTTCGACAGCTCGGTCGCGAGCTTCACCCGCTGCGCCTCCCCTCCGGAGAGCGTCGTCGCCGGCTGGCCGAGGCGGACGTAGTCGAGGCCGACGTCGTGGAGCGTCTGCAGGCGCCGGTGGATCTTGGGGACGGCCGAGAAGACCCCGACGGCCTCCTCGATGCTCAGCTCCAGCACCTCGTGGATGGTGCGCCCGCCGTACCGCACCGCGAGGGTCTCGCGGTTGTAGCGCTTGCCGCCGCACACCTCGCAGGGCACGTAGACGTCGGGCAGGAAGTGCATCTCGATGGTGATGGTGCCGTCGCCCTTGCAGGCCTCGCAGCGCCCGCCCTTGACGTTGAAGCTGAACCGGCCGGGGCCGTAGCCCCGGGACCGGGCGTCCTGGGTCTTGGAGAAGAGCTGGCGGATGTGGTCGAACAGCCCGGTGTAGGTCGCCGGGTTGCTGCGCGGGGTGCGGCCGATCGGCGACTGGTCGATGTCGATGACCTTGTCGATGTGCTCGAGGCCCTCAATGGTGTCGTGGGCCCCGGGGCGGCGGGGCCGCCGGCCGAGCCGGCCGGTGAGGGCCTTCAGCAGCACCTCGTTGACGAGGGTGCTCTTGCCGGACCCGGAGACGCCGGTGACGCAGGTGAGCGCACCCACCGGGAACCCGACGTCGATGCCGCGGAGGTTGTGCTCGCGTGCGCCGCGCACGGTGATCCAGCCGCGCGCCTCGCGGCGCGTCGCCGGCACGCGGACCCCGCGGCGTCCCGACAGGAACGCGCCGGTGACGGAGGCGGGCTCGGCCTCGAGGTCGGCGACGCTGCCCTGCGCGACGACGCGCCCGCCGTGGGTGCCGGCGCCGGGGCCCATGTCGATGACGTGGCCGGCGCTGCGGATCATGTCCTCGTCGTGCTCGACGACGAGGACGGTGTTGCCCTGGTCGCGGAGGCGCTCGAGGGTGCCGATCAGCTTGCGGTTGTCCCGCTGGTGCAGGCCGATGGAGGGCTCGTCCAGGATGTAGAGCACGCCGACGAGCCCCGACCCGATCTGGGTGGCGAGGCGGATCCGCTGGGCCTCGCCGCCGGACAGGGTGCCCGCGGCGCGCGCGAGGTCGAGGTAGCCGACGCCGACGTCGTCGAGGAACCGCAGCCGCTCGGTGATCTCCAGGATGATCCGGGCGCCGATGAACGCCTGGGTGGTCGACAGCTCCAGCTGGGAGAAGAACGCCAGCGAGTCGCTCACCGACAGGAGGGTGACCTCGTGGATGTTGCGGCCCGCCACCGTCACGGCGAGCGCCTCGGGCTTCAGCCGGGCGCCGTGGCAGGAGGGGCACGGCCGCAGCGACATGAACTGCTCGACGCTGTCGCGCACCGCCATCGACATCGACGTGGTGTGCTGGCGGCGCAGCTGCGGGATGACGCCCTCGAACCAGCCCCAGCTCCCGCCCTTGCGCCGCGCGCTGAGGAACACCCGCTCGCGGCGGCGGGGGCCGTCGAGGATGAGGGCCCGGTGCTTCTCGGGGAGCTTCCGCCAAGGGGTGTTCAGGTCGATGCCGTGCTGCTCGGAGACGGCGTCCATCATGAGGTCGTAGTAGTCGGTGGTGCGGTCCGTCCACGGCAGCACGGCGCCCTCGGCGAGGCTGCGCTCCGGGTCGATGACGAGCTCGGGGTCGACCTCGGGGCGGAAGCCGAGCCCCGTGCAGGTCGGGCAGGCCCCGTGGGGCGAGTTGAACGAGAACGTCCGGGGCGCGAGCTCCGGCAGCGACGCCCCGTGCTCGGGGCACGCGAACCGCTCGGAGTACGTCCACGAGCCCGGGGTCGCGTCGTCGCGGCGCACCTCCTCGATGCGCACGAGGCCGTCGGCGAGGCCGGTCGCGGTCTCGAGGCTGTCGGTGAGGCGGCGGCGCAGGTCGCTGCGCATCACGAGCCGGTCGACGACGACCTCGATCGTGTGGTTGAACTTCTTGTCGAGCGCCGGCAGCTCGTCGACGGTGTGGACCTCGCCGTCGATCATGACCCGCGAGAACCCCTCCGCGCGGATGCTCTCCAGCACGTCGCGGTGCTCGCCCTTGCGTCCGCGGACGAGCGGCGCGAGGACCATGAAGCGGGTGCCCTCGGGCAGCGCGAGGACGTGGTCGGCGATCTGCTCGACGGTCTGCCCCGTGATGGGCCGGCCGCAGATCGGGCAGTGCGGCTCCCCGACCCGCGCGTAGAGGAGGCGGAGGTAGTCGTAGATCTCGGTGACGGTCGCCACCGTCGACCGCGGGTTGCGGCTGGTGGTCTTCTGGTCGATCGAGATCGCGGGCGACAGGCCCTCGATGTGATCGATGTCCGGCTTGTCCATCTGCCCGAGGAACTGGCGCGCGTACGCGGACAGGCTCTCGACGTAGCGGCGCTGGCCCTCGGCGTAGAGGGTGTCGAACGCGAGGCTCGACTTCCCGCTCCCCGACAGGCCCGTGATGACGACGAGGTCGTCGCGCGGGATGTCGACCGAGACGTCGCGCAGGTTGTGCTCGCGGGCCCCCACGACGCGGATCGCGTTGGTGGGCACGGGACGTCTCGGGGCCATCCGGTCAGTGTAGTGGGGACGTCGGCGCGCCCGCCGTGCGCCCCCGGCTGCCACCGGGGCCGAGGTGCCGGCCGCCCGGTTGGCCCCAGGGACATACGACCCCCGACGGCCTCGGCCTACCGTGATCGTGGTGATATCACCCACGGAGCGGGTCCGGCGTCCCCGGTGTTTCAGCCCGGCGACGCCCGCGCCGATAGGCCAGCACGCAGAGCCTGTCGCGGACGGCCCGCCACCGGAACGTCCGCCGACGCCGACCCCAAGGAACCCGCCGGTGCTCCGTCAGTCCCCGGGCCCGATCGGCCCGCCCCCGCCCCTCCGTCGCGCCCTCCTCATGGGCCTGCTCGCGCTGGCGGCCCTCGCCGCCCTCGTGGGCCCCGCCCTCGCGGCCGACCCCGTCCAGGTGCCGCCGAACGTCGTCGAGCCGCTCGGCGCGGTCGACGGCGCGGTCGTCGTCCCCTACTCCCAGCTGGTCGGGGCGGCGGACGCCCGGAACCTGAACGCGGCGGTGGTGGACACCTCGAGCTACTGGGTGGCGGCGATCGACGGCGGCGGGCGCGTGATCGCCTCGGAGATCCCCCGGCCGCAGGCCGGGCGGGACTTCGCCCAGGCCGAGGGCACCCCGAAGACGGCGACCCCGGCGCTGCCGGGCGCGTTCGAGCTGGCGACGCACCTGCGCGAGGACGGCGTCGCGGTGCTCGGCCCGGCCCCCGTCGAGGCCGACGCGGGCGGGTCCGGCGGCATCATGCGCTACCTCGCGATCCCCCTCGGCGTCGGCATCCTCGCCGCGTTCCTGATCGGCGGGATGATGCTGATCCGGGGCCGCAACCCGAACGGCCGGGGCGCGAACGGCCGCGGCGGCGCCGCCGGCCACGGGAAGATCCGCAAGAACGCTCAGGTGGAGCCGCCGAAGGTGCGGTTCGCCGACGTCGCCGGCTGCGACGAGGTGGTGGAGGAGCTGACCGAGGTGGTGACGTTCCTGCGCGAGCCGGAGCGCTTCGCCGCCGTCGGCGCCCGCATGCCGCGCGGCGTGATCCTGCACGGCCCCCCGGGGACCGGGAAGACCCTGATCGCGAAGGCCGTCGCCGGCGAGGCCGGCGTCCCGTTCTTCGCGCTGTCGGGCTCCGACTTCGTCGACACGTTCGTCGGCGTCGGCGCCTCCCGCGTGCGGGACCTCTTCGCGGAGGCCCGCAAGGACGAGAAGAAGGGCACGCCGAACCGCGGCGCGATCATCTTCTTCGACGAGATCGACGCCATCGGCCGCGCCCGCGGCCAGGGCAACTCGGGCGCCGACTCGGAGCGGGAGGGCACGCTGAACCAGCTCCTCGTCGAGCTCGACGGCTTCGGCGACCGCGACAAGGTCGTGGTGATCGCGGCGACGAACCGGCTCGACATGCTCGACGCGGCGCTGCTGCGGCCGGGCCGCTTCGACCGGCGCGTCCAGGTGGGCCTGCCCGCGGAGGCGGGGCGCCTCGAGATCCTGCGCCTCCACTCGCGGTCGATGCCCATCGCGGAGCCGGAGTCGCTGACGGCGCTCGCCCGGGTGACGGCGGGCTTCGCCGGCGCCGACCTCGCGAACATGGTGAACGAGGCGGCGATCATGGCGGCCCGCGCCGGGCGCGTCACGATCCTCCCGGAGGACCTGGACGAGGGGATGCTGCGCGCCGTCGCCGGGCCCCAGAGGGCCGACCGGCGCATCGGCGAGGGCGAGCTCGAGGTCATCGCCTGGCACGAGGCCGGCCACGCCCTCGCGGCGGAGCTCTGCCCCACCCACCAGAAGGCCCAGAAGGTCACGATCCTCGCCCGCGGCGACGCCGGTGGGCTCGCCCTCTACGGAAACCTCGACCGCACCCTCACCTCCCAGCAGCACCTCCACGAGAAGATGGTCGTGGCGATGGCGGGGCGCGCGGCGGAGCAGATCCGCTTCGGCGTCATCTCCTCCGGCGCCGCGAACGACCTGGAGCAGGTGAACCGGATGGCGCACGAGGCCGTCGAGCGGCTCGGCTTCTCGCCGCGCGTCGGCCAGATCGTCTCCGCCGCCGGGGCGCACCAGATCCCGCGGTCGGGTGAGACGCGCCGGGCGATCGACGAGGAGATCGGCCGCATGATCGACGCCGCCTACGCGGACGCCGTCGCCCTCCTCACCGACCACCGCGACGAGCTCGACGGCCTCGCCGGCGTCCTGCTGGAGCGGGAGCAGGTCGACCGGGCGGACATCGACGCGATCCTGTCGGGGCTGCGCGACGGCGGGCGCCGCCTCCCGGCGCGCGCCGACGCCCTGCCGACGTCCCGCGAGTCGCAGCCGGTCGCGGTGGCGGCGCACCCGATCCCGGCGCCGGAGCCGGTGTCGGTCCCCCACCCCCCGGCCCCGCCGCGGTCGCGCCGGCCGCGGGTGCCGGCCCTCGGCCTGCCCCGCGGGCGTCGCGTGCGGACGGGGATCGAGGCGGCCGCCGCGTCGGTCTACGCGGTCACCCTCCCCCGCGTCGGCGTCCGCCGGCGTCGCCGCAAGGGCCCCGGCCTGGCGTGACCCGCCGGCCCGTCGCGCGGGTGCGCGGCGGGCCGTGGCGGTGAGAGGATCGCCCCACCACCACGGGAGGCGACCCCATGACCCTGATGCTCGGCGCCGGCCCCTTCGGACAGGCCCCCGCGGGGCGCCTGAGCGTGGACGTGCCACGCGCGGGACTGACGTTCCTCGACCCGTACCCGCGGCGCCTGCGGGGGGTGCTCGCGGGGACGGTGCTGGTCGACAGCCACCGCGCGTGCCTGCTGCACGAGCACGGGCACCTGCCGCGGGCGTACTTCCCGCGTGACGACGTGCGGATGGACCTGCTCGCGCCGGGGAGCCGCGTCGCCCGGTCCGCCACCCGGGACGGCGGCACCTACTGGACGGCGCGGGTCGGCGGCCGGGTCGCGCAGGACGCGGCGTGGACGTATCCCGATCCGCCGCTGGACGGCCTCGTCGCGTTCCACGTCGGGGCGCTCGACGAGTGGTGGGAGGAGGACGAGCGGATGCTCGGCCACGTCCGCGACCCCTACCACCGGTGCGACGCGCTGCCGTCGTCGCGCCGTGTGCGGCTCCTCATCGACGGGGTCGTCGTCGCGGACAGCACCCGGGCTCACGTCCTCTACGAGACGGGGCTGCCGCCGCGGTGGTACCTGCCCCGCGAGGACGTGGCGGTGCGGTTGACGCCGACGGCGCTGGAGACGTCGTGCGCGTACAAGGGGCATGCGCGCTGGTGGACGGCGGTGGTCGGCGGGCGACGGTGGGAGAACGTCGCGTGGACGTACCCCGATCCGCGCCGCGACGCGGGTCCGGTTGCGGGGGCGGTGGCGTTCTTCGGGGAGACGGTCGACCACGAGATCGACGGCGAGCTCCAGCCCCGTCCGCGGAGCCCCTGGGGTGAGCCCGGGTGGTGGAGGTCCGTCCGGGAGTTCGAGCGGTCGGTGTGACGGCGGCGCGGGCGGTGGCCGACGGAGGGCGGTTCGGGCGCGGTCACGGGGGCGGTTCGGGGACCGGGGGGCCGCCCCGGGTGACAGGATCCCCGCATGGCCGAACTCGAACTGACCCCCGACGAGGTGCTCGCGACGACGCGGACGGTGCGGAAGCGCCTCGACCTGGAGCGCCCCGTCGCCCGTGAGCTGATCGAGGAGTGCCTCCGCCTCGCCCAGCAGGCGCCGAGCGGCGGCAACCGGCAGGGCGCCGTCTTCGTCGTCGTCACCGATCCGGAGCGGCGGCGGGCCCTCGCGGACATCTACCGGCGGTCGTGGGACCGGTACGTGTCGGAGGGCGTCTCGGCGGGGCCGCCGAGGGCGAGCACGCCCCCGGGGGGGCGTGACCTGCAGAAGCGCATCGGCCGCTCCGCCGCCTACCTCGCGGAGCACCTGGCGGAGGTCCCCGTCCACATCGTCCCCTGCCACCCGGGACGGACGGAGTCGCGGGAGCAGGTGGTGCAGGCCTCCGCGTTCGGCTCGGTCCTCCCCGCCGTCTGGAGCCTGATGCTCGCCGCCCGCGCCCGGGGCCTCGGGACGGCGTGGACGACGATCCACCTCTTCCACGAGCGCGAGGCGGCGGAGGTGCTGGGGATCCCCTACGAGGAGTACTCGCAGGTCGCCCTGATCCCCCTCGCCCACACGATCGGCACGGAGTTCAAGCCCGGTCCCCGGGTCCCCCTCGACGGCTTCGTCCGGTGGGACTCCTGGTAGACCCCGCCTGAGGGGCGACGGAGGGTCGGCGGGGGCGCCCCGTCCGGCCCCGGGTGGGACGGTGCGTCGATTGGCGTCGACGCGTCGACGCCAATCGACACCCTCGGCCCGGACGCCGCTGCGACGGTGGCGACGACACGCCCTCATCGCCGGGAGCGGCGGGGTTCGCCGCCGGCGGCGTGGACGGCGTCGGTCGTTTGTGGCCGCTCCGGGTGTCCCGTGATCGGATGGGGATGTCCGGAACGTCAAAGACACGGGGCCGGGGTGCGACGAGACTGTGACGGTCCCGACGCGAGACAGGAGGCATCCGTGATCCCCGCCCGACTGACCGTCGTCACCCGCATCGTCGATGACGTCCCCGCCATGCGCCGCTTCTACGAGGGCCTCGGCTGGGAGGCGACGGGGGAACCCGACGACGACCACGCCGTCTTCGTCACCGGTGGCGCGACCCTGTTCCTCTGGTCGTCCCGCCAGGCGGAGGGTGAGGTGGTGGGCGCGATGCGGGCCCTCGGCCACGCCCCCCGCGGCGTCGTGCTCGCCGTCAACGTCGCAACCCGCGACGAGGTCGACGCCGCCATCGCCGCCGCCCGCGCCGCCGGGGCGACGATCGTCAACGAACCCGAGGACCGCCCGTGGGGCGGACGGTCCGGCCACTGGTGCGACCCCGACGGCATGCCGTGGGAGGTCGCGTGGGTCCCCGGCGCCACCGTCGGGACGGAGCCGGCGATGACCTGGCCCGACCCCGGCGCGCCCCCCGAGGCCTAGGAGGGCGGCGGGGCCGCCGGGGGCTCCGGCCCGGCGGCGCCCGCAAGGCCGCCGCGCTCGTCCCGCTCCTCCCGCTCCTCCCGCCACTTCGCCAGCAGGCGCTCGTGGCGGCGGCGCCGCTCAGCGTCCTCGTCCCACGGCCGCTCCGGATCGTGGGGGGCGGCGGGCCACCCCTCACCCCAGAACGGACCCGGCACCGGCAGGCCGTGGAGCGCCGCGAACACGTCGTCCTCCTCCAGGCCCGGCGCCGCGAGCGACCGGAACTGGAGCTCGTCGGGCCCGGCCTCGGGCTCGGGCCGGGACGCGCGCTCGGGGCCGGGTGCGCCGCCGGTCACCGCCGCCCCCTGCCCCCTCCCTGCGGACGCCGCCCCTGCTTGCGCGGCACCGGCGCCGACCCCCGCGCCGGCGGACCACCGCCACCCCCCGCAAGCGCCGGGGGCGCGCCGTCGGCGCCGGCGCCCTCGCCGGCCCCCGCCCGCTCCAGCTGCTCCCGCCGCAGGTCGGCGATCTCGTCGCGCAGGCGGGCGGCGAGCTCGAACTTCAGGTCCTCCGCCGCGACGAACATCTCCTGCTCGCGCTCCACGATCATCCGCTCCAGCTCGTCCGACCCGACGTCGGCGAGGGCGTCGACCTCGCCACGGCGGCCACGGCGGGGCGCGACGGGCGCGTCGCCCAGGCCGAGCAGCTCCACGATGTCGGACACGCCCTTGATGATCGAGGCGGGCGTGATGCCGTGCTCCTCGTTGTACGCGACCTGGATCGCCCGGCGCCGGTTCGTCTCGCCGATCGCGGTGCGCATCGCGTCGGTCTCGCGGTCCGCGTACATCACGACCCGCCCCCGGACGTTCCGCGCGGCGCGGCCGATCGTCTGGATCAGGGAGGTCGTCCCCCGCAGGAACCCCTCCTTGTCGGCGTCGAGGATCGCGACGAGGGTCACCTCCGGCAGGTCCAGCCCCTCCCGCAGCAGGTTCACCCCGACCAGCACGTCGAACTCGCCGAGCCGGAGGGAGCGGACGATGCGGATGCGCTCCAGCGTGTCGATCTCGGAGTGGAGGTACCGCGCCCGCACCCCCGCCTCGGTCAGGTACTCGGTGAGGTCCTCCGCCATCTTCTTCGTCAGCGTCGTCACCAGGGCGCGCTCGCCGCGGTCGGTCCGGTCGCGGATCTCGCCGAGGAGGTCGTCGATCTGGTGCGTCGTCGGGCGCACATCGACCTCGGGGTCGACCAGCCCCGTCGGGCGGATGATCTGCTCCACGACGTTCTCGGAGCTGCGCTGCTCGAAGTCGCCGGGCGTCGCCGACACGAAGATCGTCTGGTTCACCCGCTCCAGGAACTCGGGGAGCTGCAGCGGCCGGTTGTCGAGGGCCGACGGCAGCCGGAACCCCGCGTCGATCAGCGCGAGCTTGCGGGACCGGTCGCCCTCGTACATGCCGCGCAGCTGGCCCATCGTGTTGTGCGACTCGTCGATGAAGCAGAGGAAGTCGTCGGGGAAGAAGTCGAGGAGGGTGTGCGGCGGCTCACCCGGCCGCCGCCCGTCGAGGATGCGCGAGTAGTTCTCGATGCCGGAGCAGAACCCCAGCTCGCGGATCATCTCCATGTCGTACTCGGTGCGCTGCCGCAGGCGGTGCGCCTCGACGAGCTTCCCCGCCGACTCGAACAGCGCGAGCTGCTCCTCGAGCTCCTCGCGGATCTCCCGGATCGACCGGTCGATGGTCTCCGGCGGCGTGATGTAGTGCGTCGCCGGATAGATCGCGAGGTGCTTCAGATCGCCGTACACCTCGCCCGTCAACGGGTCGTACTCGGTGATGCTCTCGACCTCGTCGCCGAACATCGAGATGCGGTACGCCGTCTCGGCGTCGGCGGGCTGGACCTCGAGGGTGTCGCCCTTCACCCGGAACCGCCCGCGCTCCAGCACCGTGTCGTTGCGCTGGTACTGGGTCTCGACGAGCCTCCGGAAGATCTTCTCGCGGGAGTGCTCCTCCCCCACCGTCAGCACCAGGACCCGGTCGCGGTACACCTCCGCCGACCCGAGGCCGTAGATGCAGCTGACCGACGCCACGATGACGACGTCCCGCCGCGCGAGCAGGGCCGCGGTGGCGGCGTGGCGGAGCCGGTCGATCTCGTCGTTGATCGACGAGTCCTTCTCGATGTAGGTGTCCGTGGCCGCGATGTAGGCCTCGGGCTGGTAGTAGTCGTAGTACGAGACGAAGTACTCGACCGCCGCCGAGGGCAGCAGCTCGCGGAACTCGTTGCAGAGCTGCGCGGCCAGGGTCTTGTTGTGCGCGATGACCAGCGCGGGGCGCGCGGAGTTCGCGATCACCTGGGCCATCGTGAAGGTCTTGCCCGAGCCGGTGACGCCGAGGAGCGTCTGGAAGCGGTCGCCCCGGTCGAGGCCGGCGCGCAGCTCGGCGATGGCCTTCGGCTGGTCACCGGTCGGCAGGTACGCCGGTGAGATGTCGAAGGGGACCACGGCCATCGACCTAGGTTAGCGCCGGGCCCGGCGGCCCCGCCGCGCCCGCGCCGATAGCGCGCCGGGGCGTCCACCGGCCCCGACCGGAGGCCAATCCGGGGCGGCTGCGATTCGGCGTCCGGGCCAAAGTGGCGACCCCCGCCCACCGCCTATCTTCCCCCTCGTGAAGTGAGGGTGACTCGGGAGGAAGCCCCCACCTCACACCAGGCCCCGCGACCGGGACGCGGGGCTTCGCACCCCAGCCGGCGGCGTCGTCCAGACGCCGTCGGCTGCCCCCATCGGACGGGGCCGTCCGGCGGCCGGCGCGGGTACCCTCGACGGGACACCCCCGCCGCCGGAGGCCCGCCGTGCCGATGCACTTCGACCACACCATGGTCCGCGTCCTCGACGAGGAGCGGTCGATCGCGTTCTACCGCTCCCTCGGCTTCGAGGAGGTCCGGCGGGCACGGGTCGGGGGTGACACCGCCACCGTCGTGTTCCTCGGCCTGCCCGGCGAGGAGCCACGCCTCGAGCTGACCCTCAACGACGGCCGCACCGAGCCGTACGTCCAGGGTGAGGCGTACGGCCACATCGCCCTGACGACGCCGGACATGGACGCCGAGCTGGCGGCCCTCGCCGCGCGGGGGATCACGCCGGAGAAGCCCCCGTACGCGTCGCGCCCCGGCGGCTCCCGCATCTGCTTCATCCGCGACCCCGACGGCTACCGCATCGAGCTCATCGAGCGTCCCTGACCGCCCTCCCGCCCCGGGGCGGCGACGACCAGCAGGCGGGTGGCGGTCGCCGTCGCCGCCGCGCGGCCGAGCCGGGCGGGCGCGCCGGGATCGTCGAGGGCCGCCACGTCGGCGGGCGCGAGGGCGTCGCCGACGGTGCGGCGCGCCGCCTGCACGTGCCGCGTCACGAGCAGCGCGCAGGCCGGCGACGCCGGCAGGGTGACGGTGTCCTCCAGCACGCCGGCGTCCACGACGTCCAGGCCCGCCGCCGCCACCCGGCCGGCGAGCCGGTCGAGGTCGTCGTGGGCATGCCCCGACGCCCGGTCCCGCGCGTCGCGCGCCGAGAGCGCGTCGTCGACGCGCTCCCACAGTCCGGCGCGGTCGAGGTCGTCGGCGGGGCGCAGCCGCGGCGGGGTGTGGCGCTCCAGCACGCACAGGCCGCCGCCCGGGCGCAGCCGCGCCGCGATCGCCCGCAGCGTCGCGTCGACGTCGCGCAGGTGGTGCAGCGACAGTGCCGCCCACGCGAGGTCGAGCGGGCCGAGCGCCGCGAGGTCGCCGTCGAGCGACAGGGCGACGCCCTCGACCCGCCCGGCGAGGCCCGCGGCCGCGGCCCGGCGCGTCGTGGCCGCCCGCATCGCGGGGGCGTCGTCGACGGCGGCGACCGTGGCGGCGGGGAACGCCGTCGCCAGGGCGCAGGCGTCGACGCCCGGGCCCGATCCCAGGTCGGCGATCCGCTCCACCCGCGTGCGGTCGGTCCACCCGAGCGCGGCGCAGGTGCGCGCGATGGCCCGGGGCGTCAGGCCCCCGGCGGCCTCCGCCTCGGCGGCGATGATCGCGACCATCCGCTCGTCGTCGAACGGGGCCGAGCCGGTGTGGGTGTGGGCATGGGTCATGGCGTCACGCTAGCCGGCCGATGCGCCGGACGCATATCATCTTGCCGATGACGCAAGACTCGACGCTGGAGGAGTCGGCCCGCCGGCGCCTGCGCACCCTCCGCACGGCGCGTGGCTGGTCGCTGGACGACCTCGCCGCGCGGTCGCACATCAGCGCGTCCACGCTCAGCCGCCTCGAGAGCGGCCGGCGCCGCCTGGCGGTCGACCACCTCGTGACCCTCGCGCGGGCGCTCGACACGACGGTCGAGGACCTCGTCGCCACCGCCGACGACGGCGACGTCGTCATCCGTCCGCGCCATGACGAGAGCGGTCGCACCACGTTCTGGCGCCTCTCCCACCGCGACGACCCGACGGGGCGCACCGTCGTGAAGATGCGAATCCCGGAGGCGGACGGCCCGCCCGAGCTGCGCGTGCACCGCGGGCGGGACTGGTTCTACGTGCTCAGCGGCGTCGTGCGGCTGCGCCTGGGCGAGCGGGACGTCCACGTCGAGGCCGGCCACGCCGCGAGCTTCGACACGATGACGCCCCACGCGATCAGCGGGCACGGCGGCCCCGTCGAGATCCTCTCGATCCTCGACCACGACGGGGAGCGGGCGCACCTCCATGACTGACGGCTGATGGCGCGGACGCGCGGAGGCGGGACACCGGCGACGGTCGCCCTCACCCGGGCCGGCGTGCCGTTCACGCCCCGGCCGTACGACCACGACCCGCGGGCGGAGTCGTACGGCGCGGAGGCGGCGGCCGCGCTCGGCGTGCCCCCGGAGCGGGTGCTGAAGACGCTGATGGCGTCGGTCGACGGGGCCCTCGTCGTCGCCGTCGTCCCGGTCGCGGGGCACCTCGACCTGAAGGCCCTCGCCCGGGCCCTCGGCGGGAGGTCCGCCGCGATGGCCGACCCGGCAGCCGCCGCCCGGGCCACCGGCTACGTCCTCGGGGGGATCTCCCCCATCGGTCAGCGCCGCCCCCACCCCACCGTCATCGACGACACGGCCCTCGGCCACGCCACCGTCCTCGTGTCCGGCGGGCGGCGCGGGTTCGACATCGAGCTGTCCCCGGCCGACCTCGTGCACGTCACGGCGGCCGTCACGGCGCCGATCGCCCGCCCCTGACGGGACCGGGCGGCGGGGCCCCCGCCCCCTACGCCGCCCGCCGCTCCGCCAGCATCGCGATCGACACGTCCCAGAGGCGGGTCGCCGACTCCGATCGACGGCGTAGTCCATGACGCCGGGGACCGTGATGTCCCCGGGGGCCTCCGACAGGACGGGGGCCTCGACGCAGTCCTCGAAGTAGCGGCCGCCGACGCCCTCCAGGGCCGGCGAGGTGGCCAGGACGACCGACGTCGCCGCCCCCTGTTCCGGGGTCTTCATGAAGGCGAGCTCGCCCGCGGCCTCCATCCGGGCCCACTCGGCCCGCTGGGCGTCGGGGACGTGGCGCTGCAGGGCCGTCCAGATGCCGCCGGGCATCAGGGCGTTGGCGGTGATGCCGTCCCCCGCCCAGCGGCGGGTGGCCTCGACGGCGAACAGCACGTTCGCGGTCTTCGACTGGCCGTAGGCGGCCCACGGCTCGTAGGGCCGGCGCAGGAAGTGGATGTCGTCGACACCACCGGTGAGGCGCGATGGCCGCCGGAGCTGACCGACCCGATCCGGGCCGCGCCGGCGGCGGCGAGCGCCGGGTGCAGGCCGAGCGCCAGGGCGAGGTGGCCGAGGTGGTTCGTGGCGAACTGCAGCTCCCAGCCCTCCGGCGTGCGCGCCTCGGGGGACGCCATCACCCCGGCGTTCGCCACGAGCACGTCGAGCGGCCCGTCCCACGCCGCCGTGAACTCGGCCACCGAGTCCTGGTCGGCGAGGTCGAGGTGCGCCACGCGCACGGCCTGCTGCGTCGACGCGCCGATGCCGGCCGCCGCCGCGGCCCCCTGCGCCATGTCCCGCACCGCGATCGTGACGTCGGCGCCCGACGCCGCCAGCGCGCGGGCCGTCTCGATGCCGATCCCCGACCCGCCGCCGGTCACGACCACCCGCCGCCCCGTGAGGTCGATGCCGGCCACCGCCTCGGCCGCCGTCGTGTCGTGCCCGAACCCCGTCGTGATCAACGCCATCCCCACCCTCCGTCGCGTGTGCGCGGATCCCCCGGGACGGGTCGACCGGCGGGGTCATCGTGGCAGGTGCCCCGCAGGGACCGCCCGTCAGTCGCCGAGCATCGCGACGAGGCGCTCGACGGTGCGCCAGTTGCGCGCCGTGGCCACGACCGGGAGGCGGCGGCGCCCGAGCGCCGCGAGGCCGGGGGAGCCGGTGATGCCGCCCGGCGACCAGACGTACACCTCGCGCCCCGCGACCCGGATCGCGTCGTCGCCGACGTCCTCGGACCCGAGGCCCGACAGGGTCCCCGCCGGGGGCCGGGCCGACAGGAACACCACCTGCAGGCGGCGGGGGTCCTCCGCGGCCTGCGCCGGCAGGGGGTTCCCCGCGACGATCCGCCGCATCTCGGCGGCGGTGCGCACCACGACGGGGACCTCGAACCCGAACCGCTCCCCGAGGGCCCGCGCGAGCCGGGTGGCCATCCGGGCGGGGGGATCGGGCGTGTCGTAGACCAGGTTGCCGCTGCGGAGGTGGGTCGCGACGCCCGTCGCTCCGAGCTCCTCCGCCAGGTCGCGCAGGGCGGCCATCGGGACGGGGCGCGCGGTGCCGACGTTGACGGCGCGCAGCAGCGCCACCTGGCGGCTCACGGCACGGGGGGCGCGTCCAGGCGGTCGCCGTAGGCGCGGCGGTAGATCGGCGCAGTGTCGAGCACCCGCGTCACGAACGCCCGCGTCTCCGTGAAGGGGATGTCGTGCGGGATGTCGAGCGACTCACCGCGCACCGCCGCCTCGTCGAGCCACTCGGCCAGGTTCGTCTCGCCCCCGTTGTAGGCGGCCAGCGCGAGCGGCACGGTGCCGTGGCGGTCGACGAGGTACCGCAGGTAGCGGGTGCCGTAGGCGATGTTCACCGCCGGGTCCTCGAGGCGGCTCGGGGACGGGCTCGGGCGGCTGGGGAGCCCCGCGACGAACCGTGCGGTCTCGGGGAGCATCTGCATCAGGCCGACGGCGCCCTGGCTCGACCGCGAGTCGGGCAGGAAGCCGCTCTCGGCGTTCACGACCGCCGCGACGAGGGCCGGGTCGAGGCCCTGCCGGGCGGCCTCCTCGTTGATGGCGTCCTCGTACTCGAGGGGGTACCAGAGGCGCGCGTACCAGGCGGGCATCTCCTGGTGGACCGCGTACCAGCCTCCCAGGAGCCCGCCGAGGACGACGAGGGCGACCAGCAGCCCGCGGAGCCCGCGGCGCCGACTCCGCCGTGGCGGCGGGGCCGGGGTGTCGGCGAGGGCACCGTGCCCGGCGGGGGCACGCTCAGTGACGGTCGATCGGCGCATGGGTGACCCGACCAGCGTACTCGGCGTGCCGGTCGGCCACCCACGCCCGGAGGCCCGCGAGGTCGCCGTCGTTGACGTACGAGCGGTCGGCGCGCGCGACCTTCTCGGCCTCCGGCGTCTGGCGGCCGCTGAGGGCGTCGAAGTCCTGTCCGCGCGCCTCGACGCGCGCGCGGCGGACGGCGTCGGACGCGGTCACCACGAGGACGGCGTCGAACCGGTCGGCGAGGCCCGCCTCGAACAGCACCGGCACCTCGCAGACCAGCAGATCGGGTGGCGGGACGCGGGCCGCCTCGGCGGCGATCCACGCCTCGCGGGCGGCGCCCACGCGGGGGTGGACGAGCTGCTCCAGGAACCGCAGGCCGCCCTCCTGCGCGAGCGCGCGGGGCCCGAGCAGCCTCCGGTCGACGGCGCCCGACGCATCGATGACGTCGTCACCGAAGCGTGCGCGCACCGCCGCGACGACCTCGGGGTCGGTGTACACCGCGTGCACGACCGCGTCGCTCGAGAGCGTCGCGGCGCCGAGGTCGGCGAACGCGGCGAGCGCCGCGGACTTGCCGGCGCCGATCCCGCCCGTGAGGGCGAGCAGGGGGGGCGCGGCGGCGCCGCGCCCCCCCGGCGCGTCAGGCCTCGGCGGGGGCGTCGTCCGCGTCGCCGTCCGGGGCGGCGTCCACCGGGACGGCCGCGTCCTCGGCCGGTGCGGTCTCGGGCTCGATCGCGTCCAGCTCGGAGGCCTCGGGGGCCTCCTCCGCGGCGGGCGCGTCGTCCGCGACCTCGGCGACCGGGGCCTCCTCGGCGGGGGCCTCGGCCTCGACGGCCGTGTCGTCCTGCACGGTCGCGTCGTCGGCGTCCACGTCGGACTCCTCGGCGGCTTCGGCCGCCTGGGCCTCGGCGGCGGCGAGCGCGGCGGGGCCGGTCGGGCCGCTGACCTCGGCGATCGCGGCGCGGACGTCCTCGGGCAGGTGGTGCTGCACCGAGTCGCTGTCGGCGACGCGCTTGAGGCTGAGCGAGAGGCGGCGGCGGTCGGCGTCGATCTCGATGACCCGGACGGCGAGGACGTCGCCCTGGTTCACGACCTCACGGGGGTTCTCGACGTGGTGCGCGGCGAGCTCCGAGATGTGGACGAGGCCCTCGACGCCGGCGTGGATCTCGACGAAGGCGCCGAACGTGACGACCTTCGTGACCTTGCCCTCGACGACGTCGTTGACCTGGTAGCTCTCGATGACGCTCTGCCACGGGTCGGCCTGCGTCTGCTTGAGGCCGAGCGAGATCCGCTGGCGGTCCCGGTCGATGTCGAGCACCTTGACCTTGACCTTCTCGCCGATCGCCAGCACCTCGGACGGGTGGTTGACGTGGCTCCAGGAGAGCTCGGAGATGTGGATGAGGCCGTCGATGCCGTCGAGGTCCACGAACGCGCCGAACTCGACGATGTTGGAGATGACGCCCTCCACCACCTGGCCGGGCTGCAGCTCGTCGAGGATCTTCTGGCGCACCTCGCGCCGCTCGTCCTCGAGGACCGCGCGCCGCGACAGCACGACGTTGTTGCGGTTGCGGTTCAGCTCGATGACCTTGCACTCGAGCTTGCGGCCGAGGAACTCGTCGAGGTCCTGGACGCGGCGGATGTCGACCAGCGAGGCGGGCAGGAAGCCGCGGACCCCGAGGTCGAGGATCAGGCCGCCCTTGACCACCTCGATGACCGTGCCCTCGACGTTCTCGCCGGCGGCGGCGGCCGCCTCGATGCGCTTCCAGGCCTTCTCGAAGCGGGCGCGCTTCTTGGAGAGGATCAGGCGGCCGTCCTGGTCCTCCTTCTGCATGACGAGGGCGTCGACCCACTCGCCGAGCTGGACCTCGTCCTCCGGCTTGACGCTCTTGCGGATGGACAGCTCGGGGAGGGGGATGACCCCCTCGCTCTTGTAGCCGATGTCGACGAGGACCTCGTCCTTGTCGATCCTCACCACCCTCCCGCTGACGACGTCCCCCTCGGAGAAGACCGGCAGGGTGCCGTCGTAGTTGGGCACCATCTCGCCGTCGACCTCGATGTACTCCGGGCCGTCCAGGGTGCGGACGGGCGTGTCGAAGTCCAGGTCGATCACGGGGGCGTCGAGGTCGGGGACCTCGGAGACGGTGGTGATCTCGGGGGTGTCGGTCGTCGTCATCGGTGTGGTTGTCCTCGTCAGTTAATGGCTCCGGGCACGGACCGGGGCACCGGTCGTGCCGGGGGCGGGCAGTATAGAACGGCGGGCGGCGGGCGGCGACCGCTCGGCCCGCGCCCGGATCCGCGCATCACCGGCGATCCGTCAGACGGCCGCCAGCACCTGGGCGATCTCGGGGGAGCCGAGCGTGCCGGCCCGCGCGAGGGCCAGGCGCCCGTCGCGGCCGACGGCGAGCGCCGCGGGGACGCTGCGCACCGGCAGGCTCGCGGCCCGCGGGCGCTGCGACAGGTCGACGCGGACCACCTCGCGGTCGCCGGCGGCGCGCTCCATCGCGCGGGCGACGGGCTCGCAGCGCGCGCAGCCGGGGGCGGTGAGCACCACGAGCCACGGGCCGGGCCCGGTGAGGCCGAGGTCGTCCCGGACGTCCTCCCCGTCGCCGCGACGCAGGGCGAGGAGCAGGCGGTACGCCTCGCAGCCGACGCAGAGGCCGCTGATCGCGGACACCAGGGCCAGCGCCGCGACCATCCCCGCGACAATCCAGCCGGCGAGGTCCGCCCCGGCGGCGAGCAGCACGAGCGACAGCGTGAGGAACCCGGCGGCGAGCGCCTGGGAGAACCGCACGGGCGCCGCCGGCTCCAGGTCGGTGGCGGGCGGCGCGATGCGCCGGAACACCCACGCGACCGGCGACCAGCGCGGCCCCGCGAGTGACAGGAGGACCAGCACCAGCGCCACCACCACCGCCGCGGGGGTCGCGAAGGCGATGGCCTCGAGGCAGAGGACGCCGGTGATCGCCTGGGCGAACCGGGGCTGGAGGGGGTGCACCGCGGGTAAAGCCGCCATTACCGGAAGGATAGCGGAGAATCAGGCGGGCGCGCCCTCCCCGGCCACGTCCCCGGTCCCCGGCTCGACGAGCCCCGCCTCGTACGCCGCGATCACGGTCCCGACCCGGTCCCGCACGCCGAGCTTCGACATCACCCGGCCGACGTGGGTCTTGACCGTCGCCTCGCTCAGGAACAGCCGGCCGGCGATCTCGCCGTTCGACAGGCCGCGGGCGATGAGGCGGGCCACCTCGACCTCCCGGGCGGTGAGTCCCGCGAACGCCTCCGGCAGCCCCGACGGCGCCGGCGCGCGGCGCACGAAGCGCTCCACCAGGCGCCGCGTCACGGACGGGGCGAACAGCGCCTCCCCGGCGGCGACGGTGCGGACCGCCTCGGCCAGGCGCGCCGGCGAGGCGTCCTTCAGGAGGAAGCCCCCGGCCCCGGCGCGGAGGGCCTCGTAGACGTACTCGTCGAGGTCGAACGTCGTCAGCACCAGGACCCGGGCCGCCAGGCCGTGCTCACCGAGCCGGCGCGTGGCGGCGATGCCGTCCATCACCGGCATCCGGATGTCCATGACGACGACGTCGGGGCGCTCGCGCACGACGAGGTCGACGGCGGCGGCGCCGTCGGGCGCCTCCCCCACCACCTCGATGTCGTCCTCGGCGCCGAGCATCCCCGCGAGGCCCCCGCGGATCAGCGCGTGGTCGTCGGCGACGACGATCCGGATCACGCGGCCTCCCCCACGGGCAGGCGGGCGCGGACCCCGAAGCCGCCGTCCTCCCGCGGCCCCGCGTCGAGGGATCCGCCGTACAGCCGCACCCGCTCGCGCATGCCGACGAGCCCGTGACCGCCACCCGGCCCCTCCCCCGGCCCGCTCGGCGTCGCGTTCACCACCTCCACGTCGACGACGCCCGGCGCCCGCCGCACCACGACGCGGGTGGGGGCCGCCCCCGCGTGGCGGCGGACGTTGGTCAGCGCCTCCTGCACGATCCGGTACGCGGCGAGGTCGATGCCGGCCGGCAGGGGCTCGGCGTCGTCGCCCTCCCGCGCCAACTCGACGGGGACGCCGGCGGCCCGCACCTCCCCCACCAGGCGCTCCAGGTCGCCGAGCGTCGGCTGCGGCGCGTAGACGGCCTCGTCCTCCCGCAGCACGCCGAGCAGCCGGCGCATCTCGATCAGGGCCTCCGCGGCGGTGCGGCGGACGGAGGCGATGTGCTCCCGGGCGCGGTCGGGGTCGCGCCCCACGAGCGACTCGGCGGCGCCCGCCTGCACCGCGATGATCGACACGGAGTGGGCGACGACGTCGTGCAGCTCCCGGGCCACCCGGGCGCGCTCGGCGGCGACGGCTTCGCGGGCGAGGAGCCCGCTCTCGGCGCGGGCGGCGTCGGCCTGCGCCGACCGGTGCCGCACGAGGCGGCCGGCGGCCCACGCCGCGACGATGAAGAACGAGAGGATCGCGACGTCGCCCGGCTGGGGGTCGGTGCTCCAGAAGTCCGTCCGCGTGGCGAGGAGCATCGTCGCGAACGGCAGCAGCACCGCCGGCGCGGCGAGCCACACGGCGCCCATGTGCGCACCCACGGAGAACGTCGCGACGAGCATGCTCGGGAAGGGGGCGGTGCCGAACTCGGCGACGTCGGCGGTGGCGGCGCGCAGGGCGAGCAGGCCGCAGACCAGGGCGAGCACCGGTAGCGGCGCCCGGCGCCGCCACAGCAGCGGGACGGTCACCGCGAACGCGAAGGCGACGCGGGTCGGCAGCGTGCCGGGGCCGTTGACGAACAGCGCCTCGGCGAGCGCCCAGAGCAGGAGGCCCCCCGCGATCAGCATGTCGACCGGGCGGGGCACCCGCAGGCGGCGGGCGATGTCCTCGGCGAGCGTCATGCGCGACATCGTAGGTGCGCCGCCCGGCGGCCCGCGTCATACCACGGTCGCATGCGGAGCCTCCCGCGGGCGCACGTGGCGCACGACCGGGGTCGGCCCGCGGACGCGCCCGCGCGCCACCGCGCCGCGACCGCCGGCCGACGCGCCACGGCCGGCCCGCGCCGGATGCTCCGGTGGACGGCGCACACCGCGCCGGCAACCCCCCCCGAGAGGAGCCCACGATGCCCGCACCCACGATCCTCGGACGCCTGGTCGCCGACCGCGTCGCCGGTCGCATCGCCATCGCCGCCGGCGCCGTCATGGCCGCCCTCGGCGCGACGTACGCCATCCGCCAGGACCTCGACCGGGAGCTGGTGGACCGGCCGATCGACCACATCGTGCTGACCGGGCTCGCCGTGGTGCTGGTCCTGGTGATCCCCGCCACCCTGGCCCTGGGACGCCGCGGCGGGGTGCTCGGCCGGCGCGGATCTCGGGTCGCGACCGCGGGCCTCGTCGGGCTGGCGATCACGTGCACCGTCTCGAACGTCAACGGCGCCGACCCGGCGTGGTTCGTCGTCGCCGCGCCCGTGACGAACCTGATGTGGCTCGGCGGCTGGGTCGCCGTCGCCGTCGCACTGTTCCGTGGTCGCGCCGTCGCCCGCCCCCTGGCCGTCGCGCTGCCCCTGTCGTGGGTCGCCCTGCTGCCGCTCTCGATGCTCGGCGGCGGCCTGCTGGCCGGCGGCTACTGGCTCGCCCTCGGCACCCTGATGGCGACGGGCGGCCTCGCCGGCCGCACGGCGCGGCGCGGCGTGGCCGCCACCGCCGCCTGAGCCCCCTCAGTCGCCGGGCGGCGGGAAGGCCTCGCGGAGCGTGAACGCCCGCGGGGCCGGCCCGTGCGCGCGGAGCGTGGCGAGGCGTTCCTCGGCGTCGGCGACGGTGGGGACCGTGCCGGCCGGCACCCACCACAGCACCGTCTCGGGCTGCCCGAGGCGCGCGAACCACTCCCGGCGGCGGCGCAGCACCGCGAGGTGGTCGGCGCCGTAGGTGAAGGCGCGGAGGGCCTCGACGGACTCCCACACCGACATGTTCACGATCAGCCGGTCGTCGCCGAAGGCCCGCACGGCCGTGGCGTCGCCCTCCTCGGTCTGGAGGCGCCACACGAACCCGGGGCTGCCGTCGGCCACGGCGTTGACCGGGTCGAGCGCGGCGACGAAGTCGGCGAGCAGATCCGAGTCGAGCGGCTCGCGCGGCAGGGCGATGTTGACCTGGGCGACGTGGTGGCCCCGCGCGTCGTGCGCCGCGCGCCGGAGGGGGTCCGTCAGGGTGCGGTGCGCCGCGTTGAGCGCGGCGAGGCGGCGGGGCGCGTCGTCGGAGTCGTCGCCGAGCACCATCTCCCGCAGGACGGTGAACGCGGCGGTGATGACCTCGGGGCACGCGGCGGGGTCGACCTGCAGGACCCGGTAGGGGTCCTCCCCCTCCCCTACGACTTCGCGTCGAGCCACGTCTCCCCGGTGCCGACGTCCACGGACAGCGGCGGGTCGAGCGGGTACGCCCCGACCATCGCCGCGCGCACGACGGCGGCGGCGCGCACCGCCTCCCCGGCGGGCGCCTCCAGCAGCAGCTCGTCGTGGATCTGGAGGATCAGCCGCGCCTCCAGGCCCTCCGCGGCGAGGGCGTCGTGCGCCGCGACCATCGCCACCTTGATGATGTCGGCGGCCGTCCCCTGGATGACCGTGTTGACGGCGAGCCGCTCGCCGAGCTGGCGCTGCTGGACGGTCGCGCCCGTCAGCTCCGGGATCGGCCGGCGGCGTCCCAGCAGCGTCGTGACGAAGCCGTCCTGGGCGGCGGCGGCGATGGTGGTGTCGATGAAGCTGCGCACCCGCGGGTACCGCGCCAGGTACGCGTCGATGTAGTTGCGGGCGTCGGCGCGGGGGATGCCCAGCTGCTCCGAGAGCCCGAAGTCGCTGATGCCGTAGACGATGCCGAAGTTGACGGCCTTCGCCCGGTCCCGCGTCTGGCGGTCGACGTCGGCGGGCGCCATGCCGAACACCTCCGCCGCGGTGGCGCGGTGGACGTCCTCGCCCCGCCGGAACGCGTCGGCGAGGGCGGGCTCGCCGGAGCAGTGGGCCAGGATCCGCAGCTCCACCTGGCTGTAGTCGCAGCTCACCAGGACCCAGCCGGGGTCGGTGGTGAACGCCCCCCGGATCTCGCGGCCGATGGTCGTGCGGACCGGGATGTTCTGCAGGTTGGGGTTCGTCGACGAGAGCCGGCCGGTCTCGGCCACGGTCTGGTTGAACGTGGTGTGCAGGCGCCCGTTCTCGTCGACCTGGTCGGGCAGCGCCGACAGGTAGGTGTTGTCGAGCTTGGTGAGCTCCCGGTACTGCCCGATCAGCGGGACGATCGGGTGCTTGTCCTCGAGGAGCTTCAGCACCTTGCGGTCGGTGCTCCAGCCGGTCTTGCCCTTGCGGAAGGTCGGCAGCTCGAGCCGCTCGAACAGCACCTGGCCGAGCTGCTTGGGGGACTCGATGACGAACTCGCCGCCGGCGAGCTCCCAGATCCGGTCGCGCAGCTCGTCGGCGCGGTCGCGCACCCGGGCGGCGATCTCCCCGAGACGGGGGACGTCGAGCTTCACGCCGACGCGCTCCATCGCCGCGAGAACCCGCGTCGTCGGCAGCTCGATCTCGTGGTAGAGCGGCTCGAGGCCCTCCCGCGCGAGGCCGGCCCTCTGCCGCTCGGTGAGCTCGCGGACGAGGGCGGCGTCGCGGACGACGGGGTCCGGCTCGCCGTCGACGCCGATGCCGGCGTCGGCGGCGAGCTCCTCCAGGGGGTAGCCGCGGCGGCGCGGCTCCAGCAGGTAGGCCGCGATCATCGTGTCGTGGACGGGGCGCAGCTCGTCGCCGGTGTCCCGCACCACGGCCTTCGCGTCGTGGCAGGCGACGGCGGCGCCCGCGAGGGACCGGGCCAGCGCGGCGCCGACGCCCTCCCCGAGGGGGCCGGTGGCGACCTCCGGCCCCTCCCCCGCGACGGCCCACGCGTCCTCGGAGAGGGCGAGGCTGAGGCCGGCGGCGCCGGCGAAGCGCATGGCGAGGTCCTCGGGCGAGGCCTCGGAGGCCGTGACGGCGACGGTGTGGGCGGCGGGGGCGGCGACGGGCTCGGCCCCGTCGGCGAGCTCCCCGAGGCGGCGCTCGAGGCTGCCGAACTCGAACCGCTGGAACACCTCCCGCAGCGCGGCCATGCGCTCCGGCCCGAAGTCGAGCGGCGGGACGTCGTCGAGCTCCAGCTCGACGGGGGTCTCGCAGTCGATGACCGCCAGGTCGCGCGTCTTGCGGGCGTTCTCGGCGTGGATCTCCAGGGCCTCGCGGCGCTTCGGCGTCTGCTCGGAGGCGTGGTCGAGGATGGCGTCGAGGCTGCCGTACTTCTGCAGGAGCTGGGAGGCGCCCTTCTCCCCGATGCCCGGCACGCCCGGCAGGTTGTCGCTCGGGTCGCCGACCATGCCGCGGAAGTCGGTCATCAGCTCGGGGCCGATGCCGTAGCGCTCGAGGACGGCGGCCGGGGTGTAGAGGGTCGTGTCGGTCACCCCGCGGCCCGTCGCCATGACGCTGACCCCGTCGGTCACGAGCTGGAAGGCGTCGCGGTCGCCCGTGAGGATCACGACGGGGATGCCCTGCTCCTCGCCGCGGCGGGCGAGCGTGCCGAGCACGTCGTCGGCCTCGTACCCCGGGACCTCGGTGTTGACGAAGCCGAACGCCTCCATGAGGGGGCGGAAGTGCTTCTGCTGCTCGCGCAGCAGGTCGGGCGTCGCCGACCGGTTCGCCTTGTACGTCGGCTCGCGCTCGTGCCGGAAGGTCTTGCCCTTCGGGTCCCACGCGACGACGACCCGGGCGGGCCGCTCCTCGGCGAGCATCTTCATCATCATCGCGGCGAGGCCGTAGAGGGCGTTGGTGGGGAAGCCCTCGGCGGTCGCGATGGTGTCGGGGAGGGCGTGGAAGGCGCGGTAGGCCAGGCTGTTGCCGTCGATCAGCAGCAGGGGGCCCGTAACGGGCGGGGCGGCGGTGTCCGGCATCCCGGCCAGGATACCCGGGGCGCCCGATATGCTGGCGCCCCGCCCGATCCCGGGGCCGCCCCGCACCTCCCGAGGAGTCATCTTGGCCGTCACGCCGAGCGCCCAGTACAGCGTCACCATCCGCGTCGAGACGGAGTCCGCGCAGACGGCCCTCCTCGGCGCGTTGACCACGGCGATCGGCGAGGTCGGCGGGGACATCGGGGCGATCGACATCGTGGGGACCGGGGTGAACTCGGTGATCCGCGAGATCGTGGTGAACGCCTCCGACCAGGAGCACGCCGACGCGATCGTCGCCGCCGCCGGGAGCCTCGACGGGGTCACGGTGCTGTCGTCGTTCGACCGGACGTTCCGGATGCACCAGGGCGGCAAGATCGAGATGACGACCCGGGTGCCGCTCGAGACCCGCGACGACCTCTCGACGGCCTACATGCCGGGCGTCGCCCGCGTCTGCGCGGCCATCGCGGAGGACCGGTCGAAGGTCTTCGACTTCACCCTCAAGCGCAACATGGTCGCCGTCATCACGAACGGCACCGCGGTCCTCGGCCTCGGCGACATCGGCGCCGCCGCCGGCATGCCGGTGATGGAGGGCAAGTCGATGCTCTTCAAGGAGTTCGGCGACGTCGACTCCTACCCCATCTGCATCGACTCGAAGGACCCCGAGGTCCTGATCCGGACGATCACGGCGATCGCCCCGGCGTGGGGCGGGATCAACCTGGAGGACATCGCGGCGCCGGTCTGCTTCGAGGTGGAGGACCGCCTGAAGGAGACCCTCGACATCCCGGTCTTCCACGACGACCAGCACGGCACCGCCATCGTGGTGCTCGCGGCGCTCCTGAACTCCCTGAAGATCACGGGGGAGCGCATCGAGAACCTGAAGGTCGTGGTCTCGGGCGTCGGCGCGTCCGGTGTCGCGTGCTCGAAGATCCTGATGAACGCCGGCGTCACCAACATCATCGGCTGCGACTCGAAGGGCGCGATCTACAAGGGCCGCACCGAGAACATGAACTTCATGAAGGACTGGTACGCCGAGAACACCAACCCGGAGGGTGTCCGGGGCGGCATGACGGAGGCCATCCGGGGCGCGAACCTGTTCCTCGGCCTGTCCGGCCCGGGGACGTTCTCGGTCGAGCAGCTGAAGACGATGGCGAAGGACCCGATCGTCTTCGCGATGGCGAACCCGACGCCGGAGATCATGCCGGAGATCGCCGCCCCCTACGTCCGGGTGATGGCGACGGGGCGGTCGGACTACCCGAACCAGATCAACAACGTCCTGGCGTTCCCGGGCATCTTCAAGGGCGCCCTCGCGTGCCGCGCGACGCAGATCTCCGAGGGGATGAAGGTCGCGGCCGCCGAGGCGATCGCGGCCTGCATCTCGGACGACGAGCTGAACGAGGACTACATCATCCCGAGCGTGTTCAACCGCAACGTCGCGCCGACGGTCGCGGCGAAGGTGATCGAGGTCGCCCAGGCGGAGGGGCTCGCCCGGCGGGTCCCCACGATGGGCGAGGACCCCTACGACATGTAGCCGCCGGCCGGCGTCCCCGCCGGCCCGGACCCCGCAGCGAGGAGCACGCCATGAGCGACGAGGAGCCCATCGACCCCGAGACCGGGTGGGTGGCGGAGCACCTGCGGTCGTACGTGGAGTCGGACGGGGAGGACGGCCACCTGTGGCGGGGGGTCCCCACCCTGCTTCTGACGACCCGGGGCCGGCGCAGCGGGCGCCTGCGCCGCACGCCGTTGATCTACGGACGCGACGGCGACGCCTACGTGGTGGTCGCGTCGAAGGGCGGCACCCCGGAGCACCCCGCCTGGTACCTCAACCTGCGTGACCGGCCGGAGGTGACGATCCAGGTCGGCCCCGACGTCATGACCGCCCGGGCGACCACGATCGAGGGTGACCACCGCGCCGAGGTCTGGGACCAGATGGCGCAGATCTGGCCGGACTACGAGAAGTATCAGGCGAAGACCGACCGGACGATCCCGCTCGTGCGCCTGGAGCCCCTCCCCTCCTGAACCGTCCACCCGTGGTCCCGGCGGGAGCCGGGGCCACGGGGCCTCACTCCTCGCAGGCGATCCCGTCCCCGTCGACGTCGAGGCGGTGGACGTCCACTCCGATGACGCGGAAGTTCCGGTCGGGTATGGCGATGCAGTCGACGTCGGGGGGTCCGGGGGCGATGCACGCGCCCGCGTAGTTCGGGTCGCAGTCGCCGGAGGATGCGGGCCGCGCGGCGTCGGGCATCGCGACCCGGCCGCGGCACGGCGGGCCCCAGAGGCCGAGCTTCGCCGTCCGCGCCCGGCTGTGGGCCCGCAGGAACGGCACGGCGTACCGGAAGCGGACGCCGTCGTGGACGTAGGCGCGGGCGTGGCCGCTCCGGACGAGGGAGAAGTTGACGGAGCCCGTCGGGCCGGAGCGCCCCGCCCGGTAGACGTAGGCGAGCAGGCGGCCGTAGCGGTCGCGCACGTCCTGGGTCGGGTCGGTGACGAGCCGCACCGCCGTCCCCTCGGGCAGCAGCCGGGTGGTGCGGGCCGTGGCCTCGGGTCCGAAGCACTGGACGCCCGTCGTCGGGTGCCGGGTCTCGGGGGTGTCGACGCCGATCAGCCGGACCGGCGTCTCGAACCCCCGCGACACGACCCTGATGGTGTCGCCGTCGATGACGTCGCTGACCGTCCCCCGCAGCGTGACGGCCCCCGCCGCCGGGACCACGACGGCCGAGAGCACGAGCGCCGTCGCCACCGCGACGACGTGCGGGAGCCGCCGACCGGCGCGGGCCACCCGGTCCCCGCTGCCGTTCTCCACGCCCATGCCGTCCCCCCTGCCCCGGATGGCCCGCCGGACGCGCGGGCGGCGGGGCGGAGCGTACGGGCGCCATGGGACCCCGTCAGCTGGCCGGAGGCGTAGGTCCGTCGCTCCCGCACCCCTCGGTCGTCGCGCCGCGCGGAGCCGAACGGGCACTGGACGACGCCGACATCATCTGACTAAGGTCAGACGATGGATGACGCGGCGATCGACACGGTCCGCCGGTTCACCCGGACCGTCACGCAGCGGGTCGGCGCGCTGGACGACCGCGCGCTCTCCCGCGACCGGCCGCTGGGCGCGTCGCGGGTGCTGTGGGAGATCGGCGAGGGCGGGCGCGACGTCCGTGACCTCCGCGCGGGCCTCGGGCTCGACTCGGGGTACCTGAGCCGCCTGCTGCGCTCACTCACCCGCGAGGGGCTGGTGCGCGTCGGCCCGGGGACGCCGGACCGGCGCGTCCGGCGGGCCCACCTCACGGCGGAGGGGCGACGGGAGCGCGCCCTGCTCGACGGGCGCAGCGACGCGCAGGCGGCGTCGCTGCTGGAGCCCCTCCCCCCCGCGCAGCGGCGGCGGCTGATCGCGGCGATGGCCGAGGTGGAGCGCCTGCTGCGGGCCGGGATGGTCGACGTCGGGCCGGCGGACCCCGCCGACCCCGGGGCCCGCGCGTGCGTCGCGGCGTACGCGGCGGAGCTCGACGGCCGGTTCCCCGGGGGCTTCGACCCCGCGGCGAGCCTCCCCGCCCACGACGACGACCTCCGGCCGCCCCGGGGGCTCCTCGTCCTCGCGTCCCTGGCGGGGCGCCCCCTCGGCTGCGCCGCGCTGAAGCTCCACGGCGACGAGCCGGCGGAGGTGAAGCGCATGTGGGTCGCCGGCGACGCCAGAGGCCTCGGCATCGGACGCCGCCTGCTGGCGGCGGTCGAGTCAGCGGCGGCGGAGGCCGGGGCGCGGGTCCTCCGCCTCGAGACCAACGAGACGCTCACCGAGGCGATCGCGCTCTACCGGTCCGCCGGCTGGACGGAGGTGCCACGCTTCAACGACGAGCCCTACGCGCACCACTGGTTCGAGAAGCGCGTCGAGGCGCCGGGGGCCGCGCACTAGACTCGCCGCGGGGGACGTGGCGGAACGGTAGACGCGGCGGTCTCAAACACCGCTGGGGGGAAACCCCCGTGTGGGTTCGACTCCCACCGTCCCCATCGGTCCCGGCGTGCGTCCCGGCGGCGCGTCGGCCCGTTCGTTCAGAGACCCAGGATCAGGTCCCGGACGGCTGCGGGCCGGGAGAGGAACGGGTGGTGGCCGGCGTCGATCTCCACGACGGCGCCGGCGCGGCGCGCGAACTCCCGTTGGCGGTGGGCCGGGGTGCCCCGGTCATCCGCGCAGACGAGGTACGTCGAGGGCAGGTCGTGCCACGCCGCGGACCGGACCGGCTGCCCGAGGACCGCCAGGCTCTGCCGTGCCGTCCGGTCCACGGCCCCGCGCTGGATCTCCGCGTCGCAGTCCTGGAGGAACGTCCCGGCCACGGACTCCGGCCGAACGGTGAACGTCCCGCCCTCCGGATCGACGTCGAGGAACGGGGCGGGTGCCTCACCGCCGAAGGAGGACAGGCCCTCCCCCACCTCCGGGAGGTAACTCGACACCAGCAGCAGGTGGCGCACGGCGTCGACGCCCGCCGCCGCCTCGGCGGTGACGATGCCGCCGTAGCTGTGGGCGACCACGACCGTCGGCTCGTCGCCGGCGGTCAGCACCCTGCGCACCGCGGCGACGTCCTCGTCGAGGCCCGGACCGCCCGCCCCCACCGGCCCACCCGCCTCGCCGCAGCTCGGCAGGCCCGGCGCCACGCTCGCGACGCCCCGCTCCGCCAGGAGGGCGGCGGTCCGATGCCACCACCACTCCCCGTCCCTGACGCACGCCCCGTGCACGAAGACCACCCTCATCCCCCGACCCCCATGGTGTGACCGACCCGTCGGACGGGATGCTAGACGTACCGGTCGTTACGTGAAAAAGTCGAGTTGTGGGACGGCAGCGCCAACCGCAGATCCGGGAGCGGATCCTCCACGCGTGCACCGACCACGCGCTCGCCCACGGCCTCCCCGACCGGCTCGCCCCGCTCGCGGCCGCCGCGGGCACCTCGACCCGGATGCTGATCTACCACTTCGAGACCCGGGACGGCCTGCTCCGGGAGATCCTCCGGGAGGCCCGCCGGCGCCAGGTCGCGGCGTTCACCGACCTCATCCGCCCGCGGCCCGGCGAGCCATACCCCATGACGCTGGCCCGTGCGTGGCCGGCGATCTCCGGTCCGGAGGGCGCGCCGTACCTGAGGATGTTCGGCCGGCTGCACGACTCCGCGGGGGAGCCGCTCTGGCCCGGGTTCCGGCGGACGGCGACGACCGACTGGCTCGCGCCGCTCGAGGACGGCATGCGCAGCATCGGCCGGCCCGAGATGGCGACCGTCGCGCTCGCCGTGATCCGCGGCCTTCTCATGGACCTCGACGCCACCGGCGACACCTCGCGCACCGACCGGGCGTTCGCCGCCTTCCTCGCCACGCTCGACGGCGCCTGACGCGGAACCGCCGGTACCACCGGGCCCCGGTGGCCGCGGGGGTGGCGGCCGACATACCGTCGACCCTGTCCGCATCGGCGAAACGGGGAGGGCGCGATGGCGACGACAGGACGGGTGGGCCGCGTGTGGCTGGCGGCGGGCGCGGGGGCGGTGCTCGGGATCGGGGGTGTCCTGGTCGCCGGGCAGGCCACCGACGAGGCGTCCGGTCAGGCGGCGCGGCCGGTGACGGTGTCGGCGCAGCAGCTCGCCGTCAACCAGCGGATCTCGCAGGCCGCCGTGCGCCGGGCGAACGAGAGCCTGAAGCTCCTCGGACCGGTCCGCCCCGTGCCGCGAACCCCCGCCAAGCCCCTCGGGTGGCGGGCGTCCGACCTCTCCGCGGACCTGCGCGAACGGCAGCCGCGGTGGGCGGTCGTCGCCCCCGACGGGACCCTCGCCCGCGGCCGCGGCGCGACCGCCGCCGCCCGGACGGCGTTCGGGCGCTACCGCGTCGCGTTCGACCGCAGCGTCGTCGCCTGCGCCGTCTCCGCCACGATCGCCGTCGTCGCGCCCGGGGACACCGTCCTCTTCGACCGGGTGCCGACCGTCGGCATCGACCCCGCCGACCCGGCGGTCGTCACCGTCCGGGTCTGGCAGGCCTCGAACCCCGCCAACAGCGAGGACGCGCCCGTCCACCTCACCGTCGTGTGCTGATCGCCGCGACGGGGCCGGGCCGTCTGCGCTGCGGTCCCGTCGCCGTCCCGCGTCCTCCTCCACGTGGGACCGGGGAACCGGCGGCCCGGGCATCCGGCCGCCGCCCCGGGTACGGTCGGGCCATGACGCTGTCCGTGACGTGCGCGGCGGGATACCCGGTCGCCTCGTCCGCCCGGCGGCCGGGGGGTGACCGGTGACGGGTCCGGCGGAGCCGTGGACGGGCCCGGCCGCGGGCGGGGCGGTCTCCTCCGACCCCGTGACGCTCGTGAACGGGCTGAGCTTCGCGCTCTCGGACGCGTCGGGGGCCATGGGAGACGGGGCGTCGGGTCTCCTCGTGCGCGACACCCGCCACCTCAGCCGCCTCGAGACCCGGGTGTCGGGGCGGCGGCCGACGCACCTGGTGGCGGCGGTGTCCTCACCGACCACGGCCCGGTTCCACTCGTATTGCAACGTCGAGGGCCTCGGCCCCGACGCGCCCCTCGAGATCGAGCGCCGCCGCACCGTCTCGCCCGACGGGATGGACGAGAGCTTCGTGCTGCGGCTCTGGGGAGCGGGACGGGCACGCCTCGAGCTCATGATCGACGTCGACTGCGACTTCGCCGACATCTTCGAGGTCCGCCGCCTCCGCCTCGGCGGGGACCTCGCCCGGACGGCGCCGCCGCCGACTCCGGCCGAGGAGGGCCTGCGCTTCGCCGACCCTTCGCTGGCGCTCGAGACCCGGGTGCGGTTCGATCCGCCGCCCGACCGGCTCGACGCCGGCCGCGCGTCCTGGGACGTCGAGCTCACGGGCGGCGAGACCCGCACCGTCCGGCTGCGGGTCCGCGCGTCGGGGGGCCGGGACGAACTGGCGGAGGAGCCCGCCGGGTACCCCGCCCCCCCCGCGAGCGCCGGCGTCCGCAGCGATCCGCCCGCTTTCGGACGCGCGTGCCGACACGGCGCGGCCGACCGCGCGACGCTCGCCATCCCCGACGCCCTCGACCCGGGCCGCCGCCTGATCGCCGCCGGCATCCCCTGGTTCGTCGCCCTCTTCGGCCGCGACAGCCTCATCGCGGGTCACCAGGCGCGCGCCTTCGACCTGCACGGCCTGCGCGACACGCTCCACGGGTTGGCCGCCCGCCAGGGCGTGCGCGACGACCCCGAGAACGACGAACAGCCCGGGAAGATCCTCCACGAGGTGCGCCTCACCCGCCGCGACTGGCTCGGCAGCGGGACGGCGGGGGGCGAGCGCCCCTACTACGGCAGCGTCGACGCGACGCCCCTGTTCCTCATGATGCTGGGGGAGGCGCGGCGCTGGGGCCTCGACCGGGGGTCCGTGGAGCCGCTGCTGCCCGCGGCCCGGCGGGCGCTCGCGTGGATGCGGGGTCCCGGCGACCCGGACGGCGACGGCCTGCTCGAGTACGCGCCGCTCGGCGCCCGCTCCCTCGGCAACCAGGCGTGGAAGGACTCCGAGAACGCCGTCCAGTTCCCCGACGGGTCGCTCGCGGAGGGGCCGATCGCGATGGTGGAGGTCCAGGGCTACGCGTACCGCGCCCGCGTCGAGCTCGCCCGGACCCTGGCGTGGGTCGGCGACGACGCCGCCGCCTCCGACCTCCTCGACGAGGCCGCGCGCACCCGGGCGGCGATCCGGGAGCGGTACTGGGTCCCGGGCGAGGGCGGGACGCCCGGCTTCTTCGCGCTGGCCCTCGACGGCCGGAAGCGGCCGGTGCCGGCCGCCACGTCGAACATGGGGCACCTGCTGTGGTGCGACGTCCCCACGCCCGCCCAGGCGGCCCACGTCGCCGCGCACATCCGCGGCGCCGCGCTCAGCAGCGGGTGGGGGCTCCGCACGCTCTCGTCGGACATGGCGGGCTTCAACCCCATCTCCTACCACGCGGGGTCGGTTTGGCCCCACGACACGGCGATCGCCTGCGAGGGGCTGCGCCGCTACGGCCTCCACGGCGCTGCCGTGGACCTCGCGGGTGCTCTGATCGACGCCGCGACGGCGTTCGACGGGCGGCTGCCCGAGCTGTTCGGGGGCCACCGCCGCGAGCCCGGCGACGTGCCGATCCCGTACCCCAACGCCTGCCGCCCGCAGGCGTGGGCGGCGGGGGTCCCCCTCGCTCTCGCGACCACGCTCCTCGGGCTCGAGCCCGACATCCCCGACGGCCGGATCACCATCGACCCCGTCCTCCCGGCGAACCTACGCTCCCTCGAGGTGCACGGCATGACGTTCCCCGGCGGCGTCCTCTCGGTCGACGTGACCCACCGCGGACCGCGCCTCGCGTCGGTGCCGGCCGGTATCGCCGTCGAGCTGGCGGCGCGCCCCACCATGGGCCGCCGGACGACGGGCGACGACCTCCCGTGGCCGCCGCCGCGCCCGTCAGCGGCGGACGAGCCCGCGGGTGGTGTCGACGGCGTCGAGCGACCGTAGGGGCCGGGGACGGAGGGAGCGGTGGGCCGCGTGGCGGACGGCCGCGTGATGCACCGTGCCGATCGCCTCCTCGTAACGCCGGATGAAGGGCTCGACGGAGAACCTCACCTCGACGTGCGCCCGGCACCGGCGGCGGTCGATCCGGCCGAGGGACGCCGCGGCCTCCACGAGCCCGTCGACGTCGTCGCGGACGAAGCCCGTCTCACCGTCGAGCACCACCTCGGGGACGGCGCCGCGCCGGGTCGCGAGCACGGGCGTTCCGCACGCCATCGCCTCGATCATCACCATGCCGAACGGCTCCTCCCAGTCGATCGGGAAGACCAGCGCCGCGGCGCCGGCGAGCAGGGCGAACTTCTCGTCGCCGGTCAGCTCGCCGAGGTACCGGACCCGGTCGTCGTCGACGTGGGGCGCGACGACCCGGTCGAAGTACTCCATCTCCTCGTCCTCGCGGCACTTCGCCGCGATCAGGAGCGGCATGTCGAGGCGCCGGGCGATCTCGATCGCCGCGCCCGGCCCCTTCCCCGGGGCGATGCGGCCGAGGAAGACCAGGTGGTCACCCGGGACGTCCGAGAACGGCAGGGCGGACGGATCGAGGGCGTTGTGGCACACACCCGCGAACGCCAGGGCCGGGGCGCATCGGCGCTGCGCCTCGCTGATCGCGATGAAGCGCAGCTCCGGGGCCGCCGCGGCGAGGCCCTCGTACACCACCCGCTCCGATAGCCCGAGCGGGCAGTGGACGACGTGGAACGCGGCCGGGCCGGCATGTGCGGCCAGGTGGGCGCCGAACGGCCCGGAGTGGTCGATGACGACGTCGCAGCCCTCGAACTCCCCCATCGCGGGCAGGAGGTGCATGGCCTCCTCCCACGAGAGGCCGATCCGGGGCGGGAGCTCATCGGTCGTCTCGACGACCCTGACGCCGTCCACCTGCGAGCCGGGAGGGGCGACCAGCACCACCTCGTGCCCGGCGCGGGCGAGGCCGCCCGCGAGGAGCGCGACGACATGCTCGATGCCCCCGTAGGCGGGGGGCGGGATGGGTATCCACGCAGGGGCGATCAGGCCGATGCGCACGGCGGCGTCCTTCCTCTGGTCCGGTCCCGCCGACGCGATCGGCGGTAGCAACGGATACCCCCGTGGCGACGTGCGTAACCGGCGTTGGGGCTGCACGAACGCACCCGCCGCAGCCCCGGGGAGGTGTCCGGCGGCGCCCCGGAGGGCACGTCGACCGGGGCGGGTCACCGCGTCCTCCCCCACCCCGCCCCCCACACGTGACCTCCGAGCCACCCACCGACGACCGCCCCCGCGGCGTCCTGCCCGCCCGCTACCGGGACCCCGTCAGGATCGGGACCGGTGGGATGGGCGCCGTCTACCGCGCCCACGACGACCGCCTCGGGCGGACCGTGGCCGTGAAGGTCCAGACCGCCGACGGCGCCGCCGACGAGGTCTTCCGCGCCCGCTTCCGCCGCGAGGCCATGTCGGCCGCCCGCATCCACCACCCCCACGTCGCGACCATCTACGACGTCGGTGAGCACGACGGCGCCCCCTACCTCGTCATGGAGTACGTCCCCGGCGGCAACCTCGAGGAGCGCCTCGCGCACGGCCGGCCCACGCCGGCCCAGGCGGTCGACTGGGTCGCCCAGGCCGCGGAGGCCCTCGACGCCGCCCACGCCGCGGGGGTCGTCCACCGCGACGTCAAGCCGGCGAACCTGCTCCTCGACGAGCACGGCGCCATCCGGATCGCCGACTTCGGCATCGCCCGCCTCCTCGAGGACGCCGGGGCGGGCCTGACGGCCACCGGCACCGTCCTCGGCAGCTCGGGCTACACCTCCCCCGAGCAGGCGCAGGGGCAGCCCGTCACGGCGGTCAGCGACGTCTACTCCCTCGCCGCCGTCGCGTTCGAGCTGCTCACCGGGGAGCGCCCCTACGCGGGGCGCACCGGCATCGCGGAGCTCACCGCCCACGTCGGCGAGCCCGTCCCGCTCGCGACGGCGCGCCGCCCCGACCTGCCCGCCGCCGTCGACGCCGTCCTCGCCCGGGGCCTCGCCAAGGACCCCGCCGATCGGTACCCGCGGGCCCGGTCGTTCGCGGCGGCCCTGCGGGACGCCGCGGCGTCCGACGGGGCCACCGCCGTCCAGCCCCTCCTCGGCGCCGGGATCGAGGAGGGCCGCCGGCGGCGCCGGTCCCGGGGACTCGCCGGCACCGCCGTCGCCCTCGTCCTCATCGCCGGCGCGACCGCCGCGGGCGTCATGGTCGCCGGCGGTGGCGACGACGGGGACGCGGACGCCCTCGTCACCCGCACCACGACCCGCACCGTCACGGGCGCCGCCCCCGCCGAACCCCCCCGCACCGTCGTCGAGACCGTGACCCGCGAGGTCCCCGCCGCCCCCGCCCCCGCCCCCGAGCCGGAGCCCGACCCCGGGCCCGCCGCCCCCGCCGACGGCGGGGCGGTGCCGACGGCCGACGAGGCCGTCGCCCTCACCGACCGGTCGACGGCGGCCCTCGAGGACGGCGACAGCGCGGCGGGCCTCGCCCTCGCCGAGGAGGCCCTCCGCGCCCTCGCCGGCACCGGCGCGCCCTACGAGGGGAACGCCCGCTACAACACCGGCCGCGCGCTCATCGACCTCGGCCGCTGCGACGAGGCCGTCGCCCACCTCGAGCGGTCCGTCGCCGTCGGGGGCAGCGCCTGGCAGCTCGGCGTGCGCCGCGACGCCCTGCAGGAGGCCCGCACCTGCGCCGCCTGAGGTGCGGGCGGCCTCAGACCCGGGCCAGCGCCTCCAGGGCGGCGAGCACCCCGGCGTGACGGTCGGCCGCGTCGTCGGCCGTCCACCGCCAGCGGATCCCGGCGTCGACCTCCGTCGCCGGGCCACGCGCGTCCCAGGCGTGCCGCACGTCGACCGCGAACGCGACCATCGCGTCGGCGCCGGGCAGCGGATCGGCGGCGACGCGGGCGTCGCCCTCGACGCACACCGAGAAGCCCGGCCCGTTCAGCGAGAGCGCGACCCGCGGGTCGTCGCGCAGCCGGTCCACCGACGCCCGGCGGCGCGCCAGCGCCAGGAGCACGCACCCCGCGTCGCGCCGCCAGATCGCGCTGACGGGGATCGCCACCGGCCCCCCGGCCCCGACGGTGGCGAGCACCGCCACCAGGCCCGGCGGCAGGTCCGGGATCGGGACCGCGGCGATCGCCCTACGACCCCGGGCGGGCGGGGGCGACGCAGAAGTTGCTGAGGCCGAGCGGCTTCGCCGTGAACCCGGACCGGCCGTACGGCCACACCCGCCACACGTAGCACGCGCCCCGCGCGAGGGCCGCCGTCCGCATCCGTCGCACCTTCGGGAAGCTCGAGCTCACCTTCCGCAGCCGCGGGCCGCCGGACGCGGTCGTCTGCGCCGGGTAGACCCGGAAGACCTGGACGTTGTAGAGCCGGGTGCCTCTCGGGCCGCGGGCCCACGACAGCACCGGCCGGCGGGTCGACAGCCGCGACGCGCGGCGCGGCGCGAGGCGCCCCGCGTTCGTCGACGGCAGGCGGGGGGTCGCGGTCGTCGTGCCCGTCGGCGGCGCCACCGGCACCACCGGCGGGGTGAACGCGGGGACCTCGGACGCCCGCACCGAGAGCGGCGCCGTCGCCTCGGGCCCCGCGTTGCCCGCCGCGTCCGTCTGCACGAGGACGACGACGTAGGAGCCCGGCTCGAGGGGGACGACCCGCGCCGACGTCGCCGTCGTCTCGACGGGCCCCTGCACCGGCGCGCCGGAGGCGGTCCGCACCCGCAGCGTGTACCGGGCCCCCGCCTCCCCGGCGGACCACGACACGGGGACCTCCGTGCCGGCGGGCGCGCTCGCCGGCACCGTCAGCGCGACGGCGGCAGGAGGGGTCCGGTCGATCACGAACGTGCGCGTCGTGCTCTCGGGCAACCCGAGGCCCCGCGGCCGCTGCGTCACGGTCAGCGACGCCGGGCCCTCCGCGAAGGGGGTCGTCAGCGTGATCGTGAACGGGACGGTGTCGGAGTCGCCCTCCTGCCCGTTCGTCGCCGACCAGCGGAAGCGGGCGCGCGCGACCACGGGCGTGCCCGCGGTCACCGTGTACGTCGGGGCGGTGCTCCACCGGTCGCCGTCGGCCCCCGAGACGACCGGGGGCGCCGCCGCGGCCGGGGCCGCCAGCACGAGGCCGGCCACCAGCGCGAGCGCGAGCAGGAGGCACCGGGGGCGGGGGCGGCGGGACGGCATGGGGTCATCCTAGGCCCGGCCCCCCGTGCCGGGTCCACCCACCGGGGCACGCGTACCCTGCCGGGGTGGTCACGCCCTTCACACCCGCCCACCGGGGCGGCGCCGGCACCCCCCTGGTGCTGCTGCACGGGTTCACCGACACGTGGCGCACCTGGGAGCTGGTGCTGCCCGCCCTCGAGCGGCACCACGACGTCCTCGCCCCGACCCTCGCCGGGCACGCCGGGGGACCGCCCCTGCCGGACCGGGTGACCGGCGCCACGCTCGCGGACGCCGTCGAGCGGGCGATGGACGCCGCCGGCATGGACCGCGCCCACATCGCCGGCAACTCCCTCGGCGGGTACGTCGCCCTGCAGCTCGCCGCGCGGGGGCGTGCCACGTCGGTCGTCGCCCTCGCCCCCGCCGGCGGGTGGGACCCCGGGGCTCCCTGGGTCGCGGGGATGCTCGACGGGTTCACCGCGACGCAGGAGGCGCTGCGACACGCCGCCCCCCGCGCCGGCGACCTCGTCGCGACGCCGGAGGGCCGGCGGCGCGCGACGGCGGCCACCACCGTGGCGTACGCCCACATCCCCGCCGAGCTGCTCGCCCACCAGATCCTCGGCGTCGTCGCGTGCACCGGCCTCGCGCCGCTCCTCGACGTCGCCCGGCGGGAGGGGTACCGCGTCGATGCGGCCGCCATCACGTGCCCCGTGCGGATCGTGTGGGGGACCGAGGACGCCCTCCTCCCCTGGCCGGGCGCGGCGGAGCGGATGCGCCGCGACTGGCTCCCCCACGCCGACTGGGTCGTCATGGACGGCGTCGGCCACTGCCCCCAGCTCGACGTCCCCGTCGAGGCCGCGGCCCTGATCCTGGGCGGGACCACGGACCCGCCGCGCGGTCACCCCCCGCGCGGACGGCCGTGATCTGGCCGCGGGAGGGGTGTGCGGGCGTCCGGCGGGGGCAATAGTCTCGTCGACACGGACCGTCGAGGCCCGCACCGCCGAAGGGGGATCCACCATGGACCGCGAGCACTACTGCACCGAGTGCGGGGACCTGCGGGACGCCCCCGGCATCTGCCCGGCCTGCGTGACCTTCGAGCTGGTGGACCTCACCGAACGCGAGGCGCGCGCCGCCGACGCCTGACCACGTCGCGGGGGCGCCGGGGACCCTGGCCTCCGGCGGGGGGTCCGGTCTAGCATCCCCCATGGCCTTCGTGCTCCGCGGGGACTACAAGGGTGTGCCCGCCACCCTCAGCTGGCTCGAGCCGGGGCGGATCGACTCCCGCCCGAGCGCCCTCGGCATGGCCGCACTCGACCTCGTGCGCGAGGGGGCGATCATCCAGGACGGCCGCGACGGACCCGACGTCCTCGCCGACGTCCTCGAGCCGCGCGCCGCGTTCGTGACCCTCCGCGCCGTCTTCGACCGCCCCGACCAGGTGGAGATCGAGGGCGACGTCCCCGGGCTGACGGCGCCCCCCGCGGACCCGCTGGGCTGACCGCCGTCACTCGGCCCGCCGGTACCAGACGCGGCCGGCGTCATCGACGCGGACGGTGACCTGCCGCCGGCGCTGCAGGATCCGGAGGGCGCGCTCGATCGTGGGCCCCGTCGCGCGGACGCCGTAGTGCCGCTCGAGGTCCGCGGCGAGGTGGTTCGCGGCCGACCAGCCCGACCTCCCCGGCGCACGGCGTCCCGCCATGCATCGCGCGAGCACGTCGATGACGCGCCCCGGCTGGCTCAGGCTGACCATCGTCTCCGGTGCCGCGGTCCCCGTCATGTCCCCGTCCCCCGTCGATGTGCCCACAGGGACCCATCGACGCCGCCCGCCCCGGCGCGACGGCGTGTGGCCATCTCTCTACGCGGGGTGTGACGACACGGGCGCCGGCGGCGGAGACGGTCGACGGGGTCGACGACACGGGGGTGGGCGATGCGGACGAGGACGGCGCTGGCGGTGGCGGTGGCGGCGGGTGCCCTGGCCCTCGCCGGATGCGGCGACGACGGCGACGGGGCCGCCACCCCGTCGGCGGCGGCGCCCCCGCCCCCGGCCGCGGGCGTCATGCTCGCCGACGCCGGGCTGAGCGTCGCGGAGGCCCGCGCGGCGGAGGGGGGCGTGCTGCTCGCGGTGCGCGCCCACGTCGTCGTGGACGACGGCGGCGCCGCCCGCCTCTGCGACGCCGTCGCCGAGTCGTGGCCGCCGTCGTGCGCCGGGGCCTCCATGGTCGTGACCGGGCTGCCGCCGGAGCTCGTCGCCGGCCTCCGCGCCGACGGCGGGCGGCGCTGGTCGGACGGGCCGGTGCAGCTCCTGGGGCGCGTCCGCGACGGCGCCTTCGTCAACGACCCCATGGCCCTCGCGGCGGGCTGAGCGCCCGCCGGACCCGTCAGCGGCGGCGGGGCCGCGCCTCCGCGGCGTACCGCGTCAGGTCCAGCACGAACAGCCACGCCAGCCGGGTCATGCCGTCACGGGACCGCGACACCGCGACGTTCACGGCGACGGCCGTCCCGTCGGGCGGCGTCTCCAGGCCGACGGCGCGGGCGAACTGGTCGGGCCCGAGCTCCTCGAGGGGCGCCGACAGGCTCGCGACGTGGAGCGGCGTGACGAACACCCGCTTCTTCTCGCTGTAGTACGACAGGCCGAACCGGGTCACGAGCGTCGCGAGTGCGCGCGCCGGGTCGCGGGCCAGCTCGGCCGCGTGCTCGGGGGAGTCGGCCGGGACGCGGAAGCCCGCGTCGACGACGATGCGGTCCGCCAGCCGGGTGACGCTGGTCGCGAGGGCGACCCACGGCCCGCCGTCCGGCCCGCTGCGGGTCCACACGTGGAGGTCGGCGACGGCCTGGTGGTACGTCGCGGAGGCGTCGGGGCGCTCCACCGTGTCGTGGGCGTGGGACTGCCGGAGCACGTCGTGGGTCATCGACGTGTAGCGGGGCGCCGGGACGCGGACGTACGGACCGGCGGGGGCGTCCGGGCTGCGGACGGCCTCGAGGGCCTCCACGATCTCGTCGACGGTCTGCCGGGCCACGGCGGCGGATCCTAGACCACCGGGGGCGCCGCCGGATGGCCCGCGGCGACCCCCGATTGGGCGCGCGGGCCGCGCGGCGCTAAGGTCGCGGGATGACGGGCGCCCGCAGGCCGAGCCGGTTGTGGGCCGCCGCCTGCGTTCTGACGGGCGGCGCCCTCGTGCTGCCCGCCGTCGCGACGGGCGCCCCCGCCGTCTCGGGCACCGACGGCGACGCCTGGAACACGGCCCCGAGCTACGTCGTCACGCCGGACGCGGATGCGTCAAGCGTGACGTGGGCGGCCACGAACGGCGAGTTCGCGACCGTCCGCAACCCCGAGGGCCCGTTCACCGTCACCCTCCAGAAGGAGTTCAGCGAGGGCGACCACGTCTTCACCGTCGTCCAGGGGCGCGGCGGCAACGCGGAGTCCGTGACCCGCCGGTTCACCATCGACCGCACCGCCCCCGGCGTGGTGCGCGTGCTCGGACCGCCCGCCGTCTCGTCGGAGACGCCGTTCGGGGTGTCGTGGACCGGGCAGGAGACGGGCGCACGGTTCGCCTGGAGCGTCACCGGCGGCGTCGACCCCGCCGCGGGGATCGTGCGGGCACCCGTCGAGACGACCGACACGCGCGCCGACATCGCCGGACTGCCCGCCGGCGGGTTCGCGGTCCGCGTCGTCCAGATCGACCGGGCCGGCAACGCCGGCCCCGCCGCCCTCTTCCCCGTCACCGTCATCCCCGCACCGGTGCCGACGCCGACGGCGACGCCCGCCACGACGCGCACCCCCGTCACCCCGGCGACCACCCCCGCCGCCACGCCGCGCGCCCCCGCCGTGACGACCCTCGCCCTCCCCTCGCTGCGCACCACCAAGCTGCGGCCCCGCAAGGCGGCCGTCGTGAAGGACCGGCGCCCCATGCTGAGCTGGACCCGGGGACCCGCGGGCACCACCGTCTACAACGTCCAGATCTTCCGTGTCGGCACCCCCCGCGCCGGCGCGACCTCCGACGCCGTGCCGCTGCGCAAGGTGCGCTCGGTCTTCCCCCGCGCCCAGCGCCTGCGCACCCCGGTGCTGGCCCGCGGCGCCTGCTACGTGTGGCGCGTCTGGCCGTTCCGCGGCCGCACCTTCACGAAGGCCCCGCTCGGGATCAGCAACTTCTGCGTCGCGAAGAACGCCCGCATCCGCCGCTGAGCCGGGCTCCCGGCCGCGCCGGGTGAGAGGATGCGCCCCGTGAGCGCGCTGCACGTCCACGCGTGGGGACCCGACGGGGCCCCGCCCGTCCTGGTTGCGCACGGCGTGACGAACACCGGCGCGCGGTACCGCCGGCTGGCGCAGGAGCACCTCGCCGACCTGCGGGTCCTCGCGCCGGACCTGCGGGGCCACGCCCGGTCGACGTGGGACCCGCCGTGGAGCCTCGAGCGGCACGTCGCCGACCTCGTCGACACGCTCGACGCCGCCGGCATCGACGCGGCGACGGTCGTCGGCCACTCCTTCGGCGGCGTGATCGCCCTGCACCTCGCCGCCACGGCGCCCGCGCGCGTCGCGGGGCTCGTGCTCCTCGACCCCGCCGGCGCGCTCGACCCGGCCCGGGCGGCGCGCGAGGCCGAGGACGCCCGGCGCGACGAGGGCTGGGCGACGCGGGAGGAGGCCCGGGAGGCGCGCGCGGCCCTGCGGCCGCCGCACAGCCGCGACACCGTCGACGAGGACCTCGACGACTTCCTGGTCGAGGGTCCCGACGGCCGCGTCCGCTTCGCGTTCAGCCGCCCCGCGTCGGTGACGGCGTGGAGCGAGATGGCGCGTCCCGCCCCGTCCCTCGCCGGGTACCCGGGCCGGGTCGCGCTGGCCGTCGCCGGCCGCGCCGACTACGTGAGCGACGCCCTGCGGGAGGCGCTGCGACGCGACCTGGGCGACCGCCTCGAGGTCACGACCATCGACGCCGGACACGCGCTCTTCTGGGACGCCCCCGACGCCTGCGCCGGCCTCATCCGCGCCGCGGTGCCGCGGTGAGCGACGCGCGGTCGGTGCGGCGGATGGCCTGGGTCTCCTACGGGGCCGGCATCGGCCTCGCGCTCGGCACCGTCGTGGGCCTCGCCGTGGAGTCGGAGCTCGCCGTCGCCGCCGGGGCCGCCGTCGGCGCCGTGGCGGGCGTGGTGCTCGGCCGGATGCGCGAACGGAGGACGGGGCGATGAGGGCGATCGTGCTCGACGGCGCCGGCGGGCCGGAGGTCATGCGGCTCGGGGAGGCCCCCGACCCGCGGGCCGGCGAGGGCGAGGTGGTGCTGGAGGTCGCCGCCACCGCCGTCAACCGGGCCGACCTGATGCAGCGCGAGGGCCACTACCCGCCCCCGCCGGGGGCGAGCGAGATCCTCGGGCTCGAGGCGTCCGGCACCGTCACGGAGGTCGGTCCGGGGGTCACGGGGTGGGCGCCCGGCGACCGCGCGATGGCCCTCCTGGGCGGCGGGGGCTACGCCGAGCAGGTCGCGGTGCCGGCGGGCCAGCTCATGCCGGTCCCCGCGGGCATGGACCTCGTGGACGCCGCCGCCGTCCCCGAGGTGTTCCTCACCGCGTGGCAGTCGCTGCGCCGCCTCACCGGCCTCGCCGAGGGGGAGGTCCTGCTGGTGCACGCCGCCGCCAGCGGCGTCGGGACCGCCGCCCTGCAGGTCGCCCACGAGCTCGGCGCCCGCCGCATCGGGACCGTCCGGTCCGCCGCGAAGGCCGACGCCGTCGTCGCGCTCGGGGGGGAGCCGGTCGTCGCCGGGGACGGCCGCTTCGCCGACGCCGTCCTCGCCGCGACCGCCGGCCACGGCGCCGACGTCGTGCTCGACCTGGTCGGGGCCTCCTACTGGGACGAGAACGTCCGGGCGCTCGCGCGGCTCGGGCGCATCTCGCTCGTCGGCCTCGTCGGCGGCCGCGTCGCGCAGGTCGACCTGTCGGCGCTGCTCTCCAAGCAGGCCACCGTGTACGGGAGCACCGTCCGCGCCCGGACGCCGCGCGAGAAGGCCGACCTCGCCGCCGACTTCGCGGCGTGGGGGGTCCCCCGCCTCGCCGACGGGCGGCTACGCCCCGTCGTCCACGCCGTCCTCCCGCTGGAGCGCGCCGCCGAGGCCCACCGCATGGTCGGCGACGACGCGAACGTCGGGAAGGTGCTCCTGAGGGTCTCGGGGGGCTGACGGTCATGCGATACGGTTGGCATCCGCTCGTCGAACCGCCCGGAACGGAGACCACATGAAGAAGCTCCTCCTGTTGCTCGCCCTCGGTGGACTCGCCTACTGGCTGGTCAAGGACCGGCTCGGCGGCGAACCGGACGAGTTCGTCTTCACCGAGGCCCCGCCCGCCGGCGAGGCCGAGGTCGCGCCCCCGCCCACCGTCTAGCGACACCCCGCGCGCACGGCTCCGAGTGGGTCTCCGCCTCACCGACGCCCACTCGGAGCTGATCGGCGCGCTCGAGCCGGGCCTGCGCCAGGCGGCCGACGCCCTCGGCATCGCCCTCCGTCCCCAGCTCACGACCCTCGCGCCGGCCCTCACCCGGCCCCGCGACGGCGACGACCCCGCCGCCGACGCCGTGCTCACCGCCCTCGACCTCGACCACGAGGGAGCCCCCGACGCCCTGTCGCTGGCCGCCTGCATCGCGGCGCACCGCGCCTACGTGTCGTCGCGGGGCCGGGCGGAGGGCGTCAGCGCCGGGGCCCTCGCCCTGGCGCGCCTCCTGATCTGGGCGCAGCGCGCCGCCATGCTCGGCCCCGCCCCCCGGATCGCGTGGATCGGCCCCGCCCCCCGCCGCCCCGAGGGGACCGGCGACGCCCTCGCCCTCGCGGCGCGCTGCACCATCACGATGGGTGGCGCCACCCGCCGCGCCGAGGCCGTCGCCCTGATCGCCCGGCCGGACGGGCCGGACGCCGCGACCGGGGACTAGTCCAGGAACTCCCGGAGGCGCTGGGTGTCGCGGTAGGCCTGGAGCTTCGTGAGGGTCTTCGCCTCGATCTGGCGGATGCGCTCGCGGGTGACGCCGAACCGCTGCCCGACCTCCTCCAGCGTGCGCGGCTCCTCGCCCCGCAGGCCGAAGCGCAGCTCCAGCACCTTGCGCTCCCGGTGGGTGAGCTGGCCGAGGATGCCCTCGAGCTCCTCGCTGCGCAGCGTCAGGGCGACGGCGTCGGCGGGGCTCTGGATGGCGGAGTCCTCGATCAGGTCGCCGAGCTCGGAGTCCTCGTCCTCGCCCACGGGCGTCTCCAGCGACACCGGCTCCTGGGCGACCTTCTGGATCTCCCGGACCCGCTCCGGCGTGACCTCCAGCTCGCGGGCGACCTCCTCCGTCGTCGGCTCGCGGCCGAGGTCCTGGAGGAGCTGGCGCTGCACGCGGGAGAGGCGGTTGATCGTCTCCACCATGTGCACCGGCACCCGGATGGTGCGTGCCTGGTCGGCGATGGCGCGGGTGATCGCCTGGCGGATCCACCACGTCGCGTACGTCGAGAACTTGTAGCCCTTGCGGTAGTCGAACTTCTCGACCGCGCGGATCAGGCCGAGGTTGCCCTCCTGGATCAGGTCGAGGAACGCCAGCCCGCGGCCGACGTAGCGCTTCGCGACCGACACCACGAGCCGCAGGTTCGCCTCGATGAGCGTCGCCTTGGCCGCCATGTCGCGGCGCTCGATCCGCTTCGCGAGCGAGACCTCCTGGGCCGCCGTCAGCAGCGGCACCCGGCCGATCTCGCGGAGGTACATCCGGACGGGGTCGCTCGAGTTCGCCTTGACGCTGAGGTCGAGGCGCGGGGCGACGCCGGCGGGTCCGGCGGGCTCGACCCCCTCCCCCAGCACCTCGATGTTCATCTCGGCGAGGACCTGCAGCAGACGCTCCTGCTGCTCCTCGGAGAGGTCGGCCGCCTCGACCACGTCGGCGATGCGGCTCAGGGGCACGGCGCCGAGCTCCCGCCCCTCGTCGATCAGCTCCCGGACCTCCTCCAGCCCGGTGATCGACACGCCCGTGCTCATCGCTCCGCCCGGAGGGCGGCGCGTACCCTCCGGGTGAGGTCCAGCGCCTGGAGCATCCCCGCCTCGTCACCGGCGCTCCTCAGCTCGGCGACCCGGCGCTCCAGCATCGGCAGCTCCACCCGGTAGGCGGCCTCCCGCAGCTCCGCCTCGGAGGGCGCGGCCTCCGACAGCTCGAGGCGCAGGGCGAGGGCGATCTCCTGCAGGTCGTCGGGCCACCCGTCGATGTCGACGTCGCCGGCGCGGATCAGGCCGAACGCGCGACGGTGCCCCTCGACCTGGAACGCCTCCACGGGCATCCCCTCGACGTAGCGGGCGGCGGGCCCGGGCAGGGCGACGGCCATCGCCAGGAAGCGGCGCTCGCGGATCTCCGCGGGGGACGTCGTCCGGCGGGGCAGGACGGTGTCGACCGGGGCCTCCCGCCGGGACGACCGACGGAGCCGCTCCTCCAAGCCCTGGGACAACTGAAGCAGGCCAGCAGTCACGCGAACCCCCTCGTCCTTCTCCACCGAGTCGGGGAACCGCCGCAGGAGCTCGGCGATGGCCTCGAGGGCCGATTCCTTCTCCCGGAGGGAGCTTCCCGCTCGGGAGATTCGTGAGCGGATCAGGGAAGTTACCAGAGGTTCGGAGCCCTCGACGGCCCGGGCCAGTGCCTCCAGACCGGCCGGATCGCCCGCCAGGTCGCCCGGATCCCGTCCCTTCGGCAGTTGCACCGCCGACCACGACAGGTTCACGTCGGCCCCGGCCTCGACGCTCCGCCAGGCCGCCTGCTCCCCCGCGGCGTCCGCGTCGAAGCAGAGCTTGACCTCCGGCGCCCACCGTCGGAGGAGGCGGATCTGGTCGGTCGTCAGCGACGTGCCCATGCAGGCGACCGCCGCGTCGATGCCGGCGGCGGCGAGGCCCATCACGTCGGTGTAGCCCTCCACCACCACAAAGTAGCCCGCGCGCGTGGCGGCCACGCGCGCCGCGGCGAGGTTGAACAGGAGGGTGCGCTTGCTGAACTGGGGCCCCTCGGGGGAGTTGACGTACTTCGCGCGCTCCGCCGGGTCGAGGGTCCGCCCGCCGAAGCCCTGGACCCTCCCCTGGCTGTCCCCGATCGGGAACATGATCCGCGACTGGAAGAAGTCGGCGACCTGGCCCCCGCGGCGCCGGGCGAGGCCCGCGTCGACCAGCTCGTCGCGGGTGAAGCCCTCCTTCTGGGCGCGCCCCGCCAGCACCGCGCCGCCCCCCGGGGCGTACCCGACGCCGAGTCGGCGGACGAGGTCCTCCGCGAACCCGCGCCCGGCGAGGTACTCGCGCGCCGGGGCCGCCTCGTCGGCACGCCACAGGTACTCGGCGTAGAAGGCCGCCGCCCGGCCCAGCAGCGTCCGCCGCCGGTCGGTGGCCTTGCGCCGCGCGGCGTCCTGGGGGCTCTCCTCCTCGAAGGAGATGGGGATGCCGAAGCGCTCCGCGAGCTGCTGGATCGCCTCGCCGAACGTCGCGGCGCCCTCCTGCTCGCGCATCCACGTGATGGCGTCGCCCGTGACGCCGCAGCCGTGGCAGTAGTAGCGCCGGAAGTCGGGCGGCAGCAGGCTGAACGACGGGGACCGCTCCTCGTGGAACGGACACCTCCCCCACCACCGGCCCCCGCGGCGGGCGAGCTCGACCCGCCCGCGCACGAGCTCGACGAGGTCGGCGCCCTGGCGCACGGCCTCGACGCTCTGGGGCGCGATCAGCGGCATGGGATGGGTCGGGTCGCGGACAGACCCGACAGGATACGGGGCGCGGCACGCACACCCGTCCTATGCTCGGACACGGGTCTCGAACAGGGAGGAACGTCGATGGGTCTCTTCTCACGCATGAAGGCGCAGATGGTGGCGCCCGAGGACGCCCTGCCCGGCCGCGACCAGGAGATGCCCGTCACCGCGCGGCACTTCGTGCTGGGCACGCCGATCACGCCCCCGTTCCCGGAGACGACCGAGCTCGCGCTCGTCGGCCTCGGCTGCTTCTGGGGCGCCGAGCGGGTCTTCTGGACGCTCGACGGCGTCTACACCACCGCCGTGGGGTACGCCGGCGGCTACACCCCGAACCCGACGTACGAGGAGGTCTGCTCCGCGCGGACCGGCCACAACGAGGTCGTGCGGGTCGTCTTCGACCCCGCCGTCATCTCCTACGAGGAGATCCTGAAGGCCTTCTGGGAGAACCACGACCCCACCCAGGGGATGCGGCAGGGCAACGACGTCGGCACCCAGTACCGCTCCGGGATCTACGTGTACTCCCCGCAGCAGCGGGCCGTGGCGGAGGCCACCCGCGACGCCTACGAGCAGCGCCTCGCCGACGCCGGGCTCGGGGCCATCACGACCGAGATCCTCGACGCGCCGGACTTCTACTACGCCGAGGACTACCACCAGCAGTACCTCGCGAAGGTGCCGAACGGCTACTGCGGCCTGGGCGGCACCGGCGTCACCTGCCCGGTGGGGGTCGTCACCGCCGACTGACCGCGCGTCGGCCGGCCCGGCCGCCGGTCGTCGTCCTCCCGCGACCCGGCGCACCGGGTCGCGGGAGGCGTCGCGCCCGCCTCAGGCGGGCGGCCCCGGCAGGTCCGGGCCCGCCCCGGGGTCGGGCACGGTCGGGGCGCCGGGCTCGTCCGGGCCCCCGCCGTCCCTGACGGCCTCGACCGCCGCCTTCGCCTTGTCCTGGATGGACCCGTCGCCCGTCGCGATGTCCTTCACCTCGCGGGCGTCCTCGGCGACGCGGGATCCGACGTCCTTCGCCTTCTCCGTCACGTCGCCGGCCAGCTCCCTGCCCTTCCCGGCCAGGTCCTTCGCCGTGTTCACCAGGTCGTCGATCCCCATTCGGGCCTCCTCGCGGGTCGGTGTCGATGCCCCTCGGGGGAGATCGTCCCCGCCGCGGCGCCGGAGCAACCATGCGGGACGCTAGAGGGGGCCCTCCTGGGGCTCGAACGCCTCGCGGTACCGGCGCAGGGCGTACCGGTCGGTCATGCCGGCGACGAAGTCGGTCACGCGGCGCACCGGGTCGGCCTCGGCGGCGGGCGGGAGGGCCTCGGGGTGCTCCAGGTACCACGTGAAGAGGGCGCGGACGACGCCCCGCGCGCGGTCGGCCTCGTCCCGCGCCGGGGACGCGAGGTAGACGTTCTGGAACATGAACCTCCGCAGGCGCAGGAACGCCTGGCCGATCTCGGCGGACTGCCGGATCTCGTCGGAGTCGCGGCTCGCGTCGACACAGTCCGCGACGAGCGTGGTGAGCCGCTCCGACGTCGTCGACCCGAGCACGGCGACCTCGTCGGCCGGCAGGTCGCCGGGCGCGAGGATCCCGGCGCGGAGGGCGTCCTCGATGTCGTGGTTCACGTACGCGATCCGGTCGAGCAGCCGCACGATCTGGCCCTCGAGCGTCGCGGGACGGCCGGAGCCGGTGTGGTGGAGGATCCCGTCGCGGACCGCGTCGGTCAGGTTCAGCCCGCCCCCGCCGCGCTCCAGGACGTCGACGACCCGCAGGCTCTGGACGTTGTGCTCGAAGCGCAGGCCGTGCTGCTCCTGCAGGATCGCGTCGAGGGCCGCCTCCCCCGCGTGGCCGAACGGCGCGTGCCCGAGGTCGTGGCCCATCGCGATCGCCTCCACGAGGTCCTCGTTCAGCGCGAGGGCCCGGGCGACGGTGCGGGCGACGGCCGACACCTCGAGGGTGTGCGTCAGGCGCGTGCGGTAGTGGTCGCCGGCGGGGGCGACGAAGACCTGCGTCTTGTGCTTCAGCCGCCGGAACGAGGTGGTGTGGAGGATCCGGTCGCGGTCCCGCTGGAACGCGGTGCGAAGCGGGTCCGGCTCCTCCGGCCGGGCACGCCCGGCGAGGTCCGCGCGCGCGGCGCGGGGCCCGAGCGGCGGCTCGCGGGCGATCACGGCCGCCGTCTCACCGCCCGCCGAGCGGGATCGGGAACACCCACGGACCCGAGGTCTGGCGGGCGCCCTCGCCGTCCCCCCAGATCGTCCCGACGGTGACCGTGAGCCGCTGCACCGCCTGCGGGACCGCCGGCGCCAGGAGCAGGGCGCCCTCGAGGCGCCCGCCCTCGGGGCTCCCCTCGACGCACGCGGTCCGGTACCGACGCCCGGCGTCGTCGACCGCGAGGACGTCGAGCATGCACACCTCGGAGCGGCGCCGGCCGTCGGCGGCGTGGCAGATGTAGCGGATGCGCGCGCCCCCGTCGTGGCGCTCCAGGGCGACCAGCGCGACGTCGAGACCGCCCGCCGACTGGATCTGGTTGACGGGCACCACCTCGCGGAGCGTCGACGGCACCAGCGCGAGGGCGTCCGGGAACGGCTCCGGCACCTCCCCCCAGACGTCGGTCCCCTCGGGCGGGTCAGCGCCCGGCGCCGGCATCGTGCCCGGCGAGCGGTGCTTCCAGATCTCCGGGCTCTCCCGGAACAGCTCCACCAGGGCGCGGTGGGAGAACGCCCGGCCGTCGTCGGGGACGTAGACGCCGCGGGACTCCCCCGGCCCCCGGGTCAGCGCGAAGTAGGCGGCGGCGGGACCCCCCGGGGTCGCCCGGTCCGCGAAGTGCATCCGCGAGACCCGCCACCCCTCGACGATCATCGCCAGCAGGTCGCCGAGGCCGGCGAGCTCGTACCGCGCGTCCTCGGCCACCGCTACGCCCCGAGCGCCGCGCGCGCCGCCGCGATGCGGGCGGTCTGGACGCGGAACGGAGAGCACGAGACGTAGTCGAGGCCCGCGCCGTGGAAGAACATCACCGACGCCGGGTCGCCGCCGTGCTCGCCGCAGATCCCGAGCTTGATGCCGGGCTTCTCGGCGCGGGACTCCTCCACCGCGATCGCGATCAGCCGCCCCACGCCGTCCTGGTCGATCGTCTCGAACGGGTTGAACGTGATCACGTTGTTCTGCAGGTAGTGCGTCAGGAACTTGTTCTCGGCGTCGTCGCGGCTGAACCCGAGGGTGGTCTGCGTCAGGTCGTTGGTGCCGAACGAGAAGAAGTCGGCCTCGCGGGCGATCTGCGCGGCGCGCAGGGCGGCCCGGGGCAGCTCGATCATCGTCCCCACCGCGTACTCGACGGCCATCCGCTGCTCCAGCAGCACGATCTCGGCGACCTCGATCACCTGGGCCCGCATGATCCGCAGCTCCTCCTCGAAGCCGACGAGCGGGATCATGATCTCGACGATCGGAGCGGCCCCCGTCTCGCGCTTGATCGTGCACGCCGCGGTCATGATCGCCGCGACCTGCATGCGGTAGACGTCGGGCCACTCGATGCCGAGGCGGCAGCCGCGGGTGCCGAGCATCGGGTTGACCTCGTGGAGCTGCTGCACCACGGCGAGCTGCTCGACGGCCTCCGGGTCGGTCCGCCCCGTCGCCTTCGCGACCGCGACGCGCTCCGACAGCTCGATCAGGCTCGGCAGGAACTCGTGGAGCGGCGGGTCGAGCAGCCGGATCGTGACGGGCAGGCCCGCCATCGCCCGGAAGATCCCCTCGAAGTCGCTCGTCTGGAAGACGCGGAGCTGGTCGAGGTACGGGACCCGGTCGGCGGCGTCCTCGGCCATGATCATGCTCTGCACGATCGGCAGGCGGTCGTCCCCCTGGAACATGTGCTCGGTGCGGCAGAGGCCGATCCCCTCCGCCCCGAAGGCGCGGGCGCGCGCGGCGTCGTCGGGGGTGTCGGCGTTCGCGCGCACCGCCATCGTGCGGGCGCGGTCCGCCCACTCGAGGATCGTCTGCAGGAACGGGTTGTCCGGGTCCGGGGGCACGAGCGGAGCGTCGCCCGCGAAGACGGTGCCGGTGGTCCCGTCGATGGTGATGCGGTCGCCCTCGCGGAAGGTCTCGGACCCGATCCGCATGGTGCCGTCGTCACCGAAGCGGATGGCGGTGACGCCACAGACGGCGGGCTTGCCCATCCCGACGGCGACGATCGCGGCGTGGCTCGTCTTGCCGCCGCGGGCGGTGAGGATGCCCTGCGCCTCGATCATCCCGTGGAAGTCGTCGGGGGTGGTCTCGTCGCGGACGAGGACCACCTGCTCGCCGGCCTTGCCGAGCCGCTCCGCCTCGTCGGCGGTGAAGACGACGGCGCCGACGGCGGCCCCCGGGGACGCGTTCACGCCCTTCGCGAGGGGGGTCGACGCGCGCTCCAGGTCGAGCTGGGGCAGCAGGAGCTGGCGTACCTGGTCCGGCTCGACCAGCGACGTCAGGGCCTCCTGCTCGGAGAGGACGCCCTCGGCCACGAGGTCCACCGCGATCCGCACCATGGCCTGCGCGCTGCGCTTGCCGTTGCGGGTCTGCAGCATGTAGAGCGCGCCGTCCTCGATGGTGAACTCGACGTCCTGCATGTTCCGGTACGTCTGCTCGAGGTGGTCCATCGTGCGGATCAGCTGGTCGTAGGCCTCGGGGATCTCGTCCCTCAGCTCGACCAGCGGCCGCGGGGTGCGGATGCCGGCGACGACGTCCTCGCCCTGGGCGTTGATGAGGAAGTCGCCGAAGGGCTCCCCCTTCTCCCCCGTCACGTTGTTGCGGGTGAACGCGACGCCGGTGCCCGAGTTCGGGCCCGTGTTGCCGAACACCATCTGCTGCACGTTGACGGCGGTGCCGAGGTCGTGGTCGATGCGGTTCAGGCGGCGGTAGTCGCGGGCCCGCCGGTTGTCCCACGACTCGAAGACCGCGCGGATCGCGGCGTCGAGCTGGGCGCGGGGATCCTGCGGGAACGCCTCGCCCCGGTGCTCGCGGTAGATGTCCTTGAAGATCTCGACGAGGCTCGTCAGGTCGGCGGCCGTCAGGTCGACGTCCTGCTCCACCCGGCGCCGGTGCTTCATCTGGTTCAGCGCCCGCTCGAAGTGCTCCTTCGGGACCTCGGCGACGACGTCGCCGAACATCTGGATGAAGCGGCGGTACGAGTCGTACGCGAACCGGGGGTTGCCGGTGCGGGCGGCGAGCCCCTCGACGCTGATGTCGTTCAGGCCGAGGTTGAGGACGGTGTCCATCATCCCCGGCATCGAGAACTTGGCGCCGCTGCGCACCGACACCAGCAGGGGGTTCTCGGCGTCGCCGAGGCGCTTGCCGACGGCCTGCTCGAGCGCCTCCAGGTGGGCCGTGACCTCGCGGGTCAGCCCGAGCGGGAAGGCGTGCCCGCCCCGCAGGTACTCGATGCAGGTCTCGGTGGTGATGGTGAAGCCCTTGGGGACCGGCAGCCCGAGCCGGGTCATCTCGGCGACGTTCGCGCCCTTCCCGCCGAGCAGGTCGCGCATCTCGCGACCACCCTCGGAGAAGTCGTACACCCGCTTGGTGATCACCCCGGTGGTCCCCACCCGATCAGCCTCCCACGTCGGTCACCCGGTCGAAGTCCGCGACCCCCGAGAGGACCCGGGACGCGTCCCGGATCAACCCGTACCTGCGCGCCCGCACGCCGGGGTCCTCGGCGTTGACGAGCACGTCGACGAAGAAGCGGTCGACGGCCCCCGCGAGCTCGGCGGCGGCGGCCAGCGCGGCCCCGGGGTCGCGCGCGGCGCGGGCCCCCTCGACGCGCGGGCGCGCCGCGGCGACGGCGTCGCGCAGCGCGGCCTCACCTGGGTCGTCGTCGGGCGGGGCCTCCGGGGTGCCGGCGTCGGGGCCCTTGCGGGCGAGGCGCACGAGGCGGGTGCTCGCCGTCCACGCGGCGCGGAAGTCGTCGCCGTCGCGCGCGGCGTCGAGCGCGCGCGCCCACTCCGCGGTGATCGCCGGGCCGCCGAGGCCGGCGCCGATCGCCGCCGCGACCGCCTCCGCCCCCACGCCCTCGCGGCCGAGGACGTAGACCAGGCGGTCGCCGAGGAAGGCGTCGACCGCGTCCACCGTCCGCTCGCGGTCGAGGACGAGGTCGGCGCCCTGGTCGGCGAGGCGCCCGTGCGCAGCGGCGACGAGCAGGCGCAGGTCGGCGTCCCAGCCGCGGTCGAGCGCGATGCGGATCAGCCCGAGGGCGGCGCGGCGCAGCCCGTAGGGGTCCTTCGAGCCCGTCGGCGCCTCGTCGACCGCGAACGCGCCGGCGAGGTTGTCGACCCGCTCGGCGGCGGCCAGCAGGGCCCCCGCGGCGCTGCCCGGCACCGGCGAGTCGGCGCCCTCGGGCAGGTACTGCTCCTCGACCGCGGTCGCGACGGCGTCGTCGATGCCGGCGCGACGGGCGTACTCGGCCGCGACGTACCCCTGCAGCTCCGAGAACTCCGCGACGAGCACGGCCCCCTGGTCGACCTTGGCGAGCCGGGCGGCGTGCTCGGCCTGCGCGCGGACGGCGTCGTCCGCGCCGACGGCCGCGGCCAGCTCGGCGACGCCCGCGACGAGGCGCGCGCGCTTCTGCGCCATGGTGCCGAGGCGCTTGTGGAACACGATCGCGTCGAGCCGCGCGTCGAGGTCGTCGAGCCCGGCCTCGAGGTCCTTGTCGAACGAGAACTCGGCGTCCTGGAGGCGGGCGTCGAGGACGCCCTCGTTCCCGCGGGTGATCACGTCGGCGTGCGCCGGGTCGCCGTTCGAGACGGCGAGGAACGCCGGGAGCAGGCCGCCGGAGCCGTCCTCGAGGGGGAAGTAGCGCTGGTGCCCCTGCATCGCGGTCACGAGCACCCGCGCGGGCAGGCGCAGGTGGCGCTCGTGGAACGCGCCGGTGATGACGCTCGGGCGCTCGACGAGGAAGACGACCTCCTCCATCTTGCCGCCGGGGTCGCTCCACGTGCCGCCCACCGCGCGCGCCGCCTCGTCGAGGCCCGCGACGATCTCCGCGCGGCGGGCGTCGTGGCTCGCGATCACGCCGACGGCCTCGAGCGCCGCGGCGTAGTCGCCGGGCGCCCCGATCACGGTGGGGCCGCCGAGGAAGCGGTGCCCCTGGCTGACGTCGCCCGCGCGCAGGCCGTGCAGGTCGAAGGGGATCGTCCGCTCGTCGAGCTTCGCCACGATCCACCGCACCGGCCGGGAGAACCGGAGGCCGGTCCCGTCGCCCCAGCGCATCGTCTTCGAGAAGCGCAGGCCGTCGACGAGCCGGGCGGCGATGTCCGGGACGAGCTCGTCGACCGGCCGCCCCTCGGAGCTCAGCTCCGCCACCACGAACTCACGGCCGTCGATCTCGCGGACCACGAGGTCGGCGACGGCGACACCCTGGCCGCGGGCGAAGCCCTCCGCGGCCTTCGTCGGGGCCCCGTCGGCGCCGAAGGCGGCGCGGGCGGCGGGCCCCCGGACGGTGCGGGTGCGGGCCGCCAGCTCGGCCGGGAGGCCGTGCGCGACGACGGCGAAGCGGCGGGGCGCGACGGACACCTCGATCGACGCGGGCGCGTCCAGGCCGAGGGCCTCGACCGCGGCCGCGACGAGTCCGGGGGCCTGCTCCACGATCTCGCGGCACGCGCTGGAGGGGAGCTCCTCGCAGCCGATCTCGAGCAGCAGGTCAGGCATCCGCGGGCTCCTCCGCGGCGGGCGCGACCAGCTCGAGGTAGGCCCGGGCGCACCGGGCGGCGAGCGCCCGCACCCGCCAGATGTAGGCGCCGCGCTCGGTGACGCTGACGACGCCGCGGGCGTCGAGCAGGTTGAAGGCGTGGCTGCACTTCAGCACCTGGTCGTAGGCCGGCAGCACCAGCCCCTCCTCGAGGCACCGCCCGCACTCCGCCTCGTGGCGCGCGAACGCGTCGAACAGGGCGGCCGTGTCGGCGACCTCGAAGTTGTACCGGCTCCACTGGGCCTCGTTGCGCTGGTAGAGCTGCCCGTAGGTGATGCCGTGGCCCCACTCCAGGTCGTACACCGAGCGGACGTCCTGGAGGTACATCGCGATCCGCTCGAGGCCGTAGGTCAGCTCGACCGAGATCGGCGTCAGGTCGATGCCGCCGGCCTGCTGGAAGTAGGTGAACTGGGTGATCTCCATCCCGTCCATCCACACCTCCCACCCGAGGCCCCACGCGCCGAGGGTCGGGCCCTCCCAGTCGTCCTCGACGAAGCGGATGTCGTGCTCCTCCGGGCGGATGCCGAGGGCGCGGAGCGACTCGAGGTACAGGTCCTGCACGTCGTCCGGCGACGGCTTCAGGAGCACCTGGTACTGGAAGTAGTGCTGCAGGCGGAACGGGTTCTCGCCGTAGCGGCCGTCGGTCGGGCGGATCGACGGCTCGACGTACGCCACCCGCCACGGCTCCGGGCCGAGGGAGCGGAGCAGCGTGAACGGGTTGAACGTGCCCGCGCCGACCTCCGTGTGGTACGGCGTCGTGACCAGGCAGCCCTGGTCCGCCCAGTAGCCGGAGAGGCGCGCGATGACGTCCTGGAAGCTGGCCCCCGACACGACCGGGGAGTGTACCCGTGCGGCGCGGGCGTTCGGCGGCGGTGACGGCGCGCGGGGTCCCTTGACCGATCGTCCGCGCCGCGCGTCAATATCGGGACCGATGACCACCGTCGCCGGACCCCCGCTCATCGAGACCAAGCTGCGGCCGCCGGACCGGCGGGCCGGTCTCGTCCCGCGCGCCGACCTGGTCGCCCGGCTCGGGGCCGCGGTCGACGCCCACCGGCTCACCGTGATCAGCGCCGCCGCCGGCTGGGGCAAGACCACCCTCGTCGGCGACTGGCTCGGGACGGTCGACCTGCCGACGGCCTGGGTGGCCCTCGACCCCTCCGACAACGACCCCGCCCGTTTCTGGCGCTACCTCTCCGAGGCCCTCGCCCGCGCCGGCGTCACCCTCGACGCCCAGGCCGTCGGGGCGCTCTCGGGCGAGGACGACACCCGGGAGGTCGGGTTGTCGGAGCTCATCAACGCCGTCGCCGGCGCCCCGCGGCGCACCGTGATCGCCCTCGACGACTACCACGTGATCACCGAGCCGGGCATCAACGCGTCCCTCGCGTTCCTCGTGCCCCGCCTCCCGGACACGCTGCGCATCGTCCTCACGACCCGCACCGATCCGCCGATCGGCCTCGGCCGTCTACGCGCACGGGGCGACCTGGCGGAGATCCGGGCCGACGACCTCCGCTTCAGCGCCCCCGAGGCCGCGCGCCTCCTGCGCGACGCGACGGGCGCCGACCTCGGCGACGACGCCGTCGAGAGCCTCCGCGCCCGCACCGAGGGGTGGGCCGCCGGCCTCTACCTCGCCGGCCTGTCCCTGCGCGGCCGCGACGACGCCGCCGGGTTCATCGACGCGTTCGCGGGCGACGACCGCATGGTCGTCGACTACCTGGCGTCCGAGGTGCTCGAGGGCCAGCCGCCCGCGCGGCGGGACTTCCTCATGCGCACGTCGGTCCTCGGACGCCTCAGCGGACCCCTCTGCGACGCCGTGGCCGGCACGAGCGGGTCGGCGCAGGTGCTGGCCGAGCTGGAGCGCTCCAACCTCTTCCTCGTGCCGCTCGACAGCCGCCGCGAGTGGTACCGCTACCACCACCTGTTCGGCGAGCTGCTGCGCCACGAGCTGATGGTCACCGACCCCGGCGGCGTCGCCGCCCTGCACCGGCGGGCCGGCGCGTGGCACCTCGCCGCCGGGGAGGTCGACGAGGCCGTCCACCACGCCGCCGCCGCGGGCGACCTCGACCACGCCGCCGACCTGATCGCCGCGCACTGGGCGGGGTACGAGCGCAGCGGGTGGACCGCCACCACCCAGCGCTGGCTCGGGCTGCTGCCCGCCTCCCGCGTGCGCGCCGACCCCCGCCTCTGCCTCGCGGAGGCGCTCATCGCGATCAACCTGGGGCGCGGCGACGCCGCCGCCCCATGGCTCGACGCGGCCGAGGCCGCCGCCGCCCGGCCGGACGCCCCCGGCGTGCCCGGGGACACCGCCGCGCTGCTCGCCGCCGGCCGCTCCCTGGTCGCCCTGCTCGGCGGCGACGCCCTCCACGGGGTCGCCACGGGCCGGCGCGCGATGGAGCTCAGCGAGGGCGGCGACCCGTGGACGCGGGCGGTGGCCTGCCTCGCGCTCGGCATCTCCCTCCACTCCACCGACGCGCTCGACGAGGCGTACGGCGTCCTCGAGGAGTGCATCGCCGTCGGCACCGCGGCGGGGGCCCGCGCGGTCACCGTCGTCGCGCTCTGCCACCTCGCCTCGGACGACCTCGAGCGGGGCGACGTCGCGGCCGCCGAACGCCGGGCGCGCGAGGCGATCGACATGGCCGCCGAGGAACGGCACGCCGAGTACCCCCACGCCGCCGGCGCGCACGCCGCGCTGGCGCAGGCGCTCGCCCACCGCGGCGAGCACGGCGCGGCGCGCGAGGAGGCCGACCGGGCCGTGAGCCTCGCCCGGCGGGGCCGCTCGTCGACCGAGACCGCCCACGCCATCACCGTCCGAGCCGAGGTCGCCGCCGCGGCGGGCGACGCCGCCCGCGCCCGCGCCGACCTGGACGAGGTGAGGGCACTGCTCGACGGGGCGATCGGGGCGGACCACATCATGCGCATCGCCCGCCGCGTCGAGGAGGGCCTCGGTGCCGACCGGCCGGCGGCGACCGCGGCGGGCGAGCCCCTCACCGACCGGGAGCTCGCCGTCCTGCGCCGCCTCACCGGCGACGGGTCGATGCGGGAGATCGCCGCCGACCTCTACGTGTCGCACAACACCGTCAAGACCCAGATCCGGGCGGTGTACCGCAAGCTCGGGGTCGCGACGCGCGAGGAGGCCGTCGCCCGCGCCCGCGAGCTCGGCCTGATCGCCCGCCCCCTCGCCGGCGGCACGCGCTGACTCAGCCCGGCGCGGCGCTCCACGCGCGGCGGCGGTGCGCGCCGGGCGGCTCCCCGTACGTGCGCCGGAAGGCGGCGGAGAGGGCGAACTCGCTGCGGTAGCCGACGCGCGCCGCCACGCCGGAGAGCGGCAGGCGGGAGGTGGCCAGCAGGTCGGCGGCGAGCTCCATGCGCCACCCGGTCAGGTAGCCGAGGGGGGGCACCCCCACGAGGGTGGTGAAGCGCCGCGCGAACGCCGCGCGCGACAGGCCGACCTCGGCCGCCAGCCCTGCGACGCTCCACGCCCGCTCCGGGTGCTCGTGCATGAGGCGCAACGCGCGGCCGACCTCGGGGTCCGCGAGGGCGCGGTACCAGGCGGGCGCCTCCGCCCCGGGCCGCGCGAACCACGCCCGCAGCCCCAGCACGAGCACGACGTCCAGCATCCGGTCGAGGACGGTCTGCTGCCCCGGGTCGCCGTTCCGGAGCTCCAGGGCCAGCAGGCGGAGGGCCGCCCGCAGCCCGTCGGCGTCGGCGAGCGACCCCGCCGGGAGGTGCACGACCGCCGGCAGGACGGCGAGCAGCTGGTCGCAGAGCGCGCCCTCGAAGGTGTACGCCCCGCAGATGAGCCGGGCCGCCGGTCCGTCCCCCGGGATGGTCACCCGGCGCCCCTCGCCCCAGCGGGCGGTCGCCTCGGCCACCGGCACCGCCTCCGCCGCGGCCCCGTCGGACGACAGCCGGTGCGGCCCGCGGGCCGTCAGCAGCAGGAGGTCGCCGGGCAGGCCGCGCACCGGGGGCGCGCCGTCGCGGGTGAGCCAGACCTCCCCCTCGAGGACGGCGTGGACGATGAGGGGGGACGGTACGTCCACCTCGAGGCCCCAGGGCGCGGCCGCCGACGTGTGCGCGACGACGGCGCCGCGGGCGTGGGCGCGCATCAGCAGGTCGGCGAGGACGTCCACGCACCGACCGTATCCCGGCGAGCGCATCCGGTGCCCACCGTGAGACGTCCGCACATGGATCGGCGCTCATGACGCATTCCGCCGCTCGCGTGGACGCAGCACCCTGGAGGGATGGGCACACCGAGCGAGGAGGACACGATGGACCACCACCTGATCCTGGGCGGCACGGGGACGACGGGGCGGCGCGTCGCCCGGCTGCTGGCCGGGCGAGGGGAGCCGGTCGTCACGGCGGCGCGCACCCCGGGTCCGGCGGCGCCGGGCGTCGCCCCCGTCCACCTCGACTGGGACGAGCCGGCCACCTGGGACCCCGCGCTCGCCGGCGCCCGCTCGCTGTACGTCGTGCCGCCCACCCTCGTGGTCGACGTGGCCCCGCCGGTGATCCTCATGCTCGAGCGCGCGCGGGCGGCGGGGGTGGGTCGCGTCGTGGTGCTGAGCGCCCGCGGGGCCGAGCGCGCCCCCGGCAGCCCCCTCGACCGTGCGGAGGCCGCGACGCGGTCATCCGGGATGCCCTGGGCGGTGGTGCGGCCCACCTGGTTCATGCAGAACTTCTCGGAGGGCATCCACGCCGCGGAGATCACCCGCGGACGGATCTCCGCCCCCACCGGGGAGGGGGCCGCGCCCTTCGTCGACGCCGAGGACATCGCGGCGGTCGTCGTCGCCCTGCTCACCGGCGACGCCCCCCTCGGGCGCGCCTACGACCTGTCGGGACCGTCGGCCCTCACCATGGCCGAGGTGGCCGATGCGATCGCGGCGGTCGCCGGCTTCCCCGTCCGCCACGACGACGCCGACCCGGATGCCTGGCAGGTCGCGGTGCGGGAGGCCGGGGTCCCCGCCGACTACGCGCCCCTGCTCGCGATGCTCTACGGGGTCGTCCGCGCCGGCGCCGACGCGCACCTGTCGGACGGGGTCGTCGCGGCCACGGGGCGCCCGCCCGGCTCCTTCGCGGCGTTCGCCGCCCGGGAGGCGGCCTCCTGGCGGCGCGCCGCGTGACGCCCGCGCGCCACGGGCCCGGCGTCGGCCGGGCCCGTGGCGGTGCCGTCGGTGGCGGGGGGCTCAGGCCCGGGCGGGCTGCACCTCGTCGCCGGGGCCGTCGGCCGACTCGCTGAAGCCGATCCGCCGGTGCAGGCGGCGCAGGGGGGCCGGGGCCCACCAGTTCCAGCGGCCGAACATGGCCATCAGCGAGGGGACGAGCAGCGCCCGGATGATCGTCGCGTCGATGAGGACCGCGAGGGCGGTGCCGACGCCGAGCTCCTTGATCAGGGTGATCTGGGAGGTCGCGAACGCGCCGATGGCGATGGCGAACAGCAGGGCGGCGGCCGTGACGATCCGTCCGGTGCGCTGCAGGCCGAGGGCGACGGCGTCCTTGGTGTCCGCCCCGGCGTCGTGGGCCTCCTTGATGCGGGAGAGCAGGAAGACCGCGTAGTCGGTGGACAGGCCGAACGCCAGCGCGCCGAGGAGGATCGGCTGGGTCAGGTCCAGCGCCCCGACGCTGTCGTAGTTGAGCAGCCCCTCCAGGCGGCCGTCCTGGAAGATCCAGACGAGGATCCCGAGGGTGGCGCCGAGCGTGAGCAGGTTCATGATCACGGCCTTCACCGGCAGGATCACCGACCCGGTCATGACGAACAGGGCGACGATCGTCGTGATCGCGATGATCAGGATCGCCCAGGGCAGGTGCGCCGCGAGGCTGTCCTTCTGGTCCACGAAGCTCGCCGCGAGGCCGCCGACGTCGGTCGGGAACGGCGCGGGCGTGTCGCGGATGTCCGTGACGAGCCCCTGTGCGAGCTCGGAGAGCCCGCCCTCGGCGGCGAACACGTCCACCCGCCAGACCCCGTCGCCGACGACGGCGGGCTGGGTGACCGCGACGACGCCGGGCAGCCGCCGCAGGTCGTCGGCGTAGGCGCCGAGGGCCGCCGCGGCCTCGGGGGTGTCGGGGGCGGAGATCGCCAGGAAGTTCGGCTGGGAGCGGTCCTCGGGGAACTCGTCGGCGATCGTGTCGGAGACCTGGCGGGCGCTGGCGCTGGTGGGCAGGACGCTCGCGTCGACCGAGGTGAAGTTGATGCCGAAGGCCGGGAGCGCGACGACGATCAGGGCGATCGAGGTGACCGCGGCGACGGGGCCGGGCCGGCGCATGACGGCCCGCGACAGGCGGTACCAGAAGCCGGAGGTGAGGACCTGGTCGGCCTCCTCGCTGCGGCGGCGCCAGGCCTTCGGGGCGAGGGCGTTGATGCGGGTGCCGAGCAGCATGATCACGGCCGGGAGGACGACGAGGGCGACGACCGCCGCGACGGCGGCGACCATGACGCCGGCGACGCCCATCGAGAACAGGAAGCGCTGCGGGAAGATCATCAGCCCGGCGAGGGCGGCGGCGACGGTGACGGCGCTGAACAGGACGCTCTTGCCGGCGGTGCGCATCGTCCGGGTCATCGCCTCCAGGCCGGGTCCGCGCGTCGCCATCTCCTCCCGGTAGCGGGAGATGATGAGGAGGCTGTAGTCGATCGCGAGGCCGAGGCTCAGGCCGATCGCGAGGTTGAGGGCGTAGACCGAGAGGGTCATGGCCTCGTTGAAGAGCCCGATCGCGAGGAACGAGCCGAAGATCACGACGCCGCCCATCACCGACGGCAGCAGGGCGGCGACCACCCCGCGGAAGACCCAGAGCGACAGCAGGAAGATCAGCGGGAAGGCGATCATCTCGGCCTTCGCGAGGTCCTCCCCGATGATGGTGCCGACCTCCTCGCCGACGACGACGGCGCCGCCGAGGGTGACGTCCGGCTGCCCCTCCAGGGCGGTCCGGATGCGGACGGCGGCGTCCTCGGCCGCGTCGTCGCCGACCGGCCCGAGGAAGGCCGCGACGTACGACTTGGTGCCGTCGGTGGAGATGAGGGAGTCGCCGCCGCCGTTGAACGCGGTGACGACCTGCGCGACGTCGCGGTCGCCGGCGACGGTCGCCGCGGCCCGTTCGACCGCGGCGCGGCCGGCGCCGGTCCGCACGTCGGTCCCGGGTTCGACGAGCGCGATGATCCCGGGGTTCGGGTTGACGCCGGAGGCGTCGCGGAGGCTGTCGCGTGCGGCGACGAACTCGGCGTCGGGGTCCTCGAACCCGGCGCTCGTGAGGTTGCCGGTGAGGGGTCCACCGACGACCACCGCGATCGCGAGGAACGCGACGGCGAGCCCGACGACCCGCCACGGACGGCGGGCGAGCAGTGCGGCGAGACGTGACATCTAGTCCTCCTCGGGGAGTGCGTGCGGTGGCGTGGCGCCCTCGACCCCGATGACCTCGAGGCCCAGGTTGTCGAGCGTGGCGAGGACGTCCCGGACGGGGCGGCCGTCGTCGGCGTCGCCCTCCAGGACGGTGTGACCGGCGGCGAGCTCGCGTCGCAGGCCTGGGAAGCCCAGGCAGAAGCGCTCGCTCATGACCCCCCTGACGGTGATGCGGTACCGCGTGGCCATCGCCCTCGTCCCCCTCGTCGTGCGCCGATGGGAGCAGGCTCCGGGAGGACGGGGTGACCCGTCATCACCCCGGGGTGATTTCACCCGGGGTGAAACGGTGGGGGGCCGCCGGGCGTCCGCGCGCCCTGCGCCCCCCGGACGCCCGTCAGCCGACGGTGAGCGCGGTGTACATCCCCCCGGCGAAGTGGCCGGGGAGGTTGCAGAGCAGCACGTAGTCGCCGGCGGGCAGGTCGACGGTGAGCGTGCCGTCGTCGCCGGGCGCGAGGTCGGCGACCTCGCCGAGGGCGCCGGTCTCGTCGGCCTCGCCGCCGTCGAGCGTGAGGCCGTCGACCCCGTCGGGCGCGGGCACGACCACCATCTCGTGCAGGATCTCCCCGGCGTTGGAGACCGCGAACGTCGCGGGTCCGGCCGGGACGGTCGCGGGGTCCGCGGTGATCCCGAACTCGACCGGACGGCCGAGGACGACGGCGACGGTGGAGGCGGCCTCCGGCGCGGTGGACGCGGGAGCGGTCGTGGCGGGGGCGGACGTCCCGGCCGGCGTGGGGGTCGACGTGTCGGCGTCGTCGTCCCCGCCGCATCCGGCGAGCAGGAGGCTCCCGGCGGCGGCGAGGACCGCGGTCACGGTCAGGAGGGTCCGGTGGCGCATGGGTGATGCTCCTCGTCGGGATGGGCCCGCGGACGCGGGCGCGTGGGCGCGCAGCGTCCCCTCGGGCGCGCCCGCCGGCATCGGGGTCGCGCCCCGGGCGGTGCGGGGAGACCGCACCGCCTCGCGACCGGTGGGGGCGCCCCTCAGGGGCGGACGACGAGCACGGACGACGCCGCCCGGTGCGCGACGCGCTCGCTCACGCTCCCGAGTGCCCGTAGCCCCGCGGCGCCCCGGGACCCGACGACCAGGAGGTCGGCCCGGCTCGCGGCGTCGATGAGCGCGTCGACGGGGCGGTGGTGGACGACCGTCACGGCGTGCGGCCCGGCCTGCCGTGCCAGGGCGTCCGCGTCGACGTCCTCGCCACGTGTCGCCACGACGACCGTGAGGTCGCGCGCGGGATCGGCGCAGAGGGCGGCGGCGACCGACAGGGCGTGGAGGGAGGCGTCGGACCCGTCGATGCCGACCGCGACCCGGAGGGGGAAGGCGGCGGGGTCGAACGGCGGCCGGGCGATGAGGACGGATGTCGGCGCGTCGTGGAGGAGCATCGTCGCGACGCTGCCGAGGACGGCCCCGGCGAGGCGCCGGCCGCCGTGGGCCCCGACCGCGATCAGCCGCGCGCCCTCGTCGATCGCCACCTCCCGCAGCTCGTCGTAGGCCCTGCCGGTGACGAGGCGCGTCTCGACGGTGGGGTCCGCGAGCTGCCCTCCCGCCCGGGCGAGGGAGTCGCCCGCCATCTCCCGGACGGCGTCGTGCAGATGCCCGAGGTCGCGCGGGGGCGTCTCGAGGACGTCCCAGAGGATCAGCTCGGGACCCCACCGGCCGGAGACGGCGTCGAGGAAGTGGGTGGCGGCGACGAGCACGACGCGGCCGCGGGGGCCGGCGAGGCGGCCCGCCTGGCGTGAGGCCTCGAAGGACTCGCGCGTCCCGTCCACGCCACACACGACGGTGGGGAACGGCGCCTCGGGCATGATCGTCCTCCTCGGGAATGGCCGGCGGCCGTCCATCCTAGGGTCTCCCGGCGCCTCCGCCGCGGGCGCCGTGGGCGCCCGGGACGGCCGTCCCATCCCCACGGGACGATCACGTCGCGCCGCGACCCGCGGCGCGGGCTACAGGGGCGCCGCGGAGCGCAGCTGCACCCCGAGGTGCTCGCGCAGCACCAGGCCGATGAGGCGCTCGACGCCGGCGGCGTCCCCGGCGGGGACGAGGTCCGGCGCCTCCGCCAGGGGCCTCCCCACCAGGCCGGCGAGCGCGGCGAGCGCCCCGGGCTCCACGGGCTCCGCCCCCGCGCCGCAGTCGGCGCACACGGCGCCCCCCGCGACGGGTGAGAACGCGACGAGGGGGTGCGCGCCTCCGCACCGCGCGCAGCTGCCGAGCACCGGCATGAGGCCGCTGACGATGAGCAGCTTCGCCTGGCAGCCGAGGACGAGGGGGTCGAGGCGCGCCGGGCCGGGCGGGGCGGGGGCCCGGGCGAGGAGGTCGAGGGTGCGCACCAGCAGGTGCCACGCCTCCTCGGACGGCTCGTTCTCGGGCATGACGCGCATCGCCGTCTCGAGGACGCACCCGGCGGCCTGGAGGCGGTGGCCCGCGACCCAGAGACCCGCGTGGGCGTCGATCATCGAGGCGGCGCGAATCGTGCCGAGGTCGCCGCGCCCCTCGTGGATCGTGACCTGCACCCGCACACCCGGCTGGAGGCGGCCGCCCATCTTGGAGGTCGTCCGCCGCGCGCCCTTCGCGATGGCCGACACCCGCCCCCGTTCCCGGGTGGTCAGGGCCAGGACGACGTCGGCCTCCGAGTAGCGGATGCTCCGCAGGACGATCGCCTCGGTGTCGTAGGCCGCCACATCCGGATCATGACGCCCCCGCCGGACCCCGGCCGGGCGGCGGCGCGGCGGCGTGGGGCGGGCCGTGGGGGTGCCTCACTACACTTTTCGTATGACCACACCGCACATCCGCATCTACACCAGCGAGGCCTGCTCGTTCTGCGTGCGCGCCAAGAACCTGCTCACGAGGAAGGGCGTGGACTACGAGGAGGTGCACCTGTCGCGCAGCGACTTCCAGGCGCGCCAGGACCTCGTGCAGCTCACCGGCCGGTACACCGTCCCGCAGATCCTCATCGACGACACCCCGGTGGGCGGGTACGACGACATCAAGGCGCTCGACGACGCGGGGCGCCTCGACGCGATGCTCGGGGTGGCCTAGCCGCCGGGCGGTGGCGGTGCGGGGGTGATGCCGAGCTGCTGCAGCATCCCCAGGTCGTCGCGGGTCGCCCAGTGCTCCGACGACCTCCCGTCCCGGATGCGGAGCATGTGCATGTGCTGGACGCGGAACGACCGCCCCGTCGGGGCCATGCCGAGCAGCTCCCCCAGGTGCGTGCCCGACAGCGTGGCCCGGTAGGCGACGAGGTCGTCGCCGGCGACGATCTCGTGGACCTCCATGTGGATGTCGGGGACACCGGTGCGCAGACGGCCGAGCCGGAGCCGGAAGCCCTCGTAGCCGGGGTCCTCGCCGGGCCAGGCCTCGTGGTTCACGAAGTCGGCGGTGACGAACTCCTCCTCGACCCGGTCGATCTCGCCGCGGTTGAAGAGCACCTCGACGCGCTCGACCGCGAACCGCTTCATGGCGTCGGCGTCCACCGCCGCTACTCCCCGGACGCCCCGGAGCCGAACGCCGCCGCGGCCGCGCGGCGACGGCGGCGGTGGCGCAGCGAGAAGTGGACGATCGCGCCGAGGATGACGACGACGAGGACGTAGTCGAAGTAGTGCAGCGCGTGCTGGAGGTCCTCCCAGTTGTCCCCCACCGCCCGGCCGGCCAGGGCCAGCGCGAGCACCCACGGGATGCAGCCGAGCAGGGTGAGGACCGTGAACCGCCAGAAGGGCATCCGGGCGATGCCCGCGGGGAGCGAGATGAACGTGCGGATGATCGGCAGGCACCGGGAGACGAGCACCGCCCAGCTCCCCCACCGGGCGAACCAGCGGTCGGCGACGTCGAGCCGTTTCGGCGTGATGTGCAGCCAGTGCCAGCGCAGCGCCCACTCGCGCCCCTTGCGCAGGCCCACCCAGTACGCCGCCCACGATCCGATCACGTTGCCGGCGACGCCGGCGGCGACGATCAGGAAGAGGCTCTCGTCGCCGCGGCTGACGAGGAACCCGCCGTAGATCATGATCGCCTCGCTCGGCACCGGGATGCAGGCGCTCTCGAGGATCATCAGCAGGAACACGGCGAGCACGCCGTAGGCGCCGACCTGGTCGGTCGCGAAGTTCACGATGGGCGCGGTCAGATCGGGCACGGCGACGGCGACTCTACTCCGGCGGGCGGCTCATCAGACGGCCGCTCCCGGCGCGCGCCGTGCGACGGCGACGTGCAGGACGGAGTCGGTGAAGACGACGTCGAGCGCCGGCTGCGCCGGGGTCCCCCCGCCGTCCTCGCCCGGGTGCCACTCGGCGCGCACGAAGTCCTCCTCCCGGACCGCCAGGAAGCCCCCGGTGTCGAGCATGAACGCCTCGATGTCGTCGCCGTCCGGGCGCCGCGCCGTCAGCTCCTCCTGGCCGGCCGGCGTCCCCACGAGGACGCCCTTCGCCGCGAGGCGGAACGGGCCGTGCCGGTCCCCGACCCGGAGCTCCACCAGCACCTCGCGGCCTGCCAGGTCCTCGAGCCGGGCGAGCGTCGCGTCGTAGTCGAGCGTCTCGTCGCGCGCATGGGCGTCGGCGGTCATGGTCTGCCTCCTGTCGGCGGGACCCCATCCAAGCACGGACGGGGCGTCAGCCCCCGCCGGGGCCCCCGAGGGAGGCGCGCCGCTCCGCGCCGGTCGGGACGCCGCGGACGGTCGTCGCGGAGCGGACGGCGTCGCGGATCGCCGCCGCCGCCGCCTCGGCCGCCGCCACCCCGCACGCGAACGCGCTCGCCGGCCGGGCGCCGGTGGCGAGGCAGAACGCCGCGTCGCCGTCGATCGTGGTGTGCACCGGCGAGATCGCCCGCGCCATGCCGGCGTGGGACATCCGCGCCACGACCGCCGCATCGGTCTTGGTGAGGGCGCCGTCGGTGACGATGCAGACGAGGGTGGTGTTGCCGCCCGCGGCGAGGCGGGGGTGCTCCGGCGGGTGGGTCACGACCCGCCCGGCGGCGCCGAGGAAACCCGCCTCGGCGTCCCACGCGCCGGCGAGCACCTCGTTGCGCTCGTCGAGCACGTCGCCCCACGCGTTCACGACCGCGAGCGCCGCGACGGTGACGCCGTCGTGCAGGCGCAACGTCGCCGCGCCGAGCCCCCCCTTGCACCAGCCGTCCTGACCGCGGAGCTTCCCGCACGTCGCGCCCGTCCCCGCGCCGACGCTGCCGACGGCGTGCGGCCCCGGTGCGGCGGCCTCGCAGGCGGCGTACCCCTCGGCGGGGCCGGGGCGCCGGGCGTTGCCCGTGATGCCGAGGTCGAAGATGCAGGCGGTCGGGACGATGGGGACGGTCGCCGGCCCCGCCGCGTGACCGAGGCCGCGCTCCTCGCACCACCGCACCACGCCCGACGCGGCGTCGAGCCCGAACGCGCTGCCGCCCGACAGGAGCAGGGCGGTGACCGAGCCGACCGACGCGAGGGGGGCGAGCACGTCGACGTCGCGGGTCGCGGGCCCGCCGCCGCGCACCTCGACGGCGCCGACGGTCCCGGGCCGGGGCAGGATCACGGTGCAGCCCGTCCCGGCCTCCGCGTCCGTCCAGTGGCCGACCCGGACGCCCTCGACGGCGCTCACCACGGGCCGGGCTCCGGCTGGCAGCGGGGGCACCAGTAGGTGCCGCGCTGGGCGACCCGCGTCTTCACGATCGGGGTGCCGCAGCGCGGGCACGGCTCGTCGCGGTGCAGGTGGACGCGCAGGAGGTCCTGCATCCGCCCCTTCTCGCCGAGGCCGTCCCGGTAGGAGTCGATCGACGCCCCGCCGGCGGCGACGGCCGCGGCGAGCCGGTCCCGGATGGCGCGGTGCAGGCGGCGGACCTCGTCGGCGTCGAGGTCGCCCGCGGGGCGCAGGGGGTGGACGCGGGCCTGGAACAGCGCCTCGTCGACGTACATGTTGCCGAGGCCCGCGACGAGCGCCTGGTTGAGGAGGACGGCCTTGATCGGCCCGCGCCGCCCGTCGAGGAGGTCGCCGAGCACCCGGGCGGTGAACCGCGGCGTCAGGGGCTCCACGCCGACCCGGGCGGTCCAGTAGCCCTCCCGCTCGGCGGGGGTGCCGGGCACGATCCACGCCCGGCCGAAGCGCCGCATGTCCCCGAAGGTGAGGGTGCTGCCGTCGTCGAGGTGGAACCGGGCGCGGAGGAAGCGCTCGGGCTCCCCCTCGTCGCCCGCCGCCCGCCAGTGCAGCCGCCCCGTCATCCTCAGGTGGACGGCGAGGGTGTCCCGCCCGTCGAGGTCGATGAGGAGGTACTTGCCGCGCCGGTCGAGGCCCGCGATCCGGCGGCCGGTGACCTCCCGGACGAACTCCTCCGGCGTCGCGGGCGAGACGAGCTTCGGGTCGTGCACCTCGACGCGCGCGAACGCGCGCCCCGGCACCCGGTCGGCGAGCTGGGCGCGGATCGTCTCGACCTCGGGCAGCTCAGGCATCCCCACCCCCCTCCCCCAGCACCAGCGGCCGCGCGTCGGCCGCCGTCTCGCCGATGTGGAACGCGGCCTCGGCCATGTCGCGGGCGCGGGCCCCGGCGCCGTCGTCGCGGGCGTGCACCACGGCGAGGGGCTGGCCCTCGTCGACCGTGTCGCCGGCGGCGACGAGGACCTCGAGCCCCGCCACCGGGTCGATGGACTGCATCGGGTGCAGGCGCCCCGCCCCGAGCCACCGGGCGACCTCGCCGACGGCGCGCCCGTCGACGCGGTGCACGTGGCCGTCGCGCGGCGCCTCGACGTCGATGCGCAGGGGCGCCGCCGGCAGGGCCCCGGGGTCGGTCCAGACGGCCGGGTCGCCGCCCTGCGCCGTCACCCACCGCTCCGCCGTCGCGAGGGCCGTCCCGTCGCCGAGGGCGGCGCGCGCCCGCGCACGGCCCTCACCCACCGGCGCCACCCCGGCGGCCTCCGCGAGGTCCCCCGCCAGGCGGGTCGCGAGCTCGCGCACCCCCGCGTGGCCGGCCCCCCGCAGGACCTCCGCCGCCTCCGCGACCTCGAGGGCGTTGCCGACGGCGCGGCCGAGGGGGCCGTCGGCGTCGACGACCGTCCAGCGGAGGGTGCGCCCCCAGGGGGCGACGACGGCCGCCACGCGCCGCGCGGCCTCCTCGGCCTCGTCGCGGGTCGCCAGCAGCGCCCCGGACCCGCAGCCGACCTGCAGCGCGATCGCGGGGGCGCCCCCCGCGACCAGTCCCGCGGCCATCGACGCCGCCACCAGTCCGGGCGCCGAGATCGTCCCCGTCGCGTCGCGCAGGGCGGCGAGGCGGCGGACGCCGGGGGCGAGGCGGTCGCCGGGCGCCGTCACGGCGATCCCGGTGTCGCGGGCCTGGCGGACGAAGGCGGCGAGCGACAGGTCGGCGTCGAAGCCGGGGATCGCCTCGAGCTTGTCGATCATGCCGCCGGTGTGGCCGAGGCCCCGTTCGGCGGTGGTCGCCACCATCACCCCGAGCGCGGCGGCGAGGGGGGCCGCCACCAGCGGCGCCGCGTCGCCGACCGCCCCCGTCGCCCCGATCTCCCCCACCGGCCCGAGCGCGCCGAGCTCCAGGCGCTCACCGCCGCCGACGAGCGCCCGCGCCATCGCCTCGGCGTGTTCCGGCTCCATCCCCCGCAGGCACGCCGCCATGCACCAGGCGGACATGAGGGCGTCGGAGGAGTCTCCGCCGAGCCAGGAGCGGACGAAGGCCTCGACGCTCGCCGCGTCGACCGGCTCCCCGCGCCGGCTCCGCTCGAGCACCTCGACGGGGGCGAGAGGGGCGGCCATGATCGCGCGGCACTCTACTCCGGGGCACCCGGACCGGGACCGCGGGTGCGGGGGCCGTACGCTGGTAGGGTGGCGGCCGTGCCGAGGGGGTCCACAACCGCGCTCGCGCTCTGCCTGGTGGCCCTCGTGCCCGCGGCGGCGCTCGCCCAGGCCCCGGCGCCGCCGACGACGGCCCCCGCGCCGACCCCGACCGCCCCCGCCGCCGCCCCCAAGCTCGACGGCCTGCGCATGCCGCGGGTCGTCACCGCCCAGCAGGGGCACGCCCGGTTCCTCGTCGGCGTCCGCCTGGCGACCCCCGCGAAGCTCACGGTCCAGGTCATCAAGGCCCGCGACGACTCGGTGGTGCAGACCAGCACCGATGCGACGGCCCGCGCCGCCGGGCGCGCCTACCTGCGCGTCGAGGCGATCGACAGCTCCGGCTTCCAGCTCCTGCGCGGCGCCTACCGCGTCCGCATCCAGGCGACCGACGATCAGGGCCGCGTCTCCGCCGCCGTCGAGGCGCCCTTCACGCTGAAGCTGACGACCCCCCGCGGCCTGTTCCCCGCGTACACGATCCCGCTCTGGAGGACCTTCCAGCGGCAGGCGGGCACGACGACCCCGGGGCAGCTCGTCGTCGTCGTGGGCCCGAAGTCGGCCGCGGCCGTCGCCGGCATCCGCCGCGGCGACGTGATCACGTCGGTCGACGGTCGCCCCGTCGCGACGCCGGGGGCGTGGAGCACCGCGCTGCGGTCGCTGCCCGCCGAGAAGGACGTCGCCGTCGAGCTGGTCCGCGCGGGCGCCCCCCTCTCCGTGACGATGAAGGCCGGCCCCGACTGGGAGGCCGCCCCGGACTACGCGAAGTCGCTGGTCGTCGCGGTGCGCCGCGAGCCGAAGACCATCGCGTACCGGGTGGCGCAGGCGCGGCAGCTCACGGAGGCGGGCAAGCTCGTCGAGGCGCGCGCCGCCGTCGCCGCCTGGCCGGCCGCGTGGCGCGCGAGCGCACCCGGCCAGCTGGTGCAGGCCGAGATCCTGGTGAAGCAGGAGCGCTGGAAGCAGGCCCTCGGGGCCTACAACCGCGCCCGCGCGAAGGACCCGTCGCTCGCCGCCGCAGAGTTCGGCCGTGGCGTCGCCCTGTCGGAGCTCGACAAGGTCGTCCCGTCGGCCCTGGCCTTCGCCGCCGCCGGCCGGCTCGACCCGTCCGACCCCGCGGCGTTCGGCTTCCGGGCGTACGCGTTGCTGCAGCAGACCGACCGCGCCGCCGACGCCGTCACCGAGGCCCAGAAGGCCGTGCGCCTCGACCCCCGGTACGCCGACGGCTTCCTGCCGCTCGGCATCGCGCTGCTCGCCACCGGCGACAAGCCGAACGGCGTGCGGTTCCTGCGTCGCGGCCTGCTCCTGCTGGAGGAGCCCGACCGGGCGAGCCGCCTGATCTCCGAGCACCTGGACCCCACCGACCCGTAGGCGCGTGGTCCCCCGCGGGGGACCGCCCCGCCTCAGATCTCGCCGGTCGGCTCGTTGCCCTCGTCGTAGGTGGACGGGCGGGGACGACGCGTGCGCGGCGCGCGGGTGCGGCCGCCGCCACCGCCGCCGATCCCGCCGACCAGGAACAGGACGGTCAGCACGCCGGCCGCGAGGCCGGCCCACATCTCCCACTGGGTGAGGGGGTTCTCGGCGAAGATCCCGTAGAGCAGGAAGACGGCGAGCACCCCGACGAGGGCGAGCGCCCTCTGCCGCGGGGCGGCGAGGTGCACCACCCACGGGGCGAGGATCGAGATGATCAGCAGGAGGATCGTGCTCACGCGGCGCTCCAGGTGCGTGCCGGGACGGGAACGGCCATCGCGGGAGCGTAGTGGGCGGCGGTCCCCGTCGTCCAGCACGGACCCCGCCGCCGGTACGGTGGTGCGGTGACCGGCGCCCTCGGCCTCCACCTGCTGCAGCACGTCGCCCTCGTCGACTCGCCCCGCCGCTCCGTGCTGGCGCGCCTCGACGACGACGGCCGGCTGACCGACCTGGTGGAGGCCGCCGGCGACGACGAGGTGACCGCGGCGGCGGCCGCGGCGGAGGGGCGCGTGCTGGTCGTCGACGCGCCGCTCGTGGTGCCCGGCGACGCGGGGCGGCGGGACGTCGAGGCCGTCCTCGCCTGGTGCGACGTCACCGCCTTCCCGGTGTCCCGGCGGCGGCTGGTGCAGGTGACGGGGGGCGCCCGCGGGCCCCTGCTCGCCGCGGCGCTGGAGCGACCCGGCCGGCTCCTCGCCGAGGGGCTCCCCGACCTCGTGCTCCGCCAGATCGCGTGGGAGCGGGACCACCCGCCCGGCGCGCCCGCCCTCGACCTCGGCGACTACCGCGCCGCGTGGATCGGCGTCCGCGCCCCCGTGTACCGGCCGAAGGGCACGGGCCGCGCGCGCCCCGACGGCGTGCGGGCGGCGTGGGACCTGCTCGCCGGGGTGGTGGACCTGGCGGGGTGGCGTCCCTCCGCGGCGGCGGACGACTGGAGCGCCATCGCCGACGCCGCCGTCATCGACGCCGTGTGCGGCGCCTACGCGGGCCTGCGGGTCGCGCGGGGGGAGGGCCTCCTCGTCGGGACCCCGGCGCGGGGCATGGTGGCCGTGCCCGCCGGCGCCGACCTGCGGGCGCGGATCGAGGCGACCCTCGTCCGCCTGCGGGCGGAGGGCGCGATCGCGGTCTGAGCCCGCCCGGGGTTGCCCCGGGCCCCGGCCACCGTGATGATCCACACGAGCCCCTCGCGGGCACCGTGACCCCAACCCGGAAAAGGACGGTCCCCCATGGGCAACAGCGTCTACAAGGTGATCGAGATCGTGGGCACCAGCGAGTCGTCGTGGGAGGACGCGACGGCCGCCGCCGTGGCGACCGCCGCGAAGACCCTGCGCGACCTGCGCGTCGCCGAGGTCGTGAAGCAGGACGTCACCATCAACGACGACGGCACGGTCGACCAGTACCGCACCCGTCTGTCGGTGTCGTTCAAGTACCAGGACGACTGAGTCCGGACGGCTCCCCGGCCGGGCGGCGCGGCTCCCGCCGCCGCCCGGTCAGGCGGGGCGCACCACGTGGGTGACGGTGCGCCACGGAGCCGCCGACAGGGCGTCCCGCAGGTCGGCGTCCGACGCGTAGCGCCGGTCGGGGATCTCCCGCACCCGCACGGGGAGCTCGACGTGGTCGCCGGTGAAGGGCCACGGGTCGATGGTGTGGTCGCCGGCGTCCCCGTCCGGCCGGATCCGCAGCGTCACGCCGGGGTCGCCCGCCGCCCGCGGCACCTGCGGCAATGCGCCGTCGCGGCCCGAGGGGCCGGCCCGCCACGTGAGGTGCAGGCTGAGGGCGTCCCACGTCTGCAGCAGCCGGTAGGCGGCCCACTCCCACCCCGCGTCCGCGGCGTCGGTGATCCGGGCGCGCAGCTCCGCCTGCAGCGCGTCCTGGTCGGCGAGGAACCGCTGCACCACGGGGGGGCGGTCGGCCCGCCGGGTGACGGGCCCCGGGTCGAGGCCGCCGCGGCCCTCGTAGAGGCCGGCGCCGTGCAGGCTGACCAGCAGGCCGCACCGGTCCCCCACCTCCCGCGCCCGGCGGATGCCCTCGCGGTAGAGGGCGACGTGCGTCGCCCGGTCGATGTGGGGGAAGTCGACGGGGGCGCCGTCGTCGACCGTCGGCGCCCGCTCCCAGTCGCGCCACCCCTCGTCGTGCAGCGCGGCGGCGTCGCGGAGCGGCGCGAACGGCTCCGGGCGGGCGAAGGCGGCGTTGCCCCAGGCGTCGGCCATGGCCGCGCACTGGTCCTGGTGGTCGACCTGGCGGACCATCACCAGGCGGCCGTCGCGGGGCGAGACGATCACCCCGCGAGCGTATCCCTCAGCGCACCGACCACTCCTCGACCAGGTCGCCGAGGTCGCGGTCGAGGAACCCCTGGCCGGAGTTCAGCACCATCGCGTCGGCGCCGGTGTCCCAGGGGCGCCGCGCCGCGATCGGGCGGCACAGGTACAGCTCGTCGGCGGCCCGGGTGACGGCGACGTAGAAGAGGCGTTCCTCCTCGTCGAGGTTGCCCTCGCTCACCGCCCACCCCGAGGGGAACGACCCCGGCTCGACCTGCAGCACGAACACCACCGGCCACTCGAGGCCCTTCGCCTGGTGGACGCTGGACAGGGCCACCCGCCGGGCGGGTCCGGAGACGTCCTCGTCGGCCTCGAGGCGCTCCGCGAGCTGGAGGTCGCCGAGGAACCGGTCGAGGCCGGGGGCGCGGGCGGCGAGCTCGGCGAGCCGGGCGAGGTCGCCCTCGCGGTCCCGCCAGTTGGGGTAGGTCCGCTGCAGGTGGTCGCGGTACCAGTCGGCGCGGGCGACGTGCAGCACGATCTCGTCGGGACGCGTGGTGGCGGCGACGGCGGCGATGGTCTCCGCGAACCGCCGCAGGCCGGACCCCGCCGCGCCGGCCGGACGCAGCGCCGCGGCGGCGGCGAGGGGGTCGGGCTCCGCGCCGATCCGCTCCCACACCTTCGCGGCGGTGGCCGCGCCGACGCGGTCGAAGAGGCGCAGCGCCCGGTGCCACGCGAGCTCGTCGCGGGGGTTGTGGCGCAGGCGGCAGAACGCCATGGCGTCCTTGACGTGGGCGCTCTCCACGAACCGGGCGCCGGAGAACAGCTCGAACTCCACCCCCGCCTGGGCGAGGGCGAGCTGAAGGTCGACGGAGTGGTGGTGGGCGCGGTAGAGGACGGCGATGTCGCCGGGGGCGCGGCCCTCGGTGATGCAGTCGGCGATGCGCTGCACCACGAACCGCGCCTCGTCCTGGACGGTCGCGAGGTGCGCGATGACGGGCGCGTCGCCCGACGCGGGCCGCCGGGCCCGCAGGCGCTTGCCGAAGGGGTTGCCGGCGGGCAGCGTCGCCTGGGCGAGGGCGACGACCTCCGGCGTGGAGCGGTAGTTGGTCTGCAGCGGGAACACCCGCGTGCCGGCGGCGTCGGCGAAGCGGGTGACGACCCCGGGGTCGGCGCCCCGCCACGAGTAGATCGACTGGTCGGGGTCGGCCACCGCGATCAGGTTCGCCCCCTCGGCGGCGAGCGACTCGACGATCCGCGCCTGGACGGGGTTCACGTCGTGGAGCTCGTCGACGAGGACCCACCGGTGGGTGGCGGCGAGGCGGGCGCGCACCCGCGGCTGCTCGTCGAGGAGACGGGCGACGAGGACGAGCAGGTCGGCGTAGTCGAGGGCGGCCATCGCCGCCTTGCGCTCCGCGTACCCCGCGGCGATGGCCTCGATGATCGCGACCCGGTCACCGAGGCGGGGGTTGGCCGCGAGGACGACCTCCCCCACCCCCCGCCCGCTCTCCGCGGCGAGCGACGCCCAGCCGACGATGGCCTGGGGCTTCGGCAGCGCCGGCCGCTCCGTCATGCCGGCGAGGATCGCGTCGCGCGCCATCGCGGCGACCTCCGCCTGGTCCTCGGCGTCGAGGATCGAGAAGGACGACGGCACGCCGACCACCGGCCCGTACCGGCGGAGGATCCGCCGGCACACCGAGTGGAAGGTGCCGGCGGTCATGCGCGACAGGTCGGCGCCCGCGAGGCGCTCGGCGCGGTCGGTCATCTCCCGGGCGGCGCGCCGGGTGAACGTGACGAGGAGGATCTCCTCGGGTGGGACGCCCGTCTCGATGAGGTGGGCGACGGTGGCGACGATGGTGCGGGTCTTGCCCGATCCGGCCGACGCCAGCACGAGGGCGCGGCCGCGGGCGCCCTCGACCGCGGCGAGCTGCTCCTCGTCGAGCATCGCCCGGAGCCGCTCGGAGGCCCCCCGCCCGGCCCCGTCGGGTGGCCGCAGGCGGTAGACGCGGCGGCGCGACGGCTCGGCCGCGAGGGGGTCGCGGGGGGAGCGGGCGTCGCGGACCGCCTTCTGCGCCTCGATGTGGGGCGCGGTCGGCGGAGCCGTCTGCCAGCGGGGGTAGCCGGGGGCCGTGGACATGGGCGCGGGAGGCTAACCGGGACCTCGGACGTCCCGGCTCCGTACTCTTCCGGGGACCCGGACGGACGATCACCAGGAGGCAACAGATGGCAGCGAGAGGCAACGCGGAGTGGAAGGGCGACCTGAAGGGCGGCAGTGGGACGTTCCAGGCCGGCGACAGCGGCATCGCCGGGGAGTTCTCGTTCCACACCCGGTTCGAGGACGGTCCCGGGGCGAACCCCGAGCAGCTGATCGGCGCGGCGCTCGCGTCGTGCTTCTCGATGGCGATCTCCAACGCGCTCTCGCAGCAGGGGAACGTGCCGGAGTCGGTCCGCACCGAGGCGGTCGTCTCGATCGGCAAGATCGACGACGCCACCTCGATCACGAAGATCGACCTGAAGACCGTCGGCAAGGTGCCGGGGATCGACCAGGCGACGTTCGAGAAGTTCGCCGAGGACACGAAGACCGGCTGCATCGTCAGCCGCGCCCTCGCCGGCGTGCCGGAGTTCACGGTGAAGGCGACGCTCGAGGGCTGAGCCTCCCCCTCCATCCCGGGCCGGGTCCCCCCGGTCCGGGGTGGGTGCGCCAATTGGCGCTCACGCCGTGCGCCAATTGGCGCATCCTGGCCCCGGCGAGACCTCCACCCAGGGGGTCCCCGACGGCTCATCGACGGCCCGCCGCCGTCCCTCTCCGCCGGGTGTCGATCGACGCTCGCGTGGTGCGCCAATTGGCGCATAGCCCGGAACCCGCCTGGCGAACGGGATCTCGCGGGGCGGCCGAATGGACCTCGCGCCGTGGTCCGATCGGACCCGACCCCGGACGGGGGGCCGGAGCGGGCCCGCCCCCCTCAGGGGAGGAGCGAGACGAGCCGCGCCGGGGCGATGATCCGGTACGAGTCCGTCACGAGCTCCGCGATGTCGACCCAGTCGACGTCCGGGAGGTCGAGGGCGCACGCGACCCAGCCGTGACGTCCGATGTAGGCCGGGACCCACCGGTGGTCCGGGTCGGCGGCGACCATCGCCTCGGCGCCCCCGGGCCCCGCCTTCACGCAGAGGGAGACCCGGCCGTCGCCGTGGTGGTCGTCCATGAACCAGGCGACGGTGCGGCCGCGGACGACGTACCGGACGTGCCGGCCCGCCTCCTCGGCCGTGACCCCGGGCAGCGCGGCGCAGATCGCATCGATGCGATCACGCGGCGCCCGAGGCCTCACCGCGCGCGCAGCTCCCGCTCCAGGCGCAGCAGGCCGATCAGCGTCTTCGCGTCCTCCACCCGGTCGATGAGGGTGCCGAGGTCGTCGAGGGGCCACGTGACGACCTCGATCATCTCGTCCTCGTCGGCGCTGACGCCGTCGACGGGGCTGAGGTCGGTCGCGATGAAGCAGTGGATGAACTCGGTGAGGATCGCCGGCGCCGTGAAGAAGCCCCCGACGTCGCGCCAGACGGCGGCCTCCCGGCCGACCTCCTCCGCGAGTTCCCGCTTCGCGCACTCCAGCGGCTCCTCACCGGGGTGGTCGAGCTTCCCCGCCGGCAGCTCCAGGGTGAACCGCTCCACCGCCTCCCGCGGCTGGCGCACCAGCAGGACGTGGTCGCCCTCGACGGGGACCATCACGACCGCCCCCGGGTGGTCCATCACCTCGCGGGTGACGACGGTGCCGTCGGGACGCCGGTAGTCGGACGACCGCAGGTTCACGATCACCCCGTCGTGGATCCGCTCCGTGCGGATCGGCGGGCCCAGCTCCTCCCCGCCGCTCACTCCCCGTCCCGCGCCGCGTCGATCAGGCCGAGGGTGACGTCGAGCATCGCCTCGAGGCTCGCGATCGCGATGCTCTCGTCGGGGGTGTGGACGTCGACCATCCCGTTGCAGAGGTTCACGGCGGGGAACCCGTTGCGGATGAAGGCGTTCACGTCGGAGCCGCCCCCGCTCGCCACGAGGCGCCCCGGCAGGCCGAGGCCGCGCAGCACCCCGAGCGCCAACGCCACCTGGGGGTCGGACTCGCCGAGCCGGTAGGCGGTGAACTCCTTCTCCACGTGCGTCTCGAGGTCGACCTCGCACTCGCTCGCCGCCCACGTGAGGGCGTCGAGCATCGCCGTCAACTGCACCGTGAGGGCGCGCTCGTCCCGGCTGCGGGCCTCGGCGGTGACGGTGCAGCGCTCCGCGATCACGTTCGTCGCCGTCCCCCCCGCGACCGTCCCGACGTTCGCGGTCGTCTCCGGGTCGATGCGCCCCAGCGGCATCCGCGCGATCGCCTTCGCGGCGGCGACGACGGCGCTCCGCCCGCTCTCGGGCGTGATGCCGGCGTGGGCGCTGCGGCCGACGAAGGTCGCGGTGAGGCGGTGGAGCGTCGGCGCCGACACCACCACGTCGCCGACGGGGCCGGTGTGGTCGTAGACGAACCCGAAGCGGGCCTGGAGCGGCGCCGGGTCGAAGACGTGCGCCCCCCGCAGGCCGATCTCCTCACAGGGGGTGAACACCAGCTCGACCCCCGCGTGGGGACGCCCCTCCGCGACGACGCGGCGCATCGCCTCGATGATCACCGCGACCGCCGACTTGTCGTCGCCACCCAGGATCGCGTCGTGGCGGTTCGAGAGGACCCCGTCGACGGCCTGCACCTCGATCGGCCCCGTCACCGGGACGGTGTCGAGGTGGGCGGCGAACATGATCGGGGTGCCGGCAGCCGTCGCCGGGAACCGGCCGACGATGTTGCCGCAGCCGGCGGGCAGCGTCGTCGCGGCGTCGTCCTCGTGCAGCTCCGCCCCGAGGGACCGGAGCTCCGCCCGCACCACCTCGGCCACGGCGCCCTCCTGCCGCGACGGCGACGGGATCTCGCAGAGGCGCGCCATCAGGCGCGCCACGGGCGGCAGGGCCTCGCGCTCCTCCGGGCTCACCCGCCGAGCGGGGCGCGCTCGCGCGCGGCGTCCGGGCGCACGCGGGCGCGCTCGGCGGCGGCGCCCACGAACTCGCGGAACAGCGGCTGCGGCCGGGTGGGCCGGCTCTTGAACTCGGGGTGGAACTGGGAGGCGCAGAACCACGGGTGGTCGGGCAGCTCGACCACCTCGACGAGGCGCCCGTTCGGCGACCGGCCGCTCATGACGAGGCCGGCGCGCTCGATCTCGTCGCGCATCGAGGGGTTCACCTCGTAGCGGTGGCGGTGGCGCTCGTAGATGACGGCCTGGTCGCCGTACGCGGCCCGCGCGCGGGTGCCCTCGGCGAGGTGCACGGGGTCGGCGCCGAGCCGCATCGTGCCGCCGCGCTCCTCGATCGCCCGCTGCTCGGGGAGCAGGTCGATGACCGGGTAGGGCGTCTCCGGGTCGAACTCGCTCGAGTTGGCGCCGTCCATCGCGCACACGTGGCGGGCGTACTCGATGACCGCGATCTGCATCCCGAGGCAGATGCCGAGGAACGGCACCCGGCCCTCCCGCGCGAACCGCGTCGCCGTGATCTTGCCCTCGATGCCGCGGCCGCCGAAGCCGCCCGGCACGAGGATGCCGTCGGCCTGCAGCAGCAGGGCCTCCAGGTCGGGCGCCTCGGCGTCGACCCAGTCGATCTCCAGCTCGATGCCATGGTGGATCGCGGCGTGCTTCAACGCCTCCGCGACCGACAGGTAGGCGTCGTGCAGCTGGACGTACTTGCCGACGAGGGCGATGCGGACCTTGCCCTCGCACGCGTGGATGCGCTCGACCAGGGCGCGCCAGTCCGTGAGGTCCGGCGGGGGGGCGGGACGGCCGAGCCGCTGGCAGACGACCCGGGCGAAGCCCTCGGCCTCCAGGTTGAGCGGCACCTCGTAGATGTCGCCCGCGTCCACCGCGGAGATGACGGCCTGCGTCGGGATGCCGCCGTAGAGGGCGATCTTCTGGCGGATGTCGTCCGTGATCGGCCGGTTCGACCGGAGCACCAGGACGTCGGGCTCGATGCCGATGCGCCGCAGCTCGTTGACGGAGTGCTGCGTCGTCTTGCTCTTCAGCTCGCCGGAGGCGTCGAGGTACGGGACCAGGGTGACGTGGACGAAGCAGACGTGCTCGCGGCCGACGTCGTTGCGGAACTGCCGGATCGCCTCGAGGAACGGCAGCGACTCGATGTCGCCGACGGTGCCGCCGATCTCGATGATCACGACCTCGGCGTTGCTCGACGCCGCCGCCTGGCGGATGCGGGCCTTGATCTCGTCGGTGACGTGCGGGATCACCTGGATCGTCGCGCCGAGGAAGTCGCCGCGGCGCTCCTTCTTGATGACCTGGTCGTAGACGGCGCCGGTCGTGACGTTCGAGATGCGCGACAGCATCTCGTCGGTGAACCGCTCGTAGTGGCCGAGGTCGAGGTCGGTCTCGGCGCCGTCCTCGGTGACGAAGACCTCGCCGTGCTGGAACGGGCTCATCGTGCCCGGATCCACGTTCAGGTAGGGGTCGCACTTCTGGAGCGACACCCGCACCCCGCGGGCCTTCAGCAGCGTCCCGAGCGACGCGGCGGAGATCCCCTTGCCGAGTCCGGAGACCACTCCCCCGGTCACGAACACGTACTTCACCGGCGTCTCGACCACGTGGTCCTCCCGTCGCCCTGCGGACGGACCACACCTTAGCGCCCCCGGCGGAGGGCATGGCGCCGGGCACTGACGACCCGTCAGTACCCGGCGCCGATCCCGGGCGCTACGACACCTCGGCGGTGATACGGCGCCCCAGCCCGTCCGGGATGACCTCGGCGAAGAGGTCCTCGAGGGCGGCGGGGTGCCGCGCGGCCCCGTACGACGCCGACATGCCGCCATCGACGACGAGCGTCGTCCCGCTCACGTAGCTCGATGCGTCCGACGCCAGGAACAGGAGCGGCCCGACGAGCTCCTCGGGATCGCCGAGCCGGCCGGTCGGCTGCTGGTCCATGATCGACTGCAGGAACGGCGGCATGCCGAGGAACGGCTCGGTCATCTCGCTGGGGAACCATCCCGGGGCGATCGCGTTGACGCGGACGCCGCGGTCGGCCCAGCTCACCGCCAGGGTGCGGGTCAGGTTGATGACGCCCGCCTTCGACGCCTGGTAGGCGGGTGGGTAGTTCTGCTGCCCGCCCGTCCCGAGCACGGACGACACGTTGATGATGGACCCGCCCCTCCCGTCGGCCAGCATCCGGGACCCTGCGGCGCGGCAGCAGTACCAGACGCCGACCAGGTTGACCCTGATGGTGTTCTCGAAGAGTTCGTGCGGCAGGCGCTCGGGCGTCGGGCCGCCGTCGCCGACCGTGCCGGCGTTGTTGACCATGACGTCCACCCGTCCGAACCGGGCCGTCGCCTCGTCCAGCAGCCCCTCCACCTGCTCGTGCTCGGCGACATCGCACCCGACCGCGAGCGCCGCGCCGCCGTCCTCGGCGATGGCGTCCGCCACCTCCCGCAGGCGGTCGACGCGACGCGCCGCCAGGACCACGTTGGCCCCGCGCGCGGCGAGCGCCCGTGCGAACACCACGCCCAGGCCCGACGACGCCCCCGTCACCACCGCCGTGCGTCCGCGCACACCGAAGATGTCCTCCGGCTCCATGATCCCTCCCTCCGTGTCGAGCGGGCCCGGCGGGCCCGTCGGCTGCCACGCTATGCCGACGGCTCGGCGGGGCGCCACCGCGGGGTCGCAGAGCGAGACCGCACGGTCGTCCCGTGAGGGGAACCGGTCCCGTCAGGCCCGGCGGGCGAGCAGCTCCTCGGCGTGGCGGCGGGCGCCCGCGTCCCCGGGCGCGGCGCCCAGCATGCGGCACAGCTCCGCCACCAGCTCGTCGCCCTCGACCGGCTCGATCCGGGTGGTGGCGCGGCCGTCGCCGTCGAGGCCCTTCACGAGGCGGTAGTGGGCGTCGGCCATCGCGGCGACCTGCGGCAGGTGGGTGATGACGATCACCTGACGGCCCTCCGCGAAGGACCGCAGGCGCGACGCGACGGCGGTGGCGGTGACGCCCCCGATGCCGGCGTCGACCTCGTCGAGCACCCAGGCGGCGGCGTCGCCGGCGGCGGCGATGCCGTGCAGGGCGAGCAGCACGCGCGACAGCTCGCCACCGGACGCGGTGGCGGCGAGCGGGGCCTCCGGCAGGCCGGGGTTCGCGCGCAGCCAGATCACGCAGGAGTCGGCGGGCGGGTCGGCGTCGTCCTCGATCAGCTCCACGCGCAGCTCGGCGCGGGGCATGGCGAGGTCGGCGAGCTGCTCCCGGACGGCGTCGGCGAGCCGGGGGGCGGCCTCCGCGCGCGCCTCCCGCAGCGCGATGGCGACGCCGATCGCCTCGTCGAGCACCGCCTCGCGCTCCTGGGCGAGCTCCATCACCTCCCCCGCCCCCTCGTCCAGCCCCCGCAGGGCCTCCCGGGCGGCGTCCGCCGCGGCGAGCACCGCGTCGGTGCCGGGCCCGTACCGCCGGTCGAGGCGCGAGTAGGCCTCGAGGCGGTCCTCCACCTGCGCCAGGCGCCCCGGCTCGGCGTCGATGTCCTGGAGGTAGGCGCGCAGCGCCATCCCCGCCTCCTGCAGCGACGCGTGGGCGGTGAGCAGGTCGCCGTGCGGCGCCTCCAGGGCGGGGTCGACGGCGATCATCGCGGCGAGCGCCGCGACGGCCCCGCCGACGTCCTCGACGGCGCCGCCCTCGCCGTCGCTCGGCGACAGCGCCTCGGCCGCCGCCGACGCCGCGGCGGCGAGCGACTCCGCGTGCATCAGGCGCTCCCGCTCGGCGCGCAGCGCGTCCTCCTCCGCCGGGTCGGGCGCGACCTCGTCGACGGCGGCGACCAGCTCCTCCAGGTCGGCGCGCTCGCGCTCGGCGCTCTCGCGCCGGGCGCGGGCGGCGGCGAGGGCCCGGTCGAGGGCGACCAGGCGGCGGCGCAACCCGCCGAGGCGCTCGGCCCCCGCCACGGCCTCCGGGCCCGTGAACGCGTCGAGCACCGCCAGCTGGCTGGCGGGGCTGACGAGGCGGCGGTGCTCGTGCTGGGCGGAGAAGCGCACCAGGGCCCGGGCGAGCGCGGCGACGGCCTCGCGGGGCGCGGCCTGGCCGTCGATGAGGGCGCGGGCGCGTCCCTCCGCCGGCACCCGGCGGGCGATGACGACCTCGTCCTCGTCCTCCGCCAGCTCGCGGAGCGTCCGCGCCGGGTCGTCCTCGTCGAGGCGGTCCCAGAACCCGGGCGGCAGCGCCAGGGTCGCCTGCACCAGGGCGTGCCGGGCCCCGGGCCGCACCGCCCCCGGGTCGGCGGGGGCGCCTGCCAGCAGCCCCAGGGCCTGCGCCAGCACGGTCTTGCCGGCGCCGGTCTCGCCCGTGATCGCCGTCAGCCCGGGCGGTGGCGTGAGCTCCGCCCGCTCGATGACGACCAGGTCGCGGACCTCGAGGGCGCGGATCATGGCCGGCCGAACTTCTCCCGGTAGCGCCGGAAGAAGGACGCCTCGGGGAACGTCGCGAGGTGGACCTCCGAGCCGCCGAGCCCGATCGTGATCGAGCGCCCCGGCCGCAGCACGCCGATGCGCTGGCCGTCGGCCTGCACGTCGACGTCGCCGACGAGCGCGCTGTTGGTCACGGTCAGGGTCTCCTCGGCGCCGATCACGAGGGGGCGGCTGTCGAGGTGGTGCAGGGCGATGAACGAGAGCACGAAGCACCGCACCCGCCACGAGACGGTCGGTCCGCCGGCGGCGAGGTTGTAGGCGGTCGAGCCGACCGGGGTGCTGAGGATGACGCCGTCGCAGCGGACGGTGGCGACCAGCTCGCCGTCGACGGCGTAGGTGAGGTCGGCGATGCGGGAGTCGCCGCCGCGGAAGAGCGCGAGGTCGTTCACGGCCTCCACCTCGCCCTCGGCCCACTCGGCGCGCAGCGACGGCAGCCCGAGGACCACGTACTCCCCGGCGATCGCCCGGCGCAGGTCCCGCTCGAGGGTCTCGCGCTCGATCGAGGCGAGGAACCCGACGCGGCCGAAGTTGACGCCGATCACGGGGGCGCCGGACCCCGCCTCGCGGGCGAGGGCCCGCAGGATGCTGCCGTCGCCGCCGAGCACGAGGATCAGGTCCTCGCCGCCGGGGCGCATCTTCATGCCGTCGCCCGACGAGTACGGGGCGAGCGAGCGGTGCTTCACCACCTCGCCGGCGGGGACCAGCACCTGCACGCCGGCGTCCTGGAGGATCGACAGCACGGCGGGCAGCGACGAGGCCGTCACCTCGGGTTCGCGGTGGGTGAGCAGCAGCACCCGCTCCACCGGCCGGGCCTGCTCGAACGAGATCGGCACGTCGCTGCCGAGCGGTCCGCCGGGCGTCACTCCGGCGCCCCGGCGTCGGCGCAGTGCACGAAGACCTCGCGGTTGCCCTTCGGCCCCGGCAGCCCCGCGTCGGTCGTCCCGATCACTCGTCCCCCCCGCTCCTGGATCACGTCGATGACGCCGCGGACCGCGTCCTGCCGGGCCGCCTCGTCGCGCACCACCCCGCCCGAGCCGACCCTGTCCCGGCCGACCTCGAACTGGGGCTTCACCATCACCATGGCACGCCAGCCGGGCGCCATGCAGGCCACCACCGCGCCCCAGACCGTGCCGATCGAGATGAAGGAGAGGTCACACGTGACCAGATCGGGCGCGTACGGCAGGTCGCCGGGCGACAGGTGGCGGGCGTTGACGCGCTCCATCACGTGGACGCGGGGGTCCTGGCGCAGGCCCCAGTCGAGCTGCCCGTACCCGACGTCGAGGGCGATCACCGACGCCGCGCCGCGCCGCAGGAGGCAGTCGGTGAACCCGCCCGTGGACGCCCCGAGGTCGAGGGCCGCGGCGCCCGCGACGTCGACCGCCAGGGCGTCGAGCGCCACCGCGAGCTTGACGCCGCCCCGCGACACGTACTCGTCGGTCGCCTTCACGGTGAGGTCGGCGTCGTCGGCGACGGCGGTGCCCGGCTTGTCGACGGGGCGCCCCCCGACGCTGACCCGGCCGGCCATCACCGCGGCCTGGGCACGCGAGCGCGTCGGGAACAGTCCCCGCGCGACGAGCGCGACGTCGAGACGGGAGCGGGGCACCGGACGGATGATAGCCCGGCCCTCGGCCGGGCCCCCCGTCAGCTCTCGGCCACCAGCATGCGCGACGGCGCGCCGAGGGCGCGGACGGCGCGCGCGGCGACCTGGGTGGCGGTGAGGCCGACCTCGTCGAGGAGGACCTCCCGCTTGCCGTGGTCGATGAACCGGTCGGGGATCCCGAGGCGCAGCACCCGCACCGGCGCGTCGTCGAGGGTCTCGAGCACCGCGGTGCCGAAGCCCGCGAGCGTCGCGTGGTCCTCGATCGTCACGAGCAGCTCGTGGCGCTCGGCGAGCTGGCGCATCAGCGTCGCGTCGATCGGCTTGCAGAAGCGGGCGTTCACGACGGTCGGGCGGACGCCGATCGCGTCGGCGAGCAGGTCGGCCGCCTCGACGGCGAGCGTGGCGCCGAACCCGTAGCCGACGAGGGCGACGCGCTCGCCGCTCTCGAGCACGACCCCGCGGCCCACCTCGACCGGCTCGGGGCGCTCCGGCAGGGCGACGCCGGTGCCGGCGCCGCGCGGGTAGCGCAGGGCGACGGGGCCGTCGAGCCGGAGGGCGGTGTGGAGCATGTCGACCAGCTCGCGCTCGTCCATCGGCGCCATCACCGTCATGCCGGGGATCGCGCGGAGGTACGCCAGGTCGAAGACGCCGTGGTGGGTCGGGCCGTCGTCGCCGACGAGGCCGCCGCGGTCGATGGCGAACACGACCGGCAGGCCCTGGATGGCGGCGTCGTGGACGATCGGGTCGAACGCCCGCTGCAGGAACGTCGAGTAGATCGCGCAGACCGGCTTGTAGCCCGCGATCGCGAGGCCGCAGGCGAAGACGACGGCGTGCTGCTCGGCGATGCCGACGTCGTAGGTCCGCTCCGGGAAGCGTTTCATCATGTGCTGCATCCCGGTGCCCTTGAGCATCGCGGCGGTGATGCCGACGACGCGCGGGTCGCGCTCCGCCTCGGCGACGAGGGCGTGGCCGAAGACCTCGGTGTAGTTCGGCGGACCCGGCGCCTTCTTGCCGGCGGCCTTGCCGCTCTCGATGACGAAGGGCGTCGCGCCGTGCATCGCCTCGCCGTCGGCCTCGGCGGGCGCGTAGCCCCGGCCCTTGACCGTCTTGACGTGCAGGACGACGGGGCGGTTCATCTCCAGCGTGGTGCGCAGCGCGCGGCGGACGCCCTCGATGTCGTGGCCGTCGATCGGGCCGATGTACGCGAAGCCGAGCGCCTCGAACAACGCCCCCGGGACGAACCACAGCGCCTTGGTGGCGTCGCGGATGTGCCCGCCGATCTCGGTCGCGCCGGGCAGGCGGGCGAGGCCGCGCTCGAGCTCCTCGCGGACCCGGGTGAGCGTCGGGTCGACGCGAGCGCGCTGGAAGAGCCTGGAGAGCGCGCCGACGTTCTCCGAGATGCTCATGCCGTTGTCGTTCAGGATCACCGTGATCGGCGACCCGAGCGCGCCGGCCTGGTTGAGGCCCTCGTACGCCATTCCGCCCGTGAGGGCGCCGTCGCCGATCACGCAGACGGCGCGGCTGCCCTGGCGGGCGTGGCGCTCGGCCTCCGCGAGGCCCGTGGCGTAGCTGATCGACGTGCTCGCGTGCCCGGCGCCCATGACGTCGTGCTCGCTCTCCTCGCGGCGGAGGAAGCCGCTGATGCCCCCGTGCTGGCGGAGGGTGCCGAAGCCCCCGAGGCGGCCGGTGAGGAGCTTGTGGCCGTAGGCCTGGTGGCCGACATCCCACACGATGCGGTCGCGCGGGGACTCGAGCTCCGCGTGGAGCGCGATCGTCAGTTCCACGGTGCCGAGGCTCGCGCCCAGGTGGCCGCCGGTCTGGGAGACGGTGTCGATGATCGCCTCGCGCATCTCGGCGGCGAGGGCCTCGCGGTCCGCGTCGCTCATGGCCCGGATGTCGTTCGGGGCCGTCAGTCCGGAGATGAGCGGGAAGCGCGTCGGGGTGTCGGGCATCCGATGGATATTAGTGCACCTCCCCCGCGCGACGTCACCCCCGGTGCGCCGGGGGACTATCGTCAGGGGGGCCCATGCCCGGACTCGTCCTCTACGACAACCCGCGTTCGTCGAACGCGCTGAAGGTCCGCTTCCTGCTCGCCGAGCTCGGGATGCCCCACGAGCGCCGCACCGTGGACCTCGCCCGGCCGCGCCCCGAGGGCTACATCGCCCTCAACCCCGTCGGGGGGATACCGACGCTCGACGACGACGGCTTCGTCCTGAGCGAGTCCCACGCGATCCTGCGGTACCTGGCGGCGCGGGCGGGGCGCGACGACCTCCTCCCCGCCGACCCGTTCGAGCGGGCCCGGGTCGACGAGTTCCTCGACCGGTTCCACACCGGGATCCGGGCGGCGTTCTTCCGCCACGAGGTCCCGGCCCTCGGCTACTCCCGCGACCGCGGGGGCTTCGACGCCGTGCCGCGCGACCCGGAGGCCGCGGCCGTCGCGGCCCGGTCGATCGCGCCGACCCTGGCGCTGCTCGACGACCTCGTCGGGCCCACCGCGACGGTCCTCGGCCGCTTCACCATCGCCGACTGCGCGATCGCGCCGGTGCTGCACCGGACCCTTCACACGGGGCTCGACCTCTCCCCCTTCCCCACCCTCACCGCGCTGCGCGAGGCGCTCACCACGCGGCCGTCGTTCCTCGCCGCCGACCCGGTGGGCTGAGCGGGCGGCACCCGCCCGCGGCGCGATCCGAGACGGGACGCGGCGCGAGTGGACGGCCGGGACGGCGGGTGCTCCACTGACCCATGGGCCCGGGGGACACGCCGATCGCCGCGCGGGTCGCGGAGCGAGGGCCGGGGACGGGGACCCGGTGATCGCCGCCTGGGTCGCGCTCGGCCTGATCGCCGCGTTCCTCGCGCTGAACGCGTGGGCGGACGCGGGCGACGCGATCGCGGGGGACACCGCCACGGACGACGACGAGATCCCGCTCGCCGACACCCCCGCGACACGCCTCGTGATCATCGCCGTCGGCCTGGTCCTGGGCGCGTCCGCCCTCGGCCTCCAGGCCGTCCTGGAGGCCGGGTCGCCCGACCCCGGGTCCCGCGCCGGATGCGTCGAGGTCCCCCGGCCCGTGACGCCGCCGGCCGACCCCGCGACGGCGGAGGCCCTGGCCGCCCTCCGGAGCCGTATCGCATGCCCCTGACCGGTCAGCCGTCGTAGGGCGCGGCCTCCCGGGCGGCGCGCAGGGCCCGCGCCCACCAGCCGAGGCGCCCCAGCATCCGGTCGACGGAGTCCGCGAGGCGGCCGTCGTCGTCGGCGGGGACGCCCCCGTCACGGAACGCCCGCGCCGCGAACGGGACCAGGACCGCGTCCCGGAGCGAGGCCATGTGCAGCTCCGCCACCACCTGCCGCAACTGCTCCACCGCGCGGATCCCCCCTGACACCCCGCCGTAGCCGACGAACGCGACGGGCTTCGCCCGCCACTCGGGGCCGACGCTGTCGAGCGCGTCCTTCAGGGAGCCCGGGTACCCGTGGTTGTACTCGGGGGTGACGATCACGACGCCGTCCGCGGCGGCGATGCGGGCCGCGAAGGGGCGCACCGCCTCCGGGTACTCGCCGCGCGAGGGGTGCCCGGCCGGCAGGCGCGCGGGGAGGGGGACGTGGGCGAGGTCGATGACCTCCAGCAGCAGGTCGTCGCGCGTCCCGGCGAGCCCGATGAACCACCCCGCCACGGCCGGGCCGATCCTGCCCTCCCGCGTGCTCGCCACGATCACGGCGATCCGCGGCGGGGTGCTCACGCCAGCATCACCACGCGCAGGGCGGCGTCCGGGGAGTCGGGGTCCCCGACCGCGTGGATGCCCACCAGGTACGGCAGGTCGTGCCGGAGCTGCATGATGTCGCCGTCCTCCAGCACCCCGCCGGTGAGGACGTAGGTGCCGAGCTCCTTCAGGAGCTGCACCGCGCCCGCGACGAACGCCGTCGGCACGTTGACCATCGACACCTCGGGGTGCCCGGCGTAGAGCGTCAGGCCGAGCGTCTCCAGCTCGGCGCCGCGCATCGCGGGGCCCTGGGTGAGCCACGGCCGCTCCGCGAGGATCGGCATCTCGGGGCGGTCGTCGCCGCTGCCGGTGCCCTGCAGCTCCGCGTGACCGGCCGCGGACGGGTCGCTCGGCGGCAGGACCATCACCTGCACGCGCGGGTCGAGGAGGTCGTCGGCGCGGGCCACGTCAGCCGTCCCGCAGGGTCCGGGGGACCCGCTCGGTGATCTCGGTGCCGAGGGCGAGCGCCTCGCCGGCGAGCGCGCGCAGCTCCTCGGGGTCCGCGTCGCCCTCGCGGATGCGGGCGGCGACCTCCTCCAGGCGCTCCGCGGCGGCGCGCAGGGCGGCCGCCTCGTCCACGCCGGTCACGACGCGACCTCGTGCTCGTCGGCCGCGATCCGGCCGAGGATGCCGTTCACGAGGCCGGGGGCCTCGGTCTGGCAGTAGCGCTTGGCGAGGTCGACCGCCTCGTTGATCGAGACCGCCGTCGGGATGTCGGGCCAGTCGAGGATCTCGTGCACCGCGACCCGCAGGATGTTGCGCTCCAGCGGGGCGAGGCGGTCGGCGGTCCACCCCTCGGCCGCCGCGGTGATGAGCTCGTCGAGCCCCGTCGGGTCGGCGGCGACGCCCTCCATCAGCCCGCGCGCGAACGGGTCGACGGGGGTGCCGTCGCGTTCGGCGTTGCGCTCCAGCTCCTCGAGTCCGATCCCGGTGACGTCGTGCTGGTACAGCAGGAAGACCGCCTGGCGGCGGGCCGCGCGGCGGCCCCCCTCCTTGGCCTGTGCGGCCATCAGGACGCCCGGGCGGCCTGCTGGAGCGTCGGCAGGTGGGCCTCCCGGTCGGTCAGGTACGACGTCGTGTAGCGCCCCTCCACGAACGGCGCGTCGTGCGCGATGTCCACGAGGAGCGGCAGCGTCGTCGGGATCCCGGTGATCGAGGTCTCGTGCAGCGCGCGGCGGAGCCGGGCGATCGCCTTCGGGCGGTCCGACGCCCACACGCAGAGCTTGCCGAGGAGGCTGTCGTAGTGGGGCGGGATCGCCTCGCCCGGCTCGCAGTGGGTGTCGACGCGGACGCCGGGGCCCTGCGCGATGCGGTAGTCGTCGAGGCGGCCGGCGCCCGGCCGGAAGTCGCGGGACGGGTCCTCCGCGTTGATCCGGCACTCGATCGCGTGGCCGTTGGCCTCGGCGATGCCGGTCCGGGACAGCAGGCCGCCGGCGGCGACGTGCAGCTGCTCGGCGACGAGGTCGAGGCCGGTCACGAGCTCGGTGACGGGGTGCTCCACCTGCAGGCGGGCGTTGAGCTCCAGGAAGAAGAAGTCGCCCTTCGCGTCGACCAGGAACTCGAGGGTCCCGGCGCTGCGGTAGTTCCACGCCTTCACGGCGCGGAGGGCGGCCTGCTGCATGGCGGTGCGGGTCGCGTCGGGCAGGTGCGGCGCCGGCGCCTCCTCGATCAGCTTCTGGTGGCGCCGCTGGATCGAGCACTCGCGGTCACCGCAGACGAGGGCGCCGCCGAGGCCGTCGGCCATCACCTGGATCTCGACGTGGCGGGCGCCCTCCAGCAGGCGCTCGACGTAGAGGTCGCCGTCGCTGAAGGCCGCCTCGGCCTCACGCTGGGCCACCTCGAACGCCTGGGCGAGGTCGCCCGGTCGCTCGACGCGCCGCATGCCCTTGCCGCCACCGCCGGCGGCGGCCTTCAGCAGCACCGGGTACCCGGCGCGCTCCGCCGCCTCGAGGGCCGCGGCGACGTCGCTGACGGGGCCGTCGGACCCCTCCAGCACCGGCAGGCCGGCTTCGCGGGCGGCGGCCTTCGCCTGGATCTTGTCGCCCATCCGCTCCATCACCTCGGGCGACGGCCCCACGAACGTGATCCCGGCGTCGGCGCAGGCGCGCGCGAAGTCGGCGTTCTCGGAGAGGAACCCGTACCCCGGGTGGATGGCGTCGCAGCCCGTGATCTCGGCGGCGCCGAGGACGTTCGCGATGTTGAGGTACGAGTCGCGGGCGGCGGGCGGCCCGATGCAGACGGCCTCGTCGGCCAGGTCGACCGCGAGGGTGTCGGCGTCGGCCGTCGAGTAGACGGCCACGGTCGGGATGCCGAGCTCGCGTGCGGTCCGCAGGACGCGCACGGCGATCTCGCCCCGGTTGGCGACGAGGAGCTTCACGGCTCGATGAGGAACAGGAGCTGGCCGAACTCGGCGGGCGCCGCGTCCTCGAGGGCGATGGTCCGGACGGTGCCGGCGACCTCGGTGACGATCTCGTTGAAGAGCTTCATCGCCTCGATCAGGCAGAGGGTGTCGCCGGCCTCGACGCGCGAGCCCTCCTCCACGAAGACCTCCTGGTCGGGGCCCGGGCGGCGGTAGAACGTGCCGACCATCGGGCTCGTGACCCGCACCAGGCCGTCGTCCTCCTCGGCGGCGGCGGCGCCGCCCCCACCCTCGGACGCGCCGGAACCCGGCCCGGCGGGCGCGGCGACGCTGCGGCGCACCGTCACGCGGGCGCCGGAGATCTCGACGCTGACCTCGGCCTCGTCGGAGGCCTCGACCACGTCGACCAGGGTCTCGAGCAGCTCGCGGTCGATCGCGGACTGGCCGGGCCGGCTCGCGGCCTCGGCGCCGAGCGAGCGGCGGCGGGCGACGACCGACTCGGTGCCCTCGGCGAACATCGCCCACAGCACCAGGTCCTCCTCGGAGAGCCCGGCGGGGGCCTCGTCGGAGACGGTCGCGACGTCGCGGAGCGGCGGGTCGCCGGTGTCCGCGGCGGTCGCGACCTCGATGACGGCCTCGGCGACCGGGCCGCGCAGGCGGCCGGCGCGCCCGAGGGCGACCGGCACCAGCTCCGGCTCGATCTCGGCCCAGCGGCGGCCCTCGATCACGTGCCGGGCGGCCTGCGCGAGGATGGCGGAGCCGAGCGGGTATGCGAGCGTCGCGCCGCCCACGTCGCGGGACACCGCGGCGGACTCGGTGGCGACGGCCACCAGGCTCCGCGACAGCCCGAGACGGCCGAGGCGGGAGATGAGGCCCGACTCGAGGGCCGGCGGGACGGCGACGGCGGGGCCGAACACGGCCGCCGCGGCCTGGCGCAACCGGTCGGCCGGGAGCATCGGGCCGACGACGCGGGCGGCGCGGTCGAGCGCCGACGCGTTGCAGTCGAGCGTGCGCTCACCGCCGACGAGGGCGGCGCGCAGCGTCTCGGCCGACGGGCGTGCCGACACCAGGGCGACGGGGCCGGCCGAGGCCTGCACCGACGCGGCGCCGGCGCCGACGGCGGCGGTGGCCGACAGCGGCGCGAGGCCGCCGGGGGCCTGGACCTGGACCTCGACGGGCAGGCCGGTCGCCTCCGCGACGGCGGCGACGAGGCGGCCGAGGGTGCTCGGCGCGATGTAGCCGGCGCCGTCGGAGACGCAGATCGTCCCGGCGCCGGGCAGGGCGGCGAGCGCGACGGCCTCCTGCACCCAGCGGGCGTCGTCGATGGCCGGGGACGGGCCGACGATCAGGGTCGGCACGAACTCGGCGGCGGCCTCCTCGCAGGCGCGGGCGACGGCGAGCAGGGCCTCCGGGTCGTTCAGCGGGTCGGTGGCCCGGATGCGCGAGGCGCCCGAGTCGACCGCGCACAGGACGAAGCGGCGCACCACGTCGGGCGCGAGGGGCAGGTCGCCCCACAGGTTGCGCGCGCCGACGACGACGCCGACGGGCGTCCCGCCGGCCTCGCGGAGGACGGCCCGGAGGCGGTCCCACGGGCTCTCGGAGCGCGCCTCCAGCGCGGCGCGTGCGCACCGTGCGTCGAGGGCCTCCAGCACCCGGGCGCCGACCTCCGAGAGGGCGGCGGCCGCGGCGGCCAGATCGTCGGTTCCGACCGCGGTGCCCCACGGGAACGGGGCGAGGTCGCGGAGGGTCGCGTCGACGTAGCCGACGGCACCCGAGACGTGCGTCACTTGACTCCCTTCGGCGATCCGGGACTGATGCTCACGCCCGCGCAGAGTACTCGCGGGTGCGGGTGTCGATCTTCAGCCGGTCGCCCTCGTTGACGAACAGCGGCACGTCGATCGTCGCGCCGGTCTCGACCTCCGCCGGCTTGGTGACGTTGGAGACGGTGTCGCCCTTGACGCCCGGGTCGGTACGCGTGACGGCCAGCTCGACGAACGTCGGCAGCTCCACGCGGATCGGGGCGTCGCGGACGAACAGCACCTGGACGTCGGTGTTCGGCGCCAGGAGGTCGTCGTTCTCGACCAGCTTCGACGTGACGGGGATCTGCTCGTACGTCGTGTTGTCCATCAGGTGGAGCTCGTCGCCGTCGCGGTACAGGAACTGCATCGTGCGGCTCTCGGTGGTCACCCGCTCGACCTTCTCGCCGGCGCGGAACGTCTTCTCGACCACCGCCCCGCTCGTCATGTTCTTGAGCTTGGTGCGCACGAATGCGCCGCCCTTGCCCGGCTTGACGTGCTGGAAGCTGACGACGCTCACCAGCTCGCCGTCGATGTCCAGCACGTACCCGTTCTTCAGGTCGTTCGTGGTGATCACAGCGCCCCCCTCAATCGACTCTCCTCAGCTCCTTGGGCGAGGTCGACAGCACCTCGTTCCCCCCGTCCCCCAGGACCACGAGGTCCTCGATCCGCACGCCGCCCTCACCCTCCAGGTAGACACCCGGCTCGATCGTGACGGCCATCCCGGCCCGCAGCATCTCGGACGACCCGGGACGCACACCGGGGCGCTCGTGGATGTCGAGACCCACCCCGTGCCCCAGGCCGTGCCCGAAGTGCTCACCGTACCCGGCGTCGGCGATGCTCGCGCGGGCGACGCCGTCCAGCTCGGACGCGCTGATGCCCGGACGGGCCGCCGCGAGGGACGCCTCCTGGGCCGCGAGGCAGACCGCGTGGATCTCCGCGAGGCGCGGCGGCAGGTCGCCGGTGGCGACGGTGCGGGTCATGTCGGAGCAGTAGCCGCCGACGATCGCGCCCATGTCGATGACGACGAGCGTGTCCGCGGGGATCACCTCCGACCCGGGGACGTGGTGGGGCCGCGCGCCGCGCGGCCCGGAGGCTACGATCGTCGCGAAGCTCGGCCCCTCGGCGCCCCCGTCGAGCATCGCCTCGAGCAGCGCGAAGGCGACGCGGCCCTCGGTGCGGCCGACGATGCCGCGCGCCAGCACCGTCTCGAGCGCGCGGTCGACGACGGCGGCGGCCTCGCGCATGGCGGCGACCTCGCCGGCGTCCTTGATGACGCGCAGGTCCTCGACGAGCCCGCGGGTCGGCGTGACGGGGACGTCGCCGAGCAGCTCGACCAGGCGGCCGTGGCGGGCGAGCGTCATGTCCTCCGCCTCCACCCCCACCGCGCCGCCGCCGGCCATCTCCGCCGCCCGCGCCGCGACGTCGGCGAGCAGGTCGCGCCCCCCGATCACGACCTCGGCGCCGGTCACCTGCTCCCGCGCGCTCACCGCGTACCGCGAGTCCGTCAGCAGGACCGCGCCCGAGGGGGCGACGAGGGCGATGCCGTTGGAGCCGACGTAGCCGGTCAGGTACCGCACGTTCGCGGTGCCCGTCACGAGCATCACGCCGAGGCCGCGGGCCGCGAGCTCCCCGGCGAGGCGCGCCTGGCGGGCGACCTGGGGCGCCCTCACGACAGCACCTCCGACAGGTGGTCGAGCGCCTCGCGGTAGCCGTCGGGCCCCTTGCCCCACACCGCCCGCGCGGCGATGTCGCGCACCACCGACACCCGGCGGTGCGGCTCCCGGGCCTCGACGTCGGAGAGGTGCACCTCGACGAACGGCGCGCCCATCACCTCCAGCGCGTCCCGGATCGACCAGGCGTAGTGGGTCCAGGCGCCCGGGTTCACGATGGCGCCGTCGACGATCCCCGCGAGCCCGTGGACGTGCTCGAGGAACGACCCCTCGTGATCGGTCTGGAAGCAGCCGACGGCCATCCCGCGCTCCTCCCCCCACCCGCGCACGCGGTCCTCGAGCTCGCGCAGGGTCAGGGTGCCGTAGTGGGCCGACGGGCGGCGGCCCAGTTGGCCGATGTTCGGGCCGTGCAGCAGCGCGATCCGCAGCGGGGGCAGGCTCATGCGCGCAGCTCCTCGATGGCCGCCACCACGCGGTCGTGGGACGGGTTCATGCGCAGCCGCACCTCGCCCGGCGCGCCGATCATCACCATGTTCAGCGCCCCCGCCTCGGACTTCTTGTCCCGGCCCATCGCCGCGAGGATCTCGTCGAGCCGCACCTCGCGGTCGAGGCGGGTCGGCAGGCAGTGGCGCTCCAGGAGGGCCGCCGTGCGGGTCCGCCACGACGGGTCGAGCCCGGCGTCCTGCTCGGACAGGCGCAGGGCCGCGAGGAGGCCGAGGGAGATCGCCTCGCCGTGGTGGTAGCGGTCGTAGCCGGCGGCGGCCTCGATGCCGTGGCCGATCGTGTGCCCGAGGTTGAGCGACGCGCGCATCCCGGTCTCGCGCTCGTCGGCGGCGACCACGGCGAGCTTGTGGTCGACGCAGCGGCGGATCAGCGCGGCGAGGGCGTCGCGGGCGCCGGGCAGCTCCGGCCACTGCTCGACGACGTCGAACAGCGCGGGCGAGTCGAGCAGGCCGTACTTCACGATCTCGGCGAAGCCGCAGGCGAGCTGGCGGGGCGGCAGGGTCGCGAGCGTGGTGGTGTCCATCACGACCATCTCGGGCTGCCAGATCGCCCCGACGTAGTTCTTGCCCTCCGGCAGGTCGACGCCGGTCTTGCCCCCCACGGCGGAGTCGACCATCGCCAGCAGCGTCGTCGGAACGTGCACGAGGCGCACGCCGCGCTGGTAGCTGGCGGCGACGAAGCCCGCGAGGTCGCCGACGACCCCGCCCCCGAGCGCGACGACGGCGTCGGCGCGGCGCAGGCCCGCCTCCGCGCCGAGGCGGCAGAGGCGCTCCACCTGGGAGAGGGTCTTCGAGCCCTCGCCGGGCGGGACGCTGGCGGTGATGACGCGGATCCCGGCGTCCTGCAGCGCCGCCCGGGCGCGGCGCGCCAGCTCGGGGACGTTGCCGTCGCTGACGAGGAGCGCCGCGCCGCCGGGGCGCGCGTCGCGCCACAGGTCGCCGAGCCGGTCGACGAGGCCGGGCCCGAGGTGCAGCGGGTAGCGGGTCGCGCCGATCTCGGCCCACAGGGTGGGCGCGGGGACCGTTGCGTTCATCGCGGCGTCTCGGCCGCCGCGGCGGCCTCGCGCCCGCCGGCCCATGCGGCGACGCGCCCGGCGACCACGTCCGCGGGGGCGTCGGCGTCGACCTCGAGGGCGGCGGCGGCCCGGTAGCCGGCCTCACGCGCCCGGGCGCGGCGCTCGAAGCGTCCACGGTCGGCCGCCAGCGGGCGGTCGGAGCCCTCGACCCGCGCCCAGGCGACGTCGATGCTCGCCTTCAGCCACACCACGTCGGCGGTCCGCGACACGAGGCCGCGGGTGCGGTCGCTCTCCAGGGCGCCCCCGCCGAGGGCGAGCACGCCGTGCGGCTCCCGCGCGAGGATCTCGCGGATCACGGTCTCCTCGGTGCGGCGGAACCACACCTCGCCGCGGCGGGAGAAGATCTCGGGGATCGGCATCCCGGCGTGGGCCTCGATCTCACGGTCGGCGTCGACGAACACGCGGCCGAGGCGCGTCGCGACGCGCCGTCCCACCGAGGTCTTGCCGGCGCCCATGTAGCCGGTGATCACGAGCCAGCGGGACACCCGCGCCTACCCGGAGATCTCGACCCGGTAGCGCTCGACGGCCGCGTCGAGGGCGGCGATCGAGTCGCCCCCGAACTTCTCGAGGAGCGCCTGGGCCAGCACGAACGCGACGGCGGCCTCGGCGACCACGGCGGCCGCCGGCACGGCGCAGATGTCCGACCGCTCCTTGAAGGCCTTCGTGGCCTCCTTCGTCGCGACGTCGACCGACGCGAGCGGACGGGTCAGGGTGCTGATCGGCTTCATGACGGCGCGGATCACGACGGGGGCGCCGTGCGTCATGCCGCCCTCGATGCCGCCCGACCGGTTCGTGCGGCGGAAGAAGCCGCGCTCCGGGTCGTGGTAGATCTCGTCGTGGGCCTCGCTGCCGGGGATCGTCCCCAGCTCGAAGCCGGCGCCGATCTCGACGCCCTTGATCGCCTGGATGCCCATGATCGCCTGGGCGAAGCGGCCGTCGAGGCGGGCGTCGCCGCTGACGTGCGAGCCGAGGCCGGGGAGGGCGTCGAACGCCCACACCTCGAAGATGCCGCCGAGGGTGTTGTGGTCCTGGCCGGCGGCCTTGATCGCGGCCTTCATGCGCTCCGACGCCTCGGGGTCGAGGCAGCGGACGGGGCTCGCGTCGACGCCCTCGAAGTCGTCGACCGCGAGGTCGTCGCGCAGCGGGACCGACTCGGGGCCGATGCGCACGACGTGGCTGCGGATCTGCGTGCCGTAGCGGCGCAGGAGGGCCTTCGCCACGCCGCCGGCGGCGACGCGGGCGGCGGTCTCCCGGGCGCTCGCGCGCTCCAGGATCGGCCGCAGGTCGTCGGTGCCGTACTTGAGCATCCCCGCGAGGTCGGCGTGCCCCGGCCGGGGCAGCGTGATCGGGGGGACCTCGTCGTGCGGCTCCCAGATCGCCATCCGGTCCTGCGACCACTTCGGGAAGTCGAGGTTGGTGATCTCGAGCGTCAGGGGGCTGCCGATCGTGCGGCCGTGCCGCAGGCCGGTCTTCACCTGGACGCGGTCGGTCTCGATCTTCATCCGGCCGCCCCGGCCGTAGCCGAGCTGGCGGCGGGCCAGGTCGTCGTCGATGTCCTCGGGGACGAGCGGCAGGCCGGCGGGCAGCCCCTCGACCATCGCGAAGAGCGCGGGGCCGTGGGACTCCCCGGCTGTGCGGTAGGTCAGTGGCACGGGTCGGAGAGTCTAGAGAAGTCGGCCGCCCTCAGGCGGGCCGGTCGCCGAGGGACGCCTCGAACCGCTCGAGCGGCGAGGGCTCGCCGCGCAGGCGCCGGCCGCGGGCCTCGTGGAGGTCGGCGACGATCACCGCGACGAGCACGGCGGTCATCAGGGTGGCCACGAGCAGCGCCGGCATCGCGAGCCCCGCGAACCCGAGCGCCGCGATCCCGAGGGCGCCGGCGAGGCGGCGGCCGCTGATCGACCCGGCCATCCGCCAGCGGAAGAGGATGTGGCCGGCGAGGTAGAGCACGGGGCCGGCGGCGAGGGCGATCAGCTCGGGTCCATGGAGGGTCTCGCCGGGGTGGGCGATCACGAGCTCGTCGCCGACGGCGACGACGATGATGCCCGCGATGATCGGGATGTGGGCGTAGGTGTAGGCGTCGCGCGCCAGCCGGCCGGGGTCGTCGGATGCCGCGAGGCGCCGCCCGGCGATGCGGGCGGTGGCGTTGAAGTAGAGCCACCAGAGGGCGGCGGAGCCGATGAACGCGACGGCGATCGCGGTGGCGCGGGCGAGGTCGATGTCGAGGTCGGCGGCGGTGGCGCCGGTGATGACGATCGACTCGCCGAGGGCGATGATCACGAAGAGCTGGAAGCGCTCCGAGAAGTGGCCGGGGTCGATCCTCCAGTCCTCCGTCGTGGCGCGGCCCATGCCCGGCACCCAGTACCGCGCCGCGGGGCCGGCGTAGTCGATCAGGAGCGCGGCGATCCACACGGCCACGCGCGGCTCGGAGGGGAGCAGCGCGCCGACGATGTAGAGGGCGCCGCTCACGAGCGACCAGACGAGGATCACGCTGAAGTTGAACCGCGTGCGGGAGCCCGCCGGGGCGGAGAGGGCGATGAATGCGTTGCGGACCACCTGCAGGGCGACGTAGGAGCCCGCGAACAGGAGCGCCCGGTCCCCGAACGCCTCGGGGATCGCGATCGACATCAGCAGGCTGGCGAGCATCACGAGCAGCAGGACCACTCGCACCGGCACCTGCTCGGGGTCCATGAAGTTCGCCATCCACGTCGTGTAGGTCCACGCCCACCACACGACGAGCAGCACGAACAGGGCCTCGGCGGCGCCGGCCCACGTGAGGTGGGCGACGAGGGCGTGCGAGATCTGGGTGATGGCGAAGACGAAGACGAGGTCGAAGAACAGCTCGAGCGTCGTCGCCTTCTGCTCCTCCTCCCCGCCGCGCGGCCGGAACAGCCGCGGCGGGGCGGAGCCCCCCTCCGTCGTCACGTCGCCTCCCCGATCGCCGACGCCGGGCATTCTCCCCCACGACGGGGCCGTCCACCACCGGTGGCGGACACGTGGGCGCCGCGGCCCGTCACGCCGGCCCGGCGGCCCGGTCGGCCTCCTCCATGAGGCGGCGGGCGAGGGTGCCCTCGTCGTAGGCGCCGGAGTGGCGCCGGCCGCCGACGAAGAAGGTGGGCGTGCCCGACACGCCGCTCGCCTCGGCGCTCGCGACGTCGTCCCGCACGCGGGCGGAGTGGACCCCGTCCTCGAGCTCCCGCACGAAGCGCGGCAGGTCGGGGACGCCGACGGCGCGTGCGTGCGCGACGAGGTCGTCCGGGAGCAGGGCGTCCTGGTGCTGGAACAGGCGGTCGTGCATCTCCCACAGGAGGCCCTGGGCGGCGGCCGCCTCGACGGCCTCGGCGGCGAGCTCGGCGTTCGGGTGGACGTCGGTGAGCGGGAGATGGCGGAACACGTACCGCAGGCGCCCGCCGAAGGCCTCCAGCAGGTCCTGCACCACCCCGGTCGCGCGGCCGCAGTACGGGCACTCGAAGTCGACGTACTCGACGAGGGTGATGGGCGCGGCCGGGTCGCCGCGCACGTGGTCGCGGGCGACGTCGACGGGAGGGTCGAGCACCGCGGGCCCGGCGACGACGCCGCGGGCGCGCTCGCGGGCCGCGGAGACGCGGAAGAGGCCCCACCCGAGCAGCGCGGCGACGGTCGACGCGGCGAGCACGCCGATCTTCGCCTGGTCGCGGAGCTCCGGCGGCGTGAACGCGAGGTCGACGATGAAGAGCGACACGGTGAAGCCGATGCCGGTGAGCGCGGCGCCCGCCATCAGGTCGGACCGGGTGATCCCCCGCGGCAGCGCCCCCACCCCGGCCCGGACGGCGAGGAGGGTGACGGCCCCGACGCCGACGAGCTTGCCGGCGACGAGGCCCGCGACGACGCCGAGCGTGACGGGTGACGTGAGGGCGTCGGCGAGGACGTCGCCCCCGAGCGGCACCCCGGCGTTCGCGAGCGCGAAGAGCGGGACGACGGCGTAGCTCGTCCACGGGTGGAGCAGCTCCTGGAGGCGCTCGTTCGGGGACACGGCGCGCTCGATCGAGAGCTTCGCGGACCGCGCGACCGACGGCAGCGGCGACTGCCGGAAGGCGCGGGCGAGGCGGGCCCCGCGCTCGACCTCCTCGACCCGCGGGGTGTAGACGGCGATGCAGACGGCGATCAGCACCCCCGCGATCGCCGGGTGGACCCCGGATTCGAGCATCGCCACCCAGAGCACCGCGCCGACGAGGAAGTAGGCGGGGCCGCGCCACACCTGCAGGCGGCCGAGGGCGACGATCACGGCGACGCAGGCGGCGGCGACGACGAGGGGCCCGAGGCGGACGTCGTCGGAGTAGAAGAACGCGATGATCGCGAGCGCCCCGACGTCGTCGGCGATCGCGAGGGTGAGCAGGAAGACGCGCAGCTGGGTGGGGCACGCGGGCCCGACGAGGGCGAGCGCCCCGAGCACGAACGCGGTGTCGGTCGACATCGCGACGCCCCACCCCCGGGCCGCCTCCCCGCTCGGGTTGACCGCGAGGTAGATGGCGGCCGGCACCAGGATCCCGGCGATGGCGGCGATGGTGGGGAGCGCGAGGCGGCGGCGGTCGGTGAGCTCCCCCATCGCGAGCTCGCGCCGCACCTCGAGGCCGACGACGAGGAAGAAGAAGACCATGAGGCCGTCGTTGACCCAGTGGCGGAGGTCCTCGCTGAGCTCGTGGTCGCCGAGCCGGACGGTGAGCTCGGTGCTCCACAGGGAGTCGTACGCGTCGGACCACGGGGAGTTCGCCCACACGAGGGCCGTGACGGTGGCGAGCAGCAGGAGCCCCGCGGACCCGGACTCGGTGGCGATGAAGCGGCGCACCGGGCGGGCGAGCTGCTGGGCGAGGAGGCGGCCGCGGGGCGTCGATCGCCCGACCTGCGCGTCGGTCGTCACGCGGCGAGCCTAGTCATCGCGCCGCGCACCCGTCTCCGGCCCCATTGCCCAAGCGCCCCGCGGTGGAGGTGTCGTGACGGACCTCCGCCGCGGGACACTAGGATCACGCCCGGTGCCCTTCGCCCCCCTCGCCATCTTCGGCCTGCCCGAGTGGGCCGGTCGCCTGGTCCTCGTCGGCGCGGTGGTCGTCGTCGCCGGCCTGCTGCTGTGGCTGATCTCGTGGGCGGTGCCGAAGTGGATGGCCCGGTCGGGACCGGTCGACGGCCCCCGGTCGCGGCAGCGCCAGACGGCGATCTCCGCCCTCGCGACGAGCCTCCGCTACGTGGTGCTGGTGGCGGCGGTCGTCGCGATCTTCTTCTCCCTCGCGGGCGCCGGCGGGGCGGCGGCGTTCAGCGGCGGGGCCCTGGTGATCGTCGTCGTCGGCTTCGCCTCCCAGCGACTGCTGGTCGACGTGATCGCGGGGTTCTTCATCCTGTTCGAGGACCAGTACGGGGTGGGCGACGTGATCCGCCTCGAGCCGAGCGGCTACACGGGCGAGGTCGAGTCGCTGGGGCTGCGGACGACGGTCCTCGCCGGTCCCATGGGGGAGCGGATGATCATCCCGAACGGCGTGATCTCGGCGGTCCGCACGATCCCGGGGGGCCTGCGCCGCCACCGCCTGGAGCTGCTGACCCGCGACCCGGACGGGGTGCAGGAGATCCTGCACGAACTGGGCGCCTCGACCGCCGGGGCGGGCGGCCCGTGGCGGTCGGCGCCGCGGGTCGTGCGCCGCGACGGGGTCGACGGCGTCGTGCGGCTGATCGCGATCGTGGAGGTCGACGCGGCCCGTGAGGAGGCGACCCGCTGGCTCGCCGACGCGGTCGCCGACCGGGCGGGCGACATGCTCGTCGCCGCCCCCCTGCTCGGCGTCGACCCGGCGGACACCCGCACCCCGCCGGCGTGACCGGCGCGCACCCACCCGCCGGGAGCGGCGGGCGGGTGCGCGTGGGGGTCAGACCCGGCGGACGTCCACCAGCTTGATGCGGTAGCTCCGCTTGGCGGTCGCGTTGTAGAGGGTGATCGACTCGCCCTCGTCCAGCGTGACGGTGCTGCTGCCGTCGGGGAGCAGGCCGCCGCTCAGCTCCAGCACGACGCTGGTGGCGGAGACCGTCTTGACCACGAACTGCTGGGTGTCGGGCGGGATGGCGTCGCCCTCGCGGGCCACGACGGGCTCGCCGGAGACGTCGAAGTCGGCCTCGAGCGACAGGGGGTTCTGGATCGGCGCCCCCGCGCCCGGGTCGGACGTGCCCGGCTCCCCGTTCGTCCCGCCGGCGCCGGCGCCGCCGGCGGCCGGGTCGGGGACCGCGATGATCGGGTCGCCGTTGATCGGCGTGTCGGCCGGGATCGTCGGCGCGTCGGTGGTCCCCGCGTCGGCGGATGCGTTCGGGTCGACCTGCTGCGCGAATGCGTCGTGCGGCGCGCCGAAGCTGTCGTAGCCGGCGAGGGTGGCGCCGACCTCGTCCGCGGCGACGCCGCCGGGGGCGCCGAGCGCGGCGATCGCCTGGGAGGCCGACTGGTCGGCCCCGACGCCGGTCGCGACGGGCAGCGACGCGGAGGGCGGCGGGATGTCGCCCTGGGCGTCCCCCCCGCCCCCACCGCCGCCGCAGCCGGCCAGCAGCGCGGCGGCGGCGACCGCCGCGGCGGCCGCGGTCAGGTTGCGGCGGATCACTGGGTACCTCCGGAGCTCGGGGTGGCCGTGGCCTGCGCGCCGCCCGCGGGGGCGGTCGTCGGCTCGTTGGTGGTGGTGCCGGGGGCCGGCGTGGCGCCACCCGTCGTGGTCGTGGCCGCGACGGGGGTGCCGGGGGCGACGGCCGCCGACGAGGCGACCCCGCCGGGGACGCTCGAGAAGGCGACGACCTTCACCGTCCCGATGACCATGTCCCCGTCGTCGGCGCCGCCACCGGTGGTGTCGGCCTGCGAGAGGGTGAGGTCCACGGACGTCGTCGCGAAGAGGCGGCCGCCGATGACCGGCCGGTCCCTCTCGTCGACCGACACCTGGCGGTGGAGGCGGTAGAGGAAGTCGTCCACGTCGAAGAAGCGGCCGGACACGCGGACCTCGAACTCCGTCCCGCGGATCGCGCCGTAGTCGGTGAACGTGTTGGTCTTGATCGACGTCAGCTCGACGTTCGCGCGGTCCGCGAGGCGCTGCAGCTGGACGACGACGCCGGGGGTCTCGACGCTGTCCGGGATCGCCTTCGCGAGCCGGAGCCGCTCGGCGACCCGGGCGCCCTCGCCCGTGGCGGTGGCCTCGAGCCGCGAGAGGGTGTCGCGCAGCCCGGCGGTCTCCCCCTGGATGACGACGAGCTCGTCCTTCTGGGCCGACAGCTCGGCCTTGGCGGGCTTGACGACGAACCAGTACGCGCCACCGAGCACGGCGATCGCCCCGATGACGGCGAGCAGGATCATGTCGCGCTTGCTGAGCTTCATGGCGTGACTCCGGTGGTCGCCCCGGCCGGCACCGCGCTCACGGGGGTGAGCGTCGGGCGGTCCTGGGCCCGCTGATCGATGGGGATGTCGATGACGAAGTGGATGACCGAGCGCGCGCCCTCCTGCTGCACGTCGCTCGAGGCGAGCCGGGGCTCACCGAGGCCCGGCACCGTCGCCGCCCGGGTCATCAGCAGGGCGACCTGCTTCTGGGAGAAGGCGTAGCCGTCGAGGTGGATGCCCCGGGGCACGGTCGAGACGCCGACGTTCGGCACGGCGGCGCCCGCCGCGGCGACGTCCGTCACCGGGTCGGTCTCGCCCTTGAGGTTCGTCAGCCACACCTGGCGCGGCATGACCGCCGACAGGTCGCGCACGAGGCGCTCCCAGTTGACGCGTCCGGCCACGAGGCCGACGACCGCGCCGCGGCGGACCGCCTGGGCGGCGTCGCGGGCCTGGGCCTGCTGGAAGGCGCCGAGCTGGCCGCGCAGCGACTCGCGCTCGGCCGTCGCCGCGGCGACGTCCTGGCGGGCCTGGTCCACCTGGCCGTTGACGGAGTGGCCCCAGTAGCCGATCGCGCCGAGGGCCACCACGGCGCCGGCGATCGCCAGCGGCTTGCGGGCCCCGGAGACGCCCGGCGTGCGCCGCTGGGTCTGGGGGAGGAGGTTGACGGCCTTCATGACCGCTCCGGCGCGTCGAGCGCCAGGCCGAGGGCCACCGCGGCGCGGGCCGCGACATCGACGTCCATGTCCCCGCTGTCGTCGAGCTGGCGACGGGGGTCGCCGATCTCGACGGGCAGGCCGAGGCCCTGCTGCAGGTACCGGTCGATGCCGGCGCAGAGGGACGTGCCACCCGAGATGACGAGGCGGTCGATCGGCCGCGCGAAGCTCTGGCCGCGGTAGTAGTCGAGCGACCGGCTGATCTCGCGGACGAGCGGCCGGGCCCCGAGGGCCAGCGCGTGGCGGACCTCGGCGACGGTGTCGGCGTCCCACCCGTCGAGCGGGTCGCCGAGCAGGCCGCAGGCGGTCTTGACGGCCTCCGCCTCCTCGGCGGGCAGGCCGGTGCGCTCCGAGACGGCCTTCGTCAGGTGGCTGCCGCCGAACCCGACGAGGCGCGTGAAGTGGCAGCGCCGGTCGACCGCGACGATCATGTTCGTGACCTCGGCGCCGACGTGGCAGACCGCCACGGCGCCGGTGTCCTGGGAGCCCTCGTCGATGACCGGCGGCGGCGCGAGCAGCGCCCGCAGGATCGCGAAGGCCTCGAGGTCGATGCCGACGGGCTGGAGGCCCGCCTGGCGGACCGTCGCGACGAGGCCGTCCACCATGTCCCGGTGGGCGGCGACGACGACGTGCCGCTCGCGGTCGCCCGCCTCGTTGCTGAAGCGGAGCACCGGCTGGCTGTCGACCACCGTCTGGTCGGGCGGGATCGGGATCTGCTCGGCCGCCTCGAACTCCACGGCCGCACGGCGCTCGCGGGCGTCCTCGAGGGCCGGCAGCTCGATGGTCCGCACGACCACCCGCTGGTTCGCGACCCCGAGGCGGACCCGCTTGCCCGAGAACCGGGCCGTCCGCCAGAAGCGCTTGATCTCCCCGGCGAGCTCGTCCGGGCGCACGATCTCGCCGTCGTGGACGAGGCCGGGCGGGAGGGGCTCGACGGCCGCCTTCGTGAGCGTCACGCGCTCACGGGCGGTCTTGAGCTCGACTCCGGCGATGGAGCTGGAGCCGATGTCGAGGGCAACGACGGTGCTCATGTTCGTGACGTCCGTGTCTGGGGGGCAGGAGGAGGCGGAAGGGGTGGTCAGCCGAGGGTTCCGGCGTACCACCCGATCATCGAGGGACCGAGCCACAGCGCCACGAGGGCGCCCGCCGCCAGGAAGGGTCCGAAGGGCACGGCCATCTTCCGGGCGCGCGCGCCGAAGCGCGCGAGCAGTGCGACGCCGAGGGCGGCGCCCAGGGCGAAGGCGATGAACAGCGCCGGCAGCACCGACGCTCCGAGCACGGCGCCGAGGAGGAGCGCGAGGTTGGCGTCCCCGCGGCCCATCCCGGCCGGGTAGAGGAACCAGAGGACGTACAGGAACGCGAACGCCCCGAGGGCCGCCGCGACCGGCACCCACCAGCGCGCCGGGTCGGCGGCGATGGTGGCGGCGATCGCGAGGGCGAACGCCGGGAAGACGATGATGCTGGGGATGAGGCGGTGCTCGAGGTCGATCACGACCACCGGGACGAGCGCGACGCCGAGCAGGGCGGCCGCGAGGCCCTCCCACGTCGGGCCGAAGCCCGCGATCGCCGCGGCGGCGAGGCCGCCGCTGGCGAGCTCGATCGCCGGGTAGCGCCACGAGACGCCCTCACCGCAGCCGCGACAGTGGCCCCGCAGGGCCAGCCACGACAGGACCGGCACCAGCTCGAGCGGGCCGAGGGTGCGGTCGCACGTGGTGCAGTGCGACCGCGGGTGCACCAGCGACTGCTCGGCCGGCCACCGTGAGGCGACGACGGTCGAGAAGGAGCCGAGGCAGAGCCCGAACAGGCCGGCGACGAACGCCCAGTAGGCGGTGGGGGCGCCGAGCAGCATCAGCGGATGACGAACTTGTCGTAGATGAGGACCCCGCGCTGGCGGCTGGCGACGTTCGCGTACTTGCGCTGCGCGTCACGCGGCACCCAGAGGCGCAGGCGGTGCGTGCCGGGGTCGAGGCGGCCGGTGCCGATCGCCACCGCGAAGCGCTGCTTCGTGGGCGTGATCTTCTTCACCGTCTGCCACCCGTCGGAGGTGCGGATCTGCACCACGGCCGGCCGCTTGGGGTAGATGCTCCCCTTCACGAGCAGGCCCTGGCGCCGCACGACGCGGTTGGAGGCGAGGCGGAACGTGACGCGCGGGGCGACCTGGATGCCGAAGGCGGCGGTGCCCTCCGGGTTGGTCGCGGACTCGCGCCACACCAGGCGGTAGTCGGCCGAGCGCGTCATGCGCAGGGCGAACCGGAACCGGCCCGAGGTGTTGGTCCGCACGAGGCCGGCGGCCCGGTAGGCGTCGGCCGGGTAGAGGCGGCGCTCGAGGTAGAGGCGCGCCTTCTTGACCGTCGACCCGTTGTGCTTCAGCTGGCCGCTGACCACCACCTGGCGGCGGAAGTCGACCCGCGACGGCAGCGAGTTGAGGTTGAAGTCCGGCGGGAAGACGCTGCGGAAGCTGCGCGTCGGCGACCACTGGCCCGTGACCTCGTCGCCGTAGTGGGCGCGCACCCGCCAGTAGTGGACGCCGGGGGTCGTGATCATCGCCCGCGGAGGCACGAGGGCCGTCTGGGCCGTGGTCAGCCCCTCGGTGTCGGTCGCTCCGGTGGTGAAGGCGGGGTCCTGGGAGACCTGGACCTCGTACCCGCTCGCGCTCGGCACGGGCGACCACCGGATGAGGGGCGAGTAGACGACGCTCTCCCCGTCGGAGGGCTCGCGCTGGGCGGGCCGCGGGGAGGCGAGCGTGAACTGCCCGACCGGGCTCCACGTCTGGCCCTCACCGGACCCGTCGATGGCGCGGACGCGCCAGTTCCAGGTGCCGTCGGGCAGGCGGGTGTCGCCGTCGCGGGTGGTCCCCGGCACGACGCCGGTGCCCCAGATGGTCGCCTTGCGCGCGGAGCTGCCGAACTGGCCGCCCTGGCTCAGCTGGACCTCGTAGCGGGCGATGCCGGGGACGGAGCCCCACGTGAGCAGCGGGGGGGCCTGCACGACGCCGCCGGTGGCGGGCGTGCCGAGGGTGACCCGGGTCTGCTTGCGGAAGACGTCCTTGTCGACGAGGTCCTCGTCCACCATCCAGGCCGGGTTGTCGAGGTTGGGGCCGTTGCCCCACACGACGCGCCACCAGTAGCCGGTGCCGACCTGGTTGTCGGGCAGCGGGCTGCGGGAGGTCCAGGAGGTGCTCTCCGTGACGTGGCTCTCGACGATGTTGTTGAACTGGGGGTCCGTCGCGACGTCGACGCGGTACATCGTGGCGCCCGTGACCGGCGACCACTCGAGGCGCGGCATCAGGCCGCTGTCGGTGTCGGCGGCCGGGGTGAGCACCGCGGCGGGGCCGGGGGCGGACGGGGCCTGCCACGTGAACTTGCGGCCCGAGCTCCAGGTGCCGTTGACGCCGGCGAGCTTCGGGCGGACGCGCCACCAGACGTCGCCGTAGGTGAGGGTGGTCCCCCGCGTCTCGGTGAAGTCGGGGGTGAAGGAGGTCGCCTTGGTCGTCCGGGCGATCTTGAGGGGGCTCCCCGTCCACGTGTACTGCTGGACGGTGACCTGGACCTCGTACTCCTCGGCGCCCTCGACGGGGCTCCAGACGAGCTGGAGGTCGTGGCCGGCGGAGCCGTCGGCGGGCGCGACGACGGGGGCGCCGACCCAGCCCTTGGTGAAGGCGTTGCCCGTGGCCCAGGGACCCGGGTTGTCGTTCGCGTCGCGGGCGCGGACCCGCCAGCCGTAGCCGTCGTCGGGCAGCGCGCCGAGGATCGCGGGCGTCGCGAACGCCTCGGGGAAGTGGATGCCGGAGAACGCGCTCGTGGCGAACTGGTCGCCGGCGGCGACCTGCACCTCGTAGTTGGTGGCGCCGGCGACGGGCGTCCACGACAGGTACGGGTTGCGCAGCACGTGGCTGACGGGCGCGCCGCCCGGGGTGTCGCTCAGGACCGTGCCGGTGATGGTGCTCGGCCAGGTCTTCGCGAAGCGGGCGACGTCGCTGTAGACGCCGACGGTGCCGGCCTTGTCCACGGCCTTGACGCGCCACCAGTACTGGCCGTCGGGCAGCAGCTTCTCCGGGACGGCGATCGCCTGGACGGTCTCGGCCTTCCAGATGATCGAGCTGAACCCGGGCGTGTCGCTGATCTCGACGGTGTAGCCGACGGCGTCGGGCACCTCGCCCCACGTCAGCACGACGGGCTTGTCGGGGAACACGAGGGGCGTGGCCACCGTGTTCGGCGTGAGGCCGCTCGGGATGCTCGCCTGGCGGTCGGCCTTGAACGGCGACGTCACCGGGGCGGCGGGGGCCGGCGTCTGCGCGGAGGCGACGACGGGGGCGGCCAGGGTGCAGGCCGAGAGGGCGAGGGCGAGGGCGGCGGCGCGACGCATGTCACGCGATCCTGTCCGCGCCGGACGCACACGGGGCGCGTCGTCGGTGCCGAGAGTGTGACGCGGGCGCATCAGGTCTCGAGTCCGGTCCGGCGTGGGCACGGGGCGCTTCCTTGCGTCGGGGGGCGGTACCGAGACGCCGTCGTGGCGCCTCGTGAAGAGGGGTGGTGCGGATCCACCGGGGGGCCTGCCGGGGCAGGCCCCCCTCGCGGGTCGGACGGTGCTACCAGGTGCAGCCGGTGCCACAGGTCCGCTGGACCGTGGAGTTCGCCAGCTTCTCGTACTTGAAGATCGTGCTGGACTTGCTCTTCGACTCGAGCGTGTAGCCCGTGCCGGTACCGGTGATCGTGAACTTCACCTCGTTGGCGCCGGCGTCCATGTTGGCCGCGGACCACACGATGTTCGGCTCGATCGCGGCCAGCTTGGTCGCGTCGGCGCCGGCGTACGTGTTGCCGTCGGTGAAGTAGGCCTCCATCGTCGTGGCGCCGTTACGCACCAGGGACTTGGCGGCGGCGTCGTTGGCCTTGTTGCGCTGGCCGAGGAACGCCGGGATGGCGATCGCGGCCAGGAGGCCGATGATGATGACCACCACGAGGAGCTCGATGAGGGTGAAACCCTCCTGCCCCCTGCGGCGGCGGAGTCGCTCAAGCATGTAGCTCTCCTCCATGAGAACGTGACGTGCCGCGGACCTCCTGCCCGTGACGCGGGCCTCCGCGGTTCACACCTCTCATCGAGCGACATGGGCAATCCCTTTAGGGATGGACCACAACGTCCGCGCGACCGCCGGGGGCGGCGGCCCGGGACGGCCGCCGCCATGCGGGTTCTCAGGCCGGTCGGCGGGCCACCCCGAACAGCTTCACGAAGGCGTATTCGAAGCCGCGGGGCCCGGCGGCGGACGTGACGGCGTCGACCACCCGCGCGCCGTGCGCGGCGGCGACGTCGGGGTCGAGGCCGGACGACAGGTGGCTCGCCACGGCGTTGATGCGCGCCATGTACGCCTCGGGATCGGTCCGCCGCACGCGCCGCTCCTCCCACGCGTCGATGACCTCGAGGCCGGCGTCCTCCATGTAGCCGGCGAGCTGGTCGCCGGTGCGCTGGATCTCGTCGAACACGGAGATCCACCCGGGCGGTACGGGGGGGTCGATCGCGCGGAGGACGTCGAGGAACTCGGCGTCGGTCCCGGTCCCGGAGGCGAGGACCGCCATCACCCCGCCGGGCTTCAGGCGGCGGGCCATCGCCGCGATCGCGCCGGGCTTGTCGGGGAACCAGTGGAACGCCATCCCGCTGACGACGGCGTCGAACGCCCCGTCGGGGACCGGCATGTCATGGACCCCGGCCTGCACCAGGGTGACCTCGGCGCCGAGGTCCGTCAGCTTGGCGCGGAACCGCTCGAGCATCCCCTCGGAGGGGTCGACGCCGGTCACGCGCGACGTGCCGAAGCGGCGGACCATCTCCTCGGTGACGAAGCCGGTTCCGCAGCCGACGTCGAGGATCTCGTCGTAGTCGCCGGGCGGGATCGCCTCCACCAGGCGGCGCGCCCCGGTGCGGTTGTGGGAGAGGATCTCGTCGTACTCCCCCGCCGAGCGGTCGAAGCTCTCCTCCACGCGTGTTCCCTCGGCCATCCCGGCTCCTTCGTCTCGGTTGCGGTCCCTTACGGTACGGTCCTCCGATGCCCTCCACCTTCACCCTCGTCACCGACGGCGCCTGCTCCGGCAACGGCACCGACGACTCCCGCGGCGGCTGGGCGGCCATCCTCACGTCCCCGGACGGGGCCGAGGAGGTCCTGACCGGCGGTGAGTTCCCGACGACGAACAACCGCATGGAGCTGATGGCGGCCCTGGAGGGGCTGGCGGCGGCGCCCGACGGCTCCGAGATCGACCTGGTGACCGACTCGAGCTACCTCGCGAACGCGATCGGCAAGGGCTGGCTGGCGGGGTGGCAGCGCAAGGGCTGGCGCACCGCGAGCAAGCAGCCGGTGGCGAACCGGGACCTGTGGGAGCGGATGATCGTGGAGCTCGCCCGCCACCGGAGGGTGCGGCCGGTGCTGGTGCGTGGCCACGCGGGGCACGAGGCGAACGAGCGGGCCGACCGGCTCGCCCAGGACGCCGCCCGCGACGCCCAGCCGCGTGCCGAGGTCCCCCTCGTCCCCGGGCAGGGACAGCTGGGGCTCGACCTCGACTGACGCCGCCCCGCCGCGGACGCTGGTCGTCGGCCCCGGCGCGATCGGCGGCTACGTCGCGGCCCGGCTCACCGACGCCGGCTGGCCGGTGTCGGTGGTGGCGCGGGGGGCGACGCTCGAGGCGCTCCGCGACCGGCCGTTGCGGGTGACCGACGGTGGCGTCGAGGGTGAGGTGCGGCTGCGGGTCGTCGCGGACCCCGCCGAGGCGGGCGAGGTGGACCTGGCGCTGGTGTGCGTGAAGAGCTTCGACACGGAGGGGGCGGCGAGGGCGGTGCGCCCCGCCCTCGCCCGCGGCGCGGTGGTCCTGTCGCTGCAGAACGGCGTCGGCAACCCCGCCGTGATCGCGCGGGAGTGCCCGGACGCCGCCGTCGGCGGGGTCGCGGTGTACCTCGGGTGCCAGCGCCTCGCCCCCGATCACGTGGTGCGGCGCCCGAGCCGCGACCCGTCGACGGGGCGGCTACGTGATCTGCTGGCGGGGGGCGGCGCCGGCGCGCCGGGGGCGGCCCTCGCGGCGGTGGGCGCCGCGGTCGGGGTGCCGGTGCGGGTCGACAACGACCCGGCCGCGGCGTTGTGGACGAAGCTCGTCGCGAACGTCTGCCTCAACACGGTGACGGCGCTCGGGCGCGCCCGGGTGGGGCGGGTCTTCGCCGAACCCGCCGCCGTGGAGCTGATGCTGGCGCTGGGACGGGAGGTCGTCGCCGTCGCGCGCGCGGCGGGCGTGCCGGTCGCCCCCGACGCCGCCGAGGCCTACATCGCGGACGCCCGCCGCCGGCTCCCCCGCGACGGCGGCTCCTCCACCCTCTTCGACCTCGAGAACGGGCGTCGCCTCGAACGCGACGCCCTCGTCGGCGCCGTCGTCCGGGAGGGCGCCCGGCTCGGCGTCCCCGTCCCCGTCTCCCGCGCCTGCGACGCCCTCCTGAGGCTCAACGAGGCCCCCTCCGCCTGAGGTCGTCGCGGGGCTGCGCGGGGGCTGAGGTCCAATTGGACCTCGGTGCGCCGGCCAATCGGCCACCTCCTGGGGAACCCCGCAGGGAACGGATCCTCCGGCCACCGCCCGCCACGGCGGAGCGTGTGGCGATGTGGCCGCGGCGTCGAGGTTAACTCGACGGTCGGTGCCTCAGGCGGAGGCTGAGCCCGAGGGTGGTCCACCTGGCGGCGACCGCAACGTTCGATCGGACGTCGACAGTCTGACCGGGACCTCATCCCTGAGGGGTGGCCAATCGGCCGCGACCTCGAGGCCCATTCGGCCGCATCCCGGGATCACCCTCCCCCACCGGGATCCCGGCGATCGGTCCCCGCCCGGGTCGTCCCCTCTCAGGGGCCTCCCACCGGACGGGGGGCGAGCCGGATGTGGAGGTCCACGTCCCGGCCGCCGCGGATGACGCCGACGGTGACGGTCTCCCCGGGGACGCGGTCGGCGAGGGCGGCGGCGAGGGCGGTGTTGGTCGATGCGGGGCGCCCGTCGATCGCGACGATGACGTCCTGGGGCCGGAGCACGCCGACGGCGGGGCCGCTGTCGAGGACGTCGGCGAGGAGGACGCCCCCGTCGATGTCCTGCCCCATGATCCCGAGGTACGGCAGGCTGGCGTCCCCCGTCGCGATGATCCGGAGGGCGGTGCGGCGGACGACGGGGGCGGGGACGGCGAAGCCGATGCCCTCGTTGCGGCCGCCCTCCGTCGCGATCTGCGTCGCCACCCCGACCACGCGGCCCGAGAGGTCGAGGAGGGGCCCGCCCGAGTTCCCCGGGTTGAGCGCCGCGTCGGTCTGGATGACCCCCGTGATCGCGAAGCCGTTCGGCGAGTCGATCTGGCGCCGCAGGCCCGAGACGATCCCCGTCGACAGCGACCCCTGCAAACCGAACGGCGCCCCGATCGCGACGACCGGGTCACCGACCCGCAGGTCGCCGTCGGCGAACGCGAGGGGCGCGACGTCGCCGGCGGGGGCGTCGAGGGTCAGCACCGCCACATCGACCGACGGCTCCACCCCCCGCACCGTCGCCCCCACCCGCCGGCCCCCGATCGCCACCTCGACCGCCGTGTCGTCCCCGACGACGTGGGCGTTCGTGACCACGTGTCCGGCGTCGTCGACGAGGAACCCCGAGCCCGTCCGGTCCGACGCCACCACCGACACCACCGCCGGCGACGCCGACCGGTACACCGCGCGGACCTCGTCGCCCCGGGCGCCGCCCGCGGTGGCCGGGCCGATCCCCAGGAGGACGCCCGCGGCGGCGAGCACCAGGCCCGTCACCAGCCCGCCGGCGATCGCCGCCGTCAACGTCCTCACCGCATCGGTGCGCCGCGCCATGGTCCCTCCGGACTCCGTTCCCGTGTGGTGAGTGTGCGAGCACCGGCCGCGCCGCGCCCCGTCCCGTCGCGGGGCCGTCGACCCCCCGCGCGGCCAGTTTCCCCCGGCGGTCCTACACTTCGTCCATGACCCCCGCGCGCCGGACCCCGCCCCGATGAGGAACAGCTACACCCTCGGCCGCATCGCGGGGATCGAGATCGGCATCAACTGGAGCGTCCTGGCGCTGCTCGCGCTCCTCATGTGGACGCTCGCGAGCGGGGTGTTCCCGTCCACCAACCCCGGCCTCGGCGACAACGCCTACTTCACGATGGCGGTCATCTCGTCGCTCGGGTTCTTCGCGTCGATCCTCCTCCACGAGCTCGGCCACGCCCTCCAGGCCCGCCGCGACGGGATGGAGATCGACGGCATCACCCTCTGGCTGTTCGGCGGCGTCGCCCGGTTCCGCGGCATGTTCCCCACCGCCGGCGCCGAGTTCCGCATCGCCGTCGCCGGCCCCATCGTGTCGCTGCTGCTCGCCGGCGCGTTCATCGGCGGGGCGATGGCGGGGCTGCCCGAACCCGCCGACGCCGTCTGCGCGTGGCTCGGCTTCACGAACATGGCGCTCCTGATCTTCAACCTCCTGCCCGCCCTCCCCCTCGACGGCGGCCGCATGCTGCGCGCGGCGCTCTGGCAGTGGAAGGGGGACCTCCAGAGCGCGACCCGCTGGGCGGCCGGCGCCGGCCGGGTGCTCGCGATCCTCATGATCGTCGCCGGCCTCGCCCTCACCGTCATGGAGGGCGGCATCAGCGGCATCTGGCTCGCGTTCATCGGGTGGTTCCTGCTGCAGGCCGCCTCCGCGGAGGCCCGCTACGTCAGCGCCCCCCGCACCGGGCTGCGCGCGTTCGTGGTGCGGGAGATGATGGTCACCGACCCCGTCACGCTCTCCCCCGCCCAGACGCTCGGGGAGGTCTCCGACGAGGTCCTGTGGCGCTCCCGGCACACCGCCTACCCCGTCGTCCGGGACGGCGTCGCCGTCGGCCTCTTCCGCGCCGCCGCCCTCGAGGGCGTCGCCCGCCGCCACTGGGCCGGCGAGCGGGTCGCCGACCACATGGAGCCCCTCGCCGCCGTCCCCGCCGTCGGCCCCGACGACGAGCTCCCCGCCGCCGTCGCCGCGCTGCAGCGGACGCCCCTGCAGCGCGCCCTCGTCCTCGACGGGGAGCGGCTCGTCGGCCTCCTCACCGCCGGCGACGTCGCCCGCGCCCTCGGCATCACCGGCGAGGACGCCGTCCCGGTCTGAGCCCCGTCAGCTCGGGGCGGGGTCGCCCCGGTCGGCACGGGCCCGCGAGATGGCGTCGCGGAAGCGCAGGTTGCGGAGCATCAGGGCCAGGCACGTCGCGCCGAGGATCGCGTTCATCACGACGAGGGTGAGCTCCATCCCGACGCTGAACGCGAGGACGTCGGTGCGCCCCGTCGTGCCGGCGAGCATCACCACGAGCAGCGCCTGCTTCGGGCCGAGACCGCCGGGCGTCGCCGGGAAGAGGCTCGCCACGCTCCCCGCCACCTGCACCGTCAACGCCGCCTCCAGGCTCGCCGGCACGTTGAACGCCGACAGGAACGCGGCGGCGGCGCCGACGCGGCACACCCAGCCGACCGCCTGGTACGGCACCACCGAGACGAGGTAGCGGCGGGGGCTCCGCAGGATCGCGAGGCCCTGCCCGAACTGCTCCCAGAACCGTCGGACGCGGCGCGCCAGCATCACCGACAGGACCAGGGCGACCGCCACGACGACGGCCGTCAGCCACGGGTGGCGCAACGCCAGCGACAGGTCGAACGCCGGCAGCTCCGGCAGGCGGACGCCGGGGAGCACGCCGGCGGAGAGCGCCCAGATCAGCAGCCCGCCGGCGACGAAGAAGTCGAACACCGTCTCCGTGACGAGGGTGCCCACCAGGGTCGGGTAGCGGGCGCCCGGCACGGCGCGGCGCACCAGGAACATCTTCGTCAGGTCGCCGACGCGGGCGGGCACGATCGCGTTCACGCCGACGCCCGCGCAGTACGCGCCGAACGCCGTGCGGTAGCGGATCGGCGCGCCCGGGAGGGCGGCGCGCAGGATCTGCTGCCAGCCCCGCGACCGCAGCGCCAGGTTCGTGAGGCTCAACCCCACGGCGAGGGCCAGCCACCCCCAGTGCACCGCCGCGACGCGCTCCGCGAACGCCTCGACCGCGTCGATGAAGCTGCGGACGGAGTCCACGGATCAGTCGCGCGTCAGGAGGTACGCGGCCCCGGCGGCGAGCAGGTTCGGTCGGCGGGCGACGCGGGCGGCGGCGGCGCGCCCGTCGGGTGCGAGCAGCGCCCGCTCCGCGACCCGCAGGCCCTCGGTCGCGGCGAGCTCCTCGAAGTCGCGGATCGTGCACAGGTGGATGTTCGGCGTCTCGCTCCACCGGTACGGCAGCGTCGCGCTGACGGGCATCCGCCCCCGCACCCCCAGGTCGAACCGCACCCGCCAGTGGCCGAAGTTCGGGAACGAGACGATGCCGACGCGTCCGACGCGCATCATCTCCCGGAGGACCGGCACCGGCCGCCGCGTCGCCTGGAGCGTCTGGGAGAGCACCACCACGTCGAACGCGCCGTCCTCGAAGTCGGGCAGGCCCTCGTCGATGTCGGCCTGCACCACGGGTATGCCCCGCGCGACGCATGCGTGGAACGCCTCCGTCGACACCTCGACGCCCTGGCCCCGGCATCCGCGGTTCGCGATCAGCTCCACCAGGAGGTCCCCGGCCCCGCAGCCGAGGTCGAGCACCCGCGACCCCTCCGGGATCATCCCGGCGACGACCCGCAGGTCGGGCCTCATGCCGCGGCCGCCGCGGATCGCCGCGCGCGCTCCAGGAACGCGCCGACGGTCCGGTGGTAGTCGGGGATGTCGAGCAGGAACGAGTCGTGGCCGTACGGCGACGACACCTCCCGGAACGTGACGGGGGCGCCGTGGGCGGCGAGCGTCCGCACGATCTCCCGCGAGTGGGCGGTGTCGAATCGCCAGTCGCTGTCGAACGAGACCACCAGGAACCGCGTGGACGTCCCGTCCAGGGCGCGCGCCACCGCCACCGGGTCGGCGAACGCGTCGAAGTAGTCCATCACCCGCGTCAGGTACAGGTAGCTGTTCGCGTCGAAGCGCCGCAGGAACGACTCCCCCTGGTGGCGGAGGTAGCTCTCCACCTGGAAGTCGACGTCGAAGCCGAACCGCGGCGTGTCGCGGTCCTGCAGCCGCCGGCCGAACTTGTCGCGCATCGACTCCTCGGAGAGGTACGTGATGTGCGCCAGCATCCGCGCCGTCGACAGGCCCCGGTCGGGTCGCACCCCGGCCTGGGCGTAGTCGCCGCCCCGGAAGTCGGGGTCGCCCATGATCGCCTCCCGCGCCACGGCCGAGAAGGCGATGTTCTGGGCGGAGAGGCGGCTGCTCGCGCAGACGACCACGGCGGCGCCGAGCTCGCCGGGGGCGTCCAGCGCCCACTGCAGCACCTGCATCCCGCCGAGCGACCCGCCGACCGCGGCGAGGGGGCGGGTGATGCCGAGGTGCGCCATCAGGGCGCGGTGCACCTTCACGAGGTCGCTGACCGTGAACAGAGGGAACCGCAGCCCGTAGGGGACGCCCGTCGCGGGATCGATCGACGACGGCCCCGTCGTGCCCCGGCACCCGCCGAGCAGGTTGGAGCAGACGACGAAGAAGCGGTCGGTGTCGAGCGGGCGGCCGGGGCCGATGATGGTGTCCCACCACCCGGGGCGGTCGGCGCCGTCATGGTACCCGGCGGCGTGGGCGTCGCCGGTGAGGGCGTGGCAGATGACCACCGCGTTCGAGCGGTCGGCGTCGAGCGTGCCGTAGGTCTCGTAGGCCACCTCGACGGGGGCGAGCAGCGCCCCGGAATCGAGCAGCAGGGGACCGTCCGGACCGAACAGGACGGCGCTCTCGGTCTCGACCCGTCCGATGGAAGCCCCCACGGCGCGGTGACGCTAGAGGGGCGCCCGGCGGGTGTCAACCGGGGTATCCTGGCCGCCATGGAGACCGGAACCGCCGTCACCCGACTCGACCACGACGCCCCCGATCGCTTCGTCTCGCTGCGTCGCGCGCTCGGGGTCTCGAGCTTCGGGATCAACCACATGCTGCTGCGCCCCGGCGAGCGCGGACGCATCCACTCCCACGCGCACCAGGAGGAGGTCTACCTGGTGCTGCGGGGCACGCTGACCGTCGAGACCGAGGACGGCGCACGGGACCTCGCCGAGGGCGAACTGATGCGCGTCGCGCCCGAGGTGCGGCGGCGCCTCGTCAACCTGGGCCCCGGTGTCTGCAGCATCGTCGCGCTCGGCGGGTCCGGCGAGCACCAGGGCCGCGACGGCCGCGCCTTCGCCGACTGGGACGACGCCGTCGGCGGGGCGCCCCAGGAGATCCCCCTGCCCGACGACCTGCCGGCCGCGGACCTGCGGGGCTGAGACCGGTCCGGCCCCCCGGCGGGCGCCGGGGGACGCGACGGGGGTCAGGAGGCGGGCGGCGCGGGCTTCTCGTCGGCCCGCGGCGTGCCCGTGGGCGGGGTGCCGGCGTCGGCGCCGGGACCGCCCGGGTCCTTCAGGGCGTCGGCGGCCCGCTTGGCCTTGTCGGCGACGCTGCCCTTGCTCGTCGCGATGTCCTTCAGCTCCGCGGCGTCCTTCTTGAGGGCGTCCATCCCACCGCGCTTGTCGATCAGGTCCTTGGCCATGCCCGACAGCTTGCCGATGTTCATCCGTGCGCTCCTGGCTCGATGTGTCCGGAGTCCAGCTTAGGCGAGGGGCCCGGTCCGGGACCCCGCCCCCGGGTGGGCGCTAGAGCTCGCGACGCAGGAGGCGGGCGGCGACCTCGCGACCCCGTTCGAGCAGCGGCCGTCCGCTCCAGTCCTCCAGCATGATCTCGCGCGACACCGTCAGGTCGCGCTCGAACGCGGCGGTGAGGTGCCCCGCGAACTCGCGGTCCTGGGTGCAGAGGACGGCCTCGTCGTTGAGCTGGAACGAGCGGTTGTCGAAGTTCGCCGAGCCGAGCGCCGACCAGATGCCGTCGACGACGAGGCCCTTCGCGTGGAGCATCGTCGGCCCGTACTCGAACACCCGCACGCCGCCGCGCAGCAGCTCCCCGTACGTCGCGCGCCCCGCGTGCCGCACCACGTCCTTGTCGATGTGCTCCCCCGGCACCAGCACCCGCACCGCCACGCCGCGGCGGGCCGCGTCGACCAGGGCGCCGAGGAACGCGGGGCGGGGGGCGAAGTAGGCGGAGGTCAGGTCGATGGAGGTCCGCGCCGCGGCGATCGCCAGGTAGTAGAGCGTCTCGATGTTGGTGTCCCCCACACCCGCGCTCGAGCGGATCACCTGCATCGCCGCCCCGGCGGCGTGGTCGCCGTCGCCGTCCGCGGCCGGCGGCAGGTACGGCAGGTCGTCCTCGCCGGCCAGCACCTGGCCCGTCGCCTCCAGCCAGTTCTCGGCGAACGCGCCCTGCAGGCCGCGCACCACCGGCCCGCGGACCCGCACGTGGGTGTCGCGCCAGTGGTCGGGGTCCTGGGCGTCGCCCGTCCACTCCTCCGCGATCCCGACGCCACCCGTCAGGCCGACGGTGCCGTCGACGACGAGGATCTTGCGGTGGGTGCGGTTGTTCATCCGCTTCAGCGCGTACGGCTTCGGCGGGCGGAAGCGGCGCACGAGCACGCCACACTCCTCCATCTCGTCGATCAGCGCGGAGTCCATCTTGAAGGCGCCCATCGCGTCGAGCAGCACCCGGCACGTGACCCCGGCGCGCGCCCGCTCGCAGACGGCGGCGGCGACCTGCTGGGCGATGTCCCCCGTCCAATAGACGTAGGTCAGCAGGTTCACGGTGCGCTCCGCCGAGGCGATCGTCTCGAGGAACGCCGGGAAGATCTGGTCGCCGTTGACGAGCAGCTCCGCGGCGTTGCCGCGCGTGATCGGGGCCTGCGTCAGCGCCTCCGCGGCCCGCAGGAAGCCCTCGGAGCCGACCTCGGGTGAGTCCTCCAGCTCGTAGCCGCGGCCCCCCTCGCGCCGGTGCCGCAGCGAGTCGCTCGCGTACCAGAGCGCCGCGGTCGCGAGGATCCCGGCCGGCCAGCGCCGGTTCACGCCGTCACCAGGGAGAAGTGCGCGGGCTCGACGGTGAAGCCGGGCGCCGCGTCGACCAGCTCGCCGTCGATGTTGACCCCGGCGCCGCCCGGCAGGGTGAGCGTGATCCGCGACCCCCGGTCGGCGTGGACGCCCGGCTGCCCGGTGATCATCCCGGCGCGGAGCGCGCGGGCGTGGCGCACGAGGCGCAGGCGCGGGCCGGCCTCCAGCACCACCACGTCGAGCAGCCCGTCGGTGGGGTCGGCCTCCGCGATGCGCGAACCCGCCCCGAACGCCCCGGAGCAGGCGACCATCACCTGCCAGGCGGGACCGCTGAACACCTCCCGGTCGTCGCAGCGCACCGTCGCCTGCAGGGGGCGGCCGGTGACCGCCGAGCGGACGGCGCCCGCCAGGTACGCGGCGGGGCCCATGGCGCCCTTCAGCGGCTGCGCGGCGCGGGCGGCCATGACCGACAACCCCGCCGTCGCCACGTTCACGAACGGGCGGCCGTCCATGCGGCCGAGGTCCAGCACGTGCCGCCCCGGCCCCGTCACGGCGAGGCGGCAGGCCTCCGCGGGGTCGTCGGGGACGCCCATGCGGCGGGCGAAGTCGTTCGCCGTGCCGCTCGGGACGACCGCGAGGGGGATCCCCGCGGCCCCGGCGGCGTCGGCGGCGGGGGCGATGCTGCCGTCGCCGCCCGCCACGACGATCCGCTCGGGGCCGCCCTCGGCGGCGCGTCCGGCCGCGTCCACGGGGAGGCGGGTGACGTCGGCGCCGGCGCCCTCCAGCAGGGCGGTCAGCTCGTCGGGCGAGGGACCCCCGCCGGAGCCGGACCTCTCGTTGACCAGGAGGGTGATGTGCATCCGGCGAGCGTACCGGGCCGCCGGCCGGGACGGCCGGTACCGTGGCCGCGATGGAGCATCGCGAATCGCCATTTCCGTGCCGGGTCGTGCGCCACCGGGGCGCCCGGCGGATGACGCTGCGGGTCAGCGACGCCGGGGTGCGCCTCACGGTGCCGGCGCGGGCGCCCGCCGGCCGGGTCGACGCATTCCTGCGCGCCTCGGCGCCGTGGGTGGCCGAGCAGTCGGCGCGCCTCGCCCCGCCGCCCGCCCCGCTCGCCGACGGCGACCGGCTGGCGTGGCTCGACGACACCCTCGTGCTCCGGCTCCACGCGGGCGGCCGGGGTCGCGTGGCCCGCCGCGGCGACGAGCTCCACGTGCCCGCCGAGCGGGCGGACGCGCGCGTCGAGGCCTGGTACCGCGCCGAGGCACTGCGCGAGACCGGCGAGCGGGCACGGGCGCGGGCGGCCGCGATGGGCGTCCGGGTGGCGGGCGTCGCCGTCCGCGACCCCCGCACCCGGTGGGGCAGCTGCGCGGCGACGGGGCGGCTCTCGTTCTCGTGGAGGCTGATGCTCGCCCCCGAGCACGTCCTCGAGCACGTCGTCGTTCACGAGGTCTGCCACCTGCGGCGCCCCGACCACTCCCCCGCCTTCTGGGCGCTGGTGGAGGAGGCGGATCCCCGTCACGCGGAGGCGCGCGCGTGGCTCCGCGACCACGGGGTCCTGCTCCACCGCGGCCCCGCCTGGCGGGACGCCGCGCGCCGGGAGGGGCTCAGCCCCTCCTGATCCGCGCGATGCGGTCGTCGATGTTGGCGGCGCCGAGCTGGTCGTTGCGGGCGAGGCTGTCCTTGCGGAGCACCTGGAGGCCGGCGAGCACCCCGGGCACGTCGAGGCCGAGCTTCGCCATCCGCTCCCAGGCGTCGCCGGCGCGGATCGTCTCGCCGCGGTCCGTCAGGACGAAGGCGAGGGCGTGCCACCCGTGCGGGTCGTCCTCGTCCTCCTCGATCACCTTCATCGCGGCCTGCTCCGCGCCGTCCAGGTCGCCGCGGGCCCGCAACGTGGCCGACAGGGCGATCCAGCCCGGTGCGTTCTCGCGGACGCTGGGGAGCATCGCGACGCTCTCCCGCAGTGCGGTCTCGCTGCCCGCCAGGTCGCCGACGTCGCGGCGGGCGCCGCCCAGCGTGTTCAGGGAGCCGGCCGTGGTGCGCAGCGACTTCGCCTTCTCGGCGAGCGCGAGGGCCCGCAGGGGGGCGCCCTGCACGCGCGCGGCGCGGGCCTCGGCGAGGGTCTCCGCGAAGTCGGTGCGCTTCGCGGCGGCGCGGCGCTCGCCGGCGAGCTCGACCTCGACGTCCTCCGACCCCAGGAACATGGCGTCGCCCGGCGCCATGCGGGCGTCGTCGGCGGTGTGGTGCTCGACCCGCTCACGGGCGATCCGCAGCCGCTCCTCGCGCTCCGCGACGCCGCGCTCGGCGCTCGTGCGCGGGCCGGCGGCCGGGGCGATCCGCGCCGCCAGCAGCGCGTCGTACTCGCGGCGGACGGCGGGACGCAGCAACGCCTTCTCGCCCTGGTCGCAGTAGGCGCGCTCGATGGAGCGGTTGTGCTGCGGCATCGGCGTGTGGGCGAGCTGGCTGCGCTTCGCCTCCGCGGCGGCGCGGATGGCGTCGTCGTCGGCGTCGGGCGGGATGCCGAACCAGGCGTAGAGGTCGCGGGCGGCCAGCTCCTTCAGGAACCGGGCCCGGCGTGCGCGTGCGTCGTCGTCGGCCACGTCCGCAGCCTAGTGGACGGCACGGGCCCACATCGACGGCGTCGCGACGGCCGCGCGGGGACGCCGGTAGCAGGTTCTGTGTTTTCGGCACATGACGAACGGGTACTTGCGCGCCCGGTCGTGGTGGGCTTCCATCACCGGCCGGATGTGCCCCGCCGATCCCGGCGACAACGCGGCGCATCCCCAGGCGGACGGCACCGATGCCGACGCGAGCGACCGCGGCCCATCCCGGGCGGGTCCGGCTCGCCCGCAACGCGACCCCGGCGGCGACAGTCCGCACGGGGTCGATCCCGTGCACGGACGGTGCGGGCCCGTTCCCTGCCGAAAGGCCCATGTTGAAGGCACTCATCTCGCTCGCCGTCGCGCTGACGGTGATCCCGGCCGGCCACGCCGCCGCGACCGCCCCCCCTCCCCCCGCCCTCGCGGTCGCCGCGACCCATGTACCGGTACCGCCGGGCATGGCCCCCGTGGCGTCCACCGCGGTCGCCACCGCCGACGGGGAGCTGCGCGAGCGCGTCGCGCGCCTCACCGCCCGCACGCGCGCCCAGGCCCGGCGCCTGGGGCTGTCGTCGACGATCGGGGCGGTCCCGGACCGACCCGAGCTCCTCGTCCGCCGCGAGCGGCGGCTCGTCAGCGTCCTCGGGTTCCTGACCCGCACCCGCGAGGTCCCCATCGCCGTCGACGAGCGCACCGCACCCGCGGTCCGACCCGGCGGGCGCGGACTGGCGGCGCGCATCGCGCGCCAGCACTCCCTCGCCGTGCGCCGGTCGACCGCCCTCGGCGTGGACGGCCCCGGCGCCCTCCGCATCGCCCCGACGCGTCCGGAGCGGGTGGCCCAGCTCGCCCACTGGCGGACGGTCACGAGCTTCCTGCGCGCCCGCACCGAACGGGTGCGTCCCGCGGAGCGCCCCCTCTCGGAGCGCCTGCGGCACTACGACGCGCTGACCTGCATCGCCGAGCACGAGTCGCACGGCACGTGGGACATCAGCACGGGCAACGGCTACTACGGCGGCCTGCAGATGGACCGCACCTTCCAGCAGACCTACTCCCCCGGGCTCTACCGGGCGAAGGGGACGGCGGACAACTGGACGCGCGAGGAGCAGATGCGGACCGCCGAGAAGGCGATCGCGACCCGCGGCTTCACCCCGTGGCCGAACACGGCCCGGATGTGCGGATTGCTCTGAGCGTCTCAAGCGGCTCTCGTGGCGGCTTCGCCGCTGATCGCGAGCACGCCGCGGACGGCGGCACCGGCTGCCGCCGGGGACGGCCGCCGAAGAGGCTCGGGCGGGTCGGCATGTGCCGGCCCGCCCCGTCCCGACCTAGCCCCGGTTGCCTCCGAGGAGGCGGAGGATGAACAGGAAGACGTTGAACGCGTCGAGGAAGATCGACAGCGCGATCAGCGCGACGTCGCCGTTGCCGGCGCGCCGGAGCCGCCAGAAGTCGAACAGGGTGAGCCCGGCGAACACGACGAGGCCGCCGATGCACCAGATCAGGTCCTCGTTCGGGATGTTCACGAAGATCGCGACGATGCCGAACACCAGCAGGGCGATGAGGCCGATGAACGAGATCCGGCCGATCGCGCTCAGGTCGCGCTTCGTCACGTAGCCGATCGTCCCGAGGACGGCCATGAACAGCGCCGTCAGGCCTGCCGCCTGGGCGACCAGGGTCCCGCCGCCCTCGACGCTCGCGTAGGCGTCGATCGTCGGTCCGATCCCCACGCCGAGCAGCAGCCCGATCAGGAACAGCAGGCCCATCTGGAGGGGGGTCGCCTCCTCCTTGCGGCCGCCGAGGCCGATCGCGAACGTCAGCGCGATCGCCCCGATGAACGCGGCGAGGGCCCATCCGCCGGAGATGTCGCGCGCCACGTAGGCGCCCGCGGCGGCGAACCCGGCGGTCACCGCGACGAGGAACATGACCTTGCCGAAGATCGCCCGGGCGTCGTCCTGCGCCGCCGCGGCGGTCCCCCGCTCCCACGTCTCCCGCTCGTACCCGTACTGCTCGGGCGTCTCCGCCACGGCTCCCCTCCTCATCGACGCCGACGGGGTCAGGGTACTCCGGCGCGGGGGCCCCGCCGAGCCCCGCTCAGCCGTCCCCGCCCTCCCGGGTCTCGGGCTCCTCGTCGCTCGGGCGGGCGGTGTACCCGGGTCCCGACGCGTCGTCGTGGTCGGAGGGCGCCGCCTTCTCCCGCTCCCGCTGCAGCCGGTGCTCCTGGTCCTCGGTGCCCGGGCCGTCCTCCGCCGGGCGTCCCCTGTCGGTCCCACCGCTCATGCCGTCCCCCCGTCTCGGGTGCCTCGCGCCGAGTCTGCCCGAATCGGGCGGTCCCCACCCGCCCGGGGCGGTGCCGGGCGGCCCGGCGCGTCCCGGCCGGCCGCCGGCCCTGTGGTAGTCGTGTCGTCGCCGGGCGCGCCCGCCGCGCCCCCCCGCACCCCACGGAGGAGGACCCCCTGAGCGACGCCGTCCGCCAGAACGCCCTGCTCGCCGCCGGCGCCGTCATCGCCGCCGTCGCCCTCGCCGTCGCCGCCCACATGGCGCTGATGGCGCTGATCGCCCACGTCTCCGGTCGCGCCGGCGCCGGCCGCGCGTTCGTCGACCACTGCCGCCGGCCGTCGCTGCTGTTGGTCGCGTCGCTGACCGCCCTCGCCGGCCTGAGGGTCCTGGAGGAGGTCCACGACGACCTCGGCGTCGCCCGCCACGCGCTCGCGCTGGTGACGATCGCGGCGGTGGCGTGGATGCTGATCGGGCTGGTCGGCGCGGCGGCGGAGGTCGTGGCGAACCGGTTCGACGTCGCGTCGGCGGACAACCTGCGTGCCCGCCGGGTGCACACCCAGGCGGCGATCCTGCGGCGCATCGCGGCGGTCCTGATCGGCGTGGTCGCGGCGGCGGTGATGCTCACGACGTTCCCGTCGGTGCGGACCCTCGGGGCGAGCCTGCTGGCGTCGGCGGGGATCGCGGGGATCGTGATCGGCCTGGCGGCGCAGCAGGCGCTCGGGAACCTGCTGGCGGGGATCCAGATCGCCCTCACGGAGCCGATCCGCCTCGACGACGTCGTCGTCCTCGAGGGCGAGTACGGCCGCATCGACGAGATCACGTTCACCTACGTGGTGGTGGCGTTGTGGGACGAGCGGCGGCTGATCCTGCCGATCTCGTACTTCACGAGCACCCCGTTCGAGAACTGGACGCGCTCCCGATCGCGGATGACGGGCGCCGTGCACCTGCACCTCGACCACGCCGTCCCGATGGGGGAGCTCCGCGACGAGCTGAGCCGGGTGCTGGAGGCGTCGCCGCTGTGGGACGGGCGCCAGTCGGGCCTGCAGGTGGTCGACAGCCACCCCCACACCGTCGAGGTGCGGGCACTGGTGAGCGCGAGCGACGCACCCCGGGCGTGGGACCTGCGCTGCGAGGTGCGGGAGGCGTTGCTGGCCTTCCTGCGCGAGCACCACCCCGACAGCCTGCCCCGTGTCCGCGCCGACCTCGGCGCGGGGTCGCCGCTATCGCTCGCCACCTGACGGCCGCCGATGCGGGCGTGGCGCGCGCGGCGTCGACGCTCCAGCCCGCCGCCGAGCTCGCGGCCCTGCGGGCGGCCGACCCGGACGGGTGGCAGGCCGCCTACGACGCGGCGCGCGACCTGCAGGAGGCCCTGCGGGCCGCGGGTCCCGTGAGCGCCCGCTGCCGGCCGCTGCAGGTCGCGCTCGCGCGCTACGCGGCGGGCAGGGTGCGGCAGATGGAGGGGATCGACCGCCCGAGCGCCGGCGACGTCGCGGCGGGCCGGCGGGCCGCCGAGGCCGCCCGGGCGCCGGTGCGGGCCGGTGCCGCGCGGGGCCTGTGCCGCGGTCCCGGCGGGCGCGCGGCGGCGGCGCCGGCGGCCATGTCCCCCTCCGACGGCGAGGCGTTCCTCGGCGTCGTCGTGGCCCGCGCGCCGGCGGGGGCCGACGCGGCGCGCCTCACGGTCGACGGCCGCCCCGCCGGGGAGGTCGCGGTACGCGGTGGCCGCGCCCGGTTCACCGTGTCGGCCTCCCCCGGCCGCCACGCACTGCGCGTCGACTTCACCCGCGCGGGCGCCCCCGCCGGGTCCTCGCGGGCGGCGGGGGCGTGGCTGCTCCCCCGCTCCGCGGCGGCCGCCGTCCCCGGCGACCGGGTCGACCCGGCCCGCGCCGCCGCCCTCACCCGGGCGCTGTCGGGCGCGCCGGCGTACCGCGCCGCCTGGGTGCAGGACCTCGCGACGGGCGCCACGGCGGGCGTCGCGGCGGGCGCGCCGTTCCCCGCCGCCTCGACGGTGAAGATCGGCCTGCTGGTCGGCGCCCTGGCCCGCCTCGGCGCCGCGCCCGAGCGCGCACCCCTCGCGTACGACCTGCGGGCGATGGCGGGCTGGTCGAGCAACCTCGCGACGAACCGGGTGCTGCGCCGGCTCGGTGGCGCGGCGACGGCGGCGGACGGCCTCCGCCGCCTCGGGGCCCGGTCGAGCACGTTCCCGGGCGAGTACATCGTCGGCACCGAGCTGCAGCCGGCCCTGCCCGCGCCGGGTGCGGGGGCGGCGCCGCCGCGGGTGTCCCGGCGGGTGACGACCGCCCAGGACCTGGGACGGATGCTGTTCGCGCTCCACGCCGCCGCGGTCGGCGCGCCCGGCGCCCGTGCGCAGACGGGGCTGACGGCGCACGCCGCGCGGCTCGGGATCGGCTGGCTGCTCGGGTCGGAGCAGCGCGGCGACAACGCGAGCCTCCTCGCCGCCGGGCTCCCGGCGGGGACGCCGGTCGCCCAGAAGAACGGGTGGGTCCGGGCGGCACGCCACGGCGCGGGGATCGCCTACACGCCGCGCGGGCCGGTGATCGCGGTGCTCCTCACCTACGACGACCGGGGTGTCTCCCTTCCGCGTGCCCGGGCGGTCGGGGCGCGGGTGGCGGGGGTCGCCGCGGGGCCCTGACCCGCGGGGACCGAGCCGTCAGCTCCGGGGCCTCCCGGCGGCCCGGGCGCGGGCGCAGGCGCCGCACTCGACGCCGGCGTTGTAGCGGTTGAGGATGGTGGGGCAGCTGATGCAGACCCGCGGCCGGGTCGCCTTGGCGACGCGCTCCGGGGCGGGGCAGCGGCACAGCTTGGGGCGGCGGGTGCCGACGGGGCGGAACAGCTCGGCGATCAGCCCGCAGGTCGGGCAGGCCACCTCGATCGGCTCGAGGGGGCGTCGTCTCACGTGGTCACCGGCATCCCCCCATCATCGCCCTCCGCGCGGCCCGCGTGAAGCGCGGGGGCCCCGGAGGTGCGTCACCACCCCGCCGGGCCGCCGTCGGGGCGCGGTGAGAGGATGGGCCCATGCAGACCATCCTCCCCGGCGTCATGTGGTGGACCGCCCTCCATCCGAAGTGGGGCATCGAGCTCAGCTCCTACTACCTCGTGGAGGAGCGGGTGCTCATCGACCCCCGCGTCCCCGCCGAGGGCCTCGACTGGTTCGAGGGGTCCGGCGCGCCGGTGGCCGCGCTCCTCACGAACCGGCACCACTACCGCGACGCCGGCCTGTTCGCCGAGCGTTTCGGCACCCGGGTGCTGGTCAACCGCCTCGGGGCGCAGGAGTTCACCGCGGGCGAGCCCGTCGAGTTCTTCTCCGCCGGCGACGACCTGCCGGGTGGGGTGACGGCGGTCGAGGTCGGCGGCATCTGCGCCGACGAGACGGCGCTGTTCGCACCCGCCCACCGGGCGATCGCGGTCGCCGACGGCCTCGTGCGGATGCCGGCCGACGCGCCGCTCGGCTACGTCCCGGACGACCTGATGCACGACCCGGACCGCACACGCGCGGCCCTCACGGCGGCGTACACCCGCCTGCTCGACCTCGACTTCGACCACCTGCTCCTCGCCCACGGCCACCCGGTCTGCGGGGGCGCGAAGGAGGAACTCCGCATCTTCCTGTCCACGCGCGCCGGGGCGCCCGGCCCCGACGGGGGCTAGTGACCCGATTCAGGAGTTCGTATGCGGTTCCCGAGCGAATCGCAAGCGAGGCAAGGACGCAGGTCAGGCCCGGTATCGGGCATACCGGGTCTGCCGAGGACGCAGCATCGCGCCGCGATGCAGCCGGGAAGCGCCACCGAACTGCTGCATCGGGACACTAGAACTCGCGGTACCGCGCCCAGGCGAGGCAGGTGAGGGCGTACGCGATGAGGCCGGCCGCGACGATCCCGAGCAGCACCGGGCCGAAGGACCGGTCGGCGAGCTCGGCGAGGGCGCCGTCGATGCCGACGGCCTCCTTCGCGTCGTACTCGATCGCGGCCTTCGCGAGGAAGACGCCCGCGATGCCGAACACCACGCCGCGGGCGACGTAGCCGACGACGCCGAGGCGCTCCACGAGGCGCCGCCGGGAGCCGGCCACGCGCATCTTGTCCATGAAGCCCCGGCTGATCCCCTCGTACACGTTGTAGGCGCCGACCCCGATCACGACGGCGGCGGCGACCAGCACGATCCAGCGCCCCGCCGGCCAGTCGAAGACGCCGGCGGTGGCCTGCGACTCCTGGTCCGCGCGGCTGCCGGACCCCCCGGCGCCGCCGGACCCCGAACCGGAGTCGGCGACGAGCCGGATCGCGAGGACCATCAGCCCCAGGTGGATGAGGGCGCTGGCGGCGGCGCCGATCCGCGTGACGACGGCCTTCGCGCCGTCGCCCTCGTCGTCGGTGTCGAGGACGGCCTGGGCGATCCGCCACGCCGCGTACCCCAGCAGGCCGATCGCGAGCAGCACCATCAGGACGCGCCCGAACGGCTGGTCCGCGAGCGTCTGCAGCGCGCCGCCGGTGTCCGTCGTCCGCCCGCCCACGTCGATCGCGACGCCGAGCGCCAGGACGCCGACGACCGCGTAGAGGACCGCCTTCGCCACGAGGCCGGCGCGGAACAGCCGCTCGACCCACGGGTTGTCCGCCGCCCGCTCCGCCTGGCCCTGCGCCTCCGTGACACCCATGACCCGTCCACCCCTCCGTCGCCGCGTCGGCCGTGGACGTGCCCGCCCGCGGCCGGCCCGAAACCGCGCGCCCGTCAGCCCCGGGCGCGCCGCTCCACGATCCACGGCTCGTCGAGGCGCTCCGCGTTGTAGCGGAGCTGGTGCCAGTACGGGTACGGGAGGCGGAGGGCCGACAGCTCCTCGAGCCGGGCCGCCTCGGCGTCGGTGAGGTCCCAACCGGTCGCGGCGAGGTTGTCGGCGAGCTGCTCCTCGGTGCGGGCGCCGACGATCAGCGACGACACGCCCGGCCGGCCGCTCAGCCAGTTGAGGGCGACCTGGGCGGCGCTCACCCCGTGGGCCGCGCCGATCTCGACGAGGGCGTCGACGACGTCGAAGGCCCGGTCCTCGTCGGCGAGGCCCCCGGGGGGTCCCATCACGGACTGGCGCGACCCCTCGGGGCCGCGCTCGCCGCGGCGGACCTTCCCGGTGAGGAACCCGCCCGCGAGGGGGCTCCAGACGAGGATCCCGACGCCCTGGTCGAGGCAGAGCGGCACCAGCTCGTGCTCCAGCTCCCGCGAGACGAGCGAGTAGTGGGCCTGCAGGACGCTGTAGCGCTCCAGGTGCTCCCGCTCCGAGACGCCGAGCGCGCGCATGAGGTGCCAGGCGCTGTGGTTGGAGCAGCCCGTGTAGCGGACGGTCCCCGCGCGGACGAGGTCGTCGAGGGCGCGCAGGGTCTCCTGGGGGTCGGTGAGGCCGTCGATGGCGTGGACCTGCAGCACGTCGATCCAGTCGGTGCCGAGGCGCCGCAGGCTCGCGTGGACGGCGCGGACGATGTGGTGGCGCGACTGGCCGCGGTCGTTCGGGCCGCCCATCGCCCCGTGGAGCTTCGTCGCGACGAGGACGTCGGCGCGGCGGGCGCCGAGGGCGGCGCCGAGGATCTCCTCCGAGCGGCCGTCGGAGTAGACGTCGGCCGTGTCGAAGAGGTTCACCCCCGCGTCGAGGCAGAGGTCGACCTGGCGGCGGGCCTCGTCGAGCTCCGTCGTGCCGACCGGCCGGAAGAACTCGCTCGACGCGCCACCGAAGGTCATCGCGCCGAACGAGATGGCCGACACCTGCAGCCCCGTCCGTCCCAGGAACCTCATCCGCATGGCGTCTCCCCCGTCGCGTGGCGCCCGCCGGGCGGCCGGGGCGCGGAGGCCAGTCTCCACGTTCGCCCGGTCCGCCGCCCCCGGTTGGTCAGGCCGGGCGGTCCAGGTCGGGGAAGGCGCGGGCGGCGCGGGCCATCGTCTCGTCGGCGATCGCGACGGCGCGGGCGCGGATCTCGTCGGCCGGTACGCCGCCGATGGCGCCCGCGGAGATCGCCCGCTGCCGCAGGTGGAGCGCCGCGACGAGGGCGGCGGCGAACGCGTCGACCGCGTGGGGCGAGGCGTCCGGGTTCTCGCCCGCGAGCACCACGGCGAGGGCCGCGGCGAGGCGCTCGTTGCCGGTGAGCTGGCGCGCCTGCAGGGCCGGCGCCGCCTCCCAGGTGGCGAGGAACGCCGCGAAGTCCCCCCGGCGGGGACCCTCGATCGCATCCCAGCCCGGCAGGTCGAGGATCGCGTTGTCGCGCATGAGGGCGCCGAGGGCGGCGGTCGGGGTCTCCCCCTCCGCCCGCGACGCGATGCGCTCCACCACCAGGTCGCGGATCGCCCCGTCCCGGTCGAGGAACAGCTCCTCCTTCGAGCCGAAGTAGTTGAACACCGTCTTGATCGAGACGCCCGCCGCCTCCGCGACGTCGGCGACCGTCACCGCGTCGAACCCCCGCTCCACGAACAGGCGGGTGGCGACGTCGGAGATCGCCGTGCGCGTCCGGGCCTTCTTGCGGGCGCGCAGGCCGGGGTCCGGGGTGTCGTCCGATGGGTCCGTCATCGTCCTCGGCCCATCCTACCGCCGAAGTTACAGCCGAACGATGTTTACACCGGTTGTAAAACGAGCGCGGCTCTGGGAGCCTGGACGGATGCCCCGGGGGCGCCCGGGCCACGTTCCACCTCGGGAGGCACCATGAACGACGCGATCGAGGTCGAGGGCCTCGTCAAGAGGTTCGGCGAGAAGGTCGCCCTGGGCGGCGTCAGCTTCGAGGTCCCGCGCGGGACCGTCTGCGGGTTGCTCGGCCCCAACGGCGCCGGCAAGACCACCGCCGTCCGCATCCTCACCACCCTGTCCGCACCCGACGCCGGCACCGCCCGCGTCGCGGGGCTCGACGTCGTCGCCGACCCCGGCGGCGTCCGGGGCCTGCTCGGGCTCGCGGCCCAGGACGCCACCGTCGACGGCCTGCTCACGGGCCGCGAGAACCTGGACATGATCGGCCGCCTGCACCACATCGGACGCGCCAAAGCGAAGCAGCGGGCCGTGGAGCTGCTGGAGCAGTTCGCCCTGACCGACGCCGGCGACCGCCTCGTCAAGACCTACTCCGGCGGCATGCGGCGGCGCCTCGACCTGGCGGCGACGCTCGTCGCCCGCCCCGAGGTGCTGTTCCTCGACGAGCCGACCACCGGCCTCGACCCCCGGGCCCGCAACGAGCTGTGGGACGTCCTCGAGACCCTCGTCGACGCCGGGACCACGATCATGCTCACCACGCAGTACCTCGAGGAGGCGGACCGGCTCGCGGACGACATCGTCGTCGTCGACCACGGCTCCGTCATCGCCCGCGGCAACGCCCGTGAGCTGAAGCGCCAGGTCGGCGGGTCGCAGGTGTTCGTCACCGTCGTCGACCCCGGGCGCATCCCCGACGCGACCGCCCTCGTGGCGGAGGTCGGGGACGCCGCGCCGACGGTCGACGTGCCCGGTCGCTCCGTGCAGGCCCCGACGGAGGGCGGCCCGCGGGTCGTGTCGCGCCTCGCCGACGCGCTCGCCGACGCCGGCATCGAGGTCGAGGACATCGGCCTCCGCCAGCCGACCCTCGACGACGTCTTCCTGACCCTCACCGGCGCGCCGATCGCCGACGACGCACAACCCGCGGAGGTCGCCCGATGAGCACCCAGGTCCACATCCCCGCCCCCGCCGAGCGCGGGGGCAGCGCCCTCGGCGACATCTGGGTGGTCGCGCGGCGGGCGCTGCTGCACATGCGGCGCCAGCCCGAGGCCCTCGCCGACGTCACCCTGCAGCCCGTCATGTTCGTGCTGCTCTTCGCGTACGTCTTCGGCGGGGCCATCCAGGTGGACAACGGCGGCTACCGCGAGTTCCTGATGGGCGGGATCTTCGCCCAGACCATCACGTTCGGCGTCTTCGGCGTGGCGGTCAGCCTCGCCTACGACCGCTCGAACGGCGCGATCGACCGATTCCGCTCGCTGCCGATGGCCCGCGGCGCCGTGCTCGGCGGCCAGGCCGTCGCGAGCCTGTTCCGCAGCACCCTGCCGATCGTGCTCATGTCGATCTGCGGCCTGATCGTCGGGTGGAGCATCAACGACGGCGTCGCGAAGGCCCTGGCCGCCTACGGGCTGATGCTCGCCTGGTCGTTCGCGATGATCTGGATCGGCGTCCTGATGGGGAGCATGCTGCCCTCGCCCGAGGCCGTCCAGGGCGTCGCCTTCACGGTGATCTTCCCGGTGACGTTCATCGCGAGCACCTTCGTCCCGGTGGGGACCCTGCCGGGCGTGCTCCAGACGATCGCCGAGTGGAACCCGGTCACCACGCTCAGCGAGGCGCTGCGGAGCCTGTTCGGCAACCCCGCCGGCGAGCTCGGCGAGAACCCGCCGTGGCCGATCGACCACCCCGTGCTCTACACGCTGATCTGGGCCGTCGGCATCGTGGTGGTCTGCGCCCCCCTCGCCGTCCGGGCGTACCGCCGCAGCACCACCGACTGACCCGCCGGGGTCACGGCGACGCCCGCCGGGGCGTCGCCGTGACCGGGGGCGTCAGGGCGTGGTGACCGTCACCGTCACCGCCACCGGCCCCGCGAGGGCGGGGTTCGCGATGGTGACCGGGGCCACCCGCTCCGGCCGGGACGCGGCGGGGATGTCGACCACGACCGCGCCGTTGCGGATCACCGGCGTGAGGAGCCCCGCCCGGGTCGTCACCACGACCGACGGCAGCAGCGCCTCGGCCGGGGCCTGCGGCGTGGACAGCGTCAGCGTCACCGAGGGGGCCGAGCCGCTCCACACGGCGCCGACCGACGAGACCCCGCCCGCCGGGACGTTGACGACGGCCGGCGCGCCCACCGACGCCGGCGTGACGCCGCCGCCGATGAAGCCGCGGATGTCGGGCGCGAAGGTCACCGCACCCGACGGCGAGCGCTGGGTGCCGCAGACCGCGCGGGCCGCCGCCCGCAGGCCCTCCGCCCACCGGGCGGCGCCGACCTTCGCGATGACGGCGGCGGCGTCGGGCTCCACGGGGGCCGTGCCGGGGAACCCGGCGATGACGGGACGCACGGTGGTGGACGGGGCCGTGCCGGCGTCGAGGGCCTCCCAGACGGCCCAGGAGAGGTACGGCGAGGTCCCGGGCCCGGCGGGGTCGAAGTTGCGGCAGAAGCTGACGGCGCGGGCGTTGCCGTTCGAGACGGATCCGGTCGGGCCGACGACGCCGGGGTAGCCGGCGGGCTCGGCGACGGCGGCGAACCACTCCGCCGTGCCCTCGCGGACGAGGATCGGCGTGCCGGAGCCGGAGCCGAGGTTGCACTGGGCGACGTGGAACAGCTCGTGCGCGAGGACGCTGCGGGGGGACGGGTCGGCGGGCGGCGCCAGCACGATCGCCCACGACGACACGAACGTCCGCGTGCGGCCCGACACCCGCGCCCGGCAGGGCGACAGGCCGGTCTGCTGGGCCTGCACCTGCCCGGTGGCACCGGTCGCGTCGATCACGATGTCGACGCGCCGGTCGCCGCCGACGAAGTCCGACGGCCTGCCGCGCTGGGCGCGGCCCACGTCGGCGAGCACGCGCGTCTTCAGGCGCTTCGGCAGGCCGCGGAGCACCCGGGTCCGCTGCTTCTTCGTCAGCCCCGCGAGGAACGACCCGCGGGCGGAGCGGGCGATGCCGCCGAGCGCGCGGCCCCGCGACGCCGGTCCCAGCCTCCCGAGGGTCCGCAGCAGGCCGGGGTTGCGCAGGAAGGTCGGCGGGCCGTCGCCGACCATGGCGCCGAAGCCGAGGCCGGCGGCGCGCAGCCGGGCGGTCTCGGCGGTGAGCGCGAGCTCCGAGACGACGACGGGGAGCGTCGCGCAGTTCCCGTCCGAACCACCGACGGCGCCGGGTGCGCCGGGGGTGTCGCTCCACCACAGGCGGAAGCTCGGGGTGTCGGCCCGGCAGAGCGGCCCGAGCTTGCGGGCGTTCTCCGGCGCGTTGGCCGAGGGCTTCACGGTGACGCCGGTCTGCGCGGCCGCGGGGGCGGCGCACACGAGGAGGGCGACGAGGACGAGGAGTGCGCGGGGGCTCTTCATGCCGGGACGCTACGGGGCGGGGACGGCGGGGACCACTGGACGGTGGGCGGGGAACACACCCCCCGTCCGACGCTCACCAGGGCGCGGGTTCGTAGTCCTTCAGGAAGCAGCCGTAGAGGTCCTCGCCGCGCTCGCCGCGGACGATCGGGTCGTAGACCCGCGCGGCGCCGTCGACCAGGTCGAGGGGTGCGTGGAAGCCCTCGCCCGCCAGGCGCGCCCGCGTCGGGTGCGGCCGCTCGTCCGTGATCCAGCCGGTGTCGACGCTGGTCATCAGGATCCCCTCGCCCCGCAGCTCGTGGGCGCTGGTGCGGGTGAGCATGTTGAGGGCGGCCTTCGCCATGTTGGTGTGCGGGTGACCGGGGCCCTTGTAGCCGCGGCTGAACTGACCCTCCATCGCCGAGACGTTGACGACGTAGCGGCGCCGGGCGGGGGCCGCGGCGAGCGCCGCACGCAGGCGGCCGACGAGGATGAACGGCGCGGTCATGTTGCAGAGCTGCACCTCGAGCATCTCCACCGGGTCGACCTGGTCGACGGTCTGCACCCAGGAGTTGACGGGCTGCAGGTCGGGCACGAGCCCGCCCGCGTCGATGGCCCGCTGGGCGGCGACCCGCTCCGGTGAGGCGGAGCCCGCGGTCAGCGCCAGCTCGGCGAGCGCCTGCGGGGTCGGCGTCCAGTGGCCGGGCGCGCCGTCGCCGATCGTGCCGCGCACGCCCCCCGGCGCGAGGGACAGCACCTCGGGGGCCGGTCCGGCGGGCAGCGGAGCGGCCTCCGCGGCCGCGAGCGGCGCGTAGGCGGCGGGTGAGCGCCGCACCGTCTGGGCGGCGTTGTTGATGAGGATGTCGAGGGGCCCCCGCGCGGCGACCGCGTCGGCGAGGGCGACGACCTGGCCGGGGTCGCGCAGGTCGACGCCGACGATGCGCAGGCGGTGCAGCCAGTCGCCGCTGTCGGGCATCGCCGCGAACCGGCGGGCGGCGTCACGGGGGAAGCGCGTCGTGATGGTGGTGTGGGCGCCGTCGCGGAGGAGCCGCAGCGCGACGTACATGCCGATCTTCGCCCGGCCGCCGGTGAGCAGCGCGGCGCGGCCGGTGAGGTCGGCGCGCGCGCCGCGGCGCTCCCGGTTCCGGGCCGCGCACTCCGGGCAGAGCTGGTGGTGGAAGGCGTCCACCTCGGTGTACCGCCGTTTGCAGACGTAGCAGGCGCGGGCCCGCATCAGCGTCCCCGCCGTGGCCCCCGCGGCGGCGGACACGAGGGGCAGGCCGCGCGTCTCGTCGTCGATGCGCCCGGGCGCCCCGGTGGCGGTCGCGGCAGTCACGGCGTCGTCGTTCGCCCGGATCGCCTCCCGCCGCTCCTCCCGGCGGCGCAGCTTCGCGGTCTTGTAGACGCCCGACACGGCGCGGCGCACGGCGACGGCGTCGGGGTGGTCGGGGGGCAGGGCCTCCGCCGCGTCGACGACGCGGCGGAACGCCTCCATGTCGCCGGCGTCGATGCTCACGGCGCCGGGTCGAGGGCCTGCAGCTCGCCCTCGAGCCGGGTGATCGCCCGGCGCCGGTCGACGACGAGGCGGAGGGTGTTGACGATCGGGCCGATCGGCGGGGGGACGTCCACGTCGTCCTCGTCACGGGCGGTCCGCAGCGCCTCCAGCACGCCGGCGGTCGCCGCCCGCACCTCGGCGGCGGGCACGCCGGCGTCGGCGACGTCGGCGGCGCTCGTCAGCCCGACCCGCCACGCGTCGCCGGACAGCTCGAACCAGCCGAGGTGGTGCCGCTCGCCGGCCACGACGTGTAGCAGGGCGAACCGGGTGCCGTCGGGAGCGACGGCGTCGCCGTCGGTGAGGCGCAGGATGCGGGGGACGGTCGCCATCGACCGGTCAGGATAGCCGCGCCGCCCGGGGGCGGTTCAGCGCACGGCGGTGAACAGGTAGCGGCAGAGGCTGAAGAAGTAGTCGTCGCCCATCGACACGAGGTCCGCGCTCCAGGCCGCGGCCTCGGCGGCGTCGACGCCGCGCCGTCCCGGCACGAACCCGGCGATCAGCTCCATCATCCCGCCGCTGTACGTCGCGCGGCGGTGGCCGACGTTGAGGATCGGCACGACCCGGGCGTCGGCGAGGGCGAACCCGGCCTCCCGCAGCAGCTGTGGCAGGAGCCGTGGCAGGTCGCGGTGGGCGAGGTGCTCGTCCCACGCCGCCAGCACCCGGGCCATGCGGGCGTCGTCGCGGGAGCGCCAGACGATCGAGTCCCAGTCGGTGTCGAGGACGACGAGGCGCCCGCCGGGCGCCAGCACCCGCCGGGCCTCCGCGAGGGCCGCCGGCATGTCGTCGACGTACTCGTAGACCTGCGTGCAGACGACCGCGTCGACGGCGCCGTCGGGCAGCGGGACGGCGAGGGCGTCGCCGGTCCCGAGCTCGACCGGCGCCGCCCCCGGCGGCCGCGCGCGGGCCGCGGCGATGGCGAGCATGCTGTCGCTCGTGTCGATCCCGTGGACCCGTCCGCCGGGGCCGACGAGCGCCGCGATCTCCGCCGCCAGGTACCCGGGACCGCACCCGAGGTCGAGCACCCGCTCGCCGGGGACGGGGGCGAGGGCGGCGATCACCGCACGGCGCTGCGCGACCACGTCGTCGGTCGCGTAGATCTCGTCGATGCGGCGCGCGGCGGCGGCGTCGAACCGGAGGGGATCGGGTGCGTCGCCCATCAGATCGCCACCGTGACGGTGTCCACGGCGCGCAGCTCGGGGTACGGGTTGACGGCCCCGCGCCCGGCCGGGTGCAGCTCGAAGTGCAGGTGGAAGACGCCGCCGCGGGCGTCGCCGGTGCGTCCGACGGCGCCGATGCGCTGGCCGGCCCGCACCCGCGACCCCGGGGCGAGGCCCGGCGCGATCGACGACAGGTGGGCGTAGTAGTACCGGGTGCCGGCGTCGTCGCGGAGCCAGACGTAGATGCCGCCGAGGCCCCGCTCGACCCGCGTCATGCGGTCGATGACCCCGTCGGCGACCGCGACGACGGGGGCGCGCCGCGGCGCGACGATGTCGTTGCCCTGGTGGCGACCCTGGTGGCGGGGGGCGCCCCAGTCGTCGCCGAACGAGTGGGGCGCCTGCACGGGGAACACCCGGAGGTGCCGGGCGCGGAACGTCCCGAGCCTCCTCAGCAGCGCCGCGTCGACCCGGCCGTCGACGGCCACCCCGAGGGAGCGCTGGACGCGGACCACGGCGCGGCGGGTCTGGGGGCCGAACACCCCGTCGGCGCTGACCTCGTAGCCGCGGCGGCGCAGCTCGGACTGGAGGCGCAGGACGGCGTCCCCCTGCGCCCCCACCGAGAGCAGGGTCCCGGCACGCACGGGCGTGGGCGCACCGGGCCGGGGTGCCCGCAGGCGGCGCAGCAGGAGGTCGTCGGCGACGCCGCTCGGCCGCAGGCCGACGCGCCGCTGCGCCCGGCGCACCGCGGCACGGGTCAGCGGGCCGTATCCCCCGTCGACCTCGACGTCGTCGTCCCCGGCCCGCACCAGCAGGCGCTGCAGGGCGCAGACGCGGGGACCGGTCGCGCCGAGCCGCAGCTCGTTGCGGGGCCCGCCGCGCGCGGTGGTCGGACCGGGGAGCCCGCACACCGAGAGGCCCATCGACCAGAGGAACGAGCGGTCCACGATCCCGTTGACGCGGAGGCCGAGGCGCCGCTGCAGGCGGGCCACCGCGCGCTTCGTGCCGGGCCCGTAGCGGCCGTCGACGACGACGCGGATGCCGCGGCGGCGCAGCTCGCGCTGCAGCTCGCGCACGACGGGTCCGCGGGCGCCGAGCCCGAGGACCCCGGCCTCGGCCCCGGCGGGCGGGCGCGGCGACTGGGCCGGCGCGTGCGCCGGGAGGGCGAGGAGGACGAGCGCGACGGCGGCGAGGATCGCCACCGCCCCGCCGCTGGGGAGCCGCGGACGCATCGCGTCCCGTGCTCTTCGCCGGGCGGGCGCGGCGCCCTGCCCGGCCGGGTCCACCCCCGGCGGGGCCGTCAGCCGGCGGGGGTCTCCGGCGGCGGCGGCGGCGGGTCGTCGCGGACGGAGGCGATCCGCCACGGCGAGTCCTCCGGCCCGTCGAGGGACAGCGTCCAGGTGCCGTCGAAGCGGGTGGTGCCGTTCCGCGACCCCGCGACGACGTCGAGGGTGTTGCGGTCCTCGACGTAGCGGACGCCCTCGATCTGCATGTGCACCGTCGCGGTCGGCGGGACGGCGTCGGCGTCGACGTCGGTGAGCGTCGTCCCGACCACCACGGGGGCGCGCACGACGAGGCGGACGCTGCGGCCGCCGGCCGGCGGGTGGAGGAGCTCCTGCAGCAGCTCGGGCCGGGCGATGTGGGCGAAGGCGGCGTCGTCGCCGTCGACGGCGTCGGCCCAGGCGGCGACGCCGCGGCGCACCGTCAGGTCGATGACGTCGGGGTCGAAGCGCTCGTCGGAGAGGGACAGGTCGCGGGCCTTCGCGAGGGCCGTCGCCGCGTCCTCGTCGTCGATCTCGGCGTGGGTGAAGCCCTCGGGGAGGGCGTTGCGCTGCGCCGCCTCGACCCGTGCGCGGTCGGTCATGCGGCGGTCCTCGCTCGGGTCGGCCTCGAGCGGCGCGTCGAGCTGGTGGGTGCCCTCCTCGTCCTGCTCGATGGAGAGGAGCGTCCAGCGGCCGTCGCGCTTGCCGAGCGTCCAGTACTCCCGCAGGTGCGACTCGGAGCCGCTGTTGCCGCTGTGGTTGATGCGGTTCCCGGAGCCGTCGATCACGTAGTCCTGCAGTTCCGCCGAGACGCGGACGACGACGCGGTCGTCGGCGTCGTCCATGCGGTTCGTCATCCCGACGTACTCGACGTCGCTCGAGGTGACCTCCACGCGGTTGCGCCAGCCCTTCGACGCGAAGTCCTCGAGCCGCAGGCGCCACTCCGTCATGAGGTCGGGGGCGACCATCGCCGCGAGGGCGTCGCGGTCGTCCTCGTCCCATGCGCGCTGGATGGACGCGAACAGCAGCTCGGCCTCGCCGCGGACCTTCTCCGCCTCGAACGCGGCGTCGTCCTCCGCCGCGACGCGCGCCTTCCGCTCGACCTCCTCGCGCCGCGCCTCGCGGCGGGACGCGGTCAGGGCGTCGCGGGCCTTCGCGTAGCTGCGGCTCCACGTCGCCTTGCGCTTCTCCTGGATGAAGCCGAACACGAGCACCACGGCGACGCCGCCGAAGACGACGAGCGCCCCGGTGCCGCTGAGGCTGCCGCCCGAGCCGGAGCCGGACCCGCCGCCACCCGAGTACCCGCCGCCGCCGCCCCCTCCCCCGCCTCCGCCGAAGCCGCCGCTGCCGCCGCCGGCGGCGCCGAGGGCGGTGGCCGCCTGGGCGGCGAGCACGACGAGCGTGAGGACGAGGGCGCGCAACGCGCCGGGGATGCGCCGGTCGGAGGTCATGCGCCGAGGGTAGCGGCCCCCGCCCGGCGCGACGGCCGTCCCGCTCCCGGGGAACCGGCGGACGCCCGGCCGGCGGCGTACGTCCGTACCGATCGTCGGACGGATGGTGTCCCCCCGGGGGCCCGGACCACTACCATCGGGGCATGGACGCGAACGGCACCCCCGGACCCATCGGACTGATCGTCGTCGACCACGGCTCGCGCCGCGCCGAGAGCAACGAGATGCTCGAGCGGATGGTGGTCCAGGTGACGGAGGTCGTCCCCTACGACATCGTCGAGCCCGCCCACATGGAGCTGGCGGAGCCGTCGATCTCCGACGCGTTCGACGCGTGTGTGGCGCGGGGCGCCCGGACCGTCGTGGTGTCGCCGTACTTCCTGCTCCCCGGCCGCCACTGGCGGCAGGACATCCCGGCCCTCGTCGAGGAGGCCGCGGCGCGGCACCCCGGCGTCGCGTACCTCGTCGCCGCCCCGTTCGGCCTGCACCCGCTGATGGCCGAGGTCGTGAGCGCCCGGGTGGAGCACTGCCTGGCGCACGTCCGCGGCGAGGCGGAGGAGTGCGAGGCCTGCGCCGGGACGGGGACGTGCCGCATGCAGGTCGGCGCCGGGGCCGCCGCGCCCGCGTCGTAGCCCCGCCGTCGCGCCGGGTCTGGCGCGGCACCCCCGCGGGTATCCCTCCTGCGACCAGGAGGTCGTCGTGAACGAACGCCCGCCCGGGCGGCCGCCGGCCGCCCCCACCCCCCTCCCCCCGCCGCCGTCGCCGCACCCCGGCACACCGCCCGGCGGGGATCCCGTGGCCGTCCTCCCGCCGGCCCACCCCCACACCCCGGAGGTCACCCGATGAGGCGTGTCCTGCTCGCCCTCACCGCCATCGGCGCCGCCGTCGCCGGCGTCGTCGCGCTCCTGCGCCGCCGCCGGTCGTCGGGGGCACCCGACCGCTGGGGGTCGTCCGACGACGGCGGTGGCCGCCTCGAATACCACGGCCCCAGCGGCGACCCGCTGGAGGCCGGCGGCGGCTCGCCCGACGACGCGCGCCTGCTCGCCCGGGTCCAGTCGGAGCTGTTCCGGGACGCGGCGCTGCCGAAGGGCGACATCGCCCTCGACGCCGTCGGCGGCGTCATCACCCTCCGCGGCCAGGTCGACGAGGCCCTCGTGGCCGACGTGCCGATCCGCGTCGCCGCGGTCGAGGGCGTTCTGCGCGTCGAGAACCTGCTCCACGCGCCGGGGAGCCCTCCGCCGGTCTCCGCCTGACGGTCACGGCGGGGGCCGCGTGCGGCCCCCGCCACCTCCGCGTGGGGCACGACGTGGCCGCTGCGGGACGGCGCGCGGGGTGGCGGGGGCTGCGCGGCGGACGAGCGTCCGTGTCCGGTGCATCGGCACCTCCCGACCTGAACAAGAGATGACGGTTCCCACGGAACCGTAAGCGGATCAGGCTCCTTCGATGCCCGCCTCGCGGGAGAGGTCGCGGAGCTCGTCGAGGGCCTCCGGCCCGATGGCCCGCACCGCGCGCTGCTCGCCGCTCGGCACCTCCAGCACCACGAGCGAGGCCCGCTCGGCGCGGGCGAGGGTCGCGAGGTGGGCGCGCTGCTCCGGCACCGCGGGGGCGAGGGCGAGCACGAACGCCGGGTCCTGCGCGTTGGGGTCGCCGTGCTCGGCGAAGAACGCCAGCACGAGGCGCTCGATCTCGTCGTCCTCCACGCGCCCGACGCTGACGCCGGTCGTCCCCGCGATCGCGGCGGCCTGCTCGCCGGGGACCGCCACGGCGATCACGACGTGGCCCTCCCCGTCCTCGCCCACGGCGATGAACTGCTCGCCGCTCTGCGCCAGCGCGCGGAGCCGGTCCTCACCGGACCCGCCGTCCCGCCCGTCCGTCGAGCCGTCCATGTCGTCCCTCCGTCTCCGGTCTGGTGCTGTCAGGTCCCCATCCTGGCGGGTCGGGGGCGTGTCGCGCCGTCCCCGGGTGCCCGGTCAGCCCGAGGTGTCGCGCTCGCGCCGGATCGTGACCTTGCGGCCCTTGATGGTGCTGCCGCGCAGGGCGGCGATGACGTCGTCGGCGGCGGGCACGGGGACCTCGACGAGCGAGAAGCGGTCGAAGATCTCGATCGCCCCGACGTCGCGGCCGGTGAGCTGGGACTCCCCCGTCACGGCGCCGACGAGGTCCTGGGGGCGCACGCCGGCGCTGCGGCCGGCCCCGACGAACACCCGGGTGGTGGGGCCGGACGGCCCGCGTCCGCGGGCGGCGCGGGGCTTGCCGCGTCCCCCGGCGTCGGGGCGGTCGCGCGGCGGCCGCTCCGGGCGGGGCGCGGCGACCTCGGGGATGTCCACCTCGTCCACGGGCCCGCCGGTCGCGTCGTGGGCGAGCTTGACGGCGGCGAGGGCGACCTCCATGACGTCGAACTCGTCGGCGAGGGTCTCGACGACGACCCGGAAGCGGTCGAGGCCCTCCTCCAGGATCGCCTCCCGGAGCGTGGCGCGCATCATCTCGAGGCGGCGGGCGCGGAGGTCCGCGATCGTCGGGACCTTCTGGATCTGGATCCGCTGGCCGGTGACCCGCTCGATGTTCTTGAGGAGGCGGTGCTCGCGCGGCTCGGCGAGGGTGATCGCGACGCCCTCGCGCCCGGCGCGCCCGACCCGCCCGATGCGGTGGACGTACGACTCGGGGGCGGAGGGGACGTCGTAGTTGACGACGTGGGTGAGCTGGTCGATGTCGAGGCCGCGGGCGGCGACGTCGGTGGCGACGAGCAGGTCGGCGGTCCCGGAGCGCAGGCGCTGCATGACGCGGTCGCGGCCCTCCTGGCTGAGGCCGCCGTGGAGCGCCTCGGCGCGGTACCCGCGACCGGTGAGCGTCTCGGCGAGCTGGTCGACCTCGTTGCGGGTGCGGCAGAAGACGATCGCGGCGGCGGGCGCCTCGACGTCGAGCACGCGCGCGAGGGCGGCGGGCTTGTGGGCCCGCGACAGGACGTAGGCGCTCTGGCGCACGAGGGGCGCCTCGCCGGCGGCGGCGCGCTCCTCGACGATCTGGATGCGGACGGGGTCGGTGAGGTGGCGCTTGGCGATGGCGTTGATGCGGGCCGGCATCGTCGCGGAGAAGAGCACCGTCTGGCGGCCGTCGGGGGTGCCGTCGAGGATCGCGTCGATGTCCTCCGCGAAGCCCATGTCGAGCATCTCGTCGGCCTCGTCGAGGACGACGGTGGCGATGCTGTCGAGGTGGAGGGTGCCGCGGCCGATGTGGTCGAGCGCCCGGCCCGGGGTGGCGACGACGACGTCGGCGCCCCGCTCGAGGGACCGGAGCTGGCGACCGATCGGCTGGCCCCCGTAGATCGGGAGCACGCGCGCGCCGATGGAGCGGCCGTAGCGGTGGATCGCCTCGGACACCTGCATCGCGAGCTCGCGGGTGGGGACGAGCACGAGGGCCCCGGGGCCACCGGTCCCGGCGGCGGGCGTCATCCGCTCCAGCAGCGGCAGGGCGAAGGCGGCGGTCTTGCCGGTGCCCGTCGCGGCGCGGCCGAGCAGGTCGCGTCCCTCCAGCAGCGGCGGGATCGCCTCCCGCTGGATGGGGGTGGGCTCCTCGTAGCCGAGCTCGGTGAGCGCGGCGAGCAGCTCGGGGCGCAGGCCGAGCTCGGTGAATCCGGGGCGTTCTGCGGTCGGGTCCGTGGCCGTCATCCTCGTCGTGGGCACCGCCGGGACGTCCGCGGCGACCGCGCAGTGTGACAGGTGCCGGCCCCCGACCCCGGCCGGGAGCCTCCCTACGTGGCGGGCCCGCCGATCGCGCGGAGCCGGTCGAGGAACGCGGCGCTGGCGCTGGCCTTCTCGTGATCGACCTTCAGGACGGCCTCGAGGCGGGTCGGCAGGTAGGCGAGCTCGTCGAATCCGAGGCCGTTGTGGTCGACCCCGAGCGTCGCCGCCATCGCGCGCTGGCAGTCGCCCTTGTGGACCGTGTAGGCGGGGGCCTCGCCGTCGCCCTCCGCCCAGACGCTGCTGCCCTGCGCGGCGTCGACGATGGGACGGTCGCAGTGGTCGCAGTGCAGCGCGAAGCGCTGGCGGCCTGCGGTGGTGACGGACTTCAGCGCCATGTGGGGGGCCTCCGGTCGGGGGCGTCCAACCTACCGGGGTGGCCACGCCCGACGGTGTCGCTCCGCGGGAACTGGCCGAAAGACCAGCGACGATGCGCACGAGCGGGACGTACCTTCCGGCGAATCCACCTGGAGGGGCAGTGCACCACCGTCTCGCTGGTCTTCTCGTCGCCACCATGGCGCTCCTCGCTGCCGCGGCCCCGTCGCTGGCGGCGGACGACCCCGCCACCCGTGTCGTGTTCGCGGACGGCTGCGACATATGGATCGCACCCCTCACCGGGGAGGCTCCACAGAACCTGACCGGGAGCCCCGCATGCGAGACGAACCCGACGGTCTCCCGCACCGGACGGTTCGTCGCCTGGGGGACGGGTGTCGCCGGCATCTCGGTCCTCGACCGCACGACCGGGGGGGTCACGTCGGTCCCGGGAGGACAGTCGCCCGACTTCTCGCCCGTGACCGATGACATCGCCTTCACCGTGAGCTCGTCGGGGGTGACGGACATCTACGTCTCCGGCCCCGACGGCTCCGGGCGCCGCAAGCTGACCACCGACGCGCAGACGTTGACCAGCGGCAACCGCTTCCCGAGATGGTCGGACGACGGGGAGGAGATCATCTTCAGTCGTGGGGAGGGGGCGCCGTTCTGCCGCGTGGACCGCGGTGGCTACGACGACCTCTGCGTGTCGTACCGGCTCGCCGGCGTCACCTTGACCGGCGTCGTCACGGAGATCCTCGCCGAACCGCTCACCGCCTTCTCCAGCGGGCAGAGGAGCGGCGGGGTGTTCGCGTACGTCCGCAACGCACTGGAGCCCGCCAGCGGCGGGTACTGCGTCACGGAGCCGACGGCCGACCGCGAGCTCGTCGTCGATGGCGTCGTCAGGGACAGCGCCACCAGCCTCTCGCGGGTGGCGGTGGGCCCCCGCGGCGACGTCGTCTACGCGGCCGACGGCGACGTCCGCTACATCCCGGCCGGCGGCGGCGATGTCCGGACGCTCTTCCCGGGTTCCCAGCCCGATCTCACCATCGGTGACACGCGGGATCCGCGCGCCCGGGCCCGCGTCACCGCGGACGTCGACGGTCCGGGGGTGGTGGAGATCCGGCCGGGCGACGCGGAGTGCGCCTCGGAGTGCGCCGAAGTCGTCACCGCGGGCGACGAGGTGACGGTGCGGGCCGTCGCGGACGAGCCGAAGGGCGGCTTCGTCGGCTTCCGCGACTGCCCGGGCCCCGTCACGTACGGGCCGGTCGGCACGTGCCGGTTCACCGCGGAGGGCGATGTCACCGTGACCGCGGTCTTCGACCCGATCCCCTCCTACGCACCGTGGGTCCAGTTCCATCCCCGCGAGCGCCACTGGCCGATGGATCCGAGCGAGTTCGTCCGGCGCTCCTCCCTCGACTTCGCCAACCCCAACGGCGCGCACGGCCGGGGGTGCCCGACGAAGGACGCTCGCATCGTCGGCCGCGGGAAGATCATCTCGTCGTGGCTGCCGGACGGCAGGTATCGCTACCGCTACTGCTCGGGGCTCGTCCGTCGCGGCGCCCAGGCGCCGGGGCGCCGGGTGACGCTCACCACACGGCAGCTGACCGCTCCCGCCGAGACGAAGAACAAGGCGAAGGTCACCGCGGACAATGGCCGGTGGGGCTTCTACCTCAACCTCGACAACGACGCATGGAAGGGTCGCACGCCGCCCGACGAGAGCGGGGGCACCTATCCGAACGCCCCCGTCATGTACGTCCAGTACGTCCCCCGCCGGTACATCACCTACTGGTTCTTCTCCGCACGCAACTACGTGAAGCTGGCGGGAGTCAAGGACGTGCACGAGGGCGATTGGGAGCGGATCGCCGTGCGGCTCGACACGCGCAACCAGGCGGTCGCGGCCGGCTACTGGCAGCACCTGTGCGACGCGGACGTCCACTCGTGGGCCAAGATGCGCCGGGACGGGGCCATCGCCGGCAGGTCGCACCCGCGGGTGTACGTGGCGAAGGGCGCCCATGCGAGCTACCACGTCCCGCGCAGGTCGACCCGTATCTCCTGTCCGCCCTGGGTCACGAAGGGCGTCGGCGACAGCCACCCGGGCGGGGGGGTCACCTGGGAGACGTGGCAGAAGGGGGCGGGAGGCTTCCGGGAGGCGACGAAGGCGCCGTGGTACGGATTCGGCGGGAGCTGGGGATCCGAGACCTCCGAGGGCACCAAGCGGTTCCCCGGTCCGTTCTGGGGACCGCTCGGGCCGGGTCCCAAGAAGCGTCCCGCCCCGGCCGGCTGGTAGTGACGCGGTCATGAGCCCACGTCGCTCGCCCCGGTCCACGCGTGCGCTGACCCACGAGGACGCCGGTCCCCTTCCCGCCGCCCCACCGGGCACGGTTCACCGGGCATGCCACTGTTCGAGGTCGATCCAGAGTCGCGGGAGGTCGTAGAGGTCGCCCCGAGCACGTTCCCGGAGCTCAAGCTCTGGGAACGCCAGGACCTCGAGGCCTGGGTGACGTCCGCACCAGCCCTCGCAGGCGGCGACTTCGCCGTGGTGACGAGCGAGTTCGATCGATTCGATCGCACCTCGGAGCGGCTCGATGTGCTCGGCATCACGGCGATCGAGCCGGGGCGCGGGCGCCTCGTCGTCGTCGAGCTGAAGCGCGACGGGACCAGCACGACCGTCGACCTGCAGGCGATCAAGTACGCCGCGTACGTCGCCGCCGCACAGTTCGACGACGTGGTCGAGATGCACGCCCGACATCACGACCTCGGCACCGACGCGTCGCGGGCCTTCCTCCTCGACCTCCTGGGCGGGTCGGAGGACGAACCGCCCGTCATCGACGACACGCCCCGCATCGTGCCCGTCGCCGGGGACTACCGACCGGAGGTCACGACGACCGTCCTCTGGCTGGCGGACAGCTACGAGATGGACATCCGCTGCGTGCGTCTCCAGCCCTTCGCGGTCGGCGGGCGCATCCTCGTCCACTCGGAGACGATCATCCCGCTCCCCGAAGCCGAGCAGTACCGACTCGGCGTGCTGCGAAAGCGCAAGGAGACGGTGCGCGATCAGGGGGAGCGAGCGCGGGCCGGACGGCTGATCCCGCGACTGCTCGAAGCCGACGCGCTCGCGCTCGGCCAGACGCTCTACTTCCGCCGCGATGCCGTACCCGCGAGCGGCCCCGCCTGGAGCGAGGAGGAGCCCCTCTACCGGGCGACGCTCGCCACGGTCGACGGCGTGCGGACGCTCGAGTGGACCGATCCGGAGACGGGTGAGACCGCCCTCCTCTCACCGTCCCTCCTGGCGGCGACGGTCCTCCACAGGGTCGGGGTTCGCCAGGGCGACGTCTCGAGTGACGGCGTCAACGGGATGCTCTACTGGACCGTCGACGGAGAGACGAGCCTTCGCGATCTGGCGGCCGACGCCGGGATCCTGCAGGCCGGAGGTCCGGGCAGGCGGATCGATCGTGACGCCCTACGACGCATGTGCGCGGCGATACCGCGTGGTCGGTGGACCACCTACGGTGATCTGGCGGCGGCGATCGGAGTGCCGGGAGCCGCCCAGTCGGTCGCCGGGGTGATCGCAACCGATCCGGCAATACCGAACGCCCACCGTGTCCTGCGGTCGACCGGGCAGGTCTCACCCCGCTGGATCGGCGAGGAGGGTGGGCCCGAGTTCGCCAGGGAGCGGCTCGCTGACGAGGGGATGGGGTTCGGTGATGGCGACATCGCTCCCCCGGCCCTCCGGTGGGTACCGACCCCCCTCGACCCGGCCGGCACCGCCTGAGCACTCGTCGGCGGCCGGGGCACGGCGGCGTCGGCCCGTGCCTCGAGGCCGCCGCCACGGCCGGAGATCCGCGGGGGGTCGCGACGGTGCACCCGGTCGCAGTCCCGCGAGCCACGGGGCCCCTCCGACGAGCCGCACCACGTCGGGAGGGGGTCCCGCGCACCCGCCGCCGTCGGCGATGGACGTTCGTCCTCGTGGCCTCAGGGATCCCGCGCCGGACATCGGCTGTCGCGGCGGGTCAGGCCATCCGGTGCCTCGCGGCGACGTCGGTGGCCGGGCGGTCGCCCCGGGCCGGGTCGGCGGGGTGCTCCATCTGCGTCACCGGGTGCGCCGCCGACCGGGACGTAGGAGCCGGGATCCCGCTCAGGGGGACGGGATCCCGGTGACGCGCGCACCGGGACCATCCCGCGGGCGCCCGGGGGCGCCTGCGGGGGCGTCGCTCGCTACTGCACCAGCTCGAAGATCTTGAACATCGGCATGTACATCGAGATGACGACGATGCCGACGATCACGCCGACGCCGATCATCATGAGCGGCTCGATGATCGAGGTGAGCGACTTCAGCATCGTCGCGACCTCGTCGTCGTAGAAGTCCGCGAGCTTGTGGAGCATGCGGTCGACCGCGCCGGTCTCCTCGCCCACCGACAGCATCTGGGTGACCATCACGGGGAACACGCCGGTCCGCGCGAGCGGGGTCGCCAGGGGCTGCCCCTCGCGGACGCGCTCGGCGACCTCGGCCATCGGGTCGGAGATGACCCGGTTGCCGGCCGTGCGGGCCGTGATGTCGAGGGCCTGCAGGATCGGGACGCCCGACGCCGTCAGGGTGCCGAGGGTCCGGGCGAAGCGGGCCACCGCGATCTTGCGGACGATGTCGCCCACGCGCATCGGGAAGCGCAGCTTGATGGTGTCCCACATGAACCCGCCGCGGTCCGTCGACTTCCACTTCTTGAAGGCGATGGCGATCACCGTCGGGACGATGAACAGCAGGTACCAGTAGCTCCGCATCCCGTCGGACAGCGTGATCATGAACTGGGTGAGGGCCGGCAGCTCGCCGCCGAGGTCCGTGAACATGTCCGCGAAGATCGGGATGATGAACAGCACCATCCCGATGAGGACCATGAAGGCGAAGACCCCGATCAGGACCGGGTAGACCATCGCCGACTTCACGGTGCGGCGCAGGTGGTCGTCCTTCTCGAGCTGGATCGCGACCCGCTCGAGGACCTCCTCCAGGTTGCCGCCCGTCTCCCCCGCCTTCACCATCGCGACGAACAGGTCGGAGAACACCTTCGGGTGCTTGCCCATCGCCTGCGACAGCGCGAGGCCGGCCTCGACGTCCTGCCGGACGGCCATGATCGCGTGCTTCAGCTTCGGCGCCTCCGTCTGCTCCTCCAGCACGTAGAGGGCGCGCAGCAGCGACAGGCCGCTGGAGATCATGGTGGCGAGCTGCCGGGCCATGACCGTGACGTGGTTCGCCTTCAGGCCGCGGTAGCGGTCGAGCAGCTCCTCGACCGTCGGCGTCGTCGACTTCTGGTCGACGTCCACCACCGTCAGCCCGCGCAGGCGCAGCTGGGCGGCGACGGCGGCCTTCGAGTCGCCGGCGATCTCACCGGTCAGCGCGCTGCCGCCCCGGTCGAGCGCCTTGTAGACGTAGGTGGCGCTCATGCGGCCTTCACCAACCCGAGCAGGCGCTTCAGCTCGTCGGGGTGGCCGGCGCGCTCCAGGGCCATGTCCATGCTGATCACGCCCTGGCGGACGAGGCTCGCGAGGGTCGCGTCCATCGTCTGCATGCCGAACGACGAGCCCGTCTGCATCACCGAGTAGATCTGGTGGGTCTTGCCCTCCCGGATCAGGTTCCGGACGGCGGGCGTCGGCATCAGCACCTCGCACGCCACCGCGCGGCTCCCCGAGATCGTCGGGACGAGCTGCTGGCAGCAGACGCCCTGCAGGCCGTTCGCCAGCATGATCCGGACCTGCTCCTGCTGGTGCGGCGGGAACACGTCGATCACGCGGTCGATCGTCTGCGGCGCGTCCGAGGTGTGCAGCGTCGCGAACACGAGGTGGCCGGTCTCGGCCGCCGTGATCGCGATCTGCATCGTCTCCAGGTCGCGCATCTCGCCGACGAGGATCACGTCGGGGTCCTGGCGGAGGACGCTGCGCAGGGCGTTCGCGAAGCTGTGCGTGTCCGCGCCGACCTCGCGCTGGTTGATCATCGAGCGCTTGTGGCGGTGGAGGAACTCGATGGGGTCCTCGACCGTCATGATGTGGCACGCGCGCTTCTCGTTGATCTCGTTGATCAGCGACGCGAGGGTCGTCGACTTGCCGGAGCCGGTCGGCCCCGTCACGAGCACCAGCCCGCGCGGCTTCGTCGTCCACTCGCGCAGCGACGACGGAAGGCTCAGCTCCTCCAGGGTCTTCAGGCCCGTCGGGACCACGCGGAACGCCGCCCCGAGCGCGGCGCGCTGGTAGTAGGCGTTCACGCGGAAGCGGATGCGGCCGGGGACCGCGTACGACAGGTCGAGCTCCAGGTCCGTCTCGAGCCGCTGCCGCTGGTCCTGGCTGAGGAGCCCGTAGATCAGCTCCCGGGTCTCCTGGGAGGTGAGGGGCGCGTCGCCGAGGCGGACGAGCTCCCCGTTGAGCCGCATCACCGGCGGGGCGCCGACCGACAGGTGCAGGTCGCTGGCACCGCTCGCGATGACGTTCGTGATGAGCTCGGCGAAGTCGACCATCGTCACCGTCCGTGGCGCGCGGGGGGCAGGGGGAACGGGGCGCCGACGCCCCGGGTCACAGGATCTATCGACCGGCGGGCCGCCCGGCTGAACCTTTCCGCCGTCGCCGGATCAGCCGATGGCACGGGCGATCTCCTCGATGCTGGTGTGGCCGGAGAGCACCTTCAGCAGACCGTCCTCGCGGAGGGTGCGCATCCCCTCCGCACGCGCCGTCCGGGTGATCTCCTCCGACGCCGCGCCGCTCACCACCATGCGCTCGATCGTCTCGCTCATCACGAGCATCTCGTAGACGCCGACACGGCCGTGGTAGCCCGTCTCCTGGCACCGGGCGCAGCCCTTCGGCCGGAACACCGGGACCGGGTCCGGGACCCCCGCCGGCAGCACCGCGAGGTCCATCAGCTCCCGCAGCTGGGCGAGCGGCAGCGAGTACGGCTCCTTGCAGTGCTTGCAGAGGCGGCGCGCGAGGCGCTGCGCGAGGATCCCCGCGACCGCGCTCGCCGACAGGAACGGCTCGACGCCCATCTCCGCGAGCCGGGTGAGGGCGCCCGCGGAGTCGTTGGTGTGGATGGTGGCCAGCACCATGTGGCCGGTGAGGGCCGACTCGATGGCGATCTGGGCCGTCTCGCGGTCGCGGACCTCGCCGATCATCACGATGTCGGGGTCGCACCGCAGGATCGAGCGCAGCCCCGCGGCGAACGTCAGGCCCGCCTTCGGGTTGACCTGCACCTGGTTCACGCCCGCCAGGCGGTACTCGACGGGGTCCTCGACGGTGATGATGTTCTTGTCGGTCGAGTTCAGCTGGTTCAGGGCGCCGTAGAGGCTCGTCGACTTGCCCGACCCCGTCGGCCCCGTGACGAGCACCGCGCCGTACGGCCGCTGGTAGCACCCCTCGAACTTCGCGAGGACGTCCTTCGTGAAGCCGAGCTCCGCGAGGCGCATCATCACGTTGCTCTTGTCGAGGATGCGCATGACGATCTTCTCGCCGTACACCGTCGGCAGCGTCGCGACGCGCAGGTCGAGGGGGCGGCCGCCGACGGTGAGCCCGACGCGGCCGTCCTGGGGGACGCGCCGCTCCGCGATGTCGAGGTCGGCCATGATCTTCACGCGGCTCGCGACGCCGTTCGCGAGGCGGAACGGCACGGACGTCACGGTGCGCAGCACGCCGTCCACCCGGTAGCGGACGAACATCTCCTTCGCCTGCGGCTCGAAGTGGATGTCCGACGCCCGCTCGTCGACGGCCCGCGCGATCAGCGAGTTCACGAGGCGCACGACGGGGGCGTCCTCGGAGGCGTCGGCGATGTCCGCCGCCTCGGCGGGGTCGTCCCCTCCCCCGCTCTCCTCCACGAGGTCGGCGACCACGGCGTCGAGCCGGGAGCTCTGGCCGAGGAGCTGCTGGATCTCCTCCGGCGACGCGAGCGCCGGGCGGATCTCGTGCCGGGTGAGGATCCGGAGGTCGTCGATCGCGAAGACGTTCGACGGGTCGGCCATCGCCACGAGCAGCGCCCCGTCGGGCTCCATCCGGACCGGCACCGCCTGGTAGCGGCGGGCGCTCTTCTCGTCGACGAGCCGGGCGAGCGCCGGGTCGACGCCGTCGGCGAGGGTGAAGAACGCGACCCCCATGCGCACGGCCATCGCCCGGGCGAGCTGGTCGCGGGTGATCTTCTCCTCCGCGACCAGCATCTCGCCGAGCTTGCGGCCGTCGACCCGCTGCCGGGAGATCGCGGCGTCGAGGTCCTCGGGGGTGATGATCCCCATCCGCACCAGCACCTGCCCGAGCGGCTCGCCGCGCGGGATGCGCGGACCGCCCCCGCCGCGCAGGGCGGGCGGGCCCGCCAGGGGAGGCGCCGCCGCCGGCGCGGGGCGCGCGGGCGGTGCCGCGGGGGCCGGTGCGCCGGGGGGCGGGGCGACCGCCACCCGCCGCGGGGCCGCCGGAGGCCCCGCCGGCACCGGCGCGCCCGGGGCGGGCGCCACCGGGCGGGGACGCGGCGCCACGGGGGGTCCGGCCACGGGCGGCGGCGCGGCGGGGCGGGCCGGGGTGGGGGTCGCGGGGTCCGGCGCCCCCGGCGGGGGCCCCTTCTGGAAGAGCGGCACGGGCACGTCCTGGGGGGAGGGCTACCCCGTATGGATCGGCCCCGCGGACGGAACGCTTGATGGCCCCCGGATCCCCCGGGGGCGGCGGTCACCGGGCGGCGAGGGCCTCGCGCATGACCTCGACCGGCGGGCTCTGCCCCGTCCACTGCTCGAACGCGGCCGCCCCCTGGTGCAGGAGCATCCCGAGCCCGTCGACCGTCCGCGCGCCGCGCCCGGCGGCGGCGGCGAGCCAGGGGGTCCCGCCCGGCCGGTAGACGATGTCGGCGACCACCTGGCCGCGGCCGATGCCCGCCATGGGGAGCTCCGCGGGGACGTCGTCGCCGTGCAGGCCGAGGCTCGTCGCGTTGACGACCAGGGCGGACTGGCCGGCGACGGTGTCGAGCGCCGGCCCGGTGAACGGGACGGGGTCGCCCAGCTCGGCGGCCGCGGCGGCCGTCCGGTTCGCCACCCGCACCCGCGCCCCACGGCCGCGCAACGCGAACGCCACCGCCCGGGCGGCGCCGCCCGCGCCGATCAGGAGGACGTCGGCGCCCGCCAGGTCGAGGGGGGCCTGCTCGTCGAGGGCGCGGAGGAACCCGGCGGCGTCGGTGTTGTCGCCGCGGAAGCCGCCCGCCCCGTCCGGCACGAGGGTGTTGGCGGCGCCGATCGCCGTCACCGCCTCCGACACCGACGAGCAGGCGGCGATCGCCGCGCGCTTGTGGGGGATCGTGACGTTGAGCCCGGCGCACCCCGCGGCGGCGAGGCCGTGGACGGCCTCCTCGACGCGCGCCGGCTCGACGGGGAAGGCCGCGTAGATCCAGTCGAGCCGGAGGGCCCGGAACGCGGCGTTGTGCATCGCCGGGGACAGCGAGTGCGCGACGGGCCAGCCGATGATCCCGGCGACCCTGGTCCCTCCCCCGATCATCCGCCGGCGTTCGCCCGCGACCGTGCGACGTCCGACGCGAACTGCTCCGGCGACGTCGAGAAGTAGTGGCCGCCGGAGCCGTCGTTCTTCGCGACGTAGTAGATGAAGTCGTTGCGGGCGGGCCGTGCCGCCGCGCGGATCGAGTCGAGGCCGGGGCTCGCGATCGGCCCGGGCGGCAACCCCGGGAACCGCCGCGTGTTGTACGGGGAGTCGACGGCGAGGTCGGTCGCGGTCAGCTCGGGCTTCCACTCGCCGATGGCGTACTGGACGGTGGCGTCGATGTCGAGGCGCATCCCCGCCCTCAGGCGGTTGTAGAGCACCCCGGCCACGACCCGCCGCTCCGCCGGCACCGCCACCTCCCGCTCGATCATCGACGCGAGGATCAGGACGTCGTAGCGGGTGAGGTTGCGGGCGCGGGCGTAGGAGAAGTCGACCTGCGACTCGTTCGACAGGTACGCCGCGACCTGCTCGGCGACGAGCTCGTCGGCCGTCGTCCTCTCGGTGATGTCGTACGTCGCCGGGAAGAGGAAGCCCTCCAGCGACGTGGGCCTGTTCGCCCGCGCGAGCTGGCGGCCGCGGGCCCCGGGGCCCGTGACCTGCAGGTACCGGTCACCCGAGATGGAGGTCTCGGCGTCGAGCAGCGCGGCGACGTCCTCGCGGCGCAGTCCCTCCCGGATCAGGAGCTTCTGCACGGGCAGCTCGACCGTCTCGGCGACGACGGGGGCGTCCTCGTCCCCGCGGATGCGGTCCCACCCGAGGGCGAGGCCGGTCGCGACGACCATCAGGACGATCAGCAGCAGCCACAGCATCGTCCGGCCGTGGGCACGCTCGGTCCGCGGGCGGCGGCGGCCCCGACCGGGGGGGCGGCCGCTCACGCCCGCGCCGCCAGATACGCCTCGAGGAGCACGCAGGCGGCGAGGCTGTCGAGGTCGGCGCGCGACCCGCCCTCGCGTCCGCGGCGTCCGCCCTCGACCGTCGTGAGCCGCTCGTCCCACATCTCGACCGGCACGGTGACGCGCGACTTCAGGCGCCCCGCGAAACCCGCCGCCGCCCGCGCCTGCACGCCGCGCTCGCCGGACATCGCGCGGGGCTCCCCCACGACGATCCGCTCGGGGGCCTCCGCGGCGATCACGGCGTCCAGCGCCCTCCTGCCGGCCGGCGAGTCCACGCGCGCGATCGCCGGGAGCGGTCGCGCGATCGTGCCGGTGGGGTCGCTCACGGCGACCCCGGTCCGGGCGGACCCGTGGTCGAGGGCGAGAACCTTCACGCCCCCCGGGGGGCCGTCAGGATCGCCCGGGCCGCCGCGAGGGCGTCGGGGAGGCGCTCGGGGTCCTTGCCCCCGGCCCGCGCCATCGCGTCCTTGCCGCCACCGCCGCCGCCCACGACGGGGGCGACCTCGCGGATGACGGCGCCGGCGGAGAGCCCGGCGGCGACCGCCCCGGGGGCGAGGCTCGCCACGATCAGGGCCTTGCCCTCGGACGCGGCGCCCAGGACGACGGCGGCGCCGTCGCCGAGCGTCCCCTTCAGCCGGTCCGCGATGGCGAGCAGCTCGTCCATGTCACCGGCCTCGACCTGGGCCACCAGGGCGCGGACGTCGCCGATGGTGACGGCCTGCTCGGCGAGCCCGCCGACGTCGGTGCGTGTCGTCTTCGCGCGCTTCAGCTCCGACTGCAGCTCGCGGATGCGCTCGTCGCGGGCGGCGACCTCGTCGAGCAGGGCGCGCTCGCGGTCCCGCAGCCAGGCGACGGCGGCGGTGCCGGTGAGCGCCTCGATGCGCCGCGACCCGGCGCCGGTCGACGCCTCCGCGGTGATCACGAACGGCCCGATCTCGCCGGTGCGCGACACGTGGGTGCCGCCGCACAGCTCCTGCGAGAAGTCGCCGGCCGACACCACGCGCACGCGCTCGCCGTACTTCTCCTCGAACAGGCCGATCGCGCCGGCGTCGGCGGCGGCCTGCCGGTCGGTGATCTCCCAGCCGACCGGCTGGTCCTCGTCGACGCGCCCGTTGACCATGCGCTCGATCTCGACGAGCGTCTCGGGGGCGACGCGGCCGCGGTGGGTGAAGTCGAACCGCAGCTTGTCGGGGCCGACGTAGGAGCCGGCCTGGCGGACGCCCTGGCCGAGGGTCTCGCGCAGCGCCCAGTTGAGGACGTGGGTGGCGGTGTGGTTCGCCTGGGTCTGGCGCCGGCGGGGGCCGTCGACCCTCGCCGTCACCTCGGACCCGACGGGCAGGTGCCCCTGCTCGAGGCGGACCCGCAGGACCTGGTCGGCGCCGAGCCGCATGACGTCGACGACGACGGCGCCGCCGTCGGGACCGTCGATGCGGCCGGTGTCGGACACCTGGCCGCCGCCCTCGGCGTAGAACGGGGAGCGCTCCAGCTTGAGCAGGGCGGTGCCGTCGCCGAGCTCCTCCATCGCCGTGACGCGGGTGTCGGCGACGGTGTCGTCCCAGCCGACGAACTCGGCGGGCGCGGACTCGCGGGCGACGAGGGCCACCCGCTCCGACAGGTCGGACGCGCCGTCGGCGGCGCCGCCGGCCCGCGAGCGCTCGCGCTGCTCGCCCATGAGGCGCTCGAAGCCCTCGGCGTCGACCCCGAGCCCGGCGTCCTGGGCCGCCTCGAGGGTCAGGTCGAGCGGGAAGCCGAACGTGTCGTGCAGGCGGAACGCGTCCTCGCCGCTGACCGTGCCCTCCGACCGGGCGATGACCTCGCCGAGCAGGCGGCGGCCCTGGGTGAGGGTGCGGGCGAACTGCTCCGCCTCGGCGCCGATCACGTCGCGCACCTCGGCGGCGCGGTCGCGCAGCTCGGGGTAGGCGTCGCCCCAGCCGTCCACCACGGGACCGGTGAGGCCGACGACGGCGTCGGGCGGCAGGCCGAGGTGGCCGGCCTCGGACACGGCGCGGCGCACGATCCGCCGCAGCACGTAGTCGCGGCCCTCGTTGCCGGGGACCACGCCGTCGGACGCGAGGAACGTCATCGCGCGCCCGTGGTCGGCCAGGACGCGCAGCGCGCGGTCGTCGCGGCCGTCGGCGCCGTACCTGCGCCCGCTCGCCTGCTCCGCCCAGGCGATCAGGGGCCGGAAGCCGTCGGTCTCGAAGACGGAGGGGACGTCCTGCAGGATCGCGGCCATCCGCTCCAGCCCGGCGCCCGTGTCGATGTTCTTCGCGGGGAGCGGCGAGAGCGTCCCGTCGGCCGCCCGCTCGTACTGCATGAACACGAGGTTCCAGTACTCGAGGTAGCGGTCGCCGCCGACGGCGGGGCCGCCCTCGGGGCCGAACGACGGGCCGCGGTCGAGGTACAGCTCCGTGTTGGGGCCGCACGGGCCCGTCGGCCCGGCCTTCCAGAAGTTGTCGGCCTCGCCGAGGCGCTGGATCCGGTCGCGGGGGACGCCGAGCTCGACCCACTTCTCGAGGGCCTCGTCGTCGCCGGGGACGCCGTCCATGCCCTCGAACACCGTGATCCAGATCCTCTCGGGGTCGAGCCCGAAGACCTCGGTGGAGACCTCCCACCCGAAGCGGATGGCGTCGTCCTTGAAGTAGTCGCCGATCGAGAAGTTGCCGAGCATCTCGAAGAAGGTGAGATGCCGGGCGGTGTGCCCGACCTGGTCGATGTCGTTCGTGCGGAAGCACTTCTGGGAGCTGGTCATGCGCGGCCGGGGCGGCGTGTCCGCACCCATGAAGTACGACTTCAGCGGCTGCATGCCCGCGATCGTCAGGAGCACCGACGGGTCGTCCTCGAAGGGGACGAGGGACGCCGAGGGGATGCGCAGGTGCCCCTGGCGCGCGAAGTAGGCGAGGAAGGCCTCGCGGATCTCGTTCGTGGTCATCCGACCGCTCAGTGTAGGGAAGCGGCGGGGAGGCTAGCCGTGGCCCCCGAAGGCGTTGCGGACGTCGCGGTCGAGGTCCTCCTCGGCCTGCGCGGCCGCGCGCTTGCCGGCCGCCAGGGCCTCGCGGATCTGCTGGGGGAGCCGCTCGCGCTCACGCGCGATCGTGTCCCTCCAGAGCTTCGGGTCGAGCGCGCCGATCGAGCCGAGCCACGCCACGGCGCCTCCGATCAGTCCGATCTTCACCAGGCGCGCCATGGCCTAGTAGGGGCTGTCGTGCTTGGCGTCGGCGGGCGGCGGGTCCGCCGGGGGCGGCGGCGCGGTCGCGGACGCGGCGGGGGTGACGGGCGGCGGCACGGGCGGGGCCGGCGGCACGGGCGGCGCCGGGGGCGCGGGCGGCGGCACGGCGGCGGCCTCGGCGGGCGACGTCGGTCCGTGCGGGGACGGCGTCGCGACGCGCGCGGCCTCGGCGTCGGCGGCGCGGCGGGCGCGCAGCGTGGCGACGGCCTCGCGGGCGCCGGCGGCGAGGCCCGTGATCTTGCGGACCGGCTTCGTGACGGCGCTCGACACGGTCTGGACGGTCTTCTCGGCGCCCTTCGTGGCCCCGACGGCCGTCTTCATCATCTCGTCGACCCGCATGAGCTCGAGGTTGACGCCGTCGACGGTGGTCTGCGCCTTGTTGAGGATCGGCACGACCTCGTCGGTGATGCGGGTCACCGAGGTCCCGAGGCGGCCGAACACGCCCGCCATGCGGAGGAACAGGTAGGCCAGCCCGACCCCCGTGAGGATCAGGAAGATCGAGAGGGCCAGCTTCAGCAGGTCGGACCAGTCCACTAGTGCGTCCTCCGGTGGGTGTCGGGCGCCGGGTCGGTGATGGTACCGGCCGCGACGAGGCGACCGTCGCGGTACAGCGCCGCGGTCTGCCCCGGGGCGACCCCGTCGGCGGGATCCTCGAGCGAGATGCGCACCCCGTCCCCCTCCTCCGCCGCGTGGCCCCGCAGGGCGCGGCCACGGTAGCGCACCCGGACCTCGAGCGGGCCGTCGTCCAGGGCGCCGTGCACCCGGACGGGGTCGAGGCGGAGGCCGGCGGTGCTCAGCATCTCCCGCGGCCCGACGACGACGGCGTTGCGCGCCGCGTCGGTGGAGAGGACGTAGAGGGGCTCCGCCCCGGCGATGCCGATGCCGCGCCGCTGGCCGACGGTGAAGCGCCAGTGGCCGGTGTGGGTGCCGAGGCGGCGTCCGTCGGCGTCCTCGATCGGGCCGGGGCGCGGGGCGAGGCCGCTGCGCTCGAGGAACGGCGCGTACCCGCCCTCGCCGACGAAGCAGACCTCCTGGCTCTCGACGGCCTCCGCCCCGGGCAGGCCCGCCGCGCGGGCGATCGCCCTGACGCGGTCCTTCGTGAGGTCGCCGAGCGGGAAGCGCAGCCGCTCCCGGTCGCGTCCGTCGAGCATGGCGAGCATGTAGCTCTGGTCCTTCCCCGCGTCGCGCGCGCGGGAAACGAGGGCGCGGCCGCGGTCGTCGCGGTCGACGCGGGCGTAGTGGCCGGTCGCCATGAGGCGCGCGCCGACGAGGGCGGCGGCGTCGGAGAGCACCGAGAACCGCACCGTCCCGTTGCACGTCACGCACGGGTTGGGCGTGCGGCCCGCCCGGTACCCCGCGATGAAGTCCTCGACCACGCCGGAGCGGAAGCGCTCGGCGACGTCGAGGGTGACGTGCGGGATCCCGAGGGCGTGGGCGGCGGCGCGGGCCATGCGGACCGTCTCGGGCGAGCAGCACGACCGCTCGGCGGCGGCGGCGCCCGGGTCGTGCCAGAGGCGCATCGTGACGCCGACGACGTCGAGGCCGGCGTCGCGCAGCAGCAGGGCCGCGACGGCGCTGTCGACCCCGCCGCTCATCGCGACGGCGACGCGGTCGGCGCGGGCGGGGATGCCGTGGTCGCCGAGCCGGGCGGTGTGCCACGCCTCGAGGGCGCGGGCGACGGCGTCCGACACGATGTCGGGCCCGTGGATGCGGTCGGCGCCGAGCCCGCCGAGGTCGCCGTCGAGGTCGGCGGGCCCGAGGCGCAGGGCGTCGTCGAGTGTCGCGCCGGTCAGGCGCGCGCACGCGGCGCTCGCGGCGGCGGTCGCGGCGCCGCACCCGAAGGCCTGGAAGCGGGCCTCGCGGACGCGGCGGCCCCGGATCCGCAGGGAGATCCGCACGAGGTCGCCGCACGACGCGCTGCCGGACTCGCCGACGGCGTCGGCGCCGGCCATCGGCCCGGCGCCCGCGGGGGACGCCAGATGGCGCATGGCCTCGGGGGGATAGGGCGGCACCGGGCGAGGCTACCACCCGGTGCCGCCGTCCCCGGGAGGGCCCCCGCGGGCCCCCGCCGGGTGCGCTCCTAGGGTGCCGCCGTCGCGGCCGCGCCGCGGTTGCGGGCGGCGGTGTCGGCGGCGTCGGAGATCGACTGGCGCAGGATCTCGGCGTCGCTGAGGCCGTCCCAGCGGTTGACGAGGGTGCGGTCGCGTCCGATGACGGCCACCGACGGGGTGCCGGTGACGCCGAGGAGGTCCGCCAGATCGCCGAACTTGTCCTTGCCCACCCGGTAGACGAACACGTCGGCGGCACGGGCCGCGCCGGGGTCGGCCTGGACGGCGCGCAGGGCGGCGGCGACGTCGGCGTCGTCCGCGGGGCCGTCCACCAGGAAGGCGACGACCACGACCTTGCTGCCGGCGAGCGCGGCGACGACGGGCTTCGGGGTGCGGGGTCCGGGGGTGACGACGCCACCGGTGGCCACGGGGGCCACGGCGACGGGGGCGGCCACGGCCGGCGGGACCGTCGCGGCCGGGAGGTCGGCGGACGTGTCGCCGCCCCCGCCGCAGCCGGCGGCGAGCGCGACGGTGGCCGACGCGAGGGCGAGCGCGGCGAGCGCGCGACGCGGCCTCACGAGATCACGAAGAGGTCGCCCCGCGGTGCCGTTCCGGCCTGTGACTTGAACCTGCGGTAGCAGGTGGGTGACGGGCCGTCCGCGCTCACGCGGGGACGCGACGCCGTCTCCCTGGTCACTCTAGTTGGCTCAAGGTGTGAGCCGGTGGCGAACACTGCAGGGCACCTCCGAGTCTAGCCGCTGTGAACGAGGTCGGCACGGTGACCGGCCGCCTTGAACGCCGGGCCGGGCGGACTGGGCATCTCATCCATCGGCCCTTGGAACCCCGGGCTGAAGCGACGACCCTCGGATGACGGCAACGCCTCCCCGGAGAACCCAGGTGCTCGTCCCCGCCCCCCCACCCGCATACACCCTCGCCCCCGGCGTCGGACCGCTCGACGAGGGGCAGCAGATCGCCCTCGACGCCTGCCTCGCCGCGCTCACCGGCCGCATGTCGGCCGTGGTCGTCACGGCGGCCGGCACGACCGTCAGCCACCACGTGATCGAGCTGATGACGGCGGCCGGGTCGATGCTCGTCCTCGAACGGGTCCCGTCCGAGGTCGCCGCCACGCTCGCGCCGGCCGGGGTCGCGACCGCGGCGTGACCCGCCGCGCTAGCCTGCGGCGGATGGACGACGCGATCGGTGAGCGCCTCGAGATGCTGCTGGTCGCCCGCTGGCTGGAGGAGGGCGCCGACGCCGCGGGGGAGCTGTCGTTCCCGGTCGCGGCGGCGGCGGCGGAGCTCGGGCTGGAGCCCGACCGCCGCGGGCTGCTCGCCGTGATGGCGGGGCTCGGCGAGCTGGAGGAGCGGCGCCTCGTGCGCGTCAGCTGGCCCCAGGGGACCGGCGGCAGCGAGGCCCTGGTGGTGCTGGCCGACGCGCTCCGCAGCGACGCGCGCCGGCTGTTCGGCCGCACCTCCTAGGGCGCGCTACCTCACGACCCGCCAGAGGCGGGGCTCGAACGGCTCCGGGTCCGACGCGGGACGGTCGCGGTCGTCGATCGACACGCGCAGGTGCCCCTCGGCGGCGAGGCGCTCCAGCAGCGCGATCAGCTCGGCCGGGCCGATCTCGGCGCCGCGGGCGAGGACCCGCTCGTGCAGGACGGCCTCCCGCACCGGCTCGCCCGCGCGGCGCAGCGCGTCGAGCACGGCCTCCTGCGGGTCCGGCGCGGCCGGCGCGGGCGCCTCCACGGGGGGCGTCGCGGCCGCGGGCCGCGGCGCCTCGCGCAGCCCCAGCTCGCGGAGCTGGGCGGGGTCGACGGCGGCGGGCGCCCCGGTGAGGGGGTCGGCGCCGGTGGCCGTCTTCGGGAACGCCATGACGTCGCGGATCGAGCGCTCCCCCGCGAGGAGCATCACGAGGCGGTCGAGGCCGAGCGCGATGCCGCCGTGCGGCGGCGCGCCGAGGCGCAGGGCGCGCAGCAGGAAGCCGAACTTCGCCTCGGCCTCCTCCGCCGACAGGCCGATCAGGCCGAACACCCGCTCCTGCACGGAGCGGTCGTGGATGCGGATGCTGCCCCCGCCGATCTCCAGGCCGTTCAGCACGACGTCGTAGGCCAGCGACAGGACGCCGCCGGGATCCGACTCGAGACGGTCGAGGTCCTCCGGGCGGGGTGCGGTGAAGGGGTGGTGCGTCGCGTCCCAGCGCCCCTCCCCCGCGTCCCAGTCCACCAGCGGGAAGTCGACGACCCAGAGGGGCGCCCAGACGTCGTCCGGGACGAGCCCGTGGCGCTCCGCGAAGCGCGTGCGGAGCGTGCCGAGCACGGCCTGCGCGACGGGCTCCGCGTCGGCGACGAGGGTGATGAGGTCGCCGGGCTCCGCGCCTAGGTCCGCGGCGATCGCGCCGAGGAACCTCGACGTCGGCGACCGCAGCGACCCGTCCGCCTCCACGGCCGCCCAGACGAGCCCCTTCGCGCCGAGCTCGCGGGCCTCGGCCATCAGCTCGTCGCCCACCTTGCGGCTCGTGCCCGCGGCGGCGCCGGGGACGACCAGGCCGCGCACGACGCCCCCCGCGGCGATCGCGCCCTCGAAGACGCCGAAGCCGCTGGCGCCGGCCGGGCCGGTCCAGTCGAGGATCTCCATGCCGAACCGCACGTCGGGGCGGTCGGTGCCGTACCGGCGCACCGACTCGGCGTGCGTCATCCGCGGGAACGGCGTCGGGAGGTCGATGCCGGCGGCCGCGAACGACTCGACCAGGACCGCCTCGGTCACGTCCTGGATCTGCTGCGGCTCGACGAACGAGGCCTCGACGTCGAGCTGGGTGAACTCGGGCTGCCGGTCGGCGCGGAGGTCCTCGTCGCGGAAGCAGTGGACCACCTGGTAGTACCGCTCGAGCCCGCCGACCATGAGGAGCTGCTTGAACAGCTGGGGGCTCTGCGGCAGGGCGTACCAGGAGCCGCGCTGCATGCGGCTCGGCACCAGGAAGTCGCGGGCGCCCTCGGGCGTCGAGCGGGTGAGCATGGGCGTCTCGACCTCGAGGAACCCCTCGCCCTCCAGCACGCGGCGCATCGCCGAGACCACGCGGGACCGCAGCTCCAGCGCCCGCAGGCGGCGGGGGCGGCGGATGTCGAGGTAGCGGTACTGCAGGCGCAGCTCCTCGGAGGCCTCCTGCGTCTCGTCCTCGACGGAGAACGGCAGCGCGTCGGCCTCGGAGAGCATCTCGAGGCGGGTCACCCCCACCTCGACCGCACCCGTCGGGATGCCGGGGTTCACGGTCGCCGCGGAGCGGGCCAGCACCTCGCCCTCGACGAGGATCACGTCCTCGGGGCTGAGCTGGCCGGCGGCGGCGTGCGCCTCCGCGGCCTCCGGGTGGAAGACGAGCTGGACGACGCCGGAGCGGTCGCGCAGGTCGATGAACACGACGCCGCCGTGGTCGCGGCGGCGGTGCACCCACCCCGACAGGCGCACCGTCGCGCCGAGGGCCTCCGCGGCCCCCGCGCACGTGTGGCTCCGATACCGGTCCGCGCCGATCATCCGCTCAACTCCTCGACCAGGCCCCCGAGGGGCACCCGGCGTTGCTCGCCCGTGTCCATGTCCCTGACCGTCGCCACGCCCTCGGCGTGCTCGCGCGCCCCCACGATCACCGCGCGGCGGGCGCCGAGCGACGACGCGTGGCGCATCATGGCCTTCAGGCTCCGCCCGCGCAGGTCGCTCTCGCACCGCAGGCCCCGGGCGCGCAGCGCCTCGAGCACCGGCAGCATCCCGACGCGCAGGTCGGCGTCCATCACCGCGAGGTAGACGTCGAGGCCGGCGGGCTCCCCGCCGCCGCCCATCGCGAGGACGATCCGCTCGATGCCGGCGCCGAACCCGATGCCCGGGGTGGGCGGCCCCCCGAGTCCCTCGACCAGGCCGTCGTAGCGCCCTCCCCCGCCGACGGCGCTCTGCGCCCCGAGGTGGTCGCTGACGAACTCGAAGACGGTCATCGTGTAGTAGTCGAAGCCGCGGACGAGGGTGGGGTCGTCGACGTACGGGATCCCGAGCGCGTCGAGGGCGGCGAGCACGTGCTCGCGGTGCGCCTGGGCCGCCGGCGACAGGTTGTCGAGCAGCGTCGGCGCGTCCCGCATGACCTCCGCGACCCGCGGGTCCTTCGTGTCGAACAGGCGCAGCGGGTTGACGCGCATGCGCTCGCGCGCGTCCTCGCCGAGCGCGTCGAGGTGGCCCTCCAGGTACGCGACGAGGCGCTCCCGGAACGGGCCGCGGCTCTCCGGGTCGCCCATGCTGCCGATCCGCAGCGTCACGCCGGGGACGCCGAGCTCCCGGTAGATGCCGTGGAGCAGGGCGATGACCTCGGCGTCGAGCAGCGGGTCGTCGCTGCCGATCGCCTCGGCGCCGACCTGCCAGTGCTCGCGGAAGCGGCCGGCCTGCGGCGCCTCGTACCGGAACATCGGCGCGGCGTACCAGAGCTTCACGGGCAGCGGCTGCTTGTGCATGCCGTGCTCGACGAACGCCCGCACCACGGGCGCGGTGCCCTCGGGGCGCAGGCTCAGGCTGCGGCCGCCCTGGTCCTCGAAGGTGTACATCTCCTTGCGGACCACGTCGGTGCTCGTGCCGACGCCGCGCACGAAGAGGTCGGTCTCCTCGAACGTCGGCGTGACGATGCGCGAGTAGCCGTAGCGGGCGAACGCCTCGCGGGCGACGTCGATGACCCGCTGGCGCAGGTCGCTCTCGGGGGGCAGCACGTCACGCGTGCCCCGGGGCGCCGCCACCCGGCGGCCGGAACCGCTCAACGGTCCGTCTGCCGTGCCCGCTTCTCGGTCCAGCGCTTCATCTGGCGCTTGTAGCGGAAGCGGTCCAGGACGAGCCCCAGCGGCACCATCAGGCCGAAGGCGAGCAGGCTGATCAGCAGCGCCGCCACCGGTGTCTCGTCGACGACGTAGACGAGGTAGGGGAAGAAGATCGCGGACACGATCGCCGCGCGGATGAGCACGCCCTGGAACGACGGGGCGAGGGGCTCGCCGGGGCGGCGCTTCGGCTCCGGGCGCTTCGCCTCGGCCGCCTGGGCCGCGGCGGCGCGGCGGGGCACGCCGACCGGCGGCGGGCCGGCGCCCTTGCGGCGCTTGCGCTTGGCCATCAGGCCACCCCCGTCGGGTCGATGACCTGCCCGGGCCGGAACCCGGAGATGCGCATCGCGGACGGGGTGGGACCGCCGAGGACGGCGTCGCGCGGGATGAGCCCGACGAGCTCGGCGTCGCCGGCCTCGACGCCGAGGCGCTCCGCCTCGGCCCGCACCGCGGCGATCACCAACGCAGGCGGGGCCGCCCGGTGGTCCTCGATGTTCATCGACACCTGGGCCATGCCCGCCTCCGGCAGGTAGAGCCCGAGCGCGCGCACGCCGGGCAGGCCCCCGCCGGCCTCGCGCACGCGGGCCGCGATGGTGCGGGCCTCGGTGAGCGTGGCGTCGGGGAGCCAGACGTTGAGGGCGATCAGGGGCGGCCGCACGCCCACCAGCACCGCGCCGGCGCTGGGGTGCAGCCGCGGGGGGCCGGCGTCGGGCACGAGGCCCCCCTCGTCCACGAGGTGCGCGAGGCCCTCGAGGCCGTCGCGGCGGAAGTCGCGGGGACGGGTGCGGTCGGACGACGTCGCGACGGCGCCGTAGAGGAAGACGGGCAGGGCGATCTCGGTCGCGAGGCGCCCGGCGAGCCCGAGGGCGATCTCCGACGCCAGGCCGATGCCGTCGTCGTCGAAGGCGACGATCGGGACGACGTCCAGGGCGCCGGTGCGCGGGTGCGCCCCGCGCTGGCGCCGGAGGTCGATGCGGTCGACGCAGGCGGCGGCGAGGTCGACGAGGGAGTCCTGCAGGGCGAGCGGCTCGCCGGCGAGGCTGATGACGCTGCGGTGGTGATCGGGGTCGGAGTGGACGTCGAGCACCCGCACGCCGGGGACCTCGCACGCCTCGACCAGGGCGTGGATCGTCGCCGCGTCGCGTCCCTCGGACACGTTCGGCACGGCGAGCGCGACGGGCGGCCGCGGCGCGACCGGCATGGCGTCGTCGCGCCACGGCGCCACGGCTTGTGCCCCCCTGGGGGCTCCCCTATCGTTCACCAGTGAATCACCTTGAGAGTCCTCCTCCGCCTGCTCGGCTTCCTGCGGCCCCACACGGGCCGGGTCGCCGTCACCGCCCTCAGCGCCGCAGGCCTGATGGCGTGCTCCGTCACCTTGCCATACCTGACCGGACGGGTGATCGACGACGTCCTCGAGTCGGGTGACCGCGCGGCCCTCGCGCCGCTCGTGTGGGCGGTCGTCGGCGTCGTGGTGCTGCGGATGGCGTTCGGGGTGGTGCGGCGGTGGGTCTCCGGCCAGGTGAGCCTGGCCGTCGAGTTCGACCTGCGCGCCCGCCTGTTCACCCACCTCCAGCGGATGGGGGTCGCCTACTTCGAGCGCATGCCGGTCGGGCAGCTCATGTCCCGCGCGACGAGCGACCTGCAGACCGTCCGCTTCTTCCTCGGGTACGGCCTGATCTTCCTGTTCATGCAGGCGTTCACCCTGATCATCGTGACCGGGGTCCTCCTCTGGATGAACTGGTCGCTCGCCCTGCTGGCGCTGCTGATGGGCCCGGCGCTGCTGGTGGTCGCGTGGCGGTACAGCCGCCGCTCCAACCCCGTGCTCATCGACGTGCAGCAGCGGGTCGGCGAGGTCACGGAGATGGCCGAGGAGAGCGCCGTCGGCATCCGCGTGATCAAGGCGTTCGGCCGAGAGGGGGACCGGTCGGCGCGCTTCGGCGCCACGTCGCGCCGGGCCTTCGACCGCAGCATGGACGCCGCGCGGCTGCGCGCCCTGTACCAGCCCCTGATGGGGTTCATGCCCGTCCTCGGGCTCGGCGTCGTCCTGATCTACGGCGGCATCCTCACCATCGACGGCGACATGACCCTCGGCGAGTTCGTCGCCTTCTACCTCTACCTGACCCTCCTGATGGCGCCGTTCCGCTCCCTCGGGATGCTCGTCGGCCAGGCGCAGCGGGCGATCGCGGGCGGCACCCGCATCTTCGAGGTGCTCGACGAGGAGCCCGACATCGTGGAGGCGCCGGACGCCCGGCCCCTGCCCCCCGGCGGCGGGGAGATCCGCCTCGAGGGCGTCTCGTTCGCCTACACGCCCGACGGGCCGCCGGTCCTCGACGACATCGACCTCGACGTCGCCGCCGGCCGCACCGTCGCGATCATCGGCGCCACCGGATCCGGCAAGACCACGCTGACCAACCTCCTGCCGCGCTTCCACGACCCGACGGCGGGCCGCGTGACCCTCGACGGCGTCGACGTCCGCGACCTGCGCCTCGCCGAGCTGCGCCAGGCCGTCGGGATGGTCTCCCAGGACCCGTTCCTCTTCTCCACGACCATCCGCGAGAACATCGCCTACGGGCGTCCCGACGCGACCGACGAGGAGGTCCGCCGGGCGGCGGCGATGGCCCAGGCGGCCGGCTTCGTCGAGGATCTGCCCGAGGGGTACGACACCGTCGTCGGCGAGCGCGGCCTGACGCTCTCCGGAGGGCAGCGGCAGCGCATCGCGATCGCCCGCGCCCTCATCACCGACCCGCGGGTGCTGGTGCTCGACGAGGCCACCGCCTCCGTCGACGCCTCCACCGAGCGCGAGATCCAGCAGGCCCTGCGCGCCGTGATGCGCGGCCGCACGACCATCGTCATCGCCCACCGCCTCTCGACGCTCTCCCTCGCCGACGAGCTCGTGGTCCTCGAGGGGGGGCGGGTCGCCGCCCGCGGCACCCACGAGGAGCTGTACGGCACCAGCGAGCTCTACCGGGAGATCCGCGACGGCGGCCTCGCCCGCCCCGACCTGATCGCGCGGGACGCCGGGTGACGACCGTCGCCCCCCCGGTCGCCGTGGGTCGCGCCGAGCCGCCGCCCGCCCGCCGCAAGCTGCGGCGCCTCCTCCCCTACTTCCGGCCCTACGCGGGACGGGCGATCGCCACCGTCGTGCTGATGCTCGTCGTGACGGCGTCGGGGCTCGCGATCCCCGCGCTCGCGCAGTTCGCGATCGACCACGGCATCCGCGCCGGCGACAAGGGCGTCCTGGTGCTGTCGGTCGGCCTGTTCGTGCTGTCCGGGCTGATCGGCTGGCTGGCGGGCTACCACCAGACGTACCTGTCGAGCTGGGTCGGCGAGCGGGTGCTCCTCGACCTCCGGACGCAGACGTTCCGGCACCTGATGCGCCTCGAGCTCGGGTACCACGAGCGCACCCCGACGGGCCGCAGCGTCAGCCGCCTCACCAGCGACATCGAGGCGCTGCAGCAGCTCGTGACGGACGGCGTCACGTCGCTGGTGATCAACGGCCTCACGTTCGTCGGCGTCGTCGTGATCCTGTTCACCTACGACGTCGAGCTGGCGCTGCTGACGTTCGTGATCTTCCCGGCCCTCGCCATCGGCACCGCGCTCTTCCGCGTCTACTCGACCCGCGCGTACCGGCGCACCCGCGAGAAGGTCGCGGAGGTGCTCGGCACGCTGCAGGAGACGCTCTCCGGCATCCGCGTGGTGCAGGGCTTCGGCCGCCAGGAGCCCTCGCAGCGCGTGTTCCGCCGCGTCAACGAGGAGTACCGCGAGGCCAACATGGCGACGATCCGCCTCTCGGGCGTCTACTTCCCGGGCGTCGAGCTGCTGTCGGGCATCGGCACCGCGATCATCCTGTACTTCGGCGCGACGCGGGTGCTCGACCAGGAGGTCAGCGTCGGCGTGATGGTCGCGTTCGTCGGCTACCTGTCGAGCTTCTTCGACCCGATCCAGCAGCTCTCCCAGCTCTACGCGACGTTCCAGTCGGCGATGGCGGCCCTCGAGAAGATCTTCGGGGTCCTCGACACCGAGCCGGAGCTGACCGACGCCCCCGGGGCGGTCGACCTGCCGCGGCTGCGGGGCGAGGTGGAGCTCCGCGGGGTCGGCTTCGCCTACGACCGCACGCCGGTGCTGACCGACGTCGACCTCCACATCGCCGCGGGCGAGAGCGTCGCCCTGGTCGGGACGACCGGCGCGGGCAAGTCGACCCTCGTGAAGCTCATCGCCCGCTTCTACGACCCCGTCGAGGGGACGGTCCTGATCGACGGCCACGACCTGCGCGGGGTGCGGGCCCAGTCGCTGCGCGACCAGCTCGCGATCGTCCCCCAGGAGGGCCACCTGTTCGCCGGCACCATCGCCGAGAACCTCGCGTTCGGCCGGCCCGACGCCACCGACGACGAGCTGCGCGCCGCGGCCGAGGCCGTCGGGGCGTCGGAGTTCATCGAGGAGCTCCCCGAGGGCTACGACACGCCCATCACGACCAAGGGCGCCGGGCTGTCGGCCGGGCAGCGGCAGCTGCTCTCGTTCGCCCGCGCCCTGGTGGCCGACCCCCGCCTGCTGATCCTGGACGAGGCCACCTCGTCGGTGGACCTGCGCACGGAGCGTCGCATCGAGGACGCGCTGGCGACCCTCCTGGAGGGGCGCACGTCGATCATCATCGCGCACCGCCTCTCCACGATCCGCGACGCCGACCGCATCGTCGTGCTGGAGCACGGGCGCGTGATCGAGCAGGGCACGCACGACGAGCTCGTGCGGGGCGGGGGCCGCTACGCCGCGCTGTACGGCGACTGGGAGTCCGTGGCCGGGGGCTGAGCCGGCGGGATGATCCGGCGGTTTCGGAGTCCGTTTACGGGGACGCGGCGCCGGGCACGGTGGTAGCGTCCTCGTCGCTCGTGCCGTTCGGCACGAGGGACGGTCGTCAGTTTCCCTGCCCAGGAGGCTCCCGATGACACCGATCCGGCGGCGTGCGCGATGGTGGCGCCGGGCGCTGGCGGTCACCGCCGCGACGATCGTCGCGACGTCGATGGTCGCCGGGTGCGGTGACGACTCCGCCACGCCCACCCTGACGTGGTACATCAACCCCGACCCGAACCCGCCCGACGGGTTCTCCGGGGCGTTCGGCCAGGCGGGCATCGCGGAGCGGTGCAGCAACGACCGCTACACGGTGGAGACCGAGCTGCTGCCCCAGAGCGCGACGGAGCAGCGCATCCAGCTCCTGCGGCGCCTGGTGGCCGAGGACTCGTCGATCGCGCTCATGAGCCTCGACCCGGTCTTCACGGCCGAGTTCGCGGACGCGGGCCTCCTGGAACCGCTGCCCGACGACGTCGCGACGTCGCTGTCGGGGGCGACCCTGCAGGGCGCCGTCGCCGGGGCCACGTGGGAGGACAAGCTCGTCGCGGCCCCGCTGTGGGCGAACACCCAGGTCCTCTGGTACCGCAAGTCGCTCGCCGAGAAGGCGGGCCTCGACATGACGGGCCCGGTGACGTGGGCGCAGATCATCGACGCGGCGAGCGAGAACGACGCCACCGTCGGGGTCCAGGCCAACAAGTACGAGGGCTACGTCGTCTGGATCAACGCGCTGGTCGAGGGTGCCGGGGGATCGATCGTGAGCGACACCCAGGCCGGCCCCGACGCCTCCGTCGACATCGGCGAGGAGCCCGGCGTGCGGGCGGCGGAGGTCATCCGCCAGCTCGCCTCGTCCCCGGCGGCCGAGCCCGACCTGTCGGTGTCGAACGAGGGCACCGTCCTCGGGCCCCTCGGCTCCGACGCCGGCGGGTTCATGGTCAACTGGACCTTCGCGTACAACAACTACGCCGGCGGGGACGTCATCGACGACCTCGGATGGGCGCGGTACCCGCAGACCGTCGCCGGTGAGCAGTCGCGGCCCCCGATCGGCGGCATCAACGTCGGGGTCAGTCCGTACGGCTCCCACACCGACCTGGCGCTCGAGGCGGTGGAGTGCATCACCTCGGAGGAGAACCAGGTGACGTACGCCATCGAGACGGCCAACATGCCGGCGCGGCAGGCCGCCTACGAGGACGCCGAGCTGCGCAAGCAGTTCCCGGCCGACCTGCTCGAGCTGTGGCAGTCGAGCATCGAGACGGCCGGGCCGCGGCCCGCGTCGCCGTACTGGAGCACGATCGTCAACGCGACCCTGAGCCGCTGGCACCCCGCGAACTCGGTGGACCCCGACACGACGCCGAAGGCGTCGGCGAGCTTCATCGAGGACGCGCTGCAGGGGAAGGTGCTCCTCTGATGCCGGGCGGGAGGGAGACCCCATGAGCACCGACACCGTCGCCGCACCGAGGAGGACGGCCACCACCGACCGGTCCCGCTCGGAGGAGCGGCTGGCCTGGAAGCTGGTCGCGCCGGCCGTGGTCATCATGCTCGCCGTCACGGCGTACCCGATGCTCCGGGCGCTGTACCTGTCGCTCTTCCAGTACCGCGCCACGGCGCCGGACGACCGGGAGTTCCTCGGGCTCGACAACTACGTCACGGTCCTCACCGACCCGCTGTGGTGGAAGGACGTGTGGAACACCGTGGTCATCATGGTCGTCACCGTCGGCGTGGAGCTCGTGATCGGCTTCGCGTTCGCCTACGTGATGTGGAAGATCATCTTCGCGCGCGGCGTGATCCGCACCTCGATCCTGATCCCCTACGGCATCATCACGGTGGTCTCGGCGTTCGCCTGGCAGTTCGCGTTCAGCCTCAACAACGGCTTCGTGAACGGCTGGCTGCCCTTCGTCGATAGCGACTTCAACTGGTTCGGACAGCACTGGTCGGCGATGACGGCGATCATGGTCTCCGAGATCTGGAAGACGACGCCGTTCATGGCGCTGCTGCTGCTCGCCGGCCTGTCGCAGATCTCCGGCGACATGGTCGAGGCCGCCCAGGTCGACGGCGCCAGCTGGTGGCAGCGCCTCTACAAGGTGATCCTGCCGAACATGAAGGCGGCGATCATGGTCGCCGTCCTCTTCCGCGCCCTCGACGCGTTCCGCATCTTCGACAACATCTACGTGATGACCCGGGGCGCCCAGGACACCGAGTCGGTGTCGTTCCTGACCTACCGCCAGGTCATCGAGCAGTTCGAGCTCGGCCTCGGGTCGGCCCTCTCGGTGCTGCTCTTCCTGTCGGTCCTGCTGATCGCGTTCCTTCTGGTGAAGCTGTTCCGCGTCGACCTCGCGGCCGCGAGGAGGGAGGGCTGATGAAGGCGAGGATGAACGCCGGCGTGATCATCGGCGCCACGCTGCTGCTGCTGTGGTGCCTCCTGCCGATCGCCTGGATCCTGTCGTTGTCGTTCAAGCCCGTCGAGGAGACGGCCGCCGGCAGCCCGCAGTTCCTGCCGAAGGAGTGGACGGGGGACAACTTCAGCACGGTGCTGCAGAACGACGACTTCCAGCGCGCGCTGATCAACTCGTTCGGCATCTCGATCATCGCCACGGTGCTCTCGGTGATCATCGCCACCCTCTGCGCCTACGCGATCGCGCGGCTGAGGTTCCGCGGGAAGAAGGTGGTGCTGACCATCGCCCTCGCGATCGCGATGTTCCCGGTCGTGTCGCTGATCGGGCCGCTGTTCGACATGTGGCGGACGCTCGGCCTGTTCGACACCTGGCCCGGGCTGATCATCCCCTACATGAGCTTCACGTTGCCGCTCGCCATCTGGACCCTGACGGCCTTCTTCCGCGAGATCCCGTGGGAGCTCGAGCAGGCGGCCCAGGTGGACGGCGCCACGGCGTGGCAGGCGTTCCGCAAGGTCATCGTCCCGCTGGCGGCGCCCGGCGTCTTCACGGCGGCGATCCTGACCTTCTTCTTCGCCTGGAACGACTTCGTCTTCGGCATCTCGCTCACGTCAACGACCAACGCACGACCGGTGCCGGCGCAGCTCGCGTTCTTCGTCGGCCCGGACCAGTTCAACCCGCCGGTGTCCACGCTGGCCGCCGCCGCCGTGATGGTCACCGTCCCGGTGATCGTCCTCGTGCTGCTGTTCCAGCGGAAGATCGTCGCGGGCCTCACGGCCGGCGCGGTGAAGGGGTAAGGGAGCCATGGCTGCGATCCAGATGAAGAACATCGTCAAGGAGTACGGCGACGGGTTCCCCGCCGTCAACGACGTCAGCATCGACGTGGAGGACGGGGAGTTCGTCATCCTGGTGGGCCCGTCCGGCTGCGGGAAGTCGACGCTGCTGCGCATGATCGTGGGCCTCGAGGACATCACCTCGGGCGACATGGTCATCGGGGGCGAGCGGGTGAACGACAAGGCGCCGCGCGACCGCAACCTGGCGATGGTGTTCCAGAACTACGCGCTCTACCCGCACCTCACCGTCTACGAGAACATCGCCTTCCCGCTGCGCCTCTCCAAGGACCTGAGTGCCGCGGAGATCGACGAGAAGGTCCGGAAGGCCAGCGCGACCCTCGAGCTGGACGAGCACCTGGACCGCAAGCCCGGCAACCTGTCGGGCGGGCAGCGCCAGCGGGTGGCGATGGGGCGGGCGATCGTGCGCGACGCTCAGGCGTTCCTCTTCGACGAGCCGCTCTCCAACCTCGACGCCAAGCTGCGCGGCCAGATGCGCACCGAGATCTCGCGGCTGCAGAAGCGCCTCGGCATCACGACGGTGTACGTCACCCACGACCAGACCGAGGCCATGACCCTCGGTGACCGCGTCGCCGTGCTGCGGCGAGGTGTCCTCCAGCAGCTGGCCCCCCCGCGGGAGCTCTACGAGCAGCCGGTCAACCTGTTCGTGGCCGGGTTCATCGGCTCACCGCCGATGAACTTCATGCCGGCGACGGTGAAGGGCGGCACGGTGGAGCTGCCGTTCGCCACGGTCGATCTGCCGGAGCACGCCCGCGACGGCCGCATCCCCGAGGACACGCTGCTCATCGCGGGCATCCGCCCCGAGTACTTCGAGGACGCGAGCGTCATGGACTCCGCGAAGGCGGGCGACGGCGCGACGTTCCGCGCCACGATCGACGTGGTCGAGTGGCTCGGCAACGAGGCGTTCGGCTACATCCCCTACGAGGCCCCGCCCGAGGTGGAGGCGCAGCTGGAGGAGCTCGCGCAGGAGCTCGACAGCGAGGCGCTGCGCACCCAGATCATCGTCGCCCTCGACTCGTCGAGCCGCATCCGCGACGGGGAGGAGGCCGAGCTGCACGTCGACTCGCGCCGCATGCACCTCTTCGATCCGTCGTCCGGCGACAACCTCACCCTCCGCACCGCCGCCGACGGGGAGCCGAGCGCGGTGGCCTAGGCCGACCCGTCGTCCGCGTCGTCCGTCTCGCGCAGGAGGCGCTCCTCGGGCAGTCCGGGGAGCACGCCGGCCACGTAGGAGTCCATGGCCTCGGCGTTGCCGATCTGGTGGCCGGCCTCCCGCGAGAGGGCGTCGCGGTGGCGAAGCATCTCGTGGAAGAGCTCCGGCGGCTCGCGGCGCGTGCGGAGCTCGTCGGGGACGCGGGCGATGGTCGGCTCGTAGACGTTCTGGAGCCACCGTGACGCCGCGACGGCGTCGGGGACGGGGGTCCCCTCGTGGTGCTCCAGCCACGCGCCGTACGCGGCGATGTCGTTGAGGAGCCGGCGGGCCTGGTTCTCCTGCACCCGGACGCCGGTGCGGCTCGCGAGGGCCCGGGAGTGGTGGCCCTCCTCCACGAGGGTCGGGCGCATCCGCAGGCGCTCCCCGTCGGCGGAGCGCACGAGCGCGAGCTCCTCCACGTCGAAGCCGAGGGCGTTGAGCCGCTCCATCCGCTGCGTGATCCGCCACTGCTCGTCGGCGCCGACCTCGTCCTCCCGGGTCAGCTCGAGCCACAGGTCGCGGTAGCGCTCGCGGAACCCCGCGGCGAGGGCGACGGGATCGAGGTCCTCCTCGATCCGCCCGGCGGCCTGCAGGTCCATCAGCCCGCCGGCGATGTTCTCCACGGCGACGTCGACGTCGTTGTCGCGCATCGCGTCGCTCAGCGACGGCCGCCGCTCCCCCGTCTCGGCGTCCACGAGGTACGCGGTGAACGCGCCCGCGTCGCGCCGGAAGAGGGCGTTCGAGAGGGAGAAGTCCCCCCAGTAGAAGCCCTCGAGGTGCAGGCGCGCCATCAGCACGGCGCCACCGTCGAGCAGGCGGTCGAGCAGGCCGGGCCGCCCGCGTCGCGCGAGGAGGTAGTGGTACGGGAGGGAGTAGTCGAGGTAGCGGGTGATGAGCGTGGCGCGGTCGGGCCCTCCCCCATCCCCCCGCCACCGCGCGACGCCGACGGGCTCGACGACCGGCAGGCCCTCCTCCCGCAGGGCCAGCAGCAGCCGGTACTCGCGCTGGGCGGCGCCGACCTCGGTCTCCTTGAGGGCGTAGACGCGGTCGTCGTAGGCCACGAAGCGCACGACGTGGCGGGAGATGCCCCGCGCCATGCGCACGAGCCGCTCCGACCGCCACTCCTCCAGCGGCTCCGACCACGGCAGGTCGAGGAAGTCCGGGTGGCCGGCGCGGACGACCAGCTCGAGCCCGGTGGTCATGCGGGGCCGGCGGGACCGGCGCGGTCCCCGTCGATGCGCAGGCGCACGAACGGGGCGAGGGTGCCGCCGAAGTGGCGGCGGGCGGTCTCCGGGCCCGCGGCGGTCACGTCGTCGGGTGTCCTGCCGCCGAGCGAGTGCATGTCGACGAACGCCGCGACCCGCAGGTCGGGCAGCACCAGCCACGAGTACGCCTGGTACGGCTCGGCCGGCGGGTTGCGCAGCACGAGGCCCGAGCCGTTGAGGGGCCGGTAGGGGCCGGTGAGGGCCGGCGCGACGAAGCCGTAGAGCCCGGTCGGGCCGGTGACCCCGGGGGCGAACGTGCGGGCCTGGGTCGAGATGAACAGGTGGTGGCGGCCGCCGTGGACGACGACGTGGGGCCGCTCCAGCTCGGTGGTGACGCCGTCGGCGCGGAGGAGCGGCGGCGCGAGCCGGTACCCCCCGTCCCCCGTCGCCGCGGCGAGGCCGACGGCGCCGTTGAACGTGCTCGCCGAGCCGGCCGCGGAGGCCGCGAACAGCAGCCACTCCCGCCCGTCGGCGGGGTCGCGGAACGGGAAGGGGTCCCGGAACGCGGTGATGAAGCCGGGCTCCCCGTCGTCGGTGTCGGTGCGGTCGTAGAGCACCCCGTCGGCGCCGAGGACCTCGCGGTGCGGCGTCCAGTCCGTCAGGCGCAGGCCGCCGTCGCCGGTGCGGACGGCGCGGGCCGACGTCGCGACGATGCGCTGGGTGAAGCGGGGCAGCGTCCCGTCGCGCCCGCCGGCGGCGGTGTAGAGCACGTCGAGCGTCCCGCGCTCGTCGTCGAGGACGAGCGACGCCGCCCATTCGCGGGAGCCGAGGGACGCCCCGTCGGGCAGGAGCGGGCCGAGGTCCCGCCAGGCCCCGGGCGCGCCCGCGAGGAGGCGCAGCCGGGCGGTGTCGTGGCGGGCGCCGGGGTCGCCGGCCGCGGGGGCCGACAGCGCCTGCCAGAGCTCGCCGCCGTCGATCCGGGCGGGCCCCCCCGCCGGGGTGCGGACCGGCGCCGGGTCCCACAGGTCCCAGCCGGGGAGCGTCCGCGGGGCCGCGGCGGCGTCGAGCACCGGCAGCGCGACGTCCGGCGGGGCGGGGCGGTCCAGGTCGGCGGGCGTCCACCGGCTGACGGGGGCGCTCACCGCGGCGCCCCGATCGTGAGGGTCCCGTCGGCCCCCGCGACGACGGGCCGGGGCTCGGCCAGCTCCCCCGCGAACGTCACCCCGTCGCGGTAGCCCACCCAGGCGAGGAACGACATGCCGCCGCCGTGCGGGACCACCCGGCCGGCGTACGTGACGTGGTCGGCGCCGGCGTCGAGCTCGGTGAGCGTCGCCGGGTCGAACGGGCCGAACGGGGTGGGCCCGCTGAGGCCGTACGTGCCGGAGCCCCGCAGGCCGAGCGCGTCGGTGCGGGTGCCGGGGTCGGACGAGAACAGCAGGTGCCAGCGGTCGCCGGCCGCGACGAGCTGCGGCACCTCCATCTGGCCGAAGCCCATCGGCGCGGTGACGGGGGGCAGCACCTCCCACGTCACGAGGTCCCGCGACCGGGCGTGCCCGACGACCCCGCGGCCCCGGGGGTCGCCGTCACGCGCGCGGGCCGTGACGTACGCGTGGACGGCGTCGTCGCCGTCGACCCGGAACAGCCACGGGTCGCGCCACGCCTGGTCGTGCCAGGCGTCGCGGTCGAGCAGCTCGTACCAGCGGGGGTCCGCCTCGAGGACCGGCCCCGGGTGCCGCGTCCACGTGGTGAGGTCGTCGGAGGTCGCGAGGCCGACGCGCTGGACGAGGCCGTCCTCCGCCGACGACGTGCCGGTGTAGAGCATCGCCCACGCCCCGCCCGCCCGGATGATGCTGCCCGTCCAGGTGGAGCGGTCGTCGAACGTCCCGGGCGCGCCGGGGGCGAGGGCGTCCGGCTGGATCTCCCACCGCCGCAGGTCGGGGGACGTGGCGTGCCCGATCGTGACGTTCCAGTGGCGCAGGTCGGGGTCGCCGAGGGACCGGGGCGCCTGCAGGTAGAACACGTGGATCCGCGCGCCCTCGTCGACCGTCCAGAAGTCCCAGATCCAGCGGTCGGGGAGCCGGAGGGTCATGGAGGGACACTAGCCGCGACGCCCGCCCGTTGCTGTCATCCTGCGGCCGTGATCCTCGGGGGAGTCGAGGCGGGTGGCACCAAGTTCGTCTGCCTGGTCGGCGACGGCGCGGGACGGGTCCTGGCCGAGCGCCGGTTCCCGACGCGCGGGCCCGCCGAGACCCTGGCGGACGCCGTGGAGGCGCTGCGCGGGATGGCGGCCGACGCGGGGCCGATGGAGGCCGTCGGCGTCGCGGCGTTCGGCCCGCTCGACCTTCGGCCCGGCCCGGGGCACGGCCGGCTGCTCGCGACCCCGAAGCCCGGCTGGTCGGGCGTCGACCTCGTCGGCCCCCTCCGCGACGCCTTCGGGGTGCCGGTGGCGGTCGACACGGACGTGACGGGCGCCGCCCTCGCGGAGGGCCGGTGGGGCGCCGCACGGGGTCTCGGGACGTTCGCCTACGTCACCGTCGGCACCGGCGTCGGCGTGGGGGTCGTCGCCGGCGGGCGTCCCCTGCACGGCCTCGTCCACCCCGAGGCGGGCCACGTGGCGGTGCCGCGGGCCCCGGGTGACGACTTCCCCGGCGTCTGCCCGTTCCACGGCGACTGCCTGGAGGGGATGGCGGCGGGTCCGGCGATCGCGGCGCGCTGGGGCGCACCGGCGGAGGACCTCGCGGGCCCCGCCCGCGACCGTGCCGTGGAGCTGGAGGCCCACTACCTGGCGCAGGGGCTGCGGGCGCTCGTCTACACCGTCGCCCCGGAGCGGATCCTCATCGGCGGCGGCGTCGCGTCGCTCCCGGGCCTGCTCCCCGCCGTGCGCGCCCACCTCGGACGGGCGCTCGGCGGGTACCCGGGCCTGCCGGAGCACGCCGACCCCGCGTTCGTGCAGGCCCCCGGCCTCGGGGCGATGGCCGGCCCCCGCGGTGCGCTCGCGGTCGCGGGCTCCGCCGCGGGTTGAGCACCCCCGGCCGTTTGGTACCATCGCGTCGGCCCGTCCCGTGGTGGGGGATCGTCTAGCGGTAGGACGCCGGGTTCTGGCCCCGGTAGCGGGGGTTCGAATCCTCCTCCCCCAGCTTCTTCCCCCATGGTCCGGTGCCGGTCCGTGGCGCATTCGTCTAGGGGCCTAGGACGCCGCCCTCTCACGGCGGTAACACGGGTTCAAATCCCGTATGCGCTACTCGGTGAGCAGGACGGGAGCCCCGCCGCGGCGGGGCTCCCGGCACGTGCCCGTGCACCGGCCGCCGGGCGGTCCCTGCGGGCGACGTCCGGTGGGTCCCGCGGGTCGCGGCGCAGTCCGTTGCGCGCGCGACCTCCGGACGACGTCACCTGGTCCGCAGGCACCGCCGGCGACCTGCACCTCCCCTACGAGGAGGTGATGAAGCCCGTCGCCGTGACGACGTCCAGCACCTGCTTCATGTTCGCGTGGCCGTTCAGGACGTCCTCCGCGGGCAGGCGGTTTGGCAGGAAGGTCCGCGCCCACGCCGCGTGGCGCGCCTCGACGGCGAGAACCTGCGCCGCGACGAGGATGTAGGCCGTCTTCTTGATGCGGTAGCTCTGCCCGGCGTACGCCGCGACGCCCGTGTCCTCCAGGACGACGGCGGTGCGGATGAACCGGTCGGCGTTCCCCGGGATGCCCTTGAAGTCGAACGTCGGGGAGGCCACGGCCGCCGAGCCGAGGGCCTTGCGGAGGAAGTCCACGTGGGCCGCCTCGTGGTCCGCGACGGTCGTCGCGAACGTCTTGAGGTCGCCCGACAGGGCGTTCCCCGCGACGGCCTGGCGGTAGAACTCGGCCTCGAGGTACTCGAGCGTGAGGGCGTAGTTCAGGATCGCCACGTCCTGCTTGGCGGAACGGCTGTCGGCGCCGAGCGCCGTGCCGCTGAGGCCGCCGAGCAGCAGGCCGCCACCCACCAGCGCGCTGCCGCCGAGGGCGGCCTTGCGCAGGAGCTGGGCGCGGGTGTCGCCGCGCGATGCGGCGTCCTCCAGCTGCGGGTCGGCGGCCACCGCGTGCGCGGCCTCGGCGATCGCCCCATCGCGGTCGACGGCGTCGAGGTCGAGCGTTCTGTCCGACATGTGCGTCCTCTCGGTGACGACCGCGCCGTGGGCGCGGTCGCATGATCGGTCGCAGGTGCTACTCACGCGGCCCCGGCGCGGATCATGCGGCGGTTCCCCGCGAACCCGCGGGGCCCCGGCGCTCCCCGCCACCGGGGTGCGCGGCCCGGTGACGCGTAGCCTTCCGCCGGTCCGCGGCGAGGCGTGCCGTCCACCACGGGGGAGCACGATGAGCCGCTCGAGCGCGACCAGGCACGGCCCCGCCGCGACCCCGGGACGACTCGGGCGCTCGCTCGACGTGCTCCGCGAGCGCCTCTGGCTCTGGCCGATGGCCCTCGGCGTGCTCGCCGCCGTCGCGGCCGAGGCCCTGGTGCGGTTCGACCGGATGCTGGACGAGGAGGACGCCCGTCCGTTCTGGGTCTTCAGCGGGAACGCGGACGCGGCGCGGAGCGTCCTCTCGACCCTCGCGACGGCGACGATGACCGTCCTCGGCGTCACGCTGTCGATCACCCTGGCGGTGCTGGCGCTCACGGCGCAGGGGTACTCGCCGCGGGCGATGCGCCGGTTCATGCGCGACCGCGTCATCCAGGCGGTGATCGGCGGCTTCGTCGGGGCCTTCGTCTTCGCGATCGTCGCGTTGCGCCTCGTCCGCGAGGACCAGGTGCCCGGGATCACCGTCAACGTCGCGGTCCTGCTCGGCTTCGTCGTCCTGGGCCTCCTCGTCGCCTTCTTCCACCACATGGCCTCCGAGATACGCGTCGAGAGGCTCATCGACGCCATCTGGGAGGAGACGCGCGGGGTGATCGACGCGACCCTGGACGCGTCGATCACCCCGCGGGACGGCGCGGCCGTCCCGGACGACCTGCCGCTGGTCGCGCAGGTCCGGGCGACGCGCACCGGGAGGGTGCGCTGGGTGGATGACCGGGCCCTCGCCGCGGTGGCGACGGCCACGGGCGGGACGGCCGAGGTCGCACCGGCGCCCGGCGACTTCGTCGCCGAGGGGGAGCCGGTCGTCCGGATGCACGGCGGCGCCCCGCCCACGGCGGAGCAGATCGAGCGGTTGGCGGGCGCCGTGGCGCTCGGCACCCAGAGGACGACCACCCAGGACGTCGCGTTCGGCATCCGCCAGCTCACGGACGTGGGCCTGCGGGCCCTCTCGCCGAGCGTCAACGACCCGACCACGGCGGAGGAGGCGATCCTCCGGACGGCGGACCTGCTGCGCCGGGTCGCCGACCGCGGACTGGGCGTCGCGCTCGTCGACGACGACGGACGGACGGTCGTCGTCCGGCCGCGGCCCGGCTGGGAGGACCTGGTCGGCGTCGCCTTCGACCAGTACGTGCGCGCGGCCGAGTCCCAGGCCGACACCGCGACCATGCTCGTCCTCCTCGACGCCCTCGGCCGCGTCGCCGCGGCGACGCGGAGCCCCGACCGGCTCGCGGCGCTCCGCGCCCGCGCCGTCGCCGTGCGCGACGGCGCGCGCCGCGCCCTGCCGGATCCCGCCGACCGGGAGCGCGTCGAGCACGCCGCGGCGCGGCTGGCGCCGTCCTGAGGCCGCGGGGCCGCCGGCCGGTGCGGACGGCGTCCCACCCGGCGGCGTGTGGCGCCGCACGGGTGGGCCGGGTGGTCACCGCCGGAGCGCGGGGGCGAGGTTGACCGCGACCACCGAGCCGTCGGCGATGTGACGCCCCGTGAGGCCCGCGGCCAGCTCGTCGGCCAGGGCGTTGGAGCGCCGGACCGCCGCCTGCGCGATCCGCTGGTTCGTGCGGAACTGCCGTGCGGTGATCGGCAGGGCGGCCGCCCGGGCCGGGGCCACGCGGGCCGCGATCACCGTCCGGCTCGCCGGGGGCCGGGCGATCGAGGTGTCCGCCGCGAGGATGCGGACGTCGGTCGCCAGGGTCCCGGCGGTGACGGTCCCCGGGGCGAGGTCGCCCCCGGTGAGCCCGGACGCCAGCCGCTGCCGGAGTCCGTTGAGGCGGCGGATGGCGGCCTGGGAGACCCGCTGGTTGATCAGGAGCTGACGTCCGGTCAGGGTGACGCGCCCGCCCGACGGACGCGACGCCGGGGGCACCACGAGCGGGCGGGGCGACGCGACCGACAGGTCGTTCGGGCGGTCGGGCGGGCCGGAGACGACGCCGGGGCCGAGCTCGCGGGCGCCGATCGCGCCCCCGCAGAGGTCGCGCCCCTCGACGCCGGCGTCGAGCCACGCCGCGATGGCGTTCGCGCGCCGGACGGCCGCCTGGGAGATGCGCTGGTTGATGAGGAGCTGCGCGGCGGACCGCCGGACCGTCCCCCCACCCGTCGACTCCCGGCGTGCCGGCACCTCGACGCAGGCCGCGGCGGGGGCGGCCGCGACGGCGGGGGCGCCGACGATGCGGATCGCGATCTCCGCCCATGCGGCCGGGTCGGCGACGCTCGTCGCGCGGACCGTGACGGCGCCCCCGGGCGGCGGCGCGGACGGCGCCACGTACAACCCGTCGGCGGTGATCGTGCCCGAGGCCGGCGACCCGCCGCGGACGCCGTCGACGGCCCACGTCACGCCGCCGGACCCGTTCGCGACCGTCGCGGTCAGCTGCGCGCCGAGCCCGGCGACGAGCTGCGCGGGGCCCCCGCCGACGGTCACGAGGACGTCCTCGCCCGCGAGGGTCGCGACGGCGGGGGTCGGCGTCCGCGGGTACCGGCTGGACGTGTCGACCGCGACGTAGGTGAACGCGTCCGAGCCGCGCCACCCCGGATCGGGGGTGTACGTGACCACGGATCCGGCGATCTCGTCGCCGACGGCGCGGTCGAGGGTCCCGTGCGCGGGGGCCGTGACGATGCGGTACCGCCGCGAACCGAAATCGCCGAAGCTCGCCGCGCGGAGGTCGACCTCCACCGGGTCGCCGGTGGAGCGCGCCACGGTGACGGGCTGCGCCTGGTGCCCAGGGACGACGGCGTCCCGGAAGGCGTATCCGTTGTTGGCCTCGTCGGACTCGGCGAGGACGTCGCCCGGGTCGACGCGTGCGCCGAGGCGGTAACGGCCCGGGGGGACGTCGGAGATGTCGATCCACTGGTACGAGAGACCGGACGTGTAGACGTCGCGGAAGCCCGACGAGATCCCCATCACCAGCGTCGACTGGCCGTTGGTGTCGCGGTCCTGCCAGCAGAAGTTGTGGGTGCCGACGCTGTACGCGCCGCCCGACGGGTCGCTGTCCTCGATGCAGAAGCCCGCCTCGGTCTTCTGCGCGACCGCGACCTGGGCCCGCCCGTCGGCGGTCCACAGGGTGTACTCGGCGGCCGCCTTGAGGTGGAAGTGATTGTGGTCGTCGTTCCCCTCGAAGACGACGGTCGGCGCCCGTCCACCCGGGGCGGGCACAGGGGACCCGCCGACGCCCGGCGAGGTCACGTCGCGGAACTGGCGGATGCTCCGCATCAGCCCGGCGGGGTCGGGATCGCTCGCGCGGATCTCGAGGGGGCCGACGCCGGCGCGGTTGGTGACGAAGCCGTCGAAGCGGAGCAGGAGGCGCCCGTCGCGGTACTCCTCGACGTAGGCGGGCCCCGGGGGCTCGGAGACCAGGTCGGGGAGCGCGGCGGTGGCGGCGGCGGGCAGGCCCGCGGCGAGTCCCGCGACGGTGCCGAGGACGGTGGCGGTGCGACGGATGGAGGGCATCGGGAGACCGTACGAGGCCGCGCCGGGGCGCCCGCCCCCCGGCCGTCGAGGCCCGCACCTGGACTGTTCGCAGCCGACGGGCCCGCTCGGCGACCCCCCGCCTCCCCGTTACCCGTGCGCGCGCGTCGCCCGCCGCGTGGCGGGTGACCGGACCCCGGCGGACCCGGACACCTTCGCCCGCCGGGGGTCGCCGCGGATACTCGTCGGATGATCACCTTCCACGAACGGTCCACCGAGGTCGCCGCACCCGCCGCCCGCGCGTTCGCGGTCATCCGGGACCCGGCGAACTGGCCGGTGTTCCTCCGAGGCGTCGAGACGGTCCGGCGGCGGGACGAGACGTCCCTCACGTTCACGACGGCGGACGGGCGCACCTGGCCCGCGGTGCTCACCGAGGTCGTGACGGACGTCTCGGTGGGCTGGACCTCCCGGGGCGAACCCCTCCACACCGGCCTCCTCACCCTGGAGCGGACGGGCAGGGAGCGGACCCGCGTGACCCTCAGGCTCGACCACGACCTCGGGGCCGGTGGCGACCCGACCGCCGACCTGGACCGGCTCGGGGCCCTCGTGGACGACGCGCCCCGCGTGCCCGGCACACGGTCGATCGTCTCGCTCGCCGCCGCGTTCGATCACCCCGTGACCGACTCCATCGGCGAGCCCGTCGGCGCCGTCCGGGACCTCCACCTCGACCTGGACGAGCACGCGATCACCTCCCTCGCGGTCGGTGACGCCGGGGACGGCGCGGCGTACCTCGTGCCGATCCCCCCGATCCCCGTCGCGGAGGCCGCGCTCGGGATGCGCATCCCCTACCCCGCCGAGATCGTCCCGGGCGCGCCGCGGGTGGAGCCGGGGGTCGAGCCCGGCCCGGAGCTCCTCGACGCGGCGCGCCGCCATTTCGAGGATCCCTCGGAGTGGCGGGGGCGGCGGGCCGCGGCGCGCGCACGCCACGCCCTGCCCCCGCCGATCCCGGAGCTGCAGGCCCTGGGGGACGCGGGGCTCGCTCCGGGCGTCCCGTCGCCGACCCCCGAGATCGCGGACGCGGAGCGCGGAGGGGGCACGGGGTAGAGGGTCCCACGGCGCGCCGTCGTCGCCCCGGGGGGCGAGGTCCGCCGCCGTCCTCCCTCCGGGGTGCGTCGCTCGACTGGCCGGCCCGACGATCGTCCCTTCGGGACGATTCGCGCCCGGGGCCGCTCGACGTCGAATGGGGGACGCCGAGCACCACCGGGAGGAACGATGGCCGTCCACAGCGTCAAGACGAGCGACGAGGCCGCGGCCCACAGCCTCCTCTACCCCTCGTCCGACTCCTCGCAGAAGGTCCCGAAGTACCGCATCCCGGAAGGGGAGTGGGACCCGCGCCACGCCCATGCGCTGATCAGCGACGAGCTGATGGTCGAGGGCAACTCCCGCCTGAACCTCGCGACCTTCACCCAGACCCTGGTCGATCCCGAGGTACGGCTGCTGATGGCCGAGACCTGCGACAAGAACATGATCGACAAGGACGAGTATCCGCAGACCGCGGAGATCGAGCAGAGGTGCGTCAACATCCTCGCCGACCTCTGGAACTCCCCGGACGCGACGAACGCCATCGGCACCTCGACGACCGGGTCGAGTGAGGCGTGCATGCTCGGGGGCATGGCCCTGCAGCGCAGGTGGCGCGAGCGCCGCCGGGCTGCCGGCCGGCCGGCCGACGCGCCGAACATCGTCATGGGCGTGAACGTCCAGGTGTGCTGGCACAAGTTCGCCCGCTACTGGGACGTCGAGCAGCGCCTCGTACCGCTGGAGGAGGGGCGTTACGCGATGGACGCGGCCGGCGCCGTGGCGCAGTGCGACGAGAACACGATCGGGGTCGTGGGCGTCCTCGGCTCGACCTTCACCGGCGAGTACGAGCCCATCGCCGCGATGAGCGACGCTCTCGACGCCCCGCAACGCGACACGGGCCTCGACATCCCGATCCACGTCGACGCGGCGAGCGGCGGGTTCGTGGCGCCGTTCATCCAGCGCGACCTGCTCTGGGACTTCCGGCTCCCGAGGGTGAAGTCGATCAACGCCTCGGGCCACAAGTACGGCCTCGCGCCCCTCGGCGTCGGCTGGATCGTCTGGCGCGACACCGAGGACCTGCCGGAGGAGCTCATCTTCCGCGTCAACTACCTCGGTGGCGAGATGCCCACGTTCGCCATCAACTTCTCCCGCCCCGGCAGCCAGGTCGTCGCGCAGTACTACAACTTCCTCCGCCTGGGTCGCGCCGGCTACGGGCGCATCCAGCAGGAGGCCCAGGACGTCGCCCTGCACCTCGCCGACGAGCTCGAGCGGATGGGGCCGTTCCGGATGATCACGCGGGGCACGGACCTACCGCTCCTCTCCTGGTCGCTGGAGGACGATGCCAACTTCACGCTCTTCGAGTTCTCGGATTCGCTGAGGCGCTCGGGCTGGCAGGTGCCCGCCTACACGCTCCCGGCGAACCTCGAGGACATGGCGATCTGCCGGATCGTGGTGCGACACGGACTCAGCCGTGACCTGTCGGACCTGCTGCTGGCCGACGTCGCGGAGGTGCTCGACCGGTTCGCCCGGGAACCCGAGCGCCGGCCGTCATCCATCCGGGACGGCGGCTTCAGTCACACATGACGCGGGCGGCCGCCCGCGTCGCCGCGCCCTTCGTCACACATCCGGAGGACTGGCGGATCGTCGAGAGCGGCGGGGGGGGCCGTTCGTCTCGCGGGCCGTGTACGACGGCGGCGCCCGGGGGCGCCTCGAGTGGACGTCACGTCGCCACCGGATGGGGCTCGGGTTGCGGCCGCTCTCCGACGCCGTCCCCGCAGCGGACGCCGTCCCGTCGGACACCGCCGGCGCGATCCGCCGAATGGGATGGTGGATCGGCCTGCTCTTCGTGATCGGCTCGGCGTGCTTCGCGCTCGCCTCGCTGCCGGCGGTCGCCTCGCGACTCGATCCCCGGGCGGTGGGCGTGACGTTCGTGATCGGCGCCGCGTTCTTCACCTCCGCCGCGGCGCTGCAGCACCTGCAGACGCTCCGCGCCGCCCGGGCCGTCGCCCCCGGGGCACCGGCGACCCGGCCGGACGCCCGGCGCATGATCGCCGAGCCACGGCGTCTCGACTGGTGGGTGACCTTCGTCCAGCTCATCGGCACGGTCTTCTTCAACGTCACCACCATCGCGGCGTTGAACGACACGCTGGACACCCCGCAGCAGATCGCGCGGGTGTGGGCGCCCGACGCGATCGGATCCGCGTGCTTCCTGATCGCGAGCTACCTGGCCATCCTCGAGGTCTGCCACGGCGCCGGTGCCGGTCGGGCGGCGACATCGGGCGCCGCATCGCCCGCATCAACATGCTCGGGTCGATCTTCTTCGGCATCTCGGCGGTCACGTCGTTCATCGTCCCGGAGACCGGTGAGGTGGTCGACGCCGAGGCGACCAACGCCACCACCTTCCTCGGAGCGGCGTGCTTCCTCGCCGGGGCCGTCCTCCTCATGGAGGAATCGCGGGCCCGGCCCGAGGGACGGCGCCGACCGGCGACCGCCTGAGGAGCCGACGCAGCCGATCGGCTGTGCCGTCCTACGACCGGAGCAGGCGCGGTGGTCCGCACGACGTCCGGCCGCGTGGCCGGGGGTTCACACCATCTGGCGGACGCGGCCCCGCCGATGGGCCTGGGATCGTGACCGCCGGGACGGCGATCCCCGCCGCCCCCGGCTCCGGGAGGCCGGCATGTCGCGGTTCGTCGGCCCGACACGGGTGGGGCCCCGGCGGTGAGCTGGGCGCCCGCGACCATCGCGGTCCTGCTGATCGCCTACGCGACGGTCTCGGCGCGCCTCGGACGGTGGAACGTCACCGCCGCGATGTTCTTCACCGCCGTCGGGGTCGTCGTCGGCCCCTCCGCCTGGGGGCTCCTCGACCTGGGGATCGGGAGCCACGAGGTGAAGCTGCTCGCCGAGATCACCCTGACGCTCGTGCTCTTCGGCGACGCGTCCCGCATCTCGCTGACCGCGCTGCGCAGGGAGCACCGGATCCCGCTCCGGCTCCTCGGCGTCGGCCTGCCCCTCACCATCGCGGCGGGGGCGCTCGCCGGGGTCGCGATCATCCCGGGGCTCGGCATCGCCGAGTCGCTGGTGCTCGCCGTCGCTCTCGCCTGCACCGACGCCGCCCTCGGCCAGGCGGTCGTCACCGACGAACGCGTCCCCTCCCGCGTCCGGCAGGGCCTCAACGTCGAGAGCGGCCTCAACGACGGCCTCTGCGTCCCGCTGTTCTTCATGGCGATCGCCCTCGCCGAGGCGGAAGCCGGCACACGATCCGGCCACAGCGCCCTGCAACTCGTGGGGGAGCAGATCGGCTACGGGCTCATCGGCGGCGTCGTCGCGGGAGTGGCCGGCGCGCTCGCGATCCGGTCGGCCGCACCCGGGATCTCCGGCGCGTGGCTGCAGATCCTCACCGCCACCACGGCGCTGCTCGCCGCCGGGATCGCACTCGGACTCGGTGGCAGCATCTTCATCGCCGCGTTCACCGGGGGCCTCGTCTTCGGGGCGGTGCGGCGGGACGCCGCCGGGGAGGTGACCGCCCTCGTGGACGAGGGCGGTGAGCTGTTCGACGCCGTCACGTTCATCGTGTTCGGCGCGGTCGTCCTCGGCCCGGCGGCGGACGAGCTGACCTGGCGGTACGCCCTCTACGCGGTGGTCAGCCTGACCGTCGTCCGGATGGTGCCGGTCGCCCTCGCCCTGATCGGCACGGGCGCGCGCCGCCCCACCGTCGCCTTCCTCGGCTGGTCCGGTCCCCGCGGGCTCGCGTCGATCGTGTTCGCCGTCATCCTCCTCGACGAGGCCGACCTCCCCCACGAACGGGCCCTCCTGCTCGCCGTCGTCGCGACGGTGGGGCTGTCCGTCTACGCCCACGGACTGTCGTCCCGTCCGCTGACCGAGCGCTACGTCCGCTGGTTCGGGTCGCACCCGGAGGGCGAGGTCCCGGCGATGGAGGCCATGCCCGTCACCGGACACCGGTGGCGGTGGCCCGCCCACCGGGGGTGAGGTCCGACGCGGCGGCGGCGGGTCCCGGCGCGCCCCCGCGCGCCGGATGGCGCATCACCCCCATCGGATGATGCGCCGCCCCGGGCGCCGGGGGATCGTCGGCCGCGACCCCGGTCGTCGTCCCGCAACCGCCCCGGACGACACCGCCCCCGGCGACGCGCGCAGTGCGGAGGAACTGAGATGACCGACCCGGTCCCACGCCAGGTGCTCCCCATCCCCCGGACACCGTTCGACGGGCCGTTGCCGTCGGACGCGCGGGACCCCGGGACGTCGTTCCCCCCGATCGAGCGGCTGCGGCCACCGGCGGGCGCACCCAACGTGCTCGTCATCCTGCTCGACGACGTCGGGTTCGGGGCGTCGAGCGCGTTCGGCGGCCCGTGCGCGACGCTGACCGCCGAGCGGCTCGCGGGGAACGGCCTGAAGTACAACCGCTTCCACACCACCGCGCTCTGCGCGCCGACGCGCGCCGCCCTGCTCACCGGACGCAACCACCACACCGTCGGGATGGGCGTCATCACCGAGCTCGCCACGTCCGCCCCCGGCTACACCTCGGTCCGCCCCGACACGTGCGCGCCGCTCGCCCGGACGCTCCGGCTGAACGGCTACTCGACCGCCCAGTTCGGCAAGTGCCACGAGGTCCCTGTCTGGCAGACCAGCCCGATGGCGCCCTTCGACGCGTGGCCCACCGGCGGCGGCGGGTTCGAGTACTTCTACGGCTTCATCGGCGGCGAGACGAACCAGTACCACCCCGCCATCTACGAGGGCACCACGCCGGTGGAACCGGAGAAGGGGCCCGACGAGGGGTACCACTTCACCGCCGACATGACCGACAAGGCGATCCGGTGGACGCGGCAGCAGACGTCGCTGATGCCCGACACGCCGTTCTTCATGTACTTCGCGCCGGGGGCGACGCACGCCCCGCACCACGTGCCGACGGAGTGGTCGGACCGGTACGCCGGGCGCTTCGACGGGGGCTGGGACGCGCTCCGCGAGGAGATCCTCGCCCGCCAGAAGTCCCTCGGCGTGGTGCCGCCGGAGACGGAGCTCACCGCCCGGCACGACGAGATCCCCGCCTGGGAGGACGTGCCCGACGAGATGAAGCCGGTCCTCGCGCGCCAGATGGAGGTCTACGCCGGCTTCCTCGAGCACACCGACCACCACATCGGGCGGCTCGTCGACGCCCTCGAGGACCTCGGGGTGCTCGAGGACACGCTCGTCTACTACATCATCGGCGACAACGGGGCGAGCGCCGAGGGGACGGTCAACGGCAGCTTCAACGAGACCCTCCTCTTCAACGGCGCCGCGGCGCTCGAGACGCCCGAGTTCCTCGCCGCGCGGATCGACGAGTTCGGCACGCCGACGGCCTACAACCACTACGCCGTCGGCTGGGCGCACGCGATGGACACGCCGTACCAGTGGACGAAGCAGGTCGCCTCCCACTGGGGCGGGACGCGCAACGGCACCATCGTCCACTGGCCGAACGGCTTCGACTCCCGGGGCGAGGTCCGCCCCCAGTTCCACCACGTCATCGACGTCGCCCCCACCGTCCTCGACGCCGCCGGGCTGCCGCAGCCGACGGCGGTCGACGGCATCGCCCAGACGCCGATCGAGGGCGTCAGCATGCGGTACTCGTTCGACGGGGCGGCCGAGGCCGGACGCCACGAGACCCAGTACTTCGAGATGTTCTGCAACCGCGGCATCTACCACGAGGGCTGGACCGCGGTCACCCGCCACAGCGTCCCGTGGGTGATGGAACCGTTGCCGGCGTTCTCGGACGACGTCTGGGAGCTCTACGACACCAACGCCGACTGGAGCCAGGCGCACGACCTCGCCGCCGAGATGCCCGAGAAGCTGGCGAAGCTGCAACAGCTCTGGCTCGAGGAGGCCCGCCGCCACAACGTCCTCCCCCTCGACGACCGGCGCATCGAGCGCTTCGACGCCCGTCTCGCCGGCCGGCCGGAGCTCGTGACGGGCACCTCGCAGCTGCTGTTCTCCGGCATGGGCCGCCTCAGCGAGGCCAGCGTCATCAACATCAAGAACCGGTCCCACTCCGTCACCGCGGAGGTCGAGGTGCCCGACGCCGGGGCGGAGGGGGTGATCATCGCCCAGGGCGGCGCCTTCGCGGGCTGGAGCCTGTACGCGAAGGACGGACGCCCGACCTACTGCTACAACCTGCTCGGCCTCAACCGCTTCACCATCCGGGCCGACGCGGTCATCCCGCCCGGCACGCACCAGGTGCGCATGGAGTTCGCCTACGACGGAGGCGGACCCGCCAAGGGCGGCACCGTCACCCTCCACCTCGACGGCGTCGAGATCGGCGAGGGGCGCGTCGCGGCGACCGTGCCGCTGATCTTCTCCGCGGACGAGACCGCCGACCTCGGACGGGACGGCGCGTCCCCCGTCAGCGACGACTACCCCGCCGGGGGGAGCGTCTTCACCGGCACCGTCAACTGGGTGCAGATCGACGTGGACGGCGACGCGGAGGACGCCGACCACCTCATCTCGCCCGAGGAGCGGCTCCGCGTCGTGATGGCCCGCCAGTAGCCGGCCTCCCCCGCGGGGCGGGGACCCCGCGGGGGCCGGTCAGCCCTGCCGCGCCATGTCGCGGAGCGTGCGGACCACGTAGACGACCGAGAGGGCTAGGAACACCCACCCCACGAGCGCGCGCGCCCGCTGCGCCGTCAGCGGCGTGTACCGCTCCGCGGGGGTCGCGACCACGTCGGCCACCCTCGCCCGCCACCCCGCCAGGGCCTGCTCGCCGGACACCTGCATCGCCGCTCCTCCTCCGTGTCGGTGTCTGCGCCCTACCCGGGGCGGGGCGCCGGCACTCCTCGGCCTAGGGCGCGGAGGTGTCGGCGAGGCGCAGACCCCCCCGGATCGCGCCGGGCCCCGCCGCGCGGGCGGCGGGGACCACCTCGCACGTGACGAGCCCCGCCGACGCCGTCGCGCGGGCCACGACCGGCCAGAGGCGGGCGATCTCCGGCACCGTGTCGATCATCGTCACCAACACGGGGGTGCGGCGCCGGACGCCCCAGAGGTGGTCGGCGTGGACGGGGCCGCCCTGCGAGAAGCCCGTCAGGCCGCGGAGCACCGTGACCCCGGCGGCGTCCGCCTCCCGCAGGCGCCGCACCAGGCGGGCGTGCAGCGGACCCCCCTCCCACCGCTCCCGCTCACCCGCGAACACCGAGACGCGCTGCCAGAGCGCCAGGCCGCCGGGGTCGGCCGCGGGCGGGGCCGGCAGGTCACCCGTCACCCGCCCGTCGTGGCGCACCACCCGCACCCGCTCCAGCGTGATCACGTGACGGCCGGGCAGCAGCGCGCGCAGGCGGGGCAGCGCCGCGGCGAGGGCCGCCCCCGGGCCGACGCTCAGCACCATCGCCGGCACCCCCGTGTTGCGGGAGAGGAACCGGGCGCGGCGGCGCTCCCCCGCCACCGTGCCGTCGAGGCCGGCGAGGACCGTCGCGCCGGAGAGCCCCGCCCCGCGGAGCACGTCCAGCACCGTCCTCAGCACGGGGCGGCCGTCGCGCTCCTCGCCGCGTCCGCAGTAGACCGTCAGCTTCGCGTCCTCATCCCCCGCCGGGGGTGACGGGTCGCCGGCGAGCCCGTGGTCGGGCAGGGCGACGCGCTCCACCGTCACCAGGCCGCCGCCGAGCAGGGCCGTGACCGGCTCCACCAGGCGGTCGATGCGGGCGCGGGTGTCGACGGCGACAACGACGAGCGGGAGGTCCTCCGACAGGCTCAGCAGCCGGTCGGTCCGCAGCCGCTGCGTGATCCCGAAGCCCTCCACCCCGCGCAGCAGGACCGACGCGAGCGCCTCGTGGCGGGCGAGCAGGTCCATCAGGGCGTCCGACAGCAGGCGCCCCCCGGCCCGGTCGCCCTCGCCGAAGTAGACGCTCAGCTTCCGGCCGTCGGCGCTCACAGCCGCGCCCCGATCGCCCACCCGATCGCGACGGCCGCGATGCCGACGGCCACCGGGATCGCGACGTTCGCCGCGGCGACCCACGGGCGGCTGTCCTCGGCGAGCCGCTGGGTCTCGAGCATCCACGTCGAGAAGGTGCTGAACGAGCCGAGCATCCCGATCGCGAGCAGGACCCGCACCCCCTCGTCCGGGGCGACACCCGCCACGAGGCCGGCGAGCAGCGCCCCCACCCCGTTCACCACCAGGGTCCCCCAGGGGAAGCCACCGCCGAGGCGCCGGGAGACGGCGCCGTCGAGGCGGAACCGGGCGAGCGCCGCGAACCCCCCGAGGACCGCGACCCCCAGCACCTGGCCGAGCGCCGTCACGGGGCCTGCCACCGCGCGCGGCGCACCACCGCGCTGGCCGCCGCCACGCACACCAGGCCCGCGACGACCGTCGTCGCGAGGTAGGCCCCGCCGAGCACGACGTGGCCGTCGCGCGCGAGCGTGACGACCTCGACCTGCAGTGACGAGAAGGTGGTGAGGGCGCCGCACAACCCGGTGCCGAGCAGGGGGCGGGCGTGCGCGCTCGGCGGCAGGCGCTCCAGCAGCCGCGTCGCGACGTATCCGAGCACCAGGGTGCCGACGATGTTCGCGATGAAGGTCGCCCACGGCCACCGGCCGGGCTGCACCGGCAGGGCCTCGTCCAGGCCGAACCGCCCGAGCGCGCCGACGGCCCCGCCGGCGACGATCGCGAGGCTGACCGAGTGGCGCGCGGCCGGACCGGCGAGCAGGCGGGGGGCGGGCATGCCGCGTCACGGTACCGGCCCGGTCCGCGCCGTCGACCCCGCCGTCGTCGTGGCAGGATCGGACCATGTCCGAGACCCTCCCCGCCCAGCCGGTCCCCGACGCCCTCGCCGTCGTCGTCGACGCGCCCCTCGGGCTCCTGGCCCTCGGCATGCCGGGGTGCGCGGCGTGCATGCTCCTGCCCGCCTCCCTCGCCGAGATCCGGCGGGCGCGGCCCGGCCTCCGGGTGGCGATCGGCGAGTTCGCGGGGGTCGCCGACTGGGCGCTCCGCGAGGACCTGCTGTGGCCGCGCGGCATCCACGTCAGCCGGTCGTCGGTGCCCGCCCTCGCCCTGCTCCGCGACGGCGCCGTCGTCGCGACCCGGCCGGGGGGCGGCCCCGCCTGGGTCATCGACCGCTGGCTCGGCGAGCACCTCGGCCCCGGCGACGCCCCCCTTCCGGAGGTCCCCACCCCCGCCGAGCTGGAGGCGCTCGACGCGCTCGCCGGCCGCGTCGCCCACGGCGTCCGCGTCGGCCGGTGGCGCGCCTCGACGGAGGGCGGCTAGCCGGGACCCGCCCCCAGGATCCGCGCGAGGTCATCAACGCCGGTGGCCCGGACGCCCGGCGCGGTGAGGTGCGGCGGGTAGGGCCGGCCGGTGCGGTCGATCCACGCCGTCCGCAGCCCGGCCCGTGCCGCGCCGTCGATGTCCCAGGGGTGGACGGCGACGAGCATCATCTCCCCCGGCTCCACGCCGCACGTCGTCGCCGCGTGGCGGTAGGCCCGCGCCGCGGGCTTCCAGGCGCCGGCGTCCTCGACCGACAGGCAGTGGGCGAACCGGTCCCGCAGGCCCGCGCCCGCCAGCAGGCGCTCCGCCACCGCCGTCGCCCCGTTGGAGAGCGTCACCAGCCGGTGCCCGGCGTCGGCCAGGGCCGTCACGCCGGGAGGGACGTCGGCGTGGACGGGCAGCGCCGAGAAGCCCTCCAGCACGTGGGCGATCGCGTCGTCCACCGGCCGGTCGAGCTCCGCCGGGTCGAGCATCGCCCGCAGCCCGCCGGCGGCGACCTGCGCGAACGGCCGGGCGTCGCCCACGACGGTCAGGCCGAACCCGTCGCGCAGGACGCCGGCGAACCAGAGCCCCGCGAGGCGCCCGTCGGCCCCGAGGTCCTCGAAGCGGGCGGCCATCGGCGCCATGTCCGAGAGCGTCTCGTTGACGTCGAACACGATCACCGCGGGCGCGTCACCGGTCACGTCCCACCTCCGCTCGCCACCGCCGCGCCGGGCGCGGGCGCGGCCGGCGCGTCGTGCGACCGTACCCCGCCCCGGCCCGCGAGTACCAGCGCCAGCACGACCGCCGCCACCGCCGGCGCGAGGAACACCAGCGCCAGCACCGCAGCGACCTGCGGGTCGGCCGCGAGGAACGGCACCAGCTCCAGGGGCAGCATCGGCGTGCCCCCGCCGACGGCGAGGCTCAGGCCGTACTGGCTCCACGAGACCAGGAAGCCGAGCAGCGCCGCGACCGCCAGGACCGGCGCCACCGCGGGGAGCGTCACCAGGGCCAGCCGCCGCACGCGCCCCGCCCCGTGGACCGCGGCGGCCTCCTCCAGGTCGCGCACCTCCGGGCCGAAGGCCCCCGCCAGGATCAGGACCACGTAGGGCAGCACCGGCACCAGGTGCGCCACCACCAGGCCCGTCAGGGTGTCCGCCAGGCCCAGGCGGATGAACCACTCCGTCAGGCCCGACCCCGTCGCGAACGGCGGGACCAGGAGGGGGAGGCCCAGCAGCACCCAGACGACCGCGGGCCGCCGCATGCGTCCCTCGCCGATCGTCCGGGCGGCCGGCCACGCCAGCACCAGCGCGATGGCCGTGGCCGCGAGCGCGACGACGAGGGAGTTGAGGATCGCCTCCATCGCGCCGGAGGCGTCGGCGAACGCCTCCTCCACGCCGCGTGTGCCGTACCGCTGCGGCAGCACCGCGGGCGCCCGCCACTCGTCCGCCGCGGCCCGCAGCACCAGCGTCGCGAGGGGCGCGAGGGCGGCCGCCGCGACGAGGGCGACGAACAGGACCGGCCGGGCGCGGCCCTCACCCACGGCGCCTCCACAGCGTCGCGGCGGCGACGCCCGCGACGAGCACGGCGAGCGCCGAGGCGACCAGCAGCGCCGCGGCGGCGACGGCCCGGCCGTCGAGGCTCGCGGTGCGGGTCGCCGACAGCGCGAGCTCGGAGAGCGTCTGGGGTGACGTCGGGCCGATCGCGAGCGGCACCTCGAAGGCCCCGATCACGAACGCGGCGACCACCGCCGCACCGGTGATCAGCGGCGCGCGGATCGCCGGCCAGACGACCCAGCGCAGCCGCTGCAGGGGGCGGGCGCCGAGGACGGCGGCGGCCTCCTCCCGGGCCGCGACGTCGGGCCCCCACGCCGAGAGCACCAGCAGCGCGAGGAACGGCGTCTCCTTGATCACGTAGACCAGCACGATCCCGAGGCCGGCGGGGTCGCGGACGACGTCGAGGGGCAGGCCGCCGAGCAGGCGGTCGGCGATCCCACCGGGGCCGAGCCACAGCACGGCGAGCACCGCCACCACCAGGTGCGGGACCGGCACCGGGAACGCGGCGAGTGCGCGCACGACGGTGCCGTGTCGTCGCAGCGCCGCGGCCAGGGCGACCGCGAGGACGGCGGAGACGACCGTCGCGACGGCGGCGACGCGGAGCGTGAACGCGAGGGCGTCCCAGAAGGCCGGGTCGTCGAGCAGCGCCCGGTACGCGTCGAGGTCGGCCGACGACCACCCGCGCAGGCGGCTGACGCCGAGGCTGGTGCGGACGGCGCCCACCATCCCCGCGCCCCACAGCACCAGCACCACCGCCAGCGCCGGCACGAGCGGGGCGAGGGCCCGGGCGCGCGTCACGGTCAGGGGCGCAGGGCGCCGTCGCCGGCGGCGGTGGCGACCGCCTCGGGGAAACGCCAGACCGCGCCCGGCGGGACGTCCACCGCCACCTCGGCGCCGACCGGAGGGGTCGCGTCGGGCGCCACGCGCGCCTCGAGGCGCATGTCGCCGCGTGTCAGCACCACCCGCACGCCGGTGCCCGTGAACACGGCCTCCTCCACGCGCATCCGCAGGGGGCCCGCGTCCCCGGGGACGATCGCGTCGGCGCGGACCGTCACGCGCGCCGGGCCGTCGGCGCCGCCCACCGGCAGCGGTCCCGCGGCGGTGGGCATCAGGCCGTCGCGCACCACGCCGGACAGGAGGTTCCGGGCCCCCAGGAAGCGCGCGACGGCGGGCGACGAGGGCCGCAGGAAGAGGGCGCGCGGGGTGTCGCGCTGCACGATCCGCCCCTCGATCATGAGGGCGATCTCCTGCCCCATCTCCGCCGCCTCGTCGCGGTCGTGGGTCACGATCACGGTGGTCACGCGCCGCTCCGCCTGCAGTCGCAGGATCAGGCGGCGCAGCGCCGCCCGGCGGTCCGGGTCGACCGACGCCATCGGCTCGTCGAGCAGCAGCAGCCCCGGGTCGGGGCACAGCGCACGCGCGAGGGCCACCCGCTGCTGCTCGCCGCCCGACATGCCCCGCACCGCCCGGCGCCCCAGTCCGTCGAGACCCACCTCGGCGAGGAGCGCGTCCGCGCGGGCGCGCCGCTCCCGACGCCCCGCCCCCGCGGCCCGCAACGCGAACGCGACGTTCTCGGCGGCGTCCATGTTCGGCAGCAGGCGGGGGTCCTGGAAGACCATCGCGATCGGGCGCCGGTGCGGGGGCAGGCCGTCGAGGACCCGGCCGCCCGCCTCGACGCGCCCGGCGACGGCGGGCTCCAGCCCGGCGACGACCCTCAGCAACGTCGTCTTGCCGGCGCCCGACGGACCGACGAGCGCGAGGCGGCCGCCGGCGGGGACCTCCAGGTCGACGCCGCGGAGCACCCGGGCGCCGCCGGGGCGCGCCTCGACCCCGGTGAGCCGCAGCCCGGTCACCGGAGCACCTCCCGCCGCCAGCGCTCCTCGAGCCGGCCGACCTCGTCGGCGGGCAGCTCGGCGAGCGGCTCCCCGAGATCCCCCGCGGCCAGCAGGTGGGGGCCCGCGCCGTCGGGCGCCAGGGCCGCGCGGGCGGCGGCGTCGAGGCGGGCGGGGTCGAGGACGGTCGGGATGCCCAGCACGTCGGGGTCGGCCTTGACGGCCTGCAGCGCCGGCGAGAGCAGCAGATCGGCCACGACCGCGGCGCCCTCGCGGTTCGCGGCGTTCGCGGGGATGGCGACGTAGCTGGTGTTGACGAGGGTGCGGTCGAGGGCGAACGGCCGCACGCGCGCCGGGAACGTGCCGGCGCGCACCCCCGACAGCACGAACGCGGGGTCGTAGCTCATGGCGATGTCGACCTGCCCGTCGCCGAGCAGCCGGTTCAGCTCCGCCTCGGACTTCGGGAGGCTCCGCCCTCCCCCGTACAGCGACGGGCGGATGTCCCGGAGGGCCGCGATCGCGGCGTCCTCGCCGAGCTCCTGGGCGGCGAGGCGCACGAACGCCGACCCCGTGAAGTCGGGGAGCGCGGGGTACGTCACGCGACCCGGGTTGGCGCGGGCGTAGGCGAGGATCCCGGCGACGCTGCGGGGCGCCCGGGCCACCCGCTCCGGGTCGCGGGCGAAGACGAGGGCGGCCCGGTTCCAGGGGGACTCCCGCCCCTCGACCGGCACGCCGAAGTCGCTCGCGATGGAGGGGTCCTCCGGGTCGACGAACGCGGCGTTCGGGAGGCCCCCCGCCCACCCCTCGAGCCACAACCCGGCCTCGACGCCGAGGGCGAAGTTCTCGCCGTTGATCCAGATCAGGTCGACGGCCCCGCCGGAGTCGCGGCCCGCCTCCCGCTCCGCCAGCACCCGCTGGACGGCCTCGGCGGTGTCGTCGACCGGGACCGTGCGGAGCGTCACCCCCCTCCGGGCGGCGGCGGGGACGACGTGGTCGCGGACGTATGCGTTGATGCGGGCGTCGCCCCCGTACATCCACCACCGGACGGTCTGCCCCTCGGCGCGGGCCTCGACCTGCGACCAGTCCGCGGGCAGGCCCGCGGGCGCGGCCCCGTCGCCCCCGCCGCACGCCACGACCGACGCCAGCACCCCGGCGCCGAGCACCACCGCGGCGATGCGCCGCACCATCCGTCCCACACGGCCCTGCGGCACGCGGCCTCCCCCGTCGCCGACCCCGGCGAAGGCTCGCAGGTCCCGGGCCGGGCGGGGCGCCCGTCGGGCGGTGCCCCTCCCGCCGCGCGCCGATCGCCACTACGGTCCCGGTGCGCCCCCGCCGGCGCGATCGCCCCGTCGTCGCCCGGAGAGGAGGAGGTGCGCGTGCCCGAGGCCCCCGCCCGCACCCCCGCGCGGCCGTGATGGACCGTGCGCTGCGCCGCCGGACGGAGGTCGTGCTCGCCCCCCTCGTGCGGGCGGTCCCGCGCCGCGTCCACCCCACCGCGGTCACGGTCCTCGCCGTCGTGCCGGGCGCGGGCGCGGCGGTCGCGGCGGGCGCGGGCCTGCCGGCGCTCGCCGTCGCCCTCTGGCTGGCGAACCGCGTGCTCGACGGCCTCGACGGCGCCGTCGCGCGCCGGTCCGGCCGCCAGACCGACCTCGGCGGGTACGCCGACATCCTCCTCGACGTCGTCGTCTACGCCGCCGTCCCCCTCGGCATCGCCGCCGGACTCGACAGCCGGGCGGGATGGGTCGCCGCCGCCGTCCTGCTCGCGACGTTCTACGTCAACGCGATCTCGTGGTCGTACCTGTCGGCGCTGCTCGAGCGCCGGGGCGCCGGCGCCTCCGCCCGCGGCGACACGACGTCGGTGACGATGCCGCCGGGGCTCGTCGAGGGCGCCGAGACGGTCGTGCTGTTCACCGTGGCGCTCGCCGTCCCCTCCTGGTCGGTCGCCGTGATGTGGGTCATGGCGGGCGCCGTCCTGGTCGGCGTCGGTCAGCGGGTCGTCGCCGCCCGCCGCGCGCTCGGCACCGCGTGAGGGCGTCCACCCGCCACCGCCTGCTCGCCGGCGCGGCGTGGGCGCTGCTCGTCGGCGCCGTCGTGACGTGGGCGCTCGTGGAGGACGTGGGACCCGCCGAGGCCGCGACGCGGCTGGTCGACGCGATCCAGGGCAGCGCGTGGGGACCCCTCGCGTTCGTCGCCGTCTACCTCGTCCGCCCGCTGATCTTCCTCTCGGCGGCGGTGCTGACCGTCGCCGGCGGCTTCCTGTTCGGCGCGGTCGGGGGCGTCGCGCTCGTGCTGGTCGCGAGCAACGGGTCGGCCCTCGTCGCCTACGGGCTCGCCCGCTGGCTCGGCGCCGGCCGCGACGGCGACGGTACCGGCCGGCTCGCCCGCTGGACCCGACGCCTGCGGGAGCGGAGCTTCGAGACCGTCATCGTGATGCGCCTGCTGTACCTCCCCTACGACCTGGTGAGCTACCTCGCGGGCGCGGTGCGCATCCACCCCCTCGCCTTCCTCGCCGGCACCGCGATCGGCAGCGCGCCCGCCACGGTGGCGTTCGTGCTCGCCGGGGCGTCGCTCGAGAGCTTCGACGGGGGGGTGCCCGCGATCGACACGCCCGTGCTGGTCGCGTCGGGGATCCTGCTCGTCGCCGGCGTGGCGCTGGCCGAGATCCTGCGACGACGCGAGGGGGGACGGGATGCCGCAGCGTGACGGGGACCACGACGCGATCGTGATCGGGGCCGGCGCGGGCGGCCTGACCGTCGCCGCCGGGCTCGCCGCCCTCGGCCGGCGGGTGGCGCTCGTCGAGGCCGGGCGCATCGGGGGCGACTGCACAAATGTCGGCTGCATCCCCTCGAAGCGCCTGCTCCACCTGTCCCGCGACCCGGCCCTCCGCGCCGACCCGCCCGCCCTGCTCGCCGCGGTGCGCGCCACGCGCGACGGGCTGGCGGCGCGCGAGGACGACGAGGTGACCACGACGGAGGGCATCGACGTCGTCCGCGGGCGGGCGGCGCTCGCCCCCGGCCGCCGGGTCACGGTGACGGGCGGCGACGGCGTGCGCGTCCTGACCGCCCCCCACGTCGTCATCGCGACCGGCTCGCGTCCGCGTGTCCTCGCCGTCCCCGGCCTGCCCGCCGGCCGGCTCCTGACGAACGAGACGATCTTCGACCTGGCGGACGCCCCACGGCACCTTGCGATCGTGGGGGCCGGGGCGGTCGGGGTGGAGATGGCCGTCGCGTTCGCCCGCATCGGCAGCCGCGTGACGCTGGTCGACACCGCGGACCGGGTGCTGCCCGACGCCGAGCCCGAGGCGTCCGGGGCGCTGGCGGCGGCACTCGTGGAGCAGGGCGTCGTCATCCGCCTCCGCACCCGCGTCGTGGCGGCCGACCCCGCCACCGGCGATCTGCGGACGGACGGCGGCGCGCCGCTGCACGCGGTGGACGCCGTGCTCGCCGCGGTCGGCCGGGAGCCGAACGTCGGGGACGTCGCGGCGGCGGTCGCGGTGGTACCCGGCGGCGTCCGGGTCGACGCGTGGGGCCGGACGTCCGCGCCGGGGGTGTGGGCGGTCGGCGACGTGACCCCCGTCGCCCACCAGACCCACGCGGCCAACGCCCACGGGCGCCGGATCGTCCAGGCGATCGCCCTCCCCTGGATCCCCCGGATCGGCCGGCCGCCGTCGATCCCGTCGGCCGTCTTCACCGAGCCCGAGGTCGCGTGGGTCGGCCCGACGGCGCCGGAGCGGGCGCGGCGCTGCCACCCGCGGGCGCTCATCGACCTGCGGGTCGACCTCGCCGGGACCGACCGCGGCCTGACCGACGGCGTGACGCGGGGCTTCGTCGCCGTCACCGCGGTGCGGCTGACGGGGCGGATCGTCGCGGCGACGGTCGTCGGACCCCACGCGGCGGACCTGCTGCCGCTGCTGACCCTCGCCATCGACCGGCGCATCTCGCTGCTGCGGATCCAGCGGATGGTCCACGCCTACCCGACCCACGCGGCGGCGATCGGCGCCGTCGCGGACGCCTTCGCGCGGCGGACCCTCCCCCACCTGCCCGGCGAGGCCCTCGCCTACGGGCGCCACCGGTTCGCGAGGTCCCCCGCGGGGCGGCGGCACCGCACCACCTGACCCCAGTAGACGCCCGCCACGCGCCGCGACGCCTCGACGACGAACCCCGCGCCGGTGAGCAGGGGCCGCACGTCGGCGAGCGGGCCGCCGCCCACCACCCCCGCGCCGGGGGCGATGCGCCGCCACGCCCGCCAGACGGCCCGGTGGACCGTCCCCGCCGGCCCCGGCGGCGAGCCGTGCACCACGACGACCAGCAGGCCCCCGGGCCGCAGGAGGCGCCACGCCTCCGCCACGACGGCCGCGCCGTCCGCGGGGGCGAGCAGGTGCAGCAGGTAGGCGCACGTCACGACGTCGGCCGACCCGCCGGGCGACGGCACGGCGCGCGCGTCCGCCCGCAGCAGGGTCACCGCGTCGCCGAGCCGGTCCCCGGCCCGGGCGAGCATCCGCGGCGCGGCATCGACGGCGACCACCGAGGCCGGCGTCCCCCGCCCGGCGAGCAGCGCGGCCGTCAGCGCCCCCGTCCCCGCCCCCAGGTCGATCACGTCCCGCCCCTCCAGATCCCCGGCGAACGCGGCCGCGACCCGCAGGGAGCGGCGCTCCCGGCCGAGCTGGCGGTCGTAGGCGGCCGGGCGGGCGTCGAAGTGCGCGACGACCGGGTCCGGCGCCGCCGCCCCTGTCGTGTCGCCCTCCACGTGCGCATCGTGCCACGTGGGCGGGACGCCCCCGGCCGGACCCCTCAGGCGCCCGCGGCGTGCGCGACGACCCGCTCGGCGACCTCGCCGGGCGGGCGGAACAGGCACGTCGCGCAGTAGGCGGCATCGGCTCCGCAGCGGTACGCGAGGCAGCACGACCCGCGGTGGACCACCATCACCGGCCCGCCCGGGGCGGGCACGCTGCGCAGCACCGGGCGGGCGGGCCACGGGGCGCCCGCCGCGCCGAGGACCCCCGTCACCCCGGCGATGACGGTGGCGTGGCGACGCCCCGGATCGGCCGCGCAGACCGCCGCGGCGGCGTGGCCGACGGCGTCGGCGACCTGCGCCCAGAGGCCCGGGCGGCCACGGCGCGAGCGCGCGGCGAGCGCCGCGACGACCGGGCCGCACACCTCGACGACGGCCTCGGCCACCGCCCGGCCGAGGACCCCGTCCGGAACGTGGCCGACGCCGGGGGCGCCGCTCCACGGGTGGTCCCCCCCGACGGCGACGACGCCGTCGCGGAGGCGCATGTCGCGGATCCACCCCTCGGGACCGGCGGGGCGCTCCAGACCCGCGCGGATGACGACCCCGTCGCGCACGGCCGCGACGGTCAACGCGGTCGCCGCCATCCCCGCGAGCCCGCCCGCCGCCCACGTGAGGGCGACCCGGGGGGGCGCCTCCTGCTCGGCCGCCGCCCGCTCCTCGATCGTCGCGAGGGTCCCCTCCGACGGTGGTGCGCCCACCGGGATCCAGGTGTCCGTGGCGTCGTCCCCGGCGGGGCCGTGGACGGCGAGCGGCCGCACCCGGGCGTCGAACCAGGCCGCCGGGTCCGGCGGTGCGGGCGGGGCGGCGGGCACGGGCGGGAGTCTAACTTAGGTCGCCCGAACTCCACATGGTCGTTGTACCTCCGTCCCCTGCCGCGGCGACGGGGGCGACCGGGAGCCGCGCCACGATACGAGTGCCCGATCCGGGGGTCGTGGTGATCGCGAGGGTCCCGCCGAGGACCTCCACCCGCTCGCGCGCCGACGCCAGGCCGAGGTGGCCGACCCGGAACCCGCCCTCCCCCGTCCCCGGCGCGAAGCCCACGCCGTCGTCCTCCACCACCAGGGTGACGACGCCCGCGCGCGCGCTGACGGCGACCGACACCCGGTCGGCGCCCGCGTGCTTCTCGGCGTTGACGAGGAACTCGCGGGTGAGCGAGAGGACGAGCCGGTCGTGCGGCCCGGCGGCCGAGTCGGCCACGGCGCAGCCGATCGGGACGCCGGCCCGGCGGGCGATGCGGGCGCACGTCGACTCCAGGGCGCTGCGCAGGCCGTCGTGCGTGAGGGTCAGCGGGTGGAGCTCCCCCACCGCCTCCCGCAGCGCCGCCACCACCACGGTGAGCCCCGCCTCCGCCCGCGCCATCCGGGCCCGCCCGCGGACGGTCAGGCCGTCCGCCTCCTCGAGCGACTCCCCCAGGTCCTGCCGGGCGGCGAGGAGGTCCTGGAGGACGCTCTCGTGCAGCACCTCCGCGATCCGCTGCCGCTCCCCCTCCTCGGCGTCGAGCACCTCCGCGACCAGGCGCCGCCGGTCGGCCGCGAGGTCGGTGATGCGCGCGGCCTGCAGGTGGAGGGCGTCCTCGGCGTCCCGGCGTCGCGTGATGTCCAGCACCGTCCCCCGCACCCGGGGGCGGCCGTCCCCGGGGAGCGAGGCCTCGGCGCGCACCAGCACCGTCCGCACCTCGCCCCCGGGCCGCACGATGCGGTGCTCCCAGCGGTGCGCGCCCCCGCGCTCGGCGACGGCCTCCATCGCGACGGCGACGACGCCCCGGTCGTCGGGGTGGACCCGCGCCAGCAGCCCGTCGATGTCGTCGAACGCTTCGCCGGCCCCCAGCCCGTAGATCCGCCACACCTCGTCGGAGCACGTCACGCGGCCGTCGTCGAGGTCCTGGATCCAGCTGCCCATGTGGGCGATGCGCTGCGCCTCGGCCAGGTCGCCGCGACTCGCCTCCAGGTCGAGCTCACGGCGCAGGCGCTCGACGGCGACCGATGCGACCTGGGCGATCTGCGAGGCGACGGCCAGGTCCCCCGGGCCGAAGGGGCGGCCGGTGTCGGCCCAGGCCCGCACGCGCCCGAGGTGCTCGCCGTCGCGGCCGGCCAGGGCGACCACCAGCCGGTCGTGCGCCACCTCCGGCGCGGGGACGGGTCCCGCGGCGGTCGCGGCGCTCTCGGCGTCGTCGGTCCACCCCGCCGCCGCCGACACCGACGTCATCTCGGGACCCCGGGCCCCGGCCGCCAGCCCGACGACGCAGGCGCGCGCGCCGACGGCGACGCGGACCCTCACCGCGACGTCGGCCAGGAGCCCCGCGGGGTCGAGGGCGCGGTTGAGGCTGACCGCCGCGTCGGCGATGGACCGCTGCGGGTCGCCGGCCCGCGGCGGCCACGGCCCGGCTGCGCGCCCCGCGGGGATGTCGTCCACGCGCGGGGCCGGGGTGTCGTCCATTCCCGGTCATTGAACCAGCCCCGGCCCCCGAGGGCGAACCGGTCCCCCCACCGGGGTCGCGGCGCGGCGTGTCGCGCGGCGACCCCCGGTGGTCCCGGGATCTCAGGAGGGCACCGGCGCCGGCCGACACGTGCCGTATGCCGCAGCGTGGTCCAGAACCCGTGGGCGTGGCGGGTCCGCCGTCACGCGCCGGGGCGCGCATCCTCGTGGCCGAGGACAACGCCGTCGAGGCCGGGCTGCTGCGGCGGGAGCTCGAGGCGGAGGGCCACCGCGTGGTCACCGCCCGCGACGGCCGCGACGCCCTGCGCCGGGTCGTCGACGACGCGCCGTTCGACCTGCTGGTCACCGACGGGCAGATGCCGGGACTCGACGGCCTGCGCCTCTGCCGCCTGATCCGGCGGTCGTCGGAGGTGCTGCCCATCATCTACGTCACCGGGACCGCCGAGCACCTCGCCGACGCCCTCGACGCCGGCGCCGACGACTTCATCCGCAAGCCCTACGCCTCGGCGGAGCTCCGGGCCCGTGTGCGCGCCGCGCTGCGGACCGGGCACCTGCGACGGCAGCTCGCGGCCGAGCGCGACCGCTCGCGTGCCCTCGCCGACTCCCTGCAGGACGGGCTGGCGGTGTTCGACGCCGACGGCCGCATCCTGGAGGTGAACGACCGGCTCGTCGACATCACCGGCTTCCCCCGCGGCGAGCTCGTCGGCGCGGTCCCGCCCTTCCCCTTCTGGCCGGCGGAGCGCGCCGAGGCCTACCGGCGGCGCCTGCGCCGCGGCATGGAGGGGGCCGGTGGGTCGGAGGGGGACCGCAGCTACCGGCACCGGTCCGGCCGGATGGTCGACGTGATCGTCAGCCTGGCGCGCCTGCAGGGCCCCGGTGAGGGCGCCGCCCCGTCGTTCGTCAGCACGATCAAGGACGTGACGGACCGCCGGGCGGCCGAGCGGGAGCTGCGGCGCAGCGAGCGACGGCACCGGGCCCTCGCGGAGGAGCAGGCCCGGCTCGGGCGGGTCGCCGCGACGGTCGCCGCCAGCCCCGACCCCCGCGAGGTGTTCGCCCTCGTCGCCCGGGAGGTCGCCGAGATGCTCGGGGCGGAGGCCGGCGGGGTGGTGCGGTACGCGGACGAGGGCGCCGAGCTGGTCGGCTCGTGGGCGACGACCGCCGAGGTCTGGCTGCCCGAGGGGTCGCTGCTGCCGGTGACCGGCGACGGCGCGACGGCGCGGGTGCTTCGCGAGGGGCGGCCGGTGCGCGTCGAGGGGGACGTCGGCGTGCGCCTCCCCGACCACGCGCCGCCGGTCGCGTCCCCCGCCGACTCGGTGGCCGCGCCGATCCTCGTCGGCGGCGGGCTGTGGGGCAACGTCGGGGCGATCAGCCGCACCCGCGGGGCGCTCGCACCGGGTGCCGAGGAGCGCCTCGCCGAGTTCGCCGCGCTCGTCGGCATCGCCATCGCCGGGGCCGACGCCCGCGCCCTCCTCGCCCACCAGGCGTCGACGGACGCCCTCACGGGGGTGGCGAACCGCCGTGCGTTCGAGGTCCGCCTCGTCGCCGAGATGGCGTCCGCGGTCGCGCGCGGAACCGACCTCAGCGTCGTCCTCGTCGACCTCGACCACTTCAAGGACGTCAACGACACCCACGGCCACGCCGTCGGCGACCGGGTGCTGTGCGAGCTGGCGCGCCGGATGCTCGGCGCCAGCCGCGCCACGGACCTCGTCGCGCGCGTCGGCGGCGAGGAGTTCGCGATCGTGCTGCCCGGGGCGGACCTCGCGACGGCGACGGATGTCGCCGACCGGGTCCGTGCCGCGGTGGGGGGCCGGACGTTCGGCGCGGCCGGCCGGCGGACGATCTCCGCCGGCGTCGCGACCCGCACCGACGAGGAGGACGCCGCCGACCTGCTGCGGCGCGCCGACCGGCGCCTCTACGCCGCGAAGGCCGCCGGCCGGGACCGCGCCGTCGCGGTGGACGCCGTCCCCACCGTCTGACGGCTCAGGGGAAGGGCAGCACCCCGGCCCATGCGGCGACCGCGACGGTGGCGACGACGAGCACCAGCACCAGCACCGGGCCGCGGCGCCAGAACGGCGGGCGGGCGCCGACGCCCCGGGCGGTGATGCGCGTGGCCGTCAGGCTGACGGGGCGCGGGCGGCCCCGGCCGCCCGGCGCGATCGCGTTCGCGGGGAGCTCGCGGATCGGTCCGTCGACGGCGACGCCGAGGTGCTCGGCGTAGGCCCGGACGAAGCCGTTGACGAACGCCGGGTCGGGCAGCGACTCGAAGCGGCCGTCCTCGATGGCCACCAGATAGCGCTCGCGGATGCGCGTCGCCGTCGCGCAGTCGGCGATCTCCAGACCCTGGCGGAGGCGCGCCTCGCGGAGACGCGCACCGATGGACGGCCGTTCCTCCACGCCGGGAGACTACGCACGTCGGGACGCGGACGCGCGATCCGTCATGCTCCGGGGTGGCGGTGAGCGACCACGACGACCACTACGCCGCGCTCGAGGTGGCGCCCGACGCGGGTGCGGAGGAGATCCGCGCGGCCTGGCGCTTCCTCATGACCGCGTTCCACCCGGACCGCTTCCGCGACCCGGACCAGCAGGAGCGCGCGCAGGAGATCACCAAGCGCGCGAACGCCGCGTGGCAGGTGCTGGGCGACCCCGCGCGGCGGCGGCGCTACGACCTGCGCCGCTCCGCGCCGTCCCCCCGGCCGGTCGCCCCCGCCGGCCCGCCGGTCCGCTCCCTCCCCTGCCCCACGTGCGCGACGCGCTGCCGGGTCCCGGACCCCGGGGGCCGCACGGTCGACCTGCGTTGCCCCGCCTGCGGCGAGACGTTCCCGGCGATGATCGGCGCGCGGTGCATCGGGCGGCCCCGGCTCGAGCGCCGGTGGATGGGCCTGCGGTACGAGGCGGTCTTCGCCAACGCCCGCGGGGAGCGCAGCTCGGTCAGCTTCCGGCGCCTCCCGCAGGAGCTCGCCCTCTCCGAGGGCGAGCTGTTCTCGATCGTGTTCCACCCCCGCCGGGCCCGGCCGGTCTACGCCATCGTCCACGGCGACGGCCTCGACATGGGCTGGCGGGTCGGCTGACCCCCCGGCGGGACCGCCGGGGGGGTCGCCTCAGCGGCGGCGGGGACCGACCGTGATGCGCACCGTGTCCCGCAGGCGGGTCGAGGCCCGGGCCGACACCACGTAGGTGCCGGGTCGGCGCATCGCCCGGGTCGCGGCGGCGGGGAAGCGGACGGTGGTGAGGCCGGCCCGCGCCCGGATGCGGAACGTCGAGACCGGCCGCGCGGCGCGGGCGCGGCGCACGGAGACGGTGACGCGCATCGCCGAGGGCAGCCGCACCCGCAGCAGCGGGGCGGAGCCCGTGGCGAGCCGCGACGGGGCGACGAGGGTGAGGCGACGCGCCGCCGGGGCGGACGGCGTCTGGAGGGCGGGGATGGTGCCCGTGACGGAGAGGCTCCGCGGCGCGCTCACCGACTGGTTGCCGAGGCGGTCGACCGCGACCACCTGCCAGCTGTGGCCACCGTGGGTCATGGTGACGCGGGCCGCGCCGGCCGTCCCCGGCAGCGTCGCGACGGGGACGCCGTCGACCACCACGCGGTGCGTCTCGACGCCGCTGACGGCGTCGGTCGCGGGCGTCCAGGTCAGGTCGACCGCGGGGCCGGGCACGCGGGCGCCGGCGGCGGGGCCGCGCAGCACCGGCGCCGACGGGGCGCCGGCGTCGACGACGAGGGTCCGCGCCGGGGTGGCGCGCGTGTTGCCCTGGCCGTCCACCGCGACGACGGTCCACGTGTGGATCCCGTCGGCGATCGCCGCGGGCCGCGCCGAGCGCACGCCCGCCCCGGTCGTCGCGACGACGGCGCCGTCGATGACCAGGCGGTACGCGGTGATGCCGGTCTGGCCGTCGGAGGACGGCGTCCACGAGAAGAGCGGCGGCGTCGGCGCCGCGGTGGCGTAGCCGTCGGCGGGGGCCAGCGGGCTGAACGCGTCCGGGGGGGTCGTGTCGGCGCCGATGCCGGTGCCCGCGGTGGCGAGGGCGCCGGCGAGGTCCACGCGGCGCCCGGAGACCGTCAGGCCCGCGAGCGCCGGGGCCACGTCGCCGCCGGTCATGATCGCCGCCTTCAGCTGCCAGGGGCTGAGCCCCGGGTGCATGCCCCGCACGACCGCCGCGACACCCGACACGTGGGGGGTCGCCATGGACGTGCCGGACTTGTCGCCGTAGGTCAGGCTCGGGACGGTGCTGAGGATCCCCTCGCCGGGGGCGCCGATGTCGACCGACGCGGCGCCGTAGTTCGAGAACGAGGAGATGTCGTCCATCGGGGTCGTCGCGGCGACGGAGATGACGTTGGGCGACGGGCAGTTCGCGGGCCACGTCGGCGCCGCGTCGTTGTCGTCGCCGATCGCGTCGGGACCGCCGTTGCCGGCGGCCACCACGAACAGGACGCCCGCGTCGCCCGCCAGGCCGATCGCGTCGCACAGCGGCTGGGAGTACGACCCGCCGCCCCACGAGGCGTTGATGACGGTCGCGCCCTCGGCCGTCGCGTACTGGATGGCCGACATCGCGTCGGACGTGTAGCCGCCCCCGGGCTTCAGGAACTTGAGGGGCATGATGCGGGCGTTGTCGGCGACGCCGGCGATGCCGTCGCCGTTGCCGCGGCGGGCGGCGATCGTCCCGGCGACGTGCGTGCCGTGGCTGTCGCCGTCGGAGGCGTTGTAGAGCGTCGCGGTGTCGTCGAAGAAGTTCCATCCGTGCACGTCGTCGACGTGGCCGTTCGCGTCGTCGTCGATGCCGTTGCCCGGCGTCTCGCCCGGGTTGGTCCACAGCCGCGAGGCGAGGTCGGGGTGCGCCGTCTGGACGCCGGTGTCGATCACGGCGACGACGACGGGGGCCGCCGAGCCGGAGGCGTCCCAGCCCATGGGGGCGCCGATCGCCGGCAGCGACCACTGCTGCGGGTAGAGGGCGTCGTTCGGCACCTCCATCGGCTGCAGCTTCGCGTCGAGCGCGACGGCCTCCGCCGCGGGCGCGTCGGCGAGCAGGCGGCGCGCCTGCGCCAGCGTCAGCTCACCCGGGACGTCGTAGGCCCGCCACCCGGCGACGAGCGGGGTCACCGACCCGGCGTCGAGCGCCCGGCGCACGTCGGCCCGCTCCGGCGCGGGGGCGGACGGGTCGACCCGCACGAGCACGGAGTCGCTCCGCTCCGCCGCCGAGGCGGTGTGCGCGGAGGCCGCGAGCGCGAGGACGGCGAGCGCCCAGACGGCGGCGGCCCGCGCGCGGCGCGGGGCGGGCATGACGGGACCGCCCGGGATGGGTTCGGGTGACGACATCGAGACGGCCGGCCTCCTTGCCTGATCCGCGCGGATGGGGCGCCCCGGTCCGGACCCCCCCGGTTGTGCGGGGGGTGGGGCGTCGTGCAGACCTGGTATCGGCATCCCCCGTCCGGGGGACAACCCCCCCGGGTCGCGCCGCGACGCTCATGCCCGGGGCGGTCGCGGCCGATGCCACCGGGGACGTCCATCACGAGGTGTCCGATGCCACACCTGCCCGGCGTCGTCAGCGCCGGAGGACCCGAGGCGACCCGCCTCTCCCAGGCCCTCCTCCACCGCGGGGCGGAGGCGGTGGCCGTCGTCGTCGCCGGCGAGCGCGCCGACCGCATCCGCGCCGAGCGCCTGCCGGAGGCGGGCGACGCCCACGCCGTCGTCGACGACCGGCGGGGCCGCGACCGCCGCCGCGACGGACGGCGACGCGGCTCACGTCCCCCGGAGCCGCCCCCGGAGCCCGGGGCGCCCGTCGGGGGCCTGGTGGACCTCCAGGCCTAGTGCTCGCGCTCCTGGAGCCGTGAGGCGAAGAACGCGCGGATCGCGTCGCGGCCGCCCTCGGTCGCCGCCTCGGCGAAGCGCGCGGCGAGCGTGCCCCCGGGCCGGTCGTCGAGCCGCACGACCTCGGCGTCGAGCGCATGCCATCCCATCTCGGCGAGCTCGATCTCGATCCTCACCTGCCCGGCCGACGGGAAGTCGGAGCCGGCGAGCAGGATGCCGCCCTCGCTGAGGTTGAGGCTCTGCGCGTCGACGACCTCGCCGTCGGCGACGACGCGCGCCGGCAGCTCGACATCGGCACGTGGGTGCTCGCGGCGGTCGTCGTGCGGCGTCGGCGTCGGTTCGGACATCTGGCCCCCTGCGGTCCCGCGGTCACCGGATCGGCGCGATGCTAGCGGAGTCGCCCCCTCGTCCAGCGGGAGACCGCGTTCGTAGACCGTCCTGTCGGCCCCCGGGCCGAGGTACCCGGGGGCGTCGCGGCCGGTGAAGCCGAGGCGCTCGTGGAACCGGCGGGACGCGGTCCGGTCGGGCGCGGCGAGCGCCCGGACCCTGCGGCAGCCGCGGGCGTGCGCACGGGCGCAGAACTCGGCGTAGAGGCGCTCCCCCGCCCCGCGACCCCGCCAGGCGGGCGCGACGACGTGCATGTGCACGTAGGCGAGGTCGGGTTCGCTCTCGCTGACCAGGCCGAGCAGGAAGCCGGCGGGGACGCCGCCGGGCTCCTCCATCCAGACGCCGGACGGGCCGAGCTGGTCGAAGAAGAGGCGGTGCATCACGAGGCCGACCGGGTGGCCGAACCAGTCGTCGACCACCGCGCGGGCGCGGGGGTAGTCGGCCGCCGTGAGGGGGCGGCAGGCGAGCCGGCCGGCGTCGCCGGCCGGTCCCGCCCCCCCGGTCACTCCGCGACGGCCAGCGACCGCGCCACGTAGTCGTCGACGAGCAGGAGGCCGCCCTCGCCGGCGCGCCGGGTCACCTGGAGCAGCTCGCCCATGGTCGCGACCTCCTCGACCTGCTCGGTCACGAACCACTGCAGGAACACCTGCGTCGCGTGGTCGCGGTGCTCGGTGGCGAGGTCGACGATCCGGTGGATGCTGGCCGTGACGGCCTCCTCCCACTCGAGGCTCGCGGCGACGGCCTCCTCGGCGCTCTCGAAGCCCGGCTTCGGGGCGGCGAGGGCGGGGATCACGACCGGCCCGCCGATGTCCTGGAGGTAGGTCAGGAACTTCATCGCGTGCTCGTGCTCCTCGGCCGCCTGGGCCGCGAAGAACTTGGTCAGCTCGGGGAGACCCTCCGCATCGAACCAGCTCGAGATCGAGAGGTACTGCAGGTGGGCTTCCAGCTCACGCCCCATCTGGGCGTTGAGGGCATCGACGACGACGGGCTCGACGGGCATCCATGGCTCCTTGGTGGGACTCGCCCGAGTCTAGTCGGCGCGCTCGACGGCCAGGGGCGTCGTCCTCGACCGGCGTCGTCCACGCCCCCCGGACGGGGGATCGCGGCCGTCGCGGCACGCCGGTATCGTGCCGCCGTTCCTCCACCTCACGGGAGTCCCGGAAATGCCCCTCGTTCTCCGCCGGCCCATCGCCGGTCTCGTCGCCATCGGAGCGGTCGCGTTCATCGCGGGCTGCGGAGGGGGCTCGGACTCCCTCAGCGCCGAGGAGTTCCGCACGCAGGCCGACGCCGTCTGCGCCGACACCGACCGTCAGATCGACGAGCTCACCGAGCCCACGTCGGGTGACCAGGTCCTCGCGTTCCTGCGCGCCGGCCTGCCGATCCAGGAGGCCCAGCTCGCGAAGCTGCGCGACCTGGAGCCGCCGGAGGAGCTGAAGGCCGACTTCGACAGCGCCCTCGGCCTGCTGGAGCAGCAGACCACCGCGATCGACGCGGCCGCCGACCGCATCGAGGGCGGCGAGGAGGCCGAGGCCGTCCTCACCGAGGTCAACGACCAGATCAGCGGGCTCGGCGACCAGGCCGACGAGAAGGCCCAGTCCCTCGGCCTGACCGTCTGCGGCGACGACTCCGACTCGGGTGACTCCACCGCCACGGCGGCGACGGTCGCGACCGCCCCGGCCGTGACGGTCGACCCGGCCCCGACGACCTCGGCCCCCGCCGAGACGACCGGCGCCGGTGACACCGCCGCCTACGTCGCCGACGTCCAGGAGGCCGCGGGCGCCCTGCAGGAGTTCGGCACCCTGCTCCAGAGCACGACGGGCCTCGACGACCTGCGCAGCAAGATCCCGGACGCCCAGGCGCAGCTCGACACCTTCGACGCGGCGATCGCGGAGCTCGACGGCTACACCCTCGACGCGCCGCAGCTCGAGGAGCAGCGCGCCGGCCTCGCCCGCACCGGCCCGGCCGTCAGCGACGTCCTGCGCCGCTTCCTGGACGCCGCGAACGAGGGCGACCTCTCCGCCGTCCAGGCGCTCGTCCCGGAGGTGACCCGCACCATCGGCGAGTTCCAGGCCGCCGCGACCGGCTGATCCCCGACGACGCGACGGGAGGGGGCCGCACGCCGGCCCCCTCCCCGCGTCAGCGGCCCCGGCGCGCCTTCTCGGAGCGGCTCGCGCCCACCACGGCCCCGGTCGCGAGGACGCCCCAGAAGACGGCGTAGAGCAGGCCCCGGCCGATCGGCTGGTTCATGAGGAACACGTGGGCCGCCCAGAGCACCAGCACCGCGACGGGCGCCACCACGGCGACCTGGGTCGCGACGTGGAGCCCCTCCCACCGGCGGAGCCAGGCGGGCGGCGGACGGCGCGGGGGCGGGCTCACCGTCCGAGGATACGCCCGGCCCCGCCGCCACGGGCCCACTATCATCACGCTCGTGCCGGGACGGACGTCATCCGAGCGTGACCTCGTCCGCGAGTGGATGGGCACCCTGGCCGACCTCGCCGGCGCCGCCGGCCTCCTCGGGTGGGACCGCGAGACGCTGATGCCCCCCGGCGGCGCGGAGGGTCGCGCCGTGCAGATGGGCACGCTCGCCGCCCTCCACCACCGGGAGCTGGTCCGCGACGACGCCGGTGACGCGCTGGCCGCGCTCGCCGACGCGCCGGACCTCGACGACGACATGCGCGCCGCGGTCCGCCTCGCGACCCGCGCCCGCGACCGGGCGGTGCGGGTGCCCGAGGCGCTGGTGCGGGAGATCAGCGAGGCGTCGTCGCGGAGCGTGTCGGCGTGGGTGGACGCCCGCGCCGCCGACGACTTCGGCGCGTTCGCCGGGCCGCTCGCGGCGGTCCTCGAGCTGAAGCGCCGCGAGGCGGAGGCGATCGGCATCGGCGACGAGCCGTACGACGCCCTCCTCGACGAGTTCGAGCCCGGGGCCCGCGCCGCCGACCTCGAGCCGGTCTTCGCGAACCTCCGGGAGGCCCTCGCGCCCCTCGTGGCGGAGGCGTCGGAGCGCCCGGCGCGCACCCTCCCCGCGCGGGAGTGGGACCTCGACGGGCAGATGCAGCTCGCCCGCGAGGTGAGCGACATGGTCGGGTTCGACATGTCCTGCGGCGTCATCACCCGGTCGGCCCACCCGTTCACCGGGTCCCCCCACCGCGGCGACGTCCGCTTCACGACCCGTCTCGAGCTGGAGTCGCCGATCAGCGGCCTCAGCGCCGTGATGCACGAGGTCGGGCACGCCCTCTACGAGCAGGGCTTCCCCGCCGAGGCCGACCGGACGCCCGTCCACGACGCGCCCTCGCTCGGCGCCCACGAGTCCCAGTCGCGGTTCTGGGAGAACCAGGTGGGCCGCAGCCCCGCGTTCTGGGAGCGCATCCAGCCGACGATGCGGCGGATATTCCCGGAGGCGATGACGGGCGTCGATGCGGCGCTGCTCCACGACGCCGGCCAGGTGGTGCGCCCGTCGCTGATCCGGGTCGAGGCGGACGAGGTCACCTACAACCTCCACATCGCCCTCCGCTTCGGGCTGGAGCTCGCGATGATGCGCGGCGACCTGCAGGTGGCGGACCTGCCGGCCGCGTTCGCGGACGGCATGGAGGACATGCTCGGCATCCGCCCGCCGACCACGGCGCTCGGCGCGATGCAGGACATCCACTGGGCGGACGGCCTGTTCGGCTACTTCCCGACCTACACCCTCGGCAACCTGTACGCCGCCCAGCTCGCGGAGGCGGCCGACATCGCCCTCGGCGGCATCGACGACGCGATCGCGTCGGGGGAGTTCGGGGCGATCCTCGCGTTCATGCGCGACCGGGTGCACCGCCACGGGGCGCGCACCACCACGCGGGAGCTGATGCGGGCCGCGACGGGCGTCGAGCTCGGCTCGGACGCCCTCATCAGCCACCTGCGCCGCTCCTACCTGGGCTGAGCCCACCCCGCACGGGGTCCGCCGTGTCGCGACGGTCCAGACGGGGCCCGCCGCGACCGATACCCGGAGGGTGCGCCCCCTCCCGCCCCGTCGTGTGCGCCGCCGGCTCGTCGCCGTCCTGCTGGCGGGCCTCGCCTGCGCCCCCCTCGCCACGGCCGCCCCGACGACCGACGAGCTGCGCGCCACCCGCGACGCCCTGGCGGAGCGCGACGCCGCGCTGGAGCGGCGCCTCACCCGCGGGCAGGGCGCCCTCGCCGCCGACCGCGCCCGCCTCGACCGCGCCCGCGCCGACCACCGGGCGGCCCTGACGGGCTTCGAGCGGCGTCTGCGGGCCCTGTACGTCAGCCCCGACCCGAGCCCCGTGATCGAGGTGCTGACGGGCGGCGACCTCGACGACGCGCAGGCGCGCATCGACCTGCTGACCGCGCTGGGCCGCAGCGACCGCGACCTCGTCGGGCGGTACCGGCGCAGCCTCGCCGGCCTGCGCGACGCGGAGGCCGAGATGCGCCACGGCAAGGACTCCCTGGTGCGCGAGCACGAGGACCTCGCGGCGCGCCTCGACGCCGCGGAGACCGCCCTGCGCATCGCGGAGCGGCGGGAGGAGCGCGAGCGGCGGGCCGCGGCGACGTCGGCGGCGCTGCCGGTGCTCGGGGGGCTGGCGGTCACCCCCGCCTTCGGCGTCCCCGCCCCCTCCCCCGCCACGCCCGCGACGGGCGACGACGCCCCGACCCGTGGCCTGCCCGCCGAGCTGATCGCGTCGCGGGGCCTGCCGGGCGAGGCGCCGCGCGACGCCGCGACGGGCGCGACGGTCGACACCGAGCCCGCCGGTCCGGGTCCGGCGACGACCCGCGCCTACCCGCGCCTCGGCGCCGTCGGCCCCGCCGCGGGCGGGGCGCTGCCGAGCCGCCTGCCGACGTTCACCGCCGTGGCGGGGTGGTACGGCCCGGGCTTTCGGCGGGCGCGCCTCGCGAGCGGCGAGGCGTACGACCCGGCGGCGTTCAGCGCCGCGTCGCGGACGTTGCGCCTCGGGACGCTGCTGCGCCTCGCGTACGGGGGCCGGGTGGTCACCGTCCGCGTGAACGACCGGGGGCCCTATGTGCGGGGGCGCGACCTCGAGCTGTCCCAGGCCGCGGCCGCGGCCCTCGCCCTGCCGGGCGTCGGGACCGTCACCGCGCAGATCCTCCCCGCGTACTCACCGCCGTCCCGCGTGCAGTAGCCCGCGGGGCGCGCGGCGGCACCAGCAGGGCCTTCGCCCGCATCGCGGTCCCGACGATCCCCGCCTCGTTGCGGAGGGTGGCCGGCACGACCGGCGGTCGCGCGGTGAGGCGGTCGAGGAACTTGTCGGCACGCTTGGAGATGCCGCCGCCGAGGATGATCAGGTCGGGCCAGATCAGCTGGTCGACGCGGTGGAGGTACTCGTCGAGCAGCGGCGCCCACTTGGAGTAGGAGAGCTCGTTGCGCTCGCGGGCGCCGGCGGAGGCCCGCAGCTCGGCGTCCTTCCCACGGATCTCGATGTGCCCGAGCTCGGTGTTGGGGACGAGGCGGCCGTCGATGAACAGGGCGGAGCCGATGCCGGTGCCGAGGGTCAGCATCAGCACGACGCCGTGGACGCCGCGTCCCGCCCCGAAGCGCATCTCGGCGACCCCGGCGGCGTCGGCGTCGTTGAGGACGACGCACGGGCGTCCGACGGCCTCGCTGAACAGCTCGGCGGCGGGCTGGCCGATCCAGCTCCCGTCGATGTTGGCGGCGGTCATGACGCGGCCGCCGACGATCGCCCCCGGCAGCCCGATGCCGACGGGGCCGGAGTCGCGGGGCAGGGCGCGGACGACCTCGGCGGTGGCGGCGAGGACGTCGGCGACGACGGCGGGCTGGGGGGTGTCGAGCCGGACCCGCTCGCCGATCAGCGTGCCCCGGCGGGCGTCGACGACGCCCCCCTTGATGCCGCTGCCGCCGATGTCCACGCCGATCAGTCCCCTCACGCCGGCACCGCCTCGTTGTCGTAGGTGACCAGAGACAGGACGTCGCGGCCGTCGAGCGCCGCCCGGCCCGGCAGGAACGTCAGCTCCGCGACGACGGCGACGCCGGCGACGACCCCGCCGAGCTCCTCGATGAGCTCGCAGGCGGCGCGGGCGGTGCCGCCGGTGGCGAGCAGGTCGTCGTGGAGGAGGACCCGGGTGCCGGGGCGGACGGCGTCGCGGTGCATCTCGAGGGCGTCGGTCCCGTACTCGAGGGCGTACTCGCGGCGGACGGTGTCGTGCGGCAGCTTGCCGGTCTTGCGGGCGGCGGCGAACCCGACGCCGAGCGCGGCGGCGACGGCGCCCCCCATCACGAACCCCCGGGCCTCGATGCCGACGACGAGCTCCGGTGCGCGGGGACGGGCCCAGTCGGCGATCCGCGCCACGCCGGAGGCGAGGCCGTCGGCGCTCTGGAAGAGCGGCATCAGGTCGTAGAAGAGGATCCCCGGGTGCGGGTGGTCGGGGATGCGGCGGATCACGCCGTCGAGGTCGAAGCCCGGGGCGGTCACGGGTTCGCGATCTGCCGCAGCTCCGAGATCAGCATGAGGTGGCGCATGTGGGAGGCGAGGGCGGCGAGGGTCTCGAGGGCGTCGAGGGCCTCGCGGCGGCGCTCCGGGTTGCGGGACCGCAGGCCGACGGTGAGGAGCTGCTGCAGGAGGCCCGCCTCGCGTTCGGCGGCGACGCGGAAGATGCGCAGGTGGCGGGGCTCGACGCCGTAGCTGGAGAGCTCGAGGGCGGTCTGCACGACCTCGCGGTCGGTCTCGTCGAACCCGGCGCCGCCGTCGCCGCCGATGAGCCCGTACTCCTCGAGGGCCTTCAGGAGGGCGGCGGACGCGCCGGTGGTGGAGAGGATCTCCCCCACCGAGTACCGCCGCGTGGGCGCCGGCTCGGCGAGGTGGGCCCGCTTCAGCTGCTTCGCCTGGTTCGCGACGCTGAAGGCCCCGGTGGTGGACGACTCCAGCTCCTGCTTGATGACCCGCAGGGGGAGGAACTCGTCGCGCTGGAGGCGGAGGATGGTGCGGAGGCGCTCCACCTCGAGCGGCGAGTACAGCCGGTAGCCGCCGGGGGTGCGCTGGGGCGAGACGAGCTTCTGGTCCTCGAGGTACCGGATCTTCGAGATCGAGATCGAGGGGAAGTCGGCCCGCAGGAGGTCGCAGACGGCACCGATGGTCATCCCGCCGGCACCGGCGGAGGGGTCGTCGGCGGGCAGGAGGCTCGGTTCGTTCACCCGACGAGGAAGGTCAGGCGGAACTTCCCGATCTGCAGCTCGTCCCCGTCCTCGAGGCGTTCCTCGCCCTCGATGCGGCGCCGGTTGACGTAGGTGCCGTTGAGGCTGCCGAGGTCGCGGAGGGCGATCCCGGCGGGGCCGGACGTGACGATGGCGTGGTTGCGGGACACCGTGACGTCGTCGAGGAACACGTCGGCGGACGGCTCGCGGCCGATGGTGACCTCGGCGCGGTCGAGCGAGAAGACCGCCCCGGGGGGTCCGCCGGAGCGGACGGCGAGGGTCGGGCCGTCGATGGCCGGCCCCTGCCAGGCGCCGGTCTCGGCCTGCTCGTCGCTGATGCCGAGGGGGCCGGTGATCTCACCGGTGCCCTGGTTCTCGACGATCAGCAGCGCACCGCACCGCCCGCAGTACTTGTGCGCCTCGCTCTGGTGGAAACCGCATTCGGGGCAGTACATGGCCCCCCGCCTCTCCGGTCGGCCTAGTCGCGCTCGAGCTGGTCCAGATCGGGGAGCCGCCCGGCGAGGATCTTGCTGAGCGCGTCGACGTCCACGACGGACAGTGCGCCCTCGTCGCGGCCCTTGAGGCGCGCCACGAGCTCGCTCTTCAGCAGCTCGATGCGCCCGTGCAGCAGGCGCCGCGTGCGGGAGACCTCCAGCTCCTCGTCCGACAGCTGGCGGATGAGGTCCTTGAGCTCGGCGTCGCTGAGCGTGCTGAGATCCGGCTGGACGTCCATTCGCTGCTCCTTCTCCTGTGGACGGTCAGCATAGCGACCGCGTCGGCGAACCCTCAGGGTTGGGTCGAGGTGGGCCGTGCCCGCAGCTGCTGTGCCGCGACGCGGCCGTAGTGCAGGAACGTCACGACCGACAGCACCACCGCGGCCCAGAAGATGACATCGACCCAGAGCTGGTCGAGCAACATGCATCCGCCGGTCCCGATCATCGCCAGCGCGGACGACGCCTTCCCCCAGAAGTCGACGCGCATCTCGACGCCCTGCTTCAGCAGCCACCCGAAGGCGGCCATGATCAGGATGTCGCGTCCCATCAGGATCGCCGGGCCGGCGGGGTGGACGCGGTCGAGCACGATCAGCCCGATGAGGCCGACGACGACGAGGAGGCGGTCGGCGAGGGGGTCCGCGATCCGCCCGAACCGCGACTCGGCGTGGAAGCGGCGGGCGAGGTAGCCGTCGGCGAGGTCCGTCGCGGCCACGACGCCGAACACGAGCCCCGCCCACGGCGCCGTGGGCCCCTCCGCCGTCAGCAGGAGCCACGCCAGCAGCGGGAGCGCCGCGAGGCGGACGAGCGTCAGGATGTTCGGCAGCGCGCGCATCCCGCCCATAGTGACGTGTCCCGCCGACGTCCGGCCCCCTCCGTCGTCGGTTCCCCCTCCCCGAGGTGCTGTGCCGCGGTCGATCGGCCGCGCCGTCGACGGCCATTTGGCCGCGACACCGAGGTCCATTTGGGCCGAACCCCATGGCTACCGGGGGTTCGCCGGCCGATCGGCGCACTCGCCGTCGGTGGTCATTCGGGCGCGACACCGAGGTCCATTCGGACCATCGGCGATCCCGTCCACGGGCGGACCACCCTGGGGGGGTGGCCGCATGGGGTCCGTCGTGCGGACCGCTGCCGCGGACGGCACCGCTGGGCTCCCACGTCCTACCGCGGCGAGAGGATTTGAACCTCCGACCGCCGGCCCCAGCCCGAGACAGGCGGTCCGGGCACGTCACCAAGATACCCAACGATGGCCGGGATGCCGCACCATGACGGCGATCCCGCCGCTTCGCGTCTAGCCGGCTGAGAGCGCCCAATGTGATCCGGCATCGGGCTGCTGGGGTCACGGCGAGGTCACGGCGGGTCGCCTAGTCCAGATCGTCTAAGCCACGTTCCCTCTTGAAATGACTACTCCAGATCTTCGTAGCGAGTGACGCGAGGCTAAGTCCGGTCTGATCTGCGCCGAGGCCGAGCCGCCGGTCCTCCGCCTCCATGGCTTCCCGAATCGCTCTTACCCTTGCCTCTCTTCCGGGACCGATCTCTGGGAGGCGCGGGTTTAGCTCCGCCTGCAGAACCCCGGCCCGTATCACCCGCGCCTCATCAAGCGCGAAGCGGCGAATCAGCTGGCGATGTCTATTGCTGAGAGGGAGCCGAAACGGCTTTCGCAACCCGGCGTGGGGCAGCAGCGGAGGCCATGGGTCACTCGTTCGACGCGGGAAGGGCTGTGCCCTTGCGCCCTCGAGGGCAATGTCCCGTGCGAGTTCTCCGAGGTCGAGGTGGATCGATCGGTACCAGTCGGGCGACAGCCCTTCCATGGCTGCCGCAGCCAACAGAGCAATGCGGACTTCGCTGACGCCCTCCCCGGCTGCCGCGAGCCCGGCCCCCAACACACGAGCGGTCACGAGGGCGGCTTTTTCCTCCTCACGTCGATCATCGATCTCCCGCAGCCAGGCTGAGGAACGGAGCTCGTCCGCCTCCCTTGCCTTTTCGCTCACAATCCATCACCCCCGTGGGTGGGTCAGTGTCTCTTGTGTCACGTGGCCCCGTGATGCCGAGGGCATCCCGTATCTGGAGCTCCGCCATGATCAGACCGCCGAGACCGAGGTTCACCCGCCACACATCATCCTGAAACGAATCGTCCTCGTCCCAGATGCGAGTGAGGCGACTGTCCCAGAACTTAGGCGCGCCCGAATGGAGGACGGCGTTCCGCTGGTCAGTTAAGACCTGCCGCGTCCTGTGGACGGCCTCCCCCAGGCGACCGGGTAAGACGACCTTGAGATGCTTCTCTGCCGCTTCTACAACACTCCGCAGGACGGCCATCCAGATGTAGTGCGCCCCCCAACTCGGGTCTTCCAGCGCGATGCCGAAGCGAGGCGGCTCTTCCAGGACCTGATCGGCGTGCGACTCTTCCCAACCTAGCCCGACGCCCTCGTCTCCGCGCCGTTTCTCTCGCACCAACTCTGTCGCGTGGCAACCCGCGAGCCAGTAGGCCCACCGCCAGTGTCGATAGAGCACGAGCAGTTGGTCCCCGGTGACGCCCATGAGCGCGTTGGCATCCAACACCGCGTCCCATTCGTCCTCGGTGAAGAACTCCGGGCGGGTCCCGTGAAACACCCTCCTGGGCAGCTCAGGCTCGGCCTCTCCGGATGATCCGATCAAAGGTCACAACCTCGGTCTCGCCACCGTCTAGGGCAGCTTCTTGGGAATCCTCCCGGCTACTGGTAACCCACGCACTGACCACGGTCCCGCGTTCGAACCCAGCACGAGTTCAGCGGCGTCTGCAGGCTTTGGTCAAGCCCCCACCTGTCCGGCGTCCAGCGCACGCCAACCTACGACATGGGCACCTGATGCCCGAAGCCTTCGATGCCTTCGCCTCGGGCCTCGATGACGACGCGGAGGGCGCTCCTGGGGTCACGGCCGCTCCGACGCCCTGACCGGGGCCATGTCCGGAAAGCGAAAAGGCCCGCTCATGCGGGCCTTTCCGTCCTATCGGGGCGAGAGGATTTGAACCTCCGACCGCCCGGCCCCCAGCCGGGTGCGCTACCAGGCTGCGCCACGCCCCGAGGTACGACCACCTTACCGCAGCGCGGCGATCGTGTCGCGGAGGCCCGCGGTCGTTAGGATCCCCGCCCGATGGCCAAGGCTCCCATCCTCGCCTCGCGCACCGAGGACTTCCCCCAGTGGTACCAGGACGTCGTCGCCAAGGCCGAGCTGGCCGAGGTCGGCGCCGCCCGCGGCACCATGGTCATCCGCCCCTACGGCTACGGCCTCTGGGAGCGGATGCAGTCCGACATGGACCGGCGGATCAAGGAGTCGGGGGCGGAGAACGTCTACCTCCCCCTCTTCATCCCCGAGTCGTACCTCCGCCGCGAGGCGGAGCACGTCGAGGGCTTCAGTCCCGAGCTCGCGGTCGTGACCGTCGCCGGCGGCAAGCAGCTCGAGGAGCCGCTCGTCGTCCGCCCCACCTCCGAGACGCTCTTCGGCGAGCTGATGGCGAAGTGGATCCAGTCGTACCGCGACCTCCCCCTCCTGCTGAACCAGTGGGCGAACGTCGTGCGGTGGGAGCTGCGCCCCCGGATCTTCCTGCGGACGACGGAGTTCCTCTGGCAGGAGGGCCACACCGCCCACGCCACGCAGGCCGACGCCGCCGCCTACGCACGCCGGATCCTCCACGAGACGTACCGCGACTTCATGGTCGACGAGCTCGCGATGCCGGTCCTCGTCGGGATGAAGACCGCCCGCGAGCGCTTCGCCGGCGCCGTCAACACCATGACGTGCGAGGGGATGATGGGCGACGGGCGGGCCCTCCAGATGGGCACCAGCCACGAGCTCGGCCAGAACTTCGCCCGCGCCTTCGGGATGCAGTACCTCGACGACGGCGGCGCACTCCAGCACTGCTGGACCACCTCGTGGGGCACGTCGACCCGCATGATCGGCGGGCTCATCATGTGCCACGGCGACGACCAGGGCCTCCGGGTGCCGCCCCGCGTCGCCCACGTCCAGGCCGTCGTCCTCGTCGTCCGCGACGACGACGCCGGCTCCGTCACCGCCGAGGCGCAGCGCATCGCCGCCGAGCTCACCGCTGCGGGCGTCCGCACCCGCGTCGACGCCCAGACCGCCACCGGCTTCGGCCGGCGCGTCACCGACTGGGAGATCAAGGGCGTCCCCGTCCGCATCGAGCTCGGGCCACGCGACGTCGGCGAGGGCGTCGCCACCCTCGCCCGCCGCGACGCCCGCACCAAGGAGACCGTCCCCGCCGCCGGCATCGCCGCCACCGTCACGGCCCTCCTCGACGAGATCCAGGCCGCGCTCCTCGCGGAGGCGACCGCGTTCCGCACGTCCCGCACCGCCGACGTCGACTCCATCGAGGACGCGATCGCCGCGGCACGCACCGGGTGGGCCCGGATCCCGTGGGAGCTCGTCGGCGACGACGGCGAGGACCGCCTCGCCGCCGAGGGCGTCACCGTCCGCTGCCTCCAGCGCGACGACGGCACCGTCCCCGACGACGCCGGCGAGCAGGGGCTCCGGGCGATCGTCGCCCGCGCCTACTAGCCCGCCCCGGAGGGGCTACCGGGCGGCGGCGGGCTCCGCGGCGCGCGGGAAGTGCGACTCGACGTAGTCCTCGACCATGCGGATGAAGTCCTCCGCGAGCGTCGGGCCCTCGAGGGTCGTCGCCTTCTCCCCATCGACGTAGACGGGCGCGCGCGGCTGCTCGCCCGTGCCGGGCAGGCTGATGCCGATGTCGGCGGCGCGGCTCTCCCCCGGCCCGTTCACGATGCAGCCCATCACCGCGACCTTCAGGGCGGCGGCGCCGGGGCGCTCCGCCGACCAGACGCGCATCCGCTCGTCGAGGTGGCGCTCGATCGTCTGGGCGAGCTCCTGGAAGACGGTGCTCGTCGTCCGCCCGCAGCCGGGGCACGCCGTCACCTCGGGGCGGAACGTCCGCAGGCCGAGGCTCTGTAGGAGCTCCCGGCAGACGCGCACCTCGATCGTGCGGTCACCGCCGGGCTCGGGGGTGAGGCTCGCGCGGATCGTGTCGCCGATGCCGTCCTGCAGCAGGATCGCGAGCGCGGCGGTCGTCGAGACGATGCCCTTGCTGCCCATCCCCGCCTCCGTCAGGCCGAGGTGCAGCGGGTACGCGCACCGGTCCGCGAGGTCGCGGTACACGGCCACCATGTCCTGCAGGCGGCTCGTCTTGCACGACAACACGATGCGGTCGGCGGGCAGGCCGATCTCCTCCGCCGCCTCCGCGGAGGTGATCGCGCTCCGCACCATCGCCTCGCGCAGCACGTCGCCGGCAGGCAGGGGCTCCGGCAGGCGGCCGTTCTCGTCCATCAGCGCGTCGAGCAGCTCGGGGTCGAGGGACCCGCCGTTCACGCCGATCCGCACGGGCCGGCGGTGGTCGATCGCGGCCTGCACCATCGTCGCGAAGTTCGCGTCGTGGCGGGCGCCGCGGCCGACGTTGCCCGGGTTGATGCGGTACTTCGACAACGCCTCGGCGCAGTCGGGGAACTCCCGCAGCAACGTGTGGCCGTTGTAGTGGAAGTCGCCCACAAGGGGCACCTCCACGCCGTGGACGTCGCGCAGGCGGTCGCGGATCTCCGCGACCCGCGCCGCGGCCGCCCGGTTGTTGACCGTGATGCGGACGATCTCCGACCCGGCCTCCGCGAGCTGCGCGACCTGGGCGGCCGTCCCCGCCGCGTCGGCGGTGTCGGTGTTCGTCATCGACTGCACCACGACGGGCCGGCCGCCGCCGACGACGACCCCGCCCACGTCGACGAGGTGGGTGTGACGGCGGGGGACGGTCATCGCATCGACTCTAGCGCCGCGGCGCGCCGCGAGCCGGGGGCGCTACGGATCGATCCCGAAGCCGTCGCCGCGGATCTTCGAGATGTCGTTGTTCACGATGAACACCGTCAGCACCAGCAGCAGCGCGAAGCCGATGAACGACGCGCGCTCGTAGATCTCGCGGCTGACGGGGCGGCGGCGGATCTTCTCCAGCACCGCCATCACGATGTGGCCGCCGTCGAGGGGCAGCAGCGGGAACAGGTTGAAGATGCCGAGCGCGAGGCTGACGAGGGCGAAGAAGCGGATGATCACGACCAGGCCGTCCTCGGCGACCTCGTTGTAGACCGCCCCCACGCCGACGATGGAGTTGACCTGGTCGCGCGCCTCCGAGCTCGTCGCGAGCTGGCCGATCGCGGAGACGTTCGCCTCGATCACCGTCCACGTGAACTTCGTCCCCTCCCGCAGGCCGCCGGCGAAGCCGTACGACTCCCCCTGGAAGGTGATGCCGAGCTGGCCGATGTCGCCCTGGCTCGTCTCCACCCGCGCGAGCCGCACGCGCTCCGAGACGATCGACCCGTCGCGCTCGATGCGCACCGTGACGGTCTCGCCGGGGTGCGCCTGCAGCTCCCGCCGGGCCGCCGCGAGGTCGCCCTCGCCGACGCCGTTCACCGACAGGAGGCGGTCACCGGGCTGCAGGCCCGCGGTCAGTGCGGGTGAGTCCGCGGCGACGGTGTCGACGCGGTCCGTGATCTGGACGGGCCCCCCGGGTAGCCAGAAGACCACCACGAAGAGGATCGCGGCGAGCACGATGTTCACCGCCGGCCCGGCGAGGATCGTCGCGATCCGCTTCCAGACGGGGGCGTTGTAGTACGCGCGGTGCTCGTGCTCCGGCGGGATCTCCTCGCCGCGCAGCATCCCGCTGATCTTCACGTAGCCGCCGATCGGGAGCCAACCGACGGCGTACTGCGTCTCCCCCCGCGTCCACGAGACGAGCGGCCGGCCCATGAACACCGAGAACCGCTCGACCCGCATGCCGCACCACTTGGCGACGACCATGTGACCGGCCTCGTGGATGATCACGAGGACGATCAGGCCGATCGCGAACCAGAAGATGTTCACGCGGGCACCCCCGCCACCGCGTCGGACGCCGCCGCGCGGGCGCGGGCGTCGGCGTCGAGGACGGCGTCGAGCGTGTCGGCGGGCTCCGAGGGCACCGCCGCGAGCGCGGCGGCCACCACGCGCGGGATGTCCATGAACCCGACGCGCTCCGCGAGGAACGCGGCGACGGCGACCTCGTTGGCCGCGTTCAGCACGGCCGGGGCGGTGCCCCCCTCGCGGCCGGCGTCGCGCGCCAGGCCGAGGCAGGGGAACGCGGCCTCGTCGGGGGCCTCGAAGTCGAGGCGGCGCCCCACGAGGTCCATCGGCTCACCCGGAGGCGGCGCGGCGGGGTGCCGCAGCGCGTGGCCGATCGGCACGCGCATGTCGGGGGGCCCGCAGTGGGTCAGGACGCTCCCGTCGTCGAGCCGCACCATCGCGTGGACCATCGACTGCGGGTGCACGACGACCTCGATGCGGTCGTAGTCCAGGTCGAACAGGTGGTGTGCCTCGATGACCTCGAGCCCCTTGTTCATCAGCGTCGCCGAGTCGATCGTGATCTTCTCCCCCATCTCCCAGGTCGGGTGGCGGAGCGCGTCGCGGCGCGTGACCCCCTCGAGCTCATCGGCAGTCCGGCCGCGGAATGGACCCCCGGACGCGGTCAGGACGGCCGCCCGGACGCGGTCGCGGGGGACGCCGTCGAGCAGCTGGAAGAGGGCGGAGTGCTCGCTGTCGACCGGCACGAGGCGGGCGCCGGTGCGGGCCCGGATCGCGGCGACGAGGTCGCCGCCGGCGACGAGGCTCTCCTTGTTGGCGAGCGCGACCGTCACGCCGCGCTCCAGCGCCGCGAGGGTCGGGCGGAGGCCCGCGGCCCCGACGAGGGCGTTCAGCACGATGTCGGGCGCGCAGGCGTCGATCAGGCCGGCCAGGTCGGCGTCGTGGGGCACGGTGCCCCCGCCGCCCGCGCAGACGGTGTGCGGGACCCCGCGGGCGGTGGCCTGCTCGGCCATGAGGTCGCCCCGGCGGCCGCACGCGAGGCCGCACACCTCCATGTCGGGCGCGGCGTCGATGACCTGGAGGGCCTGCACACCGATCGATCCGGTGCAGCCCAGCACGAGTACTCGGGTCACCGATCGAGTGTAGCGGTGCCCCTCAGGGACCCGTTGGGGGGGCGCGGTTAAGGTTCGGGAGGGCGGCGCGGGGACCTCGCCCCCCGGGGGCGCCGGCTACTCGACCAGGGAGTGGGCGGTCTCGCAGAAGGCGACGACCAGGTCGACGCAGGCGTCGAGGTCGTCGGGGTGGCACGCCTCGACGACCTGGTGCACGTAGCGCGTCGGGATCGAGACGCAGCCCGCCGGGGCGCCGTCGCCGGCGAGGCCGAGCTCGCGGGTGTCGGTGCCGCCGCGCACCATCACCTCGAGCTGGGTCGGGATCCCCCGCTCCTCGCCGATCGCGACGAGGTGGTCGACGACCTCGCGGGGGACGATCGCGCTGGTGTCGTAGACCTTCACGGCGGCGCCCGCGCCGAGGGAGGTGATGCGCTCGTGGGGCTTCGCGTCGGGCAGGTCGTTCGCGAGCGTGATGTCGATGGCGAGGCCGATCCGGGGACGCACCCGCTGGGTCGCGACGCGGGCGCCGCGCAGGCCGATCTCCTCCTGCACGCTCCCCACCGCGACCACCTCGCACCGGTGGTCGGTGAGCCGCTGGAACGCCTTCACCATCACGTAGAGGCCGGCGCGGTTGTCGAGGCTCTTGCAGGTGACGAGGTCGCCGAGGCGGGCCATCCCCCGTTCGCGCGTGACCACGTCACCGGGCCGCACCCGCTCGCGGACGGCGTCGCCGGACAGGCCGAGGTCCACGAAGTAGTCCTCGAGCTTCGGCGGGCGCCGCTTCTCCTCGTCGCTCATGAGGTGGACGGCCTTCGTGCCGAGCACCCCCAGCAGGTCCTCGCGTCCGTGCACGATCACGCGCTGGGCGGTCAGGGTCTTCGGGTCGAACCCGCCGAGCGGGATGAGGCGCAGGTAGCCGGCGTCCTCGACGTGGGTGACCATGAACGCGATCTCGTCCATGTGCGCCGAGAGCATCAGGCGCGGCCCGCCCCCGCCGGCGCGGCGGGCGATCAGGTTGCCGAGCGGATCGATCTCGACGGAGTCGGCGTGCGGCGCCAGCTCGGCGCGCACGACCTCGCGGATGCGCTCCTCGCGCCCCGGGGCGCCGGGGGTCACGCAGAGGGTGGTGAGCAGGTCGATGTCCACGGCCGGGGGAGATTACCCCGCGGCGGCGCGGAGGGTCAGTAGACCAACCCGACCGTCACGAAGTAGGCGGCGACCGCCCCGAACAGGAGGGCGTCGAACCGGTCGAGCACGCCCCCGTGCGCGAGCAGCAGGCGCCCCGAGTCCTTCGCGCCGGCGTCGCGCTTCAGCATCGACTCGAACAGGTCCCCGAGGAACGCCGCGGGGCAGATCGCGATGCCGAGGATCAGCGACTCCCAGCCGCCGATCCAGTCCATGTAGAGGCCCGCGACCCAGACGGCGAGCGTCGCGACGACCAGGCCGACGGCGGCGCCCTCGACGGTCTTCTTCGGCGACGTCAGCGGCGCGATCGGCCGGCGGCCCCACAGGCGGCCGCCGAAGTACGAGGCCGAGTCGAACACCCAGACGCCGACGAGCACGTTCACGATCGCCGCCGCCCCGTTCGGCAGGTCGCGCATCATCACGAGGATCCCGAGGGGGACGCCGATGTAGACGACCCCGAGCAGGGTCATCGCGACGCGCGCCGTGATCTCCTCGCGCCGCGGCAGGATCAGCCCCGCGACGGCGACGAGCACGAGGCTCAGGCCGAGGCCGAGCAGCATCCCGTGCTCGGGGTCGTCGAACGACCACGCGAACAGCACCGTCAGCAGCGTCCCGAGGTACCCGGCCCAGCGCAGCGGCCTCCCCGCGGCGGTGAGGCTGTACAGCTCGTACAGCGCGAGGACCGCGATCACCGCCAGGGTCAGGGCGAAGAGCACACCCCCGACCGCGACGACCGCGATCGCGAGGACGATGCCCGGTACCGCGACCGCGAGACGGCTCGCGAGGGCGCTGCCGGTCACCGCCCGCCGAAGCGACGGTGCCGGCGCCCGTACTCCGCGATCGCCTCCTCGAGGTCCTCGGGGCCGAAGTCGGGCCACATCCGCGGCGAGAAGTGCAGCTCGGCGTACGCGCTCTGCCAGAGCAGGAAGTTCGAGAGCCGCTGCTCGCCGCTGGTGCGGATGACGAGCTCGGGGTCGCGCATCTCCGGCGCGTAGAGGAACTGGGCGAACTCGGCCTCGCCGGCCTCGGGGCCGCACTCCGCGGCGAAGCGCCGCGCCGCGTCCACGATCTCGCCCCGCGACCCGTAGTTCATGGCGACGAACAGCCGCAGCCCCTGGTTGCCGGCGGTCGTCTCCTCCGCCGACGCGATGCGGCGGCGCAGGCCCTCGTCGAGCACGTCGAGGCGGCCGACGAAGCGCAGCTGCACCCGCTCCTCGTTGAGCTCCGGGACCTCGCGGTCGATGAGCTCGCCGAACAGGTTCATCAGCTCGCTGACCTCGCCGTCGGGGCGGGTCCAGTTCTCCGTCGAGAACGAGAAGACCGTCAGGTCCTTCACCCCGGCGTCGGACGCCGCCCGCACCACCCGCTTCAGGGCGCGGGCGCCGGCGCGGTGGCCCGCGCCGACGGGCAGGTGGCGCTCCTTCGCCCAGCGCCCGTTGCCGTCCATGATGATCGCGATGGACTCGGGGACCTCGGTGAGCCCCGAGGGCGGCTCCAGGCGCGGCGCGCGGCCGAGGCCGAGCACGCTGCGCGCGGTGCGCAGGCGGGTGAGCAGTGTCACGACGCCGCCACTAGACCTCGAGGATCTCGGCCTCTTTGCGGCCCATCAGCTCGTCGATCGCCTTCACCTCGGCGTCGGTCAGCTTCTGGACCTCGTCCTGGGCCCGGTTGAGCTCGTCGCGCGACAGCTCCCCCTCCTTCTCGGCCTTCTTCAGGTCGTTCAGGACGTCGCGGCGTACGTTGCGCACCGCGATGCGGCCCTCCTCCGCCATCTTGTGCACCAGCTTGACCATCTCCTTGCGGCGCTGCTCGGTGAGCTGCGGCACGGGGAGGCGGATCGTCTGGCCGTCGTTGCTCGGCGTCAGGCCGAGGTCGGACTCCATGATCGCCTTCTCGATGGACTGCATGATGCTGCGGTCGTAGGGCTGCACCGTGATCAGGCGCGGCTCGGGCGCGTGGATCGTGGCGAGCTGGTTCAGCGGCGTCCGGGTGCCGTAGGCCTCGACGGTGACGCGGTCGAGCAGCCCCGTGGACGCCCGCCCCGTGCGCACCGAGGCGAACTCCCCGGACAGCGCCGTGACGGCGCCCTCCATCCGTCGCTTGGCGTCCTTCAGGCGTGCCTCCACTGCGGCCCTCCTACTCGGGAGATTCGGTGACGACCATCGTGCCGATCCGCTCGCCCTCGAGCAGGCGGCCGATGTTGCGCTCGTCGCCCATGTTGAAGACGAAGATGGGGAGCCCGTTGTCCATGCACAGCGTGAGCGCCGTGGTGTCCATGACCTTCAGGCCCCGCTCGATCGCCTCCATGTGGCTGATGCGCGGGATGAGGGTGGCGGAGGGGTCGACCCGGGGGTCGGCGCTCAGCACGCCCTCGACGGCGTTCTTCGCCATCAGGATGCACTCGGCGCCGATCTCCAGCGCCCGCAGCGCCGCCGTGGTGTCGGTGGTGAAGAACGGGTTGCCGGTGCCGCCGGCGAAGATCACGATGCGCCGCTTCTCGAGGTGGCGGATCGCCCGGCGGCGGATGTACGGCTCGGCGACCTCCTGCATCGCGATCGCCGACTGGACGCGGGTGGTGAGGCCGAGCTTCTCGAGGGCGTCCTGGATCGCGAGCGCGTTCAGCATCGTCGCGATCATGCCCATGTAGTCGGCCGTCGCCCGGTCCATGCCGATGGCCATGCCCTGCAGGCCGCGGAAGATGTTGCCGGCGCCCACCACGATGGCGACGTCCACCTCGCGCTCGTGCGCGTCGTGGACCTGCCGGGCGATGGCCGCCATGCGGGCCGGGTCGATCCCGTACGGCTCGTCCCCCATGAGGGCCTCGCCGGAGAGCTTCAGGACGACCCGCGAGAACACCGAGCCGCCCGGCCGCGTCGGCGGCCGGGCGGTGGCGTCGTCGGCGTCCGGGCTACTGGCCAAGCTCGAACAGGCTGAAGCGCCGGATGGTGAGGTTCTCGCCGAGCCCGGCGGCGACCTCGGCGCGGAGGGCCTCGACGGTGCGGGGCTTCTTCTCGCCCTGGTCGCGCACGAACTCCTGGTCGAGCAGGCAGATCGAGGCGAGGTGCTTCGCGAGCTTGCCCTCGACGGCCCGCTCGCGGGCGTGCTCGGGGATGTCCTCCGCCTGGGCGGTGTAGATGGACCGCTCGTTCGCGATGTACTCCTCGGGCACCTCGTCGCGGCTCACGAACCGCGGCTTGAGGGCCGCGATGTGCAGGGCCACGTCGTGGACGAACGCCTTGAACTGGTCGGTCCGCGCGACGAAGTCGGTCTCGCAGTTGATCTCGACGAGGACGCCGACGCGACCACCCGCGTGGATGTAGCTGTCGACCGCGCCCTCGTTGGCGGCACGGCCCGCGCGCTTGGCCGCGTCGGCCAGGCCCTTCGTGCGCAGGGACTTGGTGGCCTCGTCGATGTCGCCGCCGGCCTCCTCGAGCGCCTTCTTGCAGTCCATCATCCCGGCGCCGGTCTTCTCGCGGAGCTCCTTGACGAGCTTGGCGGGGATGGTGGTGCTCACGAGGCGTCCTCTCCGTTCGTGGTGGCGGCCGGGGCGGGGGCCTCGGCGGCGGGGGTCTCGGCGGGCGCCGGCGCGGCGGCCGGGGCCTCGGGTGCGGCGGGGGCCTCGGTGGCGGCCGGGGCGGGGGCCTCGGCGGCGGCCGGGGCGGGCGCCTCGGGAGCGGCCGGGGCCTCGGCGGCGGCCGGGGTCGGGGCCTCGGCGGCGACGGCGGGCGCGTCGGCGGTGGGGGCCTCGGCGGCGGGCGCCTCGACCGGGACGCCGGACGACGGCACGACGCCCTTGCCCTCCAGCACGGCGTCGGCGAGCGCGCCGAGCACCAGGTTGCAGGCGCGGATCGCGTCGTCGTTGCCCGGGATGACGTACGTCGCCTCGTCCGGGTCGCAGTTCGTGTCCACCAGGCCGATGACGGCGAGGCCGAGGCGGTTCGCCTCGCGCACGCCGATGGCCTCCTTCTTGAGGTCCACGATCACGACCGCGTCGGGCAGGCGCTGCATGTCGGCGACGCCGCCGAGGTTCGTCTCGAGCTTGGTGAGCTCGCCCTCGCGCGCCAGGCGCTCACGGGTCGGCAGCAGCTCGAGCTGGCCCTCGCGCTTCTGGTTGCGCAGCTCGTGGAGGCGGCGGATCCGCTGGGAGATCGTCCCCCAGTTGGTCAGCAGCCCGCCGAGCCAGCGGTGGGAGACGTACGGCATGCCGCAGCGGACGGCCTGCTCCTGCACGGCGTCCTGCGACTGCTTCTTGGTGCCGACGAACATGACCGTGCCGCCGCGCTGGGAGATGTCCCGGACGACGTCGCAGGCCTCCTCCAGCAGCTTCAGCGTCTGCTGGAGGTCGATGATGTAGATGCCGCCGCGCTCACCGAAGATGTAGCGCTTCATCTTCGGGTTCCAGCGGCGGGTCTGGTGTCCGAAGTGGACCCCGGACTCCAGCAGTTGCTTCATGCTCACGGTCGGCACAGCGGCTCCTCGGGCAGGCGGTTGGGGTGTCTCGGTGGTGCGCCGGCGCCTGTCGATGGATCCCGGGCGTGCCGCGCGCGGACGCGCGGAAGCCCGGGCACCGCCATCGGACGGGGTGCGCCGGGGAGGGGCAGGATGGGTCGTGCGGTCCGCCAGTCTAGCGCGCGGCCCGCCCCCCGCTCGCACGGATGGCAGGATCCCCCGTCCCAGGGCGATCCGGCGACCGGAGGTGGCGGAGATGGCGGGTTCGGTGCGCGAGCTGCGGCTGGTGGTGACGGCCGCGGACTACGACGCGGCGCTGGCGTTCTACCGGGACGCCCTCGGGCTGCCGGAGCGGGCGGCGTTCTCCTCCCCCGGGGGCCGCGTGACGATCCTCGAGGCGGGGAGGGCGACCCTCGAGATCACCGACCCGCCCCACGCGGCGTACATCGACGAGGTCGAGGTGGGGCGCCGGGTGGCGGGCCACATCCGGGTGGCGTTCGAGGTCGGCGACGCCGCGGCCGCGACCGCGGACCTCGCGGCGGCCGGCGCGGAGGTCGTGGCCCCGCCGACCCGGACGCCGTGGGACTCCCTCAACGCCCGCCTGGAGGGCCCCGCCGGACTCCAGCTCACCCTGTTCCAGGAGCTCGGCCCCGCGACGTGACCGGCTCACCGCCGGGGGCGGCGCTCCCCGGCGGCGTGCTCGTCGGCCTGGCGGCGGGCCCGGGCGAGGGCGAGCTGCAGGTCGTGCGGCAGGGGGCTGAGGACCTCGATCGGCTCGTCGGTCTCCGGGTGGGGGAACGCGAGCCGGGCGGCGTGGAGGAACTGGCGGTCGAGGCCGAGGGTCTCCTCGCGCCGCCCGTAGACGCGGTCCCCCACGACGGGGTGGCCGACGGATTCGAGGTGGACGCGGATCTGGTGGGTGCGCCCCGTCTCGAGGCGGGCCTCCAGCAGGCTGACGCGGCCGAGGGGCTCCAGCAGCCGCAGGTGCGTCACCGCCTCCCGTCCGTCGACGACGTCGATCGCCTGGCGGGTCCGGACCTTGCGGTCGCGGCCGATGGGCCGGTCGACCGTGAGCGCCGGCGGCGTCCGGCCGTGGACGAGGACGGTGTAGTGCCGTTCGATGAGCCGGTCGCGCAGCATCCTCTGCAGCCGCCGGTGGGCGCGCTCGGACCGCGCCACCACGAGCAGGCCGGAGGTGTCCCGGTCGAGGCGGTGGACGATCCCCGGCCGCGTCGGGTCGGCGCCGCCCGCGATGGCGTGCGCCAGCAGGCCGTGGACGAGCGTGCCCCCGGCGTGGCCGGCGCTCGGGTGGGTCACGACGCCGGCGGGCTTGTCGACGACCAGGAGGTGCTCGTCCTCGTAGCGGACCGTCATCGGGACGCTCTCCGGGACGAGCTCCGACAGCGGCGGGGGGGCGGGACGCACCTCAAGCCGCTCGCCCGCCGCCATCAGGTGGCGCTTCGCGACGACGACCCCGTCGACCAGCACCCGACCCGACTCGATGAGCCGCTGCGCCTCCGCGCGGCTGCCGACGGGCTCCAGCCCGCCGACGACGGCGTCGAGGCGCCGCCCCTGCTCGTCCGGCCCGATCACCACGCGGACCGGGGCGCGGTCGTCACTCAGTGAGCTCGTCCTCCTCGGCGTCCTGCATCAGGCCGATGATGATCAACGCCGCCCCGATCGTGATGGCGCAGTCGGCGAGGTTGAACGCCGGCCAGCGCGCGAAGTCGATGAAGTCGACGACGGCCCCGAGGGCGAGGCGGTCGATCAGGTTGCCGATGCTGCCGCCGACCAGCAGGCCCGCGCCGGCCGCGACGGTCGCGTTGCGCGCGACGAGGCCGGCGAGCGCGATGGCGATGGCGCTCAACGCGATCACGGTGAGCACCGCCACGATGGCCTGGCGTCCCGGGAACAGGCCGAACGCGATGCCCTCGTTCGCGACGCGGGAGATCTGGAAGCCGGGGAACACGTCGATCCGCTCGCGCGGCTCGAGGGTCGCCCGGATGATGGCCTTCGCCGTCTGGTCGAGCACCACGACGAGCGCGGCGAGCACGGCGAAGCGCATCCACCGGCGCTGCGTCTGGCGGCGGTGGCGGCGGTCGATGGCCTGGGCGACGGTCTCGCCCATGGAGGGGCGGGTCGTCCTCACCCCTCCCCCTCCGGCCCGAGCGCGCCGACCAGGCGGCGGGCGACCTCGCCCGGGTCGCCGTCGACCTCGATCAGCTTGCGGGCGCCGCTCGACCCGCGGCGCACCCGCACCGCGCTCGGCCGCACGCCCGACGCCTCGGCGAGGTACGCGCACAACGCCGCGTTCGACTGTCCGTGGTGGGGCGCCGCGGCGATCTGGACGCGGAGCGCCCCCGCCTGGACCCCCACCGCCCGCGTCGCGCGCGAGCGGGGCACCGCCTTGACCGCGACGATCACCCCTCCGTCACGCGGGCTGAGCCATGTGGGGAGGTCATTCAGAACGAGTCCAGCAGGCCGAGGACGAAGAAGCGCAGGATGTAGAGCACCAGGATCGCGACGATCGGCGACAGGTCGAACATCCCCATGGGCGGGATGATCCGCCGGAAGACGTTCAGGAACCAGTCGGTGCTCTGATGCGCGAAGTCCCACAACGCCCGCGGGACGCCCGAGACCGGCGGCCGCGGGGCGAACGACAGCAGGATCCTGACGAAGATCAGGAGCAGGAACACCGTGAAGAGGGCGGAGACGTAGGTCTGGACCGCGTCCATCAGGCACCTCGCCGCGGGGCGGCCATCAGATCTCCGCCGCGCGGCGCGCGGCGGCCAGGACGGCGTCGGCGACGTGGGCCCGGACGGCCCCGCGCTCGAGCACGGCGATGCCGGCGATGGTGGTGCCGGCGGGGGAGCTGACCCGTTGGCGCAGCAGCGCGGGGTCGGTGCCGTCGGCGAGCAGGGCCGCGGTGCCGGCGAGGACGGCGGCGACCATCTCGCGCGCCTGCGGCCGGCCGAGGCCGGCGGCGACGGCGCCCTCCTCGAGGGCCTCCGCGATCACGGCGACGAGGCCGGGGCCGCTGCCGGCGAGTGCCGTCGCCGCGGCGAAGAGGTGCTCGGGGAGCGCGACGACGGCGCCGAGCGGCGCCAGGGTCGCCATGACCGCGTCCCGGCGGGCGTCGTCGAGCCCGTCCGTCGCGACGGCCACCACACCCGCGCCGTGGCGCACGGCGAGGTTCGGCATGGTGCGGACCAGGCCGACGCCGGGGGCGGCGGCGCGCAGGCGCGCGAGGTCCCATCCGGCGACGACCGACAGCACGACGGCGTCGGGGCGCGCGGCGGCGGCGACCGCCGCGAGCGCGGCCCCGGCGTCACCGGGCTTGACGGCGACGCAGACCAGGTCGGCGGCGGCGGTCTCGGCGAGCGTCGCCGGCCGGCCGCCGGCGTCGGCGAGGGCGGCCTCGACCGCCGCGGGCACCTGGTCGGTGACCAGCAGCGCGTCCGCGACCGCGGGACGCCCACGCGACAGCCCCGCGGCGAGCGCGCGACCCATCGCGCCCGCGCCGACCAGGCCGATCGAGGCGGGCCATCCCGCCACTAGCGCCGGGACCCCACTAGTACTGGTTGAAGAAGCCCTTCTCCAGCAGACGGGCCCGCTCCTCCGCCGACACCTCGACGTTGCGCGGCGTGAGCATGAAGACCTTGTCGGCCACCCGCTGCATGCCGCCGTCGAGGGCGTACGTGAGCCCGCTGGAGAAGTCGATGAGGCGCTTCGCGAGGTCGGTCTCGGCGCTCTGGAGGTTGAGGATGACCGGGATCGTCCCCTTGAACTTGTCCGCGATCTGCTGCGCGTCGTTGAAGCTCTTCGGCACGACGAGGTGCACCTCCGCCGGCTGCGGCCGCGACTCGACGGAGCGCATGACCGGGCGGCTGCTGGTGCGGGTCTCCTCCGCGAAGATGTCGTCGAACTCGTTGTCGCGGCGGCGCGGGCCGAGGCGCCGCACGTTCGGCCGCTCGCGGTAGCTGCGCTCCAGGTCCTCGTGCGCCGCGGTCCCGCGCTCGCGGTCACGCGACGGGCGCCGCTCGGGCTCGTCGTCGTAGTCGTCGACGTAGTCGTCCGCCTCGTCGGCCATGCCGAAGTAGACGAGTGTGCGGTGCCAGATGTCGGTGACGGCCATCTACGCGAGTCCCTCAGTGGTTTGACCGGAGGCGCTCGAGGAGCCCACGCCCCACCCGGACCATCGTGGCGCCCTCTTCGGCGGCCACGAGGTAATCCTGGCTCGTGCCCATCGACAGGTCGCCGACATCGTGACGCCCCTCCCACTCCTCCGCCAGGTCAGCGGCCAGGCGCCGCACCTCCGCGAAGTGGGGCCTGCTCATCTCGGCGTCGGGGTGAAGGGGGGGCATGGCCATGAGACCACCGATCACGAGGTCGGTACGGGCCGACACGTCATCGACGAACGCCCGAAGTCGGGGCGGCACGATACCACCTTTGGTTGGCTCCTCGGCGATGTTGATTTCGACGAGAACCCGGGTGGGACCTTCCGAGCGGCGGGCGATCTCCTCGGCCAGCGCCAGGGAGTCGACGGAGTGGATCAGCCGCACCGTCCCCACCAGGTCGCGGACCTTGCGGCGCTGGACGTGGCCGATGAAGTCGAAGGTGAGGCGGTCGCCGGCGACGGCGGCCTTCGCCTGGAGGTCCTGCAGGCGGTTCTCGCCGACGACGCCGACGCCCGCGGCGATCAGCGCCTCGGTGTCCTCCGCGGCGATGTACTTCCCGGCGAGCACCAGCTCGACGGCCCCGGGGGCGCGGCCCCCGCGGCCCGCGGCCTCGTCGAGCCGCTCGCGCGTCTCCGCCAGCACCTCCCGCAGCCGGTCGGCGTCGATCACGCGGCCTCCCCCGTCGCCCAGACGACCCCGGCGTGCCGGCCGGCGGCCTCGCCGTCGCGCCGGTGCGAGTAGAACCGTGCCGCGTCGCAGCTCGTGCAGGCGTCGACCGTCGTGACGGCGGCCGCGTCGACCCCGGCGGCGACGAGCGCGGCGCGGGCGGCGGCGGCGAGGTCGACCGCGTCGCCGCGCACGACCGCCGCGCCGAACCGGTCCGCGAACCGGCGGCGCACCTCGTCCGAGACCGGGTAGCAGCAGGGGCCGATGCCGGGGCCGATCGCGGCCCCGGTGCGCCCGGGTGTCCCGAGCGCGTCGACGGCGCCCTCGACGACGCCGGCGACGAGGCCGCGCCACCCGGCGTGCGCCGCGGCGACCCCCTCCCCGTCGCGGCGCCACAGCAGGACGGGGAGGCAGTCGGCGCCGAGGACCATCAGCGCCCGGCCGGGGACGCGGGTGACGAGGGCGTCGGACGCCGGCCAGTCGCGCAGGGCGCCGGTGAAGCGCCCGGCGTCGTCGCCCTCCCCCACCTCCCTCACGCCGGCGCCGTGCACCTGGCGGGCCATCGCGACCCCGGCGGGGTCGATGCCGAGCGCGGCGCAGAGGGCGGTCCGGTTCCCCCGGACGACGGCGTCGTCGTCGCCGCGGTCGGCGGAGAGGTTCAGCGCGGCGAGCGCCCCGGTGCTGGAGCCGCCGGCCCGGGTGGTGAAGACCGCGCGGGCGGCCGTCCCGGTGGGGACCTCCACGACCACCGGCCCGCTCACGCCGCGTCCCGCGCCACGCGGAGGGCCAGGGCGAGCTGCTCGTCGGCCCCGTCGACGCGGCCGTCGAGCAGCGCGGCGCGCACCTCCTCGAGGGCGCGGCCGATCGCCGGCCCCGGGGCGACGCCCTCGCGCACGAGGTCCGATCCGCGCACGGCGGGCTCCCGGTGCCGGTCGCCCTCCCACCACGTCCCGACGGCGTCGGCGCCCGCGGCGAGGGCCGCGACGGCGGTCGCGGGCGGCGCGCCGCGCAGCAGGCGGTCGACGGCCGACGGCCGGTCGGCGGCCGCGACGGCGGCGGCGAGCGCCGGGCCGGCCTGGACCTCGGCGGCGACGGTCCGCGCCCAGCCGGGCAGGGCGACGCCGGGGACGGCCGCGGGGCGCACCGCGGCGCCGAGGCGGACGGCCCAGGGGACGAGGCCCGGCGCGGCGACGTGCCGCCCGGCGGCGTCGAGCGCGGCGATGCCCCCGGCGGCGCCCGGGGCGACCCACGGCACGCCGAGGTCCTCCAGCAGCGCGAGCGCGGCCCCCGCGTCCGGCTCGTCGAGCAGGCGCCGCAGCTCCTCGGCGACCCGGGGCGAACCGGGGTCGAGCGTGGCGGCGGCGTCCCGCGCCTCGTCCGCCGTCGCCGGCGCGAGGGCGAACCCGAGGCGCGCGGCGTACCGGGCGGCGCGCACCAGCCGGCTCGGGTCCTCGTGGAACGCCCCGGGGCGCAACGTGCGCACCAGGCGGGCCGCGAGGTCGGCGACGCCGCCGTGGGGGTCGGTCAGCTCCCCCTCGCGGGCGCCGCTCAGGCCGACGGCCATCGCGTTGACGGTGAAGTCGCGACGGGCGAGGTCGTCGGGGAGGCTCGCGGGGGTCACGTCCGGCAACGCCCCGGGGTGGGCGTAGCTCTCGGTGCGTGCGGTGACGATGTCGATCTCGCCGCCGTGCGGCAGGCCGAGCACGGCGGTCCCGAAGCGGGTGTGCGCGACGACACGGGCGCCGAGCGCCCGCCCGACGCGTTCCGCCAGCACGACGGCGTCACCCTCGATCAGCAGGTCCAGCTCGCCGCCGGGGGGCAGGCCGAGGAGCGCGTCGCGCACCACGCCGCCGACGGCGCTGACGTCGCCCGTCAGGTGGGGGCGCACGCGGCGGACGAGGGGATGGTCGGCGACCCCCGCGGCGGCCCGGCGGCTAGGATCGTCGACGTGGCCTACGACCCGGTCTCCCGCAAGCTCGCCGACAACGCGCCCGTCGCGCCCGAGATCCTGTCCGCCTTCGCGAAGTTCGAGGGGTTGACGCTGCTGGAGCTGCGCGCGCGGTTCGAGGAGGCCGACGAGCGGTTCCGCACCTGGGTGCGCGACCCCGTCAACGAGGGCCGGCCGATCTCCGAGGCGCCGGACTACCTGGACCGGATCGCGTTGGACAGCCTGCTCGAGCGGCGGACCTGGGCCGAGTAGCGGGGGGACGCACGCCGCTCACCCGTTCGGGATGACGGCGACCGCCTCGATCTCGACCCGGGCGCCCAGTGGGAGGGCGGCGACGCCGACGGTGGCGCGGGCGGGCGCGTGGCCGGTGAAGGCCTCGGCGTAGACGGCGTTCATGGCGGCGAAGTCGCCGGGCAGGTCGGTCAGGAAGACGGTGGTCTTGACCACGTGGCGGAGGTTCCCGTTCGCCGCGGCGAGCACGGCGGCGACGTGGCGGAGGGCGAGTGCCGTCTGCACGCCGACGTCGCCCTCGACGAGGGCGCCGGTGCCGGGGTCGACGGGCACCTGGCCCGAGACGTAGACGAGCGTCCCCGGCTCGACGGCGACCGCCTGGCTGTACGGGGCGCCGGCGACCGGTGCGGGCGCGGCGTCGGTGCGGATCGTCCTCATGGGGTCACCCTACCCGGCACCGCCGCGGTCAGCGCCGGACCGGGACCCCGGCGCCGGCCATCGCGTCCTTGACCTCGGCGATGGTGTAGACGCCGTCGTGGAACACCGACGCCGCGAGGACCGCGTCGGCGTGGCCCTCCGTGACGGCCTGCGGGAAGTGCCCGAGCGTCCCCGCCCCGCCCGAGGCGATGACGGGCACGGGCGCGGCCGCGGTGACGGCGGCGAGCAGCTCGCAGTCGAACCCGCCCTGGGTGCCGTCGCGGTCCATCGAGGTGACCAGCAGCTCCCCCGCGCCCCGCTCCGCGGCCTCGGCGGCCCACGCGACGGCCTCGCGGCCCGTCTCGAGCCGGCCGCCGTTGAGGAAGACCTCCCAGCCGCTCCCGTCGGCGCGCCGCTTGGCGTCGATGGCGACGACGATGCACTGGGCGCCGAAGCGCGCCGACCCGCGGGTGATGAGCGCGGGGTCGCGGACCGCCGCGGAGTTGAGCGACACCTTGTCGGCGCCGGCGGCGAGCACGGCGTACATGTCGTCCTCGGAGCGCAGCCCGCCCCCGATGGTGAAGGGGATGAACACCTCCTCCGCCGTCCGCCGGGCGAGGTCGACGATCGTCCCCCGCTCCTCGTGGCTCGCGGTGATGTCGAGGAAGACGAGCTCGTCGGCGCCCTCCCGGTCGTACCGGGACGCCAGCTCGACGGGGTCGCCGGCGTCGCGCAGGCCGACGAAGTTGACCCCCTTCACCACCCGCCCGGCGTTGACGTCCAGGCAGGGGATGACGCGGATCACGCCCGGCTCCCCGCCCCGAGCACGTCGAGCGCCTCGGTCACGGTGAAGCGACCCTCGTAGAGCGCCCGGCCGACGATCACGCCGTCGAGCGTGGCGACGCCGAGGTCCCGCACGCGCCGCAGGTCGTCGAGGGACGACACGCCGCCGGAGGCGATCAGGCGGAGCGGGGGGGCCGCGTCGGCGAGCCGCCGCATGGCGGCGAGGTTCGGTCCGCCGAGGGTGCCGTCGCGGTTGATGTCGGTGTACGCGAGGTGGCGGACGCCCATGGAGAGCAGCCCCGTCGCGACGTCGATGGCGTCGCGGTCGGTGACCTTCGTCCAGCCGTGGGTGGCGACCTTCCCCTGGCGGGCGTCGAGGGCCACGACCAGGCGGTCGCCGAGGCGGTCGACGGCCCAGGCGAGCAGGTCGCGGTCGTCGATGACGGCGGTCCCGACGACGACGCGGTCGACGCCGGTCGCGAGGGCGGTCTCGATGGCCGCGCGCGAGCGCAGCCCGCCGCCGAGGTGGACGGTGCCGGGGAACGCGGCGGCGATGCTCGCGACGAGCGCCGCGTGGACCGGCTCGCCCGCCCGGGCGCCGTCGAGGTCGACGACGTGGAGCGACGTCGCCCCGTCGGCCGCGAACCGGCGGGCCTGGTCGACGGGGTCCTCGCTGAAGACGGTGGTCTGTGCGAAGTCGCCCTGGCGGAGGCGCACGGCGCGCCCGTCCTGCAGGTCGATCGCCGGGTAGAGGGTGATCACCGGGCCACCGCCCCGGCGCCGACCGACGCGATCCAGCGGCCCAGCAGGCCGAGGCCCGCGGCGCTCGACTTCTCGGGGTGGAACTGGACGCCCATGACCCCCTCCCGGCCCGCGGACGCGCAGAACGGGGTGCCGTGCTCGGCGCGCCCCAGCACCAGCGACGGGTCCTCCGGCTCGCACGCGTAGGTGTGGACGAAGTAGTAGGTCGAGGCCGCGGCGTCGCCGGGGTCGTCGGGCCCGAGCACGCTGTCCGGCGCCCACGTCACGTGGCTCCAGCCGATGTGGGGGAGCTTGCGGTCGGTGCGCAGGCGGCGCACGGCGCCCGGCAGGATGCCGAGCCCGGGGACGCCGGGGCTCTCCTCGCTCTCGGCGAAGAGCAGCTGCAGGCCGAGGCAGATGCCGATCACCGGCACCCCCCGGTCGACGGCGTCGCGCACGGCGGTGTCGAGGCCGCGGGCGCCCATGCGGCGCATCGCCTCGCCGAAGTTGCCGACGCCGGGCAGCACGACCCCGTCGACGTCGCGCGCCCCGTCGGGGTCGACCGCGACGCGCACGTCGGCGCCGAGCCGCTCCAGCGCCTTCACGGCGCTGCGGAGGTTGCTCATCTCGAAGTCGAGGACGGCGAGGCGGGGGCTCACAGGCTGCCCTTCGTCGACGGCACGCCCGTCACCCGCGGGTTCGGGGCGACGGCCACCGCGAGCGCACGGGCGACGGCCTTGAAGGTGCCCTCGATCGCGTGGTGGGCGTTGCCCGGCACCAGCAGGCGCACGTGCAGCGTCAGGCCGGCGTGGTTCGCCAGCCCGCGCAGGAACTCGGACAGCAGCTCGGTCTCGAACCCGCCGATCACCGTGGACGGCAGCGGGACGTCGATCGCCGTGAACGGCCGCCCGGAGAGGTCGAGCGCGCACTGCACGAGGCACTCGTCCATGGGGATCAGGGACGCGCCGTAGCGCTCGATGCCGGAGCGGTCGCCGAGCGCCGAGGTGAGGGCCTGGCCGAGCGTGATGCCGACGTCCTCGACGGTGTGGTGGCTGCCCGTCTCGAGGTCGCCGCGGGCGGCGACCTCCAGGTCGATCAGGGAGTGGCGGGCGAGCAGGGTCAGCATGTGGTCGAAGAAGCCGACGCCGGTCGCGATCGTGGACGCACCCGACCCGTCGAGGTCGACGCGCACGCGCACGTCGGTCTCGCCGGTGGCGCGGTGCGCCTCGCCGACCCGGCTCACGTCGTCCTCCGCCGCGACTCGGCCGAGCGGCGGTGCATCGTGAACCCCTCGGCGTCGGCCAGCGCCGCCAGGTGGGGCGTGAGCGCCGCGACGGCCTCGTCGGTCATCTCGACCACGGACATCCTCCGCAGGAACGTGGTGGGACCGAGGGCCGACGCGTGACGTGCGGCGCCCCCGGTGGGCAGGACGTGGTTGGAGCCGGCGACGTAGTCGCCGAAGGCGGTCGCGCAGTTGGGGCCGGTGAAGACCGCCCCCGAGCGGGTGATCCGCGCCGCCAGCGCCTCGGGGTCGCGGGTCGCGATCTGGAGGTGCTCGGGCGCCATCGCCTCGGCCAGCTCGACCGCCAGGGGCATGCTGGCACACTCGACGAGGGTGATGGGACCGGGGGCGTCCGGCAGCCCGGCGAGCGCCGCCTCGACGGCCGTGATCACCTCGGGGTCGTCGCTCGCGAGCACCGCGGGCGAGTCGGCGCCGTGCTCGGCCTGCGCCAGCAGGTCGAGCGCCATGGCCTCCGGGTCCGCGGACGCGTCGGCGATGATGAGGACCTCGCTCGGGCCGGCGACGCCGTCGATGCCGACGACGCCGAACACCTGCCGCTTCGCCTCCTGCACCCAGGGGCTGCCGGGCCCGACGATCACCGCGACGGGCGGGACGGTCGCGGTGCCGTAGGCGAGCGCGCCGATCGCGGCGGCGCCCCCGGCGGCGTAGACCTCGTCGATCCCGAGCAGGCCGGCGGTGGCGAGGATCGCCGGCGCCGGGCGTCCCCCGGGGCCGGGCGGGCTGACGGCGACGATCCGCTCCACCCCGGCGGCCTGCGCGGGGACGACGCCCATGATGAGGCTCGACGGGTACACCGCCCGTCCCCCGGGGGCGTAGCACCCGGCGGAGTCGACGGGGACGTTGCGCACCTGCACCCGCTGGCCGAACGGGAGCGTGACGTGACGGTCGTCGGGCAGCAGGGCCTCGGAGACGATCCGCACCTGGGAGGCCGCGGCGACGATCGCGGCGCGCAGGTCCTCGTCGAGCGCGTCGACGGCCCGCTCGATGGCGGTCTGCGGCACCCGCAGGCGGTCGTGGGTGAAGTCGGGGTCGTCGAACCGGCGGGCGCCCTCCACCAGGGCGTCGTCGCCGCGGGTGCGGACGTCCTCGAGGGTCTGCGTCACGGCGGCGGCGACCTCGGGCGCGTCCCCCTCGGGGCGCAGCGTGTGGGCGATCGCCTGCGCGCCCCCGGACCGCAGGCGGGCGCGGCGGGGTCCGCTCACGCCGGCACCTCCCCCATCCGCCCGACGACCTCCTCCAGCTCCCCGGCGCGCAGGGTCTGGCTCACGCGGTTCGCGATGAGGCGCGCGGAGGAGTCGAAGATCGGCTCCCGCTCGACGAGGCCGTTCTCCCGGAGCGTGCGGCCGGTCGCGACGAGGTCGACGATGCCGTGCGCGAGGCCCACGAGGGGCGCGAGCTCGACGGAGCCGTTGACCTTGACGACCTCGGCCTGACGGCCGGTGCGCGTGAAGTGCTCCGTCGCGGAGACCGGGTACTTCGTCGCGACCCGGACCACCCCGAGGTGCTCGAGGGCCGCGGGGGTGGGGTCGTCCCCCTCCCGGGTCGCGTAGACCATGCGGCAGCCGCCGAAGCCGAGGTCGAGCAGCTCGTAGACGTCGGGGGCGCGTTCGTGCAGGACGTCCTTGCCCACGATGCCGATGTCGGCGGCGCCGGCCTCGACGTAGGTGGGGACGTCGCTGGGGCGGGTCGTGATGAACGTCGTCCCGTCGGGCGCCTCGATGACGAGGCGGCGCCCGAGGTCGCGCAGGGGCGCGACGTCGACGCCGGCGGCCTCGAGCGCCTCGATCGACCCGGGGAAGAGGGCGCCGAGCGGCACGCAGATCCTCAGGCCGGCGATCGCAGCACCTCGTCCAGGCGGGCGTGGCGGGAGCGCTCCCCGGTCACGCAGTCGAGCACGTCCCAGCCGCCGTCGCCGGTCCCGCGGGCGACCCACCGCCAGCCGTCGGCGGCGGCGAGGGCCTCGGGGTCGGGGTCGTCGGCGGCGACGGCGATCACGGTCATCCCCGCGGCGCGGGCGGCGGCGGCCGTCGGCGCCATCGTGTCGAGCCCACCGACGAGCACGACGCCGTCGCGCGGCCCGGGATCCTCGCCGTCCGCGGCGAGCAGGGCCTGGTGCAGGAGGTCGAGGGTGATGCCGAAGCCGACGGCGGGGCGCGGGCTGCCGAAGCGGCCCGCCAGGTCGTCGTAGCGGCCGCCCATCGCGATCGGTGCGCCGACACCCGGCGCGTACGCCTCGAACACCACACCGGAGTAGTAGCGCCATTCGCGCAGGACGCCCAGGTCGAGCACGACGGCGTCGGCGACGCCGAGGCCGGCGAGCAGGTCGAGCATCACGCCGAGCCGGGCGCACGCCGCGGCCGCGGCCGGGATCTCCCCGGAGATCCGGTCGAGCAGCTCGGGGCCGCCGCGCAGGGTCGGCAGCGCGACGAGCAGGTCGGCGCGCGACCCCTCCCCCGCCGCGGCCCGCGCGAGGCGCCGCCACTCCACGAAGTTGCGGGCGCCGAGGGCGGCGCGCATGCGCTCGCGCATCGCGGGCGCGACGCCGAGGCCGTCGAGGACCGCCGCCGTCAGCGAGACGTCGCCGACGCCGACGCGCAGCCCCTCGAGCCCGGAGGCGCGGAGGCTGTCGACGAGCAGGGCGAGCGCCTCGGCGTCACCGCCGGGGCCGCCCTCGCCGATGAGCTCGATGCCGGCCTGGCGCTGCTCGGACGCCCGCGGGCGCCCCGGCGACGGCGGCCGGAAGACCCGTGCGAGGTACGAGACGCGGACGGGGCCGGGGTGGTCGGCCATCCGCGTCGCGGCGAGGCGGGCGGTCGGGATGGTGAGGTCGGGGCGGAGCACCAGCACGCGGCCGGTGTCGTCGAAGAGGCGGAACGCGTCGCGCAGGCCCGCCTCCTGGGCGCGGTCGATCACCTCGGCGAACTCCAGCACCGGGGTCATGACCTCGCGGTAGCCGTACGCGGCGAAGCGTCCCCGGAGGGCGCCCTCGACGGCGCGGAGCTCCCGGGCCTCGACGGCGAGCACGTCCTTCGACCCGGCCGGGAGCGCGGCCGGCGGGATCGCCGGGGCCCCGGCCTCGCCGTCACTCACGGACACGCTCGATGTCGGCGCCGACCGCCTGCAGGCGCTCGTCGATCCGCTCGTAGCCGCGGTCGATCTGGCCGACGTTGCCGATCTCGCTGACGCCCTTCGCCGCGAGGCTCGCGATCAGCATCGCCATGCCGGCGCGGATGTCGGGGCTCTCGAGCCGCTCGCCGTAGAGCTGCGCCGGCCCGCTGATCACGACCCGGTGGGGGTCGCAGACGACGATGCGCGCGCCCATCGCGACGAGCTTGTCCACGAAGAACAGCCGGTTCTCGAACATCTTCTCGAAGATCATCACCGTGCCGTGCGTCTGCGTGGCGACGGCGACGGCGATGCTGGTGAGGTCCGCGGGGAACGCGGGCCAGATGCCGTCGTCGACCTTCGGGATGGCGTCGCCCTCGTCGGCGATGACGCGGAGGTCCTGGTCGGGCGGCACGCGGAGGGTGTCGCCCTCGTACTCGACGCGGATGCCGAGGCGCTCGAAGGTCAGGTTGATCATGCGCAGGTCCTCGGCGCGCACGTCGGTGATCGTCAGGTCGGACCCGGTGATCGCGCCGAGGCCGATGAACGAGGCGATCTCGATGTGGTCCGGCCCGATCCGGAAGCGTCCGCCGTGGAGGCGGTCGACCCCGTCGACGACCATCCGGTTGGTGCCGATGCCGTCGATCTGGGCGCCCAGCTCGACGAGGAAGCGCGCGAGGTCCTGCACGTGCGGCTCGCTCGCCGCGTTCAGGATGACGGTGCGCCCCGTCGCGATGACCGCCGCCATGAGGGCGTTCTCGGTCGCGGTGACGGACGCCTCGTCGAGGAAGATCTCGGCGCCGCGCAGCCCGGAGTGGCGCAGGTTGTAGCTGCGCTCGACGACGCACTCGGCGCCGAGGCCCCGGAACGCGAGGAGGTGGGTGTCGACGCGGCGGCGGCCGATGAAGTCGCCCCCGGCGAGCGGCAGCTCGACCTGGCCGCAGCGGGCGAGCAGCGGGCCCGCGAGCAGCAGCGACGCCCGCAGGCGCCGGCAGAGGTCGGGGTCGAGGTGCGTGGTGCGCACGCGGTCGGCCCGCAGGGCGAGGGAGTTCGGGCCCTCGTCGCGGATGCTCACCCCGAGGTCGTCGAGGAGGGCGAGCATGACGTGCACGTCGAGGATGTCCGGCACGTTCTCGAGCACGACCTCCTCGTCCGTCAGGAGGCACGCAGCGAGGATCGGCAGAGCGGCGTTCTTGTTGCCGCTCGGCACGATGGTGCCGGACAGCGCACGGCCGCCCCGGATGACCAGCCTGTCCTGACTCACGTGGGTGGACGCTAGCAGCCACCGCGCGCGGCGACGGCCGCGACGGCCTCCACCAGGCGACGGATGTCCGTCTCGTCGGTGAAGAACCCGGTCGACACGCGCAACCCCGGGGGGTGCAGGATCCACCGGGCGATGACGCCGCCGGCCGCCAGGGCGTCGCTCGCGGCGACCGGGTCGCACCCGGCGACGGTGAACGTGACGAGCCCCGCCTGCGGGCCGGGGGGCGTGAGGACGGTCACGCCGGGGACCTCGGTGAGGGCGGCGCGGGTCGCCGCCTGGTTCGCGGCGATGCGGGCGTGGATCCAGTCGTGGCCGAGCTCCTCGAGCCATTCGAGCGACGCCCGCCAGGCGGGCAGCAGGGCGGCGGGGAGCGTCGAGACCTCGTGCCGCCGGGCCCCGGCGTGCAGGGTGATGCCTCCCCCCGGGCCGTGGTCGGTCCCCGCCTCGTAGCCGGTCTGGGTGATGTCGATCCGCTCCATCGCGCCGGGCGCGATCCAGAGGGCGCCGAGCCCGCCGGGCCCGAGCAGCCACTTGTGCGCGGGGAACGCGTACGCGTCGACGCCGAGGGCGTTGACGTCGACCGGGATCGCGCCGGCGGACTGGGCGCCGTCGACGAGCACGAGGGCGCCGACGGCGCGGGCCGCCCGGACGGCGGCGGCGACGTCGAGGACGGCGCCGGTCGACCACGCCACGTGGGAGAGCGCGACGAGGCGGGTGCGCGGTCCGACGGCCGCCGCGAGCTCCTCGGCGAGGCGCCGCCCGTCGCCGTCGTGGTCGATCGTCCGCAGCACGGCGCCGGTGCGGCGGGCGACGGTGGCGAGCGGCACCCCCATCCCGGGGTGCTCGAGGGCGGGCATGACGATCTCGTCGCCGGGCCGCCAGTCGATGCCCCACGCGACGACGTTGACGCCGGCGGTGGTGTTGTCCGTCAGCGCGATCCGGGTGGCGCCGGCGCCGACGACCCTCCCCGCCGCGGCCCGCACCCGGGCGGCCTCGGCGGCGACGAGGCCGAAGCCGGCGGCGCTGCCGCGGCCGGCGGCGAGCTCGGCGGCCTGCCACTCCGCCGTCGCCCGCGCCGCGACACGTGTCAGGGGCCCGCACGCCCCGGTGTTGAGGTAGACCTCGGGGGCGAGGCACGGGAGCTGGTCCCGCACGGTGCGGAGGTCGGGGGGCACCGGCGCATGGTAGCCGGGGCGGCCCGCCGGGCCCCGCGGGACGCCGTTGCGCGTGCCCCGCGCGCCCCGCTATAACCCGCCTGCATGCGGCTGCTGCGGATGATGCCCGGCTACGGGGAGACGCTCGTCTGCGAGGGCGACCCTCGGGTGGAGGGCGAGCGCGAGGAGCTCCTGCGCGCGTTCCGCGCCCAGCTCGACGCGGGGATGTGGGCGGCGGTGCCGGTCACCGACGGCGCGACGGGCCGCCGCGAGGCGGTGCTGGTGACCGACTTCCGCGACGTCCCGGCCGACGCCGAGCGCGTCCTCTTCTGGCCGCGCGCCGCCGGCGGCGCCCCTCCCTCCCCCGTCCGCTAGGGCGCGATGACGGGGCTCTGGGTCGTCCTCCTGACGGCGACCCTGGGGGCCCTCGCGGTGGTGATCACCCGCCCGGGCCGGACGCCGCGCAGCCGCCGTCGCGAGGGCGCGGCCAGCGCGCCGGCGTGGCTCCGGGAGCCGCCGTTGCCCCCGGAGGACGCGGAGCGCCGGGCGCTCGACCTGTTGCGGTCGGTGGTCAACGAGGACGAGTGGGAGATGTTCCGCGACCTCGGCTTCATCTGCGTCGCGGGTCGCCGCCGGCGCCGGGACGCGGCCCCCGGGGATCCGGCGCGGTACCGGTACCTGGTCTACCCGCACCTGCCGGTGGTCGCGTTGCTGCCGCGGTCGCTGGCGCCGGTGCGCGAGTACTGCGTGCAGTTCCCGGACCGGACCGGCCCGGGCGCGACCCGGCTGCTGCCGGCGGGCGACGACGTGCTCGCGAAGTGGATGACCCTGCGGGCCGACGAGGACCGCCTGCTGGCCTACGCCAACGTCGGCGGCGCCGGATGCCAGGTGCCCCTGCGGCGCATCGAGCGGGACCTGCGCCGGCTGGAGCGGTGGAGCGCCGCGCGCCCTCAGAAGGGCGCGGGCGGGGCCTCCGGGGGTGCGGGGGCGCCGGGGCCTCCGGCGGGGAGGTCGTCGGCGGTGAGCTCCTCGATCCGACGCTGAGCGGCCGCGAGGCGCTCGCGGCAGGCGGCGAGAAGCGCCTGGCCCTGCTCGAAGAGGCCGAGCGCCTCCTCCAGGCCGACCTCCCCCGCCTCGAGGCGGGCGACGACCTCGTCGAGGCGCCGCAGGGCCTCCTCGAACGTGGGCGGGGTCCCGTCGCCGGGGGGCGTGGTGGTCATGCGGGGGCCTCCGCCCGTGCGGGGACCGCCCCGTCGCGCATCTCGATCACGATCCTCCGCCCCTCCGCCACGTCGCCCGCCGATCCGATCACGCTCGCGTCGTCCGCGTCGCGGACGATGGCATACCCGCGCGCGACGGTCCGGCGCGGTGAGAGCAGGTGCAGCATGGCGGCGGCGCCGTCGACGCGGCGGACGGCGGCGTCGCGGCGCGCGGCGACGGCCCGCTCGAGGCGGCCGGCGCGGTCGTCGACGGCGGCGGGGGCGCGGGCGGCGACGCGCTCCAGCCCGCCGCGCAGGCGCGGGGCGAGGCGGTCGACGCGGTCGCGGCCGAGGTCCCCGCGGGCGCGGAGGGCGCGCACGAGGTCGGTGGACCTCCGGTCGACGTCGATGCGCGCGCGGGCCCCGGCGCGGACGAGGCCGCGGGTGATGGCGGCCGCGGAGTCGGCGAGGTGGGCGTCGAGGGCCTCGCGGCTGGGGACGACGGCGGCCGCGGCGGCGGTCGGGGTGGAGACGCGCACGTCGGCGACGAGGTCGCAGAGGGTGACGTCGCGTTCGTGGCCGACGGCGGACACGACCGGGGTGCGGGTCGCGGCGACGGCGCGGCAGACGGTCTCGCTGTTGAAGGCCATGAGGTCCTCGAGGGACCCGCCACCGCGGGCGATGACGATGACGTCGACGCCGTCGAGGCCGTCGAGGTGGCGGAGCGCCCGGGCGATGAGGGCGGGGGCGGCGTCGCCCTGGACGGGGACGCTGACGAGCGCGACGTCCGCGCCGGGGAAGCGGGCCCAGACGTTGGTGAGCACGTCGTCCCGGGCGGCGCCGTCGACGCTGGTGACGAGGCCGATGCGGCGCGGCAGGAGCGGTGGGCGCACCTTCCGCCCGGGGGCGAGCAGGCCCTCCGCCTCGAGCACGGCGCGGAGGGCGTCGACCCGGGCGCGCAGGAGCCCCTCCCCCGCCAGCTCGAGCTTCTCGACCCGCATGGACAGCTGGGCGCGGCCCCGCCAGAACTCGATGCGCCCGTAGGCCTGCACCTGGGCGCCGTCGCGTGGGCGGTGCTCGAGGCGCTCGAAGACGATCCCGTTCATGGACGCCTCGAGGACGTGCTCGCCGCGGAGGGTGAACCGCATCTGGGTGCGGGCGGGGCGCAGGTCCTGCAGCTCGGCCTCGACCCAGAAGGAGCGGAGGTCCTCGAACATGCGCGCGAGGCGCCCGGTGACGTCCTCGACCGAGAAGACCCTCCGGTCGCCGACCTGCCTCACGGCATCAGCGCGTCGACGATCTCCGCGGCGCGGGCGCCGCTCGACACGGCGCCCTCGATCGAGGGGTGGGTGGTGAGGTCCCCGGCCATGATGAGGTTGCCGACCCGGGTGCGGGGGCCGGGGAGGCCGCGCCGCACGCCGACGCCGGGGCGGTACTGGGCGAAGGCGTGCTCGTGGACGCCGATGGGTTCGGCGAGGCCGTCCCAGTCGTAGCCGGGCGCCCAGCGGCGGACGAGGGCGCCGACCGCCTCGACGAGGCCGTCGGAGGTCCCGCCGCCGGTGGTGACGGTCTGGGCGAGCAGGATGTGCGGGCCGTCGGGCGCCCCGGGGCGGGTGATGTTTGTGGTCTGGCAGACGAGGTCGACGTGCGGTCCGTCGCCGTCGCGGCGGCCGTCGGCGTTGAGCACGATGGAGCGGCCGGTGTAGAGGGGCCGTCGCAGCGCGAACGCCGCCGTCGCGGACGACGCGGCGCGGGTGGGGAGTCGGGCGATGACGTCGTCGTCGATCCCCGCGAGGAGGCGGGCGGCGGCGGGCGCCTCGACGGCGAGGACGACGTGGCGGGCGCTGAGCACGCGTCCGTCGCCGGTGCGCACACCGGTGATCCGGCGGGCGTCGGCGTCGACGTCGAGGCCCTCGACGGGTGTGCCGAGCTGGATGGTGCCGCCGGCCTGGCGGATCGCCGCGGAGGTCCACTCGGCGACCATGCCGAGGCCGTCGCTCGGGATGACGGACGGGCCGCGGGCGAGCATCGCGAGGAGGAAGCGGAAGTAGCCGGGGTCGGCGGACAGGTCCCGGTCGAGGAGGATGACGCCGAAGAGGGGCCGGAAGAAGCCGTCGATGGCGGCGTCGGAGAAGCCCTCGGCGCGGAGGTAGGCCTCGGTGCTGGGGGCGTCGTCGTCCTCGGCGAGCAGCGATTCGACGGAGCGGCCGACGACGCGCGCGCCGAGGGCGGCGAGGCGGAGGCGGTCGGGGCGCGGGAGGCCGTCGAACGCGAGGCCGGCGACCTTGGACGTGCCGAGGCGGCGGGCCGTCCCCTCCCCGTCGATGAAGACGGCGCCTCCGGCGACGGGCCGCAGGTCGCGGCGTGGGAGCCCGATGTCCTTGAGGAGGCGCCGGGTGCGGGGGTAGGCCCGGAAGAGGGTCTGGAACCCCCGGTCGACAGGGCGTCCCCGGTGCCAGACGGTGCGGGCGCGTCCGCCGGGGGCCTCGTCGGCCTCGAGGACGGTGACGCTGCGGCCGGCGACGGCGAGGCCGTATGCGCAGGCGAGGCCGGCGAGGCCCCCTCCCACGACGATGCAGTCCAGGCCGCCGGGCCGGGGTTCGGTGTCGCTCATCGCGGCGATGGTACCAGCGGGTCCGGAGGCCCCTGGACGGTCCCGGAGGGGGCGGCGACGGCGGGCTGGAGCTCGTCGCAGACGCGGGCGGCGCTGGCGATGAACGCCTCCGCGGCGGCGGAGAGAGCCCGGTCGCGGTGCCATGCGACGGCGATCCGCCGGGACGGGACGGTGTCCCCCATGGGGAGGACGGCGACCCGGTCGTCGCCGGGGTCGGCCGCGAGCAGGGGCACGAGCGCGGAGGCCATCCCCGCCCCGACGAGGCCCTGGACGGTGCCGTTGTCGTCGGAGCGGAAGACGATGTCGAGGTCGACGCCGTGCCGGCGGATGTGGGCGTCGACGAACTCCCCGGAGAGGCAGTGGCGGAACCCGATGAGCGGCCGTCCCGCGAGGTCGGTGAGCGCGAGGGGCCCGTCGCGGCCGGCGAGGGGGTCGGAGGCGGCGACCATGAGGACGTAGGGGTCGGTCATGAGCTCGACGCCCTCGTACGGGCCGTCGGGCATGGGGAGGACGGTGAACGAGAGGTCGAGCTCGCCGCGTTCGAGGAGGGCGAGGAGCTCGGCGTCGTTGCCGGATTCGGTGAGCTCGACGGTGACGCCGGGGCGTTCCTGCAGGAAGCGGCGCATGAGGTCGGGGAGGATCCGCGCGCCGACGCTCTGGTAGGTGCCGACGCGGAGGGTCCCGGTGGCGCCGTCGGCGAGGGCGGCGAGGTCAGCCCACGCGGCCTCCATGTCGGCGGTGATGCGCTCGGCGTGGCGCAGCAGCACCCGGCCCGCCTCGGTCATGGAGATGCGCCGCGGCCCGCCGGGCCGGTCGATGAGCCGCACCCCGGTGGCGCGCTCGAGGGTGGCGATCTGCTGGGAGACGGCGGACTGCGTGTACCCGAGCAGCGTCGCGGCGCCCCCGAACGAGCCGGCCTCGGCGACCGCCCGGAGCGCGGCGAGGTGCCGGACCTCGACCTGGAGCCATCCATCGCGTTCCATGATGGACTCGAACGCTAACCCGATTTGTCCTTATTCGCCACCCGCGAGACGCTGCTCCCACACGACAGGGAGCACCGAGATGCACCGCTACACCGAGTTGAGGAGCCTCCAGGACCGCCACCTCCCGAGCGCCCCGAAGCACGTCGTCCCGCGCCGGGCACGGCCCGGCCTCGGCCGGCGCCTCCTCACCCTCCTCCGGCGCGACGCCGGCACCGCCCCGGCCCCGGCCGCCGCGGTCCCTCCGCCCCATCGCCCCGGACGACGCCTCGCGGCCCCGCCCTGCGACTCCGAGCCCGACTGGTGCTGACACGTCATCCCTGACGCACGTCGGGCAGGCGTGACAGGGACGGCAGTCGCGCGCCGGCGATGACTCGGGATCCCGGACTCTCACGTCGGCTCTCACGCAACTTCTCAGGGAACGCGTGCAGGCGAGGGCGTCGGCGATCGCCGGACGGGCGCCCCACGCGGTAGGCGCCAATCAACCGCTCGAGGAACACGCCACGCTGGAGGGGACGGGGGAGCCATCCCCCGGGCAACGCTCAGGCCGTCGCATCAAGGGGACACGTTGGGCGTGGACCCGAGGTCCACTCGGCCGTCGAGCCGAGGTCCACTTGGCCGAGGGAGCCGAGGTCCACTTGGCCGTCGCGCCGAGGTCCACTTGGCCGCGGGGTCGAGGTCCACTTGGCCGTGGGGTCGAGGTCCACTTGGCCGTGGGGTCGAGGTCCACTTGGCCGTGGGGTCGAGGTCCACTTGGCCGTGGGGTCGAGGTCCACTTGGCCGTGGGGTCGAGGTCCACTTGGCCGTGGCGTCGAGGTCCACTTGGCCGTCGAGTCGAGGTCCACCTGGCCTGAGGGTCGCGGTCCACCTGGCCTGAGGGTCGCGGTCCAATTGGCCGCGGGGCCGCGCTCGCCCCCCGCGCCCGACCGATGCCGTAACCGGCCGTCGTCAGCTGCTCAGAGAATCGTGGCCGGCAGCAGGGCCTCATCGCGTTCCCTGGACGCGCGGGCCGGCGTGCCTGCGACCTGCGGGCGTCTCGCCGAAGGACTGACGCGCCCATCGGTCGCTCGTCCCCCGGCCGGCCGTCATCCCTGCCGGCGCCCGTCGGCCCGCACCTCCACGGCCGCCGCCGCCGCGACTCCGCCGTCTGGAGCGAGGCCACCACTCGGCCGCTCACGCGCCTTAACGACGAAGAGCCGCCGGGCCTAAGCCCCGCGGCTCTGCGTTCAACAACCAGACTAATCCCGGCGGCGACCTACTCTCCCGCGAGTCTTCACTCGGAGTACCATCGGCGCAAAGAGGCTTAACTGCTCTGTTCGGAATGGGAAGAGGTGTTTCCCTCTCGCTAAGACCACCGGAAAACCTCGAGGGCATACCCTCAAGACTGCATAGCGGCGTGGTGTGCTCCGAAAAGTGTGTGGTCAAGCCCTCGGCGGATTAGTACGGGTCTGCTGAACACATTGCTGCGCTTACACATCCCGCCTATCAACCAGGTGGTCTACCTGGAGCCTTACCCCCTTGAAGGGGTGGGAGATCTCATCTTGAGGTGGGCTTCCCGCTTAGATGCTTTCAGCGGTTATCCCGTCCAGACGTAGCTAGCCAGCAGTGCCGTTGGCACGACAACTGATACACCAGAGGTCTGTTCATCCCGGTCCTCTCGTACTAGGGACGACTCCTCGCAAATCTCCAACGCCCACCGCAGATAGGGACCGAACTGTCTCACGACGTTCTGAACCCAGCTCGCGTACCGCTTTAATGGGCGAACAGCCCAACCCTTGGGACCAACTCCAGCCCCAGGATGCGACGAGCCGACATCGAGGTGCCAAACCCTCCCGTCGATGTGGACTCTTGGGGAGGATAAGCCTGTTATCCCCGGAGTACCTTTTATCCGTTGAGCGACGGCAATTCCACTCTCTACCGCCGGATCACTAAGGCCTACTTTCGTACCTGCTCGACCTGTCAGTCTCGCAGTCAAGCTCCCTTATGCCTTTACACTCTACGCACGATTTCCAACCGTGCTGAGGGAACCTTTGCGCGCCTCCGTTACAATTTGGGAGGCGACCGCCCCAGTCAAACTGCCCACCTGACACTGTTCGAACGCCGGATCACGGTCGTCCGTTAGATGCCCAGAACATCCAGGGTGGTATCCCAAGGGTGGCTCCACAGCAGCTGACGCCACTGTCTCACAGCCTCCCACCTATCCTGGACAGGATGTCCCAAACACCAATATCAAGCTGCAGTAAAGGTTCACGGGGTCTTTCCGTCTTGCGGCGGGTAATCGGCATCTTCACCGATACTACAATTTCACCGAGTCCCTCGTTGAGACAGCGCCCAACTCGTTACGCCATTCGTGCAGGTCGGAACTTACCCGACAAGGAATTTCGCTACCTTAGGACCGTTATAGTTACGGCCGCCGTTTACCGGGGCTTGGTTTCAAAGCTTCGCCTTGCGGCTGACCTCTCCACTTGACCTTCCGGCACCGGGCAGGCGTCAGCCCCTATACGTCGTCTTACGACTTCGCAGAGACCTGTGTTTTTGGTAAACAGTCGGTTGGGCCAATTCTCTGCGGCCCCCTCGAGCTCGAGACGCGAAGTCTTTCACTCTACCGGGGCGTCCCTTCTCCCGAAGTTACGGGACAATTTTGCCGAGTTCCTTAACGAGGGTTATCTCGATCACCTCGGTATGCTCTACCTGCCCACCTGTGTCGGTTTTGGTACGGGCGCGTTCCCACTCCCTAGAGGCTTTTCTCGGAGGCATGGGCTCGACGACTTGCCGTCTTACGACGACCGACATCCCCTCTCGGAGTTAATGGACCCCGGATTTTCCTGAGGTCCCTCCTACCGGGTTGTCCGTGGACTACCAACGCCACGGTTCGCCTACCCTTCCCCGTCCCCCCATCGGTAATAGCGCGGAAGACGCGGTACAGGAATATCAACCTGTTGTCCATCGCCTACGCCTGTCGGCCTCGGCTTAGGTCCCGACTAACCCTGAGCAGATTAGCTTTACTCAGGAAACCTTGGGCATCCGGTGGAGGAGTTTCTCACTCCTCTTTCGTTACTTATGCCTGCATTCTCACTTCTCCGCGCTCCACGGGAGCTTGCCGCTGCCGCTTCACTGCACGAAGAACGCTCTCCTACCACTCCGTCCGAAGACGAAGTCCACAGCTTCGGGGGCCGGCTTGAGCCCCGTTACATTATCCGCGCACGAGCACTTGACCAGTGAGCTATTACGCACTCCTTAGACGAATGGCTGCCTCTAAGCCAACATCCTGGTTGTCTGTGCACTCGCACAACGTTTTCCACTTAGCCGGCGCTTGGGGCCCTTAGCTGGTGGTCTGGGCTGTTTCCCTCTCGACTACGAAGCTTATCCCCCGCAGTCTGACTCCCCTGCTCTGGAGTCGTGGCATTCAGAGTTTATCTGACTTCGGTAACCTGGTAGGGCCCCTAGGCCAAACAGTGCTTTACAACCACGACTGAACGCAGGAGGCTATACCAAAATATATTTCGGAGAGAACCAGATATCACCGAGTTTGATTAGCCTTTCACTCCGATCCACAGGTCATCCCCGCCGTTTTCAACCGACGTGGGTTCGGTCCTCCACGAGGTCTTACCCCCGCTTCAAC